>NC_008268.1:4592500-5792500 GCF_000014565.1 Rhodococcus jostii RHA1 | reverse complement strand
GGACGAGTGGATTCGGCAGCGCACGCCGGTCGAGCTTTCCGCTCGTGCTCAACGGCAACGCGTCGAGCACCATCAGCGCATCCGGAACCATGTACCGAGGCAGCGACCGCCCCAGAACCTCACGCGTCGCATCGACGTCGACGATGTGCCCGCTCGCCGGCACCACATACCCGACCAACTGCTGGGCGACGTCACCCTCGCGCACGATCACGACCGCCTGCGCGATCGACTCACACGCCACCAGCGCCGACTCGATCTCCCCGAGCTCGATCCGGAGACCACGCAACTGAACCTGCGAGTCACTGCGACCCACAAAATCCAACGTTCCGCTGAGAGTCCACCGCACCACATCGCCCGTGCGGTACATGAGTTCGCCGACACCGCCGTACGGATTGGCCACGAACCGGCCGGCAGTCAGCGCACTGCGGGCGTGATATCCCCGGGCCAGCCCACTCCCCGACAGATACAGCTCACCGATGACCCCGGCCGGCACCGGACGCAGCCGCGCATCGAGGACCACCGCTCCGGCACCCGCGATCGGGACGCCGATCGTGATCCGATCTCCCGCCGCCAGCGTCTCGGTCATCGTGATGACGATGGTCGTCTCGGTGGGTCCGTAACTGTTGACAAAACGGCACCCGGGAGCAAACTTCGCGACCAACTCCGGCGGGCACACGTCCCCGCCGACGACGACGGTCTCGAGGTCCCTCAGGCCCGTCGGGTCGACCGTTCCCAACGCCGCCGGCGCCGTGATGACGTGGGTGACCCGCTCGCCCCGGAGCACCTCCGCGAGCTCGGCGCCGCCGACGATGTCGGGCGGCGCGATCACCATCGTCGCGCCGGCACTGAAGCCCGCAATCATCTCGAACACCGACGCATCGAAACTCGACGACGAGTACCGCAGAACCCGAGAGCGGGTCGTCAATCCCAACTCCTGGCGGGAGCCGGTAGTGAACGACGCCAACCCCCGATGGCTGACCACGACCCCCTTGGGTATGCCGGTCGAGCCGGAGGTGTAGATCATGTACGCCGCGTTGGACAGCTCGAGGGAAGCGGTGCGCTCGTCGTCGGTGACGGCCGCCGTCGAACGCTCACCGCACGAACCGTACGCTCCCGCCTCATCGAGCACCACCCAGTCGATCTCCCCCGGCAGGCGAGTCGTCTGAACACTGGTGAGGCCGATCACCGCACCGGAGTCGACGACCATGCGCTCGATTCGTTCGGTCGGCAGGCTCGGATCGACCGGCACGAATCCGCCGCCGGTCTTGGCCACCGCCCACACCGCCACCATCGACGCGATCGATCTGGGGAACGCCAACGCCACAAACGATTCGGGCCCGACACCCCGCGAGATCAACACCCGCGCCAGACGATTCGATCGGGCGTCGAGCTCGGCGTAGGTCATCGCGGTGCCGCCGCAGGTCAGGGCGATACCGCCCGGGTTCGCCGCGACGCCGGCCACCAGAATGTCCGGCAGTGTCCGCGCCGGCAGTCTCAGCGGCTGCGGCTGCGCGGCGGCCAGCATCCGCCCCCGCTCGGCATTGCCCATCACGTCGATATCGCCGACGGGCACCCGCGGATCCGCGGCGATGCCCGCGAGGAGCCGGACGAATCGCGCGGCGAATCGCGCGGACGTCGACCCGTCGAACAGATCGGCGGCCGAGATGAGCGCGGCCGCCAGTGCGCCGTCCTGCTCACGCAGGGTCAGCTCGAGGTCGAACTTCGCGACGTCCACGCCGGGATCAACCGGGTCGATGTGCAGACCCGGCAGTTCGAGGGTCGCGGCGCCGTGGTTCTGCAATGACAGCGCGACCTGGAACAGCGGCGCATATGCCGGTGACCGCGGCGGGGCGACCGCGTCCACCACACGTTCGAACGGTACGTCCGCGTGGTCGTAGGCGGCCAGATCGGTGGCCCGCGTGTGCGCGAGCAGCTCGATGAAACTCCACGCCGGGTCGACCCGAGTGCGCAGCACCAACGTGTTGACGAACATGCCCACCAGATCCTCGAGCGCCCGTTCACCGCGACCGGCAATCGGGCTCCCGACCGCGATGTCGGTGGTCCCGCTCAGCCGCGCCAACAACACCGACAGGGCGGCGTGCAACACCATGAACATCGTGGCGCCCTGCTCGCGTCCCAGCGCGGCGAGTTGTTCGGTGAGATCGGCGTCGACGATGAATTCGGTGCGTATCCCGCGATGCGACGCCCGCGCAGGGCGGGGACGGTCTGCGGGCAAATCCAGCACGGCGGGGCCGTCCGCCAGGTGCCGGGACCAGTACGCGAGCTGCGTGGCCGTCGTGGATTCCGGGTCGGCCTCGTCCCCGAGCGCCGATCGTTGCCACAGGGCGAAATCCGCATACTGCACCGGCAGCGGGGTCCATGAGGGCGGATCACCGGCGGTGCGGGCCGAGTAGGCATGCACCAGGTCCCGGGCGAGTACCTGGATCGACAAGCCGTCGATGCTGATGTGGTGCACCACCATCACCAGCACGTGCTCACGCGGGTCCCCGGTCGGGAGCAACGTCAAGGCGATCGGGATCTGCGTGGTGACATCGAATCCGCGGGCCACCAACTCCCGGATCCGTTCACCGAGATCGGTGTCCACCACTTCGGGCGCCGCGCGCAGCAGGTCCCGGTCAGCCTCGGAGTGAGTGGCCGACAGGATCACCTGATGCGGACCGTCCGGGGAGTCGGGGTAGATCGTCCGCAGCGCCTCGTGCCGTTCGAGGATGTCCGCGGCGGAGCGCCGGAGTGCGTCGACGTCGAGCGTGCCGGACAGCCGGAGGGCCGCCGCCACGTTGTAGGCGCCGGAACCCGGGTCGAATCGGTTGAGAAACCACATCCGGTTCTGAGCCAGGGACAGCGGAATCCGGTCCGGCCTCGGTCCGGCCGCGAGAACGGGGAGCCGTCGCGCGCCGACATTCGCGCGAGCGACCACAGCTGCCAGAGCTCGGACAGTCGGCCCCTCGAACAGCTCCCGCACCGTAACCACCGCACCGAACTCGGCGTTGATCCGGGCCAGCACCCGCGTGGCCACGAGCGAGTTGCCCCCGAGGTCGAAGAAGCTGTCCGACACCCCGATCCCGTCGATTCCGAGGACGTCCACGAAAATTTCCGCCAGGGCATGCTCGGTCGGTGTGTTCGGCGGGACGTACTCCGCCGAACCTGCGAATTCCGGGACCGGTAGTGCCTTGCGGTCGAGCTTGCCGTTCCCGGTCACCGGCAGCGCCTCGAGCACAACCAGGGCCGACGGCACCATGTAGCGGGGCAGCAGGACCACCGCGAAGTCGAGGACAGCGCGCTCGTCCGCGGCCGCCCCGACTGCGGGTACGACGTACGCGGCGAGGTAGTCGCCGGTGGAGCCATCGTTGCGAACCACCACCACCGCCTGAGCGACATCGTCGTGCCGCAACAGCACGGCCTCGATTTCACCGAGCTCGATGCGCTGACCGCGAAGCTTGACCTGAAAGTCGGTACGACCCAGGTAGTCGAGCTGCCCATTCGGCAGCCACCGCACCAGGTCGCCGGTGCGGTAGAGCCGGGCACCGCCCCGGCCGTCTCCCGCAACCGCAAAGGGGTTCGCGACGAACCGATCCGCAGTCAGGTCAGCCCGGCGCTGGTACCCGCGGGCCAGCTGACGCCCGCCCAGGTACAACTCCCCCGCCACCCCGACGGGAACCGGACGCAAACGCGCGTCGAGCACATACGTCTGCGTGTTCCAGACCGGGGCTCCGATCGGCACGACGTTCTCGTCCGGCCGCGTCTCGTAGGCGGTGACGTCGACCGATGCCTCGGTGGGACCGTACAGGTTGTGCAGCTCTGTGCCGCTCACCCGGTTCAGGTCCGCCGCCGTCGCAGGCGGGAGCGCCTCACCGCTGGTGAACACCCGGCGTAGCGAACCACACCCCTCGACATGCGCGCCGGCCAGGAACACCGCGAGCATCGACGGCACGAAATGCACGGTGGTCACCGACTGCTCGCGGAGCACCCGCTCGAGATAGACGGGATCCCGGTGCCCATCCGGTTCGGCGATCACCAGCCGTGCACCGGTCTGCAACGGCCAGAACAACTCCCACACCGACACATCGAACGTCACGGGAGTCTTCTGCAGCACCACGTCACCGGCGCCCAGCGGGTACCGGTGCTGCATCCACAGCAGCCGGTTCACGATGCCCTCGTGCGGCACCGCGACACCCTTGGGTCTGCCCGTCGACCCGGACGTGAAAATGACGTATGCCGGATTGTCAGGATGCAATGGCGCCAGCCGGTCCCGGTCCCCGACCGGGTCGGAGGATTCGGCGGACACATCGAGGGTGTCGAGGTCGACCATCGGGGCGGCCGCACGCAGTGCCACGCGGTCGCCGGTGGTGGTGAGGATCAGAACCGGATCCGCCGTTGCCAACACGTACGCAGTGCGCTCGGCAGGCTGGTCCGGGTCTATCGGGACATAGGCGCCGCCGGCCTTGATCACCGCGTAGATACCCACCAGCAGATCCACCGACCGGCGCACCGCGATACCCACCAGCGCTTCGGGACCCACACCCGCACCGATCAGGTGCCGGGCCAGCCGATTCGCGCAGGCGTCGAACTCCGCGTACGACAACATCGTCCCCCCGAACGCGACCGCCGGGGCCTCAGGGGTGCGAGCCACCTGCGCGGCGAACAGCTCGGCGAGAGTGAGTCGAGGCAGCAGGTGTTCGGTCGCGTTCCAGGTGTCGACGACCAGTTCTCGTTCACCCGCGGTGAACAAGTCGAGGGCACCGACCCTCGTCTCCGTATCGCTCGCGATGGTCTCGAGAACCCGGGTCATGCGGGCCGCGAGCGTCGTGGCCGTATCGCGGTCGACGACTGCCGGCTGGTAGCGCAGACTCAGCCGCAAGCGTGGTTCGAGGATCGACAGCACAGTGATCGGATAGTGCGTGGCATCACGGGCATCGATGCCGCTCACACGCATACCCGCGATGTCGGTGTGCTCGTCGAACCCGGACTTGTCCACGGGATACGACTCGAACACGGACAACGTGTCGAACAGGTTCCCCAGCCCCACACGCGACTGGATGTCACCGAGCCCGATGTGATGGTGATCGAGCAGCGTCGCCTGCTCGTCCTGCAGTCGGGTGAGCAGCTGCTCGAGGGTTTCACCCGGATCCACCTGCACTCGCACGGGCAGCGTGTTGATGAACAGCCCCAGCATGTTCTCGACGCCCGGCAGCTGCGCAGGTCGACCCGAGACCGTGGTGCCGAAAACGACATCGTCGCGGGAGAGCAGCCGGGACAACACCAGTCCCCACGCCGCCTGTACCACCGTATTCATGGTGACCCCACCGCGCTGCGTCAGGGCCGCGAGTGCCTCGATCAGCGTGACGGGCAGCGCGACGTCGACCTCACCCGGCACACCGTAGTGCGTAGGGGACGATGCCTGGGGCACGAGCAGCGTGGGCTCCGCGAATCCGTCGAGCGCGGTGTCCCAGACACGGGCCGATTCGTCGGTATCGCGGTTCGCCGCCCAGTGCAGATAGGTTCGGTACGGGGGCGGCTCCGGCAGTGCGGCCGGGGCGCCTCCGGCGGCGTACCGAACCAGCAGCTCGCGCACCAGCAGTGGCATCGACCAGCCGTCGAGAATGATGTGATGATTCGTCAAAGCAAGCACGTAACGCTCGGGTGCGGTGCGAACAAGCAGCAGCCGCAGCAGCGGCGGCCCGGTCAGGTCGAATCGGGCGGTGCGGTGCTCGGCAAGCAAACGGATCAGCTCGCCATCGGCGGTGTCGGTCCCGACGAGATCGACCTCTTCCCAAGGCAGCTCTACATCGTCGACCACCAACTGCGCGGGCACTCCGTCGTCGTCGTACACGAAGGCGGTCCGCAGGCCCGGATGGTGAGCGAGTAGGCCGGACGCCGCCTCGCGCAGCCGCACGGCGTCGACCGCACCCTCGAGATCGATGCGCAGTTGCGCGGTGTACACGTCGAGAGTCTCGGCGGCAAGAGTGGCGTGGAACAGCAGCCCGGACTGCAGCGGGGACAACGACCAGACCTCGCGCAAGGCGGGGAACCGCCGTTCCCAACGCTCGATTTGCTGCTGGCCCACCGACACCAGCGGCAGATCGGACGGCGTCAGACCGCCCGCCCCGGGAAGTGCGGTGTGGGCGGCGAGACCGTCGAGGGCGCGCCGCCACAGATCCGCCAGTGTCGCGACGTCGGAGTCCCGGAGCACCCCGCGCGGGTAGGCGAACGACGCCACCAGGCGAGGCCCCTCGGGGCTGTCGACGACAACGGCGTTGATATCGATCGTCGCCGCCACCGCCATGGCGGACCCGCTCGCCGCGATGAGATCCGGAGTCTCCGGGTCCGGCATCCAGCCCAGTTCCTGCAACTCCTCCGCAAGGTGCTGCCCGCCGAGCCGGCCCAGGTAGTTGAAGCTGATCTGGGGCGTCGGCAGGGCCGCGAGTATCGGCACGGTGGTCTCGTCGAGGTACCGAAGCACCCCGTATCCGACGCCGCGGGCGGGCACGGCGACGAGTTGCTCCTTGACGGCCTTGATGACGTCACCGGCGGCGTGTCCGCCCTCGAAAGCCTCGGCGAGCTCGACGACGGGCACCTCGAGCCGAACCGGGAAGGCACTGGTGAACCAACCGACGGTACCCGCGACGTCGGCGCCCGCCACGGCGTCTTCCTCGCGGCCATGACCTTCCAACGTCAGCAGCACAGACGGTTCGTCGACACCGCGCGAGCGCCGCCACTCGGCCATAGCCAACGCCAGCGCGGAGAGGAGACCATCGTTGACCCCGCACCCGAAGACGTCCGGAAGGTGCGAGAGTACGGTCTCCGTCACGGCGGCGCTGACTTCGATGTGCACCCGCTCGGTCGTAGCCATGGTGTCGGTTGACGGCTCGATCGCACGAGCGCCGATCAACGGATCACGGCCGCCGAGAACCTGCTGCCAGTACGCCAGTTCACCGGCGTGCGCGCCACGGTCGGCGGCGTCCCGCACGCCGTGGGCCCAGCGGCGGAACGAGGTGCCCACAGGAGCCGATACCGAGGTTTGTCCGGCACCCAGTCGAAGCCACGCCATCGCGAAGTCCGGCAAGAGCACCCGCCACGACACCCCGTCCACCACCAAGTGATGCGCGACGATCAGCAACCGGCCGCGCGCCTGCACGGTGTCCGGTGCAAACCAGACGAGCTGCAGCATGATCCCGTTTTCCGGGTCGAGACGACTCACCGCGGCCGCATATTCAGCCCTCACCATTTCGGTGAACGCACGACTGCCCGGCGCCGCCACCGCCGGGATCTGCGAGATCAGCCGGTCGGTTGCCACGGATCCGGTGTCACTCGTTTCGAACACCCAGCTACTGCCGTCGTGGAAGAACCTCGAGCGCAACACATCATGATGATCGAGCACCGCCGCCAACGTCGCGCTCAACCGATTCGAGTCGACATCGGCGGGCAGGGTCAGCAGCAGCGCTTGGGAAAAGTCGGCGAAGGGGCCCCGCTCGAGCATCGAGTACATGATCGGCGTCAGCGGGATACGGCCGACACCCCCGCCGGCCAGTTCTCGGAGTAGGACCGCTGATTCCGGTTCGACCTGCTCTGCCACCCGGGCGATTGCGGCGATGGTCTTGTGCTCGAAGACCGCCCGCGCGGTGAACCCGAGTCCGAGTGCTCTGGCGCGGGCGGCGATCTGCATCGCGACGATGCTGTCGCCACCGAGCCCGAACAGTGAGTCGTCCACACTGACCCGTTCCAGCCCGAGCGTCTCGGCGACAAGGTCGGCGAGCAGCTTCTCCGCCGACGTCGACGGGGCGCGGAATTCGTGGTCTCGGGAGCCGAAATGTGGCTGTGGCAGGGCGCTGCGGTCGAGTTTGCCGGCCGCAGTCACCGGCACATGCTCGAGCCGCATCACTATCGGGGGCACCATGTGCGAGGGCACGACGGCTGCGACGCCCTCGACGATCGCAGCAGGATCGAATTCGCAGCCGGCGTCCAGACGCACGTACGAAACCAGGGTCGCCGTTCCACCGGCGGTCTGCTGAATGACGGTAGCCGCGAAATTGACACCGCACTGCGCCAGTAGTGCCGCGTCGATCTCGCCGAGCTCGATACGAAACCCGCGGATCTTGACCTGGGAGTCGGACCGACCGATGAACTCGAGGGCGTAGTCGTCGCCGGCCGCCCCCGGAGAGCGCACCCAGCGCACCTCGTCACCGGTCCGATAGAGTCGCGAACCCGGCTCGCCGAAGGGGTTGGCCACGAACCGTTCCGCGGTCAGTGTGTGCCGATTGTGGTAGCCGCGGGCCAGCGCTGGCCCGGCGAGATACAGCTCACCCACCACCCCGACCGGCACCGACCGCATCTTGCGGTCGAGCACGACGACGCTCGCGCCCTGGATCGGCCGACCGATGGTGATCGGCGCACCCGGAGCCAACGGCTCCCCGACCGTGATGATGATCGTCGCCTCGGTCGGCCCGTAGCTGTTGGTGAACCGGCACACCGCGCCGAACCGCTCGACGAGGTCCGGAGTACACACGTCCCCGCCGACCACTACGGCCTCGAGCTGCTCGAGCCCACGCGGGTCGACGGTGTTCAGTACGGTAGGAGCCGAAATGATATGGGTCACCCGCTGTTCGCGCAGCAGATCGACCAGTTCACCGCCGCCGTACATCTCGGGTGGTGCGACGACCATCGTGGCGCCGACGCTGAATGCCTGGATCATCTCGAACACGGACGCGTCGAAACTGGCCGATGAGAACCGCAGAACTCGCGATTCGCGGGTGACACCGAGTTCCGGCCTGGCGGTGGCCGCGAAGTTCGCCAGCCCGTTGTGCGTGACGACAACACCCTTGGGAACGCCGGTCGAGCCGGACGTGTAGATCATGTAGGCCGCGTTGTGGACCGACAGCGGGGCTCGCCGATCCCAGTCGGTGATCGCCGCATCGGACAGACGGGCACAACGCACGCGCACCGTAACGTCGTCGAGGACTATCCAGCTGGTGGTGTCCGGCAACGACGGGCAAAGCTCATCCAGAGTGATCCCGACGAGCGCACCCGAATCCGCGAGCATGTGCGTGATCCGCTCGGTCGGAAGTTTCGGGTCGATCGGCACGAACGCGGCTCCGGTCTTCGCAACCGCCCAGAACGCGAGGAGGGACTCCGCAGACCGGGGCAGACTCAGAGCCACACAGGTCTCCGGCCCGGCGCCCGCCTCGATCAGCAATCGCGCCAACCGGTTTGAATCCGCGTCGAGATCCCGATAGCTGATCTCCCGACCCGACGCTTGGATCGCGGCGCCGTTCGGTGCGGCAGTCACCCCGTCGGCCAGCAGTTCCGGAAGCAGCCGGGACGGCTGGATCCGGGGGCCGTGGAACGGGACCAGATCTGCTCGTTCATCGGCGTGAAGCACGTCGAGGGTACCGATGCGGTCGCCGGCGGCAGACTCCACGACGGCGGCGAAGAATTCGAGGAACCGCGCGTGGTGACTGCGGAGTTGCTCCTCGGTGTACAGATTGGGGTTGGCCTCGAAGTCGATATGCGCCGGGTGGCCCGCGACGCCGGGATAGATGTTGACGGCGAGGTCCTCGACCGGCCCGGTGGTCAGCACGTGGAGGCGGCCGATCGCGGGGCCGAGCCGAATCTCGTCGTGGAACATCATGATGTTGATCGACGGTCCGAAGAAGCCGCGCCGGCCGCCCCCGACGCCGGCGTCCCGCCGAATGTCTTCGTGCCGGTACCGCTGATGCCGCAGCGCGCCGGTCAACTCCAGCTGCGTTTGCCGGATTAAGTCCGCGAAGGTCGTCTCGGCGTGCACCGGGAGGCGGATCGGGACCACGTTCGACACCATGCCACCCGAGTTGCGTAGCTTCGCGGTAGTGCGCGCCGAGACCGGCAGGCTCAGCACGATATCGCCCTCGCCCGTCAGGCGTGACAGGAAGGCGGTTACGGCAGCGACCGCGGCGACCGCGAATGTCGCGCCCTGCTGCTGCTCGAGCAGTCTCCGCAAGGCGACCTCCGTGGCGCTGGGCAGCGGTGCACTGGCCACCAGCGAGGGGGTGCCGAGGCCGGCGGCGCGCCCGGCGAGGCTGATCGGGTGCGGAAAGTCACGGCTGCGATCGGCCCAGTGCGTGCGGTCCTTCTCGAACCGGGTGGAGGTGCGATAGCGCGCCTCCTCCTCGACGATCTCACGCAATCCGCTGGCCTGGAACGTCGCTGGTTCACGCCCCTCCACTGCTGCGGTGTACAACTCCGCTGCCCGGTTCATGAACGTCATCGCACCGAAGCCGTCGAGCGCGATGTGATGGATTCGTGAGTACCAGTAGTAGTGATCGTCGGCGAGACGCAGCATCGCCGTGCGAATCAGCCGGTCGTTCACGAGGTCGATAGGGCTGCTGTACTCGGCGCGCATCCATGCTTGCGCGACTACCAGCGGATCGTCTTCGGACCGGAGATCGAGATGAGTCATCTCGAATGCGAGCGCCTCGTCGATCTGCTGGAACGGCTCACCATCCCACTCGACGACCCGAAGCAGTCCCGTGCCGAGTTCCCTGAGCGCGACCGGCCCGATCGCGCTCAGCAGGTCGATGTCGAGGTCGAAATCGGCGATCTCGACGTACTGAGCGATCGCGATGGGCACCTCGCCGAGGAGGTGCTGGGCGAACCAGATACCGCGTTGAGCAGCAGAAAGAGGAAAGAGATCGGATTTCCCCGGAGTGTTTCCGGTCACGGACTCTGTATGAGGAGAACTGCTATCGAGATTGTCCAGCGATGACACCTGATTGTTCCAGCTCTCCACATCAAGCCTGAGCACCTGGGTCGAACACCCGCAGGACCCAGTACCGCCCAATATTGTTTCCGGCCGAAAATTTACCTGCCGAAGCACCGCCGTCGAAGCGGGGGTCCCATACACGTCTCGGACTCGAGCGGTGTATGTCAGTTATCGCTCGGCCACTTTCGTCCACCCTGGCGGCCGGACACGAACGGGAAGCCGCTCAGTGACCAACATCGCAAAGCAGCTCCGATGCCTCCGTCAACCACACTGGGACGGCGCGTCCGTCTCCGCGCGTGAGCCGGAATCCGCTCGGGGCCGCGGCCCCTCGGCTCCTGCGCGCACGCGGGGACGAGTGGACGATGCCGTCCTCCGACGCCGCAGGCAAGTATCTGTTACGCCGAGTTCGTCTGGTATGTATCTTCCAACAACCCGGACCCGCGCGCCCCGACTGGGTGCAGGTCCAGCAAAGCATGAGGAGAATCAGTGATCTGCGGTCCGCGCGCCCGCGCATGAGCGGCACCAGCAGACGATTAGCAACTTTCCCTCTGCACTCGCCAAGCCGACTTCGAATCCGTCCCCGCGGGCAGCACGGCTCGATGGTCCACTCCCCACGACGCCACCATCTCCCCTAGTGGGCTTTCAGGAGAACAATGCCGGTCACACGCATCCCCGCGATTCGCGCCGCTCACCATCGAGGAGCTCATCGGCGCCGCCTTCTCGCACCCTCCGCGGTCGCACTGTGCGCTCTGAGTATTGCGTGCGCGGTCGCGTGCCCCGCGGCGGCTTACCCAGTCGCACTGGACGGTGCGGCAGCGGCGGCGCAAGTCGTCGATGTTGTCGACGGAGACACACTGGTGGCGCGATACCTCGACAAGAGCGAGATCTTCGCTGTCAGTGTTGTGGGCATCGACGCACCCGAGGGCGAGCAATGCTGGGCCGCGCAGTCGACGCAGTTCGCCAGGGACCACCTCCTGGGCCGGCGGGTCATGCTGTCGGCAGAGGCGACACTGCCGAATACCGATCCCACCGGCGCGCTCGTCCGGCGCGTTGTTCTCGACAATGACATGGACGGCGACTACGCGATCAAGGCTGCCCGCGAGGGCGCAGCACGGGCACACGCCACCGACCATGTACGCCTTGCCAGCCAGCTGCTCTCAGCCGAAGCGGGGGCGCGCGATACCCACCGCGGCTTGTGGACGTGCGATGGGAGCATCCCGGTTGCAGCACCCAGTCCAGACCCGGGGCCCCGGCCGGCCCCTTGACCGGTTCGCCCCGAACCATCCTCCTCCCACACGCCCCTTCTGGTGCGAACGACAAGGAAATCCGTGACGCCCGACCACCCCGCGGCTCCTGCCGATCCAGCAATCGTGGTGTCTCTCCGCGGTCCACACTCACTCGAATCGTCGGCCGAGGACGCGCGCGTCGACCGCGATATCTCGGATGCGATGGTCACAAGGCTCCATCAGCGCCTCGCAACAGGCGAACGCGTATTACTGATCGCAACAAACGCCGCCGGTGTCATCGCAGAAGTCTGGCCCATTCTCGGCGTGTCGGCCCCAACCACCCAGGGGCTCCGCCACTTCCACTTGAGCAAACCCGCGAAAGCCGACCGGGCTCTGATCGGACGCCAGAGCCCGGTGCGTCGCTCGACGACGATCGAGTTCTGGGACCCACAACATGGCGTGGGCGACCACCTGTGGTGAACGGCTCACGACGCGCTTTCGACCGCCAGTTCGACGCCCTGACTCCCTCGTGAATTCTCAGCATTTTCGCAGATAGGAATCCCCAGTACGTTAGATTGGACGGCCGCACAGGTGCGGCATACTGGTGTCGTGTGGTGGATATGGATCGTCATAGCGTGGGCGGTGTTGTCGATGCCACTCGCAATACTCATCGGGAAAGCAGCCCGGCAGAAAGACCGCCGCGAAAAGTTGCCTCGCCGGCGCAAGAGCCGGACCGGCGGGCCTCACGACCAAAACGCCGCGTAACCACGGCAACGGAAGACAAGCGCCGGCCGCCGAACTGCGCGCACGCTCGAATCGGTCCTTCCCGATCGTGCCACGCACCTGGTCGAGCGGGTGAAGGCCCCACACCAGATGACACGGATACCAAAACTGGGGCCCACAGCGTTCTGTGAGCCCCAGTTTCAGATCGGTAATGGATTACACTCCGGTAGATCCACCCTCCGACCCGAAGGTCAGGAACGAAGCAAAGAAGTTGATCAGATCCGCGATGCTGGCGAAATCTACAGACATATTTCACTCCTACTGAGGCGATGGTGTTGGAATCTCGATCCGTACCCCTGCCGGGCACTCGTTCTTTCTACACGAGTTGAAAGACTTTGCAACAGCAGGGGAGCGGCTGGCACGAGTTCCTCCCGCGATCCGACCCGCTCCTTCGCGATGCGGCGACGACGGCGGACAGCTCTCGAGTTGGTGTATCGCCCATACACATCAATCTCGAAGTGGGCCAGCGCAATACATGACCTACAGAAAAACCATCCAGAACCCCGGAAAAGTGACCACAAACCAGATCAACCGTAGCCCGTAGCATCGCGCACCCCCCGACACCTTCACGTACATCGCACGTTGACAACGACTGGCGTGCAGCGGGTTCGAGAACCAGCTTTCGCGGCAGAGTGGGAGGCAGTCGGCGGTGACATACTCGCCCGACGCTGTAACGGCAAACCGAACCCGCGGATAGGCTCAACGCACACTGGTGGCGATCCCAACCAAGCGCCAGTGCAGCGACCCCGCCGCTGTTCGCCCCCTGGTTCCGACGGGGTTTCGACCCCACTCGCTGATCTCAACGCCGGCGGACCACATCGTTGTGACGCCGACGCTCCCCATATTCTCAATGAGCATTAGCTCGGCCACGCGCTCCGGAGGTTCGGCATGCAGTCCATTCCCGACCGCCTCTACGACCTTGCCGCCCTCCTGAAGCACGCCTACGGGAAGGGCGACCTCATCGGCGTCATGCAACTCGAAGCGCAGTTGAAACCACTGCTCACCAACCTGACCGCGACACCTGATAGGGAATAGCTGTATTCAGTGCCGGCCAGAAATGACTCAGCCGTTTGTCATTCGGGTGGTATACGCACACGAGCCGAACTGGCGGGTAGCCGACCTGCCTGTTTATGATCAGCTCGCGTCCGGCGGACCCCATCCGACAGCCGGCGCGGAAACCCCGCCTTCCCCCGACGTCGAGCGGGGTTTCGTCCTACCTTCAGAAAGAGAGCTCATGGACAGCGGCGTTTGGGATACACCTTCTGGCATGTTCATCCAGTTCGTCTCGGGAGTGCTGCACGCCCTCAACTGGGGCAGCGTCAACTAGAAACGGCGACGCCCCACCCGGAAGGATGGGGCGTCATCGTGCACCTTGGTAGCGAGGCCAATCCGTCCACAGACCGACCGCTCGAGGTACAGCCAGCTACCGCAGTTCAATTCGGGAAACGGGTGCCGATGGGAGGCAGTGGCATCCGCGTGGACCTACAGAAGGAGGAAATGGAATGGACGATGTGTGGAATCCGGGTGGCATGTGGCCGGAGTGGTTGATTGTCTTAGCGCCGGTGATCACCTTCCTCACCACTGGTAGCGCCTCCTAGAGAGAACAAACCGCCCCCCTCCGGTGGGTGGTGGGGTGGGGCCCCGTAGTCACTGCACCAAAGTGAACCCAGCGCCGTAGCTACCCTTTGCGTCGATATCCGCCAGAATCGGCATGATCTTCCCGTAGAACGTCGTCGGCTGGGTTCCGAAGTCCATGCCGATGTTGAGGCCGACAAGCTTCTCCCCCACCACGATCGGACCGCCCGAATCGCCCTCCCACATCACCGCCCAGTTCTGGAGGTGAATACCGTCTGCATTGCCGATGATCCCGCAATTCTTGCCGGTGGTCGCTCCGTGGTTGCACCCCACGTCCGCCAGCGAGGCATCACCGACAGACGAGACGATGACGTCAGTGGTATCGCCGTACTTGCTCGGCACCACAACATCCGGGTTCAGCCGAATCACCGCGTAATCGAGCCCCGTGAACGTGCCATCCGTGTTGCGCGAGAACACGTCGGTCTCCCACCCGATCGGCCCCTTGGCAGCCTCACCAACCTTGTACACGGCCTTATCCGCGCCCTGGTGGCAGTGACCGACGGTCAGCGCAACCAAGCTGCCCGCGTTGTCGGTGCCGACCGCCCCGATCGAGCAGTACCCCTCGACATCCGGGTATGGGGTGTACGCGGTTCCCGGCCCGACATGGACGGTCGGTCCCGCCTGCGCCACCGGGGCGACACCGAGCGTCAACACGAGCGCGGCAAAACCCGCGACCAAAACCATCTTCATCCGTTTCTCCCATTCCTCTTACTGGGGAGCATTCTCCTGCTTCTCTCACCGGAGTGCCCACTCATGAGGTGCTACGCGCACGAAAGCACCTCCCCCTGAGACGAGCGAGGGGCATTTTGAGCAGTTCTGAACGGAATCGTTCCACACCCTTTGTCACTCGGATGACATACAGAGCCCATCCAACTGGCCGGCAACCGACTTGTCCATTTAGATCAGCTCGCGCCGGCGGACCTCATCCGATAGTCGGCGCGGAAATCCCCGCTTCCCGACGTTGAGGAGTTGAACGTCTGCAACACCGGCAACTTCTCCTGAGGAGCGAGAAATAGCCCCACCCTCACGAAGTCTGAGGTCACCTACCATGCATCGGGTCCGTTACGACGGCTGTCGACGTGCCGCTCCAGTTCGATGGCCAGGACGCCCGGGACTGCCTCGCGGGCTGCGAATCGGCTCGCGGGGACGGAACCGGAAATGATTCCGATCGTGCGGTGCACCGCGTCGATCCGCATGCCCTCCTGGGCCAGCGCGACGCCGACCACGTCGATGTCCTCGACGTAGTCGGCGTCCACCGTGACACTGATTCCGACCATGCCCGGCACGATATGTCGAGCCCTCTACGCGGATGCCTGGATCAGGCCGGCACCGACATCGAGTGACGGCAACGCGAGCCGCCGGGAATGCTGGGTGAGCAGGGACCACAGATCGCGGCCGCTGCGCCCGGTCTTCTCGCACCACAGGGCAGCGACACCCGCGACGTGCGGAGTCGCCATACTCGTTCCGTTCTTCGTGCCGTACCGCACGGGCATAGGCACCGTCGAGAACACGCGCACGCCAGGTCCTGCCACGTCGATCTGACCACCGGCGACGGGATTGCTGGCGGCAGAGAAATTGGCCAGCCCGAGATCGGGGTCGACTGCAGCGACGGCCATGATCGACGGACTGTTGGCGGGAACGCCCACCAGTCCCGGGCGCCCGGCAGCTCTATTCGCGTTGTTGCCGGCCGCGGCGACGATCAGCACTCCGGCCGCCAGTGCACGCTGCCCCACCGTCTCGTAGGCGACGGACACCGACGCGACGTCGGCGCCGAGCGACATCGAGACGATCTGACAACCGTTGGCGATGGCCCACTCGATGCCTGCGAGGATGCCACCGTCCACGCCACGTCCCTGATCCGACAGAACCTTCCCTACGAAGATGTCGGCCTCGTGAGCCACTCCGTATCGGCGGGTGCCGGTGGCTGCCGCCGGACCGCAGGCCGTTCCGACGCAATGCGTGCCGTGCCCGTGTCCGTCCTGGGGTTCTGCGCCGGGTACGAACGACTGGGCCGTGATGGTGCGACCGTGGAAATCCGGGTGGCTGAGGTCGAGTCCGGTGTCGAGGACGGCGATCCTGACACCGCGCCCACTGCACGCCGACGTCGTGGTGCGGGTCGCCTCCAGTCCCCAGGTGAACTCCGGCGAATCCAGGAAGTGCTCGGCGTCCTCCACCGCGGCGGCGCCGTTCGCAGGCCGTGCGATCTCTGCGACGGTGTCTTCGCTGTCCAGTGCATGGTGCACCAACTCGGGTTCAACGGACAGGACCGCGACGTCCGGTGCGGCAGCCGCGGCGCGGAGTGCCTCCAACTGGCCGGGATCTGCGGCGACCACGGCAATTCCGAGTTCGTCGAACAGAACTGCGTCAGCCACTTCCGCCCGTTCGAGATCCATTGCCGAAGAATCGAACTCGCTACTTCTCGCCACGTTCGAGACGCCGGTGAGGGATCGTAGGAGTCCCGTGGGATCCGTTCGCCTGCCGTGCTCCGTGAACACCACCACGTGGCGGCCCGTCGTTTCGGCCGTCGAATCGGCGGCAGGCCGTCCACCGTCCCCGTTCCGGTCGGAATCTTCTCGAGATATCACTGTTTCTTCCTCACAATTCTGGAACGCAGCGCACTCGCCGCGTCAATGCATCTATGTTTCTTCAGGTTTCGTGTGCTGCGCCCGGTAACTGCAGAACCGGGCGCAGCACTGTCGCTGGTCACGAATCCACTGCGCAGCTCAGAGCAGCGCGACGACCGCACCCACGACACCGATTGCCTGACCCAGGCCGGTGATCAGCGGGCCGATGTCGAGGTTCGCCGAGGCCGACCAGCGCCATCGGTACCCCTGCGCATTGAAGATGGGCCACGCGTTGCGCAGAGCCGGGTTGGTTCCACTCCTGTTCCAGTCGAAATCCCGTGAACCCGGCTCGAACGTGCCGTGCAGGCGACCCTTCGCAGGCATCACGAACGACGGATGACCGGAGCCGGTGGTGAGCATCCACGCGATCGAGACGGTGTAACTCGTGGCGCCCGAAACATGAAGGTGACCACTGTAGTTGTAGCTTCCGTCGGGAAACACCACCATCTGCGTCCACCCGCCGACGGGGACACCCCCGCCGAACACGATGCGTCCTGACCCACCGATGCGGGTGAAGCCCAGAACCTCCGCGGTCGGCGACAGGGGATCTTCCTCAGTGGTCAGTGCGTCCCAGTCGATGCTGTCCAATTCGGCCCCTTCACTTTCCACCTTCTCCTTGATGCGCTCCGGGTCCGGCAGCGCGGGAGGTGCGACGAGGTCGGCTCCCGTGACGATGTGCCCCGCGCCAGGGCTGGGGGCACTGTCGTCGGACAGCTCGCCGGCGTCCACGTACTGGTCGGTGGTGTCCTGCGGGACGTTGATTACTGACATGACCGTTCCTTTCGAATGGGATGGCGACGGGAAGGTGACTGTCGACGCCTCCGGAGTGTCGCTCGTCGGACGTCCTCAACGGTCCAGCACGACGGCCGGGATTCCGCGAGTGGCGCGCTACCCGACTTTCTCGCGGGCCGAGTTGTCGGGTGAGTAGTTCGGTTCACGCGA
This sequence comes from Rhodococcus jostii RHA1, assembly GCF_000014565.1. Classification (NCBI taxonomy): domain Bacteria; kingdom Bacillati; phylum Actinomycetota; class Actinomycetes; order Mycobacteriales; family Nocardiaceae; genus Rhodococcus; species Rhodococcus jostii. The sequence continues at coordinate 5,774,534 of NC_008268.1, read as the reverse complement.
CCGCAGACACTGCGTGATACCAGTCGACGACGACTGACCGGACGCCGATCGATGCGATCATCGTCCGGATCGGACCGTCCAGGCACAACTGGCTGTCCACGTGCCGAGCTACGGAGCAACCGCAGATGCTCGGTGCGGCCCGTAACCCGATCAGGATCTCCGGAGAGGATTCGGATCGGCTGCCCTCGATGAGGAGGGCCTCCTCATCGACGACGCGGACCGCAACGTCGTGTCGGTCGGCGACGTCGCCGACGACCAGTGCAAGGTAGTCGACGTCGTCGACGCGGGTGGCGATCAGTCGCGCCGTGCCGGTTCCCACCGGCACGACTTCGTCCAACACCAGGACAGCGGACTCCGATTCACGGAGTTCGACTCGTCTCGCCGTCCAACTGAAGAAGGGTTCCGGCCGCGCGGTCATGACATGCTCCTGTAGTTCGACGCAATAGCTTTCCGCGATACCTATTCAGCGTCGCCCGGATGTCGGCTGATCTCGCGAGTAGCGTCCTACCCGATCGCGCGGGACATACTTTCGGTCGATCACGAAACCGAACTCGTGCCCGTGTCGCGCCACTCAATCCATCTACGTCTCCGGAGTAGTGCGGCCGAAAGCGACTCCAAGGTTGTATTGCACTGTTTCGCTGGAGAACTCGCGATCAATACGCGTCTCGGTGCTGTCACCGGTGCTGCGAGAATCTAGAATCAGACCTATGGGTCCGGTGTGGCCTCTGATTCAGCGGCAAGTCGAGTTCGACGCGATCACCGCGTCGCTCACGGCTCGGTCCGGGGGATGCGGTGTCGTCCTCACGGGCGATCCCGGCGTCGGCAAGACCACCCTCGCGAGGTTCGCCACCGAGTCGTTGCCGCGTGACGTGAAATGGGTGGCGGGCACCGAGTCGGCGCGCAGCATCCCGCTGGGTGTGTTCGCCCATCTGGTCGGGGCGTCCACCTCCCGGGATCCGGTCGCCTTCCTGTCCGCGGCGCGGCAGGCGCTCCTCGACGACGGCCACAGTGGCGAGGTGGTGATCGGTGTCGACGACGCGCACCTCCTCGATCAGCTCTCGGCGACATTCCTTCATCAGCTTGCCCTCGACAGGGCCGTGCACATCGTCGCCACCGTTCGCAACGGCGAGACCGTGCCCGACGCGATCACGTCGTTGTGGAAGGACGGTCATCTCCTGCGGCTCGAACTGACGCCGTTCAGCCGGGAACAGAGCATCGAGTTGATCGAATCCGTGCTGGACGGCCCCCTCGAGGGGCTGAGCGCGGACATGATCTGGGAGGCGTCCGGCGGGAACGCGTTGTTCGTCCGGCATCTGGTGGAGGGCGCCCTCGAAGCGGGGACGCTGCGTCGTTCCGGTGGCGTCTGGCAGTTGCGAGGGCGTGCCGCCATCACGTCCGAACTCGCTTCCCTGCTGGAGCACCGGATCGATCAAATTCCCCACGACGTGTTGCAGGCGTTGCAGCTTCTCACCTTCTGCGAGCCGCTCGATCTGGACATCCTCGGGCAGTTGGCGGGTGAGGACGCGGTGGAGGAGGCCGAGCGACGCGGCCTCGTCAGAATCGTCGAGGATGGCCACCGCCTCGACGTCCGTTACACGCATCCGCTGTTCGGTGAGGTGATTCGACGACGGGTGGGGCGCGCGGCGGGCCGGAGGCTCCGGGGACGGCTCGTGGAAGCGCTGAGCAGCCGGGCCGTGGTCGGATCCTCCAATCGAATTCGCCTGGCAGAGTTGGCCCTCGACAGCGACCGGTCCGTCGAACCCGATCTGTTGGTCGACGCCGCCGAGGATGCGATCGGTTTGGCGAATGTTCCGCTGGGGGAACGGCTCGCGCGCGCGGCACTCGACCAGACCGGCAGCTTCGAGGCGGCCGACCTCCTGGCCCGTGCTCTGCTGTGGCAGGGGCACGCCACGGAGGCCGAATCGTTGCTGCTGTCCTTTTCGCCCGACAGCCTGGACCAGGTGCAGTTGGTGCGCTGGGGTACGTCGCGGATCGCAAACCTGTTCTGGGCGAGCGGCGAGTCGGAGAAGGCCGACGAGGTCCTCGCGGTTCTCCGCGAGAAGGTCACGCATCCCAGTCTCGTGCCGATCATCGAGGGCATCGGCTCGGTGTGCGCGGTGTTCGAGAATCGGCCCGAGGAAGCAGCAGCGGCCGCGACGGCGATTCTGGCCGCCGACCGAGTATTGCCGTGGGCGATCGAGTGGGCGTACTTCGGTGGCGGGTTGTCCCTGGCACTCATGGGACGCGGCGGCCAAGTGCCGGAACTGGCGGCACGCAGCGCTGCGGTGGCCGATCAGATCGACGGGTTGCTGCGGTTCCCGGCCGCACACGGTGAGATCCTCGCGTTGACCCTCACCGGACAGTTCGCTGCGGCGCAGCGCCGGGCCGAGGAGTACCTCTCGTTGGCGTCGAGCGGCCGCTACGTTGCCTGGGGGCTCGCGAACATCCTGGTGGGGACGGTGGAACTTGCCCGCGGTCGGTTCACCGACGCCGCGGGTCGCCTCGAGCAGGCGATCGCGGCCCTCAACGTCGGCGATACGGCCGATGCCATCTCCTGGAGCTTTCCCGCCTACATCGCTCTAGGGCAGGCATATGCGGAGCTCGGGCGCATTCACGAGGCCGAGGACATCACCGCTCAGGCGCGAGCTAGGAACGGCCGGCACGTTGCGGTGTTCGGCCCCCAACTCGCGATGTCGGAGGCATGGCTCGCGGCTGCGCGGGGAGAGACCTCGCGGGCCGTCGACCTGTCGCAGTCGGCGGCGGAATCTGCGTGCGCGTCCGGACAATTCGGCATCGAGGTGGTGGCTCTCCACCTTGCCACCCGGTTCGGCGACACGACTGCCGCCACTCGTCTCGCCGAGTTGACCGAGCTCTGCGATGGCGACCTCGTCACGATCGCGGCCAAGCAGGCCGTGGCTGTCGGAGCGGGCGACGGGTGCGGTGTGGCGTCGGCTGCGGCCGAATTCGAGAGAATCGGCGCCTTGCCCGACGCCGCCGACGCCTATGCCCGGGCGGCGATCGCCTTCACGCACGCCGGCGACAAGCGTCGATCGATCGAGTGCGCAGCCGCGGCCGAAGCCCTGTCGGCGCGATGCGACCATATGTCGTCTCCCGCTCTCGTGGAGGCCGCACATCCTCTCCCCCTCACGAGCCGTGAGCGGGAAGTGGGGTCGATGGTTGCGGCCGGGTTGTCGAACCGGCAGATCGCTGATCGGCTGTTCGTGTCGGTGCGGACGGTGGAGGGTCATATCTACCGTGCGTGCATGAAGCTGGATGTCGCGGATCGCAGCGGGCTTGCGGAGTCGATGGGGACGACGGTTCGGTGATGTCGTGCCTGGACTCGGTGCACGACGACATGCCGGCTCGGCAACAGGAATCGTCCTGTTGCGGAGTCGGCATCGGGTGTGCGGTTCGAGTTCCGGCCGGCCGCCCGGCACGCGCTCAAGGAGCCGACGTAGGCGGAAGCACCCCGGACAGCCGGGCCGTTCCCCACGGCTCGATGTCGTAGACGGGGATGCAGTCCAGACCGCGGGCGCGCACGCGCTGCACGACGTCCGCGTCCGAACCGGAACAGGTGCCGAGGGCTACGGCTTCGGTGACGATCGCGCACAGCACGTCGCCGCCGAGGTCGCGTACCGGTTTCAGCCCCTGCTCCACCGTCCAATGCCTGACGGCGGCCCAGTGTGTCACCTCGGTGACGGTGGACGGTTTGCCGATGAACAACACTCTCCGCGTCGCGTTCCGTCCACCCGCGACGGCGGATGGCTGCACCTGAATCTCTGCCTCGGTGCACCACTCGGATGCCAACTCCGCCAACCCGGTGCTTGCAATCGTCGACATCGCGCCCTTTTCCTGTTCCTAGGTCCAACTCGATGGGGACCATCCTGTCGCGAATCGGACGCGGCACCTGTCCCCCGATCGGGCCTGAAGTGGGATGAATCGGACGTCCCCCGATCGGCCCGGCGACGCAGCGCTGCGGCACTGATCGAGACGCCGTATCTTGACGTCCTCTCGGCCGTGAACGACCGAGATTCCCCTCGGGACTCGCGTCCCGAGGTTCCTGTTTCACTGACAGTTGCCTCCCCACACTTTATGTGCGGGGCGGTCTCACACCATCTCCGCAGGCTGCCACCGTCAGTCCGACGGCCAAAATGTTCTTCGCAGCGTTCACATCCCGATCATGGACGGCGCCGCATCGGCACGTCCACTCCCGCACGTTCAGCGGCATCGTCGACGCGATCGCCCCACACACCGAGCAGGTCTTCGACGACGGAAAGAACCGGTCGATCGCCACCACCCGCCGCCCGTACCAGTCGGCCTTGTATTCGAGCATCGACCGGAACTCGGACCAACTCGCATCCGAGATCGCCCGAGACAACGACCGATTCTTGACCATGTTCCGCACACTCAGATCCTCGATGGCGATCACTTGATTTTCGCGCACCAGCCGAGTGGAGAGTTTGTGCAGATAATCGCGCCGCCGATCGGCGATCCGGCCATGAATCTTCGCGACCTTCAGTCGGGCCTTGGCCCGGTTACGGGATCCCTTCTGCCTCTTGGCCAGCACCCGCTGCGCCTTCGCCAGCCGCTCGCGGTCCCTGCGCTCATGACGCGGGTTTATGATCTTCTCCCCCGTCGAGAGCGTGTAGAGGCTCGTGATCCCGGCGTCGAGCCCGACCACCCGATCGGTCGACGGGTGCTCGGTGATCGTGTCCTCGACGAGAATCGAAATGTGGTACTGACCACGAGCATTACGCGACACCGTCACCTGCGACGGCGTCGCCCCCTCCGGTAGCGGCCTCGACCACCGGATATCCAGGGGTTCGGATTGCTTGGCCAACCGGATCTGCCCGCCGCGGTAGGCGAAGCAGTTCGAATAGTAGGTCGCCGAATCCTTCGACTGGCCCTTCTTCTTGAACTGCGGGTAGCGGGACTGCTTGCGCCAGAACCTGTCGAACGCGCCCTGCAACTGCCGCAGCGACTCCTGCAACGGCCCCTTCGACGGCTCCGACAGCCACGCGGTCTCGGTGTCCCGCTTCCATCCGGTGAGCATCTTCGAGGTGTCGCTGTAGGTGACCCGGCGCTGCTCCTGCGACCAGGCACGCGAGCGCTCGGCCAACGCCCGGTTGTAGACGTACCGGGTGCATCCGAAGGTCCGAGCAAGCTGTTCCGCCTGCACTGCAGTCGGATAGAAGCGGTACTTGAACGCCCGCTTCACCACCCTCCCCGCCATAACCCAGACACTAGCCATACAGTCCGACAAAACCAGATCGGCTATCCTCGACCCGAAGGACCGGGTTTGCGCCGAAAGACTCACGGATCGCAAATCTGATCGACCGTCTCTACGGAACCGGTCGAACGACAGTGACATAACGGACAAACCGGGCATTTCCAATCAGGGGATTCCACGGTCGGCCGATTGCCCACCACAAAGAACACGCAACAACCGAACACTTTGCTTTCCGATTACTTACTTTTGAAAACTATGAAAACCCGAGAGGTGAAGTCCCTTGGTCTCCCACACGAAGGAACCTTCCGCCCCGATCGGTGACGACACCCCGACCCTCGACGAACTCGGCCCGCACTACAAGTGGATTGCGTTGTCGAACACCACCCTCGGCATGCTGGTGGCGACGATCAACTCGTCGATCGTGCTGATCGCGCTCCCGGACATCTTCAAAGGCATCCATCTCAACCCGCTCGAACCCGGCAACACGAGTTATTTGCTGTGGATGATGATGGGCTTCCTCGTCGTCACCGCAGTCCTGGTCGTCAGTTTCGGACGGCTCGGCGATATGTTCGGTCGCGCCCGGATGTACAACATGGGCTTCGCGGTGTTCACGATCGCCTCGATCTTCCTGGCAGTGACGTGGTTCGACGGGTCCGAGGCGGCACTGTGGCTCATCGGGTGGCGCGTCGTCCAGGGTGTGGGCGGAGCGTTCCTGATGGCGAACTCGTCGGCGATCCTCACCGATGCCTTCCCCGCCGATCAGCGTGGGCTGGCGCTCGGGATCAACGGTGTCGCCGCGATCGCCGGATCCTTCCTCGGCCTGCTCATCGGCGGCATCCTCGCGCCGATCCACTGGAATCTGATCTTCCTCGTCTCGGTTCCCTTCGGCGTGGTCGGCACGATCTGGGCCTACCTGAAACTCCGCGACACCGACGTCCGCCGACACGCCGACATCGACTGGTGGGGCAACATCACGTTCGCCGTCGGCTTGATCGCCGTGCTGGTCGGCATCACCTACGGCATCCAGCCGTACGGCTCCTCGTCGATGGGCTGGGGCAGCCCGCTGGTGCTCTGGTGCCTCGTCGGCGGTCTCGCCGTCCTCGCGGTCTTCTGCGTCATCGAGACCAGGGTCGCGAATCCTCTCTTCAACCTGCACCTGTTCCAGATCAAGTCGTTCACCTGGGGAAACATCGCCAACCTGGTGGCATCACTCGGGCGCGGCGGACTGCAGTTCATCCTGATCATCTGGCTCCAGGGCATCTGGCTGCCGCAGCACGGCTACGACTACAGCCGCACCCCGCTGTGGGCGGGCATCTACATGCTGCCGATGACCATCGGGTTCCTGCTGTCGGCACCGGTATCCGGCGTCATTTCCGACCGGTTCGGCACCAAGTGGTTCACCAGCACCGGCATGTTCATCACCGCGGGCACATTCGGTCTGCTGATCGCCCTGCCGGTCGACTTCGACTACTGGGCCTTCGCCGTGACGCTGCTGATCAACGGCATCGGAATGGGGATGTTCTCCGCGCCGAACCGAGCGGAGGTGATGAACAGCCTGCCCGCCGACGCGCGGGGCGTCGGCGCGGGCATGATGACGACTTTCCAGAACGCGGCGATGGTGCTGTCGATCGGATTCTTCTTCAGCCTGATGATCGCCGGACTCAGCTCCCACCTTCCGGCCGCGATGAGCGACGGACTGATGGCGAACGGGGTATCCGCGGCGCAGGCCACCCAGATCGCGAATCTCCCCGCCGTGGCCGTGCTGTTCGCGGCGTTCCTCGGCGTCAACCCGATCCAGGAACTGCTCGGACCCCAACTGTCCTCGCTCACCGAGCAGCAGCAGGCACACCTGACCGGCCTGGACTTCTTCCCCCAGCTGATTTCCGGCCCGTTCGCCGACGGTCTGGCCATGGCATTCGCCTTCGCGATCGTCGCGTGCGTGATCGGCGGAATCGCCTCGCTGCTCACCAGTCCGCAGAAGAAGCCCACGGCCGACGAGCCGCACGAGTCGGTCGGCGCGGAACTCGCCGGAATCGCCGGCGAGGCCGGAATCGGCCCGAGCGAACTCGTCCACGACCGGACGAACTGACCAGACCCTGGACGTGGATTCACCGAACCTCACATGGCCGCCGAATCGGGTGCCGAACAACACCCTCCGATTGCCACCAGGTTGTGGAAGGCCACGTTGAAGACCTTCCACAACCTTGGGCTCAACGCCTACTGCGCGAGCATGCCCGCGTCGACCAGATGCTCCGATCCGGTGATGTAGGAGGATTCGTCCGACGCGAGGAACAGAACGAGGTTGGACACCTCCTGCGGATCTGCGATGCGACCGAGGGGAATCTGAGCCAAGGCGTCGCCGCCCTCTTCGTTGGTGGCCTCCACCATCATCGGAGTCTGGATGAACCCAGGGTGCACGGAATTGACGCGAATGTTCTTGGGTCCGTATTCGACGGCTGTCGCTTTCGTCATGCCGCGGACTGCGAACTTGCTTGCGACGTACGCCAAACTGGGGAACCCGTAGTTCGCGGCCATGCCGGCGATCGACGAGATGTTGACGATGGAGCCGATACCGGCTCGTTCCATGGAGGGCAGAACAGCTTTCATCCCGAAGAACACACCGTCCTGGTTGATACTGCACACCTTCCGGTAGTCGCCCTCGGTAAGCTCTGCCGTCGTGGCCAGCGGGCCGAGAACCCCTGCATTGTTCACCAGCACATTGATCTCGCCGAACGCGTTCACACTCCGTTCGACGACATTGGTCCATGAATCGAGTTGCGTGACGTCGTGATGCACGAAGACTGCATTCTCCCCCAGCTCCTTGGCAAGCAGCTCCCCTGCGTCGTCCGTGATGTCCGCCAGTACGACCTTCGCCCCGTGCTCGACGAATGCCTTCGCGTGCGACTCACCCATGCCACGAGATGCGCCGGTGATGAGGGCCACTTTGCCCTCCAACCGCTTTGTCATTTCTGTCCCTTCGTTCGATCCGAGTACTACGACGTCACCGACACAGGAAGCGAGATCTTGGGAGCCACTTCCTTCTGGATCATGGCCAGCGAATTGAACCAGGGCGCGGGATCGTCGTAGTAGTCGTGCGATTCGACCTGCAGGGTGCCCCAACCGCCGCTGGCCTCGAACAAAGTATTGATCTTGTCCACCACGGTGTCCGGTGAGCCCACACAGAACACGTTGTCGACGACCCACTCGAGGTCGACGTCGGCCCTGTCCGCGCCGGCGTCCTTGATGAATCCATCCATCATCCCGAACCGCCACCAGATGGGAATGAGGTAGCGCTCGAAGCAGTATCCGATAGGCCCCTCCATCACGAGCCGCTTCGCCTCTTTGTCCGTGTCGGCGACGAACACTGTCTGGGACACGTGGTAGCGCGCGCGATCCGCGACGTGCCCATTGGCCTCCGCAGCCGTAGAGTAGGTCTCCCAGTGCGTCTTCAGAGCGTCCAGGCCGGAGAAGATCGACATCGGTCGGAATCCGCGCTCGCCCGCAAACTTCATCGACGGCGACTTGGCACTGAATCCGGTCACCGCGATCTCCGGTGCACCACCCCACGGGCTGAGGTCCGCGAGCATGTGCTGGTCGTCGCCCTCTTCGCCGTGCAACTCTTCGGGGTAGCCCGCATTCCAAAAACGTCCCTCGTAGAAGAACGGTTCACGCTTCCAGATCTTCTCCATGATCTCGAGCGATTCGCGGACCATCTCGTTGGTGAATTGCGTGTCTTCACCGTTCTTGATGCCGTGGATGTACGTGGACTGCGGGTACGCACCCGCACCGACGCCGAGGAAATACCGACCCTCGAGAATCTGCGAGAGCCAGCCGACCATGATCGCGAGCTTCGCCGGATTGTGATGGGGAAGGATGTGAGCCATCGGCGCGAACTTGATCCGCTCGGTCTGGCGTGCGGCTGCTGCGATAATCAGCTCCGGGTTGGGGATGTTCTCCCAACGCTGTGAAGCGTGTTCGGAGAACATGATCGAGTCGAAGCCGATCTTATCGGCCTCGACGGCCTGCTGCACGCACCAGTCGAATGTCTGGCGCGCGGTCCGCTCAGGGCGCATGTACGGGTGGACGATGAGTCCGGTTTCCATTGCCATCGTGAACTGCCTTTCAACTAACTTGTGGTCGATTACCCAGTGGCGGTATGAAACCCCTTGTCAGGCATAGAAGATGTCGTATGCGTGCTGGGTATCCATGTACTCCTTGACGGACAGGATCTTGCCGTCGCGAAACTCGAACAGGAAGTGGTACGCGTTCTGATAGACCTTGCCGTTCTTCAACTTCGCGTACGACGTCGCCTCGACAGCCACCTTGTCGCCTTGCGCGATTGCCGAAGTCGGGGTGATTTCGAGCGCGCCGTTCTCGTACACGGAGGTGACCCCGCCGAGCAACGCGCCGAGACCTTCCTTGTTATAGCTGCCCGACATCCCGTCGATCCGCCCCGAGACCCAGTAGGTCGCATCGGGATGGAGAGTGTCGAGAATCTGTTCCACGTCGCCCGTGGAGAAGACCTTTGCGAAGTTGTCGGCCAAGTCGATGTTCTGTTCCGGCGTAGTCATGGATGCTCCGTTTCTTTCCTCTATGACCTGGATCACTGTCCGCCCGCGGCGCTCGAGGCGAAACCGTAGTAATACTCGATTCCCCACCCCTCCCGAATCTGCCGGCATCCGACCAGCTCAGAGCCGATATGCACGCCGAGGCACGCCGCTGCAATTGGTCAATAGGCGTGTTGTCAGATCTTGACCACGCGGTCGGGGCGCGACATGATCGAACAGTGACACCGCTCACAGATGCCCGCGTGCAACAGAGAGGACACCGTGAACGCTGACGAGTGGCGCGAGATAGTCGAGCTTCGACAATCCGGCGAATCGATCTCGGGCATCGCGACGCGATTGAAGATCTCGCGCAACACGGTGCGCCGCGCCCTCGAATTCGAGGCACCACCCCAGGACCACCGGCCACGGTCAGGATCGTCGGCCGATGCCCTCCGACCCCGGATCGCCGCGGCGCTCGACGCAGACCCCGACGTCACGGTGGCCCAGCTGCATCGGGAACTGGAATGGAGCGGATCGCGGAATACTCTGGCGAGCGCGGTCCGCCGCATCAAGGAGGAGCGTTCGCCGCGAACGTCCGGCACGCACACGTCGAGCACCCGCATGTCCAGTGCAACCGATATTCCACTCTTCTCGACTAGTTTCGTCGGCCGCACCGAAGAACTCCACAGAATCCGGGTGCTGCTCGGCGACAGCCGCCTCGTCACCGTCACCGGCCCCGGTGGCATCGGCAAGACCCGACTCGCAGCAGAGGCCGCAACCGCGTACCGGCGGGCATTTGCCGATGGAATCCGCTTCGTGGAGCTGGCGTCACTGCGAAGCGAAACCCTGCTCCCCCAGACCATTCTGGACGTCCTGGGGTTCGACGAGCGGGACGCACCGGAACGAAGTGCAACCGAATCGCTCCTCGAATCGCTCCGCGACAAGCACCTGTTGCTGGTGCTGGACAATTGCGAGCATCTCGTCAGCGCATGCGCCGAATTGGTCGCGCTGATTCTACGAAACACCGAACACGTGAAGATCCTGGTCACGAGTCGTGAAGTGCTGTCGATTCCGGACGAGCACGTGCACGTCCTCGAGCCGCTGTCCACGACGGACCACCGCGACCCGGACATGCCCGGTGCCGCCATCGAGTTGTTCGAGAACCGCGCATCGGCGGCACTGTCCGGATTCTCGATCACGGATTCGAGCCGGGACGCTGTGCGCCGGGTGTGCACGCAGCTGGATGGCATGCCGCTGGCCATCGAACTGGCGTGCGCGCGTTTGACCGCGCTGTCCGTAGACGATCTCGCAGAACGTCTCGACGACCGGCTGGCGTTGTTGACGACGGGTAATCGTGGCGGGCCGAGCAGACATCGAAGCCTGCATGCGACGGTCGAGTGGAGCTACGACCTCTGCACTACTCAGGAGCAGGTGCTGTGGGCGAGATTATCCATCTTCTCCGAAGGCTTCGATCTCGCCATGGCCGAGAGCATCTGCGCTGGAGCCCCTGTCGACGCCGCGAGCATTCTGGATACCATCACCGGTCTGATCGGGAAGTCGGTCTTACAACGCACCACCGGCGAAGGACATGTCCGGTTCAAGATGCTCGAAACGATCCGGCACTTCGGTGCGAGCAAACTGTCCGACAACGAGAAGGCCGAGCTACGGGTGGCACACCTCCGTTGGTGCGCCGAGCTGGTACGTACCGCCCGCCGGTCATGGACCGGGGCCGAGCAGGAGAGTGCGAGCAACCGGCTTCGGGAGAACCGCGCCAACCTGCGATCCGCACTGCAGACGGCGCTGACGGGCCAGAACCACGAGACGCTGCACCTTGCCTCTAGCCTCGTCGCGACGTGGTTTCTGTGGTCGTCGGCCTTTTCGGTACGAGAACACCGCATGTGGGTGACAGAGTTCCTCGCGCTCTCCGATCTGGCCGAAGACGTCGTACCCCAGCTCTACGCCACCCTCGGCGTGCTGCAGACGATGCAGGGTGACCGGGTCGAGGCAGTTCGGACACTCGACACTGCCGCGCATCGCGCACGCGAACTCGGCGACGATGCGACCCTCGCGTTCGCTCTGCAGACGCAAGGCCTCAACACCTACCTCGGCGGTGATTTCGAGGCCGGCGAACACAACCTGTCGGAGGCGTTGGCACTGTACGAGCGCCTGCCCGGCATCACCGATCTCATGTGGACCGCCCACATCGAGATGGGAATGCTGTGCAGCTCGAACGGAGAGAGCGACCGCGCTGCCGAACATTTCGAGTTCGTTCACACCCAGGCATCGGCCACGGGAGAGAAATGGATGTTGTCGTATGCCGTGTACGGACTGGGCTTGGTAGCGCTGATGCGCGGCCGTCACGACGAGGCGATCACCCTTGCGATCGACGCCCTCGCACTCAAACGCGCCTTCGACGACACGGTCGGAGCCACACTGGTCACAGACCTTCTCGCGTGGGCCGAAGCCGCGGCCGGTTCCGGCGAACGTGCAGCCGTACTTCTCGGCGCAGCATCGTCCTTGTGGGATTCGTTCGGCATGCAACTGTACGGATCCCAGCACTGGGTCCAACGACGAGAAGTGTACGAATCGCGCGCGCGGACTTCGCTCGGCGACACGGTCTACTCCGCATCCCATCGTCGCGGCTCCACGTTGTCGATGGCCGAACTCATCGCTTACGCCCTGGACGAGGAGTTCTCCGACAGCCCCGTGCCGTCGTCGTCGTACCCGGCAGTCGGGCTCTCCCCTCGCGAGTGGGACATTGCACAGTGCGTTGCGGACGGGCTCACCAACAAGGAGATCGCGGATCGGCTGGTCCTGTCGGTCAGAACCGTCGAGGGGCACGTCGCGCACGTGCTCCGAAAGCTGGGTGTCCCCCGCCGCCACCAGGTGGCTGCCGCGCTTGCAAATCCTTCATCCCGCAGGGTGTAGGGCGTCGAAGGCCGTTTTCAATGTCTACGTTGATGTTGACACGGTGAGCGCAATTTGCGACGCTCGTCACAGTGCAGACGTCAGTCGTCCATATCGAAGCGAGGTTCCCCACAATGGATGGTCCAACAACCCGCGTGCAACGAGCGCTGTCGGACATGAGCGCCGGACGTCCAGTCGTGCTGACCGGCAGCTCCCCCACCAGCGACGCCCACATCCTGATCCCGGCCGAGAAGGCAACCGTGGAATCGATCGCATTTCTTGTTCGCCACAGTTCGGGGCTGGTCTGCGCCGCCATGGTCGGCGCGGACTGCGACCGCCTCGGGCTCCCGAACATGGTCGGCGCGGACAGAGATCATGCCGGAACGGAGTTCACGGTCAGCATCGATGCAATCGGACCCGGCACCGGAATTTCGGCGTCCGACAGGGCGGACACACTGCGCCTACTCGCCGACTCGGCGAGCACCCCCGACGCGTTCACCCGGCCCGGGCACGTGCTTCCGGCACGGTCCGTACCCGGCGGCGTGCTCGAGTTCCGCGGACCAGCGGAAGCTGCCGTGGATCTCATGTCCGTCGCAGGTTTGCATCGGACCTGCGCCTACAGCGCCCTCGTCTCCGAGCTCGATCCGACAGCTATCGCCGACTCCGCTGAAGCCGAAACATTCGCTCGTGCACACGAACTCGGACACCTGTCCATCGATGACGTCGCGACATATCGGCGAATGGCCGAACCGCACATGCTGACGCAGTTCACCTTCGAGCGTGACAGCGTCCACGGCCCGGTTCGCTGCGTCGGCTACCGCAGTGACGTCACGGGCTCGGAATATCTCACCTACTCCATCGGACCGGCAGTCGCCGGCACAACCCCGCTCGTCTGCTTCCAGCAAGAGAGCGATCCCGCACCGCATCTGTGTCAGGACGGCCCGATCGGAGTGGCCCTGGCGCAGGTGGCCGAACACGGCTACGGAGCCGTGGTGGTGGCGAGATACGCCCCGAACAACTACATCTCGGCCGACACGCACGGCGACCTCGCCGAGGTGGTGCGCGAGTGCGGCTACCACTCCCCCTCGCTGAGCAATTTTCCACCCGAGTCGCGGACGATGATGTGGCACATCGGATTGAGCATCAGCGCCGGAGGCTCTGCGTCGCTCGCTCGCGGTAACGCTCCGGCGCCGTTCGGATTCGAGAATCCTTCCATCGTCGGTACGGTCGTTCACGGCGATCAACGCGGACGAGAGCTTGGCTTCCGAACTGCGAATCTGGAGCTGGAAGATTCGAATTCGGTCGCCGACGGTGTGTGGGCAGGCCGGTGCACACTCCCCGACGGCTCGACCGCGATCGCTGCGATATCGATAGGCCGGCGCCCGACGTTCTACGGCAGGTCCGGAGTTCGACTGCTCGAGGCACACTTGCTTGACTTCGATGGCGATCTTTACGACGCAACTCTCGAGGTGAGCCTCCACCAGTGGATGCGCGGACAGGTGACCTTTGCGTCGAAGGAAGAACTGGTCGCCGCCCTCGCCGCCGACGTGGTGCGGACACGATCGCTGATCGCCGGCTGAACAATACGGATCGGCCCCGATACGAAAGTTCGTATCGGGGCCGATCCTTTGCAAAGAGAAAAGTCAGCCGACACCGTGGTGCTCAGGAGCAGCTGCCGCGATATCGAGAACTTCGCGGATGCTGCGGGCACCTGCTCCGAGGTCGAGGGCGTTCTTCAGGTGTAACAGGAACCCGGGCTTGTATCGGTGGGTGGGAGTGGAATCGGCAGCGAGAGAGATCAATTCCTTGGTCACGGCCCGTAATGCCCGACTCTTCCACGGCACCGCGCAGTAGTCGAAGAACGCGACGAACGTTTCTGGTGACATCCGCAGCAGTGCATCGAAGAATCCCGGAAGCTCGTCCTCCATCCGCTGCCAGTACGGATCGGTACCGATGTGGCGGTCCCACAAGTCCTGCTGCGAAGTATCGAGCGGTTCGGCCTCGCCACCGCCTCTGCGCAGAATGGCACTCGACAACTGCCTGGACGCCTCGAACAGCGTGTGCACACCGAGACCCGAGACCACCGTCAAAGCCTCCTGGATCTGCGTGGCGTCGAGACCCAGATCGAGCGCCTCCTCGATATAGCGGCCGGTACCCGCCACATCCATCGTCGTGGCCGCCGAACACACCGCGATGTGGGTGAGCACACGCGTCTGCTCATCGAGGGCTGGGCCCTCGTCCACGTCTTTCAAAATCACTTCGGCCAACACACGAAGATCTCCGATGTCGAACTCGACTGTCATGGAGGTCATCCGGCTGCACTCAGCGAGCTGGCCAGCGTCGCCAGTTGCGCTTTGAGTCCGCGCTTGTTGATCTTCGTCGCCGACATCGGCCACTCGCCGGGCTCGACGAAGAACACTGCGCGCGGGACCTTGTACCGGCCGATCTTGCCGTCACAGAATTCGATCAGTTCCGCTTCTGTCAGCTGATGTCCTTCTCGGACCTCGACGAATGCCACCGGCACTTCGTCGAGCCGGTCGTCCGGGCGGCCGATGACGGCGGCCGTCAACACAGCAGGATGCTCACAAAGGAAGGACTCGACTTCGATGGCCGCGACGTTCTCACCACCGACCTTGAGCATGTCCTTGAGCCGTCCGTGGAACACCAGGCACCCCGACTCGGTACGGCTGTAGAGGTCGCCGGTCCGCAACCAGCCGTCGGAATCGATCGTCTCGGCGGTCTTTGCGGGATCCTTGTAGTACCCCTCGGTCACGCAGTAACCGCGAATCAAGATCTCACCGGGAACCCCGGTCGGCTGCTCGGCACCACTGAACGGATCGACGATTCGAATCTCGATGCCGGGTACGGCCTTTCCTTGCGCACCGCTTCGATCCTCGAACGACTCGTCCGGCTCGCTGAGGGCATAGATGCCGGTCGTTTCCGTCATTCCGCATGCGGCCATGAGCTCGGCGGCCGGGAACAGATTCTGAACCTCTTCGATGAGGACGCGGGGACCGATCAGGAACAGGTACCGAATCGAGTCGAACTCCGCTGCGTCGAAGTTCGGGTGCGCCATCATCATCTGCATCGGTGCGGGGAACCAGGGCCAGACACAGGTGGGCCGTTCGGCCCTGATCAGCTCGATGGCGCGGCCAGGTTCGAAGAACGTGTCGGTCAGGAACGTTCCCCCGGCACCGATTGCGCCGATGAGGGGGGCCAGCGCAGCGATGTGGAACAGTGGTCCGCCGGCCCAGCTGATGTGGCGCTCTCCTGCCGAGAGGCGGCCGGTCGCGCGCTCCACCGGGCCACGCGTCATCGATTCGTGGGTGAGCAGGCATCCACGGGGGTTGGCGGTGGTCCCCGACGTGTACAGGATCGCGGCGATGTCCCTCGTCCGCACCCGGCGGCGATGACGATGCACGAGAGTCGCGTCGACGGTCTCTGCTGCCGCATCCAGGGCTGCCCTGGACGTGAAACCGGGCCGTTCGGTTCCTTTCAGCAATACGGCTCGACGCAGCCGCGGTGCTTCGGGAAGATCGAGATCACCTGAGCCCGCCGCGGCCAAGGAGGGCAGCGCTTCGTGCAGCACCTGCACGAAGTCCACGTAGTCGTCGGGACCGGACACCGTCAGCAACGCGGTGATGTCCGCGTTCTCGATGATGTAGCCGAGCTCCTTCGCTTTGTGCCGCGCGTTGAGCGGTACGACTACCGCCCCGATCAAGGCCGATCCGAAGAGCCCCTCGACGAACTCGATACCGTTCGGCGCCAGGAGCGCGACGTGATCACCGGACCCGACGCCCATGGCCAACAGACCTCGCGCGACGGCGACCGCGCCGTCGAGCACCTGGGCATACGTGAACCGCGCCTCGGGAAATACGATCAAGTCGCGGTCAGGGCACAGGTGCGCACCGCGCACCAGCAGGTCGCCGAGTGGGGTTACGTTGCACCAGTCGCCGATGTCAGTCATCTCGTCCTCAATCATCGATCGTCGGCAGCGGATGCGCCACCGAAGTTGTCTTGATCAGCGGCGCTTGATCCGCGCGCACCAGGGGAACGTGTCGACGTAGACGCTAAGCGACTCACGTCACACTGTCAACGCTGAAGTTGATTTACATGAGTGTTGATTACACCCAACTTCAACGTCAACGTTGCAGTTGACAAAGTGATCCGGATCACCCTACGTTGGGAATACGCCAATGCGAGCATTTCGCCTGGCGGACCGCCACGACATGTGTCGGATCGATCGGACAGAACAGCTCTGCATGCACGTTCCACCAACCCACCCTCGCTTTCCTTCGGGCTGTCCACCACCACTGTCAGGCTCGTGCCGGACACCGCAGCAGAGTGCATTCACAACGACCAGAAGCTGGAGATTCACAAATGGAATGCGGCGTTTTCCACACCCCGTACATGCGTCCCGGTCGCAAGGACAAGGACACCTTCGAATACTCACTCCTGCTTGCAGCAGCATGCGACAAGTTCGGCTACCGCGATTTCATGGTCGGCGAGCACGGCATGCAGGCATGGGAGAACATTCCGAATCCCGAGTTGCTGATCGTCGCGGCAGCACAGATCACCGAGCGCATGCGCTTCGCGCCCATGGCGCACATCGTGCCCCTGCACAACCCGTCGACGCTCGCCATTCAGATCGGCTACACCTCGCAGTTGCTCGAGGACAGGTACTTCCTCGGGGTCGGAGCCGGATCGTGGGAGAACGAGGCAGTGCTTCGCGGCCAGCCCGGCGACCTGTCCGAAGCTCACCCCCGCCTGATGGAGGGACTGGAGGTGATGGACAAAGTGTGGCGCCAGGAGCCATTCGACTTCGAAGGCAAGTACTACAAGGCCGCCCGCCTCGACGGACAGATCGATCCCGGTAGTGTCGCGTCCCATGGAGAGTTCAAGGTCAAGGACGGCGAGGAGTACCACCTGACCGCGGATCACTCACCCCACGGTGGCGCGGACGGCCTGGAAATCGCTGTCACAGGCCTGAGCAAGAACTCACCGTCGCATCGCCTCGCAGGCGAACGAGGCTGGACCCCGATCTCGTTCTACGGTGGTTCGGCCTTGCTGAGATCGCAGTGGGACACATATTCGGAGGCGGTCAGGTCCATCGGCGGAACCCCGCAGGGATCTCGATTCAAGATCGCACGAGATGTGTTCGTGGCGAAGACCGACGAAGAGGCCAAGGAGAAGGCAAAGAACGGTGCACTGGGACTCGCCTGGCAGAAGTACCTGATGCCGGTCTACCAGAAGTACCGGATCCTTCAGGGCTTCATCGACGACGCCGACCACAAGGTCGACATCGACGACGTCGATCTCGACTACCTGGCCGACAACGTGTGGCTTTGCGGAAGCCCGGACACCGTCATCGAGAAGATCGAGAAGACCTTCGACCTGGCCGGCTTCAGGTACGGACAGCTTGCCGTCAACACTCACGACGCCATGGACGATCCCGAGCCGTGGATCGAATCCCTCCGCCTTTTCGCCACCGAGGTCGTACCGAACGTTCCGGTCGAAGGAACACACGAAACCGTCGCAGTGGGCTGACCCCACCGATAACAGGGCCCCGGGAAGTTGTCGACAAACAGCGACTTCCCGGGGCCTTACCCGTCCCCACCTCGACCTCGATCGACGCCGAGGTCGATCGACGTCAACGTTGATCAATGCCCTCGATCCGGAGGTATCATCCGACAATGCCAACTTCGACCGCAGCCAACAGCGGCATGAGCCGACGCCGTCGCAGCGCTCAGAACGACAGCAGCCCCAACTACCAGGCCAAGCGCCAGGAACTGTTGCGGACAGCAGCTGATGTCTTCAAGGAGAAGGGCTTCGAAGGAGCGACCCTCAACGATATCGCCGAGCGGTTCGGGACCGACCGAGCGTCGATCTATTACTACTTCGCGAGCAAGAAGGAACTGTTCCAGGCTCTTTTCCACGACGTTCTCGTCGATGTTCTGGATCAGAACATCGCGGTCGCAGAGGAGATCCTCGCCGGCGACGACGACGCACCCGAGAAGCTTCGCCGCCTCGTCGAGCAACAGATGAACTCGTACGAGAAGAACTACCCCTTCGTGTACCTCTACATCCAGGAAGACATGGCGCAGCTACAGCTGGACACCACGTCCTGGGGCAAGGACATGGCACGAAAGACCAAACGCTTCGAAACCATTGTCCTCGACGTGCTGCAGCAGGGAGTCGACGACGGAACTCTACGCAGCGACGTGTCGGTGCAGTTGATGTCCAAGGCACTGTTCGGCATGGTCAACTGGACGCATCGGTGGCTCAAGCCGGGAATGCGCAGCGTGGACGCCAAGCAGACCACCGAAGCCTTCTGCACTCTGTTCTTCGACGGTGCGCGGACGCAGAACTGACAGTGTGCTGGGCCGCGACGCGAGGTCGGACCCAGCACACAGCGCCCTGTCACCGCACTTTTACCGTCCCGAGATCAGCCCTCCGTCGACAGGGAACATTTGTCCAGTGATGAAGTGTGAAGCATCGCTGGCGAGGAAAACCATGACCGGAGCCAAGTCCCGGTCGGCTCGACCGAAAGCCCCACCGAGAGGTATGTCTGCAGCGGTTTGGTCGTCGTGCGCTTTCAGCTCTTCGGGAGACAAGGCGGCGCGAAACTCGTCGTACATCTTTGTCCACATGTACGGGAGTACGTAATTTACCCGAATCCCATCCGGCCCCCATTGACGGGCGACGTTCCGGCTCCATGTATGGACCGCACCCTTCGACGCGGCGTACAGAGCATTGTTGATCTCACCCGTCAGTCCCGACTCGGAACCGAAGTTGATGATGTTCCCGACACGATTCGATTTCATCAGGCGATGTGCGGCACCGTTGGTGTTGATTGTCCCTAACACATTGACATCGAAAATGAATCTGTAGATTTCAGCCGAGATTCCAGCGGGATCGCAGTGCTTGTGTACACCAGCCACGTTCACGACTACGTCAAGGCCTCCCAGTTGGTCAGCAGCGGTCTCGAAGACTTTCTCAACCTGGTCGCGATCACGCACGTCGCACGAGTGAAAGGTTGCTTTGCCAGGTCCGCATCGGCTCGCTTCTTGCGCTACCGCAACACCCAGCTCGTCAGCGAGATCCAGAGAGGCGACGTCAGCGCCCTCCGATGTGTAGGCCCGGACGACCGACTCGCCGATGCCCATGGATCCGCCCGTGACAATGATTTTCTTTCCGTCCAGCTGCATAGCCAAGTACTCCTTTTGATCTCAGGTTTGTCGGCGACCACGGGTGGATTTCACTCTCGGTGCTCGCAACACCATCACGCGGCCATCCGTCGACCGGCGCTGGGTGCAGGTGCCGTGCGCTCGAACCGCGGCGCGTACGCCGAGCCCAGCACCCCGCACCCAGCGACCAGACGAGAAGCAGTGTCAGCGACCGCTCCATTGCGCAGCACGCTTGTCTGCGAACGCTGCACGTCCCTCGATGCGGTCCGCGCTGTTCGCGTACGCCTCGATGGGCTCGTAGCGAGTTGCCAACGCGACATCCAGCGGCCATCCTGCACGCGACAGAACTGCGTCCTTTGCTGCTTGGACAGCAAGCGGTGACGCCGACGCGATTCGATCCGCCCACGACGACGCGGTCTCGAGCAGCTTCTCGTACGGCACGATCTCGTTGACCAGTCCGTAGCGCTCTGCCTGCTGGGCGTCGATGCGCTCTCCGGTGAGGATCAAGGCCATCGCGATGTGATGAGGCAGCTGCCGTATCGCGCGATGCATGATGCCGGCCTCGCCGATGATGCCGACCTTCGTCTCCGGAATGCCGAACTGAGCGTTGTCGGCTGCGACGATGATGTCGGCGCACATCGCCAGTTCGAATCCACCACCGATTGCGTATCCCTGCACCGCCGCGATCAATGGTTTACGAAGCGTCAGCATCGGCCCGCCGACACCGGTGAGACCGCCGCCGAGCGCCATCCTGCGGCCGTCGCCTTCGGTCCCGCCGCTCACGTTGGCGCCGGCGCAGAACGCCTTCTCCCCCGTAGCACCGAGCACTGCGACCCAGATGTCCGGATTCGAGTTGATCTCGGTCCAGGCTTCGAACAGTGCCGCGTCCATCTCGGGATCGATGGAGTTCAACGCCTTGGGGCGGTCGAGCGTCACACGTGCAATGTGGTTGTCGACCTCGAACAAGATTCCGCTGCTCACGGTAGGTCCTCTCTCATAGTTGTTCTGCGACCGCATGATCGGGTAACGCCACGGGTTCGCGGTAGGCAGCGATCGCCGCCTTCAGTCCCACGTCGGCGACGAACTTGCGCACCTCGGCCACCGACGGCGACAGATGGAGCAGGGCATCCATTTCTGCACCGCCTTGGGCTGCGGTACGCACGCCCATTGCTTCCATCGTCTTGTTGATGGACAACTTCTTGATCCGCAGGATGTCCGACGGCGTGCGTGCCATACGAGCGGCAAGCGCCTCGGTCTCGGCGATCAGATCTTCCTCGGCCACCGCGTGATTGGCCCAGCCCCACTCGACCGCGGTCGTGCCGTCGATCGAGTTGCCAGGAACGAACGCCAGTTCCTTGGCACGTTTCGGGCCGACCAGGGGCGCCCACAACGGCGCGATGTATCCACCACCGAGTGGGATCGCCGGCTCACCGATCTTCGCGTTGCGCGCCACCAGGGTCACGTCGGTGAACACACACATCTGTGTGGCTCCTGCGATGCAATATCCGTGCACTGCAGCAATCACCGGTTTCGGGTGATCCCAGATCGCGAGAAAGCGATTGACGTTGCGAGCCAGCCGCTCTCGGTCCGCTACCGGGTCCGGCTCGGCGACGACCTTTCCGACCTGACCGATGTCGTAGCCTGCCGAGAATCCCTTGCCTGCTCCACGGATTCCGATGATCGGTCCGCCGGCCGTCGCCAGAGCGGCCAACGCCGCACTGAACTCGTCCAGCATCTCGTTCGAGAGCGAGTTGGCCTTGTCCGGCCGGTTCAGCACTATCCAACTGATCGGTCCCCGGTGCTCAATGCGTAGATTTTCGTAGCGGGTCTCGGCAGGCGTGTCCGCGATCGCCGTCATGACCGCCCGATCGGGATCTGCTTCTTGACATGGAAGTCCACGACACCGGACGCGCGCAACTCGCGGCGCGAGAAGCGCCAGCCATGCTCGTCGTCCCGCACGAAATCGTCGTGATACTGGCCGAAGAAGTACCCGTCGGCCTTGCCTTCCTTGGTGTAGCGATGCCATGCATACAGGACCGAGCGGACCTTGGCCGACGTCAGATCATCGGAGAAGTCGACGACGATGTTGGATACGTGGTGACTGGTTGCCGTGAAGAACGTTCCGATGCCGTCGAGCGTCTCGCGATAGGCGGCGCGGCCGTCGGCGCCGAAGTCGGGACCGTAGGCGACGTAGCAGTCCTCGGTGAACAAAGCGACGAGATCGTCGGGACGGTTCATGTCGAGGTTGTAGGCGTAGTCGAACAGGACGCGCTCGATCTTGCCGGTCTCCACGAGCTCGGCGAGCTCCCTGGTGGACACCTCATGGGTTGCAGTCATATCGATCTCCTTGGGGCGTGAATTGTTGATGTACGGTTCGATCACCCGCCTCGGCCACGAGACGGGAAATCAACATTGATGTAGATTCCGAGGACAGAGTGCACCCGTCGGCAACGGGTGCGAACGGTCAGACGCGAACCGCGTAGTCGGAGGACGCAGGTTCGGCCCCGGGCCACCGAACAGGTAAATCCGAAGTGAGCGACGTGGCCACTTCGTCCCAGGGGCCTAGATGCACGGTGCGCATGTTGCGAGACGCGAACTTCCAGCGCCCACCTTCGCGGACGTACTCGTCTTCGTAACGCACAGCGCCGAACACCGTCGTTCCACCCGTTGCGATCTCGAGGTGTGCACCTACCAGCCCTGTCGCGTGATCGTCGTCGACGAACTCGAGCAGGACGTAGTGCGGCGTGTGAATGGTGGTTCCAAACGCGGTACGAGCTTGCCGAATCATGTTCGCGATCCCACTGCCGGTGGTGGCGCCGGGGAATCCTCCAGCCGAGAACGTCCCGTTCTCTGCGAAGACATCGGCGATGGCGTCGAAATCGTCGAAATCAGAGGCGAGGAAGTAGCGGACCGCAAGGTCTTCCAACTCCGCCCTGTCTTCAAGCCGACGCACCCTGCTTTCCATGTCGGACATGTGCACTCCTTTGCGCGGTGAAGGAAATCCAGCGACTCGACCGAAGGGCCGAACCCCGCATCTCGCGATCAACGTCAGCGTAGATCGCTGTCCCGATCATTGTGCCCTGCGCCACAGATGTCAACCCTCGACCCCGCGGCCACAACTACTGAATCTACGCCATCGTAGATTGCATCAACGACATAGTTGACAGATTTCCGGCTCCGGAGGAGGCTGCAATCAGTCTCCGCGTCGGGAGTCATATGTCCTCGATGCACGGCTCGGCTTCACGGACGAAAGGAATCACCATGGGCTTCACAATGGAGGGCAAGGTCGAGACACACGAATCCGACTCGCGCACCGCTGTCCCCGACGGCGTGATCGTCGACAAATTTCACGCGATAGACCCCTTGCGCTTCCGAAACGTTCTCGGCCACTTCCCCACCGGCGTCGTAGCTGTGACCACCATGGACGCCGAGAACAACCCGACCGGCATGGCCGTCGGGTCCTTCACCTCGGTGTCGCTCGATCCGCCACTGGTCGCGTTCCTGCCCGACAAGTCGTCGTCCACTTTTCCCAAGATCCGCACGGCCGGACGCTTCTGCGCCAACGTGCTCGGCTCCGAGCAACAACAGATCTGCCGCAGCCTCGCCCGAAAGGGAACCGGCAAGTTCGCGGACGTCGAGTGGGCCCCCACCCCCTCCGGTATGCCTCGCATCGAGGGTGCGCTGGCGTGGATCGATTGCGAGATCGATGCCGTGCACGACGCCGGCGATCACCACATCGTCGTCGGCCGTGTGCGACACCTCGAACTCGACACACCCGAGTCGCCGCTGATCTTCTTCCAGGGCGGTTACGGCGGGTTCGCCGCCGACCGGCAAGCGGTATGACGTCCATTCTGATCGCCAATCGCGGTGAAGTAGCGCTTCGAATCATCCGCACCGCCACAGCACGCGGAATCAAGACGATTGCGGTGTACAGCGAGGACGAGCACGATGCCCCGCACGTCGCTGCTGCCGACCATGCACGTCCGCTTCGAGAAACGGGCCCCGCCGCGTATCTGGATGTCGCGGCCATTCGCGACGCGGCACTGGCGTCGGGGGCATCGACGGTCCACCCCGGATACGGATTCCTCAGCGAGAGCGCCGAGTTGGCTGAGGCCTGCGCCGAGGCGGGGCTGACCTTCGTCGGACCCGACGCTCACACGCTGAGAACTCTCGGGGACAAGTCCGCCACACGTGCACTCGCGACCGGCTGCGGAGTACCCGTACTCGCTGCCACCGCAGGTCCCACATCGAAAACCGACGCGCGTCAGTTCGCGCAGTCACTTCCCGCCGGCGCGGTAATCGTGAAGGCCACCGCAGGCGGCGGGGGTCGTGGTATGCGAATAGTAGAGGATCTCACCGAACTCGATCGTGCCATCGACAGATGCCGTTCCGAGGCGGAACGCAGTTTCGGCCTGTCCGATGTCTACGTCGAGGCCTACCTACCGCGCGCACGGCACATCGAAGTCCAGGTCGTGGGCGATGGCGTGAGCACACCGATGCATCTCTTCGACCGCGACTGCACGGCGCAACGCCGCCACCAGAAAGTCGTGGAGATCGCACCCGCGCAGAACCTTCCCGATTCCACTCGCAAGGAACTCCACTCCGCAGCACTGACGTTGGCGTCCTCAGTCGGGCTGAGGGGACTTGCCACATTCGAGTTCCTCGTGGAGTCCGACCATCTCGATCGGTGGTACTTCATCGAGGCCAATCCACGCCTCCAGGTGGAACACGGAATTACCGAGGCGATCACCGGCCTCGACCTGGTCGGTCTGCAACTCGACGTCGCACAGGGACGCACGCTCGAGGACGTACAACTCTCACCGGCAACGCTCGGCGAACCGAACGGTGTCGCGATCGAGGCGCGGGTCACCGGCAGCCCGAGACCCGATGGCTCCGACGTACTCACCGACGTTCGGTTTCCGTCCGGTTCTTCGATCCGCGTCGACTCTCACGCACACGTAGGAATGCGAGTGGGAATCGGATACGACCCACTGCTGGCAAAGGTCATCGTGCACCGGGACGACGGCCACTTCGGCTCAGCCGCAGCAGAACTGATCCATGCACTCTCGGATCTGACCCTGGACGACATGGATACCGACGTCACGACGTCGGCGTGGCTGCTGGGCAGTCACGAGTTCCGGTCCGGCACGGTGACGACACGAACGATCGACGATCATCTGGCAACACTCTCGATACCGGATTCACCGGCGGAGCCGGTGACACAACTCGATCTGCGGGCCCCGTCGCCGGGCACCGTCGTCGCGACGGCCGCGGTGCCGGGACAGGTCGTGCGAAACGGCGACGCGCTGATCACGCTCGAAGCCATGAAGATGGAGACCGACGTCAGCGCGACAACAGCAGGGCGCGTCGCCGACGTGTGGATTGCGGTCGGCGATACCGTGACAGCCGGCCAGTTGCTCGTGACCCTGAGGCTCGATGTGAGTCAGGACGACGCATCGACAGACCCCATCGGCGTGAACGTCACGGCCGAGCGCACGGACCTTGCCGAGATCGAAGCACGGCAGCGCCGAACACTGGACGAGTCGCGTCCGGCGGCGATCGAACGTCGGCACGAGCGCGGCAAACGCACGGCGCGCGAAAACGTCGACCATCTCGTCGACGAAGGGAGCTTTCACGAGCACGGATCTCTGGTCGTGGCTGCGCAGCGACGACGGAGGTCTCTGGACGAACTCGAATCCGAAACGCCGGCAGACGGCCTGGTCGCGGGCTTCGGAAGGGTCGCCGGACGGCCGGTGGCAGTGCTCGCGTACGACTACACGGTGCTCGCCGGAACCCAGGGCCTTCAGAGCCACAAGAAGGCCGAGCGAATGTTCGAGCTGGCAGGCCGCAGAGGAACGCCGGTAGTTCTGTTCGCCGAAGGTGGCGGGGGCCGCCCCGGCGACACCGACGACATGTCTCGGGCGACGAGGATGGATCTCGGGACATTCGTCGCACTCGGACGGCTCAACGGTTCGGTTCCGACCGTGGGGATCGCGTCCGGTCGCTGTTTCGCCGGAAATGCTGCGCTGCTGGGATCGTGCGATGTCATCGTCGCGACTCGTGATTCGTCGATCGGCCTCGGCGGGCCCGCCATGATCGAAGGGGGCGGCCTCGGAGTGTTCGCCGCGGACGACATCGGGCCGGTGTCCGTCCAGGAGGCCAACGGGGTCATCGACATCGTCGTGGCCGACGAATCGGAGGCAGTCGACGTCGCACGGCGATATCTCGGATACTTCGCCGGCCCGAAGATCGAGTGGACCGCCGCGGACCAGCGAATCTTGCGCCACATCGTCCCCGAACGACGCAATCGGCCGTTCGACATCCGCACGTTGATCGACACCATTGCAGACGAGGGATCCGTTCTCGAACTCCGACGCGGATTCGCCGTCGGCTTGATCACTGCGCTGGTCCGGATCGAGGGACATCCCATTGGGCTCGTTGCCAACGACGGCAGCCGTGCAGGCGGCACGATCGGCAGCGCCGAAGCCGACAAGATGACCAGGTTCCTGCAACTGTGCGAGGCGTACGGCCTCGCTGTTCTCTCGCTCTGTGACACAGCCGGTTTCCTGGTCGGACCCGACGCCGAACGCACCGCCTCGGTACGTCATGTGAGCCGGCTTTTCGTCACAGCGCCTGCTCTCACCGTTCCGTTCTGTACGGTGATCGTCCGCAAGGCATTCGGACTGGGCGGCCAGGCCATGGCAGGCGGAAGCTTCCGCGTCCCGGACACCATCGTGGCATGGCCGTCGGCCGAACTCGGTGCCATGGGCCCGGAGGGGGCCGTCAGTCTCGGCTATCGTCGTGAGCTGGCTGCGATCGAGGACGCCGAGGAACGGGAGCGCATCTACCAACAGCACCTCGAGGACTACGTGGCGCAGGGCAAGGCCGTCAATGCGGCGTCCGTGTTCGAGATCGATGACGTCATCGATCCCGCCTCGACTCGCTCACGGATCGTCGATGTCCTCGCCGCTCCGCGTCCCGACCGCCCGACTCAGGTTCGCAGGCGCATCGACGCGTGGTAACGGTCATCCTCGAACGAATCTGCCCCGGAACCGATTCGGTTCCGGGGCAATGTCCTCGGTGCGCTATCGCGCGGTGTAGTTCTCCAGATCAGGGCGCCGCGTCATCTGCCAGTACTCGACGTTGAGGAACGGCATCACGAACACCACCCGTCCGTGCGAGTTCCGGTAGTACGTCGACATTCCACGATGCGTCCAGACCGTGCGTGCATGAGTCGAGTCCACCAGCTCGTTGTACTCCTCGTTCGCCTCGGGGCGCGCATCGATCGCCTTGATTCCCTTCTTGAACATCTCTGTCAGTAGCCCACGGATGTAGCGCATCTGGACCTCCATGAAGAACATGAAGCTGCCGCTACCCGGGAACGAGTTGGGACCACCAAGCATGAAGAAGTTGGGGAACCCTGGAACCGACACACCGAGGTAGGCCTTGGGGTCGTCGTCGTTCCAGACCTCACGGAGCGTTCGGCCGTCCATTCCCACGACGTCCATGGAACTCACGAATCGTGCTGCTTCGAATCCGGTGGCCCACACGATCACGTCCACGTCGTTCTCAGCGCCCTGATCGTCGACCAGGCCCTCCGGGCGGACAGCGGTGACGGACCTGTCGACGAGGTCGACGTTGTCCTTGCGCAGAGTCGAGTACCAGCCGTTGTCGAGCAGAATCCGCTTGCCGAACGGCGGGTAGTCGGGCATCACCTTGTCGAGCAGATCCGTTCGATCTCCGACCTGCGACGTGATGTACCGCGTGAAGTACTCTCGATGGGCATCGTTGCGGGCGTTCACCGAGCGTTCGGGATGCTCCCATTCCGGGTCGACGCGCAGCGACTCGATCACCTTGTCGCCGAACTGCCAGAACAAGCGAATCCAGTACCAGCTGTGGTAGATCGGGCAGGTTTGCATGAGGCGGCGCAGTTCCATGGGTATCGGGGCGCGGAACTTCTCGAACGGCGCGACCCATTGCGGCGAGCGCTGGTAGATACTGAGATGGGCGACGCGGTCCGCGATGGCCGGTGCGATCTGCATGGAGCTGGCACCCGTGCCCACGATAGCAACACGCTTGCCATCCAGATCGAGATCGTCGGGCCACGCAGCCGAATGGAAACTCGTTCCGGTGAAGCTGTCCATCCCAGGGACGTTCGGCGTCTTCGGGCGATTCAACACTCCCACCGCACTGATCACCACATCGGCCCTCAGCGTCGACGACGAGCCATCGGGATTGATCATGTCGACTGACCACTGCGCGGCGGCTTCGTCATACCGCGTCGACCGCACCTCGGTTCCATAACGAACACGCTCGCCGGCACCGAGGTCCTTCAGCACGGCTCCGAAGTAGGCCTGCAGTTCGTTGCGGAGTTCGAAGTGTGTCGTCCAGTCGTTCTTCGCGAATGAGAACGAGTACAGGTGACTGGGCGTATCGACACCCGCGCCGGGATACGTATTCTGCCACCAGTTTCCGCCGGCCTCCGGCTGCTTCTCCAGAATGACATAGTCGATGCCCATGTCCTCGAGCTGTTGCGCCGCAGCTATTCCCGCAACGCCTGTACCGATGACGACCACCGAGTATCCTTCCGGTGCATCGACAGGCTCCAGTGCGAGGCTCGGAGCGTCGGGCGCGGCACGGCGAGCGAGCTCGAGAGATAGCATGGGTCCGTACTCCTCCCCCACTTCTTCGCCCGTGCAGACACTGATCATCCGCACCGTCAGTTCCGGAGAGGGAGTCTCCACCGCAGGAAGAGCGCCGTTCTGCAAGTCGAGGATGGCCTTGACCGCGGCCTCCCTGATCTCATCCTGAATCGGCTCCTCGAGACCGCCCGAGTCGTGGTCGCCGAGACCTTTGCCTCTCGTCGGCCTGTATGGCGCTGCCAGCCACTTCTCGTCACCCGTCGTCTGGAACACGACCATGAGCAGCGAGGGCACATTTGCCCGTGCAACCGCGGTTCGAATCTCGGATTCGGTGAGCCGATCGGGATTGATTCGATCGTCGGTTGCTGCGCCTGCCTCCTGGACCTGCTGCGCTGCCTTCATCTGAGCACCTCTCGCGTCGAGTGCGGCGTCCGGAGCTGTGAGTCGCTCCTCGCCGAGATCACGAACTTTCAACATGGACGTTGAAAAGCCTTCGACTCATGGTGGCAGCCGTCGCGGAGAGTTGTCAACGCCCGCGTTGCAAAAGATGCGCCCATCTACACAAACGTTGACAACGTCAGCCCAGGCGGGCAACATTCGTGTTGATTTCCGTGTGTCAGTCGTCACATACATACGTCGGACCCGGGGCACAGGCCTCTGGCGACACTCACCCGAATGGACATCACCATGCCGAACACAGTCCGCTCCACGCCGCGCACCGAGGTGGTGCTCGACGTCCAGAAGTCGCGAAAGGCACTTGTCGCAGGTTCGCTCGGCAATCTCATCGAGTGGTACGAATTCGCGATCTACGCCTACATGGCGCCGATCATCGCGCCCTTGTTCTTCCCGTCGGACAACCCGACTGCGTCGATACTCTCGACGTTCCTGCTCTTCGCCCTCGCCTTCTTCCTGCGCCCTGTCGGGGCAGTGATCTTCGGGCGGATGACGGACAGATTGGGACGTAAGCCCGTACTCGCGCTGATCATTGTGCTGATGACCATTGCCACGACGTGCATCGGCCTTCTGCCTACGCACTCCTCGATCGGAATCCTCGCGCCCCTGCTGCTGACGCTGTGCCGCATCGCCCAGGGATTGTCCGCGGGCGGCGAGATGGGCGGAGCGGTGTCCCTGATGGTCGAGTCCGCTCCCTCCGGCAAACGCGGGCTCTACGGCTCCTGGTCGTTCGTCGGAACCACCTTGGGCTTCGTGCTCGGCGGCGGCGTCGCGACACTTCTGGCAGTCCTTCTCTCCGACGATGCCATGGCTTCCTATGGCTGGCGGGTCGGGTTCCTCATTGCGGCTCCCATGGGCCTCATCGTCCTCTACCTTCGGCTCAAGGTCGACGAGACGCCGCACTTCAAGCAGATCCAGGTCGAGGTCGACTCAGGCAAACCTGCCGTCGGGGAACCCATCGAGCGACGACCACTGACGTTTCTCGCGGCAACCATGGGCGTCGTGGTCGTGTACAACGCAGTCGGCAACACCTTCATGGTCGGAATGCCGACTTTCCTGTCGACAAGCTACGACATGACCTTCGAGCGGTCCTACTTCCTTGCACTCGTCACCGGACTCATCGCCGGGCTGTCGATGCCGGTGTTCGGTGCACTGTCCGACCGCGTGGGACGACGCCCGGTGCTTATGTTCGGATCGGTTGCGGTGGTCGTCCTTTCCTACCCCCTCTATTTCATGCTGAATCTCGGCTTCGGCGGCGGACTGGTGGCACTCGTGATCGCCGGTCTGCTCATCGGCGTCGTCGGCGGCCCGATGCCGGCATTCCTGTCCGAACGTTTCCGTACCCGCAACCGTGCTACCGGCGTATCCGTGACCTACGCGTTGTCGGTGGCGATCTTCGGCGGCACGGCGCCGTACATCATCACTTGGCTTGCATCCACCACAGGTGATCCGCTGTCGGCGGCCTACTACACGCTTGGATGTGCAGCAATCAGTGTTGTTGCGC
Organism: Rhodococcus jostii RHA1; assembly: GCF_000014565.1. Classification (NCBI taxonomy): domain Bacteria; kingdom Bacillati; phylum Actinomycetota; class Actinomycetes; order Mycobacteriales; family Nocardiaceae; genus Rhodococcus; species Rhodococcus jostii. Next base: position 5,744,064 of record NC_008268.1, on the reverse strand, counting down.
TATTGACGATTCGTGGCGCACAACGCTCGCAACACCGCGAGGAACTCGAGCTCTGACGAAGATCGCGCCCCCTGGTCCACTGGACCAGGGGGCACAGAGCTTTTCCGCTACCGTACGGCTGCAAATCCTCCGTCGACCGGAAGCAGCTGACCGGTGATGAAGTGCGACGCGTCGCTCGCCAGGAATACGAGCACCGGAGCCAGATCGCGTTCGGCGTTTCCGAACGTTCCACCGAGCGGAATGTCCTTGCGGAGCTGTTCCTGATAGGCGGCAAGCTCTTCCGGCCCCAGCGAGTTGGTGTATTTGTCGAACATCGGTGTGTTTACATAGGGCAGAACAGCATTGACGCGGATTCCGGATGGACCCCATTCACGGGCGACAGTCCTGGTCCACGTATGCACGGCACCCTTGGACGAGCCGTAGGTTGCGTTGGCCAATTCCCCGGTAAATCCGGACATCGACCCGAAGTTGATGATCGCCCCCGTGCCTGCCGACTGCATGATCCGGTACGCGGATTGGTTGGTATGAATCGTTCCCAGCACATTCACACGGTAGATGCTCTCGAACAAGTCATCGGTGATCTCCTCGGCCATCGCGGAGCGCTGCAGACCGGCGATGTTCACCAGGACATCGATTCCACCAAGTTCTCTTGCAGCACTGCGGAACAACGACTCCGTAGCATCACCGTCGGTGATATCGAGACGCGAGAACTCGACCACTCCGGGCCCAGCGTCGCTCGCTTCCTCCGCGACGACCCTACCGCCCTCCTCGTTCAGGTCGTACGAACGCACGGTCGCACCCTCCATGGCGTATGCCTTTACGATGGCAGCACCGATACCTTGGGCGCCACCGGTGACCAGGATGCGTTTTCCTTCGAGTTGCATGCTGACTTCTTTCAGATTGAATTCGGCTTCCGGCAAGCGTGATAACGAATGCTGCCCGAGGCGGATCACGGACCGAGTCGTCCACTTCGTTGATGATAGTTGCACAACTGTGGTTAACTGCAACAACACTTTTCGATATACCACAAGCCGCCATCGACGGCATAGCGTAAAGGATCGAAGCAATGAAGGCATGGCGATTTACCGCGGTCAACGAAAAACTGCGACACGAAGAAGTCGGCGAACTGGTGCCCGGCCCCGAAGACATCGTCATCGACACCGGAGCGGTCGGCCTGTGCCACTCCGACATCGGGTTCATGAACGGAACTATCACGCACCTACTCGGACACGTCCCCATCACACTCGGCCATGAGATAGTCGGCACCGTCTCTGCTGTCGGATCGAACGTCTCCGAGTTCGTCCTCGGTGACCGTGTCGGGATACCTGCAACCACGGACGGCCCCGGGACCGCGATGGACGGCGGCTACGCCGAGAAGGTCAGGGTTCCGTCCCACCTCCCCGTAGCGTTACCCGATGGGTTGTCGTTTCTCGACGCGGCGTCGGCGACTTGTTCGGGTCGCACCGCGTACAGGGCAGTGCACACAGCTGGGCAGATCGAATCCGGGATGAAGGTCGGTATAGTCGGATTCGGCGGCCTCGGCTACTTCGGTGTCCAGATCGCCAAGGCCGCAGGAGCTTCCGTGTTCGTCGCTGACGTCAATGAGGCACGGTGGCCACTCGCATGCCATCTGGGTGTCGAGTCGTGCTCGAAGGACATCCGTGTCTTCGAATCCGAGGATCTCGACGTGATCATCGACTTCGCGGGCGCGGACGGAACTCTCGACTCCGCAATCGGAGCCATTCGGCATGGCGGCCGCATCGTCGAGGTTGGGCTGGGCGTCGAAGCCACATCCGTTTCGATCCCCAGCATCACTATGAAAGAAGTACATATCGTCGGTGCATCGAACGGCACCAAAGCCGAAGCGAGCGCAATACTCGCGCTGATAGCCAAAGGGGCAGTGCAGCCGAAGACCGAGCAGATCTCCTTCGGCGAGATTCCCGATGGCCTGCACCGCCTCGAGCGGGGCGCACCTGACGGACGCCTCATCGCCGTACTGTAGACCGACCTCCGCTTGCCGCCGATAGGCGACGGTTGCCCGATGCTACTGCCGCCCCGCCCAACTGACCCCCGAAAGGGGCCCACTGAGTGGGACACCAGCGCATTGTGAACCTACCTGCGGTGATCCGGCACTGTTGACTTCGTGAGATCCGCGCCAGAGTCTGAATGGGCCTGCACAGCAACCCCCGTGCGGCCCCGACACGTTCGTTTGTAGTCAGACCGCCCGCGACGGTTCGGTCAGGAGGGTTTCCCGTTCAATTGTCACACTTTGATCTTGGAAACCCTCCGTGTGCCCGTCCTGTAGCGACACCCTTCGAGGAATCAACCGTTAGGCTGACACCATGCCGACGGACCGCGGACTCAAGTTCATGAACGCCGCCCACCGCGCCCTCCTGCGCGTGACCGGCGGGCGGGTGGGGCGGAGTTTCGGCAAGATGCCGGTGGTGGAGTTGACCACCGTCGGCCGCAGGACCGGGAAGGTGCACAGCGTCATGCTGACCGTCCCGGTGAGGGAAGGCGACACGCTCGTCGTGGTGGCCTCACGCGGCGGCGACGACCGCCACCCCGCGTGGTTCCTGAACCTGCAGGCCAACCCGGTGGTCCAACTGTCGCTGCAGGGAAACCCCGCGCAGTCCATGCGCGCCCACGTGGCAACCCCGGAGGAGCGGGCCCGTCTGTGGCCGAAAGTGACCGCCGCCTACAAGGGGTATGCCGGCTACCAGAAGAAAACGGACCGCGAGATCCCTCTGGTCCTGCTCGACCCCACGACCTGACGCCGGTCACCGCCGGCAGAACACGGTTCGGTTGCAGTCCGGCGCTGTGAGCCGGTTCCACCCTTAACCTCGACCTCACCCTTATAGATTTGCGGATTCCGGGCAGGCGAGGTTGGGAGTGACGTGGACACTGACGAGGCTGCGCTACGCAAGTCCGGCACCCGACACCGTCCGCGGCGCGGGTGGATCGTGACGACTCTGATGCTTCTCGTCTTCATGGGTGCGCCTGCCCCGTCGGCGACGGCCGAAGCGATCGTGCAACCGGTGGCCGCCGACCCGAGCGTCGTCCGCGCATCCGACGGCATGTTCTACATGTACACGACCGCCGACGACTGGGGCGACGGCCAAGGCATGCACAACATGTCGATCTTCAAGTCCGCCGACCTCATGGACTGGATGTACCTCGGCGACGTCTTCCCCGACCGGCCCGCGTGGCATCCCGACGGCAAGCTCGCCTGGGCACCCAACGTGCTCGAGTCCGGCGGCCGGTACAGCCTGTACTACTCGCTCTACGACGAGTCGAACCCGTGCATCGGTCTCGCCACCGCCGACCGGCCCACCGGACCGTGGACCGATCTCGGCCGCCCCGTGTTCTGCGCCCACGACGTCGGCGTCGGCGGCACCATCGACCCGTTCGTGTGGGACGACGGCACGACGAAGACGATGTTCGTCGGCAACTTCCAGGGCGTCCACGCCATCCCCCTCAGCCCGGACGGCACCGCGGCGGCCGGCGAACCCGTACGCGTCGCGGACGAGCGCTTCGAAGGCCCGTTCGTCGAATTCCACGACGGCTACTACTACCTGTTCCTCTCGGCCGGCAATTGCTGCAACGGCGCCGACACCGCCTACCGTGTCCTCGTCGGCCGGTCGGAGTCGCTGACGGGGCCGTACCTCGACCGGAAGGGCCAGGACCTGAACGAGGGTGGCGGCGCCCTCATCCTCGCCGGCAGCGAACCGTGGGCGGGGCCGGGCCACAACACGGTGGTCTCCGACGACGCGGGCTCGGATTGGATCGTGTACCACGCCATTCCGCGCGACAACCGGGATCTGCCCAGCGGAGCCCGCCGGCGCGAAGGGATGATCGACCGGATCGTGTGGGCGAACGGCTGGCCCGAGGTGGGCGACGGTTCGCCCGCGTCGACCGGGCCGGCGAACCCCGACACGGACCTGCCGGTGCGGGTCACGCTGCGCGCCGATTCCGACACCACACTGCCCGCGGGCGGCGGCACCGTCGACACGACCATGCTCGTCGAGGCACCCGAGGACCGTCCCTACGCGGGGCAGGTATGGGTCAGCGCGGTCTCCCCGGACGGCCAGACAAGCGATCCGTTCTTCGGGCCGATCGACGTCGACCTGCAGCCCGGCGAGGTCCTCGAGGAGGCCGTTGCGTACACGGTGCCGGGAGATGCGGTCGCGGGGACCTATTACGCCTACGCCTTCGCGGGCACCTACCCCGACGAGACCGTCGAGTTCGGCACCGTTCACGCCGTCAAGTCCGGCGACGAGGCCAGGATCAGCCCGGTCCGCTCGGTGTCGCTGCACCTCGGCACGGTCGCGCGCTGACGAGGCAGGCCAGTAAGGAACCACTGATTCGGTTTTCGATTCTCACTTCGACAACTGATTCCGCAATGTTTCTCGCCTTTTGCTATTGAAATAGTGGGGAGCGTAGGTCAGGATGGGTGCCACGGTGACGTGCCTCACACGTCACCTTTCGGTCATTCCACCAACAAAGGTGCTCCATGCTGCAGACAGTGTTCGAGAAGAATCAACCGAACGCGAAGGTCGTCGACCATGCGCTCCGGCGCACTCGGTTGGCACCGTTCTGGATCGAGGACGTCGCCGACACCCCCACCTACCCGGCCGCCTCGGCCGACGCCGTGTACGACCTGGTGGTCGTCGGCGGCGGATACACCGGACTCTGGAGTGCTCTCCTCGCGAAACAGCGCCACCCCGACCTGTCCGTCGCCCTCGTGGAGGGCGAGACCATCGGATGGGCGGCATCCGGCCGTAACGGCGGGTTCGTCGAAGCCAGCCTGACCCACGGCAGCGAGAACGGACGTCGACGCTGGCCGGGAGAAATCGACACCCTGGAGGCGCTCGGACTCGAGAACCTCGACGCCATCGAGAAGACCGTCCACACCCTGGGGTTGGACTGTGATTTCGAACGGAACGGCGCGATCTCGGTCGCGATCGCCGATTACCAGGCGAAGGACGTGCTCGACACGCCGCCGAGCGCTACCACCACGGTGCTCGACGGCCCTGCGATGCGCGCGCAGGTGAACTCGCCGACGTATCTGGCCGGCGTATGGGACAAGCAGTCCACTGCGCTGGTGCATCCGGCCAAGCTCGCCACCGAACTCGGCCGAGCCTGTGCCGAGCACGGTGTCGAGATGTTCGAGCACACCCAGGTCCTCGATCTCGTCCGCTCCCGATCGTCGTCCCGGGTCGGCGTTCGGACGGCGTCCGCGACCCTGTCGGCCGGCCGAGTGATCTTGGCAACCAATGCTTTTCCGTCCCTGCTGAAGCGGTACCGGCTGCACACGGTTCCGGTGTACGACTACGTGCTCATGACCGAACCGTTGTCCGACGCACAGCTCGCCGAGGTGGGATGGTCTGCCCGGCAGGGCGTCGCCGACATGTCCAACCAGTTCCACTACTACCGGCTCACCCGCGACAACCGAATCCTCTGGGGCGGCTACGACGCGATCTACCATTTCGGGCGGGGTATGCACCACGACCTCGAAGACCGTGCCGAGTCCCACACGAGGCTCGCAAGCCACTTCTTTACGACGTTCCCCCAGCTCGAGGGTCTCGAGTTCACCCACCGGTGGGGCGGCGTCATCGATACGTCGACACGCTTCTGCTCGTTCTTCGGTTCCGCGGCGAAGGGACGGATCGCGTACGCGGCCGGCTTCACCGGTCTCGGGGTCGGCGCCTCCCGCTTCGCGGCGAACGTCATGCTCGACAAGGTGTCCGGTGAGACGACGGCATTGACGGAGTTGGACTTGGTGAAGTCCATGCCCCTCCCCTTCCCGCCCGAACCGTTGGCGGCGGCCGGCATCAACGCCACCCGGTGGTCCCTCGATCGCGCCGATCATCAGGAAGGCCGGCGGAACCTCTTCCTCAAGGCTCTCGACGCGGTGGGATTGGGGTTCGACTCGTGACCGGCCCCGCGGCCGGGGTCGTCGCCTGGGAATCCGGACCGCACATCGAGGCTCGAACCGCCGATCTCGACTACCACCGCCTCCCGGACGAGCAGGTGATCGGCGACAGCGTGCCGATGGTCGGCGAACGAGTGCTCGGCGACTTCGCCGGTGTCACCGTCGGCGTGTGGGAGATCGAGCCCAGCGTCTCGTCCGACGTCGAGATCGACGAGGTGTTCGTCGTGCTCAGCGGTGACGCGACAGTGCAGTTCGACGACGGCACCCCCGATCTCGAACTCGGTCCCGGAAGTGTCGTCCACGTGCGGTCCGGGCAGAAGACCCGGTGGATCGTGCGTGACACGCTGCGGAAGATCTTCATCGCCGCGCCGGCCACGTAATCGCGAAAACCACTACACCCCTTCATCACACACGCACGGGCACCTCTGCCCGCAGCCGCACACCTCGAGGGAGACTTGATGAGCATTGCCGAACCGCCACCCTTGGAGACCCAGCCCTCGAAGACCCACGACCCGCTCGGCACCGCGAAGGGCCTCAACAGCGGGGCACTGGGATTGATCGGCAACACGGTGATCGGGCTGTCCTCGGTCGCGCCCGCCTACAGCCTCGCCGCGACACTGGGATACGTCGTCCTGGCCGTCGGCGACAAGGCACCGTCGATGTTCCTCGTCGCGTTCATTCCGATGTTGCTCACGGCGTTCGCCTACCGCGAGCTCAATCGGGACACCCCGGACTGCGGCACCTCGTTCACCTGGGGCACCAAGGCGTTCGGCCCGTGGATCGGCTGGATGGCGGGATGGGGACTCGCCGTGTCCGCGATCATCGTCCTCGCCAACACCGCGGAGATCGCGGCGATCTACCTGTTCGAGGTTCTCGGGTTGCACGCGGCAGCCGAGTCGCTCACCGCGAAGGTGCTGCTGGGCTGCTTCTTCATCGCAGCCATGACCTACGTCAGCTTTCGCGGCATCCTCATCAGCGAACGCCTGCAGAACGTGCTGATCGCGGTGCAGTTCACCGTCCTCATCGGGGTCAGCGTCATCGCACTGTCGAAGGTGTTCGGCGGCACCGCCGGCCCGCAGGCGGTCACCCCGCGACTGGACTGGATCATTCCGACCGGTGTCTCGATGTCCAGTGCCGCACAGGCGATCATCCTGTGCATCTTCATCTACTGGGGGTGGGACGCCTGCCTGGCGGTCGGTGAGGAAACGAAGGATTCCGAGCGGACTCCCGGCCGCGCCGCGGTCTTGACCACGGTCATTCTCGTCGCCACGTACGTCCTCGTCGGATATGCGGTCCAGTCGTTCGCCGGGTTCGGGGACACCGGGATCGGACTGAACAATCCCGAGAACGTCGACGACGTGCTGACCACGCTGGGCGGACCGGTCGCCGGGCCGGTGGCAGCCTCGTTGCTGCTGCTGACGGTCTCGATCTCCGCGCTCTCCTCGACCCAGACCACCATCCTGCCGACGGCTCGCGGAACGTTGTCGATGGCGGTCTACGAGGCACTGCCGCGCCGGTTCGCCTCGGTGCACCCCCGGTACATGACCCCCGGCTTCGGAACCCTGGTCATGGGAGCCGCGGCACTGCTGTTCTACCTGGTCCTGTCGTTCGCCAGCGCCAACGCTCTGCAGGATTCGGTGGCGTCACTCGGACTCGCGGTCGCCTTCTACTACGGCATCACCGCCTACGCGTGCGTCTGGTACTTCCGTCGGACACTCCTCGAATCGGCACGTAATCTGTTCATGCGCGGCATCTTCCCGCTTCTCGGTGCCCTCTGCATGACGTGGGCCTTCGTGCAGAGCGCCGTCGACATGCTGCGTCCCGACTACGGATTCACCGCGTTCGGCCCGTTCGGGGGCGTGTTCGTTCTCGGCGTCGGAATGCTGGTGGTCGGAATCCCCCTGATGTTGCTGTGTTTCGCGACCGGTTCCCGGAACTTCTTCCGCGGACGCACCCTCACCGCCGACACCGAAGTGAAGGTGCCCGAATCGTGAGTACCCACGTCACCAGGAAGAGGCGATAGTTCCGAAATGTCCGAGCCGATTGTCTTCGACACGACGAGCAAGGGAGGATTCGACCATGTCTGAGCAGCCTGCCTCTCTCGATCCCGTGTCCAAGCAGATCATCGAGCAACTTCAGGAGGATGGACGACGGTCGTACTCGGCCATCGGCAAGGTCGTCGGATTGTCGGAAGCGGCTGTACGCCAACGCGTGCAGAAGCTGATCGACACCGGCGTCACGCAGATCGTCGCGGTGACCGACCCCGTGCAAGTGGGATTCTCACGTCAGGCCATGGTCGGGATCCGCTGCTCGGGGGACGTCACCGAGATCGCCGCTCGCCTCGCGGACGTCGACGCCATCGATTACGTCGTGTTGACGGCAGGCGCCTACGACATCCTGGCCGAGATCGTGTGCGAGAACGACGACCACCTCCTTGCCGTGCTCAACAAAGAAATTCGCACTATTCCCGGTGTGCTCGGCACCGAGACGATGGTGTACCTGAAACTTGTCAAACAGCAATATGATTGGGGAACCCGATGACTACGGTTACCAACTCTTCGCCCACCACGGCGCACCTCGAGGCGGCCGCCCGCCGCCATCTGTGGGGGCATTTCTCCCGCCACGGGCAGAACATCACCCCGCCGATCATCACCCGCGGTGAGGGTGCCCGGATCTGGGACACCGCCGGCAAGAGCTACCTCGACGGGCTGTCCGGTTTGTTCGTCGTCCAGGCCGGACACGGCCGCACCGAACTCGCCGAGGCCGCCGCCAAACAGGCCGAACAGCTCGCGTTCTTCCCACTCTGGTCCTACGCCACCGAACCGGCGATCGAACTCGCCGAACGCCTCGCCGGCTACGCCCCCGGCGATCTGAACCGGGTCTTCTTCACCACCGGCGGCGGCGAGGCCGTCGAAAGCGCCTGGAAACTGGCCAAACAGTACTTCAAGAAGGTCGGCAAACCCGGCAAACACAAGGTCATCTCCCGCTCCATCGCCTACCACGGCACCCCGCAGGGGGCCCTGGCCATCACCGGCATCCCCGCCCTGAAGGCCCCGTTCGAACCGCTCACCCCCGGCGCGTTCCGGGTCCCCAACACCAACATCTACCGCGCCCCCGAACCCCTCGGCTCCGACCCGAAGGCATTCGGGATCTGGGCCGCCGACCGGATCGCCGAGGCCATCGAATTCGAGGGCCCGGACACCGTCGCCGCCGTCTTCCTCGAACCGGTGCAGAACGCCGGCGGCTGCTTCCCACCGCCGCCCGGCTACTTCGAGCGGGTCCGGCAGATCTGCGACGAGTACGACGTGCTGCTGGTCTCGGACGAGGTGATCTGCGCGTTCGGCCGGATCGGGTCGATGTTCGCGTGCGACGACTTCGGGTACGTGCCCGACATCATCACCTGCGCCAAGGGCCTGACCTCGGGGTACTCGCCGATCGGGGCGATGATCGCCTCGGACCGGCTCTTCGAACCGTTCTCCGACGGGACCTCGATGTTCGCGCACGGCTACACCTTCGGCGGACACCCCGTCTCGGCGGCGGTGGCGTTGGCGAACCTCGACATCTTCGAACGCGAGGGCCTCAACGCCCACGTCGCCGAGCAGGCACCGGCGTTCCGGGCCACCCTCGACAAGCTCACCGACCTGCCGATGGTCGGCGACGTGCGCGGGGAAGGGTTCTTCTACGGCATCGAGCTGGTCAAGGACAAGACCACCAAGGAGTCGTTCACCGACGACGAGGCCGAACGGATCCTGCACGGATTCCTCTCCACCGCCCTGTTCGACGCCGGCCTGTACTGCCGCGCCGACGACCGCGGCGACCCGGTCATCCAACTCGCCCCACCCCTGATCTGCGGACAGGCCGAATTCGACGAGATCGAACACATCCTCCGCAGCGTCCTCACCGAAGCCTGGACCCTGCTGTGAACCACCAGGACCTTCCCGGGTTGTTCGTCGGCGGCCGCTACCGGGACGGGCGGGCGGCCGAGCGGTACGAGGTGCTCGACCCGGCCACCGGTGAGGTGATCTCCTCCCGCACCGAGGCGTCGGTGGACGACGTCGACGAGGCGGTCGCCACCGCGAAGACCGCCTACGCGGACTGGTCGACGACGAGCCCGGGCGAGCGTTCCGCCGTCCTGACTCGGTGGGCCGCCGAGCTCACGGAGATGTCCGACGACATCGCACGCACCGAAACCCGGCAGACGGGCAAGCCCCTCAAATTGTCGACCGCGTTCGACGTTCCCGGGTCGATCGACAACGTGTCGTTCTTCGCCGGCGCGGCCCGCAATTTGGAGGGCAAGGCGTCGGGCGAGTACTCCCCCGACCACACGTCCAGCATCCGCCGCGAACCGATCGGGGTGATCGGCTCGATCGCGCCGTGGAACTATCCGCTGCAGATGGCCGCGTGGAAGGTCCTGCCCGCGGTCGCCGCGGGCAACACCATCGTGCTCAAACCGGCGGAGATCACTCCCCTCACGTCGCTGCTGTTCGCGGAGGCCGCGTCCCGAGCCGGAATGCCGGACGGCGTCGTCAACGTGATCACCGGCCGCGGCGTGACGACCGGGTCGTCGCTGGTGTCGCATCGGGACGTGAGCATGGTGAGTTTCACCGGATCGACGCCCGTGGGACGGCAGATCGCGGCCGCCGCGGCGGGCAAGCGACTCCACCTGGAACTGGGTGGGAAGGCCCCCTTCGTGGTGTTCGACGACGCGGATCTCGAAGCCGCGATCAACGGAGCCGTCGCCGGTGCCCTCATCAACTCTGGCCAGGACTGCACCGCGGCCACCCGCGCCTACGTGCAGCGGCCGCTGTACGACGACTTCGTCGCCGGAGTGGCATCGTTGATGGGTACCGTCCGGCTCGGCGACCCGTCCGATCCCGGCACCGACATGGGTCCGTTGGTGTCGCGGCGGCAGCAGCAGCACGTCGCCGGGTTCATCGATCGCGCCCGCGACACCGGGGCGAAGATCGTCCGCGGCGGATCCGTCCCCGGGGGCGATCTCGCGTCCGGCTTCTACTACGAGCCGACGCTCGTCGTGGGTGCCGACCAGTCCAGTGAGATCGTGCAGCGGGAGATCTTCGGCCCGGTTCTCGTCGTCCTGCCGTTCGAAAACGATTCGGACGGAATCGCACTCGCCAACGACACCGACTTCGGGCTGGCGGCGTCCGCCTGGACGCGGGACCTGTACCGGGCCCAGACCGCCTCCCGCGACATCGCCGCGGGCTGTGTGTGGATCAACGACCACATCCCGATCATCAGCGAGATGCCCCACGGCGGGTACAAGGCGTCCGGTTACGGCAAGGACATGTCGACGTATTCGCTCGACGAGTACACCAACGTCAAGCACGTCATGTCCGACATCACCGGAACCGCCAGGAAGGACTGGCACCGGACGGTGTTCGGCGACCGACGATGAGCCCGGTCGCCGGGACGGCAGCTCGTGTGCCGTCCCGGCGACAGCGGCGGTTCTGCCAAGTCGCGCCCCGCGCGCGACTACGCTGACGAACAGGCGCGTTCGCTTCAGCTGAAAGGCAGAGACGATGCATGTGACCCCGTTCGCCTGGATTGTGACGATCATCGTGATCGTCGCGCTGCTCGCGTTCGACTACTTCTTCCACGTCCGCCACGCGCACATCCCGACGCTGAAGGAAGCGGCCATCTGGTCGTCGATCTACGTCGGCCTCGCGCTGCTCTTCGGCGTCGCGGTCCTGATCTTCGGCGGCGTCGACATGGGTTCGGAGTACTTCGCCGGCTACGTCACGGAGAAGGCGCTGTCCGTCGACAACCTCTTCGTCTTCCTCATCATCATGTCCAGCTTCCGGGTGCCGCGCGAAGACCAGCAGAAGGTCCTGCTGTTCGGCATCGTGTTCTCGATCTTCGCCCGGACCGCGTTCATCTTCCTCGGCGCCGCGCTGATCAATTCGTTCGCGTGGGTGTTCTACTTCTTCGGCCTGATCCTGCTGATCACCGCCGGCAACATGCTGCGACCCGAGACCGAGGATTCGCACTCGGCCGACAACTTCATCATCCGGATCGCGAAGAAGTTCATGCACACCACCGAGCACTACGACGGCGACAAACTCTTCACCATCGAGAACGGCAAGCGGGCGATGACGCCGATGCTGCTGGTGATGGTTGCTATCGGCGGCACCGACATCCTGTTCGCACTCGACTCCATTCCCGCGATCTTCGGCCTCACCCAGAATGTCTTCGTCGTCTTCACGGCCACCGTGTTCTCGCTGATGGGTCTGCGGCAGCTGTACTTCCTGCTCGACGGTCTCCTCGACCGCCTCATCTACCTGTCGTACGGACTGTCCGCGATCCTCGCGTTCATCGGGGTCAAGCTGATCCTGCACGCGCTGCACGAGAACAACCTGCCGTTCGTCAACGACGGCGAACCGGTGAACGTCATCGAGATCAGCACGTTCGCGTCGCTGGCCGTCATCATCGGCATCCTCGTCATCACCGTGATCGCGTCGCTCACCAGCAAGAAGGGCAGGGCACAGTCCGCGATCGCCGGTGCCCGGCGGCACGCGATCAACTACCTCGACCTCGATTACACCGCCGACCTGGCAGAGCGCGAACGCATGTACGACAAGTTGCGGGGCGAGGAAGAGCAGCTCAAGAAGCTCGACCCGAAGTTCAAGAAGATGGTCCGCGAAGAAACCGCACTCATGGACCTCATCAAGCGCTCCCACCAGGAGCACGACGCGTTCCTCAAACAACGTTAGGTGAACTCAGCGAAGCGCCCACCGAATCGGCGGGCGCTCCTGTGACTCGTGCCCCATCCCCATGAAGGCACGCGCCGCGACTACCTCCTCCTCATCCGCATTCCGCCGTCCGCCATTCCCATGGCGGTGATACCGAGACCCAGCAGACAGACGACGATGCCGCAGATCACGTTCGACCAGATCATTCCCGCCGTGGTGGTTACTCCGACGACCAGCCACGGGCTGACGATCATCCACAGACCCAGCAGCGGCGCGACGAACGCCATGCCGTGCGTGCGTGAGTAGGCCGACGTGAAACCGACGGCAAGCAGTGCCACCGCAACACCCGACAACAGGTTGCACATCGCCAGGCCCGACTGGCTCGCGAACCCGACAATCCACGGCGACGCCGCCATGTAGAGGCCCGCCATGAACATCAGGCCCTCGGTGACCTGCGTCATCGGCTGTTCCGAGACTCGGTCGTAGCGAGCCCGCAACTCGGCGATATCAGGGTGTCTCTCGATCGACATTCCTGGTGTCGTCATCACCCACCTCCTTGAAAAGAGAACCAACCCCTACCGAAGGGGGTGCCCCGAACTTCGTGCGGCAAACCAGCGATGACCAGGTAATTTTTCCGAATTTGCGCTACCGACCAGTCCCCACGGACCGCGGCGTATTCGTAGCCCTTGGGTAGGCGTCCAGGGGGCGGGCATACTCGATGTGTGTGGTGGATTGCCTGGGTCGCGCTGGTGTGGGTAGCACTGTCGGTGCCGCTCGCGATCCTCATCGGGAAAGCGATACGGCAGAAAGACCTGCACGAACTGCCCGCCAAAGAAGACGCGACGAGTAAGAACGACCCTCCCGACCGAACGGTCGCATGACCGCGCCCCACCGGGTGCGTTCCCGCTGCAGCTTGGAAGAATGACGGGATGGCGCTGCCCTTCTATCCACTCGTGTTCATGAACCTGTTGTTTGCGGCGACCACACTGTGCCTTGCACGACCCTCCCGCGCGTCCGCCGCAGCCACCGTCGCCGCCGCCGTGCTGTGGATATTCGGCAATGGCCCGCTCGAGGGCGACATCCTTTGGAAACTCAACTCCTCGCACGGTTTAACCGTGTCCGACCTGCTGTCGGCGGTCGCACTCGGAATCGCGATCTGGGGGTTCCACCGAGGCGCTGTCGACGCCCCCTCCGCAAGCGCATCTGAAGCAGCCGACGACTAACTGCTTTCCGATCACGCGCCGCCGCGATGCATTCCCGCAGGTACGGCCGCCGACTCGCGAATCCGCGACCGCACACGGGCGGTGACCTGCCAGATCAGGGTGGTGTCGTGGACACTGATGCACGGCACGCCGAGCGCACGGGCGCGCTGAACGGCAGCCGATTCCTTCGGCGAACAACGTCCGTCCAGGATGTCCTCGGTGACAATGACGCAGAGCACGTCTCCCTCGAATTCGCGGATCGGTTCCATTCCGTGCAGGGCCACCCATTGCCGGACCATCGCCCACTGCGAGACATCGTTGTAGCGGGTGGGATTACCGACGAACAACACGCGGCGAGACCGCCGGGCTCGGGCGACCTCGATGCTGGAGATGGGTGACATGCCGAAGGCTCCTGTCCACGTGAACGGCTGATCCCGGTACGAGACAACTCTCTCCCTTCCCGGTGCCCACGTCTGTCCTCCGATCAGGTCGTGCATCGGATGAATCGCGCCTCCCCCGATCGGGGGACACCCCCGCACGTGAGTGGCACAGTGTGCTCGGGTGCGCATCGGCACTCACATGGGAGGTTGCATGATCACCGTTCTGTGCTGTCGCGGCATCGGTGAGGATCGGGGCGTCAACATGCTCACCAACACCACACAACTGCTGGATCCCGCACGGTTCGTCGTCAAGCAGGTTCCGTGGGAGGCGAGCTACGGACCGGTGCCCGATCCGGGTGGTTCAGCGTTCGACAAGGCACTGTCCGAGGGACGCACACTCCTGTTGCGGATGATCGCGGAGGACCCGAATCCCGTTGTTCTGCTCGGCTATTCGGGAGGCGCCGCGCTCGCCGGCAACGTGGCGGCGGAGGTGGGACGGGGCCAGCACCCCGCCCTGGACGTGCGTGGGGTCGGACTGATCGCCGATCCCCTGCGGCCGGCGTCTCCGGACCTGCCCGGGTGGGGCATCGCCGGGCAACGCCCGATCACAGGGATGCCCGTGTGGCAGATCGCCGATCCGCTGGACGTCATCTGCTGCTGTCCGGGCAACTCGCCGCTGCGCACGTTCGCAGACCAGTCGGCGGCCTTCTCACTCGCCGACCCGGCGGCGTGGGTGGCGGACCTCCTCGACCGGCTCCGCACCCGCAGGTGGCAGGCGGTGATCCTGAACTGGTGGCGACCGTGGACGGTGTGGCAGCAATACTCCGAGGCCATCGACGACGTGAACGGTTACCTGTTCCGGGGCGACCACACCAGTTACTGGGCGCGGCTCGCCCCGGGCACCAATCGCACCTACAGTGAGTTGCTCGCCGATCGCGTCGGCAGCCTTTCGGACTGATCCCCGCACGCCGAGGGATTTCAGAGTAGGGCCGCACGGGGCGGAGATGCAGATACATGCCTTGCTCAACGCCCTCCCGTCATCGCACTCCCCTCCGTCGTTCTCGGATCGGCAGTTGATCGATGAGGTCCGCGGCATGAACGGCACCGTCATGGGCCCGGATCCGGGCTCCCAGAGTTGCTGCGGTCGTCCTGTGTGGTCCGGCCACGAGCAGCTTGCCAACTGCCGACCGGATGCGCTCGGGCGCTGCCGTCTTGCGGAGGCAACGGGCGACGCCGCGCTGCTCCAGACTGCGGCCGATCATCTTCTGGTCGAGCGCCGGGTGGATCGGCAGAATGACCAAGGGCAGGTCGTGCGCGAGGGCGCGCATAGTGGTGTCGTGTCCGCCGTGTCCGATAACGAGGGTGGCGGTCGGCAGGATCTGTTCGTGTGGAACGTAACCGTGCACTTCGGTGTTCGGACCCGCCGTGAAGCCTGTCGGGTCGACGGACGGTCCGGTGGTGACAACGGTATGGGCAGGCAGTCCACCGACAGCCTCGAGGATGTTCTGCAAGGCCCGCTGTTGCCCGTCGAAGTTGAGGCTGCTGAGGCTGACCAGGATCAGCGGATCGCGTTCGGACACCGGTGTCAACGGGGACGGCATCGGATGTCGCACCACCCCGGTGTAGTGGACTGAGGCGGGCAGGCTTCGATGGGAGGCCGGATCGAGGTCCTTGTCGGTCGTCACCAGCGCCAGGTCCGATGACGTCCACAGCCTCAGTGGCCGCTGACCTTTCAGACGGGCCATCACGGGCGTCACCCCACGTGTCACGCCTTGATACATGAACTCGTAGTAGGTGTGCACCAACGTCACACGCGTCAGGTGCGCGTCGGCGGCGGCCTGCAGGGCCCCATACAGCAGGCAGTCGACCACGACCACGTCTATCGGCTCGCGCGCGACGGTGTCGAGTAGATCGATTCCAGGCCCGGCGTCGGTGAAGACGGCAAGCGATTGGTACAACCCAGTGATACCGGGATGATTTGTGGTCGACTGCCAGGGTCGCGCGTGGACGTAGGGCGTGAACCGGAAACCGTGTCTTTCGATCCGCCGGCGTTGCTGGGCGTGCCCGAGAAATCGAACCTGGTGACCGCGGTTGCGTGCCTCCGTCGCGATGCCGAGAGCGGGTGGCACGTTGCCGCCGCCGTCCCAGGTGACGAACAGGATGCGTGCCATGTGGTGCCTCCAGGGGCTCGGGGTCGCGCCTGATGGGTGTGCCCACGGTTCGAGGCAGACGACGGCCCGGACTGCAACTTGTTCCAGGGTGATCTCGTCGAGCCTGTGGTCCCGTACAGATCCAAGGTCGCGGGCGGACCCGACCATCATGTCTACAACGATGATCCCCGGACTATCGGCCGTCAACAGCGGCGGTACAGCCAATGCGCGCAGTTGCAGCCCGGGATCGGCACCCATTACCCTGGTGGCGAATTCACGCGCCGGCATCCCAGAGGGCCCACACGCAATCTCGGTAGACATGGCGACGCCACTGGACATCGGCACCCGAGGACGGGGCGCCGCCATGCTCGCGATGCCCTGCCACTCACCGTTACTTCGACTAGGGGGTGTCTCCTTCGGCGTTCTCGGCGTCCGGATTCTCCGCGTCCGGATTCTCCGCGTCCGGGTTTTCCGCGTCCGGGTTTTCCGCGTCCGGGTTTTCCGCGTCCGGGTTTTCCGCGTCCGGGTTTTCCGCGTCCGGATTCTCACCCGCAGGAGGCTGCTCGGTGGGAGTCTGCTCGGTGGGTGTCTGCTCCGCCGCCGGCGGGTTCTCGACGACGGCCGGCGGCGGCACCACCGCCGGCGGCTGCTGCTGGCCGGCGACCGGAGCCTGCACACCCGCGCCGGAACCACCCTGTCCGCTTCCTTGCCCGCTCCCCTGCGTACCGCCACTGCCATTCGACTCGGGTTCGACAGCCGGCGGTGCGAGTTCCGATGTCGGCGGAGGGGTCGTGGCGGCGGCGGATGTCGCCCTTGTCGTCGAGCTGGACGTTTCGGATGTCGGCGTCGGTTCGCCGTCGGACCCGCAGGCCGACAGCGTCAGGAGTGCACAACTTGCCGCGATAACCACCGAGCGTTTCAAGGGCCATCTCCTTCGTTCGAGTATCTATCGATCGAACGAAACATACGGTCCGTTTGGTACGTTTTGCGCCCTTTACGAGAAATCGTCACCGCTCCGACATGGGTCAGGGGTCAGTGCAATGCATTCCTGCGCGCTGCACGTTTGGCCCAGGCATTGCGGACCATGGACAGCGGCGTCGGCGGCACCCAGCCCAGCTGGACCGCCTGACCGAGGTCGTCCCGGGTGGCCCAGTGCTCGATGACGCGGCCGCCTTCGACGCGCAACCAGTGCGACTGGTTGACCGCCAACGATCGTCCCGTCGGCGCGAACACCTGGTCGATCGACCCCTGCTCGTCGTAGACGACGAATGGTCCGACGTGCCTGCCCTTCATGATCGTAAAGGCGACGGCGAGGTCGCCCTCGACGACGACATGCTCGACGTCGAACCGCAGCTCGGCGAACGCGGAGCGCAGCCACACCGCGGTAGCGTAGAACGCGTCGGGTCCACGCCCTCGCGTCCGCGGGGGTTCCGTCGCGCTCTCCCGGTTGAATGCGTCCGTGTGGACGACGGAATCGAAATCGGCGCGGCTTCCGTTCGCCATGATCTCCATCGCGCGAACGGCGAGGGATTTCACGTGCTCCGACGGGGCCGGTTCCTCCATGTTCACGGTGCACTCCGCAACAGTCGGTGGGAACTCTCAGTATTCGACCGCCCTCGACTGGAAGTCAACGACCTGATGGGTCCGTTCGAGTGCGGGATTTGCGCGCGCCTCAGCGAAACCGCCGCCGACGGCGGTACCGTCGGGGAGGTGATGGGACTGCCTGATGCTATCTCGGCCTGCTTGTTCGATCTCGATGGTGTGCTCACGGCAACGGCGGTGCTGCACCGGAAGGCGTGGAAACGCACGTTCGACGAGTTCCTGAAGCATCGCGAGGGCGCCAACTTCCGGCCGTTCACCGACCAGGACTACTACGACTACGTCGACGGACGTCCCCGCGCCGACGGGGTCCGGACCTTTCTCACGTCCCGCAACATCACGTTGCCGGAGGGGTCGCCGGACGATCCACCCGGCGCCGAGACCGTGAACGGTGTCGGGAACAGCAAGAACCGGCTGCTGCTGAAAGTCATCGAGGAGGAGGGCGTCAGCCCCTATCCCGGTTCGGTCCGCTACATCAGCGCGGCGTACGACGCCGGCCTGAAGATCGCCGTCGTCACGTCGTCTGCGAACGGCAAGGCCGTCCTCGACGCGGCCGATCTCAGCCGCTACGTGCACGTCCGCATCGACGGGGTGGTGATCAGCGAGCAGGGTCTCCGCGGGAAACCCGCGCCGGATTCGTTTCTCGCGGCCGCCCGCGCCCTCAACGTGCACCCCGATCAGGCGGCCGTTTTCGAGGACGCCCTGTCCGGAGTGGAAGCGGGGCGGGCAGGCGAATTCGGCTACGTCGTCGGGGTGAATCGCAACGATCAGGCCGAGGCGTTACGTGAGCACGGCGCCGACGTGGTGGTGAACGACCTGGCCGAACTCCTGGAAAGGTGAGCATGGACGACAAGGGCTACGAGATCTCGCCGTGGCAGCTGCGCTGGCGCGGACTGGATCTGGAGGCGCTGCACGCCACCGAATCCACCTTCGCACTGTCCAACGGACACATCGGGATTCGTGGCACGTTCGAGGAGGGTGAACCGCGCGGTCTCCCCGGCACCTACCTCAACGGGTTCTACGAGCAACGTCCCCTGCCGTACGCGGAGGCGGGCTACGGCTACCCCGAGGACGGGCAGACCATCGTGAACGTGACCGACGGCAGCATCATCCGCCTGCTCGTGGAGGACGAGCCCATGGACATGCGGTACGGGAGTGCACCGGCGCACGAGCGCGTCCTCGACTTCCGATCGGGCACCCTGCGCCGCACCACCGAGTGGACGTCGCCGACCGGTCGCCGCGTGCGCATCCATTCGGAACGTCTGGTCTCGTTCACCTCGCGTGCGGTCGCCGCCATCCACTACGAGGTCGAGCCGCTCGACGGTGACATCGAACTCGTCCTGCAGTCGGATCTACTCGCCAACGAACACATCCCGGCCCGCACGGACGACCCGAGAGTCGCTGCCGCCCTGGATACTCCATTGGTCTCCGATTTCGCTGCCGCCCACGACTTCAGGGCGGTCCTCGCCCACCACACGCGTGCGTCGGGACTGCGGATGGCCGCGGGGATGGACCACGAGGTCGACTACCCCGCCAACGGGCGGTGCAGCATCGAGACCGAGGAGGATCTGGCTCGGCTCACCGTGGCCGTCGACATCCCCCAGGGTGAACGCCTGAAGGTAACGAAATATCTGGCGTACGGCTGGTCGGCGCGGCGGTCGACTCCGGCCCTGCGCGGCCAGGTGGAGGGGGCGCTCGCCGGAGCACTCGAAACCGGCTGGGACACCCTGCTGAAACGCCAGCGCGAGTATCTCGACACCTTCTGGGAGACAGCGGACGTCGAGATCGACGGCGACGCGGAACTGCAGCAGGCGGTGCGGTTCGCGCTGTTCCACGTGCTGCAGGCCGGTGCCCGCGGTGAATCGCGGGCGATCCCGGCGAAGGGCCTGACCGGGCCCGGATACGACGGTCATGCGTTCTGGGACACCGAGACGTTCGTCCTCCCCCTGCTCACGTACACGGTGCCGGACTCGGCCCGCGACGCACTGCGCTGGCGGCACTCCACGCTCGACAAGGCGAAGAACCGCGCCGTACAGCTGGGGCAGGCAGGCGCCGTGTTCCCGTGGCGGTCGATCGACGGAGAAGAATGCTCCGGCTACTGGCCCGCGGGAACCGCAGCCTTCCACGTGGGTGCCGATGTCGCCGCGGCCACGTCCCGGTACCTGGCCGCGACCGGGGACGAGGAGTTCGAAGCCGAATGCGGCGTCGAACTGCTCGTGGAGACCGCCCGGCTGTGGACATCGCTCGGCCACCACAATGCGCAGGGCGAGTTCCGCATCGACGGTGTCACCGGGCCGGACGAGTACACCGCCGTCGCCGACAACAACGTGTTCACCAATCTCATGGCGCAGAAGAATCTGCGCGACGCGGCGGCCGCCTGCGAGAGACGCCCCGGCCTGGCGCGCGAGCTCGGTGTGGACGACGAGGAAGCAGCGCTCTGGCGAGATGCCGCCGAGCACATGCGCATTCCGTTCGACGACGCTCTCGGCGTGCACCAGCAATCCGACGCCTTCACGCACCACGCCGAGTGGGACTTCGAAGGCACACCACCCGAGCATTATCCGCTGCTGCTCCACTACCCGTACTTCGATCTCTACCGCAAGCAGGTGGTGAAGCAGGCCGACCTGGTGCTGGCGATGTATCTTCGGGGCGACGCCTTCACCGACGAACAGAAGATCGCCAATTTCGCCTATTATGAGGCCCTGACGGTTCGGGACTCGTCCCTGTCGGCGTGCGTGCAGTCCGTGATGGCAGCCGAGGTCGGGCAACTTCAACTCGCCTACGACTACCTCGCCGAGGCCGCCCTGACCGATCTCCACGACCTCCACGCCAACGTGGAGAACGGATTGCACATCGCCTCACTCGCCGGGACGTGGATGGCGTGCGTCGCGGGATTCGGTGGGATGCGCGACCACGGCGGCAACATCTCGTTCGCACCGCGGATCCCATCGCAGCTGGTCAATCTGTCGTTCCGGATGACGGTGCGGGGCAGCCAGATCCACGTGGACATCCGCGCCAAGACCGCAACCTACCGCCTGCTGTCCGGTGAACCGGTTCAGCTCGCCCACCACGGCAACCCGTTCATTCTCGACTCCTTCCCGGTCACGCGGCCGATCCCGGAACTGCCGATTGCCGCGCCGGTGCGGCAACCGTACGGGCGCGCACCCGTGCGTCGGGGCTGACATCCGATCAGGAGTGGGAGTCGGTCTGCGCGTCTGCGGTCCGGGGTCGTACTGACGCGCCACTTTCCCACGCTTCGGGGCCGAAGCGGCCCTCTGGACGAAACGAGTGGAGTCTCAGTTCGAGAGCTCGCCGTCATGCACACCGAACCTGCGTTGTGCGACAGTGGTGCGATGAGCCCTGTGGTGACGATCGACGCGTTGGCGGAATCGCTGAGCGGCGATGCTCCGCCGGTCCTTCTCGACGTGCGGTGGGCGCTCGGCGACACCGAAGGCAGGCGGCACTATCTCGACGCGCACATTCCCGGTGCCGTGTTCGTCGACCTGGACACCGAACTGGCCGCCCCGGGATCCCCGGAACTGGGCAGGCATCCGCTGCCGACGGTGGCGGACCTCCAGGACGCCGCGCGCAGGTGGGGTGTCCGGGCCGGCAGCCCTGTCGTGGTCTACGACGCCACCGGGAACCTTGCCGCCGCGCGGGCATGGTGGCTGCTGCGCTGGGCCGGAGTTGCGGACGTGTCGATGCTCGACGGCGGTCTCGGCGCGTGGATGTCGGCGGGCCGTCCCGTCCGATCCGGTGACGAGCACCCACCACTGCCCGGTGACGTCGTGCTCACCGCAGGCCACCTGCCGACGCTGACCGCGGACGAGGCCGCCGAGTTCGCCGCCGACGGCTGCCTTCTCGATGCCCGTGCCGCCGAGCGGTATTCGGGCGCGACCGAACCGATTGATCCCCGCGCCGGGCACATTCCCGGTGCCCGCAGCGTCCCGACGTCCGAGAATCTCGGGCCCGACGGACGGTTCGCGCCTGCCGAGGCGCTGCGCGAGCGGTTCGCCGTGGTCGGTGCCGAGCCCGGACGTCCCGTCGGCGTGTACTGCGGATCGGGTGTGACGGCGGCCCACCAGGTTGCGGCGCTCGCGCTCGCCGGCGTCGACGCCGCCCTGTATCCGGGGTCCTGGTCGCAGTGGTCGTCCGATCCCGGGCGGCCGGTCGCCACCGGCCCCGACCGGCGATGACTGCGAGTCACGCCGTCTGACCGACCGTCTCCGCGTCGTGCGCCGGATAGGCGTGGATGAGGTCGGTACTCAGCTTCGGAACCGCATGGGTGAGTGTGTGTTCAGCGGTGTGCGCCACGCGGTGCGCGTCGCGCAGGCTGGTCGAGGGATCGATGTCGAGTTCGGCGTCGGCATGCAGGTGGTGCCCGATCCAGCGCATCTTCACACTCCGCACCCCGACCACCCCCGGTTCGGCGGCGAGGGCCCGTTCGGCGACGTCGACCAGTCCCGGGTCGACGCCGTCCATCAGCCGCCGGAACACGTCGCGCGCCGCGGTCCGCAGCACGAGCAGGATCGCGGCCGTGATGACCAGGCCCACCACCGGGTCGGCGAGCGGAAGCCCGGCCGCGACACCGCCGGCGCCCAATACCACGGCGAGGGAGGTGAATCCGTCGGTCCGTGCGTGCAACCCGTCGGCGACGAGCGCGGCGGAGCCGATCCGCCTGCCGACCCGGATGCGGTACAGCGCCACCCATTCGTTGCCGGCGAATCCGATGACACCGGCGAGGGCCACCCACCCGAGGTGGTGGATGGGCACCGGATCGAGGAGGCGGCGGGTCGCCTCCACACCCGCGACGACCGCGGACAACGCGATCATCACCACGACGAACAACCCGGCGAGGTCTTCGGCCCGGCCGTAGCCGTAGGTGAATCGCCGGGTGGCCGCCCGCCGTCCGAGGGCGAACGCGATCCACAGCGGGACCGCCGTCAGCGCGTCGGAGAAGTTGTGCACGGTGTCGGCGGCGAGAGCGACGGACCCGGACAGCGCCACCACGATCACCTGGGCGAGGGCGGTGACTCCCAGCACCACCAGGCTGATCTTCACCGCCCGGATCCCGATCTCGCTCGCCTCGAGCGCGTCGTCGACGCTGTCCGCGGAGTCGTGGCTGTGCGGGGCGAAGATCTCGCGGATCGCCCCGCGGACGCCGCCCGAATGTCCGTGGCCGTGGCCGTGGGAATGTCCGTGATTCACGAGCCGCCTCCCTCCGCGGCGAGGTCTGCGCCCTCGTGGATGACCTGCAGGTCGCCGCCGGTGGCGCGGTGATGTCCCGGGATGCCGGGGCCCGCGTGCTCGGCATTGAACACGGCGTCGGTGACCAACTGCTGCACGTGCTCGTTGGCGACGCTGTAGTAGATGGACGTTCCCTCCCTCCGCGTGCGCACCAGCCGCGCCATCCGGAGCTTTGCGAGATGTTGCGAGACGGACGGCGCCGGCTTCCCCACCCGTTCGGCCAGCTCGTTCACCGACAGCTCGCCTCCCACCAGTTGCCAGAGCACCTGCACCCGGGTGGCGTCGGCGAGCATGCGGAAGACCTCGACCACCAGCCCGACCTGGTCTTCGTCGAGTCGGCGCCGACAAGCGCGCTTATCTGCATTCATACGCAGATAATAGGTCACTTCGTTTTGTGATGCATCAGACACCGAAAGGACTTACTTGCTTGCGCTAACGATGTATATAGTTGCTTGCATCAAGTAAGTCGTCCTTCAGGGGTTGCCATGTCCGTCTCGTCAGTGCCTACCGTGCCGTCCGTGTCTCTCGGCACCACCGAAGCGCTCATCGACGAGGTCTTCCTCTTCGGCCGCGTGCTTCGCGACGCCCTGGTGTCGGAAGGCGACGGTCACATCCCGCGCGCGTTGACGGGGGTCCTCCTCGTCCTCGCGGCTCGGGGGGAATGCCGGCAGAACGAACTCGCCACCGAACTGTGTGTCAGCCAGTCCTC
This sequence comes from Rhodococcus jostii RHA1, assembly GCF_000014565.1. Lineage (NCBI taxonomy): Bacteria > Bacillati > Actinomycetota > Actinomycetes > Mycobacteriales > Nocardiaceae > Rhodococcus > Rhodococcus jostii. The sequence continues at coordinate 5,720,135 of NC_008268.1, read as the reverse complement.
ACTCAGTCGCCAGATCACCGATCTGGTGGACGTCGGCTACGTCACCCGACACTCGGATCCCGCCGACGGACGCGCATTCCGAATACGCGTGTCGCCGGAGGGAATGGCCTACGTCAAGCACGTGAGAACACAGCGAGCGGCACGAATGCAGAAGTTGATGACCGGCTGGAACGAAACCGAGGCAGCGATTGCCCTCGAATCCATCCGGCACCTGAAGGAAACACTCTTCGATCCAGAACACCGGATCGTCACGAGCTCGAACCCGATTGGAACACAAAGCGTATGACCGAAACACAGACTCGGCCGCCGGTTGAAGAAACGACGGCCATGACGCACCGCCAAATCCTCGAAGCCCTCACGGGCCTGCTCGCCGCGCTGTTCACCGCGCTGCTGAGCAGCACGATCGTCGCCACCGCCCTCCCCACGATCATCGGCGACCTGAAGGGCACGCAGACCGCGTACGCCTGGGTCATCACCAGCGCCCTGCTCGCCAACGCCGCCTCGACACCCATCTGGGGCAAGCTCGCCGACCTGTTCAACAAGAAGGTCCTCGTCCAGAGCGCGATCGTCATCTTCGTCATCGGTTCGGTGATCGCCGGCTTCGCGCACAACGTGCCGATCCTGCTCACCGCGCGCGTCATCCAAGGCATCGGCATGGGTGGCCTGACGGCTCTCGTCGTCGCCATCATCGGCACCATCGTCGCTCCCCGCGAGCGCGGCCGCTACTCCGGTTACATGGGTGCCGTCATGGCCGTGTCGATGTCGGGTGGTCCGATCCTCGGCGGCGTCATCGTCGACAGCCCCCTCGGCTGGCGCTGGTGTTTCTTCGTGTGCGTGCCGCTCGCCGTCATCGCACTGTTCCTGCTGCAGCGCACCCTGCACCTCGCGACCGAGAAGAAGGACGACGTCTCCATCGACTGGCTCGGCGCCCTGCTGCTGACCGCCGGTGTGTCCATCCTGCTGATCTGGGTCTCGTTCGCCGGCAAGGCCGGCTACTACGAGTGGTTCTCCCGTGAAACGGTCATGTACGTCGGATCGGGTGTGCTCCTGCTGGCCGCGACGATCCTCGTCGAAGCCAAGGCCAAGTCGCCGATCATCCCGCTCAAGATCGTCACGGAGAAGACCACCGGACTCGCCATCATCGCGTCCGTCGCCGTCGGTGTCGGAATGTTCGGTTCCACCACGTTCCTCGGCCAGTACTTCCAGACCTCGCGTGGCTACACCCCCACCATGGCCGGAGTGCTCACCATCCCGATGGTCGCCGGCATGCTCCTCGGCACCGTCGGATCCGGACAGCTCATCACCCGCTTCGGCAAGTGGAAGCCGTTCGTCGTCGGCGGCGCCGTCCTCATGATCGTCGGCTTCGGATTGCTCGGCACCATCGATCACGAGACCAGCCTGACCCTCGTCGGCGCGTACATCGCGATCATCGGTCTCGGCATGGGCATGCTGATGCAGAACCTGGTCCTCGCGGTGCAGAACACCGTCAGCGTCCAGAACATCGGTGCCGCATCCAGCTCGGTTGCCTTCTTCCGGACCTTCGGTGGCGCGATCGGCGTCTCGGTTCTCGGTTCGGTGCTGGCCACCCGCGTCGCCGACCTGTCGGCCGACGGTTTCGCGAAGCTCGGCATCCCCGCCGGGTCGAGCAGCGGCGGCGGAAGCCTGGACCTGACGTCCATGCCCGCCCCCGTGCAGGGTGTCATCCGCGCCGCATACGGAGACGCGACCGGCCGGATCTTCCTGATCGCCGCCGCCGTCGCCGTCGTCACCCTGATCGCCGTCATCCTGCTGCCCAACCGCCCGCTGCGTCGCACCATCGACCTGTCGAGCGAGCAGGAGCCCGTCCAGGAACCCGAGTACGCCACCGTTCCGGAGTACGCACTCGAGCCCGACACGGCGCCGATCCAGTCGTCCGAGGTCCGCGGCGGCAGGCACGAGGCCCCCGCCGATCAGCGGCAGCCCTTCGCGGGGTTGAGCGCCGACGCCCGGGACCGTCTCCTGTCCATGCTGCTGCCCCAGCCGGAGCGAACGCTGGAAGCGATCGACGAAGCGGAGAAGATCCGCGACGAGGTCAACCGCCTGCGTAACGATCTCAACGCCAAGCTCGTCGAATTCGACGCGGTCTGGGATCGCCTGCGCGAGCTGGGACTGAGCGAAGAGCAAGTGGCCGGCGTCCTCGGCGGCGGCCACGTGACGGACACCGGCAACGGTGCCCTCATCCACTGAATGAGATGATCGTTCAGTTCCACGACGCCGTCGGCCCGCCCACGTATCCCCCTCTACGTGGGCGGGCCGGCGGCGTGTTCGCTCAATTGACCCGGTTCACGCTGGTGGGCACGTCGAGCAATGTGCTCTACGCTCTCGCATTCTTCACCCTCGACATGTACGGGTCGTTCGTCGCCAACCTCGTCGGCGTGGTGACCAGTTCGATGCTGGCCAACGAACTCCACCGGCGGCTCACCTTCCGGGCCGTCGACCGCGTCCGCTGGTTCGTCGCACAGTGGGAAGGCGGAACCCTCGCGCTGATCGGCCTGGCCGTCAGCTCACTCGCGCTCGCCCTCCTGCACATGCTCTTCCCCGGCGCCGACGGCCCAGCGCAGGTCGCGCTCGTCATCGCCGTCAGCGCCGTCGTCGGCGGGCTGCGGTTCCTCGCGCTCCGCGGGTGGGTTTATGCCTCCGGCCCGTGAGTACTTGTTAACCGCGGGCGGTTAATAAGTACTCACGGCAAGGGACGGTGCCACGGACCCGTGATCGCCAACGTCAGCCCCGGCGACTGGATGTTCGCGAACAGGATCTTCCCGTCCGCGCTGAACGCCGGGCCGCAGAACTCGCTGTCGTTCAACTCGTTCCGCGCCATCGCGAACGGCTCGCCCTCCGCCGTGACGCCCACGAGGTGGCTGATCCCTTCGCCGTCCTCGGCGAGGATCACGCCGCCGTACGGCGAGACGGTGATGTTGTCGGGCCCGTCGTAGTTTCCGGTGTCGGCTGCGGGATCGGGATTGACACCGAACAGGGTCTTCAGCGTGACGGTCTGCTTCGCCGGGTCGTAGAACCACACCTGGCCGTCGTGCTCGGCGACGCTGCCGTCGCTGGTCCGCGCGTAGCTCGCGACGAAGTAGGCACCGCCGTCGCCCCACCACTGCCCCTCCAGCTTGCGGCTCCGGGTGACGACGTCGTTCCCGGGCTGCTCACGCACCGGCGTGCTCGTCGCGTCACGGTCCGGCACGCCTACCCACTGCACGGTGTACACGGTTCCCGGCTCGGTGGCCTGCGACAGGTCGGGGACGTCCGTTCCGCCCTGGAAGCACGCCATCGCCTGGAGAGCGCCCGCGGCGTCGCCGCCCGAAGACTGCGCGAGTTCGCGCAGCGCGTTCGGCCCGCCCCGGAGACGCTGCGGCGGCGTCCACCGGTAGTACAGGCCGTTCGGCCCGGACGCGTCCTCCTTGAGATAGATGGTGCTCGACGCCGGATCCACCGCCACGGCCTCGTGCGCGTACCGGCCCAGGAACTTCAGCGGCACAGGACTTTTGCCCCTGTTCCCGTCCTGACTCGCCGGGTCCACCTCGAAGACGTAACCGTGGTCGAGCAGGAACCCGTCCTCCCCCGCGCGCGCCTCCGTCTCCTCGCAGGTCAACCACGCCCCCCACGGGGTGATGCCGCCCGCGCAGTTGTTCACGGTGCCCGCGACGCTGACGTACTGGCCCTGCCGTGCCCCGTCGGCGCCGACCGCGGTCGTGGTCGTGCCGCCGCGCGCCCGCGTCGTACGTCAATCCCTCGAGAGCGGGCACGCCGAACGGTTCGTCGCTGCCGATCTCGTGATTGGTGACGAGTGTGGAACCGCCGGGTCGCGCGAACACCCCGATGGCGTCGGGATCGCTCGGCACCGGTACGCCACCGTCCAACTGCGTCTCACCCGACCGGGAGACGACGGTGTACGAAAAGCGTCTACGTAGATCTCATACTATCTGCCACTTGCGTGGCGGGCGTGGGAGATGGACGTGTGTCACGGCTACCCGCATCACCGTGCGGCGGTGCGGGTTTGACCGTGTCCCACACCGACGCTTGTGATGCAGGAACATGCTGATTCGGAGTCACCCCCAACCGCGGTGTCACGGTGGGCAGGCTGCGGCGGACCCGGCGATGCCGCGGCCTACGCGGTGTCGGACCGTTCTTGTCGCGGCACCGGCGCACCGGCGCATGTTCGGCGACCCGGATCGCGGGCATCTGCCCACGCCGGCGGGTGGCTTTGTTTCTGCCGAGGAGCGCGCGTTTGGCCAGGTTCACCCCGGCGATGTGGTCCCGGTTGCCGCCGACCCGGCAGCATGCACACCACGCGGTGTGGTAGCCGCCGGGGCGCGCAAGTGGTTCGTCGCAGCTCGGACATTGCGCGGACGATCCCCGGGCAGGCACCGAAACCACCGCGATACCGACCTCGGCGGCGGTGTGCGCGAGGGCGTCGACCGCTTGGCGGCGGGCGGACTGCGCGGCCCGGTTGTTGTTGACCCGTCCGTGCCCGCGGGTCTCGAGGGTGGTGAGACCTTCCACCGCAATCAGCTGCGCCTGGGTGTCGGTGGCGTAGTCGGTGACCTGGCGGGCGAAGTGGAACGCCAATTCCCGGTTGATCTTCCCCCGCTTGATACCCACCGCCTCGCGGTGGGCGTCGAGGACGGCGATCTTCGCCTCCAGCTGGGCGCGGACCTCAGATGGGGCGGTCGCGGCCAGTTGGGGCAGGCGAGCCGCCTTGGCGTGCAGCAGCTGCCCCTCGGTTTGCAGGCGGGCCATTTGATCCCGAGGCCTCGGTCGTCGTACGTGAAACCCCGATAGTCCGAGACCACACCCTCCGGGGTGTGTGTCGCGACGGCGGCGGCACCGAGAGTGGACGGAGACCAGTCCACGCCCACCGCCGTCGTTCCCGAGGTCAGATCAGCGGCGGAGACCGCTTCGGTGGCAGCGCACCGCAGCCGGTGGTCGAGGGCGAGGGTCGGGAGATGCCACTCGCTGATCGGCCGCCGGTGCAGGTGCGGTGGGATCGCGGCGGTCACCCGGACTCGTCGCCACTGCGCACGCCCTGTCGGGGCGGCGGCGGTGGGCAGTTTCACCGTCAACGTCATGACGGCGTCGGTGACGGTGAGGTGGACACGAACGCCGGACGGACGAGGGCGTCGACGCTGCCCGCAGTGCCACGCCGAGGCCCGCGCGCGAACCGCATGCGAACTTCCCCTGTGAGTACTTCTCACCCCCCGCGGTTGATAAGTACTCACGGGCGTTGACATGTGACCAAATGGTCACCTATTGTCGATTCATGGACGACGATCACGTCTTCAAGGCGCTGGCCGATTCCACCCGCCGCCTGATACTCGACCGATTGTTCGCCCAGGATGGTCAGACGCTCACCGAACTCGAGTCGCAGGTCGAGATGACGCGATTCGGGGTCATGAAGCATCTGCGTGTGCTCGAAGACGCGGGGCTCGTCGTCACGCGCCGCTCCGGCCGGGAAAAACTTCACTACCTCAATCCTGTGCCGATACAGCTGATCCACAACCGGTGGATCGACAAATACACCGAGCGTCACACGAGTGCGCTCGCTCAGCTGAAAGCCGAACTGGAGGAAGAGAAATGACTACCGCCGACGCAATCCAGATCTATGCGGTCTACATCAAGGCGACGCCGGAGGCCATCTGGGATGCCATCACCAAACCCGAGTGGTCGCAGCAGTACGGTTACGGCGGCCTGGTCGACTACGACCTCCGCACGGGCGGCGCGTTCCGATCGCGCGCGGACGATGCGATGAAGGAATACCCGGGCGTGCCCGACGTGATCGTCGACGGCGAGGTGATCGAGTCCGATCCGCCGAAGAAGCTGGTGCAGACGTGGCGGATGCTGATGGACGCCGACAACGTGGAGGGTTTCACCACCCTGACCTACGAGATCGTGCAGTCTAGCCGGCCCGGAGTCGCGAAACTGACTGTCACACACGACCTCACCAACGCACCGGGCCTGGCCGAGATGGTCGCGGGCAAGCGGGAGTCCGAGGGCGCGGGCGGCGGCTGGAACGAGGTGCTGAGCGGAATGAAGACTCTGCTCGAGACGGGGCAGCCGATGGTGAACTGGGGCTGACCGTCGGGTCGGTGGGCGCGAGGGCCCGACATCTGTCGGACGGCCGCAGTAAGCTCCAACCATGACGGCTGCGCAGTCGCTCGACGGGGATTTCCTCGCACTCGCCGACCCTTACCGGCGCGAGTTGCTCGCCCATTGTTATCGCATGATGGGCTCGCTTCACGACGCCGAAGACCAGATGCAGGAAACCTTCATCCGGGCTTGGCGGGGGTACGACGGCTACCAGCAGCAGGCGTCGCTGCGGACATGGCTGTACAAGATTGCCACCAATACGTGCCTGACGGCCCTGCAGAGCAAATCCAAGCGTCCGCTGCCGAGCGGGCTGGGGGCTCCCGACTCCGACCCGACCGCCGACCTCGTCGAGCGACACGAGGTCCCGTGGCTCGAACCGCTCCCCAACCGCCTCATCGACGACGACGCGAACGATCCCGCCACCGTCGTGACGTCGCGCGAGTCGGTGCGGCTGGCGTTCATCGCCGCCCTTCAGCATCTTCCCGCACGTCAGCGTGCTGTTCTCGTCCTCCGCGACGTGTTGCAGTGGAAGGCGTCGGAGGTCGCGGCGGCTCTCGGCACCACCACGACGGCGGTGAACAGCTTGCTGCAGCGCGCACGCGCGCAACTCGAACTGGCCACGCCGACGGCCGACACCCTCGTCGAACCGGAGTCCCCCGAGGAACGCGACCTCCTCGACCGGTACGTCGCCGCGTTCGAGAACTATGACATCGACGCGATCGTCGAACTGTTCACCAAGGACGCCGTCTGGGAGATGCCCCCGTTCGACGGCTGGTATCGCGGCGGCCCTTCGATCGGCACCCTGATCAGAGGAAACTGTCCGGCCAACGCTCCGGGAGACATGCGGCTGGTGCCCACGGCGGCCAACGGACAGCCGGCCCTCGGCCTGTACATGCGCGGGGAGGACGGCGTCCACCGGCCGTTCCAACTCCACGTCCTGGACGTGACGGCCGACGGGGTCTCCCATGTCGTCTGCTTCTTCGACGTCGATCTGTTCGAGAAGTTCGGACTACCGGACACCCCGCCCGCCTGACTCCTACCGATGGCGCGGAAAACGCGTCCGTACATGAAGCGTCTACATAGATCTCATACGTCCTACCACTGACGTGGCTGGCGTTGGAGATGTATGTACTTCACGGCTACCCGTAACACCGTGCGGTGTTGCGGGTTCTACCGTGTCCCACACCGACGCTTGTGGCGCAGGAACAATCTTTATCTGGTTCACCCCCACCGGCGGTGTCGCGGCGGGAGCACTACGACGGACACGGCGATGCCGCGGCCGGCTCGGAGTGGGACTCTTCTTGTCGCGGCATTGGCGGACCGGCGCGTGCTCGGCGACCCGGATCGCGGGCATCTGCCCACGCCGGCGGGTGACGTTGTTCTTGCCGAGGAGCGCGCGTTTGGCCAGGTTCACCCCGGCGACGTGGTCGCGGTTGCCGCCGACCCGGCAGCGGGGACACCATGCCCGGTGGTAACCGCCGGGGCGAGCCAGTGGTTCGTCGCAGCCCGGACACAACGCTGAGGATCCGCGTGCTGGTACGGACACCACCGTGACACCGACACCGGCGGCGGTGTGTGTGAGAGCGTCGACGGCTTTGCGGCGGGCGGATTGCGCGGCCCGATTGTTGTTGACGCGTCCGTGCCCGCGGGTTTCGAGGGTGGTGAGGTCTTCCACCGCGATCACCGTCGCGCCCGCTACGGCGGCGTAGTCGGTGACCTGGCGACCGAAGTGGAAGGCGAGTTCCCGGTTGATCTTTCCCCGTTTGACGCCGACAGCGGTGCGGTGCCCGTCGAGGACGGCGATCTTCGCGTCGAGTTGTGCTCGGACCTCGGGGGGTGCGGTGGCGGCCAGCTGGGTCAAGCGAGCAGCTTTGCGGTGCAGCAGTTGACCTTCGGCTTGCAGGCGCGCCAGTTTTATCCCGAGGCCTCGGTCGTCGTACGTGAAACCCCGATAGTCCGAGACCACCCCGCCCGGGGTTTGTGTGGCGACGGCGACGGCACCGAGTGTGGACGGGGACCAGTCCACGCCCACCGCGGTCGTTCCCGATGTCACATCAACGGCGGGGACTGCGTCGGTGGCAGCGCACCGCAACAGCAGACCTCGGTGGTCGAGGACCAGGGTCGGTAGATGCCACTCGGTGATCGGCCGCCGGTGCAGGTGCGGTGGGATCGCGGTGGTCATCCGGACTCGTCGCCACTGGGCGCGTCCTTCCGGAGCGGGAGTGGTGGGGAGTTTGACGGTCAACGTCATGACGGCGTCGGTGACGGTGAGGTGTGCGAGTTGTCGATCCGCTGCGGAAAGCCGAGCCATCGCCGAGGTCCGCGGTGGTGCTTGCACGTCCGTGATCCGCAGGCGCTCCTCTGCCGCCCCGGCGGTGCGGGCTGAGTGCGCTTTGAGCTGCCGCACCACGCCTCGGGCGAATCCGGGCGGGACGTACTCCGCGGCCGCCGTGGGTGCGGCGAGGCGGCCGGTGGCCGGGTCGAACCGGGCCGACAGTGCCGTGATCGCGGTATCCCGGTATGACAGAGCCCGCAAAGTGCCTACCGCCTGCGCGGTCACCACCCGCGTGACACGCGACGGAACGTAGACACCGTCCGGGTAATGCGGGGTCCAGCCGAGACGCGCAGCCGCGACATGCCCGTGCCTCGGGAGTTTCCGACCGTGGCTGTCACGACCGGTAGCGAGAACATCGAAGGTGGCCGGTTGCCACAAACCCGACAGCAGGTGCGCTTCGGCGCCCGAGATCAGGCCGAGCATCCACCCGACACGAACGTCGACGTCGTCGAGCCCGATCGGCTCACCCGTCGCGTCATCGACAGCCAGGTACGGGCGGGTGGTAAACGAGAACTGCCGCAGCGCAGTGAAACCGGAATCGGCCATCAGCTAGCCCCTCTCCCACCGTGCCGGCGCATCGCCGAAGAAGCCGACGTTGACTCCGCTTCGACCACAATCGGTGAAGCGGCCGGAAAACGACGCGAGCACTGCCATGAAGTCATCCATCAGCTCCTCTACCAGCGAAGTGTCCCCATGCTCCCGCAGGATCTCGACCTTAACGCCGACCACCGACAGGTAACGCACGATCCACGCCACCGGAGAACCGCGCCAACCGATCCCGCCACACCACTCGCACCACCGTGACGTGACCCCCGGCTGCGTCGTCGATGCATCCGATTCAGTCCTGCTCGGGTCTCCCGCAGACCTGAACCACGATCCGTGGTTGACCCGGTACACGGTGCCGGTGGCACTCGCACGCAGCATCTTTTCCTAATTGGCGAGCTTGGATCCTGACCGGTCGAGCCGGACACCCGGCAGTACAACGCTTCCACCCCGCCGGGGCTGGAACACTCTCCGGTGTAGGTCGACCCAGGTAGACGTCGAGATCCTGCCGATCGACGACTCGCTGACCGGAACCTGTCCGCCGAGAGGGTAACCGGCCCTCCGACGCGGCCTTCCGGACCCCCACCACCGACATGTTCAGGTATGCCGCCGCCTCGCCGATGCGCATGATCCGATAGCCACAGGAAGGATTAGGAAGTACTCGACATTACGTCAACAGTTGAGAGCCTTCGTCCTGGAGCTTGCCCCACGACGTCCCGCCGGAGGCGAGAGCCTTGTCGACGAGGCTGTCGACTTCCTCGCGGCTGTCGGCCGAGATACACATGAGGGCCTCGATGGACTTGGACGTGTCGCAGATGCCGCCCTCGATGAAGTCCGTGAACCGGGACTCGACGAGGAGCATCACGGACGTGTGCTCGTTGATCACCATGGCGGTGCAGGAGTCGTCGCTGAACGTGGTGTTGAACTCGAAGCCGAGTCCGCCGAAGAACGTCTTGGTCGCGTCGAGGTTCTTGATCGGCAGGTTCACGAAGAGCATCCGGGACATGTGATTCTCCTTCTCGGGTTCCGCCCAGTGCGGAAGGTCATCGATACAGACCGCAGCGGTGCGCAAAACTCATCGGCGTCCGATCGTCCGATCCTCTCAGCTCTCGGCGAGGTCGAGGAACGAGCCGATCATGATCCGCCCGGCGGCTTCCACGTCGTCCAGGTGTTCCCCCGACGGGGCGGTGTCCGGCGGCATGTGAGCCTGCATCACCGGTAGCTGCCCGCGGGTCAGTTCGACGTGGAACTGCAACCCGTACGCGCGGCGGCCGATCGCGAAGGCCTGATTCTCGTAGAGGTGACTGCTCGCCAGCCGGACCGCGCCGTCGGGGAGGTCGAAGGTGTCGCCGTGCCAGTGGACGACGGGCACCTCGGCACGGACCGAACCGAACACGGGGTCGCGCGTCCCGTCGTCGGACACGGTGACCGTCCCGGCGCCGTTCTCCGGGGTCGGCCCCCGGCGGATCGCGCTGCCGAACGAGGCGGCGAGAAGCTGGGCGCCGAGGCAGATTCCCAGCATCGGGAGTCCGGCGTCCACAGATTCCTTGATGAAGTTTCGCTCTCGCGGAAGTTGCGGGTGGGTAACGTCATCGCGTGCGCCCATCGGACCGCCCATCACCACGAGGCCGCCGATGTCGTGAACGGCCGGCAGTTCGGACGCTCGGTACATGGGGTACTCGGTGTAGCGAATTCCCCGCTCCGCCAGCAAAGTACCGACGAGTGCCGGCCCTTCGAACGGCACGTGCTTTACAACCGCCCAGTGCTTGTTCATGCCACAATTCTTACCGAGTAGGGACTTTCGGCCCTATGCAGGCCGGGATTCGCGAATTCCGCACTGAGTGCACAAAATTCGGATGTTCACACGGAGTTCATGTTCGGTGTACTCCACTCGAATGACACCATCCAAACTGGACGCTTGTCTAGTGGCATGGCTCACGCGAAACCTGTAGAAATACGACGTCACGCTTTCGTGACCCGTCCCATATCAATTAGTTATCCGGTGGTGGTCCCTGACAAACGGAACGTCACCATCTCCCGTTACCTCAGACCACAGACGAGCCCTCCCGCGATCCGGGAAGTCGTCTACGGGATGGAAAGGGCCTCAGATGCCGCTCCCCATGTCCCCTCTCGACTCGATGTTCCTTCTCGGCGAGTCCCGTGAGCACCCGATGCATGTCGGCGGCGTGGAGATCTTCCAGCTCCCGGAAGGCGCCGACACCTACGACATGCGCGCGATGCTCGACCGCGCGCTCGCCGACGGCGACGGAATCGTCACCCCCCGGCTCGCCAAGCGAGCCCACCGGTCCTTCTCGACGCTCGGTCAGTGGAGCTGGGAGACCGTCGACGACATCGACCTCGGTCACCACATCCGGCACGACGCGCTGCCCGCCCCCGGGGGCGAGGCGGAGCTGATGGCACTCTGCTCGCGGCTGCACGGATCGCTGCTCGACCGCAGCCGCCCGCTGTGGGAGATGCACCTGATCGAGGGACTGGGCGACGGACGGTTCGCCGTCTACACCAAGATCCACCACGCGGTCGCCGACGGCGTCACCGCGATGAAGATGCTGCGCAACGCGCTCAGCGAGAACTCCGAGGACCGGGACGTGCCGGCACCGTGGCAGCCGCGGGGACCGCGGCCGCAGCGGACGCCGTCGAAGGCGTTCAGCCTGTCGGGTCTGGCCGGTTCCACGTTCCGCGCGGCCCGCGACACCGTCGGTGAGGTCGCCGGGCTCGTGCCCGCGCTCGCCGGCACCGTGTCCCGCGCCTTCCGCGACCAGGGCGGCCCGCTCGCCCTGTCCGCACCCAAGACCCCGTTCAACGTGCCGATCACCGGTGCCCGCCAGTTCGCGGCGCAGTCGTGGCCGCTCGAACGTCTCCGGCTCGTCGCCAAGCTGTCCGACACCACCATCAACGACGTCGTGCTCGCGATGTCCTCGGGAGCGCTCCGCAGCTACCTCGAGGATCAGAACGCGCTGCCCGCCGAGCCGCTGATCGCGATGGTGCCGGTGTCGCTGAAGAGTCAGCGCGAGGCGTCGAACGGCAACAACATCGGGGTGCTCATGTGCAACCTCGGCACCCACCTCCCCGATCCGGCGGATCGCCTCGACACCATCCGGACGTCCATGCGCGAGGGCAAGGAGGCGTACGAGACGATGAGTGCCACGCAGATCCTCGCGATGAGCGCTCTCGGCGCGGCACCGATCGGCGCGAGCATGCTGTTCGGGCACAACTCGCGGGTGCGCCCGCCGTTCAACCTCATCATCTCCAACGTTCCGGGCCCCAGCTCGCCGCTGTACTGGAACGGGGCGCGACTCGACGCGATCTACCCGCTGTCGGTGCCCGTCGACGGCCAGGGCCTGAACATCACCTGCACCAGCAACGACGACATCATCTCGTTCGGGGTCACCGGCTGCCGCAGCGCGGTGCCCGACCTGAAGTCGATCCCCGCCCGGCTGGGGCACGAACTGCGCGCCCTCGAGCGCGCGGTCGGAATCTGACCCTAGGGACTCTTACGGTCGCTGTGCCCGAGGTGGCGGTCTGGTGCCACCCGGTCCCGGACCAATTGCTTGAGCACGGTGATGTCGGGGAAGCCGCCCTGCTCCTTGCGGTCCCAGATCAGTTCGTCGTCGACGGTGATGCGGAAGATCCCGCCGGTGCCGGGGACGAGCGCGACCTCGCCGAGTTCTTGCCCGAACGTGCCGAGTAGTTCCTGCGCCATCCACGCTGCACGTAACAGCCACTGGCACTGGGTGCAGTAGGTGATCGCGACCCGGCCGTCCGTGCTGCTCGTCGTCATCGTGCCAGGTTAACCGAAGGTGCTCCCCCGCTTGCTGTTCGAGTTGCACGGAGGACACCTGTTCGTCATGCGGACGTCAGCATCCTGAGGCAGACTGTCGATCGCCATGCTGTGCCCCTCGACGAAAGGAAGCCGCCATGTCCACCGCGCTCGAAGAATCGCGTCGCCACGCCATCGAGCTGACCAACGAGAAGATCCAGGCCGTCAAGGACTTCTTCACCAACATCTTCCGCCTGGACACCACGCACCGCACCGAGGCCTGAACAACGGGGGGAGGTCTTCGCCGAGAAGGCCTCCCCGTGTTCACCGGATCCTCTCGAAGAACTGCACGACCTCCGCGGTGCGGAAGTGGTCTTCCGAGACGTGCGGTCCGCTCACCTCCACGAACTCGACGGCGTCCGAGCCGCGGCGGAGCATCTCGACCCACGGTCCCGTGACGCCGGCGATGTTCGCCACCTCGTCCTCCCGCGACGCGTACACCCGAATCGGCACTCCGACATAGTCTCCCGGCTCGTGCCGGACGGCGTCCCAGCGCTCGGTCTTCGATTCGAGGTCCTGCCCGTCCGCGGACAAGCGGAAGGCGTCCCGCACGGTGTCGCGTCCGTGTTCGCCCCGTTCCCACACCGCGCGCAGCGACAGCGACGGAGCGATGAACACGGCTCCGTCCCACGCGACCTCCCGCAGGCGTACGGCGTTGGCGGCGGCGTTACCACCCATCGATTCGCCGATCAGGAAGCGGCGTGTCACCGGCCACCGATGCGACACCCACTCGTCCAGTGCGACCACCGCGTCCTGCGCCGGCCGGTTTCCCCACTGGTCGCCGTGCAGGTACGGGCTGGCGACCAGGTAGCCGGCGTCCAGCAAGCCGTCCCGCAGGCCGGCGCGGTCGCCGATCGACCTCTCGTCCCCCGTCCGCCCGTGCAGGTAGTACGCGACCGCGGACGGCGTCACCCCGCGCGGCACCGCGACCACCGCACGATCGCCGGAGCGCGGGACGGTCACCGCGTGCTCCTCGTACGTCGTGAGGTGTGCCGTGCGCCGCGTCAGCGGTTCGGCGGACCCGGCACGAAGTATCACCCCGCCACGCTAACAAGCGGGGACGCGACGTGCCGGGCGGCGATCTCCGACCCGGCACCGGTTTCGCCGAGGAGGGCCGACCGCCGGCGGCACGCTCCTATAATTCGTACCCTGAGCCCTAGCTGCGAGGGGGACCGATGGCCGGCTTCCTGCTACGACGAGCGCTCAACTACGTGGTGCTGTTGCTGCTGGCGTCGTTCCTGACGTTCAGTCTCGCCTCGCTCACGTTCCGTCCGCTCGACAGCCTGGAGCAGCGCAATCCGCGGCCACCGCAATCGGTGATCGACGCGAAGGCCGCCGAACTGCATCTGGACGATCCGATCCCGGTGCGGTACGCGAACTGGCTGGGCGGCGTGGTCCACGGCGACTTCGGCACCACCATCACGGGTCAGCCGGTGTCGGACGAGCTGGGTCGCCGGATCCTGGTGAGCATGCGGTTGCTGATCCTCGGTTCCGTGATCGGAGCGGTGCTGGGTGTGCTGATCGGCGCCGCCGGTGCGATCCGGCAGTACAAGTTCAGTGACTATTTCAGCACCGTCGTGTCGCTGCTGATTCTCAGTGCGCCGGTGTTCCTCGTCGCGACCCTGCTGAAATACGGTGCTCTCCAGATCAACTCGGCCACCGGCAACCAGATCTTCCTGTACACCGGCGAATCCTCGGCCAGCACGATCACCGGGTTCTGGCCGCAGTTCGTCGACCGCGTGCAGCATCTCGTGCTGCCGACCATCGCGTTGGCGTTGGGCAGCATCGCCGGTTACAGCCGGTACCAGCGCAACGCGATGCTCGACGTTCTGGGGAGCGACTTCATCCGGACCGCGCGGGCGAAGGGACTGACCCGGCGGGCGGCACTGCTCAAGCACGGGCTCCGTACGGCACTGATCCCGATGGCGACGCTGTTCGCCTACGGTTTCGGGGCGCTGGTCGTCGGCGCGACGTTCACCGAGACGATCTTCGGCTGGCACGGTATCGGCGAGTGGATCGTGATCGGCATCGACAATCAGGACACGAACATCGTCGTGGCGATCACGTCGTTCACCGGGCTGATCGTGCTGTTGTCGGGGCTGCTCTCGGACGTGGTGTACGCGGCGCTCGACCCGAGGGTGCGTGTCGGGTGACCGAGATCCAGATCGCGTCCACCGATGCGGCGGTGTCGGCCGTCGGTCGCCGGACCCTGCTGTGGCGGCGGTTTCTCCGGAACAAGCCCGCCATCGCCGGGGTGTGCGTCCTGGTGCTGCTGTTCGTGGGCAGTTTCGTCGGACCGTACCTGCTCCCCTACGACTATCAGCAACTCGACTACACCGCGCTGCTGCAGCCGCCCAGCGCCGAACATCCGTTCGGCACCAACCAGATCGGCCAGGACGTTCTGGCCCAGACGTTGCGCGGGCTGCAGAAGTCGCTGATCATCGGGATCTGCGTCGCGATCTTCTCCACCGCCATCGCGGCGCTCGTCGGTGCCCTGGCGGGGTATGTCGGCGGCTGGCCGGATCGGGTGATCATGTGGCTGGTCGACCTGCTGCTCGTCGTTCCCAGCTTCATCATCATCGCCGTGTTCACTCCGCGGCTGAAGTCCTCGAGCTCGATCGCCCTGCTGATCCTGCTGCTGGCGGTGTTCGGCTGGATGATCACCGCCCGGATGGTCCGGGGAATGACGCTGAGCCTGCGCGAGCGGGAATCCGTCCAGGCGGCCCGGTACATGGGCGCCCCCACCCACAAGATCATCACCAGCCACATCGTCCCCAACATCGCGTCGATTCTGATCATCGACGCGACCCTGAACGTCGGTGCCGCGATCCTTGCCGAGACCGGGCTCAGCTTCCTCGGGTTCGGTGTCCAGAAACCGGACATCTCTCTCGGGTCGCTGATCGCCGACGGCACCGAATCCGCCCTCACCTACCCGTGGCTGTTCCTGTTCGCGGGCGGACTGCTGGTGATCACCGTGCTGTCGGCGAACCTGGTGGGCGACGGTCTGCGTGACGCGGTCGACCCCAGCTCGACGCGCGCCCGGTCCCGCAAGAGGAAGACGATGGCGACGCGGTGACCGGGCAACCGCTGCTCGAGATCGAGGACCTGCGGGTCAGCTTTCCCAGCGAGGAAGGCCGGATCGAGGCGGTCCGCGGTGTCGGCTACAGCGTCTCCGACGGCGAGGTGCTGGCCATCGTGGGTGAGTCGGGTTCGGGCAAGTCGGTGGCGTCCCTCGCCGTGATGGGTCTGCTGCCCGAGCACGCGCGCGTCACCGGCTCCATCCGGTTGCAGGGCCGCGAGCTGCTGGGCATGGGCGACAAGGAGCTGTCGGCGCTGCGCGGGAAGACGGTCAGCATGGTGTTCCAGGACCCGCTGTCCGCGTTGACGCCGGTGTACCGGATCGGTGACCAGATCGCCGAGGCGCTGCTCGTCCACGGTAGGGCGAGCAACAAGAAGGATGCCGCGCAGCGTGCCGTCGAGCTCCTCGACCTGGTAGGGATACCCGATCCGGCGGTGCGCGCCAAGGCCTTTCCCCACGAGTTCTCCGGCGGCATGCGCCAGCGCGTCGTGATCGCCATCGCCATCGCCAACGACCCTGCGCTGATCATCTGCGACGAACCGACCACCGCCCTCGACGTGACCGTGCAGGCGCAGATCCTGAACCTGCTGCGCAAGGCCCGCGACCTCACCGGCGCCGGCGTCGTGATGATCACCCACGACATGGGCATCGCCGCGACGCTGGCCGACCGCGTGGTGGTGATGTACGCGGGCCGGGTGGTGGAGTCGGCGCCGGTGCGCGAACTGTTCGCCGAACCCCGAATGCCCTACACCGCAGGGCTGCTCGTGTCGGTGCCGCGGATGGATGCACCGATCCGGAGCCGCCTGGTCTCGATCGCCGGTGCCCCGCCCGCGTTGCATTCGCTGCCACCGGGCTGCACGTTCGCGCCGCGCTGCCCGCTCGCGGTGGACGCCTGCCTGCTCGCCGAGCCGGAACTCGTCTCGACCGGACCCGGTCATCAGACTGCGTGCATCCGCGTCGACGAGATGGGCACCCGAGACCTGTTCACGGCGTATCGGCGGGACCAGCCGGCACCCGCCCCCACCGCGGAGACGGCACCCGAACACCGGGTGGTGTTGCAGGTGACCGATCTCGTGAAGACGTATCCGATCACCAGCGGTCTGGTGTTCCGCCGCAAGCGGGGCGAGATCCGAGCGGTCGACGGCATCAGCTTCGACATCCGAGCCGGCCGCACGCTGGCGCTGGTGGGTGAATCCGGCTCGGGCAAATCGACCACGTTGACGCAGATTCTCGACCTGGCCGCGCCGGAATCCGGTTCGATCGCGGTGCTGGGCGCCGACGTCGCGGCGCTGAGCCCACCCGAGAGGCGCGCGATCCGGCGCAAGATGGCGGTCGTCTTCCAGGATCCGACGGCGTCACTGGACCCCCGGCTGCCGGTGTTCGACGTTCTCGCCGAGCCACTCCGGCTGGACGGCCGCAGGCGTGAGGAGGTCGGCCGCCGGGTACCGGAGTTACTCGACCTCGTCGGGTTGCGCCGCGAGCACGCCGATCGCTATCCGGCGGATTTCTCGGGCGGCCAGAAGCAGCGGATCAGCATCGCCCGGGCGCTCGCACTCGACCCGGAACTGCTGATCCTGGACGAGCCGGTGTCGTCGCTCGACGTCTCGATCCAGGCCGGGGTGCTCAACCTCCTGCGCGATCTTCAGGAGCAGCGGGGCATGTCGTACCTGTTCGTCTCCCACGACCTGTCGGTGGTCCGCAACATCGCACACGACGTCGCGGTGATGTACCGGGGCAGGATCGTCGAGTCGGGGGCCGCGCAGACGATTTTCGAGAATCCGCAACACGAGTACACCCGGGCGCTCCTCGAGGCAATTCCCGTTCCGGATCCGACGTTTTTGGCACACTAGCGTCAGCGAACTTCGAGGAAGGGCACCCCATGAGGATTCGTTCGGCGCGCACCCGCCTCGCGGTATCGATCCTGGCCATCGGACTTGTTCTCGGTGGCTGCGGCGGTTCGGACACCGGTGATGTCGAGGCCGGATCCGGATCGATCGGCACCACCAACGACATCAACCCGCACGACCCCAGCGAGCTGCGCGACGGCGGAAACCTGCGGTTGGCGTTGTCGGGCTTCCCCGCGAACTTCAACACGCTGTCCAACGACGGCAACGACACCGAGATCGGCGCCATGCTGAAGCCGATGATGCCCCGCGCGTTCAGCACCGACGCCTCGGGAGCGCTGTCGGTGAACCACGACTACTTCACCGACGTCGCGCTCACCGGCACCGACCCCCAGCAGGTCACGTACACGATCGACCCGAGGGCGGTGTGGTCCGACGGCACCCCGATCACGTGGGCGGACATCCAGTCCCAGGCCGCGGCACTCAGCGGTGAGAACAAGGACTTCCTGATCGCGAACACGTCCGGGTTCGAGCGGGTGGACAGGGTCGAGCGCGGCGTCGACGACCGTCAGGCGGTGATCACGTTTGCCGAGCCGTACGCCGAGTGGAAGGGCCAGTTCGCGGGCAATTCGATGCTCTACCCGAAGTCGGTGACCGCGACCCCCGAGGCGTTCAACGAGAGTCTGCGCGACGGGGTCACGCTGACGTCGGGACCGTTCCGGATCGCGTCGATCGACAGGGCGCAGAACCGAATCACACTGGGCCGCAACCCCGCGTGGTGGGGTGACACCCCGAAACTCGACACCATCACCTACAGCGTGCTCGACGACGCCGCGCGCATTCCCGCTCTGCAGAACAACGAGATCGACGCGTCCGGACTGGGCACCATCGACGAGGTGAAGACCGCACAGGGTTCGGAGGGAATCGCGATCCGCCGGGCGCCGGGAAACCAGTTCTCGCACATCACGTTCAACGGCGCGGAGGGATCGATCCTCGCCGATCCGGAGTTGCGGGTGGCGCTGTCCAAGGGCATCGACCGGCAGGGCATCGCGACCGCGATCCAGAACGGTCTGGTCGACGATCCCCAGCCGCTGAACAACCACGTCTACCTCAACGGTCAGGAGGGCTACCAGGACAACAGCGCAGCCGTCTCCTACGACCCCGAGGAGGCCGCGAGGCGGCTCGACGAACTCGGCTGGACACTCGACGGCGAGTTCCGGGAGAAGGACGGGCGCAGGCTCGAGATCCGCGACGTCATGTACCAGTCGACCACCTGGGTTCAGATCGCACAGATCCTTCAGCAGAACCTCGCGCAGATCGGCGTCAAACTGAACATCGACACCCGCGGCGGCACCGGATTCTTCACCGATGTCATCCAGCCCGGCGACTTCGACATCGCCCAATTCTCCTGGGTGGGTGACCCGTTCCCGCTCAGCGGCCTGCCCCAGATCTACGCGTATAACCCCGACGACCTGCAGGGCAATTACGGCCGGATCGGTTCGCCCGAACTGAACGCGCTGATCGAGCGAACGATCTCGGAACTCGACCCGCAGAAGGCGATCGAACTGGCCAACGAGGTGGACACCGCGGTGTTCGAGGAGGGGTTCTCGCTGCCGCTGGTGCAGGCGCCGGGCAATGTCGCGGTGCGCGACAACCTGGCGAACTTCGGCGCCGCCGGACTCGCGTCCTACGACTACACGAAGATCGGCTTCCTGAATTAGCGGGTTCGCGGCCATCCGCTACCCCGTTGCCGTCGGCGCGTGTGCGCTGGTGGTGTGCGGAGCGTTCGCCGTCGTCGCCGACGCCGATCAGCTCAGCGCACTGGTCGTGGTCGCGGCGACGGTGCTCGGTGTCACCGGCTACACATGGTTCGCTGCCACCCGTTCGGGGTCGGAGCCGGGGCGCCCTGCCACGGTGCACCGGGTCCGCCAGCTGCATCGGCTGACCAGCAGGTCCTGGATCGAGGTTCGTGAGGAACCGGGTTCACTGTGGATTCCGGTGTTCTTCGATCCCGTCCTGATCACCCTGCCGACCCCGACCGCGGCGACCGTGCACTGCGCGGGGCGTCGCCGTGTCGTCGTCTGGGAAAACCGTCGACTGCTCCCCTCCGGTCGAGCGCGTCGCTCGGAGCCGGCCGGGCGGTTGATCGACAACCCGTCGCGTCCGGATCCGGACGGTCCGGTGCGCGCACGGACGGCCGCTCGGCCGGTCCGCCGACTCGTCCTCGACGCCCAATTCGCGGTCGCGGCGCCGTTCGTCGGGGCATTGTGGGTCTACGTCGCGGGCGGTGGACTGCCGGCGTTCGCCGGCGCGACGTGTGTGGCGGCGGCCGTCGCGGTGTGGTTGGCGGCCGTCCGCGGCTCCGACCCCAGCTGAGGGGTCAGGACATGGTGACGCCCGCGCTGACGAAGCACGGCAGCAGTCCGGCGATCTCGCTCAGCACGGGGCCGAACCCCACGGCGGCGGGAACCGGGTCGTTGACGAACGCGACACCCCGGAACCCGGTGGTGAGGTTCGTGAACTGCACGACGGCGCCGTTCCACTGCGCGAGCGGCGCGGCGGTGGTGTACCGGATCCGGTCGGGCGCGACCCGCTCCGCGTTGAACGTCAGCCACGCGCCGGGGGCGCAGGTCGACATCGAGCCGGGGATGAAGGGCGCCGCGGAGACGGCCGAGGGCACTGCGAACGACAGTGCGCCTGCCACGGCGATCACTGCACCCAACCGGCCCACCACTTGTCGAGTAGACATCGGAATTCCTTTCGGGGCGCGCCAATCCGTCTCCCCGAGTACGGCGGAACCGCGTCACTGAGTGTGAATACCAGGTCAGAGAATTATATCCCCGCGGGTACCTCCCACCGCCAGGGTCAGGAGGCGTCACCCACGTCCAATTCGAGACGGTCCTCCTCGAGCCGCACCACCCGGACGGTGCGCAAGTCGCCCGCCGCCGTGGTGACCTCGAGCCGCCCGTCCTCGGCGGGCACCCACGTGCCTTCACGTGGTTCGTCGGCGTCTCCCTGGCCGATCACCCAGTCGACGAACGAGCCGTCCGGCCGGAATTCGATACCGCCACGCCCCCTCGCGCGCGGGAAGTCGAATCCGGCGGGCCTGTACACGCGGACGCCGTCGTGGTCCTCCTCGAACGAGTGCCGCCATCGTCCCGCGGCACTTCGGGAAACCAGCGCGGACGCGGCGGACTCCGTTCCCCCGGGCCGCCCGGTCCACAACTGCTTCCGGACGCCGTCGAGGCACGCTCCCATCCGCGCGCCCTGCCCCTTGGTGAACATCACCATCCCGGCGTCGTCCGTGTAGTCCATGTAATCCATGAACAGGTCGCCGTGGGGGCCGTTCCCGCAAGTGATGTGCGGGAATCGCGGCATCCCGACGTTCTGCCCGCCCTGATTGGGGGTGTCGCCGACCTCGTCGGAGCCCCGGCACCCGGTGCCGTCGTCACCCCAGATGTGGAACAGGTTGAAGTAGTGCCCGATCTCGTGGGTCGCGGTGCGCCCGAGGTTGAACGGGGCCCGTGCGGTGCCCGTCGTCCCGAACGCGGTGTAGGTGATCACGACGCCGTCGGTGGCGACCGGACCGCCGGGGAACTGCGCGTAGCCGAGCAGACCACCGCCGAGCGCACAGACCCAGATGTTCAGGTATCTCTGTGTCGGCCACGGATCGGCGCCGCCGGTCTCCGCGGATTTGACGCCGTCGTTCTGATCGAACGCATCGACTTCGGTTGCAGCTCGGGTGATTCCGTTCGTCGCCCGTCCGTCCGGATCCGTGTCGGCGAGGTAGAACTCGATTTCCGCGTCGCCGACCAGATGCTCGAACACGGACGGAACGGTGTCCACGTCGTCGTTGGTGGCCCGGAAATCCTTGTTGAGCACCGCGATCTGGCTCTCGATCTGCGCGTCGGAGATGTTCTGCGCCGCAGCCTTCCACACGACGTGAACGACGACCGGAATCCGTGCGACGCCGCGAGCGGCGATCGACTGCAGCGATTCCAGGTCGATGGTCTGGTTCTCGATCTCCGATCGGGCGATGCGATACGACTCCGACTCGGTCAACAACCGGCGGTGCACGTCCATCGCCCCGCAGGTGCGCTGCGTGGGCAGATCGATCGCTGATTCGTTGGTGCTCATGGCGTCGGGCTCCCTTTCGGTTTCAGAGAATCAGGTCCTGGGGACGGATCAGTTCGCGAGGCAGGGCGCTCGCCTCGATCCGCTCGAGCGGATCGGCCGCGATGCACGGGTCCAACCCGAGCCCGGTCAACTGGGCGATCCGCCGCACGGGCACCTGGAACGTGCGGTACGCGCCGTAGGAGAACGCCTCCTCCCCCTCGGCGAATTCGTCGAGCAGGGCGGCCTGGCTGAGCAGGTATCCGGTGACCGAGAGACCGCCGTTCTGCTTGACCATGGCCACCGTCTTCCAGAACTGACGCGGCAGCGCCACCCCGCGGTATTCGGGGTCGTCGGGCGCGAGAACGGGTCCGGTGACGACACTGACGGCGAGGTCGGCGTTGTCCGCGTTCTTCAGGACGTAATCCTCGAGGCCCAGCCACAGGGTCTGGCCCGCGTTGAAATTGTGATGTTGCGGAGTGCAATTCGTGAAGTGGAACGTGTCGTCGTTCGCCGCCTTGGCGAGCGGCCCCCACGCCGGGTCGAGTCGGCGCACCAGGTGTCCGCGGTCGAGCGGATTGTCCCGATACACGTCCTCCCCCGTCTGCTGATCGGCCGGAAGTCGCGGGTCGAGAATCCATCTGTCGCTGTCGCGCCGCGGGCTCTGCGACTGCGTTCCGTCGATGTTCACGGCAGTGAACAGCGCCAGCGCCCGCTCACGATGCATCACGACGCTGAAGTGGTGGTACTTCAACTCCGGTGACGCGACCGACGGTGTCCCGGGCCGCGGAAGGGGTAGCGGCACACGCAGGAAGTTCGCGTCGTACCCGCCGCGCGTGTTGTAGTTCGGGTCGATCGAGATCGCCTCGGGCTCAGCGGGTCGCCGGGCGGCGGCCGGTGAGTCGACGGAGCCGAGACGCACCGTGATCTCGAGGGGAACCCGGACGGTCACTTCCCGTTCGTGTTCGACGGCCGGGGATGCCGTCGGGGCCGTCCGCTCCGCGCGGACGATGTCGTCGACGAGGTCACGCGACTGCGGGGTGAGGTTCTGCGCGCGCACGTACTCGAGGATGCGGCTGATGCGCACGCCCTCGTTGAGGACACCACCGAACTCGGTGTGTTGTAGCGCCCGCACGCTCGCGTGATGCAACGCGACCACCTCCCACTGATCGTTGAAGACCGGCGAACCCGAGGATCCGGGTTCCGTGTCGGCCGAGTAGTGCAGAAACCGCTCGGGTATGTCGACAATACGGTTCTCCCGCAGGGCGATCTGCTTCTTCTCGCCGCGGGGGTGCTGCACGATGGTCACGAATTCGCCGATGACGGCCTTGCCCTCCGCCTGGATCAGCGGGTTGAAACCGAACTGGGCGAGCGTTCCGGGTTCGGCTCCGACGGCGACGAGCGCGAAGTCGCGTTCCCGGTCGGCGAGGTAGAACCGCCCCGGGTCCAGCGGGAACATCTGCACGGGGCGCGGTTTCCCGTCGATGCCGTCCTGGTAGTCGAACTCGATCACGCTGCTGCGCGCCGTGTCCGCGTTCGGCAGCACATGATGGTTGGTGAGCAGCAGGGTGGGTGAGACGAGGAAGCCCGTGCCGTAGCCCTGCAGGGTTCCCCGCGCGTCGCGGATGTTGACGCGCCCGATCGACCGGGCGGCGGCGGCGCCGGCATCGAGGTATCGGACGCCGACGAAATCGGCTGTGTTGATTATTTTCTCGAGAACCTGATCCGGAAGGGTGTCCGACGCCCAGTCCCCCGCCGCGTAGTAGCGACCGAGCCGGTTCACCCGCTTCGCGATCCGTTCGGGAGTGTCCGCGGCGGCGACGCCTCCGGGGCCGTTGAGTGCGTCCACGTGCTCGCCCCGCTGCGGTGCCCGTTCGCGGGCACGCAATTCCGCCGCATCGCGCTGTCGCTGCCGTTCCGCCTCGAACGTTCCCCCGGGCATCGCGCGCTGCGCCTGTCCGTCTCCGATGTTGTCGACGATGGTCATGACTCGGTCCTCACGTAGGTCGGGCGGCTCGTCCTGCGATTGCGAGCCTGCTCGTCGCGGGCACATCGGTCATGCGTAGTGAGCTACTCGTTTCTCGGCCCGGCCACGGTGTCGGTGCGTTCGTACTGTTCGACGCCGTTCCGGACGACCCGTCGGATGCGGTCGCCGTCGGCCACGAGGTCGTCGAGCAACGGAACCGCCAGTTCCGGCCGGATGGGGGTTTCCGCGAGGAGCTGCCCGAGTTCGAGTGCGTCCGACCCGAGCGCGCCGACGATGACCTTCCGCCGCGCGGAATCCAGCGCCGCCTCGACGTCGAGTTGCTTCGCGGTGTCGCCGCGCGTCGCCTGTATCGGTGTCGCCGTCTCGACCAGCAGCGCCCGGACCTCCGGCGCCGTCAGATCGCGGTCGGTCGCCCACACCAGCATGGCGGCGACCGCCACGTACAGCGCGGCGAACGTCGTGCCGTCCATCTCCGGTCGATCGACGAGCTGCTCGCACGCTGTCCCGGTGATCGTCCGCGGCGCGTAGATGTCGGGTTTCCCCGCGTCGGGGAAGTACGGGGTTTCGTGGGTGAGCGTGCCGTCGTCCTCGACGGCTCCGACGGCGAACGCGTCCGCACTCCACGCAGGATATGCCGGTTCGTCCGAGTGGTCGCCCGAGGCGATCACCAGCCTGCCGTCGCTCACCAGGCGCGCAATCACCGCATTCTGCGCATCCGAGGGCACCGCGTTGCCGTAGTCGAACACCAGGATGTCCGCGTCGGCCAGGGCCGCGTCCTCCATCCACCGGCAGACGTCGCGCTCGGACGGGACACCGTCGCCGAAGGCCAGCTCCCCGGGAAGGAGTTCGGCCAGTGCCGATTCACCCTCCCCCGTCTCTCCGGCTACTACCCGCCCCGGAACCCCGTGCTTGATGGCGCACTGCGTGACAGCGACGGCGATCTCTTCGCGTCGGCCCACCGTGAACGGACCCGCGACCGCCAACCGCAACGCGCGCCGCACCGGCGACGCTGCCGCTGCCTCCGCTTCGGGGACAGCGGTTTCGGCGCCGAAGAAGTCGGACCCGTTCGATACCTGGGGCGCCGGTTTCGGGGCGCCGACGCCGAGTTGCCGGACGAGGACCGGCAGGTCCCGCGGGTCGAACGTGCCGTTCCGGGCGGCGAGATCGGCCAACTGCTCCCACAGTTCCAGGTGTCGCACGTCCGCGTAGAGCCGGGACAGGTCCTTCTCCGGATAGCGGGTCAGGGTCGGCAGATTCCGCCGGATCCATTGCCACACTTCGGGCCACGACAGGGCGTCGAGGCGGATCGTGCGCACCTCCGAGGGGCGGAGCGGTCGCGTCAGTTCGACGAGGTCCGCGGTGGCCGCCACCGCGAGCCGCGCCTTGCTGCGCCGCTGTGTCAGCAGGACCAGCGCGTCGAGGAGGTCCGGGGCTCCGGGTGCGTCGCCGAGCAGCAGGTCACCGTCGTCGATGACGATCGCAACCGGGACTTCGGTGAGGTCGCCGAGTAGTCGCTCCCACCAGTCGCCGGCGCTGAATCTGCCCGGCCGGACGGTGCGCACTCCGACGTCGCGCATCAGCTCGTCGACGAGGCGGGCCAGTTCGCGGACCGGGTCGGGTTCCGCGAGCAGCCGTTTCGCGCTGATGTACAGATGTGCGATCTGCGGATCGAGCTCGTCGAGCACCCGGTCCAGAAGCGAGGTCTTTCCCGTCGACGGCATTCCGACGACGTGCAGCAACCGCGCCGGCGTCTGCCCGGACAGCACGTCCACCCCCTCGCGTAGCTCCGCGAGGCGGGAGATGAAGCGAAGTTCGCCCTGGCGGATACCGAGCCGCAACCCGACCCGCCGGGACGGCGGCTCCGGCCGCGCCCGCGCCTCCGGGTCGATGATCGCGCCGGGCTCGCTACCCCCGACGAACAGGCACGGAACCGCCCAGTCGAGCAGCGGGTCACCGCTGTTCTCGTCTCCGTTGATCGCGAGCCGCGCCAGCCGCAACGCCTCGGCCACCGGCTGGCCGGCGGTCAGTGCCTGGTAGAAGAAGCGCGTCAGCAGTCGCTCCGTCCTGAAGGGCAGCACCGCCTGCATCCCGATCACCATCGGGCACGCATCACGTACGCAGATGTCGGCGGACGACAGCGGCCCGGGCCAGGGATCGTCGTCGGCGGCACCGTCCGGCGCGCGTGCCGTCTCACACCCCGCGAACACCGCCAGCCGGAGGTCCGGGAGTTGCTGCAACAGCAACGCGAATTCCTGGCTGGGCAGCAGCATCCCGCGACCGTTGCGCCGCTCCAGCTTGAGCCCGTCCGGATTGGCGTGGCCGAGGTAATGGAAGAGGTGAAAACCGCGTCTCTGCATGCCCATTCGACTGCGGAGCCGTTCGACGGACGGGCGGTCCTCGACCACAACGCGGAGCAGACCCCGGTCCACCAGGGGCCGCAATTCCGACAGAAGGCTACGTTTCTCGGCATACAGGTCGAACGGGGCCTCGGAATCCTCGGGACCCTCCCGCAGAGGGCTCGACATCACCAACAGAAGGTTGAGCGGCGGCTCGATCGGCGTCTGCCGCAACGGATAGGTGCGCGACCGCCCCGATCGCACCACGTGGACATCGCGCGCCATGGCGAGGAACTGGTCGGGTCGTTGCGGATCCAGCAGCAACTCCCACGGCCAGGCACACACTTCCTGCGGCGCGGCGAGGACGCGCACGAGAAGCTGGGTTCCCGTGGTCCGGGCCAACCCCCGGCTCTGCTGCAGCAGCGTGACGATGTCCGGAACCCCGAACACCAGGTCCGTCAACACCTTCCCGACGTCGAGTGCATGGGTTGCGGCGTCGGTGCGCGCATGCCGGACGGTGTCAGTCAACCAGTCGGACGGTGTGTCGATCGTCTTCCCGGTGACATCGTTCGGCAGTTTCCATTCCGGGATCGGCCGCCGCACCGCGAAGACCGAACCCATCCGCGACTGCGCCGAGAGCCAGATGTGGTCGCCGGCCCGGAGAACGCTGATCTCCAGTGCCTCGAAACCGGGTGTCGGTCCCATGCGTCCGCGCTCCTAGACGTCCACGGACCGGGCGATCTCGTCGAGGTCGACCACACTCGCGACGTCGGTGACCGGGTGCACCCCGAGTGCGCGCACGGTGATCCGGTAGTCCTGGGCGGCCAGCCCGTCGAGGCTGGTCTCCTGCCAGCCGTCGGCGGTCGACACGAGCGGGTGTTCCCGGCTCGGACCGCCGGCCATCGGCTCGACCGTCGCGAGAAGCCGAGCGCCCCCGGCGCCCGTGCGCGCCCGGATCACCAGCGGCTCGGCTGTCGTGACGTCATCGACTTCCAGCGCGACCGATTCGTTCACCGCCGGAAACACGTTCGGAGGCGCGAGCGTCGCGGTGTTCAGGATTCCGCCCACGTGGTCGAGCACCGGGTCGTCGTTCTGGAGGGAGCCGTGCCGCTGGCTGAAGAAGGCCGCGTTCTTCCATCCCGTCATGAGTTCGTGCGGGGTGGACGACAATTTCGGCACGGTGCCGTCGCCGCCGCTCTCGTCGGGTCCGCGGACGGTCATCGTCTCGACCTTCTCCCCGGCGAGCCGGGCGGCCCACTTGGTGGGCTGGAAGTCGCCGATCACCGGCCGGATGTCGTAGCCCTCGTGTCCCGACTTCAGCCGTGCGTCGACGGCGTCGCGCAGACCTCGGTGCAGGCGCACCGCCGCAGCCATCCGGCCGGCGTCGAGACCCGTCCCCGACCAGTCGAGCTTCTCGTCGTCGAGCGCGAGCCACGACCCGCCGTCGCCCGCCATGCACCGATACGACGGCAGCAACTGGTAGGCGGACGTGAACGACCGGATCAGCGCGCTGAGGTCGACGGTGAACGGGCCCCAGCCCTTGCGGAAACCGTTGACGAGGAAGTCGAGCGCATTGACCGAACCGGAGTACGGGGTCCCGAACGTGACGAGGGTGCGGGTGTCACGCCACCCGTCCAGGAATTCGAGGAACAGCCGAGCGACGATTCCGCCCATGGAGTGGCACACCAGGACGAGCTTCGCGTCCGCGTTGCCCGACTTCTCGCGCCACCGCGTCAGCCAGTCGTGGGTCCGGCGGGCCAGGGCGCGGGCCGCCACCCGGTTGTCGCGCCGCCAGTCGTAGGGGAACTCGAAATAGTTGTCGCCCGGAACCACCCCGAATCGGCGGACGACGTCGTCACGGAACTTCGTGTACCCGTCGATCTTCCAGTCCAGCCCGGGAACGAAGTGGAAGTCCGGGACCAGGCGGGTGGCCACGACGCCGTCACCGAGGTCGTCGACATCCGGGTCGTCGCCGTCCAGCTTCAGGCGTTTGATGTTCCCGCCCAGCGACAGCACGCCCGCCAGCGCGACACCCGGTGTCGGCGCCCATACGTCCTTGCCGTCACGGGCGAGGACCGACCCGCCGATGCCGGGCAACAACACGACTACGTCTTTCATGGCGGCCTCCGGGATCGAACGCCCAGGAGAGGGCGGCTTCGACTCTCAGTCTTCTCTCACCCGCCGCAATACACACGAGTAGCGGACCACTCGGTTTGCAATATTTTCGTCGGGCCGCGCGGCTCAGCTCTGCGCGAAGTTGAGGTAGGCCTTCGACGGCGTCGGGCCCCGCTGGCCCTGGTACTTGGAGCCGACGGCGGAGCTGCCGTACGGGTGTTCCGCCGCGCTCGACAGCCGCAGCAGGCACAGCTGGCCGATCTTCATGCCCGGCCACAGGGTGATGGGCAGGTTCGCGACGTTGGAAAGCTCCAGCGTGATGTGCCCGTTGAAGCCGGGGTCGATGAACCCGGCCGTGGAGTGCGTCAACAGTCCGAGGCGGCCAAGCGAGGACTTGCCCTCCAGGCGTCCCGCCAGGTCGTCGGGCAGCGAACACACCTCCAGCGTGGAGCCGAGAACGAACTCGCCCGGGTGCAGGACGAACGGCTCCCCCTCGGCCGGCTCGACCAGCGTCGTCAGCTCGTCCTGCCGCTGAGCTGGGTCGATGTGCGTGTAGCGGGTGTTGTTGAACACCCGGAACAGGCTGTCGAGGCGCACATCCACGCTCGAGGGCTGGACCATCGAATCGTCGAACGGGTCGATGCCCAGACGTCCAGCGGAAATTTCGGCACGGAGATCGCGATCGGAGAGGAGCACAGGTAGAGGTTAACGGGTGTGGATGGCCATGGAGAGCAGCAGTTCGGTGCAGGTGTCCACGAGCTCCTCCTCGGGGAGGGTCACGGTGCCGTTCAACCACGCCGTCAGAGTTTGCGCCAGGCCGCCGACCATGAAGTGCGCGGCCAGGTCGAGGCGCGGGCTCTCGGCCACCTCGTAGTACCCGACCGTCTGCTTCGTGACCAGGCCCGCGAACAGCCGCGAACTGTCGAGGCGGCGCTGCGCCAGCACCGCGCTCGACTGCGCCACCGAGAACATGAGACGGCCCTGACGCGGATCCTCGGCAACCTCCCGCACGATGTTGCGGACGCCGGCGCGCACGATGTCGCGTTCACCCGGCCCGGCGTTCGACACGGCGTCCAGGGTGCTGGTGGCGATCCGGTCCACCACGTGGTCGTAGACGGCGACGGCCAGCGCGTCGCGGTCGGTGAAGCTCTCGTAGAAATAGCGGGTGGCGAGTCCGGCCTGCTTGCAGACTCCGCGCACGGTCAGGGCGTGGTCGCCGTCCGCGCTGCCCAGCAGATCGAGTCCCGCCTCGATGAGCTGGCCCCGCCGTTCCGATTTCCGCTGGTCACGCTCCTGGCCGCCATAGACGCGCCCACCGTCGCTCGTCGAGGGTCCGACGTTCGCGTTCACCGGTGCGGTAGCCATGCGCACCATCTTTCCACCGGACCCTGGACGGCGAACATATATGTGAGTACGGTCGTGTTCAGATAGCGAATCCGTGGTGGGGAGAGGGAACACAAATGTCGACGTCACTCGAAGTACCGGACCGTCTCGATCAGGTCATGGACGGCGCCGGACTACTGGCAGGCGCCGCGAACATCATCATGCAGCTCGCCCATCCCGGGGTCGGGTACGGCGTATACGAGAGCAAGGTCGAGAGCGGCCAGCTGTTCAGGCATCCGATCAAACGGACCCGCACCACGCTGACCTACCTCGTGGTGGCGGCCCGCGGCACCGACGAGGAGAAGGCGGCCTTCCGCAAGGGCGTCAACCGCGCCCACGCCAAGGTGCGCTCCACCCCCGACAGCCCCGTGCAATACAACGCGTTCGACCCCGAACTGCAGCTGTGGGTGGCCGCCTGCATCTACCGGGGGTTCGAGGACGTCAACCGCGCCCTGCACGGCGACCTCCCCCCCGCAGCCGCCGAGTTCTTCTACAAGGAAGGCGCCACGTTCGGCACCACCCTCCAGGTGCCCCCGGACATGTGGCCCGAAGACCGCGTCGCATTCGAGGAGTACTGGAACAAGGCCCTCGACAAGGTGTCGATCGACGACACCATCCGCGAACACGTCCTCTCCATCGCACAACTCGAATTCCTGCCCGCCATCGTCTCCCGCCTGTTCGGCCGGCTCAACATGTTCTTCACCAACGGCTTCCTGCCCCAGCAGTTCCGCGACGAAATGCACCTGACATGGACCGACAAGGATCAGCAGCGCTTCGACCGGACCCTGCGCACCATCGGCACCCTCAGCAGGCGCATCCCCGTCCGCATCCGGGAGTTCCCCTACAACCTGCTCATGTTCGATCTGCGACGCCGAATGAAAGCCGGCAAACCCCTCGTATGACACACCGCGCGTGTGCCCGGGTAGTCCGGATCACCATCTGATAATGTTTCCGCCGCAGGGTGTTGGGCCTGCCTACGGGCGCCCAATATCGTGCGCGCCGATGTAGTTCAATGGCAGAACATCAGCTTCCCAAGCTGAATACGCGGGTTCGATTCCCGTCATCGGCTCCATCTCTCTACACTTACTCGGCTCCATCCACCACGACCGACGGACGGACGACCGACCGAACCACCGGGTGTACACCCGATGGAGCCTGTTGGGTTCACCTACTAGGCCGGGATCGGATTCGGACCGTACTTTCTGCACATTCGACGCGGTTACACCCGCTTCTACGGTCGGTGTGCGAGACGTTCGACCGGTGGGGCGCTGAATCTGGCGAACCCGTGCCTGATAATGGGTCATTTTCTGCCGGGAGGTGTGGCAGACGACGATTCTGTGTGGCACTTGTTGGCTCGATTGCCGCGGCGCCCTCGAACCGGTGTGCGCTCGGATGCCGCTTCTCCGAGGTACCGAGCCCACGGATCGGGAATCCCGCGACTGGCGAACCAGTCGTGCAGGCTGAATGTCCGTTCGGCCAAAGCCACACAGGAAGCGGGTGGCTACGGCGTCGAGTTGGCGGACGTGCCCGAAGGTGAACGACCGCAGGAACGAGCCCAGCGTCGACGGGGCATACGGGCGGTCGAAGACCGTGGGGAGGGCTCCGTGCCGCAGCACTGCCATGTCGTCGATGCTGTCCGCGCCCGCAACCATTCCGGCCACCAGTGCGGACACCTTGCCCACATGCACCCTTGTCGGTCGGCACCGACACATGCTCATCCGCCAGGGCCTCCAAGCCGCACCGGTGTGCCGACCCGAGCGCCAGAACCAACCGCACAATTTCCACAACGCCGGGGCCTAGCCAGCGGCAGCGAGCGACAAAGCCGGTCACACCACCGCCGATCCCTGCAGACCTCTTCTTTCCCCGAGACGGCGAAGGAGAGGGGGGCGTTTCCGGCGCGAACGCGTCGCCAAGGAAATCTGCGCCGGCCTTTGCGATCGGGTCGTCGGCGTCGTCGTGGCCGTTGTTGATCAGGTGTAGTTGGGCGATGGCGTTTCGGGCTGTGATCTGTTGGTCGGTGATGGTGAGTTGGCCTCGCCAGCGGCCGAGGAAGGTGCAGGTCCAAGAGATCAGCGTGGCCAGGCGGCTGCGGAAGCCGACGACGTACACGACGTGGACGGCCAGCCAGAGTATCCACGCGAGAACACCGGTCAGTTCGGGGTTGCCGACCTTGGTGACGGCCTTGAAGCGGGCGATCGTGGCCATCGAACCTTTGTCGCGGTAGCGGAACGGTGCCCGCTCGGATGTGGTGCGGTCCTTGGTGGCTGCGGTGAGCTCGGTTTTGATCTGCTGCGCGGCGTAGCGGCCGCCCTGGATGGCGACCTGCGCGACACCGGGCAGACGATCCTTGGCCATCATGTCGCCGACGACGAAGACGTTCGGGTGTCCGGGCAGGGTGAGGTCGTCCTCAACGGTGACACGGCCGGCGCGGTCGAGGTCGGCCCCGGACTGGGCGGCGAGCTGGGCGCCCAGGGGGTTGGCGGCGACGCCGGCGGACCACACCTTGCAGGCGGCGTCGATGCGGTGGTGTTCACCGTCGCTGTCGCGGACGGTGAGCCCGTCGGCGTCGACGTCGGTGACCATTGTGCCGAGTTGGATCTCGACGCCGAGCTCCTCGAGTGCCGCGGCGGCTTTGTTGCCGAGGTTGAGTCCGAACGGTGGCAGAACGGTTGGGGCGGCGTCGAGGAGGATGATCCGGGCGTCGCGGGTGTCGAAGTTGCGGTAGACGTCGACCAGGGTTCGGTGCGCGAGTTCGGCGATCTGCCCGGCCATCTCGACACCGGTGGGTCCGGCACCGACGACGACGAAGGTCAGCAGCTTTGCACGCTCGGGGGGGTCGGAGCAGATCTCGGCGCGTTCGAACGCGCCGAGGATGCGGCCGCGGAGTTCGAGGGCGTCGTCGATGGTTTTCATGCCGGGGGCGTGTTCGGCGAAGTGGTCGTTACCGAAGTAGGACTGTTGGGCGCCGGCGGAGACGATGAGACTGTCGTATCCGGTGACGGTGGTGCGCCCGTCCTGCACGGAGGTGACCGTCTGGGCGGTCAGGTCGACCGTGGAGACGTCGCCGAGCAGAACGGTGGCGTTGGGTTGGTCCTCGAGGATCATCCGGTTCGAGGGTGCGATCTCTCCTTCGGAGAGGATGCCGGTGGCGACCTGGTACAGCAGTGGCTGGAACAGGTGGTGGGTGGTGCGGTCGACGATAGTCAGGTCCACGTCCGCGCGACGCAATGCCTTGGTGGCGAACAACCCGCCGAACCCGGACCCGATCACCACCACCCGATGGCGCGGAGAGGCGGCGGGCGCGGCGGGGGAAGTCATGACAGATCTCCTTTTGGCCGACGTGACGAATCGGCCTGCGATAGATGAGGAACGGGGCGTGCTGCGTCGGATTTCGGCGCCTGGTTCAG
Source organism: Rhodococcus jostii RHA1 (assembly GCF_000014565.1). Lineage (NCBI taxonomy): Bacteria > Bacillati > Actinomycetota > Actinomycetes > Mycobacteriales > Nocardiaceae > Rhodococcus > Rhodococcus jostii. The sequence continues at coordinate 5,687,026 of NC_008268.1, read as the reverse complement.
ATTCGTGGGCGTCGCGTCCAGCGGCGTGCCTTGAGCGCGAGGTGCAGCTCGAGGCGGGTGGCGCCGCCCAGGGGGTCGACGCCGAGGATGTCGCGGATCTTGTTGATCCGGTAATAGAGGCTGGTCCGGTGCAGGTGCAGGGTGTCGGCGACGGCTTTGACGTTGTCGCCCTGGTCGTAGAACACTTCGAGGGTGTTCACGAGGTCACCGTTGGGGTCTGCTTCGACGAGGGCGGCGAGTAGGTCGGAGACGGTGCCGTCGGTGCGTAGGCGGGTGGCGATCAACCGGTATGGGCCGATGGTGTCCCAGGTGGCGATGGTGCCCGATTCCGGTTCGACGGCGGCGGTTTGAGCGGCGATCACCGCCCGCCGGTATCCTTCGGGAAGTTGGTCGATGGAGGAGATGTTCTCTGCCACACCGGTGTAGAGACGTTCCGGCGAGGTAGTGCCGGGTTGGGTGACGCCGGATGCGGCGGCGAGCCGCTGATGCAGACGCAGGGCGGCGTTCGCCTCGTTGTCCGGTCGCAGCAGCACCACCGAGTGGCTGTCCTGCACCGATCCGGCGACCACGCTCGGATACCGTGAGACGGTCTGCTGACTGGCCAGTCGCAGCTGGGCGGCGCGGGTCTCGGAGAAGGCGGTGACGTCTTCGCCGGCCGAGAAGATCGAGACCGCCAGCCGCAGCGAGGACGCCGACCGCACCGGCGACCAGTTCGCGACCGTGTCGAGGGCATCGGCGTTGCCTTGGCAGGCGGCGAAGAACTCGAGTTCGCGTTGATGTCGTTCGTCCAGGTGCGGGGAGGCCATTTCGTAGAGGACGGTGGCGAGGAGTTCGACCTGGTCGGCGATGAGGGCGACCGTCGTGGTGACCCGATCCGGGTTCTCCGGGGCGAGCGGGTCGATGACATAGAGCAGTCCGGTGCGCACGCCGCGGTGGATCAGCGGAACGCAGATGCGGGGGTCCATCTTCAGGTCCGGGTTGGCCGGGATGATGATCGGTTCGACGGCAGTTCCGGTGCCGTGGCGTGCTTCCCAGTCGCGGATGTCCTCGGGTACTTCTCGGTTGAGCAGGGACCGTACCCGGGCGTCGTCGGCACGGCCGTGCTGGGCACTGTAGGCGACGAGTCGGCCGGTGAGGTCGTCAAGGGACGCACCGGTGCCCAGTGCGTTGGCGATCTCGTCGATCGCGGGTTGGATCTCGCTCTCGCTCACAGCCTCATCATCCGCTTCATGCGTGGGTCGGGGCGGATCCGGTGCAGGCAGACGCGTCTGTCGATCCGCTGGGGCCGGGCTCGGGTGGGTGCGGTCATGTCAGCATTCGGGGACGTTGACGGCGAGGCCGCCGGTGGAGGTTTCCTTGTATTTCGTGAGCATGTCCATCCCGGTCTGCCGCATGGTCTCGATTGCCTGGTCGAGCGTCACGCGGTGGGTGCCGTCGCCGTGCAGGGCCATTTTCGCCGCGTTGACGGCTTTGACGGAGGCGATGGCGTTGCGTTCGATGCACGGGATCTGCACCAGGCCGCCGATCGGGTCGCAGGTCAGGCCGAGGTTGTGTTCGATGCCGATCTCGGCGGCGTTTTCGACCTGCGCGGGGGTGGCGCCGAGCAGTTCGGCGAGGGCGCCGGCGGCCATCGAGCAGGCGGAGCCGACCTCGCCCTGGCAGCCGACCTCGGCGCCGGAGATCGAGGCGCGTTCTTTGTAGAGCACGGCGATCGCGGCGGCAGTGAGCAGGTACTTCACTACCGCGTCGTCGCGGTCGTGCTGGGTGTTGAGGCCGGGGAGGTAGCGCAGCGCCCAGAACAGGACGGCGGGGACGATTCCCGCGGCGCCGTTGGTGGGGGCGGTCACGATCCGCCCGCCGGCGGCGTTCTCCTCGTTGACCGCCATCGCGGCGACGTTGAGCCAATCCATCGAGTCGGCATGGTCGACGACCTTCTCGCGTTCGACCAGGCGGGAGTAGAACTCCGCGGCGCGGCGCTTGACCCGTAGCGATCCCGGCAGGTGGCCGGGGGTGGTGAACCCGTTGTGGATCGAGGCGGCCATCACCTGCCAGATTTCGAGCAGCCCGGCACGGATTTGTTCGGGGCTGCGGGTGGCGAGTTCGTTGCGCCACATGACGTCGCTGATCGGCAGGTTCTTGCGCTCGCAGATGTCGAGCAGTTCGGCGCCGGTGCGGAAGGGCAGTGGTACCGGGGTCTCCGGCCCGGCGGCGTTGTGGCCGTCTCGTTCCACGAAGCCGCCGCCGATCGAGTAGTACACGGCCTCGTGGGCGGGGGTGGTGGCGGCGAGTTGGTCGGCGGAACACTCGGCGGCGGCCGGGTCGGTGTGGACGGCGAACCGGATGGTGTTGGTGTGGCGGTCTTTGATGGTCAACGGGTGCATGCCGATGTCCGCGGTGCCGAAGACCAGGTCGGTGGTCGAGCCGAACTGTAGGCGGTGTTCGGTGTCGATTTGTTCGACGCGGGTGTGGGCGTAGGTGGGGTCGACCGTCTCGGGGGCGTTGCCCTCGAGGCCGAGGAGGACGGCGCCGAGGGTGCCGTGCCCACGGCCGGTCGCCGCAAGGGACCCGTAGAGGTCGACCTCGAGGCGGGTGATCGACCGGACCTCGAGGAGGTGTTTGACCTCGTCGACGAACAGGGTGCCGGCGCGCATCGGGCCTACTGTGTGCGAGCTGGACGGGCCGATGCCGATGGAGAAGAGGTCGAAAGCGCTGAGAGCCATCAGACGGTGCTCCATTCGTCGGTGGATGGACAAGCGGCGGGACGACCCCACAGGTCGGTGGTGACCTGTCGGCGCAGGTGCCGGGTCGCCGGGGTCAGTGGGGTGTCGTCGGTGGTGGTGAGGGATCGGTGCACGAGAGCGGCTAGGTCGGTGACGGTGTCGAACCCGGCGCCGCAGCGGATGAACTCCTGCACGCCCAGGCGCACGCCCTCGGGTGGGGTGCCCGGGCTCTGCCACGGCAGCCGGCATGCGCCGGTGTAGATGCCGTCGGCCTCGAGCCGGCGGACCGCGGCCGGCCCCCCGCCGATGCCTTGGGCGTCGATGACGACCTGGTGGCTGCGTGTGTAGCCGAGGCGGCGGCCGACGACGACCAGCCCGAGCGCGTTGAGGTTCGCGGCCAGCTCGCCTGCGTACTCGATGGTGACCGCGGCCCACGGCGGCGACTGGTCGACCGCCTCACCGGCGGCTACTGCGAGCGGGCCGAGGCGGGCTGGGTCGTAGTTCGACAGCATCGTTGGATATGCGGCGGCGGCGAGGCGCTCGGCATGCTCGGCGGAGTGGGTGACGGCGGCGCCGCCCGCGGGGCCGGCGAAGGTCTTGTATGTCGAGAACGTCACCACATCGGCGCCCTCGGCGAGTGGGTCCTGGTAGTAGCCGGCGGCGATCAAACCTGCGGTGTGGGAGGCGTCGTAGACCACGACGGCACCGACCCGGTCGGCGGCCTCGCGGATCGGTCCGAGGTTGTGAGGGAACAGGGTGACGCTGCCGCCGACCACGATCAGCCGCGGTCGTAACCGGTGGACGAAGTCGTCGATTTCCCCGGCGTCGATGTCGAGGGCGCTCGGCGAGTACGGCAGGTGCTCGACGGTCAGCCCCCGAATGCCCGCGGTGCCGAGTATCTGTTGATGGCTGGCGTGGCCGCCGGATTCCGGGGACAGAACGGCGATGGTGTCGCCGGGGTCGGTAAACGCGATATAGGCGGCGAGGTTGGCCATGGTGGCGGTCAGGTACCGCACCTCGGCGTAGGTTCCCCGCAGCGCCTGGGCGACCTGGCGGGTAGCGAGCACCTCGAGGTGCTCGATCTCCTGCACCGCGGTCTGCACCTTCTCCCCCGGCCACCCCAACGCCGGGCGGGTGGACAGCGCGGTGTCGTGTGCGGCCGTCACATTCGGGGACAGGACGTTGGTGCCGGCGTAGAGGACGATCCCATCGTTGATCCGCGCATGGTGCTCAGCCAGCGACCGATGCACCGATTCGACGACCTGGGCGGTGCTGGTCTCGGTATGCGCGGTCTCCAGGGTCGACAGACGCTGCTGAGCGATCGGTGATGCCCAGGGAGCGATGGTCGAACGGGGTGTCATGCGTCTGTCTCCTGGTCGGTGGTGGGTGGACGGCGAGCCTGGCCGCACCCGGTTGCAGGTGCGGCCAGACTCGACGTCAGGGATGTAGTGCGGGACGGTCGTTTTCGGTGGCCGGGCTCGGCGCCACCGGGGACGCTGTGCGCCGGGCCGAGAGGTAGTACCCGGTAAGCAGGACGGCGGCCCAGATCGGCAGGGCATAGAGGGCGATGCGCTGGCCCTCGTCGAAGGCGAGCAGGACGGTGACCGCAGCCAGGAAGGCGAGGGTGGCCCAGCACAACGGTGTGGCGAGCGGAAGGCGGAAGGTGCTTGCGGGGACCTCACCGCGCTCGACGCGGCGCCGGTAGACGAGGTGGCAGGCGACGATGACGCCCCAGGACCAGATCGCACCGAGGGTGGCGACCGAGGAGATGTAGGAGAACGCCTGCTCGGGGACGATGGCGTTGATCGCGACGCTGACGAGCATCAGAGACCCGGAGGCGATGATGGCGGCGGCCGGGACGTGGCCGCGGTTGGTCTTCTCGAACATTTTCGGTGCGACCCCGTCGGCGGCGAGCTTCTTGAGCAGGCGGCCGTTGCTGAACAGGCCCGCCGAACACGACGAGAGCGCGGAGGCGAGGACGACGAAGTTCATGATGCTGGCGGCGGCGGGCAGCCCGATCTGGGTGAAGCCCTTCACGAATGGGCTCGAGTCGGCGTTGAACTGATCCCACGGGAAGAGGGAGAGAAGCACGACCAGGGTGCCGACGTAGAAGATGCCGATGCGCCAGGGGATGGAGTTGATGGCCTTGGGCAGGACGGTGGCGCGGTTCTTGGTTTCGGCGGCGGTCATGCCGATCAGTTCGACACCCTGGTAGGAGAACACCACGATCTGGAAGGCGAGCAGGACGGCGAGCAGGCCGTGGGGTGCGATGCCGCCGTGATCCCAGAGGTTGGCGATGCCGCCTTCCTGGCCGGCCTTGCCGACGTTGAAGACCAGGGCGAAGATCCCGCCGGCGATGAGGGCGACGATGGTGATGACTTTGATGGAGGCGAACCAGAATTCGGCTTCGCCGAAGAAGCCGACCTTGGCCAGGTTCAGGGTGACGAGCGCGATCAGGGCGATCAGGGCGGTGAGGTATTGCGGCATCGAGGGGAACCAGAATCTGACGAAGATGCCGGCGGCGGTGAGCTCGGCCATGCCGATGATGGTCCAGGTGATCCAGTATCCCCACCCGGTGATGAAACCGTATACAGGGCCGAGGAATTCACGAGCGTATTCGGCGAAGGAGCCGGTGACGGGCCGGTACATCAGCAGCTCGCCGAGGGCGCGCATGATGATGAAGATGAACACGCCGGTGATGGCGTAGACACCGACCAGGGCGGGGCCGGCGTAGGAGATGCCCTTGCCGGAGCCGAGGAACAGGCCGACGCCGATGGCGCCGCCGATGGCGATCATCCGGATGTGCCGTTTGTTCAGGCCTTGTGCGAGGCCGTCCTCGTTCAACTGTTCGTGGGAACTGTCGACTGTCATGGTGTGTCCTTGTTTCCAGGGTCGGCGAGGACCGCCGTGACACAGGGAAGGTGCCCGGCGTCGCTCGGTTGCTCTAGCTGGGGTTCGGATCGAGTGCGAGGGAGGCGCTTGTCCGAGGACGCCCGAGTGGGCTCCCGGCGCCGCCGCCGGGGCGGCGCCGGGAGAGGCGGAGGTCAGACCGCGATGGTGATGTTCTTTACCTGGGTGAAACTTTCGAGTGCCCCGTCGACGGAGTACTCACGGCCGAGGCCGGACTGCTTGATGCCGCCGTAGGACATGCCGGGCAACTGGCCGCCGCCGCGGTTGATCTGCACCCAGCCGACCTCGAGGGCGTTGGCGGTGCGGATGGCCTTGGTGATGTCCTTGGTCCACACGTAGCCGGCCAGACCGTAGGTGCTGTCGTTGGCCGCGGCCAGGACCTGGTCCTCGTCCTTCCATGGGATCACCACGAGCACCGGTCCGAAGACCTCTTCGCGGGTGATGTCCCAGTCGGCGTCGGCGCCGGTGATGACGGTGGGGGCGACGAAGAAGCCGTCACCGTCCACCGGACGTTCGGGTCCGCCGGTGATCACGGTGCCACCCTGGGTGATACCGGAGGTGATGTAGCGGCAGACGGTGTCGAACTGCTTCTCGCTGACGATGGCACCGATGTCGGTGGCCTCGTCGAGCGGGTCACCGATCTTGAACTGGCCCAGCTTGTTCTTCAGCTTCTCGAGGAACGAGTCGAAGATGTCCTCGTGCAGGTTTAGCCGCGATCCGGCGGTGCAGGACTGGCCCTGCCGGGTGAAGCGCATCCCGGCGATCACACCGTCGACGGTGGCGTCGTCGTCGGAGTCGGGAAATACGATCGCCGGCGACTTGCCGCCGAGTTCGAGGGTGACCGGGACGATCCGGTCGGCGGCCGCGGCGAGGATTTCCTTGCCGACACCGGTGGAGCCGGTGAAGGTCAGCTTCGCGACGTCGGGGTGCTTCGACAGCGGCACGCCGACCTTCTGGCCCGATCCGGTCAGCACGTTGAGTACACCGGCGGGCAGGATCTCGTGCGCCCATTCGGCGAGCTTGAGCACGGCCAGCGGAGCGAGTTCTGCGGTCTTGAGGACCAGCGTGTTGCCCATCGCCAACGCCATCGCGATCTTGAGCGAGGACAGCGTGACCGGGGCGTTCCACGGGACGATACCGCCGACCACACCGAGCGGCTCGCGCACGGTGTAGCTGACGAGGTTCTCCCCGAACGGGAGGGTCTCGCCCTTCTGCTCGGAGGCGATCTGACCGTAGAAGCGGAAGATGTCCGCGCCGCTGGCGGCCTCACCGCGGGCCTGCGTCCGCAGGGCGTTGCCGGTCTCGGAGGCGATGATCCGGGCGAGTTCTTCCTGATTTTCGGCGATCTTGTCGCCGAGCTTGATCAGCAGGGCGCCGCGGTCTCGGGCCGGCAGCGCTTTCCACGGACCGAACGCGTCCTTCGCGGCGGCGACGGCGCGGTTGACGTCAGCCTCCCCGGAGTCCGGGATCAGTGCGAGAATTTCACGGCGGGCCGGGTTTTCGACCTCGAGCCAGTTGCCGGAGTCGGCCGGGCCCCACTGGCCGCCGATGAGCTGGTTGACCTTGGTCGCGGTGGTCAGGGTGGGGGTGCTCACTGGTTGTTTCCCTTCGTCTGCAGGCGGATGCCGGTGAAGTCTTCGTAGAACTCGACGACGCTGGTGAAGTCCTTGCCGCCGCGGCCGTCGCGCTGGCCGATGCTGAACAGGTCCCGGACCAGGCTGGTGACCGGGGTGGGGAGCTTGGCCTTGCCGGCGGCGTTGAGGAACAGGCCGAGATCCTTGTGCATGAAGTCCAGTGCGAAGCCGGTGGGCCGCTCCTCGGTGAACAGGGTCTTGGGGAAGTAGTTGCTCAGCACGTTGCTGTTGGCCGAACTCTTGGTCAGCACGGCGACCGCGGTGTCGAGGTCGACACCGGCGGCGACGGCGCTGCTCAGGCCCTCGCCGAGGGCGACGATGTTGGCGGCGGTGATCTGGTTGTTGGCGAGTTTGATCGCCTGGCCGCTGCCCGACGGGCCGACGTGGAAGATGTTGCCCGCGTAGGTTTCGATCAGCGGGATGACCTTCTTCACCGAGGCCTCGTCGCCGCCGAGCATCACCGCGAGGGTGCCGGCCTCGGCGCCCTGCACGCCGCCGCTGACCGGGGCGTCGAGGAAGCAAGCCCCGGCGACCTGGGCATCCTGCGCCAACCGGCGGGTGGTGTCCGGGTCGATGGTGCTGTGGTCGACGATGACCAGGCCCTGATTGCCCTGCTGCAAGACGTCCGCGACGACGCCCTCGACGATCGCCGGGGTGGGCAGGCTCAGGAAGAGTGCCTCCGCCTTCCGCGCCGCTTCACCGGGTGAGGCGACCGAGCGGGCACCGAGCGCGACCGCGGCGTCGACAGCCGCCGTATTCAGGTCGTACACCGCGACGTCGTGACCCGCCTTGACCAGGTGCGCAACCACCCGGCCACCGATGTTGCCGAGGCCCACAAAGCCCACGGTGGATGTCATCAGTTGCTCCTATCGAGGAAGTGTTCTCGCTGATCAGCGAGACCGTCGTTTTCGTACGACGCCAACACTAGGAACACGTGAGCTGGGTCACGACCGGCAAATGACGAGAGCTTTTCCCGATCTGCCCTACATTTGTCGAACCGGCTCTTCAGGGGCGTTAACCAGGCATTTCGCAGTCCACACGGGAGTGTGATTGGCTACCGCGCTGTGTCACCCTTCTGAACCGACGCCGCCGCCGCCGTCGTGTCCACCGCACTCATCGACGCAGGCCTGACCGACCGCATGCGGATCTTCGACACCCCTGTTCCCACCGCTCCGGAAGCCGCCCGCACACTCGGGTGCGAGACCGCCGCGATCGTCAACAGCCTCGTTTTCGACGCCGACGGCTCCCCCTTGCTCATCCTCGCCAGCGGCGCCCACCGCGTCGACACGGAGCGGGTCGCCGGAGAACTCGGCTTCGACACATCCTCTCGCGTGACGCTCTGCGCTAACCAGAACGATTTGCGGCGATCACTATGGTTCGCAGGTAGCGCTCGAACGTGGAGGCGGGTCCGATGACTGACCCGTGCCTCCCCGTCACGCTGAGCGGAAATTAGGACGATTGTCTCTCTTCGACAACCCAGGCTGCGACCTGTGCTCGTGAGGTGAACCCGAGTTTGGTGAGGATGTGTTCGACATGTCCTTGCGCGGTGCGGTGCGAGATGACGAGTCGGGCGGCGATCGCCTTGTTGGTGAGGCCCTCGGCGATCAGTTCCGCAACCTGCTGTTCGCGTTTCGTCAGGGTGGCGGGACCCGGGGGCGTCGGCTTTCGGGGGTCTTCCTCGAGCGCGTAGGAAGCAGCGGAACCGAGATCCATGGCCCTGCCGCGCTGCCGGGCCTCCTCGAAGGCGTGTTCGGTGAGCATCCGGCGGGCGGACCGCTCGCATTCTTCGTGATGGACGAGCAGGTCGGGAACGAACACGGAGGGGCTTCCGGCCGCACGGCCGAGCGCGTCCGCGGCCCCCATCAGTGTGCTGGCGCGTTCAGGGTCACTGGTTCCGGCGATCCAGGCGAGTACTTCGACGCAGTTCGCGCAGCTGACCGGGTCGTCGACGAGTCGAGCGAGCCGCACTCCTTCTTGGAGTAGGTCGGTTGCGCGACGCTGATCACCCAGACGCCATTGTGCGACGGCCATGGCCCACAGTGCGTAGGACCGATAGACGGATTCACCGTGAGCTTCCGTGATCGCGAGAACTTGTTCGTAGCATTCGATCGCCCGGTGGGGTTCGGTGTCGGCCAGTTGATACGTCAATCCCAGCAGCGTCAGTGACTCGATCCGCAGTGCGAGTTCGTTCTCTGCTTGTCGCAACACCGGCTGTGCCCGCTCCAGACGTGACGCCGCGCGCGAGAGGTCGCCGGTGAACAATCCGACGATGCCGTCCGCGTGGTCGACGATCGCGTGCGCTATCGGGTCGGTCATCTGGTTGGCGAGGATCCGCGCCTGCTCGACAAGGGCAGCCCCTCGCTGGTGGTCCCGCTGCTGTTCGGTCATGAGGCAGTCGGCGTACAGCGCCCGGATGTAGGTGATGGTCGGGTGTTCTTTCCGGAGTGACAGGAATTGGTCGAGCCAGCGCCTCGCCTCGCTGAGCTGGCCTCGCGACCCCCAGAGCTGCAACAAGGGTGTGGCAATCTGTAAACCGGTGTCGGCATCGCTTTCGTCGAGGCAGAAATCCATCGCGTCCCGCAGATTCGGCTGCTCACTGCTGAGTCGCTCCATCCACTCGAGCTGTCTGGGGCCGATGAACTCGTCCTCGGCGGTGCGAGCGAGCTGGCGATACCAATCCCGGTGCCGCCGGCGCAGATCGAGGTACTCGCCGGATTCTTCGGCCTTCTCCCGGCCGTAGGCGCGTAGCGTCTCGAGCAGTCTGAAGCGGACCACGGAGTCGTGCTCTTCGCGGATCAGGATCGACTTGTCGACGAGGGATGCCAGTGAGTCCAGCAGATCCCCGGTGGGCATATCGTCCCCGCACACGTGTTCTGCGGCATCGAGATCGAAGCTGCCGGGGAACACCGACAGTCGTGCCCACGTCAGTTGCTCGAGCGGGGTGCCGAGGTCGTAGCTCCAGTCGACACATAACCGGAGCGTCTGCTGGCGCGAAGGCGCGCCTCGGCTCCCGCGAGTCAACAGTGCGTACCGGTCGGAAAGTCTCTGCAGGATTTGTTCGGGCGACATCGCACGCAATCGCGCGGCCGCCAATTCGATGGGCAGCGGCAACCCGTCCAACCGGTGACAGATCCGGGTGACCGCGGACTTGTTGGCATCTGTCAACGTGAATGTCGATACCGCCGTGGTGGCGCGTTCGGTGAACAGCGAGACGGCGTCGTAGCGGGGCAGACCCTGCAGGGACGGCTCGCGGTCGGGGTCGGGGACGGTGAGTGGGGGAACGCGCAGCGTCGCCTCGCCGGCTATTGCGAGGGGTTCGCGGCTTGTCGCGAGGATGCGCAGGTTCGGGTTGCATTGCAGCAAAGCTGTGGCGAGGTCGGCGACGGCGTCAACCACCTGCTCGCAATTGTCCAACACCAGCAACAGTTCTCGCGACGACAGGACGTCGAGGATGATCTCGCGTAGCGACCGGTCAGTTTGGTCCCGCACACCGAGTGTGGACGCCACCACGTCGATCAGTCGAGATTCAGTGCGGACCTCGTCGAGCTCGACGAGCCATGCTCCGTCGGTGAACTCTCGCTGGATACTCGTTGCAAGTCGTAGTGCGAGGCGTGTTTTCCCGACTCCGCCGATTCCGACCAACGTCAGCAATCGTGACGACGCCAGTAGATTCTTCGCTTCGGTGATCTCGTGCCTGCGACCGACGAAGCTGGACAATTCCAGGGGCAGATTCCCGCGCTCACGGCGGGAAGAGTGTGTTGGAAACTGCCCCTGTGATGACAGTTCTGGTTCCACCGTGGCTCGCGCATGGAGAGCCATGTCACCCGCAGGCAATCCGCGGCTGCGTTGAATATCGCGCAGACGCTCACCCAATACGGCGGCAGAGGGTTGCCGATCCTCGGGGCGACCGGCCATTGCCTGCTCGATCACGGTAGCAACATCATCGGCGAGGCCCTGATCTCGCAAATCCGGTGCGGATTCCGTTGTGATGCGGATGAATTGGGCTACCACCTGTTCGCCGCTGCGGCGCTCGAATGCGGCGTGGCCGGTGACTGCGCAGAACAGGGTGGCTCCGAGTCCGTAGATGTCCGAGGCGGGGCTCGGGGCGGCGCCGCCGAGGACCTCGGGCGCAGTGAACGCGGGTGAACCGGTGACGATGCCGGTAGCGGTCTCGAACCCGCCGGAAATATGCGCGATCCCGAAGTCCGTGAGCGCCGGCTCGCCATAGTCCGTGAGGAGGATATTCGCCGGCTTGACGTCGCGGTGGACGATGCCCTCGCCGTGGGCGGCCTCCAACGCGCCTGCCAGTTTCACCCCCAACTCCAGCACCTCGTCCACACCTAACGGACCGTGCCGTCGGATACGTTCGTCCAAGGAGCCCTGCGGGTGGTACGGCATCACGATGAATGGTTGTCCGCTGTCGGTGACCCCGACCTGGAGGACATTGACGATGTTGGGGTGGCCGGTCAGGCGGCCCATCGCCCGCTGTTCGCGAAAGAAGCGCTCCCGGTTTTCCTCCGCGAGATCGTTGGTGAGCACCTTCACGGCGACGGTCCGGTCGAGTGCGGGTTGCGTGCACCGGTACACGACACCGAAGCCTCCACGCCCGATCTCCCGGGCGTCGTCGAATCCGTCAACCGCCAGTTCCGACGCGACCGACGGTGTCACATCGCGATGCGTCTCGAACGGATCGATATCGGACATCGTCCCAATCGATTCATCCGGTCCGCGATACGTTCGATGCAATCCGCACGGTCAGCCTCTCGACGACAGGTTTCCAGGATATCGCTGACGGTAGCGTCTACATAGATCTCATACTTCCTACCACTGACGTGGCTGGCCTTGGAGATGGATGTACTTCACGGCTACCCGTAACACCCTGCGGTGTTGCGGGTTCTACCGTGTCCCACACCGACGCTTGTGGCGCAGGAACAGTCTTTGTCTGGTTCACCCCCACCCGGGGTGTCGCGGCGGGAGCACTGCGACGGACACGGCGATGTCGCGGCCGGCGCGGAGTGGGACTCTTCTTGTCGCGGCAGTGGCGCACCGGCGCATGCTCGATCACCCGGATCTGCGGACTGTCCCCGCGCTTGCGAACGGCTTGTCCGCGTCCCAGTTATGCCCGCTTGGCCAGTTCACGCCCGCAACATGGTCACGATGTCCGCCGACTGTGCACCGCGCACACCATGCCCGGTGATAACCACCCGGCCGGGGCGAGTGAGCAGCCCGGAAGTTGTCGTATCGTCGTGTACCGCGGGTTCTTTCAGCGAAACTGCGAGACACGGGGTGCTCGGTGTGGATCTCGTCGTCGGCGACAATTTGGCCGGGCAAGCCGACGCGCACGGCCTCGGTGGCCTCGTCGATCTGGGTGAAATCCATCGACATGCCTGCGGCCGCCATGGAGATGGGCAGCTGCAGGACACCGTCGATGAGGGTGGCGGTAGTGGTCGGTTCGATGTGTGCCTTGTCGGAGGGCCTACCTCCCGGCAGTTTCGGCGGCGCGTAGGTCCTTGCGGAGGATCTTGCCCGCGGCGGACTTCGGCACCAGGTCGATGAACTCGACCTTGCGGACCTTCTTGTGCGGCGACACCCGCTCGGCGACGAAGCCGATGACCGCGGCCTCGTCCAATTCGGCACCGGGCTGGCGGACGACGAACGCCTTCGGCACCTCCTCGCCCTCGTCGTCGAGAACCCCGATGACGGCGGCGTCGGCGATCTGCGGGTGCGTCAACAACAATGCCTCCAGCTCGGCGGGCGGCACCTGGTAGCCCTTGTACTTGATCAGCTCCTTCATCCGGTCCACGATCGTCACCACCCCCTCGGAGTCGACGGTCGCGATGTCGCCGGTGTGCAGGTACCCGTCCGCATCCAGGGTCTCTGCGGTGGCCTCGTCGTTGCCGAGGTACCCGGCCATGATGTTCGGGCCCTTGCACCACAACTCACCCGGTGCGCTGACCCCGTCGGCCGGGTAGGCGACCTCCTCGCCGGTGGCCGGGTCGACCAGCTTGCATTCCATGTTCGCGATCGACGGACCCACCGAGTCCAGGGCGATGTCGTCACGGTCGAATGGAATCGCATGCGAGACCGGGCTCATCTCCGACATCCCGTAGCCCTGCCGCACCCGGCAGCCGAGCCGGTTCGCGACGGCCTTGCCCAGTTCCTGATCCAGCGGGGCGGCGCCGGAGAAGATCGAATGCACGCTCGACAGGTCGTAATCGTCGACCAGCGGGTGCTTGGCCAACGCCACCGCGACCGGCGGGGCGATGAACACATACGTGCACTTCTGGCCGGAGACGATCGACAGGAATTCGACGAGGTCGAACTTCGGCATCGTCACCAAACTCGCCCGGTTGTACAGGGCCGCATTGAGCAGCACCGTCATCCCGTAGATGTGGAAGAACGGCAGCACCGCCAGCAGTGTGTCGTCGGCGCCGATGCCCATCCGCGGGTTGATCTGACACACATTCGCCACCAGGTTGCGGTGCGTGAGCATCACCCCCTTCGGCCGGCCGGTGGTCCCGGACGAGTACGGCAGCACCGCCAGCTGGGTCGCCGGATCGAACGATACCTCCGGGGCGGGGGCGCGCTCGGCCAGCAGATCGGTCAGTGACGGGTGCCCGTCGGCGCCGTCGAGGACGATCACGTTCGCTACCGGAATCCCGACCTTCGCGGCCGCATCCTTGGCCTGCGGCAGCAGCGGGGAGACGGTGAACAGGAACTTCGCCTTCGAGTCGGTGAGCTGCTTGGCGATGTCCTCCGCGGTGTAGAGGGCGTTGATGGTGGTCGCGACACCCCCGGCCCGCAGGATCCCGTGGAACACCGACGCGAACGCCGGAACGTTCGGCGAGTGCAGACCCACCACCTCGCCGACGGCGAGACCGCGCGCGGCCAGCGCCCCGGCCACCCCGTTGATCTGGGCGACCAGCGACCGGTACGTGGTGACCGCGCCGGAGGCACCGTCGATCAGCGCAGGCCGGTCCCCATCGGCCGGGTCGACCCGGCCGAAGAGGAAATCGTAGACACTGAGGTTCGGAATCTCGACGTCCGGAAACGGGCTCTTGAAGCTCACTGGGGCCTCTCCCTCGAAGTGTTGCAGCAGTGGTGAATTGGTCTCGTGGCCGAATGCCGGGCGCACTCGAATGCGTCGACGCCGAGTTGTTCGGCTGAGGGCGTGCCCGGACTACGCGGCAACTACCCCGCGCCTCCGGCAAGCTGGCGAAGCGACTGCTCAAACTCTGATTGCCGAGTCCTTCTCTCTCGCGGCCTGGCTCAGGCTCGCCAGTACGGCCTTCGCCGCTCGCTCGCCCGACGTCGCTGCGTCGGCGAGCGACGGCAGATCGAGCTGGTAGTCGCCGGCGAGGTGGATGGTTCCGAGCGGATCACGCAACGTCGGAAGCGAGTTCCTCCGCCCGGGCGCCCAGAAGGGCACGACCCGACGATGCCGCCGCACGATGCCCTCGCCCAGTTTCCCTTCCAGCTCGGGGAACACTGCGAGCAGGTCCTGCTGGTATCGCGACACGATCTCCTCGTCGGGGAGGTCGAACAACGCGTCGGCGTGAGCACCGCCGGCGAAACAGGCCAGCGCTCCACCCGGCTTACGGTCGTCGCCGTTCCGCATCGCCGCGGCGTGGTTGAACATCGCCTGGAACGACAGTTGCGGCGTCGAGACAGCGAAGTAGTCGTCCCAGCGTTGCGGCCCGACTTCGTCGGTGAAGAATCCGACGATCACGTACCGGCCGTAGGTGATGTCGTTGAAAGCATTCCGGTGTTGCTGCGGGAGGTCTGGGATGATTCGCTCGGCGACATCGGCGGGTGCGGTCACGATCGCGCGCTTTGCCCGCAGCCGCACCGGTCGGTCACCGTCGTGATAGTCGACGACCACGCCGTCACCGTCCTGCCGCACCGAGCGCACCACCGAGTTCAGCCGGATCCGGCCACCGAGATCTTCCGTCAGCACGTCGGTCAACGTCTGATTGCCACCCACCGGCAGCGAGAAGTTCGGGATCTTCTCCGGGTCGGCCAACGCGAGGCCGACGGACGTGACGAACTGGGTGGCGGCCGTCTCCTCCACCTCGCATCCCATCCACTGCGCCGACCACGACCGGACGACATCGGCGGCCAGCTTCGACCGGACGCCCTTCAGGAGGTACGACGCCAGCTTGGTGTCGAGGTTGGCGCGAACCCGCTGTGCGATACGGCTCTGCGACTCCAGGAACGGCATGGCCGCGAGGATGCGTGCACCGACGAGGGCCATGCCGAGTCGGTCCATCATGGTCATCCGCGTGCGGAACATGAGCGCGACCGGATTCGAGGTGTCGATCACCCCGCCGTTCAGGTACAGCGCGACGCTCTTGCCTGCGAGCGAACCCATCTCGATGCCGTGCCGGTCGAGGGCATCGATCAGCGTGCCGGTGCCCTCGGTGAACTGGGTACCGACGTTGATCCAGTAGTCGCCCTTCCTGACGGTCTCGACTCGTCCGCCCACGCGGTCGGTGGATTCGAGAACGACTACGTCGGTCTCCGCCGCCAGCGTGGTTGCTGCCGTCAGCCCGGCCATTCCGGCGCCCACGACGACTACTTCGGTGGTCTCTTCGTGCACTTCGTGCGTTGTCATTCTCGGTTCCTGACTTTCGGGACCTGGTGCGGATCACGCCGCAGCTGCAGCGCGGACCGCCTGAGCGTCCACGCGCTTGTTGTGGGCATCGAACGCCCGGTAGGCGCGGAAGTACGCGAACATCTGCAGGCCCCACGTGGACAGCGCGAAGATGTAGAAGATCGTGTGCTCCGCGTCGTCACCCGGGATGTGGACGAAGTCGTAGGTCGCGGCGATGACGAATCCGCAGGCCGTGGCAACCGCGGCCCAGACAGCGTGCCCGCGCTCGCCGATTCCCCACAGGCGCTTGACGAAGTAGATCAGGAAGATCGTGGTGAGCACGTTGACCACGATGTAGAAGATCTTGCCGGGGGTTCCGATCGCCTCGGCGAACTGACTGAGGAGGAAGCCCACCACGGCCGCGAGGGCGAACGCGCCGATGTCCACCGCCACGGACGGCTTGTACCGGTGGGTGACCTTCATCAGTCCGAGGACCAGGATCAGCGTGATGCCGACGGACCGGGAGAAGGCATCGAGGAAGTAGGCGAAGGCATACATCGGGCTGTCGTGACCGGCCTTGATGAGGCCGTAGACCAGGAAGTTCGAACCCGACGTCGCGACGATCATCCACTCGATGCCGAGCAGGTAGTTCTTGTAGATCCGGATGAACTTGATCCCGTACGTGAATCCGACGGCGATCATCCAGATGTCCGCGACCGCGAAGAGCAGTTCTCGGATGGACATGATTTTCTCCTTGGATGGTGACATCAGCCGACCGGACGGACGGCGAAGAATTCGAGCAGCCGGGTCGGTGGCGATGGCTATTTCGTGAGGGCTGCCAGGCGGTCGGAGGCGCGGTCGGCGAGCCAGGTCGCGTGCAGCGCAGGGCCGCTGACAAGGCTGGGCCAGAAGCGCTTTCGGCCGTTCCAAATCGCCGACAGGTCTTCGTGCAGTGGCACCCCGTCGATTCGGTCCGCCAGCAGGTGGCCCACGTACTGCGCCTGGGCGAAGCCGTGGCCGTTACAGGCGAGCGAGTACAGCACGTTGTCGGACGCCTCACCGGCGACGGGGAGCCACGTGGAACTCATGCCGATCCAGCCGCCCCACGCCTGCTGCGGCTCGATGTCGCGCAGGCCCGGGAATCGCTCGCGGAATCCGCGGACGAGGTCGTCGGCGACGTTTTGCGCCGGGGTGCGGTCCGGAAGTGGGTTTCGCCCGGTCTGCACGCGGCGGGTGCCGAACACGATGGTGCCCCGCGGGGTGACGCGGTAGTTCTCGATGATCATGTGCAGCGTGACCATCGGGGCGCGGCTGGTCCAGCCGATCTCGTCGAGTCGCTCGGGTGCGACGGGTTCGGTCTCGACCAGGGACGTCCACACCGGGGTCGCGAGGTTCTTCGGCGCGATGGACAGACCGGTGGTGTGGGCGTTGGTGGTCAGCAGCGCCTTGCGTGCCCGGACCCGCCCGTGCGGTGTTTCGACCGTGACCCCGCCGCCGGAGTCGGTGACGTCGCGCGCCGGAGTGTGTTCGTAGACGCGCGCGCCGGACGTGATCGTCGCTGCCCGCAGACCGAGGGCGAACTCACCCGGGTTGAGCGTGCCCCCGACACCCTCCCGCACTCCGCCGAGGAAGCCGTCCGGGAGGCCCGCCTCCCGGCCCTCGACGAATTCGGCCGACGATCCGGCCTCGGCCATGACCTTGGCATTGCGGCGCGCGTGCCGCAGCTGCCCCTTGGACACGGCGGCCATCACGATTCCGGCCTGCCGGTAGCTGCACTGGATGTCGTGGTGAGCGATGGCGTCCTCGGCGAAGTGCACCGCGTTCTCGGCGTACCGGTACAGGTTCCGCAGCCGCTCGCGCTTCAGCAGAAAACCCAGCAGTTCCGGATCGGCGGCGATCGAGTTCGTGATGTATCCCGCATTGCGGGAGGTGGCGCCCCAACCGAGGGTCTGCGCCTCCAGGAGCACCACGTCGACGCCCTTCTCGGCGAGTCGGAGTGCGGCCGACATGCCGCCTCCGCCGCCGCCGATCACGACCACGTCGCAGTCGATGTCTCCGGTCAGGGACGGTTCGACCGCGGCGGGCGATGTGGCCCAACCTGTGTCGTGAATCAGCTTCATCGTCGTCACTCCGTCTCGCTTGCAGGGATGACCGCGGTGCCGCGAGCGCGCACCGCGACCATCGGCGACTCCAGGACCTGTGAGCGGCCGGTGTCGTCGGAGCCGCGGCAGATCACCCGGAGCTCGAAGTCGACCGTGCGGCTGCGGTTTCCTTTTTTCACCAGCCGGGCCTCGGCCTCCACGACGTCGCCGCCGCGGACCGGGGCGAGGAACTCGACGGACGAGTAGCCGGCGAACAACCCCTCGTGGCCATCGGTCTCGATCGACAGGTTCGTGCCGACGTCGCCGAAGAGCTTCAGGGCGAATGCACCGTCGACCAGATTGCCCGCGTAATGCGCGTCGGAGAAAGCGACGTAGCGCCGGTGGACTGCCGTGCTCACGAGATCTCCCGGTGGATGGGGCCGAGGTGGGGGGACTCTGTTTCGCCGTCGATCCGGACACCTGGGTAGCCGCGCTTGGCGATCTCGGTGCACATCCGGCGGTACTTGCCCACACCGCCGACATAGCCCATGAAGGTGTTGGGCTTGCCCTCGACGTTGGAGCCTCGGTACCAGGAGTCGGTGGTGGCGTACAGCGTCTGG
This sequence comes from Rhodococcus jostii RHA1, assembly GCF_000014565.1. Taxonomy (NCBI): domain Bacteria; kingdom Bacillati; phylum Actinomycetota; class Actinomycetes; order Mycobacteriales; family Nocardiaceae; genus Rhodococcus; species Rhodococcus jostii. The sequence goes on along the minus strand of NC_008268.1, from coordinate 5,668,468 downwards.
GCGACGGTCTCCTCCGTGATGTCCACCCAGTCGTTCTGACCCTCGGGAGTGGCCTCGACGAGCGTCGCCCCGGAGTCGCGGGCGTGCTCGATGAGATCGGCGATCCAGTCGACCGCCTGCTCGATGGTCATCACCACGTTGCTGGCGAGCGCGGGGCTCTGTGGGCCGGCGACCATGAAGAAGTTGGGGAAGTCCGTGGTCATCATCCCGAGGTACGTGCGGATACCGTCCTGCCAGGTCTCCTGCAGTTTCCTGCCGGACGCGCCGGTGAGACCCAGCCCGTACAGCGGGCCGGTAAAGGCGTCGAACCCGATGGCGAGCACCACGGCGTCCGCCTCGTAGGTGCCCTTCGAGGTGACGATCGCGTTCGCGGTCATCGTCTCGATCGGTTCGTCACGCAGCGACACCAACGACACGTTCGGCCGGTTGTAGGTCTCGTAGTAGTCGGTACCGAAGACGCTGCGCTTGGCGCCCAGAGGGTGATACCTGGGCACCAGCAGCTCGGCGGTGGCCGGATCCTCGACGATCTCGCGGATCTTGTCGTGGATGAATTCCGACGCGGTTCGGTTCGCCTCGACGTCGGTGAGCAGGTCGGCGAACTCGCCGCCGACGCCGTTGAAGCCACTTCGTTCGTAAGCCGCTTCGTAGCGCCGCTGCCGTTCCTCGGCCGACACGTCGAAGGCCTTGTCGGTCACGGGGCGGTCGGGGATGCCGCCGGGTGAGTGCCGGCACTCCTCACGGATCGCCGGGTAGTCGTCCTTGATGGAATCGACCCGTTCCAGGGGAAGTTCGGCGTTGCGCGCGGGCATCACGTAGTTCGGAGTGCGCTGGAACACCGTGACGTGCTCGGCAACCTCCGCGATCAGTGGGATCGCCTGCACACCCGACGATCCGGTGCCGATCACGGCGACGCGCTTGCCGGCGAGGTCGTCGAGCGAAATGTTCCACCGGCTGGTCGACACCTGGAGTCCGGTGAAGTTTCCCAGGCCCGGCACGTCGAAGTCCTTCGGGGTGGACAGGCCGCCGGCGCCCGAGATCAGGTAGCGGCCGCGGCGCGTCTCGCCGTTGTCCAGCTGCACCTCCCACAGCCGCTCGGCCGCATTCCACGTCGCACCGACGACGCGGGTATTGAACGTGAAATGCTTGCGCAGGTCGAAGCGGTCGGCGACGTGGTTGATGTAGCTGAGGATCTCGGCCTGCGGCGCGAATCGCTGGCTCCACGTCCACTCCTGCTGGAGGGCCTCGTCGAACGAGTACGAGTAGTAGATGCTCTCGACGTCGCAGCGCGCGCCCGGATAGGTGTTCCAGAACCAGGTGCCGCCGACGCTGGGTCCGGCCTCGAATCCCGCAAAGGTCCACCCGGCGGTGGTGAGCCGGTGTGAGAGGTAGAGGCCGGAAAAACCGGCGCCGACGCCGAGGACGTCGACGATCCCGGTATCCGAGGTGGAGGGGAAGTTCATGGGGTTTGCCGCTTTCATTGAAGTAGTCATATGACTGGATCAATTGACTGTGTTCAGTAGACCAGTGGTACCGGTCACAGTCAAGGGTTGAGTCGAAAGTAGTCCGGTTCTTACATCGGAAGGTCGGGTGAATCGACGCCGACCACCCGGTCGCCGCAGAACACGCGCACGGACTCGCCGGGGGCGTGACCGCCGATTCCGGAAGTGCCCCAGAAACTTTGCGCCGAACCGTCGGCGAGATCGGCGACCTTGGCACCGTTGACGCGCACCTCGCCCGACAGCACCCGGGATCCGACCTCGATGGCGCGGTCCAGGTCGCCGCCGAAGACGTACGCGTCCAGACCCGACGGGTTGGCGTTGGCAACACGCAGAGCGTCCTTATCGGACTCCACGGCGTGCAGGCTGATGAGCGGCCCGAACAGCTCGGCGGTCGCCACGGATGCGTCGGCTCCCGAAGCGACTGTCGGGGAAAGGAAGAACCCGTCGAGGGCGGGCAGCTGTGCTGGTTGATGGATCGTCGCGCCGTGGGCCCGCAGCTCATCGATCCGGCTCTGCAGCGTGGCGAAATGCGGGGCGTTCGAGATCGGGCCCAGCTGGGTGTTCTCGTCGAGTGAGTGCCCGATGTCGATGCGGGAGATGCGATCGAGCAGCGCGTCGAGCAGCGGCTCGACGAGGCTCTTGTGCGCCAGCACCTTTCCGGGGCCCTCACACCATTGACCGTTGAGCTTCGTCATCCCCTCGAGGATCCCGTCGGCGGCGACGTCGATGTCGGCGTCGTCCAGCACGAGGGCCGGGTTGTTGCCGCCGAGCTCGAGCTGGAGGACCTTGAAGTCCTCGGCGGCGGCGCGGGCGATTGCACGGCCGGCGGTCGGGCCGCCGGTGAACGAGACGATCTTCACGCGGTGATCGCCGGTGATCGCGGCGCCCACGTCGCCCGCGCCGTGGACGAGCTGCAGCGCACCGTCGGGCAGCCCGGCCTTGACGAAGCACTCGACGATGATCTGGGCGCTGCTCGGCGCGTGCTCCGACGGTTTGAGGATGACGGGGCAGCCGGCGGCGAGGGCGCTCACCATCTTCGCGGCGGGGATGAAACTGGGCCCGTTCCACGGCGTGAGGATGGCGGCGGGGCCCCACGGGACCTTGTAGAGCCGCACGTCGCGGCCGCCGGCCTCCAGCGCCGTCCGACGCGGGGTGGCGCGCAGATCCGCAGCGGACGAGCGGATCCGGTGCGGGAGGAACTGCGCGACCATCCGAGCTTTCCCGATCGGAACACCGCTGGTGAGGGCGTCGGTCCGCGCGATGTCCTCGATCCGCGCCTCGACGATGTCGGCCGCCCGCTCGATGACCGCCGCGCGTTCCTCGCTCGCCGCGTCATCCCAGCGTTCGAAGCCGTAGGACCTCTCGGCATGGCGCAGTGCGCGCTCCACGTCCTCCGGACCGGTGGTGACGGCGCGGTGGACGGGCCGGCCGGTGTTGGGGTCGAGATTCCACGCGTCCGGGATCGTGCGGCACTCGGACCACTCGTCGGCGATGTAATTGACCGGTTGGGGCATTTGCGGGTTCGACATCTGCGGCCTCCTTCGATGGGCTTTCAGGTGTGGATGGAGTCGGGTGTGATCACGCGGTGAGGTCGGCGACGATGCGGGTCACCTCGCCCGACTTCATCGCCTCGAAGCCCTTGTTGATCTCGCCGAACGGGATCACGTCGCTGACCATCTCGTCGAGCAGCAGGCGGCCCTGCAGGTAGAGCCGCGCGAATTGGGTGATGTCCTCGTGCGCTTGCCCCGAGCCCATGTAGGAGCCGATGAGGCGCTTTTCGCCGAAGAAGAAGTCCGATGCGGGGAGGGTGAGGTCGGTGCCGTCGGGTGCGATGCCGACCAGGCATGCGGTGCCCGTAGCGCGCAGGACCGCCAGCGCGGTGGCGGCGGTGCGCGCGTTGCCGACGGCCTCGAAGGAGTAGTCGACGCCGTCGCCGAGCACGTTCCTGATTTCGGCCGGGACGTCGGCCGCGCCGTTCACGACGTGCGTGGCACCGTACGTCCGCGCCGCCGCGAGCCGGGCGTCGTCGAGATCCACGGCGACGATCGCCGAGGCGCCGGCGAGCCGCGCGCCCTGGATGATCGCCGATCCGACACCGCCGCAACCGATCACGGCCACGGTGGCGCCGGGGCGGACCTGCGCGCCGCGGAACACGGCGCCGACGCCGGTGACGATGCAGCACGACAGCAGGCACCCGACGTGCAGTCCCACCTCGTCGGGCACCGTGACCAGCGAGTTTTCCCGCATCAGGGTGTGACGGGAGAATGCGCCGATGTCGGCGAGCCGTTCGACGGCCTGGCCGCCCGGCAGTTGGAAAGCGGGGCGGGGGCGCTGCCGGATCTGCGAGACGCGCTGGCATTGCGTCGAGTGCCCGGCCTGGCAGTTGCGGCACAATCCGCACGAGGGTGTGAGGGCGCCGACGACGCGGTCGCCCGGCCGCAGCGAGGTCACCGCGGAGCCGACCGATTCGACGATGCCCGCCACTTCGTGCCCGACCACCACGGGCAGGTCGGCGCCCACGGTGCCGGTCATGTAGTGCAGGTCGCTGTGACACAGGCCCACATTGGAAACCGCGACGCGGACCTCGTTCGGCTCCGGGTCGTCGACCTGAATCTCGGTGAACTCCAGCGGTTCGTTCAACGCGGTGAGAAGTGCTGCCTCGGTGGTGATCATCATTGTCTCCGATCTCAATTGCTTTGCGCGGGCGCCGTCGGCGTCGCGTTCTTCGATGCCCAGAAGCCCTCGATGCCCTCGGTGAAGGCGCCGGACTCCCACGACTGGCGGGCGGCGTCGTCCTCGCGGACGAACGCGGCCTCGATCTCTTCGGGGCGCGGTCGCAGCAGACCCAGGTGCAGTGCGGTGATACGAGGGTCGGAGTTCCACTGTCTGATCACCTCGACCGCGCGGTCCACCAGTGTCTGTGGGGCCACGATCTCGTCGAGCAGCCCGATCCGCAGTGCCTCTTCCGCGTCGATTCGCTGAGAGCCGAGGATGATTCGCATCGCGTGGTTGCGCACCAGGCGGCCCATGAGGAAGCTCGAGGCGTTCGAGATGATGATCCCGCGGTGGTTCTCCGGCTGGTAGTACTCCGCGGCGGGGGTGCCGATCCGGGAGTCGCAGCACAGCGTGATCTCCGAGGCGCCGCCGACCGCGATCCCGTTCACGGCCGCGATCACGGGGACTTTCGTCTCGAGAATCGCCCGGGTGATGTCGTGGAAGGTCGCGAAGGCCTCGTGAATCTCGTTGTAGCTGGTCGGCACCGACTGCAGGTCCTCACCGGCGGAGAAGGCCCGCCCGGCACCTGTCAGCACGATCCCACGGACGACGTCACCCGTCCCGAACCGGCGGATCGTCTGCGCGAGTCTCACCCGGGCGGCCACGTCCATCACGTTCAGCTTCGCCGGGCGGTTCAGCGTGAGCACGGCGACGTCGCGGTCGATGTGCACGTCCAGGTAGTTCTCGGTCATGTCTGGCTCCTCAGTTGGCACTGCCGACGGTGCGCGGCGGCTGCAGGTCGTAGGTGATGCCCGGATGTTCGGCGGAGCGCGCCTTCAGGGCCGGCTTGGACACCCGCTCCGACGGGGTCCGCGGGAAATCGGCGACGAACTCGACGTAGCGCGGAACCTTGAAGCGCGCCAGCTGGGTTCGCGCGCCGTCGATGATTCGCTGTGCGGTCTCGCGACTCTCCGGGCTGCCGGGGGCCAGCTGCACAAAGGCCTTGACCTCCTCGCCGAACAGCTCGTCCGGGACGCCGACCACCGCCGTCGCGACGACGGTGTCGTCGCGCTCGAGGACGCGTTCGACCTCGGCGCTCGCGATGTTCTCGCCGCCGCGGCGCACCATGTCCTTGATCCGGCCCACCAGGCGGTAGCTGCCCGCCTCGCGGACCGCGACATCGCCGGTGTGCAACCAGCCGTCGCGCAGGACCTGCGCCGTGTCTTCCGGCCGGTTCCAGTAGCCGAGCATCATCGGTCTGCCCGAGGTGATCAGTTCACCGGGTTCGCCGTCGGCGACCTCGCGACCCTGCGGATCGACCACCCGGACCTGCTTGGTGGGAATCGGCTGCCCCAGCCGCCCGCTGCCGACGTCGGCCGTGTGCTCGGGGTGGCTGACCAGGTCGACTCCGCTTTCGGTCATCCCGAAGATCTCCCGCCACGGTGCACTCCAGCGCTGTTCGAGTTGCGCGTGCAGCCCGACGGGGATCGCCGAGCACAGCACCACGCGCAGGTCGTTGTCCCGGTCCTGCGGGCTCGGCGCCTGTTTGAACAGCAGCGTGGGCATCGAGCCGAGCACGTAGCAGAATGTGGCGCGGTGCTTGCGGACGTCCGCCATGAAACCCGAGGCGGAGAACCGGGGCAGTACCACCAGCGGCGCGCCGATCGTGAGACACAGCGAGGTGTTCCACTGCGGGTCCATGTACGAGAACGGCTGCGAGGTGAGTGCCACGTCGTCGGCCCCGAGACCCACCGCACTCGCACAGATCCACCCCAGCCGGACCCAATAGTCGTGGGTCAACATGCACGCCTTCGGGAACCCGGTTGTCCCCGAGGTGTACTGGAGGTTCGCGAGCGTGTCGCCGGAGATGTCGACCCCCGGCCTGTCCGCCGGATACTGCGCGAGTTCGTCGCGCGAGACGGCGTCGACGATCCGGACATCGGCCAGATCGCCGTTCGCGGCGCGCACCTCGTCGACGAGCGGGGCGTGCTCGGCGTCGGTGAACATCACGCGGGCGCCGGAATCCCGCAGCACGAATTCGAGGTCTGCGCGCCGGTATGACGAATTGATCGGCACCGCGACGCCACCGGCCTTGAGGATCGCGAGCCAGGCGATCGGCCACTGCACCACGTTGGGCAGCATGATCGCGACCCGGTCACCCGCGCGGACCCCGTCCTCGGAGACGAGTCGCTGCGCCAGGCGCGACGTCCAGTCGTCGATCTCGCCGAAGGTCCACGCCCCTTCCTCGAACCGGAGGAACTCGCGGTCGGGATACCGGAGGGCCTGGATCGCCAGCAGGCCGACGAGGGTATCGATCGGCGGGTCCACAGCCATGCGATCGAGCGCGATCGCGCGTTCCTGGTGGACTGTTTCGACTCCGGTCATGGTCATCCTCTGGGTCGGGTGTGATGCGGTGCCGATGCGGGTGCAGCTCGCGATCTCGAGTCGTGACGGCGCATCCGCGGTGAACTCGTGGACCGCAACCCTCCGATCGCCGAGGGCGCCGGAGTGTGGGCCCGGTCATAGCCTAGAAGAACATAGTCAAATGATCAAGGCAGATGATCACAATGTGCTAGGTGCTGCAAGTCGCGGAGGTCTGATCTCGACCACATGCCCGGCTCGCTCGTACCTCCGACTGGTAGCGTTGCGATGACTTGATCAGTCGTTCGCATCTGATTCGACAGGAGAAACGCATGGCCCGCATTCCCGCTGCCGAACGTCGCGCCGAACTGGTGGCGGCTGCCGTGCGCATGATCGCCGCCCATGGGGTGGACGGCGCGACCACACGCCGCATCGCGCAGGATGCGAACGCTCCGCTGGCCACGCTGCACTACTGCTTTGCCACGAAGGAGGTGCTGTTCGCGGCGGTATTCGAACACGTCACCGCACAATACCGAGAAGTGTTGGTGCGCAATGATTCCCAAGGAGACGTCGAGACCAACGCGCGCGCCCTGTTGCGCGGCGTGATGGAGTGGTACCTGGCGAATCCGGACTTCGGCGCGGCGATCGTCGAGCTGATCAGCTGGGCCCAGCGTCAGGAGGGCAAGCAGGCCGAGATGGTGTACAACGAGGCATTCGCGACCATGCGGCGGATCCTCGAGGCCGCCGCGACCGGTGCAGGCCAGTCGGTCGACCCGAAAACGATCGACGAACTGACCTACATCGTGTCCACGCTGTCTGACGGATTCGCGCTCAACTGGCTGGTGTTCACCGACCGTACAGTCGCTGAGTCGCAGATCGAGCTCGTTCTCGGCGTCCTCGACGCGTGGATGGCCGCCAACCTCGGCGATGTGCCGAGGCCGGCGACTCCGGCCGCGAAGACTTCACCCGAAGAGGCCCTGCGTTCACTGGTGTCCTGGGTGAGCGTGGAATGACGCAGCTGAGATCGTCGGTCAGGGCCATCTGAGTCAGGACGCGGCAGCTTCGACGCGTCGACCGGTCCGGGCGCGTGAGATCAGCACGGTCACCACGACGAGCAGGGCGAGGACTCCCGACAGCCAGTAGCCGGTGCCGTAGAGGCCCTTAGCGGCGACCTCGAGGCCGGTGCCGACCACCGGAACCAGGGAGGCGCTGAGGTCGCCGCTGACCAGTGCGGTGCCGAAGGCGAATCCCACTGCCATGGCCGTGCCGGCGATACCGGCGGCCATCCCGGCCTTCTCCTCCGGCACTGCCAGCTGCACCAAGGTGAAGCCCGCTGCGTAACCGATTCTGGTCCCGAAACCCATGACGGCAGCCCCCACGAGGTAGTGCCACTGCTGCTCGTGCGCCAGGGCGAGCCAGGCCAGCCCCGCGACGTTGATGAGCGCTCCGATAATGAAGACGGGCACACCACGGCCGTTGATCAGAGCGCGGTCGAGCACGGTCCCGCGGATCAGGAACGCTGCCGCGAACGGTGCCATGAGCAATCCGGTCTGCAGCGCGCTGAGCCCGAGCCCGTAGGCGTCGTCGGGACGAAGATCCCCGGGAATGACCTGGGCGTATGTGCTGAGCAGTAACAGGAAGGCCGAGTTCACCGCAGCGAACAGTGCGATGCACAGGCACGAAGCGGTGACCAGAGGCGCCCTCAGCAGAGCGACGTCGAACACCGCTGCGGTCGACCGGCGCTCGACGCGCACCCAGGCGATGCCGCCGACGATGCCGACCACCAACGGAACGAGCGCCGCGGCGCCCCACACGAGGCCTTGCGTCAGAGTCAGCAGGATCGCCGCGACCCACGCGATCATCCACACCGTTCCGAGTACTGCGATGCGACCGCCACGCTCGGCAGGCGGGGCATGGGGGATCGTGACATGGCACGCAAGGGTCGTGGCCGCGCACACTGCGGTGAGGATGACGAAGAAGCTCCGTAGCGACAGGCTCTCGACGATGAAGCCGCCGCCGATCATGCCCACGACGATGCCGACACCGGTGGCGATGACCAGAACCGCGACACCCACGGTGATGCCGTCCTCACCGAGATTGCGGCGCAGGAAACCGAGCGGAAGCAGCTGCGCCGCACCCCCGAAGCCCATGAGAGTGCAGCCGACCAGCAGGGTCGGATACGAGTCGCCGACAGCCGGAACGAGCGCACCGACCGCGAGGAATGCCGACGCCGCCACCGAGGCGTTTCGGTCGCCGTACAGATCGGCGAGGCGCGGCAGCAAGATGAAGCCCGCTCCCCCACCGAGGGTCAGCGCGGTGTAGAGCCACGTAGTCTCGGCCACTGTGGCAAGGCCGTACTGCGCCTGGATGGTCGGCAACAGTGGCGGCAGGATGAAGATGACGGCGTTGGTCAGGACGATCAGCAGCGTGGCGACGCCGATGAGCACTCCCTTGTGCGGCGCACGACGAGCGGGCCGCTCGCCGGCGAGTCCGGCGTGCTGGTGGATCTCAGTCATGTGTTTCTCCGATTCGTGATCAGGGGCGGGCCGGGAGCACGGCACCGATTGCGGTGTAGTCGTCACGGGTGAGCAGGTCCCTGGGGTCGGACATCTGGCCCCCGACCTCGACCCAGCCGACGTAGTGCTCCGAAGACCAGTCGAGTGCTCGCTGGATCTCCTCCGGGAACGACCGGACCTCGTCGAGGGTGTAGGTGAGGAAAGGGTTCTCCTCAGGGCGCAGGAATGCGAGGTCGTAGCCCATCGACAGACCGAAGCGATACTCGTCCGTGGTGGTGTTCTCGCCAGCACCGTGATAGGTGGAGCCGATCCAGATCAGCGCCGACCCGGCCTTCATCTGTGTCGGGACCGCCTCCTCGCGGAGCGGTGCGCGCTCGTCGTCCCACAGGTGCGAGCCCGGGATCACCAGGGTGCCGCCGTTCTCGGCAGTAAAGTCGCTGACCGCCACCATGATCTGCACCCGCGCTTCGCGCTGATAGGTGGGGTGCCGCCACAACCACACCGAGTCGTCGCGATGAAGCGGCTGCGAGCCCTGCCCTGGGCCGATCTTGATCGCCATCGTCGCGCCGACGTGCATGCCTGCCGGGTTCGGCACCGACTCTTCACCGAAGAAGATGTTGATCGGCTTGTCGAGGATGCACTCGGCGACGCCTCGGTACAACGGGTTCAGCGCGATTGTCGCCATGTGCTCGGTCCGCGCGAACAAGCCGCCTGCGCGCTTGGTTCTGTTGCCGGCAAACAGCTCGTCGTGGCCGGTGTCGACTCGGTCGAGCACGGGGTTCAAGTCGTTCTCGAGTCCCTCGATGGTGGCTTCGTCGAAGAGTCCTTCGATGATCACGCCGCCGTCTCGCATGATCACCTCGACCACGGCTTCTGTGGTGGAGTCGGGGCCGAGACGCATCAGTTCGTTCGTCGTCATGCGGGGTCTGTTCCTTCGAAATTTGGGCCGGTCGCATTAAATGTGCGCCGAGCCGACGATGTGATCCGGCTCATACCGTAAGCCAAGTAGGTCATTCGATCAAGGCATATGACTGTGTATTCACCGATACACGCTGCAGCTCGCGACAGTCCTGACGGCGATATGGCAGTCCGGTGACCGTTCCGACTGATAACGTGCGAGCTGACTTGATCATTCGTCCAGATTTAATTTCGACAGGAGGAACGCATGGCCCGCATTCCCGCCGCCGAACGTCGCGCCGAACTGGTGGCTGCGGCCGTGCGCATGATCGCCGCCCACGGGGTGGAGGGTGCCACCACCCGTCGCATCGCGCAGGAGGCGAACGCTCCACTGGCCACCCTGCACTACTGCTTCGCCTCCAAGGAGGTGCTGTTCGCGGCGGTCTTCGAGCACGTCGCCGGACTGTACCGAGAAGTGCTGACGCGCAACGATGTCCACGGCGACGTGCCGACCACCGCCCGTGCTCTGTTGCGCGGCCTGCTGGAGTGGTACGTGGCGAATCCGGAGTTCGGCGCGGCGACCGTCGAGTTGATCAGCTGGGGCCAGCGTCAGGAGGGCCGGCAGGCCGAGATGGTGTACAACGAAGCCTTCGCGACCATGCGGGCGATCCTCGAGACTGCTGCGGGCCGACCGGTGGACGCGGCAATCATCGAGGAGCTGACGTACATGATGTCCGTGCTGTCCGACGGATTCGCGCTCAACTGGCTGGTGTTCACCAACCGCACAGCGGCCGAGCCGCAGATCGAACTCACCGTCGGCGTGCTCGACGCGTGGATGGCCACCAACCTCGGCGATGTCTCCCGACCGGCGCGCGGAGCTTCGACGGTTTCCCCCGCGGAAACCTCGCGCTCGCTCGCGTCCTGGGTGAGCGTGCAGTGATTCCGCGCTGACGCCGAAAAACAACTGTCGGCCGCCACTTTTGGTGGCGGCCGACAGTTTCTTCCAGGTCAGATCCGCTGGTTGCCTTCGGCGACGATCCAGCTCAGCGCCGGGTCGTCACGTTCCATCCACTCGGGATGCCACTGGACGCCGAGCACCGCGGCACCCGGTAGCTCGACCGCTTCGACGACGCCGTCGGCCGCGCGTCCCGTGACCACGAGGCCGGTACCGCAGCGGTCGACCGCCTGGTGGTGCCACGAGTTGGTCACCACGCGGGCGCCGAACAGCCGTTCCGCGATCGAACCGGGCTCGAACGTCACCTTGTGGTCGTCGGCACCGTCGGTGAGCGGGGGCGACACCGACAGGTGCTCGACAGCACCGGGCGGGAGGTCGGCGATCAACGTGCCGCCCAGGGCGACGTTGATCACCTGCAGGCCGCGGCACACTCCGAGCACGGGGATGTGCCGGTCGAGGGCGGCACGCACGAGCGCGATCTCGAACTCGTCCCGATCCGGATCGTGGACCATCGGATCGTCCCGCGGATCCACGTCCCGGACCACCGACGGGTCGCCACCCCAGTACGCGGGATGAACGTCCTGGCCGCCGGTGATGACCACACCCGCCAGCCAGTGGCACAGCGCCTCCGGGTCGGCATCGTAGGGCAGGTTCACCGGAACCCCACCGGCCCTGTCGATTCGCTGCGAGAAGTCGGACATGAAGCTGTCGGTGAGCAGGTGACCGTAGCGCTTGTCCAGACCGTCGACCAGTCCCAGCCGGAACCGTCGTCCGGTGATGCCGATCATCGGCCGGAGGAGGCCCGGCGTCGAATTGCCCGCGCTCACGGGAACTCGAAGTACCGCGCCGACTCCCATTCGGAGAGCTCGGCGAACGGATCACCGCCCGTGGTGTGGAATTGCATCCACTCCCACCGCCGCGTACCGACCCAGTAGTCGACGAACTCGTCCCCGAGTTGTTCGCGCAGGATCAGGTCCGTCTCGAGTGCATCGGCCGCCTTGGTGATGGTGTCCGGCAACCGCTCGAGGTCGGGCACACACCACGCCATGTCGGTGACCGGCTCGGGTGGCTCGATCGCGCCGTCGAGACCGGCGATCACCCCGGCGAGGATGGTCGCCACCGCGAGATACAGGTTCGCGTCGGCACCGGGAACCCGGTACTCGAGGCGCGAGTAGGCCGGGTGCCCGCACACCGCACGCACCGCGGCGGTCTTGTTGCTGATGCCCCACGTGACCGTCGTCGGAGGGCCGCTCAGGTCGATCAGGCGGCGGTACGAGGTGATCTGCGGCAACACGATCGACGTCGCGCCCCGCATCGTCGCGAGGAGTCCGCCGACCGCATGCAGCATCGTCGGCGACGGGCCGTCGGCGGCGTAGAAACTGTTGACCCCGTCGCGCTGCAGAGACAGGTTGACGTGTGAGGCCTGGCCGTACCCGGCGGTCGGCTTGGCCATGAAGGTGACGGTGTGGCCGAGTTCGAAAGCGACCTCGCGCATCACCTGGCGGGTCCGAGCCCAGTTGTCGCACACCGAGATCGGATCGCCGGGAACCAGATTGAGTTCGACCTGGCCGGCCGCGTCCTCGTCGCTCCAGGCCTCCCATTCGATGCCGATCTCGTCGAGGCGGCGGGCGACCGCCGACATGTAGTCGATCCAGTCCTTCGACTTCGCGAGGTGGTACGCGGTTCCGGCGGAACCGCCGAGCGGGGTCAGGTCGCGATACCCCTTGGCCCTGGCCTCGTGGATGGACTCCTGGAACAGGGTCGCCTCGATCTCGACCGCCACGGTGGCCGTGAAGCCGTGCGTTGCGAGTCGGTCGACCAGCTTTCGGGCCAGGTTCCGCGGACAGGTCCCGACCGGGGTGCCGTCCGCCTGCCAGTAGTCACCGATCACGGACTGCAGGCCGGGCTCCCACTGCACCAGCGTTGACATGTCGGGCCGGAACTGCAGGTCGGCGAGGTGCCCACGCCACTCGGGGTAGGCGAATCCGAAGGTCGGATCGTTGCCCAGGTCGAGGCCGAACAGAAGATCGGCGAACGCGAAACCCGAGCCCGCGCTCGCGGCGAACTTCTTGGGCGCCACGTTCTTGCCGAGGAACGAGCCATCGTGATTGGTGGCCTCGAGTCGGACCGTGTGGACGGCGGCGGTGCGATCCGTTGCGGTGGTGGTGATTTCAGACATCGTAGCGAACCTTCCAGGATGCGGCGACGAGCACCGACAGCTGAGAGAGCGTGCCGCGCACGCCGACCAGACCGGTGGACAGGGCGGCGATCAGGTCGTCGGCGCCCGAGAAGATGCCGGCCAGCAGATCCGGGGGGCCGGCGATCACATAGTGGGTCTCGCCCTCGCCGACGACCTGCTCGGCCAATCCGTCGGGGCCGTCCGCGACTACGACGAGCACGTCGGGAATCCCCGGCACCGACCGGGCCGCGGCCCAGAAGGTCTCCGCGGCGACCTGCCAGTCCGGCAGCGGCGGCGACAACAGCGCCAGCGCAGCGGCGGCGAGGTCACCCTCGCCCGCGGGCTCCCCGACCTGGGCGAGCCGGCCGTTCAGGTCGACGGTCAGGGTGAGGTCGGGTGAGGTGAACACTCCGCTCGACACCGCGACGACACCGTTGGAGATGCTGATCGTCGCAGCCTGCGGAGTGTCGTGGGAGCGGACCGCGACAATGCCTTCCACCCCCTCCACGACGGAATGTGCACGGTTCGCGCGGACGGAATTGGCGATCGTGCGTCCGATCAGCCGGACGATCGGACTCGCGTCGTCCTCGATCCGAATGTCGACCCCGTCGACCGCGTCGGCCTCGCGTGTCGCGTGGCCGATCGTCGTTTCGGTCATCCTTCAGTCCTTTCGATTCGACGAGATCATGTGCGCGGTAGACCGTCAGCAGCGGATCCCAGTTGGTGATGCGACCGATATGATCAAACGTCTTGGTCGCGTGACTATGATAGTGAGGCACAGATCACTTGTTGTCAATGACTTGCGAGGTTTCCGAGATGAACGACGACGTCCCCACCTGGTGGAATCTGCTCGACGGCGCCGCACAGGCCGCGGCCGGGATGCTCGCCCACGCCCTGCCGAAACCGATCCGGGAGCTGGGACCGGAGCAGGCCCGGGCGCTCCTGAACACGACCCCAACCGCCGAGCCGATCACGCCGCTCGACCGTGTCGAACAACTGACCATTCCAACCCGCGCAGGCTCGATCCGGGCTCGCCTGTACGGCGCGACCCGTGCCGCACCGGACGGTGACGCGCCCGCCCTCGTCTATCTGCACGGCGGAGGTTTCGTCCTGGGGACCCTGGACGGGGCCGATGAGCTGTGCCGCGCGATCGCCGCCGGATCCGGATGGACGGTCGTGTCACTGGACTACCGCCTGGCTCCCGAAAACCCCTACCCGGCCGCGTTGGAAGACTGCGTCGACGCGTACGCGTGGCTGAGCCGGACAGCATCGGAGTTCGGTATCGATCCGGGCTACATCGCCGTCGGGGGCGACTCCGCGGGCGGCAATCTCGCAGCCGCCCTGTGCCTGTACCGCCGCGACGAGCACAGCACCCTCCCTGTGACGCAAGTACTCGCCTACCCCGCCGTCGACGAGACATTCACCGCGTCGTCGTGGTCGGAATTCGCCGACGCACCGATGCTGAGCGCCGCGGACGCCCGCTGGTTCTGGGAGCAATACGTCGGCGAGCACCACTCGGGCGGCGACCATCTCGCCGCACCGATGCGCGCCGAGTCGCTGCGCGGTCTGCCGCCTGCCCTGATCCTGACCGCGGAGGTCGACCCGATCCGGGACGACGCCGAGGCCTACGCGGCACGGCTGCGGCGCGACGGCGTCCCCGTCTCGCTGACCAGGTATGCCGGCGTCTTCCACGGCTTCGTCACCGAGATCGGCGCGTTCGCGCAGGCCAAGCAAGCGATCGACGAGGTGTGCCTGCACTTGCGCGAGGTCCGAGACGGGGGTTAGTCGTCGACGACTGGGGCCGCGGTCACCCGACCGACAGCCAGCGGCACAACGCCAGGCGCCGCCGACGGCTGATATTCAAGTCTCGCAGCGCGCCGAACACCACGCATGGACCCAGTCGCGACCTCTGGACCAGCCGGTTCGGTTTGTCGCGAGCTCGGGGGCCCGCCCCGCGACGACCATCCACTAACGGCCCGCGCGGCGGTCGCCGATCCGGTCCGCCAGCCACGCCGCCCGCAGCACCGGGTTGTGCAGGTACAGCGAACGGGGGAAGTGGTTCTCCGACTGCCACCACGGCATTATGTCCGGGTGGATTTCGTCGGTGGCGAGGCGATCGGCGAGGAGGCTACCGAGGTAGGGTGCCTGGCCGAGCCCGTGACCGTTGCAACCGATCGCGTAGTAGACGTTCTTCGACGCCTTACCGGCCACGGGCGCCCGCGAGGACGTCATGGCGATCCAGCCACCCCAGGTCTTGGTCACGGGCACATCACGCAGCGACGGGAACCGCGCACGGAAGGCATCGGTGAGGTCGGCCACCACTACGGGATCGGAGATGCGGTCGGAAATCGGGTTCTTCCCGATCTGCAGCCGACGCACCCCGACGGCGATCGTGTTGGTCGGGGTGACGTGATAGCTCTCCATTACGTTGTGCTTGGTCGCCAAGCCCGAACGGCTCGTCCAGCCGGTCGCCTCGATACGCTCGCGCTCGACCGGTGCGGTCTCGATCATGTTGACCCACACCGGCCGCGACACCCGCTGCGGCGTGATCGCGAGTTCGGGCGCCCACGCATTGTTGGCCAGCACCACCTTCTTCGCGCGCACCCGGCCGAGCGGGGTAGTCACCGTTGCGCCGGAACCGATGTCGTCCACCGACTGTGCGGGCGATTGCTCGAATACCCGCACCCCCGATTCCAGCAGGGCCGCCCGGAGACCGAGGGTGAACATGCCGGGGTTCATCGTGCCGCCGGCGGGGGTCAGCAGGCCGCCGAGGAAGGTGTCGGGCAGGCCGAGTTCGTGCTGGTCCCCGAATTGCAGTGTCGCACCGGCGTCGGACAGCGCTTGCGCGTCGCGTAGCGCCTTGCGCATCTGCCCCTTGGTGACTGCCGCCCCGACATTGCCGACCGCTTCGTAGTCGCACTCGATACCGAGCTGTTTGATCAGGTCCTCCGCGAACTGCACCGACGACCCGGCGAACCGGACCAGGTCACGCAGCAGCTGCGAGTTTACCTTCGCCAGGATCTGGGGCTCACCGGTCGGTTTGGCCGAGATCTGTCCGGCATTGCGCGAACTCGCCCCATAGCCGCAAAAATCCGATTCGAGCAGGACGACATCGACGCCGCGCTCGGCGAGTCGCAGCGCGGTCGCCATGCCGCCGAGACCGCCGCCGACTACGGCGACGTCACAGCTGATCGTGGCGTCCAGTGGTGCGGTGAGGTCGGTGGGCCGGTCGACCCAGCCGGTGAAGGTGGTGTATCTGGTGTCGGCGTCTTCGGCCGGTAGCGAACTCCCGTTCATGATGCACTCCTTGTGTTTCGGATGGAACCTAGAGACCGATGTCTGTGGCGATGATCGAGCGCATGACTTCGCTGGTGCCGCCGTCGACCCTGGCCATCTCCTCCCCTACTGTGCGATAGAAGTCCCTCGGCACGATGCCTGCGGCGAGCCACTCGTCGAAGACCGGCACGATCTCGGTGTCGATGTTGACGCGGGCGGTCTTTCGAAGGCTTCGTGGTCGTCGTCGTTCGCGCGGCGCACGCTCCCTACTTTGTTGGTTCAGATGCCGAGTTGCACGGGGGTGTGCTGGCCGCCCGGCAGCGCCCCGAGCGCGCCGACGGCGTGCACGATGCGTGCGGCGGTACCCGGGTAGGGATCGAGTGCCGGGGTGATGCTCAGGGTGCACTCGGAGCCGTCGCCGCCGATCGCGGTGACCGTCAACGAGCGCTCGTAGCCCTCGAAAGACCCCTTGGGCAGTCCCTTCCAGGCGATGCGGACGCGTTCGCGACCGTCGTGGACCACCGTCGCGGCCTCGTCGAAACCCACCCGGTCGCCCGGGCTGATCTGGATGCCCGCCACCTCGGTGGCGGCGTGGGCCGTGACGTATCCGCCGTACACCTTCGACTCGTACCCGGTGAGGCCGAGGATATCGGCGATCATCTCCGCGGATTCGTGCAGTACCCCGCCCACGGGACCGGGTTGACCGTCTGCGAGTGTGCCGAGGCCCATCTCGTCGGCGAGGACGCCTCGGCCCCACGCGGTGATGTCGGAGCGGGATTCGCCGATGATCGAGACCGGCGCGGGCAGCGCGCTGCTCAGCAGTGCAGGCAGCACGTCGAGCCAGAATCCGGGCAGCATGCCGGTGCCGACGATGCGCGCACCGGTTTCCTCGGCGCGCTTCTGCAACCGCGAGTACATCTCGGGATCGAGCTTGACCCGGGGATGGACGAAGCAGGCGTGTACGAGGTCGACACCGGAATCGGCGCACAGTTCCATCGCCCGGTGCAGGACTTCGCCTTTCAGGCCGGCGTAGGCCAGGACGTCGAAGTCTCCGGAGCGGATCGCGCCCTCGAGGTCGGTGGTCGCCGTGATCCCGGTGGCCCGACCCCCGGTGAGTGTGCCGATGTCCTGGCCGGCCTGCTCGTCGAAGAAGACGATGGCGGTGGTCAGCGTGTGCGGGCTCGCCTCGATGGCGCCGACGAGCTGGGCGGCGGCGCGTCCGGTTCCGTAGAGTCCGACCCGGCGTGACTGCGTCGAATTCATTACCGCTCCTCAGTCGTTGGCATAGGCGACGACGCGGACTTCACACAGCAGCTCCGGGCGGGCGAGGTGTGTGACTCCGATGCCGGTCCAGCACGGGTACGGTTCCTTGATGTATTCGTCCTTGACCCGGCCGAAAGTTTCACCGTCACGGGCCATATCGGTGTGATAGGTGAGCAGTTCGAGAATGTTGTCCATCGAGGACCCGGCCGCTTCGAGGGCCTGCTTGACGCCGTCGAACGCGAACCGGGCCTGGGCCTCGATGCCGTCGGCGGGCGCCGAGGTGGCCGGGTCGATCCCGACCTGACCGGACACCCAGATCAGGTCACCGACGCGGGTGGCCGTCGAGAAATGCAGGTCATTGTGGTAACGCTCTGCACGCGGTCCGGGATTGAAGTTCTGACGCTTCGACATCGGGAAAGGTCTCCTGTTCTGGGATGGATTAGACGAGCTGCTGGAACACCGGCGAGCGGAACGCGTCGCCGGCGTTCAGCTTCGCCATCTCGTCGGTGAACAGCACGCCGTTGCGCGCGTAGCGCGGGTTCGACTTCGGCAGTTCGCGGAACGTCGCGTCGTCACCGAAGAATCGCAGCACCAGGGTGTGACGATCGGGGCAATCGGCGTCGACGGCGGCGCCGCCGTGCAGGGAGCGGGGGTGCAGGAACACCACGTCGCCCGGGTTGACTTCGAACGAGACGAGATCCCAGGAGGTCGGGTCCTTTTCCAGGTCCTTGTCGATCCACGGCAGCCGCGGCAGCGATCCGTCGCCGTACAGCGGTTCGGTGGGATCGTCGGCGTTGGCGAAGCTGGCACCGTCGTACTCGATGCCCTTCCAGCTGCCACGCACGATTTCCAGCGAATTCTTCTTGGGGACATGCTGAAACGAGATCCAGGCGTTGCCCCAGTCCGGGCCCGCCCACGGCAGGTTCGAGGTGTCCTGGTGAAATGGGCCGCGACCGCTCGCGCCGTTCTCCTTCACGAACACCTCTTCGGCGTAGTACCAGACGTGCTCGGAGTCCCACAGCTCGGCGAAGAATTCGCCGAACGGAAGCCTGGTCATCAGTTCGTCGAGCCGTTCCTTGGCGGCCGGGTTGGCGTTGTCGATGTGGGTTTGCAGGCTCGTACCGTCGAGGCGACGGAAGACGAACGGGCCCGGGTTGGCCACATTCCACTTGAAGACCTCGTACAGCTCCGCGAGCTGTTCCGGGTTGAGGAAGTTGCGGACAACGGTGGCGCCGTCTTCCCGGAAGGCCTTCTTGACGGATTCGTCGATCATGGGGGTCTCCTAATTTCCTGGTGGGTGACGCAGACCACGCTAACGGCTAGGCAATATTTGCACAACAGTTGTTTTGTAAATGGCTTGTGAGGCGAAGACCGTCCCGGCCCGCGATCTACGCTGCCGAGCCTGAACGGGTGATTGCCCGGGACCGAAGCGACAGCCCACAGCTGACATCGGCTCCGGCGCCAGCGATTTCGACCTGGCCCGAACCAGACAGCCACACATTTGCGGTGTTACAGCACCGAGCTGAGCAAGAAGCTGAGGTCGCCGATTCCTCGGTGAGTGAGTCGCACGGCCACCACCGTGCCGTCAGCCAAGATTCGGTGAGCTCGGCCCCACATCGTGGCGACCGAATCGGAATCCCTGGTGCACAGATCACTGCAGCAAGCCAGGAGGGTTTGCACAACTATGTTGTCAGAGATTTCGACACACCGTGAGCTGGCGCTATTTCGCGAGTGAGCGCTGCCTTCTCCGCACCGGTCAGTGGGCGGCCGACCGCCTGGTCCTGATCCCAGGCGACGATCACGCTGACAGCTTCGACCACCACCGTGCCCGAATTGGTCGTCAGTCGCTCCTGCAGTCGGATGCTCGACGAGCCGACATGCTCCACAGCGAACGTGCCGAAAAGCACCCGTTCGCCAAGTGAGGCGGGGGCCCGGAAGTCCAGCTCGAGCCGGGCGACGACATACCCCCAGTCTGGAACCAGGGAGCCGACGACGCTGTCGAGCCAGCGGCCGCGGCCATCGTCGAGGATTGCCACCAGGGCCATGTGCGAGACGTGCCGATAGGCATCGACGTCGTTCCAACGCAACGGAATTCCGATGACCTGCGATGTGTCCATCTACCTCACCCGCTCACTTCTCAGGGTCCGCCCGCCGACCAGCTCGTGACGAGCCGGCCTCCGCGGCCGGCAACTCGGAGTTTACATAACCACTGTTGCGTTAATCATGGTGAGTCGATAATGTGGCGTGCGTCACCCGAAGAACTGAGGGCCGGAGCCCCGGAGAGGGAGACCGTTCCGCTCGCAGGCGTCCCCCACGTGTCGACGCCTCCATCCCCATCACACCGCGACGGTGTGATCGACATCAGTGAGCACACCTTGACACAGCAGCCCACCACTTCCGACCGTGTCAGCCCACCCCTGCACGGGCCCGAAATCGTCGCCCGGCTGGACCGGCTCCCGGTACTGAAACCACACATCGTGTGGATTGGCCTCATCGCGATCAATTTGATGATCGAGTACTACGACAACGGGCTTTTCATCTACATCGCACCGGCACTGCAATCCGACGCGAATCTCACCACCGGCCAGATCGGCACCATAGGCAGCGTCTTCTTCGTCGGCATGCTCGTCGGCGCGCTCATCGGCGGGCGACTGGCCGACCGGTTCGGACGCCGCACGGTGCTGGTGTGGGCGACGGTGGTCTACTCCCTCGCCTCACTGATGTCGGCGGCAATGCCCGAATACTCCTGGCTGCTGGTCTCCCGGATCATCACCGGCATAGGTGTGCAGGCGGCGACCTCGGTCTTGCTCGTGTACATCGCCGAGATGTTCCCGTCGAAATCGCGGGGACGCTTCGTCGCCATCGCCACGATCGCCTTCACCCTCACTGCCCCCATCCTCGGCGCACTGTCGCTGTACATGCTGCCCAACAGCGCGCCGGGAACCTGGCGCTACCTGTTCCTATTCGGCACAGTCGGCTTGCTCATCGCCCCCGCCGTCCGCCTCTTGCTCCCGGAATCGGTGCGCTGGCAGGTCGGCCAAGGAGATCTCGACGCCGCCGACAAGCAGGTCGCCGACCTCGAAGGCAGGGCCCGGCACGCGGGCAAACCGCTGCCGACGCCCATCGTACGCATCGAAACCGGCACCCAATACACCCTGCGCGAACTGGTGCGAAACAAGAAGATGCTCCGGCTGGTCGCCGTCGTCGGCTTCGGCTGGTTCGGCGCCACACTCGGGCTCTACATGTATCAGAACTGGTCGGTCTATGTGCTAATCGATTCGCTGCAATACTCCGAGACCGACGCCTACACACTCCAGTTCGCCTGGTCGCTCGTGTATGCGCTCACTCCACTCGTCACCGTATTGCTGATCGACCGGATGGAGCGTAAAGCACTCATTCTCTGGTCGTCGGCGGCTTCGGCGCTCCCGATCCTGGCGCTCGGCCTCGCTACCAGCAATGTCGTGGTCGCCATCGCGGGCGGCGCCGCGGGCATTCTCACCGGTGTCGTGTTCTCCGTCTATTACGCCTACATTCCCGAAACAATGCCCACCGAGGCCCGAGGTCTGGGCACCGGCGTCATTTTCAGTCTCGGCCGACTGGGTGGCGTTCTCTCAGGCGTGCTCGGCGCCGCCATCTACAGCGCAGACGAATGGGGTCTCGACCGGTCGGGCCTGATGATCAGCGCAGCCGCGGTGTACATCGTGTCCGCGATCGTGGTGTTCGGGTTCGGCCCGAAGACGGCCAACAAGTCGTTGGAAGAAGTCTCGGCGCGCGAGTTGCGACCTGCCGACTGACCACAGTCGCGTACGAGCGGGCCGCCCGGTCTGGAAAGGCCCGGCGGCCCGTTGTCGCCAGGAACCGAAACCACGTTGGAAGGCTGCTCGGCACCGTGCAGATGCCCGCGGG
The DNA here is from genome assembly GCF_000014565.1 of Rhodococcus jostii RHA1. Classification (NCBI taxonomy): domain Bacteria; kingdom Bacillati; phylum Actinomycetota; class Actinomycetes; order Mycobacteriales; family Nocardiaceae; genus Rhodococcus; species Rhodococcus jostii. The sequence continues at coordinate 5,646,901 of NC_008268.1, read as the reverse complement.
GTCGATCCGGGGCGGCGTCGATGTGATGATGGGACCATGCTCACGCAGACGAACGACCCGGATGGTGCCGAACACACGGCACCCCCGATGCGAGGACCCGGGCGCCCGGTAGGCGATCACGAGGAGAAGAGGGCGGAGCTGCTCAGAGCGGCCACCAGCGTCATCGCCGAGCAGGGGTTCGCGAGAGCGTCGCTTCGAAAAGTCGCCGAACGCGCTGGATATACGACGGGGGCGGTGACCTACTATTTCGCCAACAAGAGCGACCTCGTCCACGCGCTCGCGGAAAGCCGCTTCGACCGGTACGACACACTGCTCGATGCCGTCGCACCGGAGGCAGACATCCGTGGACTGCTGCAGCAATGGCTGGAAATGTCGGTCGGGGAACCGGAATTCTCCCATGTGATGTCGCAACTGCTGGCCAATACGCAATTCGACGCGAAATTGCGGGAGACCATCGCTCGGCGATACGCGAGTTATCGTGCGCGCTTCGCCGACGTTGTCCGGGAAGGCCAGCGGCGCGGCACGATCCGCGATGACGTATCCGCGGTGATCCTCGTCGATCAAATCGGGGCGATGGGTGACGGGTTGGCGATCATCGCCCCCCTCGAGCCCCACAACTTCGGCGCAGACAAGATCGAGCTGATACTCGATGGGGTGATCCGGCTCATCTCTCCGCCGTAGCGGCGATGAGCCGGAGCGAATTCAGCCTCGGCGCAGTTCGTGCTCGAGGACCTTGCCGGTGGCGCCGTTCGGGAGCTCGGCAACCAGTGGAACGTACAGGGAGATTTGTAGCGGCCGGTGCTGATTGGCGTAGGATTCTCACGGTCCGGTCATCAGCGGATTCCCGCGATCTTGTCAATATTCTCGACCTCCAGGTCGACCGTGGCGTTAGTCGACTACCAGAGAAACGCTCTGACCTGCACCGTGTCACTCATGATTTGTTCGCACTCGGCAACGAGAATGTCAGTTTGCGCGCCGTCCCCACCAATCCCAAGTTCGCACAGGTCCGACAGCCGGGCTTGGGACCCGCTCTCCAGCGCTCGAGCGCCATCGCATCGGGGGCACTGCCAGTCAGATTGAGATTCCCGCACAAAACGCGACTCGTGAAACTCTGTGCCCACCAGAACGATCTGACCATTGCAGGACTTACCTCATACAGGCGACCGGGCACCGCCGGCCACTCGTTGGACTGCCGCTGTCCGAATCCGGGCTAGCCCGATTCGGTGAATCGGGGCTCGATCACCAGTGCAATGGTTGCAGCCACGACGCTGCCGCTGAGGACTCCGGCAAGCGCGGTAGCCCACCGCTGTCCAACTGAAGCATCGATGGAGGTCAGTGCGCTTACCAGCATTGCTGCCGACCCAGCCAATGCCAAGGTGACGGTCGAGCGCAGAAACTGGCTGGCGCCGTTCTGGAATCGCAGAAGCGTCGGGGGGATCAGTACGTTCGAAACAATGAGCAGCGCAATACCGACGTAGTGCAAAGCATTCATTGGTTTCCTCTCACAGGGCGGTGGACGGTGAGCGGCGAGCTCCTAGCTTGCCGAAGACCAGTGCCGCCCACCGACGTGACGGGTAGTCAAGGCGTCGTGGTTGCTCAGGCGAATGTGTCCTGGCCTCCTTCCAGAAGTCCCGTTGTGCAAACGCGCGGAGATCGAGATTCCGGCAAGGGCAGCCGGAGAGAAGAAGTGGCGCGCCGCCACGTCATATATCCGCGGGACTGACTATGGGGGTACTCCCGCCAACTTCACCCACTCTTCCATTGATGCCCGGGGTGCAACGCTGGTACTCCCTACCAAAATTTGCAAACTAATTGAGCAAACATCGCCGATGCCCTCATGAGCGCGGCAGATGTTTTCGCGGCATACGAGCGCTGATTGCTCCGGCTCGCGCATGTCCCTTACTCGAGGTGAGGTTGCCGTAAGGGATGGCGGGCCCGCCACTGCTTTTGTCGTTCCCGATGGGCCGGTCGACGACATTGCGTCCCTTGCACTTCTCCTCTCGAGGCAAACAGGCAGGCGCAGGTGGGTGCGGATCGCTTTCGGCGAAGACGCTCCTTGCCCAGCACCGCCGGGACGAGTCCGAGCAGCTCGGATCCGTGATCACTTGTGACACAACATATTCTACCGGCACAGTTGGTGTGCCTCGGACTTGCCCTGACGGCGTGGCGCATGCGGACCGGCCTCGATCCGCAGGCCTCCTTCGAGCGTCCCCGACACGGCCACCGCTGATCGGCTACAAACCCTCCATCTCCACGACCCGCAATGCAAGCGCCACATCCAAGCGCAGTATCGGATCCGTCGTGAAAGGGCCGACGATGCTCTCCAACTTGCCGATCCGGTAACGCAACGTGTTGTAGTGGAAATGCAGGACGCGTGCAGTCTCGGCGACGTTGCAGTTGGTGTCCAGGAGTGCCTGCAGCGTCTGGCGGAGATCGATCGCCTCGTCGGCGTCGTCGGCCAGCGAGCCGAGGACCTCACTGGCGAAGGCTTGGAGTTCAGCGCTGTCGTCGACCAGGGAGAGCAGTCTGTGGACGCCCAGGCCGTCGAAGTGGGCGACAGTACCGTTCCCGCGCATCCGCCGCCCCACCGTCACCGCCTTCCGCGCCTGGGCGTACGCCTGCGGGATGCCGGCCACCGAGTCGATGACGCGACTGACTCCGGTGCAGAACGAATGCCGGCCGCCTCCACGGTCCCCGGTGACGGCTGCGATCAGATCCTCGATCACAGTTTTGGTGTCACTGCCGTCCACCGGCATCAAGGCCACCACTTCATGACTGAAGCCAACTACCGGTGCGAACCGATCCCTGCGACGGACCACCTGCTGCCAGGCAGCGGTGAGCCGCTGTTGCGGCATTCGCCCGGCAACCGGCGTGGGTGTCGTCCGGCCGGCCGTCGCCGGATCGGCGTCCGGGTCGAGCTCTGCGACGACGACCACCATGCTGCGATTCACGTCCCATTCGAGCTGCGCGCAGTGTTCCGTGATCTGGGCGGTCGTCCCTGCGGTGCCGTTGAGAACATCGCGCAGGAAGTCGCCACGAAATTTGGATTCGACGGCCGACACCGCGAGTTGCTTGGTGACCGCCAACGCGACAACGGTGGCGGCCCGCTCGAGCGCTTGCACGGTGACCGGGCCCAGTCCGCCTTCTGCCACGAAGGCGACGATGAGGCCGTGGTCGGTGCCGCCGGCGACAACCGGCGCGACTGCGATCTGACCTGCCTCGGTGCCCGGTGCCGGCTGCAGACCGTGGTGTAGGCGTTCTGTACGAAGCCTGCCGGACGGGTCGAACAGTGGCAACCCGTCCAGCGCCTGCAGGTTGGGAGTCGCACCAGCTGTCGCCTGCACTCGCCCGTCGGGCGTGCAGATGAGGACCGCGGCGTCGAACAGCTCCGCGCCGCAATCTGCGGCAGATCCCCGCCCTCGAGGACGATCTTGGTCAAGGCACGGTGCATGCGGTCCGCAACGTCCAGTGCCCACGCCTGACGATCGACGAGGTGCGTAAACACCTCGGACATCACCTCGTCGAATCCGATCTCCCGCGGGATGAGGAACAGCGGAAACCCGAGACGGTCGGACGCCTCGAGCATCGCGGCGGGAAGCTCGTCGAGGTACCGGCCCTCCTTTACACCGAGTGCGGCAGCGCCGCACTGGGCGAGACCTTCGATGAGCTCGACCAGCGCGGCGGGGTCGAACGGCTGGCCCGAGTCGGCATGCCGCAGCGGGAATCCGGTGGTGATCAACAGTTCGTTCGGCTTGACCCACGGCAGTATGTCCGGCACCTCGATGACGTTGACCCGCAGGACGATCTGCTCCAGGCCGTCAGCCCCCGCGATCAGCTTCGAGCCGGTCAGGCTAGGCAGGGTCAGCAGCTCTCGAACCGTCAACTCGTAGCCGACCGGTGTTGGCAAATCATGTGCCTGTGGTCGCTCTCCGTTGGCAACATCTTCCATATGCCAACCGTACGCCGGCGACGATACAGCGCCGCGTCACCAACACGGCTCAGCCCGGGAGGAGCGCGGGCGGAAGCACACGCTCCACCCACTTCGTTGCCTGCTCGTACGCGTGGGCGAGTTGGAGAACGGCCCGGTCTGCGCCGTGTCGTCCAATGATCTGGATTCCCATGGGAAGCCCGCGGTCATCGAAACCGACCGGCATCGCAGCAACCGGAAGACTCGCCATCGTCCACGGTGCGACGGTCTCCATCCACCGGTGATAGGTATCCATCGGCCGGCCCGCGATCGTCGTGGGCCAGTGTGTGGCCTTGTCGAACGGAAACACCTGCGCACTGGGCGCGAGGATGTAGTCATAGGTTTCGAACATCTTCGTGACGGCCGCCTGCCAGTCGTTGCGTGCCGCCGCAGCCCTGGTGACGTCGAGCGCGGAGAGAGCGATTCCGTGCTCCATCTCCCACACGAACTCGGGCTTCATCTGCGCGCGTGTCTGCGGGTCGTTGTAGAGGTCGACCAAGCCGAGTTGCGCCCACCAGCGCCACCTCAGAAACAGCTGCCAAATGTCCTCGGGCTTGTAGTCGGGGAGCGCCGCCTCGACGCGGCAACCGATGTTCCCGAACGCCTCGAATGCGGACTCGCACAGTTCGAGGACTCCGGGTTCCGTCGCCATGTACCCGCCCCAGTCCCCTACCCACGCGATCCGAGTCCCGCTGAAGTCACGGTCGAGGCTCCGGGTGAATACCTCGGGGTCCTCGTCGATGCCCAGCGGGGCGTTGGCGTCGGGACCCGCCATCGTGGACAGCAGGTGCGTCACATCAGCCACCGACCGCCCCATCGGACCGACAACCGCACCCTGCGCGACGAATCCGGCCTCCGGGATGCGGCCCCACGACGGGCGAAATCCCACAACATTATTGAAGGCCGGCGGATTACGCAGCGAGCCCATGTAGTCACTGCCGTCGGCAACCGGAACCATCCGCAACGCCAGGGCCGCAGCAGCGCCGCCGCTGCTTCCACCGGCGGTGCGTGAGGTGTCGTACGGTGTCGCCGTCGTCCCCCAGACCGGGTTGTACGTTTGGGATCCGAGTCCGAACTCGGGGGTGTTGGTCTTGCCGATGATGATGGCACCGGCTGCCCTGATCCGCGTGACGAACAGGTCGTCCGCGTCGGCGATCCGGTCGGCAAAGATCGGTGATCCCGAGGTGAACGGTAATCCCTTGACCGCGGAGAGGTCCTTGACGGCGTGCGGGAACCCGTGCATCCAGCCGAGGTAGTGCCCGTCGGCCAGTTGGCGGTCCCGCTCGCGCGCCTCGGCAAGCAACTGGTCCCGGTCACGCAGGGCGACAATGGCGTTGACACTGCGATTGTGCAATTCGATGTGGTCGAGATAGGCGGTCATCACGTCGATGCACGACACCTCGCGGCTCTTGATCGCACTACTGAGCGTCAGCGCGTCACACATGACGAGCTCTCCGTATTCGCGCGGCTGGCACGAGGCTCCCGGGCGAGGGCCGGAATCGCCGACGGTGACGGGGTCGATGACGTGTGACATGGGTGAACCTCTCCACGTTTCAAGAGTGAATACCGGCGAACCGCCGACGTGCATGGACACCGACCGCAGCATCGTTCACGATCGGCGGTTGGTGTGGTCGAGGTTGCGTCGCGGCCCGGTTGCCGGGCCGCGACGCAACCTCACTCACGGTGTGAGCACGAACTATTGGCCGAGGTCGACGATCGCGGCAACGGGGCCGCCGCCCTCCGGACCCTGGTGTGCCGCCGACACCGACACGAACACCGCCGGATCACCCGTCACCGACGACGCGACACCGCCCACACAGGACTTGATCTGGCGGTGCCAGTGCACGTCCGAGTCATCGAGCATCGCGTTGCGGCGGCCACGGACCGTCCCGTCCTGGCTCGCTTCACACTTGAGGAAGACGTTGACGAGCTGGCCGTCCAGGTCGCTCGTGTGCGGCCGCTCGGGCAGCTCGAGTCCGGCGTCCCGGATCGCCGCCCAGATGCCGTCCTGGTCGAGCGGGTCCTTCATCACGCTGTGCCCGATCCGGTAGCGACCGCCGATGCCACGCGCATTGCCGACGACGACGACCTGGGCCCTGTCCAACTCGACACCCGACGAACAGGATGCCACCGACGAGAAGAGGTCCCGGCGGTGCATGACATCGGCGTCGCTGGGCATGTCGATCTCGCCGAGCGCGACGGCAATCCCCAGTGCCGTAACGCCGTTGGACAGGTCCATCGACTCGTGGGTGTGCTCGGTCCACACCGTCTCGCCGCGGCTCTTGGCGTCGCGGATGGTGTGGATCGTCAGCAACGGCGTCTTCGTCTGCACGTAGTGCACGTCGGCCGGGTCGGTGATGCCGGCATTGGCCATCGCCATCTTCACTGCCGCGGCCACCTTCGTGATCATGGGTGTGCGACCGATGTCCTCGGGCAGCAGCTGCTCGCTCATTGCGACACCGACGGTCAGCCGCGGCTCGTCGGTCTTCGTCGCCTTCCCGGCTGGCACAGTCGCGAAGATCGTTGCGTGCGGGCTGATCACACCGTCGGTCCCGCCGGACCAGACAATGGGCACCTCGGCCACCTCGTCGGCGCTGCGGCGGCCCTTCGCCGAGAGGACCTCACGAAAGGCTCGGTCCGCGATGATGCGCGTGTAGTCATTGACGCCGCCGTTGCCCTCGGTCTTGCCGATGACAGCGACGACACGGTCCGCTTCGAGCACGCCGTCGTCGATGAGCTTGGCCAGCTCGCCGGCGTCGGAAACGCTGTGCAGCGGAACCTTGCGGACCTCGATTGCGTCGGGCATTGACATCTCCTCTGTGTGGGGCGTGCGGGGTAGGAAAATCAGGCGGTGACGATCGTTCGGCTGGTATCGGCGCGTCCACGGTGAACACGGTGCGGGATGTGGCGACCACCCCGCCCGATCTCAACGGATCGGCATGCGGGTCGTGACCTCGGCGAGCACCGCCAGAAGTCACCACCTGCTGTGCGGATCACCGGGAACCCGATCAGAACTCTCACGCCGCCCACGCTATGAGGGCGACCACCTTTGAGCACTGGCAATATTTGCCCAAACCAGAGCTGCTATTGGGCAGATCTGACTCGCCGCCGCCCCGCGAAATCACATGCGCCCACGCCGCGTCACCAGCTCGTCTCCTCCGTCTCCGTCTCCCAACCGAAGATGAGCGTGAGATAAGTAGGCTGCGCAAACCAGGGCCTCGGGTCACTTGCCAGGGTAGGTTTTCGGAAATCGAACCATCTTGCCGCCCGGTCGGCGAATCCTTGACCGAGACATTCGTGGAACCCGACGAGTGCCCGGTCGCGACGCGCCGGATCGGTTATACCGCAACGGGTCTTCCGATCGCGATCCCATACCTCGAGGAATCACATGCTCTCTTGCACAGCTAAATCCGGACTCGTCACCGGCGCCTCCGGTGGTCTCGGCCGGGCAACGGTCCTGGCGCTGGCCGCACACGGCGCCAACGTCGTAGCCCTCAGCCGCAACGCCGACACATTGCAGGAAACCGCACAGATGGCCCACGACCTGCAGGGGACCGTCATTGCGGTACAGGCCGATGTCACCGACGAACCGAGCGTGGTCGACGCCCTCAGACAGGTCGAGACCAGCTTCGGAACGCTCGACTTCGTGGTCAACAATGCTGGGCGTCAGATCGAACGGAGCTTTCTGGAGACCACCAACGAGGACTGGGACATCATCGACCTGACGAACGTGCGCGGCCCCTTCTGGGTGTGCAAACACGCCGCAGCAGCGATGCTGCGACACGGCCGCGGCGGAAGCATCGTCAACATCGCCTCCGTACTGTCGGTGAGCGCCGACCCCATGCTGACCGCGTACACGGCCAGTAAACACGCGGTCCTCGGACTCACTCGCAGCATCGCCGTGACGCGCGAATTGGCGCGCGCCGGGATCCGCGCCAACGCGGTACTTCCCGGCGACATGAACACCCCGATGGTCCAGCAGTACTTCGCTGCCCACGCCGACCCCGATCTGGCACGGCAGGATATTTCCTCTGCCTATCCGATGGAGCGCATCGCCGAACCCGCAGAAGTCGCCAATGTGGTGCGGTTCCTCGTGTCGGACGACGCGTCGTTCGTGAACGGCGCAGCCATCGTGGTCGACGGCGGACTCGGCGCGGCGCTGTATACGAACTGACGTCGGCTTTCCATTAACGGACAGTGGGGAGGATGCACCCTTGACGGGTAGAGCCGAGACCGCGCCAACAAATCTGCATCTTCAGCGGACACAATGACTGGCCATATTTGGCAGATGTCTTACATTACAATGGAGACGCGGACGGCAACGTACAAGGAGGCAATCGTGAGGGACTTCAGGCCGGTACGGAGCCGTAGCGCGGGCGGCGACGTCATGCATCAGATCATCGACCGCATCAAGTCTGGTGAGCTGCGCGAAGGCGATGTCCTGCCCGGGGAGCGGGCGCTCGCCGCACAGATGGACGTCTCGCGTCCGACGGTCAGTAGCGCGATCTCCAAGCTCGTCGAGGCGGGCATCCTCAGGAGCCGCCCGGGTCGGCACGGCAATCCCGAGGTGATCTCGATCTGGATTCCCGAGGGCCTCGAGAATTTGCCGGCGGCCGACCCGCTCCAGGCGGACGAGATCTTCCGCATCCTGGAGGCGCGCAAGACCCTCGAACCGCGCGTGGCGCAGCTGGCCGCCGTGCGTGCCACGGACGAGCACTACCAGCTGATGCAGCATTCGATCGATCTGCTGCGCGCGCACAAGGATCACCTCAGCCGGGCCGCGCAGGCCGAGCTGCTGTTCCATCGGACCATCTGGCGCGCCGCGGGCAACCCGTCGCTCGAGGCGATGATGAAGGGGCTGGAAAAGGAGCTCGCGCCCGTCCACGACATGATGCTGCGCACCCCGGAAGACTACGAATGCGGGGTGGAGTTGCACGAAGCGACGCTGGCGGCCCTCAAGCGGGGCGACCCCGTCGAGATCGAACAGGAGATGTACCGGCATCTCGGCCACTTCGAGGGGATCGTCGCAGACGTTCTGCAGCGCACACCGCATCGGCAACTTCCAGCCTTCCTCACCGCCGGCGTCCCCTGACCCACGCCCTTCCCTACCCCCTGAGGCGGATGATCACACGATCATCCGCCTCAGTTGTATTTACCTTGCCAAAAATGGCCAAGTTAATTATCCTCTTAGGTGTGATCGGCGTCTCGGCGCCGCGTGAGTGAACAGACGAGCGAATGCGCGACCTGCGGTTGCCGCCTCGCTCCGGTACACCCGAGGCCGTGAGGCCGGGAGGAGATATCCCGATGACAATCGGCGATGGGGCACCTACACCTTCGGATCGGGCGGACGTCCTGATCATCGGCGCCGGCCCCTCCGGGGGCGTCGTGGCCGAACACATGGCCCGGCACGGGTTCTCGGTGGTCTGCCTGGAGCAGGGCCGCTGGGTCGACAACAGCGAGTTCCCTGGCGACAAACCGGAATTCGAGCTGCTTTCGCAGAAGCAGTGGTATCCCGAGCCGAACGTGCGCGGCACCGCAACCGACTATCCGACCAACGTGTCCGAGTCGGACGTCTCCCCAGTGATGTTCGCGGGCGTCGGGGGCAGCACACTGATCTACAGCGCGCACTGGATGCGCCTGCTGCCCTCGGACTTTCGGGTCAAGACCCTCAACGGTGTCGCCGACGACTGGCCGATCACGTACGAGGACCTCGCCCCGTACTACGACCGGATGGACGCCGCCGTCGGCCTCGCCGGGCTCGAAGGAGACCCGATGTACCCCGACGGCATGGTGCCCCCGCTGCCCCCGCACCCGATCGGCCGGATCGGGCGGATCGCGGCCCGCGGAATGAACAAGCTGGGCTGGCACTGGTGGCCCTCCCCCAACGCGATTGCCTCCCAGAAGCATGGTGAGTTCGCGCGATGTGCCCGGTGGGGCACCTGCGAGACCGGTTGTCCGGAGGGAGCGAAGTCATCCTTCGACCTCACCCACTGGCCGACCGCCATCCGGCACGGCGCCCGGCTGATCACCGGCGCGCGGGTCAGCACGATCACCGTTGACGCCAAGGGCCGCGCGGACGGCGCCGTCTACGTCGACGCCGCCGGACGCGAATACCGGCAGAAGGCCCGGTTGGTCGTCGTGGCCGCGAACGGCATCGGCACCCCACGCCTGCTGCTGCTCTCCGCGCACGGCGGCGCCCCGAACGGGCTGGCGAACTCGTCCGGTCTGGTCGGCAAGCGGCTGATGCTCCACCCGAACGCCGAGGTCACCGGCATCTACGACGAGCCGCTCGACAGCTGGCTGGGGCCGGCCGGACAGGCCATTCACTCGCTCGAATTCTACGAGACCGACGCATCCCGCGGCTTCGTCGGCGGCGCGAAGTGGCAGGTGATGCCTATCGGTGGGCCGCTGCGCGCGCTGTCGCTGCACGATCGGCGCCCGTTCGCCGAAAAGTGGGGGCCTGCGGTGCACGACCGCATGGACGAAACACTGGGCCGGGGCCTGCAGTGGGGCATCAACTCGCAGGACATGCCGGAGGAGACCAACCACGTCGACCTCGACCCGACGCTCACCGACTCGAACGGGATCCCGGCTCCGCGCGTCCGCTACCGGTTGTCGGAGAACACGAGGAAGCTCCTGCAGTTCAACCTCGAACGCGCCGTCGAGGCGCACGAGGCCGCCGGAGCGGTGCGCACGGTGGCGACCGACCTGTGGCCGGAGCAGCCGGGCCACCTGCTGGGCACAGCCACGATGGGTGCCGATCCCGCCACGTCGGTGGTCGACGAGTGGAACATCGCCCACGACGTGCCGAACCTGGCGATCGTCGACGGCAGCGTGATGCCCACCTCGGGTGCGGTCAACCCGACCGCGACCATCACGGCACTGGCGCTGCGTGCAGCCGAACACCTCACGAACAACGCACGCTGGCAGGAGATTTCCGAATGACCCACCTGAGCGAGCAGGAACGGCAGACGCTCTGGCGCATCGCCGACGTCCTCATTCCCGCCACGACGACCCGGCCCAGCCTCCGCGACGCCGACCCCGAGGGCATCTGGCTCGAGCGAGCACTCACGGCACGCACGGACCTGGTCGGTGCGCTGCAGGCGGAGCTGGCACTGCTGGCGACGGCCTCCGACCTCGAACCGGCAGTCGTCGACCTGCACGAGAGCGACCGGGCGCGGTTCGACGTGGTGGCCACCGCGGTCAGTGGCGCCTACTACCTCGTCCCCGAGGTACGTGGGCTGATCGGTTACCCCGGTCAGCATCGCAACCCGCCCCGACTCGAAGAAGCCGCCGAGGAACTCTCCGACGAGATCTTCGAGGCAGCGATGAACTATCCCGGCTCCTACCGGCCGACACCTCGATAGCCCCCCGTCACCCATCACACCTGCCTCACAGCAAAGGACTCCACCCATGACCCTCTCCACGATCGGATCCGACCAGCGTTCGGTTCTCCACAGGCTCGCCGGACGAGTGACCGGCAACTTCATCAACGGCCGCTGGACCCCGTCGAACTCGCCGGAGATCATCACGGTGCTCGACCCGTCCACCGGACGTGAGATCGGAACGGTCCCGGCTTCCTCCACTGCCGACGTCGATGCAGCGGTGGCCGCCGCCCGCGCCGCGCAGCCCGGATGGGCGGCCCTCACCCCCGCCGCCCGCTCGAAATTCCTGCTCGACATCGCCACCATGACCGAGGAACTTCTCGCGGAGATCTCGATCGTCGAGGCCGTCGATGCGGGCAAGCCGATCACCGCGGTCCGGGACGAGGAACTGCCCGGGGTGATCGACGCGATGCGGTTCTTCGCCGGCGCCGCCCGCACCCTGCCGGCTCCCTCCAGCGGCGACTACCTCGCGGGCGTCTCCTCGATCATGCGCCGCGAACCGATCGGTGTCGCCGCAGGCATCACGCCGTGGAACTACCCGCTGCTGCAGGCGGTCGCGAAGGTGTTCCCCGCGCTGGCCACCGGCAACACATACGTCCTCAAGCCCGCCGAGACCACTCCGTACTCGACGGCGTGGCTCGCCGAGATCGTCGCCCGGGTGCTCCCGGACGGGGTGTTCAACGTGGTTTTCGGCACCGGCGCCGTCGCCGGTGACGCACTGGCCCGGCACCCGAAGGTCGACGTGGTCTCCTTCACCGGATCCATCGACACCGGGCGCAAGGTCGGCATCGCGGCCGCCGACGGCGTCAAGAAGGCCATCATGGAGCTCGGCGGCAACTCCCCGGTCATCGTGTTCGGCGACGCCGACCTCGAATCCGCGCTCGATGCGATCGCGACCGGTGGGCTGTACAACACCGGTCAGGAGTGCATGTCCGCAAGCCGGGTCATCGTGCACGCGTGCCTGCTGGACGCGTTCGTCGACGGACTGAAGGAGCGGTGCAGCCGGGAGAAACTCGGTGACGTCCTCGATCCCACCACCACGGTGGGACCGATGAACTCGGCTCAGCAGCGCGACCGGGTGCTCGCCAAGATAACCGGCCGCAGCACCGGCGCCCGCGTGGTGTCCGGCGGCGAGAGCTGTGAGGGTGACGGGTTCTTCTTCCCGCCGACGATCGTCGTCGGAGTCGCCGACGACGAAGAACTGGTCCAGGAGGAGATCTTCGGCCCGGTGTTCACCGTGCAGACCTTCGAGACCGAAGAGCAGGCGATCGCGCTGGCCAACGGCACCCGGTACGGGCTGGCGTCGTCGTTGTTCACCAGCAACGTCGGTACTGCCACCCGCGTCCAGAACGCCTTGAACTTCGGCACCGTGTGGGTCAACAACCACCTGGTCTTCGCCGCGGACCTGCCCGTCAGCGGATTCGGGGCCTCGGGCATCGGCACCGAGAACGCCGAGGCCGGACTGCTCGAGTACACCCGCCTCAAGCACGTCATGGTGGACATCCGCTAACCGGCCCGCCGCGACCTCGACCCCACCAACCCTCCCCTTTTCCGGGCGGCGTCACGCCGCCCGGGCAGGTCGGAAGAACGAAGGAATCACTGTGGCGCAACATATCTGGGACCGCCCCGCGCAGTACATCGGTGGCCGTTACCGAGACGGCAAGTCCGCCGACACGTTCGACGTGCTCGACCCGTCCACCGGTCGGACCGTCGTCACCGGCCCCCTGGCCTCGACCGAGGACGTCGACGACGCCGTCACCGCGGCCGCCGGCGCCCTACCGGAATGGGCCGGCGCCACCCCGGCCCACCGCTGCGAGGTGATGACCCGGTGGGCCAGGGAACTGGAGGCGATCGCCGATCAGCTCGCGACCGTCGAGTCGGCGCAGGCGGGTAAGCCGATCAAGCTGACCACCGAGTTCGACGTGCCGGGCAGCATCGACAACGTCGCCTTCTTCGCCGGCGCGGCACGCAACCTCGAAGGCAAGGCCTCGGGCGAGTACTCGGGCGATCACACCTCGAGCATCCGCCGCGAACCGATCGGTGTCGTCGGCTCGATCGCCCCGTGGAACTACCCGCTGCAGATGGCCGCGTGGAAGATCCTGCCCGCGGTGGCCGCCGGTAACACCATCGTCCTCAAACCCGCCGAGATCACCCCGCTCACCTCGTTGCTGTTCGCCGAGGCCGCCACCCGCGCCGGGATCCCGGACGGGGTGATCAACGTGATCACCGGCAAGGGCACCACCGCCGGCAACGCACTGGTGACCCATCGCGACATCAGCATGGTCTCGTTCACCGGCTCCACACCGGTCGGACACGGCATCGCCGCCGCCGCGGCCGGCAAACGGCTGCACCTGGAACTGGGCGGCAAGGCCCCGTTCGTCGTCTTCGACGACGCCGACGTCGACGCCGCCATTCAGGGGGCGGTCGCCGCGTCGCTGATCAACACCGGCCAGGACTGCACCGCCGCGACCCGCGCCTACGTGCAGCGCCCACTGTTCGACCGTTTCGTCGACGGCGTCGCTGCCGTGATGGACACCGTCCGGCTCGGTCCCACCACCGACCCGTCCACCGATCAGGGGCCGCTGGTCTCGCGCCGTCAGCAGGGGCACGTCGCCGGATTCGTCGACCGCGCCCGCGCCGGTGGGGCCACGATCGTGCGGGGCGGGAACATCCCGGGTGGCGACCTCGCCGACGGCTTCTACTACGAGCCCACCCTGGTCGTCGGTGCCACACAGGACAGCGAGATCGTGCAGCAGGAGATCTTCGGCCCGGTCCTGGTCGTGCTCCCCTTCGACAATGACGACGAGGGCATCGCTCTGGCCAACGACACCCCGTTCGGTCTGGCCGCGTCGGCGTGGACCCGGGACCTGTACCGGGCGCAACGCGCTACTCGCGATATCGCCGCCGGGTGCGTGTGGGTCAACGACCACATCCCGATCATCAGCGAGATGCCACACGGCGGATACAAGCAGTCCGGTTACGGCAAGGACATGTCGACCTACTCGCTCGACGAGTACACCAACGTCAAGCATGTGATGTCGGATATCACCGGCGTCGCCCACAAGGACTGGCACCGGACGATCTTCGGTGACCGGTAAGTCCGTCTGCCCACCGGACACTGTGGGTACCCCGAAAGACAACCTCAGCGCGCGTCGGTAGCGCCGAAAGAAGAGAGCGAACAATGCGATTCAGCCGCGTACTCAATGTGGTCAACTGCCACGCGGAAGGCGAGGTCGGCAACGTCATCGTCGGGGGCATCGGCGACGTTCCCGGCCAGACGATGTTCGACAAGCGCGTCTACCTCGAGGAGAACCTCGATCAGATCCGTCAGCTGATCCTGTTCGAGCCGCGCGGTGCCGCGGTGCAGAACGCCAACATCATCCTGCCGTCCAACCACCCCGACGCCCCGCTGGGTTACGTCATCCTCGAGTCGACGGAGTACCCGGCGATGTCGGGATCGAACACCATGTGCGTGGCGACCGTGCTGCTCGAGACGGGGATGCTGCCGATGTCCGAGCCGGTCACCGAAGTGGTCCTCGAGTCCCCGGCCGGCCTGATCAAGGTGCAGTGCGAGTGTAAGGACGGCAAGGTCGAAAACGTTCGGCTGACCAACCAGCCGGCCTTCGTCTACCACACTCAGGTGCCGCTGGAGGTCCCGGATCTGGGCAAGCTCACCGTCGACATCGCCTACGGCGGAATGACCTACGTCGTCGTCGACGCCGCCGAAGCAGGTTTCGACCTCGTACCCTCCGAAGCCCGCGCCCTCTGCGAACTCGGCCAGCGCATCAAGCAGGCCGGCGCCGAACAGTACGAGGTCAAGCACCCCGAGAACCCGCAGATCCCCGGCATCACCCAGACGGTCTTCACCGGGCCGCTGTCCCGGCAGACCGACGAGAACGGCGAGTATCTGACGTCGAAGAACGCCGTGGTCGTCTCCCCCGGCCGGATCGACCGGTCCCCGTGCGGCACCGGCACCTCGGCACGAGTGGCGGTCCTGCACGCACGCGGCGAACTCGCCGTCGGCGAGCGATTCGTCCACGAATCACTGATCGGCACCAAATTCGACTCCCGGGTGGAGTCCGTGACCACCATCGGCGGGTACGGCGCGGTCATCCCCAGCGTCGCCGGACGGGCCTGGATCACCGGAACCACCCAGCTCGGGCTCGACCCCAGCGATCCCTTCCCGAACGGATACACCCTGGGCGACACCTGGCTCACTGCGCTCTGAACAACCACACACGAAAGGCCGAACGCGACTGCACGCCCCCATATTTCGGGGCGTGCAGTCTCGTGCTATAGCAGTCCCAGGACGCCCCACAACATTTCCCCGATAGCATTGCCAAAAATGGCTAGGTGAATTAACCTTAATGGCACAGTGACATGCATCACTGAGAGGTCGAGTTGAAGTCGATCCGCACACTGCGTCGATCTTCGATTCACTCGGTCAGTCCCCATCCCCGGAGGAAACATGCTAGAGACGCGCGATACGGGTAACAGCCGCGAAGTCGCCCCCCATGGAGATGACGAGCATCTCCGCGCCCTCGGTTACGAACCGAAATTCGAGCGCAAGATGAACCTGTGGGCGAACTTCGCCCTCGGCTTCATCTACCTGTCCCCGATGGTCGGCGTGGTCTCGATCTTCGCGCTGGGAATCTCCACTGCCGGGCCCCCGGCGATCTTCTGGATCTTCATCGTCGGGTTCGGACAACTGCTGGTCGCCCTGGTCTTCGGTGAGATCGTCTCCCAGTTTCCGCTCGCGGGCGGCCTGTATCAATGGGCGCGCCGGCTCTGGAACGGCCAGTACGCCTGGCTGATGTCGTGGGTCTACATCTGTGCCATCACCATCGGCATCACCACCACTGCCATGTTCAGCTCCGACTTCATCGCAAGTTTGCTGTTCGGCACCGCGGACGAGCCGTCGGTCTCGGCGACCGGGCTGCAGAAACTCGTCATCACCCTGTCGGTGCTGACCGTCTGCCTGCTGTTCAACCTCACCGGCACCAAGACCCTCGCCCGGATCTCCGTCGTCGGCCTGACCGCAGAACTCATCGGCGTCGTCGCGATCGGCCTGTACCTGCTGATCTTCGAGCGCAAGCAGCCCTTCTCGGTCTTCTTCGACACCATGGGCGCCGGAGGCGGGCAGAGTTACATCTACGCCTTCGTCGGAGCATCACTCGTGGGCCTGTACATGTTCTACGGCTTCGAGGCCTGCGGCGAGGTCGCCGAGGAGACCCCCAATCCGGCCCGCGCCATTCCTCGGGCGATGGCGTTGACGGTCCTCGTCGGCGGCGGTGCCGCCCTGCTCGCCTTCTCCGGATTCGTCCTCGCCTGCCCGGATCTGGCCGCCGTCGTGGCCGGGGAGGACGCCAACCCCATCCCGACGATCCTGCAGGGCAGCCTCGGCACGGTCGGTTCCAAGGCGTTCCTCGTCATCGCACTGACCTCCTTCCTGGCCGGTGTCATGGGCCAGCAGACGGCCGTCAGCCGGCTGGTGTACTCGTTCGCCCGCGACGACATGTTCCCCGGCAGCCACTTCTTCGCCCGCACCTCCTCGAGCCACATCCCGGTCAACGCACTGCTGGGTATCAACGTCGCGCCGGTGCTGCTCACGGTCTTCGTCTACTTCTTCCCCGACTCCCTGTTCCGGATCGCCGCGTTCCAGGTCATCGCCGCCTACTTTGCCTTCCAGATGGTGGTCCTGGCCGCGCTGCGGATGCGGTTCAAGGGCTGGAAGCCGGGCGGACCGTGGACCCTGGGCAAACTGGGCGTCGCCGTCAACATCGCTGCCCTGGTCTACGGCATCATCGCCATGATCATCCTGGCCCGCCCCAGCGGCGACGAGGGCCTTCCGTTCGTCGACCGCTGGATCGCGCTGATCGGGTTCTCCATCATCACCGTCGCCGGGTTCCTCTACCTGGTGATCGCGAAGCCGGGCGCCGACTCCACCGCACCCGAAGGTGACGCCATCGAGGTCGCCGAACGGCTCCGCGCCGGTCGCGCATGAGACCCGACAGCGACGGCCACTAGGCCGAAATCCGCACGGCGGGAGACGAAGTGACGACTTCGTCCCCCGCCGTTCGTCGCGCATCTGAGCGGACCGACGCCGCCGCCCGAGGCACCCATGGCGGTACGCACTCGGCTCACTGCACTACCCGACATGACAACCGCGAGACCGATTCGTGGACAGAGCGATCCAGGTCTTCCTCGACGCGCTCGAGAACACACCACGGTCGATCATCTCCCGAGCGGTGTGGTCGATTCACATTCCCGCACAGCAAGAAACCCCGCCGACAACGATGATCGCCGGCCCCATGTCGGGGCCGGCGATCATAGATACCGACGGGGGCCGGGATGTCCCCGCTTACAGTGCCGCGAGGGCCTTTTCGAGCTCGCGAAGGCGAGGACCGGTCAGGGCGGCACCGGGCGCCCGCTGCGGCCCGGCGGGGTGACCGACCAGTTCCATCCCCGCCTTGACGGCCGCGGTGTATCCACCGCTGACGAGGGTGCTCATCACCGGGAACAGCTTGGCCCACAGCTTACGAGCCAACGCGAGGTCGCTTGCCTGGATGGCGTCGTACACGTCGATCAGCTGACGCGGCACCACGTTCGCCGCACCGATGACCGAACCGGCGGCGCCCTCGAGCAGGGCGGCATAGAAGAGGGTGTCCCAACCCACGAACACCGAGACCTTGTCCCCGAATTCGTGAATGAGCTGCGCCGCGGCGGTGAAGTCACCGCTGGTGTCCTTGACGTATTTGACGTTGGGAACCTCGTCGATCAGTTCACAGAGGATGTGCGGGGTCAGGTTCACCCCGGTCGCGGCCGGCAGGTTGTAGGCCATCACGGGGATCGACACAGATCCGGCTACATCCTTGTAGTAGCTCTTGACCTCTTCGATGCTGAACGGCTCGTAGTACGGCGCCACCAGCATCAGCGCGGTCGCACCCGCCTTCTCCGCGTGCCGGGACAGAGCGATCGCCTCGGCGGTGCTGGTCGCACCGGTGTGCGGCACCACCGGCACCCGCCCTGCGGTCTGGTCGAGCACCACCTCCAGCGCGCACTCGCGTTCGCCGCGACTCAGGGCGAAGAACTCACCCGTCGACCCCAGCGGAACGAGCCCGTGAATTCCGGATTCGATGGTGCGGTCGACCAACCGGCGCAGACCGGCCTCGTCGAGCTGCTGATCCTGGGTGAACGGAGTGGCGACCGCCGAGTAGACGCCCGCGAGATCTTCTGACATGGATACCTCCTGGGGAACAAGTGACCCATTAATGGTAAATGAACCTTGCCAATAACGGCAAGCATGGGATGTAATTGGGGTCATAATCAAACGGGACGTGTCCCCGACGGACTGGAACATCCCCAGGGCGCCACCGGCGCCCCCGAGCAATCCGGAGTGCGCAGATGAACGTGACCGCAGGTGAACCCGTCCCGCCCTCCTGGGCCGTGCTGTGCCGAGACCTTCTTCGCGAGATGTGTTGCAGCATGTCGATGCAGATGTCATCTCCGTTGGCACTTCCGGAAGAGGATCGGATCCGTGACGTGCCTCGCGTCAGATGAGCTCACACAACCCTCGGCACTGCTGGTGGGCCTCGGGTCGCCGAACCTACTGAGCAAGCTCGGATCCCACGGCCTTCGGGTGTCCTGCACGGACCTCCGCGACCTGACACCGGGCAGGCTCGACGCACTGCGCCCCGATTTGATCGCCTATTTTCACCGCGAGGGGGTCGAGATCGTGTCCACCGTTCAACGGCAGCGGCTCGACGGAGTCGGTGCCGGAATTTGTGTCATCAGTGGCACCGCGTCCACCGCCGACCGCATCGCCATCCTCGATGCCGGCGCCGACGACCACGTGGTGATGCCCTGCACCGTGCCCGAACTCGCAGCGCGGTTCCGCGCTGTCCTTCGTCGTGTGCGCTGGGCACCGATCGAGGACCTCGTCTTCCCCTCATTGACCATCAGCGTCACCGGGAGGACCGTTTACTCCAACGGCCAATGGGTCGATGTGAGCCGACAGGAATTCAATGTTCTGGTCGTCCTCGCCAAGGAGGTCGGGCGCGTCGTCTCCGCGAAGATCTCCTCCGAACTATCTGGGCGGTGCCGGTGTCCGTGGCCGCACGGTCGAACGTGCTGAACGTGTGTATCAGTTCGCTGCGCGGCAAACTCGAGGCCACGGGCGCTGGACGAATGATCCACACCGTCCGGGGGATCGGTTACGTCTTTCGGACGTGACAGGGCGATCCCGGCACGAGGTCGAGGTTGCCGGTACGTCAGGTTACGTTGCGGCACTGGGATATCGGGGCGCCCAGCGCGCGTCCGAGACAGCGTTGCGGAAACGCGAAGAACACTGCTGCGTCTGCTCGCAAAACCGAGGTGATCGGCAACAGCCCGACGTCGAGTACCAGCAGCGAAGGCGGCATTTCAGTCTTCTCCGCGGACCGATGACGATTACCCCAAGCGAAAGTCAATCCCAGCAAAAATAGAGATTTGATGCCAGACGCGGGGCGCGTACCGTACTATGTGTGGCTTCTTGGCGCCACTTGCCGCCCGGTGCCACGCCGAACAAACCCGAAGATTGGAGCAGAGATGCGTATCTTGCGTGCGTTTGTAGGAGCGGTCGCTTGGGTTTTCCTGGTGCTGGCGTTATCTCTTCACGCGCCCCTGCCGACTGCTCAGGCCGAGTGTATGAGATTGCCATATTTCACGCAGTCCGGATATGCCAACTTCGATTTCCCCCCGCGAATCGTCGCGCTGCTGAACGAAAACGAGATCGCGGTCGAAGGCGTCGCACCGTTCGAGGCTAAGCCCGCGAAGACCGGTCTCTATCTGCCAATCGGCTCGCAGACCAACCATATCGACGCATGCATGGGCGTGTTCTACCCCGGCGGGCCGAGGTTCGTCAGCAAGACCGGGAACTCTGTTCTGGTTCAGGATATCTGGCTGCGGATGGACGGCGCCTACGGGACTGTGACGATCAACGGGGTCCCCCAGGGCGAGAGGATGGTCGCCACCTACAACGTGGGTGAGATGATGCCGACGGTCATGACGCCGCACGGTGGCGGGATCGGCCCCACGTATTGGCCGTTCCGCTTCTCCCCGTATTTCGCGCAGACCCTCAACGAGGCTGCAGGTGCCAACGTCTTCATGGCCGGTGAGGTGTTCGCCAACCTCGACGCCGTCGGGAAGTTCTGACACGAAATTAATCGATTCCACGCGGGATGACGCGACTACCGCGCGTTCTGCGTGCAGTGCACCGTCTGGCTACGTGACGGGAAGCTTCGGCAACCGGGAAGAACCGTCACTACGACAGACGGTGCGCGGCGAGCCATGCCGAAGCCCGGGCCGACGATGCCCGACAGAGCCACGCATCCTGAACCACCTCGGTCAGTTCTTTCAGCGTCAGATCGCCGATCCGACTTGACCGCAACAGCACCGACGGATGTCCGTCGAAATGTGGAGTGGTAAAGAACGGCGACGCCGGGTCTTGAACCATTGCTTGCTTGTCGGACTGGGAGGGCACCCAGAACACGATCACGTCCGTATACCGTTCACCGGTACGAGGGTCGAAGGCATCGGGGCGAGGCGTTCGGAAGAACACGAACGATTTGCCGCCGACTTGATAGACAGGATTGCCCCGCGGCCCACATTCGACCTTGACGTGGGGCATACCCAACGCCAACTCATGCACATCGTCCACCCGTGCGCGGCGCGGATCTGCCGTCATCGCAACATCATAGAACGGTACCCGCAGGCTCGTGCGAGTCACGTGGGAACTGTGCGGAACGAGGGCATTCGTGGTGCCGCGGTCAGATTCGCGCGGAGTCGACGAGGGACTTACCCCGATATCCGGTGGCAGGACGCCCTCGCTGCCGCAGCCGACATGCCGAGAATCGAGAAGATGTTCTTCCGCCTGTCGCTGCAGTTGCGGATGTTCGTCTCGATTCTCGGTCTGGAATACGCGTACTCGGTCGATGAGATCGTCGCCGACGACACTGCGATATTCCATGCTCTCGAGGCCCAGGATCCCGAAGAGGTGACGCGGCCCTGGCGCCGCAAAATCGACAACGCCGTGACTTACATGGTCGAACAACTCGGCCATCTCGACGTCAATGCATCTCGCCGAGCTCCGGAATCGAGTCACTGGAAGTAGGACGCATAGTCGCTGAAAGGAACCTGGCCGGTGGGGCTCGAGTGTATTGCCTCGGCAACCGCGGACGGAATGGGAGCCCAGTGGGCAGGCATCGCTGCGGCCACGGAAGGATTCAATACGTAGAGCAGGGCGAAGTTCACAATCCAGAGCGGCGGCGCCATCGACATGCCTACCTCCGAACTCACACCCCCCTTGGTGTTGGTCACCAGTTGAGCCGCGCCCGAAATCTGTTGCGATGCGAAGCCATAGACCGCTTGCACCGTGTACGCCGACCGGTACAGCGCTATCAGGGTTCGCGTCGCATCGTTGTTCCTCAACCAGGTGCCCACGAACCCACCGGGAGCGATCAATGAGTTCACCTGCCTCGTCGGGGCGTCCGCGTTGGCCGGACTCTCCAGCAGCCCGCTGGTGTTCACGTAGAGCCCGTAGCTGGCCAGCACCGACGGTGTGGACTGGCCATCGACGGCGGAATACAGGGGACGGCCGTTCGTATTGGTGAGGATCTGGGCGCATGCATCGATCACCTCGGCAGCGTCGCGGCTGCCGCCGACTCCGCCGCCGGTGACGAGGTCGCGATACTGCTGTTCGGATAAGGCGTCAGCCCTGGTGAGCCCCACCTGGCCGGCAATCTCGTCCGCCGCTTGCTGACCGAGTGGCTCGTTGAGCTGCCCAGGGTTGGTCACCTGCGTCGGTGCCAGGCTCTCGTAGCCGGGTGCCCCGGCGAAGGGGATCGCGAACCCGGTCTCGACGGTGTCCGCTGCTGGGTCTGCGCCGGCTGTTCGGGTCACACTCAGGGAGAGAATGCACATTCCCACCAGTGCCAGTACCGGGATGGTCCTGCAATGGGATGTTGCTCCGCGTCGATGGCCCGGACCCGCTAATCCTGTGCCGCGCATACGTCAACCTCCCGGAACACCATCGGGCGAGCCCACACCAGCTTGCGTTCCAGTCAAGCGCCGCGATCAATGCCGTGTCAATCCCTCCCGACACCCCCGAGCCGACAGCAGGAAGGCGGTGCCGAACCGAACCGGGAGTACTCACCCGGCCGAGCCTACCGGGTATGCGAGTGCTCGACCAGCGTCAGGTTCCGACCATTTCCGTTGGAGGCGAACGCAATCGACGGTCTACTCGACCACACTGCAACCGAGTGCAACCCTTGCAAACGCGCCGTGGAGGATGCTTGGCTCATCTGTGAGGACGATCACAACAGGCAGGAGCCAAGCATGAGCATCAAGGGCAAAGTCGCTCTGGTCACCGGCGCGGGGCAGGGCATCGGGCGCGCGATCGCATTGCGATTGGCGTCGGACGGCGCCGACATCTCGCTCGTCGACGTCAACGGCGACCGGCTCGATGCGGTGGCCGACGAGGTCCGGGCGGTAGGAGTGAAGGCGATCTCACTGGTCGCCGACGTGACGGACCGCGATCAGGTGCAGTCTGCTGTCGACCGGACCGAGCGCGAACTGGGCGGCTTCGACATCATCGTCAACAACGCGGGAATCGCCCAGGTCAACCCGATCGCCGACGTGACACCGGAGGAGGTCTCACGCATCCTCGCCGTGAACGTCGAAGGCGTGCTGTGGGGTATCCAGGTCGGGGCAGCCAAGTTCCGGGAGCGGGGACACGGCGGGAAGATCATCAACGCCTCGTCGATCGCCGGCCACGAGGGATTCCCGATGCTCGGCGTGTACTCGGCGACCAAGTTCGCAGTCCGCGGACTCACCCAGGCCGCGGCGAAGGAGTATGCGGCGGACGGCATCACCGTCAACGCCTACTGCCCCGGCGTCGTCGGCACCGACATGTGGGTCACCATCGACGAACGCTTCGCGGCCCTCACCGGTGCACCGAAGGGTGCAACGTTCGAGAAGTTCGTCGGCGGCATCGCCCTCGGTCGCGCGCAGACGCCCGAGGACGTCGCCGCGTACGTGTCGTATCTCGCCGGACCGGATTCCGACTACATGACCGGGCAATCGGGACTGATCGACGGCGGCCTGGTGTACCGATAGGCACCACCCGCAGCGGGGTTTCACGCCCGGATCCACGGGTAGACGGACGTAGGGTGATGCGACAGCACGTCCGGGGACGAAAGGGGCAGCCGTGGACGTAGACGACCTGGTCGAGCGCACCGCTCGGTTGCGGTTCGATCTGCAAGCACTCGAAAACCGCATCAAGGAGTTGACCGACGCGTTCGACCTCCTCGACAGCACGACCGAGGGTGCGTCGCGGGAACAGGTGATCGACAGCCTCAGCGACGCCCGGCTCGACCTGAGCACCGCGGACAGACATCTCGAGACCGCGGTGCGTAACGCCGAGAAACTGTCGACCGACTGAACCCCGCGTCGGACGAAGACGGACTCGTCAGGTCGCCGATCCCCTCGCACCCCAGACGACCCGATCCCACCAACTGCTGAGCGGACTGGGGTCCGGCCACCGGATGGGCTCGTCCTCACGCAGTTCCGTTACTCGACGTTGCGCACGCTGATTCGATGATCCGCCTTCTTCTCGACGCACAGCACTGCACCTCCCGAATTCCTGCGCGCCCGTCACGGCGGCGGGCGCGGCCCACTGTGCAAACCGAAATTTAGCACCGCCGGGCCAGAACGACCACCGTTTCGCGACCGTTAACCACCGGGTAGCGAAGAATCCGATTCCCGCGTGCAGAAAGCGCACCACCACCCACTCTGGCACTCGCGGTAGTCAAGTGCTAAATTTCTCGTGCACAGTGATGAGCGTCTACCGAGGTGGTAGGCCTATCGACTGATCATGGGAGGTGTATTGCTGTGCTGCGTCACGATCCCGTCACCGACATCCACTCAATGACCCGATCTTTGCTGGATGCCGTTCCAGAGCCCTCGCCGTTCGCGATCCACGCACCGATCCGCGTCAGCACGCAACCGAGGACCTGAAGACCATGACCGCCACGACCCAATCCCGCCCCGATCCCGGCAGTTCGCCCGCACGATTCTCCCGGCTCACCAGACCACAGCACCTGCAGGGCGAACACTGGAGCGACATCTCGGTCATGCTGGGAGCACTATCGATAGTGATGTTCTGGATGTTCGGATTCGGCATCGTTCTCGGCGTCTGCGCCATCGCTGCCGGCATCGCCGCCAACCGGCACCCTGCCGTCGAAGGAAGCGAGCCCAAGTCTCTGGAAGCACTGCTGGGCATTCTCACCGGCGCTTTCGGAATCGCCGCCGGCACAGTCTTTCTCACTGCGGCGCTCCCACACCTCTGACATACGCCACAATCCGGCCCGACACCCGGTGAGTATCCACTCGCGGGTGCCGGGCCAGATGGCGGTTGATCGGCCTCGGCCGATCAAACCGTGATCAGTCGAGGTCGAACCGGTCGAGGTTCATCACCTTGTTCCAGGCAGAAACGAAGTCCTGCACGAACTTCTGCTGCGCGTCGTCGGCGGCATACACCTCGGCGAGAGCGCGCAATTGCGAGTTCGAACCGAACACGAGATCGACGGCGGTGGCGGTCCACTTGGCGGCACCCGTCACACGGTCGGTGCCCTCGTAGACGTTCTCGGCCGAGGACGCACCCTTCCACTCCGTACCCATGTCGAGGAGGTTGACGAAGAAGTCGTTGGTCAACGCCTCGGGCCGGTCGGTGAAGACGCCGTGCTTCGTCTGGCCGAAGTTGGCGTTCAGTGCACGCAGGCCGCCGACGAGAACCGTCATTTCCGGAGCGGTCAGGTTCAACATGTAGGCCCGGTCGACCAGAAGTGCCTCGGCAGGCAACTTCTCCCCCGCCCGGAGGTAGTTGCGGAACCCGTCGGCCTTCGGCTCGAGTACGGCGAACGACTCCACATCGGTCTGCTCCTGTGTGGCGTCGGTACGACCCGGCGTGAACGGGACCGTGACGTCGTGACCGGCGTTCTTCGCCGCCTTCTCGACAGCCGCAGCACCCGCCAGAACGATCACGTCCGCGAGTGAGACCTTCACTCCGCCGGACTGCGACGAGTTGAAGTCCTGCTGAATCTGTTCGAGGGTCTGCAGGATCGTGGACAGCTCGGCGGGGCTGTTGATCTCCCAATCCTTCTGCGGCGCAAGCCGGATCCGCGCCCCGTTGGCGCCGCCGCGCATGTCGGTGCTGCGGTGGGTGGCTGCCGACGCCCAAGCGGTGGACACCAGCTGCGGGATGGACAGGCCCGAGTCGAGGATCTTGCCCTTGAGCGCGGCGATCTCGCTGTCACCGATCAGCTGGTGATCGACCGCAGGGACCGGGTCCTGCCACAGCTGCGCCTCGGGAACCCACGGGCCGAGGTAGCGCGTGACGGGTCCCATGTCGCGGTGCAGCAGCTTGTACCAGGCCTTGGCGAACTCCTCGGCGAATTCCTCCGGGTGGTCGAGCCAACGCCGGGTGATCTTCTCGTAGGCCGGGTCGATGCGCAGCGAGAGGTCCGTGGTCAGCATCGTGGGAGCACGCCCCGCCGACGAATCGAACGGGTCGGGAATCGTGCCCGCGCCTGCGCCGTCCTTCGCGGTCCACTGCCAGGCACCGGCGGGACTCTTGGTCAGCTCCCACTCGTAGCCGTACAGGACCTCCAGGAAGCTGTTGTCCCACTTCGTCGGTGTGGGGGTCCACACGACCTCGAGACCACTGGTGATCGCATCCTTACCCACGCCGGTGCCGTAGGCACTCTTCCAGCCGAGGCCCTGCTGCTCGATCGGGGCGCCCTCCGGTTCCGGACCGACCAGGTCGGCGTCGCCTGCGCCGTGCGTCTTGCCGAAGGTGTGGCCGCCTGCGATCAGCGCAGCGGTCTCCACGTCGTTCATCGCCATGCGGCTGAACGTCTCCCGGATGTCGCGGGCGGCTGCCAGCGGATCCGGCTGGCCATTGGGCCCCTCCGGGTTCACGTAGATGAGGCCCATCTGCACGGCCCCGAGCGGACCCGAGAGTTCCCGATCGCCGCTGTAGCGCTCGTCGCCCAGCCAGGTGTCCTCGGGACCCCAGTACATTTCCTCGGGCTCCCAGATGTCCTCGCGGCCGAATCCGAACCCGAAGGTCTTGAACCCCATCGACTCCAGGGCACAGTTCCCGGCGAAGACGAGGAGGTCCGCCCACGAGATCTGCTTGCCGTACTTCTGCTTCACCGGCCAGAGCAGCCGGCGGGCCTTGTCGAGGTTCGCGTTGTCGGGCCAGCTGTTGAGGGGGGCGAACCGCTGAGCGCCCTGACCGCCGCCGCCGCGACCGTCCGCGATGCGGTAGGTGCCCGCGGCGTGCCAGCTCATCCGGATGAAGAGGCCGCCGTAGTGGCCGTAGTCGGCGGGCCACCAGTCCTGCGAGGTCGTCATCAGATCGATGACGTCGCGTTTGAGTGCCTCGACGTCGAGCTTGGCGAACTCCTCGGCGTAGTCGAAGTCCTCACCCATCGGGTTCGACTTGGATGTGTGGGCGTGCAACACCGACAGCTCCGGCTGGTTCGGCCACCAGTCGCGGTTGTTCCTCGGGCGGTTCGCCGCCGGAGTGGGAGACGGGATTACGGGGTTTTCACTTTCACTGGTGCTCTGAGTGTTTCCCTCATGAGCGACCGGGCAGCTATCGGACACAACATTCCTTCCGGGAGAGACCAAACTGGGCTGTGGTCATGGGTTCGATCGAGAAGTCTGTGAAGTCGAGCAGTCGGGGCACAGACCCCAATAGATGACCTCGGCCTCCTCGACGAGGAAACCGTTGTCGTCGGACGCGGTCAGGCACGGCGCCTCGCCGACGGCACAGTCGACGTCCGCAATGGCCCCACACGACCGGCAGATGACGTGGTGGTGATTGTCTCCGACCCGCGACTCGTAACGAGCAACGGAGCCGGGCGGCTGAATCCGCCGCACCAATCCCACAGCGGTCACTGCGTGCAGCACGTCGTACACGGCCTGCCGGGACACCCCTTCCAGAACGGTGCGCACCGCTCCGAAAATCGTCTCCGTATCGGCATGTGGACGCGCGTGCACGGCCTCCAACACCGCGACCCGCGGGCGGGTCACGCGAAGCTCAGCCCCGCGCAGCAGCGCTGCGTAATCCGGCATCGACGGCACCCACCCACTATGACTTACTTTTCTGGACTCAGCCAAGACTTTGCGGAAACTATTTGCCGTGACTTCGACTCACGCACACCTGGCCCGTTGGCTGACCGCGGCTCCGACAAACTTCAGGGAAGCTCGAAGGTGACGACGACCGAGGGCACCGAATCCGGCGAAGACAGTCCGATCGTGCCGCCCGACGGCACGAGGGAGAGTCCGCCACCTCCGCCGCCCGGCGGCTCGTTCGCCTCGCCGGTGCCACCGATCCGTCCCCCGGCGGCGCCTCCGCCGCCGCCGTACCCACCTCCGCCCCCGGCGCCGATCCCGTCGCCGACGGCCCCGGGAGCGTCGCACCGGAACTTCCTGCGCTGCCGCCGTATCCGGGACCACCGCAAGGCTGGCCGGGCTCGACCCGTCGGATCCGAACACGGGCTGTCCGCCGCCGTGCCCGTTCTCGCCGACCCGGACGTACACCGTCGATCCCGGAACGAGCCAGGCGTCACCACGGGCTACCGCTCCCCGGCCGCCGGGAGCGACCGTGCGGCAACTGCTGTCACCGCCTCGGCCGCCGACCGCCTCGATGTGCACCTTCCAGACGCCGTCCGGAATCCTCAGCGGTACACCGTGGACACCTCCGGAAGGAGACACTTCGCCGGTGTTGTCGGTGTACGCGCAGGTGACCGCCGTCTGGGACTGGACGCACTGCGACGGCAACTCCGCCACTGCCACTCCCGAACCCGGGAAGACCGCCAGCCCGCCCGCGGTGGAACCCACCGCCGCGGCCATACCGAGAAGCCGTACCTTCGACACCGACCCCCTACGCTCACCCTCCCCGGTCGCGCACCGGCCCGGTGAACGGGTCCCACGCTTCGACTGTAACCGCGCCAACGATGCCGGGATGAAAAGCCTTCCGTCGGATCCTAATCCGGGCGGGCGTCACCCGGGGAGACGATGCCGTGATCGAAGGCGTACACGATGGCGGCCGCGCGGTCGCGGAGATCGAGCTTGAGGAAGATGTGCCCGACGTGACTCTTCACGGTCACGCCCGAGATACCCAGCTCACGCCCGATCTCACTGTTGCTGTGCCCACGCCCGATGAGGGCGAGCACATCGAGTTCTCGCGCGGTCAGCTCGGTGAGGTGGTTCCGGCCCCCGTCGGACGACGGCGCGACGGTGCGGTACGTGGCGAGAACGCGTCCGGTCACTGCGGGGTCGAGGCAGGCGCCGCCCTCGGCGACGGTGCGGACGGCGCGAATCAGGTCCTCGGCAGGCGAATCCTCGAGGATGAAACCCGCCGCACCCGCGCGGAGCGACCCGGACAGCAGTTCGTCATCGTCGAACGTGGTGAGCACCAGCACCGGCGGTGGCTGCGCTCCCGACCGGAGATCGCGGGTCGCGCGGATGCCGTCGACCTTCTTCATCCGAAGGTCCATGAGCACGACGTCCGGAGTGTGCTCCACCACCGCGCCCGGCACCTCCGCGCCGTCGGCGCATTCGCCGACGATCACGAAGCCGTCCTTGCGCCGCAGGATCCGGCGCAGCCCCGACCGCACGAGTTCCTGGTCGTCGACCAGCAGCACCCTGATCTCCGGGCCCGTCACGACAGTCCCGGGATGTGGCGGAGGATCGCCGGCCGACAGGAATCTCGGGGCAATGGGACCGCGGCGTGCACCGACCATCCTCTGCCGTCCGGGCCGGCGCGGAGTGTGCCACCGAGCAGCGCGGCGCGCTCGCGCATGCCCCGCAGACCGGAGCCGAGCGAGCCGGTCGGTGGGGTCACCTGACCTCGGGTCGGGTTGCGGATTTCCAGGGTGATGCGTTCCGGCTCGATCGTGAGTCGCACGTCGGCACTGGCGCCGGGTGCATGTTTGGCGACGTTGGCCAGCGACTCCTGCGTGATGCGGAAGATCCCGAGACCGACCGTGCCGGTCACGGCGGAGAGGTCGCCCTGCATGTCGAAGGCCACCGGTAGACCCGCACGGCGGAAGTCGTCGATCAGATCGGGAAGGTCGGCGACGCCCGGCTCGGGACGGGTGCCCGACGGACCTGCGTCGAGCAACCCGACGGTGCGCCGAATGTCGGCCATCGCCTGCCGCCCGAGTCGCTCGGCGTCAGAGAGCGCGTCCACCGCGTCGTCGACGTCGCGGTCCTGCTCGAGCGCGCGACGGGCCGCGGTCAGATGCAGCAGCGTGATGCTCAGCGAGTGGGCGATGACGTCGTGAACCTCGCGGGCGATGCGCTGGCGCTCACGTGTGGCGGCCTGCTCGGATTGAATCGCCTTCGAGGCCCGCTCCTGGTGAAGGAGGCGCAACTGTGTGAGCATCAGGTAACCGAAGGCCCAGCCCAGCACGACTCCCGCGAGAGCGTAAGGCGCGCCGTCGAGTCGGCCCGTCAGTGCAAACGCAGACAGGACTGCCATCGCGGCAGCCAAGGTGGCGAGGCTGACTGCCAGTGACGCCGTTGCCGCGACCTCGGCGGTCAGGATCACCAGGATGAGCGGAGCGAAGTCGAAGGCCGTGTCGGGCTGCTGCAGAAGCAACAGTGCGGCCGCCGCGACGACGACGACGGCCAGGAACGGACGCGGAAGCACCACCCCCGGCCTGATCATGTCTCCCGCAACGGGGGTCACCGCGGCGACCAGACCACACAGCAGAACCCACCCCGGCGGCACGAAGCCGTCGCGTTGCGCGACAGCCGCACCGGCGATGACCACGACGGCGATGTGCGCGAACACCGGCACAGCGAGCGGGTAGTCGTACTCACTCTCCGCCACGCGTCGACGAAAAAATGCCGTCACCTGCACACGACCAGCGTAGGCGAAGACCCACCCGCACCGCGTCCTCTCCGGAGCGGAGACCCCCTCCGCCCACGGTAGGAGACGAGAACTCGACCGTGGCACGGCGAAACCGCTGCCGCGGATCCGTAGCGTTGCCGCCATCAACGAAACTACGGAGGTGGCCGAGATGTCGTGGAACGATTTCCGTGCACGCCGGGCGGTACTGGAAGAGATCCTGGCGCGGGCGCACACCGACCCCGCACAGGCGTTGCGGTTCGACGAAGTGCCCGGCGCGATCGAGCTTTTCGGCTCGACCGACAACATCCTGCTCGCACTTCAGCACCGGTGGAGCAATCACCTCGCGGCCCGTCTCGACCAGGCGGTCGAGGACGGCACCCCCCTGAATGTGACTTGGAATGCGCTGGCCGCCGAGCAACCGGCATTGCGCGCGCTCCTCGACACCGCGGCCGCCTCCTCCCTGCCGTTGCGCGGGTCCCAGCGCGCGGAGCAGCGGATGATCGAGGCCCACCACACCGGACGACTGTCCGGCCACGGGATCGAGCAGCGACCGATCGGCGCGCGAACGCCGACGATGACCCCCGTGTGAAGAACGGACGGACGGCTAGTGGTCCGTCTGCGAATTAGTCGAGCTTTTTATATAGTCGACGCATGGTTGCAGCGGCGTTGTCGGTCAGTGACGAACAGCGGGCGGAGTTGAGGCGGATGGCGGCCTCGACGACACTGCCGCACCGGAAGGTGGTCCAGGCGCGGGCCTTGCTGTGGGCAGGCGACGGGGTGGCCAATGCCGAGATAGCCAGACGTTGCCAGGTGACTCCGGAAGCGGTGCGGCGCTGGCGCTCTCGTTTCGCAGAAGAGGGAACTTCCGGGGTCGGGACGGTCGCGAAGGGGCGAGGCCGCAAACCGAGTTTGCCGGCGGGCACAGTCGAAGAGGTGCTGCGGTTGACCCATCAGGGGCGTCCGGCGGACGGCTCGACACACTGGAGCACCCGGACGATGGCCGCCCGCGTCGGGATCGGGAAGGACTCCGTCGCCAAGATCTGGGCTGATCACAATCTCAAGCCCTGGCGGGTCGCGACGTTCAAGATCAGCAACGATCCGCGATTCGAGGAGAAACTCGTCGATGTCGTTGGGCTGTACCTGAACCCGCCCGCGCGGGCGGTGGTGTTCTCGTTCGACGAGAAGACGCAATGCCAGGCGTTGGACCGCACCCAGCCGTCGCTGCCCATGAAGCCAGGACGCGCCGGGACGATGACCCACGACTACAAGCGCAACGGC
Source organism: Rhodococcus jostii RHA1 (assembly GCF_000014565.1). Taxonomy (NCBI): domain Bacteria; kingdom Bacillati; phylum Actinomycetota; class Actinomycetes; order Mycobacteriales; family Nocardiaceae; genus Rhodococcus; species Rhodococcus jostii. The sequence goes on along the minus strand of NC_008268.1, from coordinate 5,615,304 downwards.
ACCATCGATCTGTTCGCGGCGATGAACGTCGGCACCGGGGAGGTCCTCACAGACCTCCGCAAGGGCCACGCCGGAGCCGATGTGCTGCGGTTCTTCAAGCAGATCGACGCCAGCGTCCCGCGCTCGCTCGACGTTCACGTCGTGCTCGACAACCTGTCCGCGCACTCGACCCCGGAGATCAAAGCGTGGTTGGCGCACAAGAACCGTCGCCGGTGGCACCTGCATTACACCCCAACGTCGAGTTCCTGGCTGAACCTGATCGAACGCTGGTTCAAAGAACTGACCGACAAGCGGCTGCGCCGCGGCGTCTTCACCAGCGTCACCGACCTTGCCGACGCGATCACCACGTGGGCACAACACTGGAACGAGGAACCCAAACCCTTCGTGTGGAAAGCGACCGCGGAAGACATCATCGCCAAAGTCCAACGCGGCCGCACCGCCCTCCACAAGATCAAATCGCAGACAGACCACTAGTAGTACTTTGTTAGGTCGGGAAGGTGTGGTGGCAGAGTGGGCAGGTACCGATCCAACGAGCAAGTGCGCGTTGGAGTTCGCGCACGATGCCGTAGAGCGTCAGTCCTGCCCAGTCGCTTTTGGGTCGGCCAGCCGGAGGGTGGTGATGAACAAGTGGGCGGCGGTGACCAGGGTGGCGTGGTGGTGCCAGCCCAGCCAGGAACGGCCCTCGAAATGATCCAGCCCGAGACCGGTTTTCAGTTCCCGGTAGTCGTGCTCGACGCGCCAGCGGATCTTCGCCAGGCGCACCAGTTCGGGCAGCGGGGTGTCCTCGGGGAGCGTGGCGAGCCAGTAGTCGGTCGGCTCGTCGGCTCCGGTGGGCCATTCGGCGAGCAACCAGACCGCGGGCAGGGTGCCGTCCTCGGCGCGGGGGATGTCGCGGTTCGCCGGGCGGATTCGCATGGCGGCGAACCGCGAGCGCATCGCCGCGGTGGGGTTGTTCGGGCTGGTTTTGGTTCCCTGCCGCCAGGTCACGGTGCGCAGGGCTTTACGCCCGGCGGCGAGGACGAGGTCCTTGCAGGTCGTGTGCGGGCCGTAGCGGGGTGTCGGCGGGCGCCCGCGGCCGGTGTAGGCCGCGGTCTGCGGGATGGCGTCGCCGGGATGGGCGCTGGTCGAGCCCTTGACGGCGACGACGTAGTCGATGCCGCGCTCGGTCAGCGCGAGCCGGAAGGCAGTGGCGTCGCCGTAGCCGGCGTCCGCGACCGCCACCGGTGGGGTGCGGCCCCACTCGATCAGCTCGTCGATCATCTCGATCGCCATTTCCCACTTGGGGCGGTGATGCTCGGTGTCGGGGATCGCGGACCGCTGCCGGCGAGCGGTGATCGCCGCGACCGCGTCGGGATCGGTGGTCGAGCGATCGTCCCAGCTCTCGGGCAGGAACAGCCGCCAGTCCAACGGTGCCGACGCGGCGTCGGAGGCGGCGTGCACACTGACCGCGATCTGGCAGTTGCCGACCTTGCCGAGGGTGCCCGAGTACTGCCGGGCCACGCCCGGCGAGGAATCGCCGTCCTTGGTGAACCCGGTGTCGTCGATGACCCAGGCATCCGGAGCGACCAGATCACACGCCCGGCGGGACAGCGTTTTCCGGACCGGCACCACATCCCACGGCGAGGTGGTCACGAACTGCTGCAACCGTTGATGATCGACCCGCAGCCGCTGCGCCATCGGCTGCATCGACTTCCGCCGGCCGTCGAGCATCAACCCCCGCGCATACAGTCCCGCCTTCTCCCGTTGATCCTTGCGCGCCAGCGACGAGAACACTTCACCGACAAACGTATCCAACTGTTCCCCGACACGGGCGAGAGCGGCTGCATCCATGCCCGGATCCTCTCGAGATTCGAATCGAAACTCGAGCCGACACGCTGAGGTAACAAAGTACTACTAGGGGTGCGCGAATGCCGCCTCGAACGCGTCGAGCGCGTCGTCCGGATCGTTTTTCGCCCACCCTTCGAGTCCCACGACGCCGGTGTAGCCCATGTCGCGGAGGGCCGCGGCGACAGCCGGGTAGTGGATTTCGCCGGTTCCGGGTTCGCAGCGTCCGGGGACGTCGGCGACCTGGATCTCCCCGATGTAGGGCAGCGCCTTTCGGATGAGTTCGATGAGGTTTCCCTCACCGATCTGGGCGTGATAGAGATCGAGATTCATGCGTAGGTGAGGGCTGTCGACCGCCCGGACGAGTGCGAGGGTGTCGGCCGCGGTCGCGAACGGGGTACCGGGATGATCGACGGCGAGGTTGAGGTTCTCGAGCGTGAACACCCGTCCCGCCTGTTCGCCGAGTTCGGCGACCTTCCGCAGAGTGTCGGCGGCGGTGAGCCACATTGCGGGCGTGACCGTTTCGACCGGCCGGACGGGCAGTCCCCGGTGGTCGAGTCCGGTTCCGTGCAGGTTCAACCGCGGGCAGTCGAGCCGTTTCGCGACGTCGAGGGACTGCTGCGCCGTGGTGAGCAGCGCCTCGATGCCGTCGGGTTCGGTGAGGTTGCCCTCCAGATAGCCCGTCATCGAGGAGAATTCGGCGCCGACGGCGGCGAGAGCATCGATGTCCTTGGTGGACCAGTCCCAGATCTCGACCTGGAGTCCGCGTTCGGCGATGCGGTGCACGCGGTCCAGGAACGGCAGGTCGAGGTAGAGCATTTCGGCGCTGGCGGCGAGCGTGTACGTGGCCATCGGTGTCACCCGTCCAGGTCGACGGCGGAGCCGGTCTCGACGCTGCGGATGGCGGCGAGTGCGATCGACAGCGCGGTGCGGGCGTCCTGGCCTGTGACGACGGCCGGTGTGTGAGTGCGGATCGCGTCGACGAAGGCGGTCAGTTCCCCCAGGTACGCGGAGTGCAGGAGGTCGGTGTCGCGGCGCGCGGTGTCGGCGTGCATCCCGTCGGGCCCGTAGTACGTCATGTCGGTGCTGAGCCCGCTGCCTGCGGTGATCATGCCGCCGGAGCCGAACACCTCGGCGCGCACGTCGTATCCGTACAGCGCACTGAAGCTCGCCTCCGCCGTGGCGATGGCGCCGTTGTCGAACTGGACCGTCACCACTGCGGTGTCGAGGTGGCCCGCGCCCTTGGCGTCCGGTCGCACCAGGGCGTCGGCCACGGCATGCACCCGCACCGGGCGGGCATCCGGGTTGAGGAAGCAGAGGGTGTCGAAGTCGTGAATGAGCGTTTCGAGGAAGATCGTCCATTGCGGAACGCGTGCCGGATCGGCGGTGTACGGCCCGGGATCGCGGGTCAGCGAACGCAGCAACTGCGGGGCCCCGACTTTCTGCGCGTCGATCGCGGCGCGGGCGGCGGCGAATCCGGGAGCGAATCGGCGATTGAAGCCGACCTGCAGGACGATGCCCGCGTCGGCGGCCGCCGCTATGGCTCGGTCGGCGTCGGCGAGGGTCACCGCCATCGGCTTCTCGACGAACACGTGCTTGCCGGCGGCCGCGGCCGCGACGACCAGGTCCGTATGACTCCGCGCGGGGGCGGTGATCAGCACCGCATCGACCTCGTCGCTGGTGAGTACGTCGTCGACGGTCGTGGTGGCGAGTGACGCTCCCAACGTGGTGGCGAGACGCTGCGCGGACTCGCCGACCGGGTCGCTGACTGCGACGAGCGACGCCCCGGGGACCAGGCGGGCCACGATCTCCGCGTGATTCGAGCCGATGCGTCCGGCACCGATCAACGCGATGCGTACCGGGTGGGAAGCGGGCGCCGTCGAGTGGACGGTTGCGGCTTCGGTGTGTGACATGGGTGCGCTCCAGTGCAGTGAAAGGGTGGAGGTCGAGGCGAACTAGTACGTTCTAGTTCTAGACCGTAGAACTCGTGCGATCATTGGTCAAGAGCAGCCTCGAGCGCAGCAGCGCGGGGCCCGGAAGACAGGAGCCGTGCACGTGGTCGAACCGGTGGCGGGATCGACCGGCGGCGCCCGCCCGACGATGGGCGACGTAGCGCGAGCAGCAGGAGTCTCCACAGCGCTAGTCTCGATCGTGATGCGCGGCGTTCCCGGGGCCAGCGAGGCCACCCGCAGGCGCGTGCTCGACATCGCCGACGAGATGGGCTACGTCCCCGACCGTCGCGCACAGAAACTGCGCCAGGCCAGTTCCCGGTTGCTCGGAGTCGTGTTCGAACTGCAGCAGCCGTTCCACGGCGATCTCGTCGAACAGATCTACGCGGCGGCCACCCGCCGGGGCTATGACGTGATGCTCAGCGCGGTCGCCCCGAGTCGCGCCGAGAAGGTCGCCGTCCAGGCGCTCATGCGGGAGCGCTGCGAGGCCGCGATCCTCCTCGGCACCCGGTTCGACACCGATGAGCTCGGCGCGCTGGCCGACCGCGTGCCCGCCCTCGTCGTGGCGCGCGCGAGCGGCTTGCCCGGAGTCGGTGCCGTGCGGGGCGACGACGTCGCCGGCATCACCCTGGCCGTCGACCACCTCACCGAACTCGGGCACCGGAACATCGCGCACATCGACGGCGCCGACGCTCCCGGCGGTGCGGACCGGCGGGCCGGATTCCTGGCCGCGATGGACCGGCACGGACTGTCGGCTTCGGCAACGGTCGTGACGGGCGGTACGACGGAAACCGAAGGCGCAGAAGGCATGCACACACTTCTGGAGATGCCCACTCCCCCGACCGCCGTCGTCGCCTTCAACGACCGGTGCGCCACCGGCGTGCTCGACCTATTGGTCCGCAGTGGCCGGGACGTGCCCGCGGACATCTCCGTCGTGGGCTACGACGACTCCCGCCTGGCGAGGATTCCGCACGTGCAGATGACGACGATCTCCCAGGACGCGACGCACATGGCCGAGGCCGCCGTCGACGGAGCGCTGGCTCAGATCTCCGGCGACAAGGCCGTCGACCTCGTACTCGCGCCGCACCTCGTCCGCCGCGCGACCACCGGCCCTGTCGCACACCGCGACTAGATTCGCTGCCGGATACTAGGCCGCCGACCAGACACCGAGTTCGTTGCCACTCGGATCGGTGAAGTGGAAGCGGCGCCCGCCGGGAAAGTCGTACGGGCCGTTGACCACGATGCCACCGGCCGCGCGCACCGCATCCACCGACGCGTCGAGGTCCACCGAGTACAGCAGCACCAGCGGTCCCCCTGCCGGCTTCCGTTCCGGCACCTGCAGCAGGCCGCCGACTTCCTCACCGTCCGCACCGACGATCCCCGCGTACTGCGGGCCGTAGGGATTGAACTCCCAGCCGAATGCCGAGCGGTAGAATGCTTCCGCGTCCGCGAGGTCCGTGACCGACAACTCCACGTAATTCAGTCGATGATGATCTGCGCCAGAAGGTGACATGCCGGAACTCTAGCCGGAATCGGCTCCTCGATCAGGAGTTCGGTCGGCGAGAAGCATGTTCACGAAACCGCGGGTGCTCGCCGTCTGGGGTCGGCCGGCGACCTGAACGAGGGAGATGGTGCGTTCGACCGTCGGCTGCAGGGGTATGTGGACGAGTCCGGCGAACGAGATCATGGGAAGCACGAGTTCGGGTACCGCGGTGACGCCGAGCCCGGCCGCCGCCAATCCCGCTACCGCGCCGATGTTCTGCGCCTGCATGACGGGACCGAGTTCGATGCGTGCGTCCTCGACGGCCCGGCGGACGGGCGCCGCGATGCTGCTCTCGGGTCCGAACGCGATGAACGGCTGCCCGGCGAGATCCGACCACCTCAGCGCCGGCCGATCGGCGAACGGATGTGTGGGCGCGACAGCGCAATAGAAGGAGTCGCTCGTCAGGACGTCCTGTTGCAGTCCGGGCAGAATGCCCGAGGTGGTGACCAGGGCGAGGTCGACCGTGCCCGAGTACACGGCGTCGAGAACCTCCTGACGTAGTCCGTCCCGGATCTGGAGGCGCACGTCGGGGTGCTGCTCGCGGAAGCTCACCACATAGGGGGGAAGGAACGTGGCCGCGAGTGAGGGCAGACATGCCACGGTCACGATTCCGCGGTCGCCGGTGACGAATCGTTCGATCTGCGTGAGCCCGTCGTCGAAATCGTGGAGCATCCGCCGGGCGTGCTCGATGATCTCGTGCCCGTGCGTGGTCAACTCGACACGGCGAGTGGTGCGTTCGAACAGCGTGACGTCGAGTCTGCGCTCGGCCTCGGCGACCGAGCGGCTCAGCGAGGACTGAGACACGTCGAGTGCGTGGGCCGCCGCGGTGAAGCTCGCGTAGTCGGCGATCGCGACGATGCTCCTCAGGTGCGAGATCCCGAGATTGATGCTCATGCGCATCAGTATGGCCGGTATTCATGCGTTGGGCTGGCGTACCCGCCGCCCGAGCTGCATCACCTCATTCATGAGTTGAACTCATGAATCAATCAATCATTGATATTTGACGCGCAAATGTGAGGCGCGCGACACTGAGACTCCATTTCGAAGGAGGTCACATGGTTGCCGCGCTCGGGTTCGCCACGATCGCTTGTTTCCTGGCGCTGGCGTTCAGCCGCCGGGTCTCGGTGCTCGTCGCACTGATCCTCGTTCCCGTCACGTTCGCGATCGTGGGCGGATGGGCACCCGACCTCGGGGAGATGGTGGGCGACGGTCTGCTGAAGGTCGCGCCCGTCGCCATCATGATCGCCTTCGCGGTCCTGTATTTCAGCCTGATGGTCGACGTGGGACTGTTCGACCCGGCGATCCGCCGGATCGTCCGGTGGGCAGGTGGCAATCCCACCAAGATCGCCGTCGGAACCGCGGTACTGACCCTGCTCGTCGCGCTCGACGGCGACGGAACCTCGACCTTCCTGATCACCATCTCGGCGTTGCTGCCCATCTACCAGAAACTCGGGATGCGCCCGGTCGTCCTCACCGGCATCGTCTGCCTGGCCGCGGGACTGATGAACATGATTCCGTGGGGCGGCCCGACCGTCCGCGCCATGGCCGCGCTCGACCTGACCAGCGCCGACATCTTCACGCCGGTCCTGCCCGCGATGGGTGCCGGGATCCTGTGGGTCCTGTTCGCCGCCTACATGATCGGTCGCACCGAACGTAAGCGGCTCGGCGTGACCGAACTGGCATCTGCCGGCGGCGGCGGTCCCGGCACGCCGCACATCTCCGACGCGCCGGTGCGCACCGGACGCCAACGGGTGGTGATGGCGTTCAATACCGTGCTCACGCTCGTCCTGATCGTGATCCTGCTGTTCCAGCTCGTGCCGCTGGAGGTGGCATTCGCCATCGCATTCGCACTTGCGCTCGCCGTCAACCGCCCGAAGTGGGACGACCAACAGGCCCTGTTCGCGAAGCACGGCGGCAACGTCACCATGGTGGTGGCGATGATCCTCGCGGCAGGCGTGCTCACCGGAATCCTCAACGGCACCGGGATGATCACCGCGATGGCGCAGACCTTCGTCTCCTGGATCCCGCAGTCCGCCGGCTCTCTGATCCCCGTCATCACCGCCGTCACGTCGATGCCGCTCAGTCTGGTCTTCACCCCGGACGCCTACTACTTCGGCGTCGTCCCGGTGCTCGCGGAAACCACGGCATCGTTCGGAGGCGACCCCGCGGAGATCGGCCGCGCCGCCATCCTCGGCCAGATGACCACCGGATTCCCGCTCAGCCCGCTGACCGCCGCGACGTTCATCCTGATCGGACTGAGCAAGGTGGACCTCGGCAAGCACCAGCGGTTCATCTTCGGCTGGGCCTTCGGGACCACCATCGTGATGACCGTCGTGGCGCTGCTCACCGGTGCCCTCTCGTTGTAATCGTCCGCGACATCACCGCAGCCGGCCCACCCCACCATCCGTCGAACAAGCAAAGGACTTCGAGCCCGTGACACCATCGAGCACCCGCGACAGAGCCTCGCGGAGCGTGCGACTCGGCGCCGGATCCGGGTTCTCCGGGGATCGCATCGACCCCGCCGAGAAACTCGCCCGGCACGCCGACCTCGACTACCTGATCTTCGAATGCCTCGGCGAACGCACCGTCGCCGCCGGAAACGCGCGCCGCCTCGAGAACCCGGACGAAGGATACGATCCGCTCCTCGCCGCACGCATGCGCGCGGTTCTCCCGCACACGCTCGCGTCCGGGACCACGGTGATCACAAATGCCGGTGCCGCGAACCCTCTCGCCGCTGCCGAACTGGTCTCCGGCATCGCGTCCCGGTCCGCCGACCGGCAGGTGCGCATCGCTGCGATCACGGGCGACGCGGTGCTCGAGCAGGTGCTGCGCCACGACCCCGTCGTGTGGGAAACCGGGAAACGCCTGGCGGAGCACGACGAGGAACTCGTCTCCGCGAACGCGTACATCGGGGCGGAGGCCGTGATCCCCGCGCTCGAACTGGACGCCGACGTCGTCGTCACCGGGCGTCTGGCCGACCCTTCCCTCTACGTCGCCCCGCTCGCCCACCATTTCGGATGGGACCTGGCCGATCACGAAACCGTCGGCGCCGCAACCGCGATCGGGCACTTGCTCGAGTGCGCCGGACAACTCACGGGCGGGTACTACGCGGATCCCGTCACCAAACCGGTGAAGGGCATGGCCGATCTCGGCTTCCCGTTCGCCGACGTCCTCGCCGACGGATCGGCGACATTCGGCAAACTCGACGGGTCCGGCGGCATACTCACCGAACGAACCTGCGCCGAGCAACTCCTGTACGAGGTGGGTGATCCCACCGCCTATCTCACGCCGGACGTCACCGCGGACTTCGGCAACGTGTCGTTCACCAGCGTCGGACCCGACCGGGTCGCCATCACCGGTGCGACGGGGCGCCCCCGGCCGCAGCAGCTGAAGGTCACCCTCGGCTTCCGCGGCGGCTGGCTCGGTGAGGGGCAGATCAGCTACGCGGGCCCGCGTGCCTACCCCCGCGCCCGGCTCGCCGCGGACATCGTCGCCGAACGGCTCGTGGACGTGCACGGTTTTACCGAGGCCGCCGTCTCCGTCGAATACATCGGCGCCGGTGCGGCTTTCCGCGGCCTCGACACGGACACCGATGCCCGCGAGGTTCGACTGCGAGTGACCGCCCGCGCACGTACCCGCAAGGAAGCCGACCTCGTCGGCTGGGAAGTGGAAAGTCTGTACACCAACGGACCGGCCGGCGGCGGCGGTGCCCGGCGCTCGGCGACCGAGGTACTCGCGATCCGCTCGTGCACCCTCCCCCGCGACCTCGCATCCACCCGGGTGCATCTCACGGAGGTGACGAAATGACCACGCCCGCAACGGTTCAGAAGATCGACACCCTCGCCGACGTCCGTGCCGGCGACAAGGGGGACACGCTCATCCTCGCCGTGCTGGCCCGGGACGACGCCGCCTACCGTCATCTCGCCCGGAGACTGACCGAGGACGTCGTCGCCGCCCACTACGCTGGACTGATCACCGGCCCGGCCCGGCGCACCTGCCAGCCGAACCTGATGGCGATGGTGTTCGAGTTGCCGGGCGTCCTCGGCGGCGGCGTCACGGGTTCACCCGCACTCGACGGCCACGGCAAGACGCTGGGCTATCACCTGCTGAGCCTCGAAATCTGACGGGTTACGCGGGATTCCGGTCCCGAGACGCCGACAGGGTGGCGGCGAGCGCCTGACGGTCGAGCTTGCCGCGCGGCGTGCGTGGCAAGCTGTCGACCGCGAGCACCTGAACCGGCATGCTCGGGCTGGGCAACGTGGCGCGCAGATGCCGCCAGATCTCGCCGGAACTCGGCCCGTCGCCGTCCATCACGATCGCGGCGGCCGGTGCCTCGCCCATCCGGCTGTCGGGCACTCCGATGCACGCGGCCTCCGAGATCCCGGGGAGTGCGGTCAACGCCGCCTCGATGGCCGCGGGTTCCACATTGAGTCCCGCCCGGATCACCGTGTCGCTGTCGCGACCGAACAACTGCAGGCTGTTGCCCGCCACCCGGCCTCGGTCCCCCACCGTCATCCACCCGTCGGCGGGGCCGTTCACCACGCCGTCCTCGGTGAGGTAGCCGTCGAACAGCATGTCGCTGCGCACGTGAACGAGGCCCTCGCGAATCTCTGCGTCGACGCCGTCGAACAGTTCGCCTACCGCATGCTCGTCGGCGGCGCCGACACCCCGGTCGAAGGACACGAAGCTCAGTTCGGATGCGCCGTAGAAGTGCACGAGCGACGCATTCGGCAGCACCTCCTGCAACGCCTCACGCCCGGTGCGCGGCCACCGGGCCGCCGACGACAGCACCTCACGGACGCTGCCGACCGGACCGATCCCCGACCGCACCACGTCCCAGGCGATGGTGGGTACCGAGTACAGATGTGTGGCCGCGTCGCGCAGCGAGTGCGTGACCGGTCGCAGATCCACCGTCGCACCGCGAGTGAGCCCGTGCAGCGCGCCGTACAGGAAATGGGTGTGGTCGAGAACTCCGGGCACCGCCACGCGGTCGCCGCTGCCGATGTCGAACGTCGCGTCCGAGCGGTCGAGGGTCGTGGCCCACGATCGCTGCTTGCGCACGAACAGCTTCGGCTCACCGGTGGTGCCGGACGTGATGCCGACCAGCAGTTCGGTGCCGGGACGCGCCCGGTCCGCGACGCCGTCGGATTCGAGGCTGTCCGCCGTCTCGACGGTCCCGTCGAATCCCAGTCTCCGTAGCCTGGTGTGCTGGTGTGACGCGGCCACCACGGCGCCGGGTTTCGCGAGCTCGAGCACCCGCGTCAGTTGCGCGGGCAGGAGATGCCGATGCAGCAGCACGACGCTGACTCCCGCGTGCATCGCCGCCGTCACCACGACCAGCGACCCGACATCCGACGTCGGCAGCACGGCGACCCGGTTCATGCCGTCGAGCCCGGCGGCGGTGCGTGTGACCCGCGACCAGAACCGGCCGTAGTCGACGGTCTCGCGCGTGGACACGACCGCTGTCGTCTCCGGGTTCTCGGCGGCCCGTCGAGCGACACGCTCGGCGAGCAGCTCAGTCATCGTCCACTCCCCGTGCGACGAGGGCGTCGCCCATCGCATCCGCGGTCCGGAGGGCGCGGACCAGAACCGGTGTGGCCAGCGCCGTCATCGACCATTGCAACCCGCGCGCCTTCCGCGCCTGCGCCACCTCCTGCACGATTCCCGTCAACAGCGGGATACACCGGATCGCCAACGCGAGCAGGAGTCCGATCCGGTCCGGGTCGACCCCGAACCTCCGCAACGGCCCGAGTGCGCGCGACACCGTGTCGAGCATGTCGGTGACCCTGGTGGTGAGCGTGACCAACGCGGCGAGCGCCACCGAGATCAGCAGCACCCCGCACACGACGACCGCCCGCGCGGGCGAGGTGATCAGCACCTGGAACACGGCGATGATCAACAACATCCACACCACCGGACGCAACTGCGCCACGGCGACCCGCCACGGAATGCCAGCCACCGCGAACAGCAGGCCCACCACCAGGATGACGAGACCGACCTCGAGCGGGGTACGCACGAACACGGTGGCGGTGACGATCGACGCGATCAACAGCAACAGTTTCAGCCCGGCGGGCATCCTGTGCAGGAGCGAGTCGCCCGGGCGGTACAGGCCGATCATTCGACCAACTGCCGGTACGCGGGGACGGCGTCGTCCGGGCTGCCGTCGAATGCGACGAGACCGTCGTCGATGACGATGACCCTTTCGAAACTCTCCAGCAGCGCCAGTTGGTGGGTCACGACGATCACCTGCTGGTCCATCGAATCGAGTGCTTCGGCGACGACGCGGGCGTTCCGCAGATCCAGCAGTGTGGTCGGCTCGTCGGCGATGATCACCTCGGGCCTGCGGATGAGGACGGCACCGATGGCGAGCAACTGCTTCTGGCCACCGGACAGCAGGTGCGCGGGGTGATCGGCGTGCTGGTCGAGCCGGAACCGCACCAGGATCTCCTCGACGCGGGCGGCGATCTCCGGCTTGCTCAGACCGGACCGGCGCAGCGAGAACGCCAGGTCCTCGGACACCGTGGGCATGACGATCTGGGTGTCGGGATCGGTGAACACGAACCCGACCTTGCGGCGCACCTGGGCGCCCTTTTTGGCGGCGTCGACACCGTCGACCGTGACGGTGCCGGAGGTGGGCTTCAGCAACCCGTTGATCATGCGCGCCAGGGTCGACTTGCCGGAACCGTTGGATCCGATGATGCCGACGCGACGCTCGGAGAATCGCAGGTCGACGCCGCGGAGCACCGGGCGGTCCCCGAAGGCATGCGTCACCGAATCGAAGACGATCTCACTCACGACACGCGCTCCACGAGCATCGCGATGCCCTGTCCGCCGCCGATGGCGCAGGCCGCGAGCCCGAGCGCGGGTCCGTCCTCGCGCAGCATCTGACTTGCCAAGCGCACCAGCAAGATCGCTCCCGACGCTCCCCATGGGTGTCCCATGGCGATGGCGCCGCCCTGCGGGCAGATCACGGATTCGTCCAGGCCGAGTTCGTCCGACACCGCCAGGACCACCGACGCGAAGGCCTCGGTGATCTCGACGACGCCCAGATCCGCCACGTCGTATCCGGTTCTCTTCAGGAGTTTGCGGATCGCGGGGACCGGTCCGAGACCGGGCAGCGCCGGGTCCGATCCCGCGACGGCGGAACCGAGGATTCGCAACGCAGGCAGTCCGGCGGACAGCGACTCCGTCGTCACCGCCAGCACGGCGGCGCCGTCCGAGATGCCGCAGGAGTTCCCCGCCGTAGCCGTTCCGCCGGCACCGAAGCTGGGGCGCAGCCGCGCGAGCCTGGCCTCGGTCATGCCTGCGCGAATGCGCTGGTCCCGCGCGATGTCACCGATCGGCACGATTTCCGACGAGAAGTCGGCGGCCGCCGCGAGCGTGTGCGACCGCGCCGCGTACGCGTCCTGCCGCTCACGGCTGATACCGCGTACCCGCGCGAGTTCGTCCGCGGCCGCTCCCATGTCGGGGTCGGGGAAGCCGTGCGGCGCAAAGGGAGCGCGGGTGTAGCGCACCGGATCGGCGCCCGACACCGGCGGCCAGAACCGCCACGGCGCCGTGCTCGCCGATTCGACGCCACCGGCCAGAATCAGCTCGTCGGCACCGCTGCGCACGCGGAGCGCGGCCTGCATCACCGCGTCGAGGCCGGAACCGCACTGCCGGTCGACGGTGACACCGGGAACCTCCACGCCCATCCCCGCCTGCAGGGCCGCGACCCGCGCGGGATCACCGCCCGGCCCGAGGCAGTTGCCGAGGACGACGTCGTCGACCTCGGCGTCGAGGCCCGACTCCCGCAGCGACGTCAGGACATCGCACAACACCGGGGCGGCCAGATCGGTGGTGGTCAGATCGGCGAACCCGTGCCCGGCATTGCCGATCGGCGTCCGGCGCGGCGCCACCAGAACAGGGACAGAGCTCATGCCAGCCAGTCTCTCACTCGGCCGCGGGCGACCTTGCCACTGGCGGTCCGCGGCATCGACTCGATCGGCACCCAGCGGCGGGGCAGGGCTTCCTTCGTCAGCATCCGGCGTGCGCGCGAACGGACGTCACCGATCTCCGCGGCGCCGTCGAGCTCCACCACGGCGGTGACGGTCTCGCCGAGCACCGAATGCGGCGACCCGACGACGGCGGCCGCGGCGATACCATCGACCGTCTCGAGGATGCGCTCGACGTCCTCGGCAACCACCGTGGTGCCGCCGACGTTGATCGCGGATTCGCCCCGGCCGCGCACCGTCAGCTCGCCATCATTTCCGAGTTCGGCCAGGTCACCGACGCCGAACCACTCCGGGACTCCGATCACGCTGTACGGCGACCGGACGTACAGCAGACCGTCGCGGATGTCGGCGTCGACGCCGTCCAGCAGCCGGAGCGGTTCGGGCACCCGGCGTGCCGCGACGAGGGAGAGTTCCGCGGCGCCGTAATACTCGACGATCTCGATGCCCTCCGCCACCGCGCGGGCGCCGTCGTCCAGGGCGGTCCCGGCGACGATCGCCGTGCGCAGCTTCGGGGCCTTCCCCACGACCTCACGGAGAACGGCGGGAACGGCGTGCACGACTGTCGCCCGGGACGGGTCGTCGGTGACGCACGCGCCGCGCCACAATGCGTGCACGGCGCCGAACAGATGCATCGTGGCGTGCAACGGGCCGGTGATCAGCACGTGGTCGGTCGCGTCGATGCCGGTGATCGCGGTGAAGGCGGGGAAGCTGTCGAACCAGGAGGCCGCGGTGCGCGCGAGCGGACGCGGGCTGCCGGTGGAGCCGGACGTCGCGACCAGCAGAAACGCGGACGGTGGAATCACCGTGCGGTCCGGGCGCGCGTCGGGGTTCTCGACGATCACCGCCGTCCCCCGCCGCGCCGCCGCGCACACGCAGATCAGGGCGTCCGGGACCGGCAACGTCGACGCGTCGTAGGCTGACGCACCCGAGCCGTGCTCGAGGATCCATCGGTCGATGGCACGGTCGAGTTCGGCGTACGTGTAGGTGCGGTCTTCGAAATCGAGAGCAGGCTGATCGCCGGAGCCGCCGAGTTCGGAACTCACGTACGGATCAGGCCGGGGTACGCGCGATGCACGCTCTTGGCGACCACGGTCGCGACGACGACCTTCAGCAGGTCGCCGGGGATGAAGGCGAAGTTGGTGGTGATGGCGGCGCCGACACCCAGATCGGTGCGGAGCAGGAGCCCGACGGTGCCGAAGACGTAGATGACGACGATCCCGCCGAGGGCGTTGATCAGGAGACCGAGAACGATCGGGTACTTCGGCAGGATCCGAGCGGTGAGGAGGCCGATGACCAGCGTCGCGGGAATCCAGCCGATGAGGTATCCAGCGCTCGGGCCTGCGAGCGCGGTCAGTCCGGTCCGGCCACCGGACAGCAGCGGCAGGCCGATGAGGGTCAGTGCGATGAACACCGCGACGGCGGCTGTGCCCTTGCGAGCGCCCAGCACCGCGCCGGCGAGGATGACGCCGAGCGTCTGCAGTGTGATCGGCACTCCGCTGAAGCCGACCGTGATGGCGCCGGGCAGTCCCAGCGCCGCGATCAGCGCGGCGAACACCGCGATCTGCGCCATGTCCCGCGCTGAAATACCGAGCCTCGACACCCGAGCACTCTCGACACCTGCCATGACGACTCCTCTTGCTGCAAACTTGAACGACGTTCAAGGTATCAGGTCGGCGCGGACAACGGTGCGGCAGACTCCGTGACGTCGCCCTGGTCGGGCGTCGTGCGCGCCCCGGCCCGCGCCGCTCCGATTCCCGCCGCGACCACGAAGCAGATACCGGCGACGGCAGCGTGGTCCGGAATCTGGTGCAACACCACGAGCCCGATGATCAACGCGAGCGCCGGTTCCAGACTCATCAGCGTCCCGAACGCCGCGGTGTTCAGCCGGCGCAGGGCGAGCATCTCCAGCGTGAACGGCACGACCGGGAGCAGTATCGCCAAACCCAGCCCGATCATCAACAGGTCCGGCGTCATCTTTCCGAGCATCGACGGCCCGCCCACCGCAGTCGCGACCAATCCGGCGACCGGCATGGACACCGCGAGCCCGTTGAGACCGGCCACCTCGTCGCCCACGCGCTGGGTGAGCACGATGTAGAGGGCCCAGCACGCGGCCGCGCCCAGCGCGAACAGGATTCCGACCGGGTCGACGCCGCCGGCCCAGGGTTGCGTCAGCAGCAGCACCCCCACGGCCGCCAGCGCCGGCCACTTCAGGCGACCTCGTCCGTGCAGAACAGCGACGCCGAGGGGCCCGAGGAACTCCAGCGCGCTGGCTGTTCCCAGGGGGATCCGGTCCACTGCGGCCATGAACAGCAGGGTGACCGCCGCCGTGACCACTCCGAGCAGAACACACGCGCCGAGGGACGAACGCGTGAACGCCTTCGGCCGAGGCCGCACGATCACGGCCAGCAATACCCCCGCCCACGCCAGGCGCAACCAGGCGGCGCCCTCGGCGCCGACGCGCTCGGACACGCCCACGGAGATGGCGAGTCCGCTCTGTACGCACAGCATCGAGGTCAGCGCCATCGTCGCGCCGACGTGGGTCGAGTTCCTGGTCATGCCTGCATTGAATGACACCTCGACCGTTCACGTCCACGTGACTTTCATGGACAAACCGTTCGGATATCGCGAACAATTGGGGAGTGGATACCCGCCGCCTGCATCTCCTGCTCGAGCTCTCCCGCCTCGGCTCCATGCGCGAGGTCGCCGAGACACACCGGCTGACCACCTCGACCGTCTCCCAGCAGATCGCCGCACTGGCGAAGGAGACGGGTGCGCAGCTCGTCGAACCGACCGGCCGCCGGGTGCGGCTCACTCCGGCCGGTCGCCGGCTGGCCGACCACGCCGTCACCATCCTCGCGGCCGTCGACGCCGCCCGGCTCGACCTCGACCCCCACGCCGAGCCGGTCGGCACCCTGCGCGTCGGGGGTTTCGCGACCGGCATCCGGGTGTCGCTGCTCCCGGTCGTCGCCGAACTGGCCCGCACCCACACGCAGGTGGACGTGGTGATCAGCGAGTACGAGCCGGTCGAGGCGTTCGCGTTGCTCGCCGACGACGAACTCGATCTCGCACTGACCTACGACTACAACCTGGCACCGGCATCCCCGGGCACCGCGCTCGAGGCCGTCCCGTTGTGGTCGACTCCCTGGGGACTCGGCGTCCCCGCGCCCGCCGGCGACGAACCCGCAGACGTCGCCGCCTACGCCGGTTCACCCTGGATCGTGAACTCCCGCAACACCGCCGACGAGGACGCCGTCCGCACCCTCGCCTCGCTCGCGGGATTCACACCGCAGATCGCCCACCAGATCGACAGCCTCGACCTCGTCGAGGACCTCGTCGCCGCCGGCTACGGGGTGGGTCTGCTGCCCGCCGACCGTCCCACGCGCAAGGAAGTCACAGTCCGCCCGCTCACCAACCCGAAGGTGGTGCTGACGGCCTACGCCGTCACCCGCCGCGGGAGGTCGACCTGGCCGCCGCTGCGGCTGGTCCTCGACCGCCTGGCCGCCGTCACCGGTTTCTAGCGGGAGGCCACGGCGGAAGCCGCGTCCTTCAGGGTGCGGGCCGCGACCTGCAGTCCCTCGAGCTGTCCCAGTTCGATGTCCTCGTGTTCGATGTTGACCGCCATGTCGGGGTCGACCCGCTGCAGCGCAGCGAGGAAACGGGACCAGAAATCGACGTCGTGTCCGCGGCCGACGGCGACGAAGTCCCACGCCGAGTCCTCGGGCCACTTGTTCACCACGTGCTTGCCACCGAGTCCAGTGGGGTTCTGGTCGGCCGGGATGCGGGTGAACCGGTCGTCGAGAACACCGTAGATCTTGCAGTTCTCGTTGATCCGGGTGTCCTTCGCCGCGGCGTGGAAGACGAGGTCGCCGAGCCAGTCGACCGCGGCGACCGGATCGATGCCCTGCCAGAACAGGTGCGACGGGTCCATCTCGGCGCCGACGTTCGTCGCACCGGTCTTCTCGACAAGACGCTTCAGGGTCGGCGGGTTGAACACCAGGTTCTGCGGGTGCATCTCGATCGCGACCTTCACGCCGTTCTCACGGGCGAGCGCGTCGATCTCCTTCCAGAACGGCACCGCGACCTGATCCCACTGGTAGTCGAGGGAGTCGAGATAGCCGCTGTCCCACGTGTTCACGTGCCATGCCGGCCACTGGCCGCCGGCGTGCGCGGCAGGCAGGCCGGACATCGTGACCACCCGGTCCACACCGAGCAGGCCGGCGACCTTGATGGCGTTGCGCAGGTCCTCGGCGTCCTCGGGGCCCACCTCGGGATCCGCGTGCAGCGGGTTGCCGTTGCAGTTCAACCCGGCGATGGAGACGCCGGTCTCGTCGAAGACCTTCAGGTACTCCTGCGGTGACACCTCACCGCAGAGGAGTTCCTTGACGGGCAGGTGCGGGGTGGGCAGGAAGCCGCCCGCGTTGATCTCCGCGCCTTCGAGTCCGAGGGACGCGATGGTCTCCAGCGCCTCGCGCAGGCTGCGGTCGTGCAGGACGGCGGTGTACACACCGAGTTTCATGAGGGTTCCTTGCGTGGTGGGAAGCAGTGGGGGTTCAGGGGTTTTGCGGTTCAGCCGATCTTGACTGCTGCTCCGTCGGCGCGGGCGGACTCCGCGACGGCGGTGACGATCTGCATGCCGCGCAGGGCGTGGGCGAAGGACGGCAGCGGGCCGAGGACGTCGATGCCGGCGATCTGGTCGAGGAACGCACGGGCCTGGTAGGCGAAGAACTCCGCCTTGCCGTGGCCGACGCCGCCGGCATCCATCGGCAGGCCGCCCTGGATGTACGGGTGCTGCGGTCCGATGATCACCCGACGCTGACCGTTCACGGTGCGGTCGAGGCCCTCGCTGGACACCGAGAATTCCGCTGCGCGAGCCAGGTCGAACGCCGCGGAGCCGGACGTCCCGAACAGCTCGAAACCGAGCCCGTCCGGAAGCTGGTGCGCGACACGGGAAGCGGAGAACGTTCCGACCGCGCCGTTCTCGAAGCGCGCCGTGAACGTCGCGAGGTCCTCGTTCTCGACGGGTGCCATCTCACCGGTGGTCTCGGCCTTGGTGTGGCCGTAGGTGACTCCGGCAGGCACGGGACGCTCCGTGATCACCGTGGCGAAGGTCGCGCCACTGATCTCGACGATCGGACCGCACACGAATTCGGCCATGTCGAGCAGGTGGCTGCCGACGTCCGCCAGCGCACCGGTTCCGGGACCGCCGCGGTACCGCCAGGTGATCGGCGAGGCGGGGTCGAGGCCGTAGTCGCACCAGTAGTGCCCGTTGAAGTGGATGATGTCGCCGAGGCGGCCCGTCGCGAGTTCGTCGCGGATCGCCTGGATGGCCGGCGACCGGCGGTAGGTGTACCCGACCGTCGCGATCGTGTCGGCGTCCGCGGCGGCCGCGACCATGGCCTCGGCGTCCGCGATGGACCCGGCCAGGGGCTTCTCGCACAGCACGTGCTTCCCCGCAGCGAGGAGGCCTTCGACGATCTCCCGATGCAGCTGGTTGGCGACGACGACGCTGACGGCGTCGATGTCCGGCGATTCGGCGATGGCCTGCCAGCTGTACTCGGCCCGCTCGTACCCGTACCGCTTCGCGGTGTCGTCGGCGACGGCCTGGTTGGTGTCGGCAATCGCGACCAGACGCACGTCGGGGCGGTCGGTTCCGAACAGCGTCGACGCCATGCGATATCCGGCGGCGTGCGCTCGTCCGGCCATGCCGCCGCCGATGACGGCGACACCGATCGAGTTGGAAGTCATGAGTGGAAGCCTTTCGGTGTGATGTTGACCCGGCGGGAGTGCCCGTCGGCTACCCGCAGACACCCGCACGAGAGTGAAGACGCCCTCCGGCTAGTTCGGTCTATTTGACCGGTCTAGTACGACTACTATGAGCTGAGTCACGACACCCTGTCAAGCCCCGGCCCGGCGGGCCGGCAAGCAAGCCGCACCCCTTGACGAACGCCCCTTCCCCGCACACTCTGAAGACTTTCACTGAGCATTGATTCAGTGAATGACAGTTCAGGAGGAAGCATGGAGGCCATCGTCGCAGGCGGAGGTGTGGCCGGGACCGCGACTGCAATCGCATTGCGCCGCATCGGTTCCGACGTCACCCTCTACGAAACACACTCCGATCGGCAGGACAGGTGGGCTCATTTCTGAGTCTGGCATCCAACGGACTGCGGGCGCTGGAGGCGCTCGGTTGCCTGGACCAGGTGCAGCAGGCCGGTTTCGCGGTGCCCACTCAGCGAATGTGGTCCGGTACGGGCAGGCTGCTCGCGGAAGTTCCGCGCGGACGGCTGTCGGGGGATCCGCTGTTCAGCACGACGCTGATGCGCGGTTCCCTGGTCGAGGTGCTGCGGAAGTGCGCAACGCAGGCCGGTGTTCGGATCGTCACGGGCCGTCGACTGGTAGGCGCCGAGCCCGCGGGCGACGGTGTCCGCGCGCAGTTCGCCGACGGCGTCCCGGCCGAGACCGGCACGTTCAACATGGTCTTCGCGCGCAGCGGCGCCTTTCTCCACATCCCGGCTCCGGACGGAACCGTGTGGCGGTCCGCGCAGGTTGCCGATCCCCGGCCACCGAAACCGACAGATGTCGGCGACGACCGGTGGCTCGACCGACTCGCCGAGCTGTACCGGTTCGAGCCGCAGCCGCTCGAGATCATCAGGGCGACCGCGCAATTGCACCGTTCGACGCTCATGCACACGCTGGCCGAAGTCCCCATCTGGCACGATGACCGCGTCGTCCTCGTCGGCGACGCCGCCCACCCGGTCGGCGCGGGGCAGGGCGCCTCCATGGCCATCGAAGACGCCGTGGTCCTGGCCCGGGCACTCACCGAGGCAGACTCGACCGGGGAGGGCTCGCCGAGTACGACCGGCTCCGGCGCGCCCGCATCGGGAAGATGGCCAAGGCGGCCCGCACCAACCGCGACGCCAAGACCAGCGGCCCGCTCGCGCGCC
Source organism: Rhodococcus jostii RHA1 (assembly GCF_000014565.1). Lineage (NCBI taxonomy): Bacteria > Bacillati > Actinomycetota > Actinomycetes > Mycobacteriales > Nocardiaceae > Rhodococcus > Rhodococcus jostii. Next base: position 5,595,053 of record NC_008268.1, on the reverse strand, counting down.
GGCTCCGCGACCTCGTCATGCCGATCGCCTTCGGGCACTTCTACGAACGGGCCACCACCTGGCTCTACACCCACGATCTGGGCACACTGCCCGCGCAGGCGGAGCAACCCCGGCCCGCCGAACACTGACGACCGTCGCAGGTCAGGACACGCCCGACCGGGATCCGTCCACCGGCACGGGCGCGGGCGCGGTGGTACGACGCGCGACGAGCCGCGGCCGGAGGACGGTCGCCACCGATTCGGTCCTCCCCCGGTCCAGCCGCTGGATGACCGCATCCACCGCGGTGGCGGCCTGCTCCCGCGGTTGCTGATTGACCGACGTCAGATCGATGTGTGCCAGCTGGGCGAGCACGCTGTCGTCGTATCCGGAGACCGAGACGTCTTCGGGGATCCGCACACCCCGGCTGCGCAGTTCGCCGATCAGCCCGATGGCGCTGCGGTCGTTGGCCGCGATCACCGCGGTGGGAAGCTGCGACCGCCCGAGCAGAGTGCCCGCGGCGGCCGTTCCGGCGCTGTCGGTGAAATCGCCCTCGACGACGTCGATATCGAGTCCGTGACGACGCATGGCACGGGTGTACCCCGACCTCCGGTCGGCTGCAATCGTGCCCGTACCCCCGCTGAGGTGCGTGATCCGGCGATGTCCCAGCTCCACGAGATGGTCGACGACGGTGCCGATCCCCTTGCCGTCCGCCGTCCGCACGACGTCGACCGCGCTGTCACCGACGCGGCGGCCGACCACGACCACCGGTACCCGTTCCCCGAGCGTGTCGAGCACGTCGGCGCCGAGTTCGGTGCCGAGCAGGATCAGGGCTTCGCAGCGGAAATCGAGCAGCGTTTCGACGACTTTCGGTTCGGCGTGCGTGGGAGTCAGGGCGCCGAGCACCACCTCGTACCCGTGCTCGTCGGCGGCGGCGACGATGTACTCGACCATCTCGGCGTGGAAGCTGTTGCGAATATCCGCCATCACACCCACGAGGTGGGTCCGCCGGAGCGACATCAGGGCGGCCGTACGGTTCGGTCGGTACCCGAGCTCGTCCGCGACGTCGAGGACCCGCTTCCGTGTCTCCGCACTCGGTCCGGGAACGCGACGAAACACCATGGAGACCAATGCCTTCGACACGCCCACGCGGTCGGCGATGTCCTGCATGGTGACGGCCTGCCGGGGCATCGGAACGGAGCCGCCGCTCCGGGCGTCGTCGTCGTTTCGCATGTGCAGACCCTTTCGCTCGCCGAGCACGAGGCACACCCAGAGTATCCGACATAGACCGAAGTACTAGACCGGGCTACCTACCCGACCGCAGCTAGCCGAACAGTCCGGGCGGCACGACGAGAACCACCGAGCCCTGCACGAAGCGGCGCAGCGGATCGCCGGCGCTGCCGACTGATCGGTCGTCAACAGGGATCGATCAGGTCCTGGCGCAACCATCCACGAGTTTTGGCGCAACCGTCCAATTTCGAGGGCCGGCGCGGGACCACTATTGATGTGTCACGCCCGGACGTGTCCGGGGTCACACAATCGACGGAGGATCTGATCCCAATGGCAATCGACTTCGACCTGAGTCCAGACCAGGCGGCCCTGCAGAAGGCGGCGCGAGCCTTCGCCGACGAGCGGCTCAGTCTCGTTGAAGGCGTCATCGCCCCGCTTCCGACGCCCGAGGCGCGCTTCGCGGCGATCAAACCGTTCTATCAGGACATGGTGCATGCCGGATTCCTCAAAGCGTTGCTGCCGGTCGAGTACGGCGGCACGGCTATGCCGTCGCTCGATTTCGCCTTGGCGGCAGAAGAACTCACCCGTGCCGACATCAATGTTCCCAGTGCGCTGCTCGGCACCGGATTGGGGCTGCAGCCCATCATCCACTTCGGAACCGCGGATCAGAAGTCCAGGTTCCTGCCGCCCTTCGCCGGCAGTGAACCGTTACTCGCGGCGTGGGCGTTCACCGAGACCGCCGGCGGCGCGAACTTCGACAATGCGGATGCCTCGGCAGGTGTGCAAACCTTCGCGCGCTTGGACGGCGACGAATGGGTGATCAACGGGGACAAGCACTTCACCACCAATGGTTCGGGTTGGGACGGCAACGGTGCTGCGCTGATCAGCGTTCTCTGCCGTACGGATCCGACACTTCCCTTGAACGAGTCGATGGCCGTGATCGTCGTACCCGGGGACACGCCCGGCGTCGCTGTCGAGTCCTATATCGACACCATGGGGCACCGTGCCACGGCATCACCTCGCATCACCTTCACCGACGTGCGCGTGCCGGCCGGAAACATCATCGGAAAGCCCGGTGACGGCATGGAGATCGTCCGCAAGACGTTCAACTGGACCTCGTCGATCATCGGGGCTGCGTGTGTCGGCCGGATGCGGGCGGCATTCGACTACGCCTTCACCTTCGCGAAGAGCGACAGGCGTTCGGGCCCGGTCCCGATCATCGACTACCAAAACGTCGGGTACATGCTGGTCGACATCAAGACCCGCATCGAGGCCGCTCGATACTTCACGTGGAAAGCATGCGATCTCTACGACAAGACGGGCGGCGCGGACGAAGAGCTCGGCCACATGGTCAAGATCTACGCGTCCGAACTTGCGGTACAGGTGGTGTACGACACGATGCGTGTGGTGGGAGTGAACTCCTATGGAGACCAGACACCAATCGCCGGAATCATGGAAGACGTCCTGTGCTTCCCGCTCTACGACGGGGGCAACATGGGCGTTCGGCGCCGGCAGCTCCATGCCCTGATGAAGCGGTCGGACTACGATCCGATGCTGTCCGCCGCCGGAATCGTGGCAGGTTGACCTCGTACGACCCGTCGGCCAACCGACGCTCTGCTCGTGACGCGAAATTCCGTGGGCGTGCAACCGAGACAGCTCTGAAACGTGCGGGTGAGGTGGGAGCTGTCGTAGAAGCCCCACCGCGCAGCGATCTCACTCACGGTCACCGAGTCGGGCGCTACCGCCAGGTCCTGCATCGCCCCCTGCAGGCGTTCGTCCCGAACACACTCCGCGAACGTGGCGCCGACCGCCTGGAACAGGCGGTGCAGCGTTCGCACCGAGACGGCGGCTTCGCGCGCAGCGGCCGCCGCGGTTACCCGGCCCAGAGGGACTGCTGAGCGAATGTAATGGCGGACAATCTGGCGGAGCGCCGCGTCACGACCTTCGGTGCGGGTTCCTCCGGCCGGGGGCTCCGTTACTGCGGCGAGAACATCCGTGAAAGAACGCTCGAGCGTTCTCACCGTGGTCTGGTCGAAGGCGGGGCGTTCCCGCCAGAGGGAAGACATCATTGCCCCGACGACGTTTCCCGGTCCGCTCGTCGTGTCGATGGCGCGCGCCGTCGCTCCGACGCCCCGCACGTTCGCGCTCCACTGATCCCGAGGAATGCGAAATGACAACACCCGCCAACTGGCCGCGTCGTCCGGCTCCCGGAACTCGAGGGTGTACGGGCGCGTCGTGTCGAACACGGCATAGCTGCCCGGATGGACGATGCAACGGCGTCCATCCTGCTCTCCGTGACACGTTCCCTCCAACTGCAGATTCACGAACAAGGCGTCCAGGGGTGCGCGGCGAACTTCCCTGGGACCGTGGGTCAGTAGCTGTGTGCACGAGGAGATCTCGGCGCAGTTGGTCTCGACCAGTGCCTCCGAGCGCACCCACCCGGGAATACCGTCCGGGGTCGCGCTACGCGCAGTCTGGGCACGCCCACGCTGAGGTGCCAGTGGAGTGAAGGCTTCACACACGACATCACCCCAGTAACTCGCCTGATCGCGAGTGCTCAGACCTGAGGTGGACCAATACGGCATGACACCTCCCGGTTTCTGGGCAGGGTCACCGGTGCCGGGTACTCGGAACCGGTGCCTGTTGCACTCCAAATTCTGCGCGTTCCGACGGGGTTGTCAAGAAACTGTCCGGTTTCCACACAGATGACCTTCGACGCGGGAGACTAGCGTCGTCCACGAGCCGGCGAATGACGAACTGCACTGTGGTTCCCGGCAATTGACGATCTTCCGCGCGGAGAGAGAGCCGCGCCACCGTTCGAGACCACAGTTCACATCCCTGCCCACCATCGGCCGACAGGCCAAATACACCATCGAGGAGCACACCATGACAACGACATCACCCGCACCGTCACCCGAGGTCTCCCGCTTCCTGACGAGTCCCGTTCTCCATCTGATCGACGGCCGGAATGTTCCGTCCGCCTCCGGCGAAGTCTTCGCAACAGTCAATCCATGCAATGGTGAAGCCTTGGCGCAGGTGGCGTTCGGCGGCGACGAGGACGTCAACCGGGCGGTGTCGGCTGCTCGCAGAGCACTCGACGGACCGTGGGGACGCATGACTCCGGCACAGCGAAGCAAGATTCTCTGGCGGGTCGGCGATCTACTGGAGGAACGGGTCGAGGAATTCGCGCTCGTCGAAGCGCTCGACAACGGAAAGCCGCTGACCTACGCACGTCTGGTCGATGTCCCCCTGTCCGCCGACTGGTTCCGCTACATGGCGGGGTGGCCCACGAAACTGGAGGGCAGCACAATTCCGGTCACGTCCACCGCAGCGCCGGGCGATTACCTGGCGTACACCGTGCGCGAGCCGGTGGGCGTCGTCGCCGCGATCGTCGCCTGGAACTTCCCGCTGCTGCTCGCAGCCTGGAAGCTGAGCCCCGCACTCGCCGCGGGCAACACCGTCATCCTCAAGCCGGCGGAACAGACCCCGCTCAGCGCGGCGCTGCTCGGCGACGTGCTCCGCGAGGCCGGTATCCCCGACGGCGTGGTGAACATCGTGCAAGGCGACGGCGAGAACGTCGGCGCCGCACTCAGCGCTCATCCCGGCGTCGACAAGGTCTCGTTCACGGGGTCGACCGAGGTGGGACGGCACATCGTCGGTGCCGCACGCGGAAACCTGAAGAAGGTGACCCTCGAACTCGGCGGCAAATCCCCCAACATCGTCTTCGACGACGCCGACATCGACGCCGCCATCGAGGGTGCGGCAATGGCCATCTTCTTCAATCAGGGTGAGGCCTGCGAGGCCGGGTCGCGGCTGTTCATTCAGTCCACGGTGTACGACCAGGTCGTCGAAGGGGTCGCCAAGATCGCGTCCACGTTGAAGGTCGGCGACAGCCTCGACCCGGACACGCAGATGGGTCCCGTCGTGTCGGAGAAGCAACTCGACACCGTTCTCGGATACCTGGACAGCGGCAGGGCCGAAGGTGCCACCGCCGTGACCGGTGGGGGCCGGAAGGGGGACATCGGCTACTTCGTCGAGCCGACAGTGCTCGTCGACACCACACCGAACATGCGGGTGGTGAAGGAAGAGATCTTCGGACCCGTCGTCACCGCGATACCGTTCGACGACATCGACGACATCGTCCGGACTGCCAACGACACCGAGTACGGTCTCGCCGCGGGCATTTGGACCTCGGATGTGTCGAAGGCCCACAACGTCGCGGCGCGCATCAAAGCGGGGACGGTGTGGATCAACAGCTACCACGTGCTCGACCCGGCCCTGCCGTTCGGTGGTTACAAGCAGTCCGGTTGGGGACGTGAGCACGGTGCGGCGGTCTTCGACGCATACACCGAGACGAAGACCGTGATCCTCAAGAAGGGATGAGCTAGGGACTTCCCCGGCCGCCAGGGCAGAGTGTGGGCACGGATTCACGGGAGAACGGCGACTCGCTGGGGATACTCGCCGATGCGATGGTCGGCGAATTGACGGTCGACTCGGCCGCAGTGCGCGATGCGCTCGACCGGGTCGCTACCGGTCCGGCCGACAGGGCGGCGTTCGCGGAGAAGGTGCGCCGGCACCAGGTCGAGCTGACCCGTTTGCGGCGACGGGAACGCGAACTCGGGGTGCTGTTCTCGAGTGCCCGCGAACTCGCCGAACTCCGTGACATCGACGCCCTCCTCGGGCGGTTGGTAAGCCGCGCCCACGAGATGATGGGCACCGACGTCACCTACCTGTCCGAGTTCGATCCGGCGACCCGGGAGCTGAACGTCTGACGAAGAGCTACGACGTCTCGCTGAACATCAGCTACTTCCTCGGCATCGCGGTCGGCCCGCTCATCGCGGACCTATTCCTCGTACTGGGTGCGTCGGGACGCAAGGACATGGCCCGCAAGGAACCGGCGACGGTGTGGCTCGCCCCGGAGATCAAGGGGTGGAAGGGATACTTCCCGAACCCGTTCCGGATGCTCGACGGCAGGCAGACCGCACAGGTCGCGGCGACCGCGACCGTCTCGAGCGCCACATTTGTGTTCAGCCCGGTCGCGATGACCGTGCTCATGGGCGAGGTCGTCGGTTCACGGGTCAAGCAGGGCTACCACCGGTTGACGTCGGTGATCGCCGCGCGCAACGGAACCACCGAATCGACCTACATCGCCGAAGCGCTCATCCCGCTCATCGCGTTCGGTCTGCCGCTGAGCCCGGTCGCGGCAGGCCCGGCCGCTCCCCTGTTCAACGCGCCGCCGGTCTTCACCACCGACGACGGCACCGGGCAGATCCGCAACCTGTCCACGGCACTGACGAACTGGGAGTTTCTGCTCTACGGTCTCGGTGCGGTGGTGATCGCCGCGATCATCGCGTACCCGTTTGCGATGAACTTCGCTCACCGCGCGGCGACGCTCGTCGTCCGGTACGTCAGCCACGAGGCGATCATCGCCACGGTCACGGGCCTGGTCGTCGTCATCAGCGTTTGGGAGGGCGGCATCCTCGGCCTCGCCGTCACCCTCACTGTCGGACTCGTCGGCGGTCTGCTGTCGCGGGCGTTCAAGATCCACGCAGGCGTCCTGTTCATGGGGTACTACGTGGCAGTCCTCAGCGTCCCCGCCATCCTCGCGCTCTGACCACGGCGACTACGCGGTGACCAGGTCGATGGCGACGGCCGCTCCCTGCGGATCGACGACCGCGTCGAGGATGGTCTTCTGCGTCTGGGTCAGGTGCTCGGTGCAGGCCGCGGCAGCCGCCGGTCCGTCGCCGGCGAGGATCGCACGGCACATCGACAGGTGCTCCGCCAACGAGACGTCGAGACGGTCCGGGCGAGAGTGGGCGATGTTGCGCAGCCTCTCGGTGTGCGGCCGGAGTTCGGCGATCGATCGGGCTAGTTGCGCGTTCCGGGTGTGCGCGATCACGGCCTGGTCGTACGTTTCCGCGAGTTCGTAGAAACGATCTCGCCGGGACTCGGATGGGTCCTCCTCGGAGATCGCCCCTAGTGCGTCCGCTACCTGTTCGAACTGCTGCCGGGCCGTGGCGTCTCGGGCGACGGCCTCGGCGACCATGCGCGCGGCGGCCGCCTCGAGCAGGATGCGTAGCTCGAACAGGTCCCGAACGCTCTTGATCGAGATGGGAGCGACCCGTGCGCCCTGCCGGTCGATGAGCGAGACCAGCCCCTCCCCCTCGAGCCGAAGGAAGGCCTGGCGAACCGGGGTGCGAGACGCCGAGAACCGCGCGCCCACGTCGATGGCACTCAGCGACTGGCCCGGGGACAGGGAACCGTTCAGGATGTCCTGCTTGAGCTGCTCGTATACCTGTTCGCTCTTGCTGCCACCCGTCATGCATACATCCTAACGTTCGCAGTGACATCCGTTAAGGTATACATTGATGCACACCATAGAGCAGGGACAGCATCCCGGAGTAGGCGCCCACCCGTGAACGACGTGCAATCCCCCGAACGATCCGTGCCCACGCGCGCGGCCGCACTGCGTCGGCACGGACTCCGATGGGCCGCACTGATCGCACTGTCGGTCGGCGGCTGGGTGCTCGGCGAAAGCGTCGGTCTGACGGCGGCCGGTCTCTTCTCCGCCCTGATCGTCGCGGCGACCCTGGCCGTCACCGGATGGGGGCCGGCCCGAGTGCCGCGCCCGCTGGGAAAGCTTGCGCAGGGAGTGCTGGCGAGCGCGGTCGGGCTGATGGTGCACCGGGACACGATCGCCGGACTGGGCTCGATGTGGATGCCGGTGGTCTCGATCGCGGCCGCGACTCTCGCGCTCAGCGTGGCGGCCGGGGCCCTGCTCGCGCTGCACCGCGACGTGGACGCGGTGACCGGTTCCCTCGCCATGACTGCGGGCGGCGCCACCGGACTCGTCGCGATGGCCCGCGAACTCGGCGGCGACGACCGGGTCGTCGCAGTGGTGCAGTACCTGAGGGTGGCGCTCGTCGTCGTGTCGATGCCGATGATCGTCACGTTCGGCTTCCGCGCCGATACCGGTGCGGAAACCGTGACAGGCACCGAGGGCGGTGGGTCCGAATGGTATGTGGCCCTGCCGTTCCTGGCATTGTTCATCGTGGGCGGCACCGCCGTGGCATCACTCGTGCGACTACCCGCTCCCGCGACGTTGGGTCCGCTGGCGGTGAGCGCCGGGTTCGAACTCGGCGGCTGGAGCGACGCGGTCGCGGTCCCGCCGATGCTGATGACCGGCGCGTTGATTCTCATCGGCTGGCAGGCCGGGCTCGCGTTCGACCGGGCGAGCCTGCGGGCGATCGGACGAATCCTGCCGTACGCGGCGCTGCTCACGCTGCTGGTCGGGGCGGCCTGCGCCGGCCTGGGCGTCCTACTCTCCCACCTCACCGGTGTGAGCCTGCTCGAGGCCTATCTCGCCACGACGCCCGGTGGCCTGGCGGCGGTGCTGGCCGTATCGGCATCCACCGCCTCCAACGTCACGTTCGTCGCGGCCGCTCAGGTGTTGCGCCTGGTCATCATGCTCGTCACCACCCCGATCATGGCGAAGGCATTTGCCCACTTCAGTTCTCGGCGTCGACGAGCATAGTTCGGGAATCCTCTCCGGACAGGACGGTCCGGTCTATGTCCGGGCCGTCTCGACCGGAGAGGAGTCCCGTACACCCCGAGTGTCGTTGCAGTGTCTCCGAACTCGGGGTCCACCGGGACGCGGGTTCCTCGAATGTCGGCGCATGGCATCTACCTCCGTTCTCACGAGCAGCTAGCGAGCTGCTCGATGGGTGGGTGTCGGGTCGGGTCGGTCAGCCGTAGACCCTCGAGATGAAGGCGTCGAGGTTGACGCGGACCCGCTCGATCCTCTCCTCGGGCTCGAGATCCTCGCGGTACTGCCTACCCAGCGCGGGCGACTTCTTCCGGCGCGCGTAGAGCGAGCAGGCGAGATCGGCGCACATGTAGGTGCCGATCGAGTTGCCCCGGCGTCCGGATTCACCCGACTTGCGTGCCGTCATCAGCGAGACGCCGCCATTGGCGTGCGTGGTCATGCAGACGGTGCACATTTGCGCGCGGCGATAGCCGCCCGTTTCGTAGCGCAGCGCGACGCCGACGAGACCACCGTCCCGCGGAACGACGACGTAGCAGCGGCCGGGAAACGACGGGTCACTCCAGCCGAGGAAGTCGAGGTCGTCCCAGGGCCGGTCGTCCAGGTCACGAGGGACCGGTAGGCGCTTGGCGTCGCCTTTGGAGCAGTTGATGAACGACGACCTGATGTCGCGTTCGGTGACAGGTTCCATGACGAGTTGAACTCCTTCTCTCGACGGGTTGACAAAGCCACGTGACAATACGGACCGCAGTGAGGTCGGGCAACGGATTTTCGGAAACGATCCCAGGCTGTAGCGAGTGCGGCGGGTGTCGCCGCGGCTACCGGTAGTCAGGTGCACATCCCGGCCACGGAGGACGTGAACCGCCGACTACGACGACAACGGGACGGGCGGTCGGAATCGGTGAGAGTATAGGGCTGTGAGCGCACAGGCAGAGTATGAGGAGAGACGTCGCCCGACCCCGGAAACTCCTTTGGGCTACCTCGAGCAGCTACCCGCCCTCGTCCTGCTCGAACGCCTTCCGGTTCCCGTCCTGGCGGTCGAGAACGACGGCACCGTCGTCCACGCGAACAGTGCTTTCGAGGAGATGCTGGGTCATCCCGTTGCGTCACTGCGCGGACGTCCGGTGTCCGAATTCCTCAACCTGGACGACGCACCGGCGGGTGCCGACGCAGTCGAACACCTCCGCGAGTCCGCCACCACACCCGTCGACCTCGCACATCAGGACGGATCCCGAGTGCGCGCACTCGTCAGCCGGCCCATCCTCCGTCGTCAGGACGATCCGGTGACCCTCGTCTGCTTCCACGACGTCACCGAACAACTGTGGAACGGCGGCCGGGCGCCCGGCTTCTGACCCCGCCCCACAGACGCACGGACAGTGGCCGGATTCTCACGACCATCCTGGCAACGAACGAATTGCCTGGGATTCCGGCGAAACCGTCTGCAAACAGCGCGGGAAGGATCGGGTGCGGGTTAGGTTGACTGCATGGCGACCGGCAAGAGCAAGGCTCCCGCTGTCGAACTGGAGGTCGGCGATCGGACCGTGCGGATCTCGCACCCGGAACGCGTCTACTTCCCCGCCACCGGTGCCACGAAGCTCGACCTCGCGAACTACTACCTGAGCGTCGGCGATGGGATCGTCCGCGCCCTGCGCGAACGCCCCTGCATGATGCACCGCTTTCCCGACGGCCTGAGCGGGGAGAAGGTGCACCAGAAGCGGTTGCCGCACGGTGCACCGGACTGGGTCCAGACGGTGCGGGTGACGTTTCCGCGGTACAACCGTCACGCCGACGAACTGTGCGTGACGCACCCGGCGGACGTGATCTGGGCGGTGCAGATGTCCACGGTCGAGTTCCATCCGTGGAACTCGCGCCGCGCGGACGTCGAACGCCCCGACGAGTGGCGGATCGATCTCGATCCGATGCCCGAGTGCGGGTTCGACACGGTGCGGCGCGTGGCCGGGGTGGTGCACGAGGTGCTCGACGAACTGGGTGCGACGGGCTGGCCGAAGACGTCCGGCGGAAGCGGCATGCACGTCTACGTCCGGATCCGGCCCGACTGGGGTTTCGGCGACGTCCGGCGGGCCGCGCTGGCCTTCGCCCGCGAAGTGGAGCGCCGGGCCCCGCAGGACGTCACCACCACCTGGTGGCGGAAGGACCGGGACCCGCGCAAGCTGTTCGTCGACTACAACCAGAACGCCCGCGATCACACCATCGCCAGCGCGTACTCGGTGCGGGGTGTGCCCGACGCGACCGTGTCCACACCGGTGACGTGGGAGGAGATCGACGACGTGAACCCGCACGAGTTCACGATCGCCACCGTCCCCGACCGCTTCGCGAAACTCGGTGACCTGCATGCCGGAATCGACGACGCCGTGTTCTCGCTCGAGCCGCTGCTCGAGTGGGCCGACCGCGACGAGGCCGAAGGCGAGTCGGATCCCGGTGGCGCGGAGGACTGATCGCGGACGACTGACCGAGGTCGTCCCCATGACGCGACACGCGCCCCGACCGTGCGGCCGAGGCGCGTGTCTCGCATGCCGAACTCTTCCCTACCGTGGCGGCGGGGGCGGTGGCGGCGGAGGCGGTGGTGGGTTGGGATTGCAGAGTTGGCAGCCGTCGACCGGCGGCTTGGGAACCGGTGCGTGACAGTCGTTCTGACATGGTCTGGCGCCGGCGATTTCGGCCGTCCCCACCAGTGAGATCGAGAGGGCTGCGAGGACCGCCCCGATGGCCGCCACGATCCTGGCGGAAGTTCTGGAAGTCGACATGTGGGTTTCCTCCTGTGAGCTGAAGAACGGTGTGCACCGTCCATAGAGCTTCGGCGAAACACACGACGGCGGCCAGGCACCCTGGGGGTGGAAATCGCGCCCCCGCTATCCCATCCGGCTGATCACGTCCAGCACGTCGCGGAGCGCGGACACGGAGTGCGCGGGGAGGAAGGCATCGCAGAAGGGCAGCGCGGCCGCCATCGATCCGGCGAGCGGCTGGAAGTCGGGATCACCGGCGCGGGGATTGAGCCACACCAGTCGATGGGCGCGGCGACGGACCCGGGTGAGGGCATGCGCCAGGCGCGTCGGGTCGTCGCTGTCCCAGCCGTCGGACGCGATGACCACGACTGCCCCGCGCAGCGCGTTGCCGTGCGGGGACGCGAGCAGTTCGCTCACGCTGCCTGCGATGTGGGTGCCACCGAATCTGTCGACCACCTTGTCGTTCGCCTTGCGGACCGCGGTCTCGGCGCTGCGGTGCGCGAGCACGGGCGTGAGCCTCGTCAGCGACGTGGAGAAGGCGAACACCTCCGGCCTGCCCGCGGTCTGTCGTTGCACCGCCGCCCGCATCAGATGGAGATAGATCGCGGCGTATGGCTGCATCGACCGGCTCACGTCGCACAGCATCACGATGCGCCGCGGACGGTTCCGCGGACGGCTCCGCGCGAGGACCACCGGCTCCCAGCCCGTGGCCCTCGACCGGTTCATGGTGGCCCGCAGGTCGATACGCCGGCCGCGGCGATGCACTTCGCGACGTCGGGTGCGGCGGGACGGCCACGCGGCGGTGGCCTGCTCCAGCCAGGCCCCGAGGAGCCTGAGGTCGCCGGCGTCGAATCGGGCGAAGGATTCGTCCGCGCGAACCACGAGCCTGCTGGGCAGGGTGTCCGGCACGGCGGTGAGCACGTCGTGAATGTCGTCCTCGCCGCTGTCGTCGCCGCCGGTCATCATCGGTCGTGTCATCCACGGCACGCCGTCGACGTCCTGCGCGTCACCGGGCCGGTCGCGGCCGTCTCGGACACCGGCGAGGGCCGTCTCCCGTCCCGCAGCGGCTCGCCGCGCATGCGGATCCACAGACAGCAGGGCGTCCTCGAAGACCGCGGAGAAGACGGCGTCGAACGGCGCGAGGTCGTCGACGCGGTTGACGAGTGTCAGACGCGCCGACCAGTACAGCCGCGACCGCGAACTCGGCGGCGACAGATGAAGTGCCTGCACGAACACCGCGGGGCCGCTCGCGGAGACGACGACGCCACGGGAACGCAACCGGGCGACGAGTGCCACCGCGAACGCCGCGAGATCGACGCCCCGCAGGACGCCCGACGCGGTCATCGCCTGCGGCGGCCCACCACGAGGACGACCACGATCCCGGCGAGGATGGCAGCGAGGATCGGGGCATACCGTTTCCACGCACCCGCGCCGGACAACGCCAGCAGGTCCAGCGGCGCCGGTTCGGCGGCAGGCCGGGCCACGGACAGCGTCGTGGTGCCGGTGGACTCCGGCGCCGCCGCGGGCTGTTCAGCGGGTCCCCCGGCGAGCTTCGCTTCCAGCGATTCAGCGAACTGCCCCATGAGTTTCTCCGACACCTGCTGGATCATCCCGCTGCCGAACTGCGCGAGTTTGCCGACGATCTTCATGTCGGTATCCACGGTGACGCGGGTGCGGTCGCCGACCTCGTGCAACTGGGCGGTGATCGTCGCGGACGCGTTGCCGGACCCGCGCGAGTCCCTCCCGCGGGCATCGATCACGGCGCGGTGCTCCTTCGGGTCACGCTCGACGAAGGCGGCCTTGCCTTTGAACTCACTGGTCACCGGGCCGACCTTGACCTTCACCTTCCCCAGGTAATCGTCGCCCTCCCGCCCTGTCATCTGAGCTCCGGGGAGCAGGGGAGCAACCTCCTCGAGGTCGCTGAGCACCTCCCACGCCTGCTCGATCGGGGCGCTGACGGTGAACTCGTTGGCGATCTTCATGGCAGTTGCCTCTCATCCGGTGGCCAGGCCGTGCGCGTAGTCGGCGAATGCGTCCTGAACTATTGTGCGGTCGTCCGGGGTCTTCGCGAGGGCACTCAGGCTCTGGATCGCGTCGTCGCGCACCAGATCGGCCACTCCCAGCGCCGCGAGTGCGGACACCCAGTCGATCGTCTCGGCGATTCCGGGCGGCTTGTCGAGATCGAGTTCGCGCGCCCTGCCGACGAAGCAGGTGGCGTGCTCGATGAGGGGCGACGCCGCCGCGGGCACCGTGCGGCGCACGATGGCGGCCGCCCGTGCCGGCTCCGGATAGTCGATCCAGTGGTAGAGGCATCGTCTGCGGAGCGCGTCGTGGAGATCGCGACTCCGGTTGGACGTCAGCACGACGACGGGGTGCTGTTCGGCCGTGAACGTTCCCAGTTCCGGAACGGTGACCGATGCCTCCCCCAGGAATTCGAGGAGGAGTGCCTCGAACTCGTCGTCGGCTCGGTCTATTTCGTCGATCAGCAGTACGGGCGGGGTCGGTCCCCGATATCTCACGCAATGGAGGATCGGACGTTCCAGCAGGAACTCCTCGGTGAACAGGTCGTCCTCGGTGAGGCCGTCGCCCCGCGATTCGGCCAGCCGGATGGTGAGCAACTGCCGCTGGTAGTTCCAGTCGTAGAGGGCTTCGTTCGCGGTGAGGCCTTCGTAGCACTGCAACCGGATCAGCGGGGCGCCGAGGACGGTCGCGAGAGCCTTCGCCGCGGTGGTCTTGCCGACTCCGGGTTCGCCTTCGAGCAGGAGCGGCCGGCGCAGAGCAGCCGCGAGATACAGGGCCGACGCGGTTCCGAAGTCCAGGAGGTAGTCCTCGGCGTCGAAGCGCCGGACCACGTCCGCCACGTCCTCGAATGCCGCCGTCATACCGCTCCCGTCTCCTGCGCGAACGATGCCCGGCAACCCGGCCCGCAGAACCAGAAGTCGTCGCCGCCGCGCCGTAGGTGGGCAGTGTCCGGCCCGACGACGACGCGCATCCCGCACACGGGATCGATCACCTCCGTCACCACCACCGACGGAGTCGAATCATCCTCGGGCGCGCGAAGTCCCGCGGTCCGCAGTTCCTGCACCAACTCGGCCGCGATCGACACCGCGATCTCCGCCGCCGTCCGCGCGCCGATGTCGAGACCGACCGGGGTGTGCACGCGCGCCCGCTCGGGCTCGGTCAGCCCCAGGGTGTCGAGGATGGCCCCACCGCGTGTTCGGCTGGCGACGAGCCCGACATATCCGACCCCGGCGTCGAGCGCCGCACGGATGACCTCCGCTTCGGGTCCGCCGTGGCCGGCGAGCACCACCGCCGTCGTGCCGGAGAACTGCCCGATTCCGGCGTCGTCGTGCTCGACGGTGAATCCCAGCAGTTCCGCTATGCCCCCCAACGCCTGCGCGATCGGTGTGGTGCCGAAGATCCGCACCAACGGCGGTGGCAACTGCGGCTCCAGGAAGATCTCCATGGCACCGCCGGACAGGCACGGATTCACCACGACGGACGCGCCCGGAGCCTCGGGGAACTGCACGGCCCCGTCGGGAAGGACCCGCAACAGCACGCTCTCGTTGGTTGCCAGCGCACCCAGGGCGGCCATGCGTACCGAATTCTGCGCACACTGACCGCCGACGAACCCCTCGATCGTCCCGTCCTGCAGGAGGATCGCCTCGTCGCCGGTGTGACTGGACGTGGGCGGCTGCGCCCGCACCACGGTCGCACGGACGAACGGCCTGCGGTCGCGCGTCAGTTGCGCCGCACGCTCTTTCAGATCCATCAAGCCTCCTCGCAGCCGACGGGCGACATTCAGATCGGGGGTGTCGCGCGGCCCTGCATGGCCTCCCACACCCGGGACGGGGTGAGCGGCATGTCGGCGTGCCGGATACCGAACGGGGCGAGCGCATCCACGACCGCGTTCACCACGGCCGGGGGCGATCCGACCGTCGCGGACTCGCCGACGCCCTTCGCGCCGATCGGGTGATGCGGCGACGGGGTCACGGTGAAACCGGTCTCGAGCTTCGGGACCTCGAGTGCGGTGGGGATCAGGTAGTCCATCAGTGATCCGCCGAGGCAGTTGCCGTCCTCGTCGAACTCGATGATCTCCATGAGCGCCATACCGATGCCGTCGACGATGCCGCCGTGGACCTGCCCCTCGATGATCATCGGATTGATGCGCGTGCCGCAGTCGTCGACGGCGAGGAACCGCCGCACCTTCACCACCGCGGTGCCGGGATCGACGTCGACGACGCAGAAGTACGCGCCGTAGGGGTACGTCAGATTCTCGGGGTTGTAACAGATCTGCGCGTCGAGTCCGCCCTCGATTCCCTCCGGCAGATCGCCGGCGCCGTGCGCCCGCATCGCGATGTCCTGGATGGTCACCTTCGCCGAGGGATCGCCCTTCACATGGAATTCGCCCTTTTCCCATTCCAGATCCGCGACCGAGGCCTCGAGCATGCCCGAGGCGATGATCTTCGCTTTGTCCCGGACCTTGCGGGCCACGAGCGCCGCAGCCGCCCCCGACACCGGTGTCGACCGGCTGCCGTACGTGCCGAGCCCGAACGGCGTGTTGTCGGTGTCGCCGTGCACGACGTCGATGTCGTCCGGTGGGATCCCCAGTTCCTCCGCCACGATCTGCGCGAACGTCGTCTCGTGACCCTGCCCCTGGGTCTGCACCGACAACCGCACGACGGCCTTGCCCGTCGGGTGGACGCGCAGTTCGCAGCCGTCGGCCATGCCGAGGCCCAGGATGTCCATGTCCTTCCGGGGTCCGGCACCGACGGCTTCGGTGAAGAACGACATGCCGATTCCCATCAGCTCGCCGCGTTCGCGGCGTTCCTTCTGCTCCTCGCGCAACTGCTGGTAGCCGATCATGTCCATGGCCTTGCGCATGGTGGTCTCGTAGTCGCCCGAGTCGTACACCCACCCGGTCTTGCTGGTGTACGGGAACTGTTCCGGCCTCAGCAGATTCTTCAGCCGCAGTTCCGCCGGATCCATCTTCAGGTCGAACGCCAGGCAGTCGACGAGCCGCTCGACCAGATACACGGCCTCGGTGATGCGGAACGAGCAGGCGTACGCCACCCCGCCGGGCGCCTTGTTCGTGTAGACCGCCGTCATCGCGCAGTGCGCGGCCTCGATGTCGTAGCTGCCGGTGAAGACGCCGAAGAAACCGGCCGGATACTTCACCGGGGCCGCAGTGCCGTTGAACGCACCGTGGTCGGCCAGCACCTTCGTGCGGATCGCGAGCATCTTGCCCTCTGCGGTGGCCGCGATCTCGCCGACCATGATGTAGTCGCGGGCGAAGCCCGTGCTCATCAGGTTCTCGCTGCGATCCTCCATCCATTTCACCGGTTTGCCCGTCACGAGCGACGCCACGATGGCACACACGTATCCCGGGTAGATCGGGACCTTGTTGCCGAATCCCCCGCCGATGTCCGGGGACACCACCCGGATCTTGTGCTCCGGGATCCCCGAGACCAGGGCGTAGACCGTCCGGTGCGCGTGCGGTGCCTGGGACGTGGTGTACAGGGTGAGCTTGCCGGACACCTTGTCGACGTCGGCGATCGCACCGCACGTCTCCATCGGCGCCGGATGCACCCTGGGGTAGACGATCTCCTGCTTCACCACCACGTCCGCCTTCGCGAACACGGCCTCGGTCGCGGCGGCATCGCCTGTCTCCCAGTCGAAGCAGTGATTGTCCGTCTTGCCCTCGAGGTCGTCGCGGATCACCGGCGCATCGGGCGAGAGCGCGGCGCGCGCGTCGACCACGGGATCGAGCATGTCGTATTCGACGTCGATCAGTTCCAGCGCGTCCCGGGCCGAATAACGGTCCTCCGCGATGACGAACGCCACCTCCTGGCCCTGGAAACGCACCTTGTCGGTGGCCAGCACGGCCTGCACGTCGTTGGACAGCGTCGGCATCCAGGCGAGGTTCTTCGCGGCGAGGTCGGCGCCCGTCACCACTGCCGTCACCTTCGGGTGTTCCTGTGCCGCAGTGGTATCGATGTTCACGATCCGCGCGTGCGCGACCGGCGACCGCAGGATCGCCAGGTGCAGCATGCCGGGGAGGGTGATGTCGTCGACGTAATTTCCGAGCCCCCGGATGAAGCGGGGATCCTCCTTGCGCAGCATGCGACCGTGGCCGCAGGGCTTCTTGTCGTTGTCGACGATATCCGCGCCGCCAGACGGAGGGCGGGATTCGACGGTGGTCATGATGCACTTCCAGTCGTCGCGTGTTCCTCGACTGTCATCGGTGCGCCCTCGGCGCCCCGCGTCTTGTCCTCCTGCACGTCCGCGTCGAAGTCGCCTGCCGGTTCCGGCTCGGCGGCCTCGCCCGCCCGATGGTCGGCCGCCCACTGGATCGAGCGCACGATCGTGGTGTACCCGGTGCAGCGGCAGATCTGCCCGGAGATCGCCTCCCGGATGGTGGCCTCGTCGGGGCTCTCCTCCCGGTCGAGCAGTGCCCGCGCCGTCATCATCATGCCGGGGGTGCAGAACCCGCACTGCAGTCCGTGGCACTGCATGAAGCCCTGCTGGACGGGATCGAGTTCGCCGTCGTGTTCGAGGCCCTCGACCGTGCGGACGTCGTGCCCGCCCGCCATCGCGGCGAGCATCGTGCACGACTTCACCGGATCGCCGTCGACGGTGACGACGCACGTGCCGCAGTTGCTGGTGTCGCAGCCCCAGTGGGTCCCGGTCAGGCCGAGCTGGTCGCGGAGGAAATGGACCAGCAGCATGCGCGGTTCCACCTCGGCGCTCACTGCTTCACCGTTGACGGTCATGTTCACCTGCATGGCTATGCCTCTTTTCCGGTCGGCTCGTGCTCCACGTCGCTACGGAGCACCCGGTCGACCGCTGTACGGAGTGTGCGGATCGTGAGTTCGGATGCGAGATGGCGTTTGTAGTCGACGGTGCCGCGGGCGTCGGCGACAGGTTCGCAGGCCTGCGCGGCCATCCGCCCGGCCTGGGCGAACGCCTCCTCGGACGGGGGACGCCCGGTCAGGTAGTCGGCGACGTCCGAAAGTCCGGACGGATCCGGGTTGACTGCCGTGAGGCCGACCGCGGCCCGGGCGATCTCGCCGCCCTCCACCGTGACGGCCGCTCCGGCCGCGGTGACCGCCCAATCCCCGGTCCGCCGTTCGACCTTGGCGTACGCGCTGGAGCTGTGGCCGTGGACGGGTATCACTATCTCGATGAGCATCTCGTTGTGTGCGAGCGCCGTCTCGTACGGCCCGACGAGGAACTCGGACATGGGGATCTCGCGGCGTCCACCGGGCCCGCGCACCACGCAGGTGGCGTCGAGAACAGAGCAGACAGTGGTGAGGTCCTCGGCCGGATCCGCCTGGCACAGCGATCCGCCGATGGTCCCGCGGTTGCGGACCACCGGGTCGGCGATCACCTTCTCCGCGTCGCGGAAGAGGGGGAACGCCACCGCGAGCTCGTCCGATTCGAGCAGCCGGCGGTGCCGTGTCATCGCACCGATCCGCAGCCTCGACCGCTCGGTCGTGATGTAGCCGAGTTCGCCCTCGAGATCGTTGATGTCGATGAGGTACTCGGGATTGGCGAGGCGAAGTTTCATCATGGGGAGCAGGCTGTGGCCGCCTGCGACGAGGCGGGCTTCGTCGCCCAGCCGGTCGAGCAGGGCGATGGCGTCCTCGACGCCCGTTGCACGCTCGTATTCGAAGGATCCTGGTACTTGCATTGTGACCTACCTCACAAACGTGGATCCTTTCAGCCTGCGCAAGAACCGGTGGTCCGTCAACCCCGGGTGAACCGCCCTAGTCGACGAAGGAATCGACGGGTTCCTCGTGGTGAATCCGGCCGCTCGACTCCGCCAGCGGGCGCCCCGTGCCACCCCACCGACGGGCGATGATCTCGGCGGCGATGGACACCGCAGTCTCCTCGGGTGTCCGGGCGCCGATGTCCAGGCCGATAGGGCTCGACAGCCGGTCGAGTTCGGTGTCGGTCAGACCGGCCTCACGTAGGCGTTCACGCCGGTCCAGGTCCGTTCTGCGTGAGCCCATGGCGCCGATGAACGCGACGTCCGGGAGGCGCAGCGCCGTCTCGAGGAGAGGGACGTCGAACTTGGGGTCGTGGGTGAGTACGCAAATCACAGTCCGGCCGTCGATGGCCTGGGACTCGGCCTGCGCAGCGAGATACCGGTGCGGCCAGTCCACCACCACCTCGTCGGCCGTCGGGAACCGCGCGTGGGTCGCGAACACCGGACGGGCGTCGCAGACCGTCACCCGATATCCCATGAAGGCGCCCTGCCGGGCCACCGCGGCGGCGAAGTCGATGGCCCCGAACACGAGCATGCGCGGCCTCGGCGCGTAACTGGCGACGAACACCTCCATGCCCTCGCCGCGACGCTGGCCGTCGGTGCCGTACGTCAGGACGGTGCTGCCGCCCGCCGCGAGGAGGCCCCGGGCGTCGTCGGTGACCGCGGAATCGGCCCGGTCCGAGCCGAGCGAACCGCTCACGCTCTCGGGCCGGACGACCAGCCGGCGCCCCACCCGAGCCGCATCGGGATGCGCCACGACGGTCGCGACCGCGACCGGCAGGTGATTGTCGATGTCCCGGGTGATCTCGCCGAGCTCCGGAAAATTGTCCCGCGACACGGGCTCGACGAAGATGTCGATGATTCCACCGCAGGTGAGACCCACCTCGAACGCGTTCTCGTCGCTGATCCCGTACCGCTGCAGCACTGGCGTGCCGGATGCCGTGACCTCGGATGCGAGTTCGTAGACCGCCCCCTCGACGCACCCGCCGGACACCGAACCGGACGCGCTGCCGTCGGGCGCCACGACCATCGACGCCCCCGGCGGTCGCGGCGCGGAGCGGAACGTGCGGACCACCGTCCCGACACCCGCCGTTCCGCCCGCGGTCCACACCGCCATCAGGTCCGCCAGCACGTCGCGCATCAGCACCCTTCCCGCTCGAGTCCGACGTGTGATACACGCTCAGCAACAAGCTTATTCCGCCGAGGCGAGTTTGGCCCGGGAGATCGGAACCTCGACTTCGACCGGCGCCAGCGGGAACGGGGGCGTGCCCACCCCGGCGATCCGGAAGTGGCCCCACGGGTCGCGCTCGGCGAGCGCCGCGGGCACTTCCGGACCGTCCCCGATGGTGAGGAACAACGGGGTGCGGTTGCGCCCTTTCGCCGCGTCGACGCCGTCGCCGACGACGCGGCCGTACCAGTGGTAGAGGCCGTCCAGCGGTTCGATGTGGCCGTTCAGGAAGACCTCGACGGCCACGGTCAGGTCGCCGGACGTGAGCACGCCGGGCCCGCGGTACTCCGTGTCGTCCTCGCGCTCGGCGAGCGAACTCAGCTCGAAGTGCCGGTCGTCCGGGGTGCGCATGCGCCGCCAGTAGGATGCGCTCGACCCGGGCCACGCCGCCCGATTGTGGCCGGTGGAATCGAGGTACCAGCTGTCGCAACCACCCGAATTCCACACCGAGCCCGCGAGTTTGCGGTGGACCACCCGGTTGAATTCGCGCTGCGCGCCCGCGCGCACCTCGATCCGGGTCGCGTCGCGCTTCTTCATCAGCGCCAGGCATCGGGTGATGTAGTGCGCCTGGGCCTCGATGACGAAGACGATCGACTGGTTGCCGCCACCGGAATTCGGACCCATCATGAGGAAGAAGTTCGGGAACCCCGCGACCGCGACACCGAGGTACGCCTCCATGCCGTCGCGCCAGGCCCGCTGGATCGTCAGGCCGCGGCGGCCCACGATGTGCTCGTTCTCGAATCGGTCGCCGGCCGCGAATCCCGTGCCGTAGACGATGACGTCCGCCTCGTGCATCGTTCCGTCGTCAGTCCGGATCCCGCGTTCGGTGACCTCCGAGATGCCCGACGTGACCAGATCGACGTTGCCGCGTTGCAGGGCCGGGTAGAAATTGCTGGACACCAGAATCCGCTTGCAGCCGATGATGTAGTCGGGGGTCAGCGTGGCACGCAATTCGGGATCACGCACCTGCCTGCGCAGCAGACCCCGGGCGGCCGACTCCAGCACCGTCATCAGTCGTGGGTGCAGGAAACCGGCGATCAGCGATTCGTGGCTCCAGTAGATCGCACCGCGGTAAGCCTTCTGGACTCCGGGAACAGCCTTGAACACCGCCTTCTCACCGGCGGTGATCGGACGGTCCAGCTTCGGCAGTATCCAGTGCGGCGTCCGCTGGAAGACGTCGACGTGCGCGGCCGTCTTCGCGACCTCCGGAACGAACTGCACGGCACTCGCTCCCGTGCCGACGACCGCCACCCGCTTACCGGTCAAATCGACCGAGTGATCCCACTCGGCGGAATGGAATGCCACACCCGAGAACGACTTCCGGCCGGGAAGATCCGGAACGCTGGGTTTGTGCAGCGGTCCCGGACCGGCGACCACGATGCGGGGGTGATAGACCGAACCCGACCGGGTCTCCACCCGCCACCGGTCGGTGGTCTCGTCGAACTCGTAGGAGATCACCTCGGCGCCGAACCGGATGTGTGGAGCCAGATCGTAGTCGCGGACCACCCGTTCGATGTAGTCGAGAATCTCGGGCTGCCGCGCGTACATCCGGGTCCATTTCCGGTTGGGCGCGAAGGAGAACGAATACATCAGCGACATCACGTCGCAACCACATCCGGGATACGTGTTCTCCCGCCACGTTCCGCCCACCCGGTCGGCCTTCTCGAGAACGACGACGTTCTCCTCGCCCGCCTCCTTCAGCTTGATCGCCATGCACAGTCCGGCGAATCCGGTGCCGACGACGAGGACGTCCGGTTCGGTGGTCCCGGTTGTCACAGGAATCCCCCGCGCCGCCACAGCGCGCGGGACGTCGGTCGCATCAGGCCGTTCTCCTCGAGAAACGCGGCCAGCGACTCGAACCCGCGTCGTTGATTCTCGCGAAAGTGAGGATTTGTCAACGCCTGTCGACGTGCCTCCTTCGGATCCAGCCCGGCCCGCTCGTACATGGCCGGGTTGGTGAACAGCCGCTGGAACAGCGGGCCGCCGATCCCCTGCACCGTTGCGACCCACAGCCGGTCGATCCGGTGGCCTTCCGCGACGCGGCGACGCACCCCCTCGCGCGCGAATCGGATGTGCCGGGACTCCTCGGTGACGTGGATCCGCATCAGCCGGGAAATCATCGGCTGCAATTGCGGGTCCTCGAGGACGCGCCGCTGCGTGGCGTCGAAGATCTCCTCGCCGATCAGCGCGGCCACCCAGAGCATGGTTCCGCGAAATGTCTTGGGCAGCACGTTGACCACGACTGCCTGATACCACCGGAGCTGGAAGGGCTTGGCGCCCATCCGCTCGATGGCGCGCCCGAACATCGTCATGTGCCTGCACTCGTCGCCCATCTCGGTGAGCATGTACCGGGTGTGCAGCGAGCTCGGATCGTTGTGCAGCAGCGCGCGCAGGAGCGCCTGGTTGAGGATGTTCTCGAACCAGATTCCGACGCTGAGGATGTTCGCCGATTCCTGCCGGGACAACTCGATGCGCTGTGCCTCGCTCATCCGGTCCCACATCTCGGTTCCCCACAGGGACAGGACCTGCGGCGGCAGGAAGTACTTGCCGTCCTCGAGGGGCGCGTCCCAGTCGATATCGACCACGGGGGCGTACGAACGCTTGACGGAGCCTGCGAGGAGCCGCCCGGCGACTTCCTCCCGATCGATCGTGTGTGAACGCTGAGACATCGCTGATCCCTTCGTCGAGCGCGATTCCATCTCGTTGCCGTTTATAGGTAAAACGTAAACCCGGGTGTGACGCAGGTCAATGGTTATCTGTGACTCGAGTTCACATTTGTGGCTTCTGTTTGCGCCCACCCAACCCGAACAGCACAATCAGGGCCGTGAGGACGCAGCCGACGACACCGACACCCGGCGAACTCCGGGAACGGATCCTCGACGCGGCCGAGGAATGCCTGATCGAACTCGGTTACAGCACCCGGCTTCACGCGGTCATCGCCGAGCGAGCGGGACTGTCCCGGCCCACGCTCTACAAACACGTCGGCGATCAGTCCGCCATTCTCGAGGCCCTCTTCCAGCGGGAGATCTCACGGTTCTTCGTCGTGCTCGACCCGGTGCTGCGGGGACGGCAGAGCCAACTCCAGGTGCGATTCGTCGACGCCGTCGTGTTCGCCGTCCAGTACGCACGCGGACACCGGTTGCTGCAGAAGGGTTTGCGCGACGACCCCGCCGTGGTGCTCCCCTGGTTCACGGTCGAGGCGAAGCCGATGATCGAACTCGGGGCGCAACTGCTCACTCCCCACTTCGAGCGCCTGTTCTCTCCCGACCAACTGTCGGGCGTGAGCCCCACCGCCATCTCCGAGTGGGCGTTCCGCATCATCGGCTCGCTCATCATCACGGAGGGGATCGTGGACACGTCCGACGAGCGGGCTCTGCGCGAGTTCGTCCGGTCCCTGCTGACGATCGCGTTCATGCCACAACCGGACGTTCATATTCCTTGACGCGTATATACGCGTAGGCGCATACTCGGGGTCATGGCACCGGACGTGTTCACCGTGGTCGCCGAACCACAGCGCCGCAGGATCCTCGAACGGCTGCGGGCCGGTCACGCCAGCGTCGGCGAACTCGTCGACCAACTCGCCCTGCCCCAGCCGACCGTGTCCAAACACCTGCGGGTGCTGCGACAGGCCGGATTCGTCACCTGCCGCACCGCGGCCCAGCAGCGCATCTACAGCCTGCACCGCGAACCGTTCGACGAGTTCGACGCGTGGCTGCAGCCCTACCGCCGGCTGTGGGCGAATCACCTCGATGCGCTCGGGCGGCACCTCGAATCGAAGGAGACCCCGTCATGACCGAATCAGACGCACGACGCGACTACCGCCCCGGCCCACTGCGGCACGTCGAGGCACGACCCGACGGCACCCGATGGGCTCTGACCTTCGTTCGCGACTTCACCCACTCGCCGGCGGCGCTGTGGACCGCGCTCACGGATCCCGGCGAACTTCCGCAGTGGGCGCCGTACACCGCGGACCGGAACCTCGGAACGGTCGGTCCCGCAACCCTGATCATGGTCGACGGGCAGGACCGCACCGAACTCGACGGCAC
Source organism: Rhodococcus jostii RHA1 (assembly GCF_000014565.1). Classification (NCBI taxonomy): domain Bacteria; kingdom Bacillati; phylum Actinomycetota; class Actinomycetes; order Mycobacteriales; family Nocardiaceae; genus Rhodococcus; species Rhodococcus jostii. The sequence goes on along the minus strand of NC_008268.1, from coordinate 5,570,515 downwards.
CGTGACCCGGGCCGAATCACCTCACGTCCTCGAACACGCGTGGGGCGAGGACGTCCTGCTCTGGACGATCGAGGAAACCGATGCGGGCACCCGACTGACCTTGCGCCACACGGTCGACGACCAGCGAACCGCGGCGATGACGGCCGCCGGGTGGCACATGTGCCTGGACGTCGCCGACAGCCTGCTCGAACGCAATCCGATCGGACCGATTGTCGGCGCCGAGGCGATGAACTACGGCTGGCGCGAACTCAACGAGCAGTACTCCGAACGCCTCGGCGTCGAACCGATCGATCCGACGCTGCGGTGAAATCGGTGACGGGCGTCCGCCGCTCCCCGTACCGTTGACGCATGGGACTGCAATGGGAAGCCGTGGTGGTCAACGCTCTCGATCCGACAGCCCTGGGAGGCTGGTGGGCCGAGGCCCTTGGCTGGGGCTCCGTGACCGACTCCGACGGCGACGTCCACATCCGGCCCCTGGCCGACAGTCACCCGGAGATCCTGTTCGTGGCGGTTCCGGACCGGAAGCAGATACCGAACCGGCTGCATCTCGACTTCCGGCCCGACGATCAGCAGGCCGAGGTCGCGCGGCTTCTCGGGCTCGGCGCCCGGCACGCGGATGTCGGTCAGGGCGAGCAGAGTTGGGTGGTGCTCGCCGATCCCGAGGGCAACGAGTTCTGCGTCCTGTCCGGCAGGCGCTGACGCCGACCGCTGATCACGCCACCCTGGCCCGCAGGGTCCGCAGCGCCTCGTGCTGCACGACGAGGACCCGGCCCACCGGGAGCCCGAGCACGCCCGCGGTGTCGTGCACGGACAGCCCGTCTATGACCCGCAACAGGACGATCTCCCGGGCGGTGACGTCGAGATGGTGCAGCAGCCCGGCCACTTCCGCCGGAATGTCCGAACTTCCGGCCGTGCCGCCGTGCACATCCGAAACGGTCTGGCTCACGACGCGATACACCTCGCGGACCGGATGATCACTGCGCGCGAGAGCCGGTAGTTCCCGCGCCACCGCGAGTAACGCTTCGTGCGCCACCTCGTCCGCCGGCCGCGTGACCTGCATGGAATCCCCCACGCGGGTGCGGCAATAGCGCACCACCTGCGGCCACAACGTCGTCATCACCCGCTCGACGGCCTTGCGATCCCCCGCCGCGGCAGCCGTCGCTGCCGAATGTAATTCCTCGTCAAGCACACTCATGTGACCCTCGATCCCCCGACCTCGCCGTCTCCGGTCACCCGTCACGGCGCTTCCGTACTCATCTTCCGGCACACCAGGGGTCAACACATCCGGGAGGTTCCGTTCATGCTGAGTGTTGTTTAGTGCATTCTGCATGAGTGTCCGGGTTACCCCGGTCACGTTCACCACTCAGTGGTGTTCCCGCAGCAATACCGTCAGCCCACCGAGCGGCGGGTCTTATGGTTGGTTTCTGTCGGGCGTCTTTTACGTCTCGTCCGCAACTCGCCGAAGACGCACCACCGTCAACCGCTGCGAGGGCAGCGAGGTTGAGAGCAGCATTGTGATCACGATCAGCGCGGAATCCGCACGCATCGCAGGTGAACACCCGAACCTTCAGGGGTAGTTTGGCTTTCACTACCTGACAGTTCGACCAGGTCTTACTCGACGGATACCAACGGTCCGCCACCTGCAGACCGGTGCCAGCCCACTCGCACTTATAGGTCAGTTGTCGCCGGATCTCGGCGAACGCCGCATCCTGCAGAGCCCGGTTCAACCCCCGCTTGTAGGCGCCACCGGAACGGGTCATTCCCGCGACGTTGAGGTCTTCGACGACGACGGTATCGAAGTCCCGCACCGGTCGGGTGGTGAGTTTGTGCAGGTGATCGCGGCGACTGTTCGCGATGCGGATGCGCACCGCCCGGATCTGTTCCTGGGTGCGCAGCCAGCGCCGGGAGGGTTGTTGACCGGTGCGACGATCCGGGCCGACACGGCGGGACGCACGGCGCCCGAGGCTACGAAGTTGTTTCGCATGCTTGCGTGCGTGCGTCGGATTCTCGATCATCTCCCCGTTCGAGAGGACTGCGAGGTGTTTGACCCCCGCATCGACTCCGACCACCACACCGCAATCGCCGACCGCGGCGGAGGTACCGGTGGTGGCGGGTGGCAGTGCCCGCGCGGGGAGAGCGATTTCGACCGAGAACGACACCTGCCACCGGCCCCGACGAAACGAGAGGGTCGCCGACCGAATCCGCGCCGTCCCGGCGATCGTCTTTCGTGCCAATTTGCGGGTCGATTCGGCAGACCGGACCACGCCGATCCGTGGTAGTTAGATGTGGCGTCGATCCCCGCTGTCGGTGACCAACCCGAAACTGCCGGTGGTGAACCGGCACGACAGCACCGCCCGTTTGCCCTTGAAGCGGGGGAATCCCATCGGACCTCTGCGTTTTCCGGATCGGGCGTCGGACCAGTTCGATAGGGCGGCCGCGCAGTTCGCGAGTCCGGAACTGTAGGCCTCTTTCGAGTTCTCCGGCCACCACACCTGCCCGGTGTCGGTGTTGACGGCGACGTCGTCTTTCACGGTGTTCCAGTGTTTGCGCAGGCCGTACGCCGACCAGGACACCGGCGGCGTCAACTCGCGTCAGGGATCTCGTAAGACCGTTCCGCAGTCCGTTGGTCGAGGTTCGCCTTGACCTGCGACAGTGCCCAGTTGTAGGCGAAGCGCTGCGCCCCACAGTGCGACCGCAACACCGACGCCTGCTCCGGGGTCGGCTCGAGGACAAAAACGTAGGCACGGATCACCGTCCGAGAAGAGTCCGCAGCCTGGTCGAGCGCCGCGCCCGGAGCCGGTGCCGTGACGTGGTCACCGGGATCGGCGAGCACAGCTGTGGGCGTCACGACAGATCCGCCGCAGCGGTCACCGCAGCTGCGGCACTCCGGCGTGAACCACGCCGCCCGCATCGGCGGGCACACAGCGAGGCCTTCACCTCGGTCATATCGCGCACCAGATCATCACCACCCGTCGTCGGTCAACACAAGCACGGTACGACAGGGCACCGACAACACAGCCTCGATGAGGCCGAACCCGAACCTGGCGAGTGGGTCCCGATGCCGACGACACACTCGGATCAGCCACTTGCCTGCGAAATGTAGTGGTCGGAACCGATCTCGGTGACCGTCCTCGACACACCCAGACCTCGCGTTCCATATTCGGTCACCACACCCCCGCCTGGCGTTCCAGATCGGCCTACTGACAGGACGACACCCGGCAACACGCACCACCGCACCCACCGCCGGGTTCCGACCGCCGGAACCCCCACCACAATCGTCTCCGAGAGCAAACGGTGAGCCTGGACCGGCAGTGCCGCCGCGTGGAACCACACCAACGGGGTCCGATACTGCACACCGGTCGCCCGACCCCGCAACATCACTGCACTAAACAACACGAAACGACATCAAACATTCAGAACACGCAGCTGTACGCAACCCCCTACATGTCCGGCTTCCTCCGCAGGTTCTTGGTCTGGCCGCGTTGCTTCTTGGCGTCGAGTCTTCGTCGGTGCGAACCCTTGGTCGCCTTGGTCGGACGCCGGGTGCGGGTTTCAGCGAGGACGGCCGCGCGCAACAACGCCGCCATCCGGGCCCGCGCCGCGCGCCGATTGCGCAGCTGCGAACGGGTTTCGGACGCCGTCACGGTGATCACCCCGTCAACGAGCCTGTGTCCCAGCTGAACCTGCATGCGTTCGAGCTGGGACCGTGACAGCGTCGACAACGTCCACAGGTTCACTCGCAACTCCACCCGCGAGTCCGTGGTGTTGACGCCCTGACCGCCGGGACCGCCGGCGCGGGAGAACCGCCACTGCAACTCGGCGGCCGGAACGACGAGCGACCGCGTGATCTCGAGGTCGTCGGTGACCTCGCCGCCGGGAAACACCGGAGGAACTTCGCTCACACTCCCAGCGCCCGAGCCAGCACCGGCCAGGAATCGTGCAGGTCGTCCTGCCAATATCCCCACGAGTGTGTGCCCGAGTCACGGAAACTCGCGGTTGCAGGTATTCCCAGTTCCCCCAGGCGATCCGTAAATCGATGGGTGCAGTAGTTGGTCACCGCTTCGATGGGACCACCCGCGTAGATCTGACGCGCGAGCGTCGCGACGTTCCCGTCGATCCCGGGGCCGTCCAGGGTCTCGTGGCGCCCCGGCAGACCGTTGCCGCTGGAGAGGAACAGCTCCGTTCCGCGCAGTTCGGCGGCGTGAACGTAGGGATCGTTCGCCGCCCACGCCGGATCGTCCGCCTTCCCGTACATGTTGGCCGGGTTGCCGTAGCCGTAGTTGTCCATGGTGATCTTGATGAGGAGCTGACCGAGCGGATCACTGGTCAGAGCGCAACCACTGTAGGCGGCCACACCGCGGAACAGGCCGGGAGCGGCGATCGCCAACTGCAGAGCGGCAGTACCCACCCGTGACATGCCGGCGAGCGCGTTGACTCCGTTGGTGCCGAGGGCTGCGTCGACGACCGGCGGAAGTTCCTGAGTCATAAAGGTCTTCCACTTGTTCACCCCCATCACCGGGTCGGGGCTCTTCCAGTCCGTCCAATACGCGTTCTCGCCGCCGGAAGGGCTCACGACGTTCACGTTCTGGTCGGCCAGGAACTCTTCGACATCGGTCTTCTCCCGACGGACCTGACCGTCGAGGAAGTACAGCGTCGGCCTCGGCACGCTCGTGTCGGCGGGGCGCTGCACGTACACCGGAACGACCCGCTGCATCGACGCCGAGAAGACGTGCAACGTCAGGTGTCTCGAATCGATCACGGTGACGTGATCGAGCGTCGACCCATTCGGCGCCACCGCGGAACCGAGCGCCTGACCGGTGTCGACGATCGGATCGGCGGCCGCCGCGACGGTGCCGCCGAGGCAGAGAGAGACCACGGTCACGGCCGTCACGGCCGCTGTTCGCAATTTCCCCCGAAAGATCTGTCGTGTCACGACCGACTACCGCCCTCCACCCGCACGAATTCCGGTCCCGGGCATGCTAACAGTTCCCGCGATACCGAGTAACGGAAGAGCCTTTCCGCGCGATGAACATTCGACCCCCCACGTTCATTGAAGGACCGGCATGACGTTTCCCCCGCCCTCATCATCTGCCACTCGTCAGAAGTGGCCCTGGATCACCGGCGGGATCGTCGTAGTCGTGGCCGCGGTCTCGTTCCTCAGCCCTGGACAGGACGACCAATCGGCCCAGGCCACAGCGGTATCCGCGTCCGTGGCACCCTCGGTCGCCGATCCGACGACCGTGCGTGTCGCGTCGAGTTCGTCGACACCGGTGCCGTCTGTGCTCGCCCTCTCGCCGGTCGAACCCGCCGCGGCCGGCGGCGCGGACGCGACCGCCGCGTTGCAGCTACTCGCCGGCCTCGAGGTCAAGGGACGCGCACCGAAGACCGGTTACGACCGGGATCTCTTCGGCCAGGCGTGGACCGACGACGTCACGGTCGAGGGCGGTCACAACGGGTGCGACACGCGGAACGACATCCTCCGGCGCGACCTCGAACAGATCGTGTTCAGGCCGGGGACCCGCGACTGCGCGGTACAGACCGGAACGCTGCTCGACCCGTACACGGGCAACACCATCTCCTTCGTTCGCGGTGCGGACACGTCGAATGCCGTGCAGATCGATCACGTCGTCGCGCTGTCCGACGCCTGGCAGAAGGGGGCGCAGCAGCTCGACACCGCGACCAGGGCGAACTTCGCGAACGATCCGCGGAACCTGAAAGCCGTCGACGGCCCCACCAACCAGCAGAAGTCGGACGGAGACGCCGCAACCTGGCTGCCCCCGAACAAGAGCTACCGGTGCACCTACGTGGCCGATCAGGTGGAGGTGAAGGCCGCGTACGGGCTGTGGGTGACTCAGGCCGAGCACGATGCGATCGCCCGGGTTCTCCGGGACTGCGGGGCGGCGGCGCCCGCAGTCGCGCCCGCTCCGACTACCAGCACGGTCCCGGAAGCAGCACCTGCGCCCGTTCCGGCACCCGCGCCCGCGCCCGCACCCGTCCCGTTCGTTGACACGGCACCGCCGAGCGACGTCTACTACAAGAACTGTTCGGCGGCCAAGGCGGCCGGTGCCGCGCCGGTCCACATCGGCGCGCCGGGCTACGGCACCCACCTCGATCGCGACGGCGACGGCGTCGGCTGTGAGAGCTGATCCGGGCCTGGTGCGACACGCGCCGCCGTCACCAGTTAACCTGAACTGCCTGCAGGGACGTCGGGTACCTGTAGCGCTTTCGTACATGTCAGAAAGATGAGATCGGCATGACCACTGCACCCGACGCACTCGGGCACCCCCCACATACGGACGAGCCGGCAGTCGCCCGCACGTATCCGAAGCCGGCGTTGTCGGCGCGCGAAATCGAGGTTCTCCGCCACTGGTTGCGCGGCGACTCCAAGCTCGCCGTCGCCGCCGACCTCCACATCGCCCTCGGAACGGTCAACACACACCTGACCCGTATCCGCGAGAAGTACGCGCTGGTCGGGCGTGATGCGTCCACCAAGACGGCGCTGCTGGTGCGGGCCCTTCAGGACGGGATCATCACGATCGCCGAACTCTGACATGTCTACGCCCTGCGCAGGGCGTCCCGGTCGATCTCGGCCACCGACGTCAGGCCACTGAGCCCCATCGTGAGGTCGAACTCGGCGATCACGTTGGCGGCGGCGTCCCGCGCACCCGCCTGACCTGCGAGGGCCAGGCCGTACAGGTGGGGCCTGCCGAGCGTCACCGCGTCCGCACCGAGGGCGAGGGCCTTGAAGACGTCTGCTCCCGTGCGGATTCCGCTGTCGAGGAGCAGCGTCAGCCTGCCGGCGACGACGGGCGCGATGTCCACGAGCGCGTCCAGCGACGACACGCTGCCGTCCACCTGCCGCCCACCGTGATTCGACACCACGATGCCGTCCACCCCGGCGTCGAGCGCGCGCCTGGCGTCGTCCGGGTGCAGCACGCCCTTGAGGAGGATCGGCAGCGACGTCCTGCTGCGGAGGGTCTCGATATCGGCCCAGCTCAGCGACGGCCGGGAGTAGATGTCGAGGAACGTCTCCACGGCGGCCCGCGGTTCCGGCGACCGCAGGTTGTCGAGGAAGCGACCCGGGAAGCGCCGGGTCATCGACACCAGTGACCGGATCGCGCCGAGTGTCACCTCGACGTCCGCCTTGCCTGCGGCGGCCTTGATCCGCTCGTGCACGATCCGGCGGAACACCGGATCGGACGTGTACTGCGCGATCCCCTGCCCCTGCGCGAAGGGCAGCGAGCCGAGATTGAGGTCTTCCGGGCGCCAGCCGAGCATGGTCGTGTCGAGGGTGACGACGACGGCGTCCGCACGAATGTTCTCGGCGCGCTGGAGCAGGCTGTCGACGAGATCGTCGTCGGTGCTCCAGTACAGCTGGAACCACCGGGGTGCGTCGCCCATCGCCGCCGCACTCTCCTCCATCGGTGCGCAGCCCTGGTTGGAGAAGATGTACGGCACACCCAGTTCGGCGGCCGCGGCGGCGATCGCCACATCCGCCTCGGGGCTGGCCAGTTCGGCCGCGCCCACCGGGGCGAGCAGCACCGGGGCCGGAATCCTGCGCCCGAACAACTCGACCCCGATGTCGCGCTTCGAGACGTCGCGCAACACCCGGGGAACGATCTGCCACTTGTCGAACGCATCGCGGTTGGCCTGCATCGTGCGACCCAGCCCCGCGCCGCCGTGGACGTACGCCCACCCCTTCGCGCTCATCTTCCTTTTCGCGCGCCGCTCCAGCGTGTCGAAGTCGGTGGGAACGGAGGGTGTGCGACCGAGGACGCCGTCGCGATAGATCAGATTCTGGCGGGCCCGGCCCGGGCTGTCCTGGTTCTCGCTCGCAGACATGCGCCGAGTCTTCCACAGGCCGCCGCGAACCGACGGCAGGTCGTCGGGACGCGTAGGTTTGTGACCGGCACCACACCGACCCCAGACATCCTAGGAGACCGAGATGCCCGACCGCCCGTCCCTCACCGGCGCTCCCTGCTGGATCGATCTCACCAGTTCCGACCCACGACAGGTCATTCCGTTCTACACCGGGCTGTTCGGGTGGAGGTCCGACACCAACGAGGATCCGCAGTACGGCGGCTACTCCATCTTCAGCATGAACGGCAAACCCATTGCGGGCCTTGGCCCCCAACAGCAGGGCAACCCGTACGGCAACGTGTGGACCACGTATATCGCCTCCGAGGACGCGGAGGCCACCGCGGCGAAGGCCGCCGAGGCGGGCGGCCAGGTGATGATGCCCGCAATGGTCGTGGGCGACCAGGGCACGATGGCGATCCTCGGCGATCCGGCCGGCGCCGTCATCGGCGTGTGGCAGGCCGATCAGCACGGCGGCTTCGGTCTCGTGGACGAGCCCGGCGCGCCCGTCTGGCACGAAACGCTGTCGCGGAACTACGCGGCGGCGCTCCCGTTCTACGCGGACGTCTTCGGCTGGACCTTCCGGACCCTTGGCGACACAGACGAATTCCGGTACTCGCAGGCGAACCTCGGCGACCGCACCGTGGCCGGAGTCATGGACGCCGACTCGTTCCTGCCCGAAGGCGTCCCCTCGTTCTGGCAGTTCTACATCGGCGTCGAGGACACGGATGCCGCGGTCGCGAAGGTGACCGAACTGGGCGGCACCGTCCGGCGCGCCCCAGAGGACACCCCATTCGGGCGGCTCGCGTCCGTCGCCGACCCGCTCGGCGCCACCTTCCAGATCACGACGCTGCAGTCCTGACCCGGTGACGGTGGCGCGCAGAACGCGCCACCGTCACACCGGGCCGAACGGCGCCTGCGCCTCCTTGGCGTCCCAGATGTCGAGGAGTGAGCGGAGAATCTCCTCCGACATGCCCAGGCCCCCGAGATGGCTTTCCCCGTGCATCGTGTGGAACTCGGCGTCGGGAAGAAGCGACACCATGTGCTGCCCGTGCCGGAGCGGAATGATGTGGTCGCAGTCGCCGTGCCACCACCGCACCGGGGTCTTCACCGCATTCACCCGGAATCCCCAGTCCCGCGCAAACAGCACGAGGTCGGCGAACGGTGCACTGAGCTGCTTACGGCCGCCGTTGAGCAGATCGTCGAGGAACATCGCCTTGAACTCCGGCCGCGCGAGCAGACGGCGGTCACCCTCCGGCGACAGCCGCCCGTACAGGTCGATGATCGGCGACGCGAACGGCCTCGCCAGCCTGATCACGGAACTCGCCGCCAACCCGACGGGGACACCGCCCGCGGACAGCACCGGAGCCGCCAGGACGGCGAGATCCATCAGCCCACTGCGGATCGCGTCGGGACCCTTCGTCGGCGCGACACCCCCCAGGATGCCGGTCGCGACCACGCGGTCGGGCATCGCGTACGCCGCGGCCAGCGTGTAGGGGCCGCCACCGGACAGGCCGACCACGGCCATCTGGTCGACGCCCAGTGTGTCGGCGACCGTGCGCAGGTCTTCGGCGAAGTCGATCACGGCGCCGTAGCGGTGCGGCGTCGACGACCCGACCCCCGGCCGGTCGATCCCGATCAGCCGGACGTGCTCGCGTTCGGCGAACGCCCGGGCCTCCATCGGTACCTGACGCCGCGCACCGGGTGTGCCGTGCAGCCAGAACACCGCCCTGCCCTGTGCCGAACCGAACTCCGCGAAGCCGAGCCGACGCCCCTCGCCTACCGCGACCGTGCCCTCCAACTGCGGGCGTGCGATATCCACCATGCCCACAGCTTCGCACGTGACACCCGTCACGTTTCCGTCCGGGACCCGCTCAGCGGTGTGCGGTGGACGTGAACTGGTAGGTCGCGGCATCGACGATCTGCTCGGGAGACACCTCGATCTCGCCGTTCAGCCACGCCGTCATGAGCTCCGCGAGCCCACCCACGAACAGCAGCGCGGTGATCTCGTCCTGCGGCGACGACCACGCCCTGTCGCCGTAGAGTTCCTTCGATTCCTCCGCGACCAGCAGGGCGAACGCCCGTAACAACTCACGCCGTCGCGTCCGTAGCGGTTCGGCAGCCGCCGATTCGATGATCGACACCCGACCTTTTCGCGGGTCCGCCGTCAGGATGTCGACGAACGTCGCGATCGCCGCCCGCGCCCGCACCTCGGGGTCGCCGGTCACGGTCTGGAGGGTGACCCTCGCCGCCTCCGCGATCTCCGCGGCAATGCCCTCGATCACCTGCACCAGCAGGTCGTCCCGGTCGCGGAAGCTCTCGTAGAAATAGCGTTCCGTCAGCTTCGCCTCGGCGCAGATCGCGGTCATGGTCGCCTTCTCGCCGCCGACGGTGCCGAACACCTGCAGTCCCGCCTCGAGCAGTCGCGCGCGGCGCTCCGCGGCGCGTTGCTCCGAACTTCGACCGCGGTACTGGCGCGCCGGTGAACTCATGACTCGATGTTGACAGACCCGCCGGTGTGACGCACACTACAGGCATCTGACAGCGTGTCCTGTCACATATGCCACCAGGAGGGCCGATGCCCAAAGTTCTCGCTGCTCCCCCACCGCAAAGCACCCTGCAACCCATCTCGGGCAATGCCGGATTCCCCGTCATCGGACACTCACTGGACTACTTCCGCGACCCGATGGGACTGCTGCAGAGTCGCTGGGATCGCTACGGCCCCGTGTCGTGGCTGAGCATGGCAGGCAAACGGTGGGTCACCGTGCTCGGACCGGACGGCTGCCAGACGGTGCTGCAGAACAAGGACCGGGCCTTCGTCAACAGCGACGGGTGGAGCGTGCTGATCGGGCCGTTCTTCCACCGCGGGCTGATGCTCCTCGACGGCGACGAACACCTCGCCCACCGGCGAATCATGCAGCAGGCCTTCACCCGCGACCGGCTGTCGCGCTATACCGAGGCACTCCATCCAGCCGTCGAGAAGGGCCTCGACGGCTGGCAGCCCACCGCGGGCTTCGCCGCGTACCCGGCGCTGAAGGAGCTGACACTCGATCTCGCCACGAGCATCTTCATGGGCGGCGCCGAGGGGTCGACGCCCCGGGAGATGGCCGAGATCAACAGGGCCTTCATCGACTGTGTGCAGGCCGCCACGTCGGTGATCCGGTATCCCCTGCTCGGAACGCGATGGAAGCGTGGCATCGACGGGCGCGCACGACTCGAGGAGTTCTTCCGCCGCTACCTGCCCGCGCGTCGCGCGGGCGCCGGCGAAGACCTTTTCTCCGCGCTGTGCCACATCGAATCCGAAGAGGGGCAGCGGTTCAGCGACGACGACGTCGTCAACCACATGATCTTCCTGCTGATGGCGGCGCACGACACGTCCACCATCACGCTGTCGACGATGATGCAGTACCTCGGTCAGCACCCCGACTGGCAGGAGCGGTGCAGACGGCAGTCGGCGGCACTGGGCACGTCCACCCCGACCTACGATCAACTCGACGAACTGACCGACCTCGACCTCGTGATGAAGGAATGCCTGCGCCTCGTGCCGCCGGTCCCGGTGGTCGCCCGCCGCGCGGTCGAGGACACGGAGGTGCTCGGCCACTACATCCCCCGGGGCACGTACATGTCGGTGGTCGTGCACTTCACCCATCACATGCCCGAGTACTGGCCCGATCCGGAGAGGTTCGACCCCGAACGGTTCGCACCCGAACGCCGCGAGGACAAGGTTCACCGGTTCGCGTGGGAGCCGTTCGGCGGCGGCGTGCACAAATGCCTGGGGATGCACTTCGCGGGCGCCGAGATCAAGACGGTCATGCACCACCTGCTGCGGCGATTCCACTGGCATGTGAGCCCCGGCTACGTCGCTCCGCTCAATTACACGTCTCTGCCGTTTCCGTCCGACGGCCAGCCCGTGGACCTGTACCACCGCGTCGGCGGAGCCGACACCCCGTAGTGCAGGCCGAGCCGACAACCCGTAGTGCAGGCCGAGCCGATACACCATAGTGGAAGTCATGACCGTTACGGCGCCCCCGCTCGACGTGTATTCGCAGCCCACGCTGTCTGCGCTGATGCCGTCCGTTCTCGCCGCACTGGGCGTTGCCGGCGAACCCAATCGGCTGCACCTGCCGGACAGCAGGCACACCGTGGTGTTCCTGATCGACGGCCTCGGCTGGACGCTGCTGCGTCGTCACCGCGAACACGCCCCGTTTCTCGACAGCCTGACGGGACGGCCGATCCGGGCCGGCTTCCCCACCACGACCGCCACCAGCATCGCGTCGTTCGGCACGGGGTTGCCGGCCGGCAGTCACGGCATCACCGGCTACCAGTCATACGTTCGTGAGGTTCGCGGCACGCTCAACTGGTTGTCGTGGCGCGCGGGCCACAAGGGCGACGAACTGACCCGGCTGGTGCCGGAGGTCGTCCAGCCCGCACCGACCGTGTTCGAACGCGCCGCGGCAGCAGGTATCAGGTGCACGACGGTGGTTCCCGCGAAATTTGACGGGTCCGGGCTCACCCGCGCCGTCCTCCGCGGCGGCACGTTCGCAGGAATACACGCGTACGGTGACCTGATCGCGCACGTCGTCACCGCGGCCCGGGCAGGCGACCGCACCCTCACCTACTGCTACCTCAGCGAAATCGACACGCTCGGGCACATTTACGGACCGGGATCCGAATCCTGGCTGCACCAGGTCACCCTCGTCGACCGGCTCGTCGAGAAGCTCGCCGCGGGACTCGCGGCGGCACAACCCGACACCCACCTGTACGTCACCGCCGACCACGGCATGGTCACCGTCGACGACGCCGACAAGATCGACTTCGACGCCACTCCCGCCCTGTCGGACGACGTGGTGGCGCTAGCCGGCGAACCGCGGTGCAGGCACGTCCACACCCGCGCCGGAGCCGGGCACGACGTCGCCGACCGGTGGAGGAGCGAACTGGGACACCGCATGTGGATCGGCACGAGGGACCAGGCCGTCACCGCGGGACTGTTCGGACCGGCTGTGCGGTCCGAGGTGCAGGGCCGCATCGGGGACGTCGTCGCCATCGCCCAGGGCGGCGTCGCGGTGGTCCGGCGCAAGGCGGAGTCGAGGCTGTCCGCCCTCCCCGGGCAGCACGGCGCACTCAGCGACGACGAGTTGCTGATTCCTCTGCTGCAGGGCGCCACCACGTAAACCCGCGTCGATCACCGGTCCGCGCGGCCACTCCTGATAGAAATGACGAACAGCGTTGATTTCAGGAGAGATTCATGCCCCGCTCTGCGGTACCGAACACCGGCTCCATCATCACGACCATCCGCACGAAGTGGCCCTGGATCCTCGCCGGGCTGTTCGTCGTCGTGCTCGTCACGATGCTCACCCCCGACCCCGACGACACCCTTGCCGCCGGAACCGGACCGGTTGCACCCTCGGAAGTCACTGACACACAACAGATACAGACGGCGTTCACTCAGCTGTCCACCCTCGAGGTGAAGGGCCGGGCACCCAAAACGGGGTACGACCGGGAACTGTTCGGCGCCAGCTGGACCGACAACGTGTCGGTCGAACTCGGACGCAACGGCTGCGACACCCGCAACGACATCCTGCGACGCGACCTCGTCGACATCACCTCACGGGACCGCACCCGCAACTGCGTGGTGCAGTCGGGCACGTTGCGGGATCTCTACACGGGCACCATCATTGCGTTCACCAGGGGCACGAAGACGTCGGATGCCGTGCAGATCGATCACGTGGTGGCGCTGTCGGACGCGTGGCAGAAGGGCGCTCAGCTCCTCGACGCGCAGACGCGGGCGGACCTCGCGAACGATCCCCGCAATCTGCAGGCGGTGGACGGACCCACCAATCAGCGCAAGAGCGATGCCGACGCGTCGACATGGCTGCCCCCGCTGGCGGCGTACCGCTGCACCTACGTGGCGCGTCAGGTGGAAGTGAAAGTGGCGTACCGGCTCTGGGTGACCCCGCCCGAGCGCGATGCGATGGCCGCGGTGCTCACCGGTTGTGGAGCCCGGTGATCACGCGCCGGGCGGGGTGAGCCGGTTCTCGGAGCCCGTGTCGACCGACGGGGCCGGCGCACCGGAATCCCAGTCGACGGAGTTGTTGGACCCGGTGAGTTCGAGGGAGTCGAGCGACACGGCGCGCACGAAATTGTCGTTGCCACTCACCGTCATCGAACCGGAGTCGTCCACGGTCACGGAGTTCCCGCTGCCGCTGACCGAGATCCGCCCCGCCTGCTTGCCGAGCACGGTGACGGCGTTGCCCTGCACGTCGATCGACTCGAGGACGTCGATGGTGGCACTGTTGCTGCGCCCCGAGATCGTGAGCGTTCCGGTCTGCCCGCCGACGACGTTGGTGTCCTGACCGTTCACGACGACCGCGTTCGACGTCGCGACGTTCGCGGAGACGCCGTTGGCCTCGATGGTGACGGTGCCGCACTCGCCGTCGAGGACGACCACGGCACCGTCCCTGTCGACGATCACGTCGCGGCCCGCGCAGTCACCGCCCGAGTTCAGTTCCACCGCAGAGCCGGACACCGTCGAGGTGCTGCCGCCGCCGGTGCTCCCGCCGCCGCAGCCCGCGAGGGCCACGGCGCCGGATATCAGCACCGCGACGGCGACCGACTGCCGGGTGACGCTCATCGACCCCTGCTTTCCTGTCCCCTACGGGGCCGGGTCAGTCTTTCGCGAGTACCGGCATCGTCACGACCTGGGCCGCGTAGGACAGCCCGGCGCCGAAGGCGAGCAGCAGGGCGGTGTCGCCGGGCTTGGTGGCGCCCGATTGCAGCATCTCCTCCATGGCGAGCGGCACCGACGCGGCCGACGTGTTGCCGCTCTCGGCGATGTCGTCGGACACGGGCACGTTCTCGGGGAGCTTCATGCTGCGGGCGATCACCTCGGTGATCCGCGAGTTGGCCTGGTGCGGGACGAACGCGTCGAGATCGTCGACCGACATGCCGGCCTTCTCGATCGCCCGCAGGGCCACCTTGCCCATCTCGAAGGCGGCCCAGCGGAACACCGCGGTACCGGCCATCTTGATATACGGGCGCGTGGCACCCGGCGTCGTGATGTATTCGTACCAATCCAGGTCCTGCACGATGGCGTCGGCTTGGGCGCCGTCCGAACCCCACTCCACCGGACCGATGCCCGCGACGTCGCTCTTGCCCACGACCACGGCGCCGGCGCCGTCACCGAAGATGAACCGCGTCGCGCGGTCGGTGGGATCGGTGGTGATGCTCATCTTCTCGACACCCACGACGAGGGCGTAGTCGACGGATCCTCCGCGAACCAGATCCGACGCCACGGTCAGCGCGGTGCAGAAGCCCGCGCAGCCACCGCCGAGATCGAATGCTCCGGGCCCGTTGGTGCCCAGGGCGTCGGCCACCACCGCCGCGGCGGGCGGGGTCAGCAGGAGGTACGTCGACGTGGCGACGATGACGCAGCCGATCTGCTCGGGATCGATCCCGCTCGCTTCGATCGCCTTACGCCCGGCTTCGATGGACATCGTGACGACGTTCTCGTCCTCCGCCGCGAACCGCCGGTTGCGGATTCCCGAGCGCGACTGGATCCACTCGTCGTTCGAGTCGATCAGTTCACAGATCTCGTCGTTGGTGACGACCCGTTCGGGCCGGTACACGCCGAGCCCGAGAAGGGCGGACTGCCGACCTCCAGCCACGGTGGCAATCTGCTTTCCCATCGATCGATCTCCTCATCAGGTCCCGCGTGGTTACGCGCAGTGTGGACTTGTCGCCAGCACACGTTACGTCGGCGACCGCCCAGCGGGTAGCACCGGTTCCTGTTACTCATCGGTAACATCGGTTCGGTGGAGGCGCCGATGAAACGAACACGGCGGTCAAACCGACACTTTCGTAAGGACAGACTTGTTAGACTTCTGGCGATTTCCAGCAGTTGATCACCGGTAGGGGGAGTGGTCTCTTCGGGCCACGCAGTGCCGCCTGCTGCTAGAGATGGAGTGTCCTTCGTGAAGCGAACCAGAGCTCTTGCAGCAGCGTCGCTCATCGGCGCGGCCGTGACGTTGATCGCATTCGCCGGCCCGGCCGCCGCGAATCCCAACGCCATCAATCCGATCCCCGGACTCAACGGCACCAACGGGATTCCGCACCTCACCGGACGCACCCAGGCAGTCGCACAGCAGACCGGCATGCTCAGCCCGAACCGCACCCAGGACGCCAACGTCCTCGGCACCGACCTCGGCATCATGTGGGACAACGGCCAGGGCCAGGTCCTCACGGCCTTCGGCGACTCCGCCGGCCTCGGACTGCCCAACCTGCTGTCGGGCAGCCTGTGGGCCTGGCGCAGCAGCACACTGTTCCGCAGCTCGGACGGCATCCTCGCCGACGGGATGAACTTCGACAGCTCCCCGCGTGACATCTTCGGCCAGTCCAAGGAGCTCGTCCCGAGCCCGAAGATTCCGTTCGTCGAGATCAGCCGCATCCCCACCGCCGGCGTCGCCGTCGGCAACACCCAGGTTCTGAGCATGATGTCGGTGAAGAACTGGGGACCGGCGGGAACGTGGGACACCAACTACTCCGGTCTCGTCTACTCACAGGACAACGGCGAGAACTGGACCGTCGCCCCCGAGACGCAGCGCCCGAACGTCGGCGGCAACGCCAACTTCCAGATGAGTGCCTTCGTCAAGGCCGACGGCTTCGTCTACCAGTACGGAACACCCGCCGGCCGCGGCGGGCTCGTCCACATCGCACGGGTTCCGGAACCCCAGATCATGGACCTCGGCGCGTACGAATACTTCGACGGCGCCAAGTGGATCAAGGGCAACCCCGACGTCGCCAAGCCGATCATGCCGGGCGGAGTCGGCGAACTGTCCGTCGCGTACAACGAGTACCTCGGCCAATACCTCATGCTGACCACAGACCAGTACAACTCCGTGGTCATGCGCCGCTCACCGTCGGTCACCGGACCGTGGGGCCCACCGGAGGTGCTCGTCGACACCCGGGAGCTGCCCAGCGCGTACGGCGCCTACATCCACCCGTGGTCGTCGGGACGGGACCTCTACTTCCTCACGACGGTGCACAACAACTACAACGTGCTCCTCATGCGGACCACACTCACGCCGTAGCCCGCGTACTAGCGTCGGGGCATGGATGCAGCTGCCTGGGACGAACGGTATTCACAGAGCGACTTGGTGTGGGGCGCGCCACCCAACGCCGTCGTGGTCGAGCGGGTCACCTCGCTCCCCCGCGGCCGCGCACTCGACCTCGCATGCGGCGAGGGCCGCAACGCGCACTGGCTCGCCACCCGCGGCTGGGAGGTGACGGGGCTCGACTACTCGGCCGTGGCCGTCGACAAGGCCCGCCGGGTGGCCGCCGAGGCGCCCCGCTCGGTCCGCGAACGGCTCGACTACCGCGTCGCAGACGTCACCGATTCGGACCTCGGCGGCGAGTACGACCTCGTGCTCATGATCTACCTCCATCTCGCCGCCGAGGAGCGTCTGCAGGTTGTGAACCGCGCCATATCTGCGCTGAAACCTGATGGAATCCTCATGATTTTGGGGCATGACACCGTTAACTTGTCGCAGGGAGTCGGGGGTCCCCAGGACCCCGAAATCCTGTACACGCCAGATGATTTGGTGGACTCGTTCGACGGGCGGCTCTCCGTCGACGTCGCCGAACGGCGCTTCCGCGAGACGGACGCCGGAACGGCGATCGACGCGCTCGTCGTCGCGCACCGCCCGAGTCTTGGCAGTCAGGTAAATCGGGCGTAATATCGCTGATGTTACCGACGAGTAATAACTTGGGCGGTACTAACGGATAGACCGCACCATCTCACTGGGAGAGACAGAAGACATGGGCCATTACAAGAGCAACGTCCGCGACCTGGAGTTCAACCTCTTCGAGGTACTCGGTCTCGAGCAGCCGCTGAGTGAAGGCGTGTGGGGCGATCTCGACGCCGACACCGTCCGCAACATGCTCAGTGAAGTTGCCCGCCTCGCCGAGGGACCGCTGGGCGAGTCCTTCGCCGACGCCGACCGCAACCCTCCGGTCTTCGACCCCGAGAACCACACCGTCACCCTGCCGGAATCGTTCAAGAAGTCGTTCCGCGCGCTGTGGGACGCCGAGTGGTACCGCATGGGACTCTCCGAGGAGATCGGCGGCGTACCCGTCCCCCGGTCCGTCGTGTGGGCCATCAGTGAGCTGATCCTCGGCGCCCAGCCGGCCGCGCACATGTACCAGGCCGGACCCGCGTTCGCGGACGTGCTGTTCCACAACGGCACCGAAGAGCAGAAGAAGTGGGCCGCCACCTGCGTCGAGCGCGGCTGGGGTGCCACCATGGTCCTCACCGAACCCGACGCCGGTTCCGACGTCGGCGCAAGCCGCACCAAGGCCATCAAGCAGGACGACGGCTCCTGGCACATCGAGGGCGTCAAGCGGTTCATCACGTCCGCCGACTCCGACGACCTGTTCGAGAACATCTTCCACCTGGTCCTGGCCCGCCCCGAGGGCGCAGGCCCCGGCACCAAGGGACTGTCGCTGTTCTTCGTCCCGAAAACGCACTTCAACTTCGAGACCAACGAATTGGGCGAGCGCAACGGCGTCTTCGTCACCAACGTCGAGCACAAGATGGGCCTGAAGGTCTCCGCCACGTGTGAGGTCACCTTCGGCGGCCACGGCATTCCCGCCCAGGGCTGGCTCGTCGGCGAGGTCCACAACGGCATCGCGCAGATGTTCGACGTCATCGAGCACGCCCGGATGATGGTCGGCACCAAGGCCATCGCCACCCTCTCCACCGGCTACCTCAACGCCCTCGACTACGCGAAGGAACGCGTCCAGGGCGCAGACCTCACGCAGATGACGGACAAGGCCGCGCCGCGCGTCACCATCACGCACCACCCCGACGTCCGTCGCGCCCTCGCCATGCAGAAGGCGTACGCGGAGGGCCTGCGCGCCGTGTACCTGTACACCGCGGCGCACCAGGACGAGGCCACCGCCAAGCTGGTGTCCGGTGCCGACAAGGACCTCGCGTTCCGCGTCAACGACCTGCTGCTCCCCATCGTCAAGGGTGTCGGCTCCGAGCGGGCGTACCAGTACCTGACGGACAGCCTGCAGACCTTCGGTGGCTCCGGCTTCCTGCAGGACTACCCGATCGAGCAGTACATCCGCGACGCCAAGATCGACTCGCTGTACGAGGGCACCACCGCCATCCAGGCGCAGGACTTCTTCTTCCGCAAGATCGCCCGCGACCGCGGTGTGGCACTCGCCCACGTCGCAGGCGAGGTCAAGAAGTTCATCGACAGCGAGGCAGGCAACGGTCGCCTCAAGGCCGAGCGGGCCCTGCTCGCCACCGCCCTCGAGGACGTCCAGACCATGGCCGCCACCCTCACCGGGTACCTCATGGGTGCGCAGGAGCAGCCGTCCGAGCTGTACAAGGTCGGCCTCGGTTCCGTCCGGTTCCTGATGTCCGTCGGCGACCTGCTCATCGGCTGGCAGCTCCTCCGCCAGTCCGAGATCGCGATCAAGGCCCTCGACGAGGGTGCCTCCGACAAGGACAAGTCGTTCTACGAGGGCAAGGTCGCCATCGCGTCCTTCTTCGCGAAGAACGTGCTGCCGGAACTGACCGCCACCCGCAGCATCGTCGCCAACATCGACAACGACATCATGGAGCTCGACGAAGCAGCGTTCTGATCGGCTTCACACGGCCCGGCGGCCGGGGTACCTCCCCGGCCGCCGGGCTTTTTCGTGTCCCGACCACGTGGACTCCGGCACTCTTTCTTCGTGGACGCACCCCTTTTCGGCCCCCACAGGTAGTGCGGGAGCCGAGAAAGAGTGCGGGAGTTGTCCACAAGCCTCGGTCCATCCAGAGCCGGGTCCTTCGGACCGGATTCTTCAGGTGGCTCCGGCCAGAATCGTTCCCATGGAACATGACCCGGGCGCGATGCTGCGACGCCAGGAGGCGTTGAACCGCGGCTACAGCGACGACGAGATCCGACGCCTGTACACGCGCGGCGAATGGCAGCGCATCGGCCGCGGCGCATATCTCTCCGCGTCGATGTACTCGGCGCTCGGCGAGGAGGAACGTCATCGCTTCCTCATCGACTCGACAGTTCACGCCGTGTCGGACGACGCGGTGCTCAGCCACCAATCCGCGGCCGTCGTGTACGGGCTGCCGTTGTGGAAGACGCCCCTCGACCGCGTGCACGTCACCAGAAACCGACTCGGAGGTGGCCGGATCAAGCGGCGGACCACGGTGCACTGCGCGCCCATCGGAGAGCACGTGGCAGTGGTGGACGGGCACTCGCTGACCCTCCCGGCGCGGACCGTGATCGACCTCGCGAGAACTCTGCCGTTCGAGCAGGCCGTCGTGTTGGGTGACGCGGCCGTCCGGA
Source organism: Rhodococcus jostii RHA1 (assembly GCF_000014565.1). Taxonomy (NCBI): domain Bacteria; kingdom Bacillati; phylum Actinomycetota; class Actinomycetes; order Mycobacteriales; family Nocardiaceae; genus Rhodococcus; species Rhodococcus jostii. Next base: position 5,550,308 of record NC_008268.1, on the reverse strand, counting down.
GGTTCGGCATCAGCCGAGAAGACCTGGACGCCGAACTCGCCCGTGCTGCGCGTCGTCACGGCGTCGATGCGGCGCGAAGGGTCGTCCGCTTCGTGAGCGGGCGCAGCGAAAGCGTCGGTGAATCTCGAAGCCGGGTCATGTTGTCGAGTGCGGGGCTGCCCGCCCCGTCCCAGCAAGGCGAGGTGTTCGAACCCGGCGGGCGCCGAATCGGGCGCGTCGATTTCCACTTCGACGGCATCGTGCTCGGAGAAACCGACGGACGCGTCAAGTACGGACGGCTGCTGAAACCCGGGCAATCCCCCGGCGACGCTGTCTTCGCCGAGAAGCAACGTGAGGACGTGCTGCGCGACCTCGGATTCCAGGTGGTGCGGTGGACCTGGGACGACCTCGGGTCGCCGGGGCTGGTGGCAGAGCGTGTCCGTCGCGCGTTCGCCCGTGCCGGGTCGCCACGAGGCTGGGTGACGCAGGCGCCCCCTCCCGTCCGCCGAGCGGCTTACGGTGCGGTCGCTATAGCCGCACCCTTTCTCGGTTCACGCTGTACTTCTCGGGCTCGAAAAGCGGTGCGCGAACCGAGAAGTAGTGCGGCTACTCGCCGTCGTTCGGATTCGGCTTCGGGGTGGTCGGTTTCGGGCTTTCCGACGGGGCCGGCGAGGCGGCGGGGGTGCGCTCGTCGGGTTTGGGTGCAGGGGCGGGTGCCTCGCACTTGACGATCGGGACGGGGTCGTACCGGACGGTCCTGGTGTCCCGGGAGATTTCCTGGCCGGTGGCGTGATCGGAGATCACCCGGGTGTCGCTGGCGGTGAATCCCGGTGCGCCGCTGGAGGCGATGCAGTGATCGCCGGCGGGCAGGGTGACCGTGTCGGGCTCCGTCGGCTTGGTCCGGTTGCCGGTGATCGACTCGACGTCGACCGTCTTGGTTCCCCAGAACCTGATGGTCAGATCCGAGGCGCCGCCGATGGCCTGGATCATCACACCCGTCTTGCCGGTGTTGCGGAACTGCAGGTCGATGGCGCCTTCGAAGACGGTGGCCTCGCGCGCCTCGGGGTAGCGCGAGATGTAGTACGAGTGCTCGGTGTGCGCGACGTCCTCCATGCCGGCGAAGTACGCGGCGTTGTAGAGCGTCGTCGCCACCTGGCTCACACCGCCACCGACCGCGGTGTCCGGGCGACCGTTGTTGATGATGCCCGACTCCACATACCCCTGGGCCGTGCCGCGCGGGCCGGTGTACCCGTTGAGGGAGAACGTGTCGCCCGGCTTGACGAGCGCCCCGTTGATCTCGCTGGCGGCGAGCCGGATGTTGGTACCCGACGCCGCAGAGAAGCCGCCGGTCGTGAACTCGCCGATCACTTCCTTCACGCCGAGCGCCTGCGCGGCCTCCGTGGTGAGGGCGGGCGGGACAGGTCCGTACACCGCGGCGGTGGTGTGAGAACCGTTGCCGCGCAACAACTCGGGCAGCGTTTCCAACGTCTTGGGCCACTGCACCAGGTCGCCGACGACCGCGGGGACGACGGTGGGCGATCCGCCGTCGAGCGTGATCGTCGCGTCCTTCGGTGCGATCTCCGTCGAGACGAGTTGCGGCGCCAGGATGCCGATCGCCGCCTCGATGTTGTAGGTGGGCTTCAGCCCGCCGTTGCCGTCCGGTTCGAAGCCGACGATGGCACCGATCTGCTGACGCGCCGCGGTCGCGACCTTGCCGTCACGACCGGTCACCACCAGATCGGCGGAGGCAGCGGGCACCGCAACCTCGGCGAGCGCCCGCTGGACGCCTTCCTTCGTCACTGTCACGGGCACGACGTCGACGGGCAGTTCCACCGTCCGGCCGAACGCCCATTCCTCGGTCAACGCCGCCTCGGCGCCCTCCCCGTTCAGGTTCTGCCCGGTCGACGGGTCCACCGGCACCGGGGTCGGGCCCTCGAACACGACGGTCCCCTCACGGGACGCGCGATCGGTCTCGGTGCGGAGACCGTCGACGGCGGAGGCCAGTGCGGCCTCGTTGCGGGTCGACACCACACCGATCTCGTCGGTGGTGAAGAACGACGTGAGCCTCGTGAACGGGTTGAGTGGCTGCGAATCGGCCCGGTCGAGGGTGGCCTCCCAGTCGACACCGAGCCCGGCGGCCGACGGAACGAGTTGCGTCGACACGTCGCCGGCCGTCACCGTCAGCGGCTGATCGGCGCGCGGGCCGACCTGCGCCTGCAGAATGGCCTCAGCCTCCTCGCGGGACGAACCGCCCACGTCGACGCCTGCCACGGTCACCCCGCGCGGGACTTTTCCGGAGGACACCGCGAGGTCCGCGGCGTAGGCGATGCCGATCAGAGCGATCACACCACCGGTGACCGCGGCGATCTTCACCCAGGGAGCACGCGCAGGTTTGGTCGGTTCCGCGGACGGCTCGGCGGGCGCCGACGGTTCCGGCGCCGGCTGCGGCGGGATCTGCGCCGCGGCGGCCGGAGCCACCACGGTCGGCTCGTCCGCCGGTGTGGTGTACGCCTGCGTCGGCCCGGGAACGGGACCCGGCGGAATGGCGGGGATCACCTGCGTGACGTCCTCGTTCGCCGGGGGCTCCACCCACAACGGCGCGTCGGGAGCCTGCTCCTCGGAGCGTTCCCCGAGGTCACCGAGGTTCAGCTGCGTCGTCGGGGCGTCGTCGGCGTTCGGCTGTTCCGCCGGAGCGTCGGGAGCCGGAGCCTCGTCGGAAGCCGGAGCGTTCTCGGGAGCCGCAGCCTCGTCGGGAGCCGGGACCTCGTCCGGTTCCGGGGCGGGCGGGTCGGCCACGTTCTCGGGTTCGACGCTCTCGGCCGTCGCGGAAGGGTCCGGCGTCGACCGTTCGGGTGCCTTGCTCCCCTTGTCGCCGTCTTCGTCGTTCACCGTGGCCCTCTCACCGAGTTGTCCTTCGTGCGGGCCTCAGCTTGCCGTCGGTGCTCGTTGCATTTCAAGCGCGATCCGATCCGAGCGAGGCCCGGTCGAGACCCCCACGTCAGCGTACCGGCCGCCGGAAATGCAAGAGCCCCGCGCTGCTGCCAGGTCGGGGGTCAGGCAGCAACACGGGGCTGACAGGGATATCGCCAGCTAATCTCCAGCGTTACACCTGTCGGAAAAGATTTCGGGGATCCGGCCACCCCTCGTTGCCGGATCCCCGCTCGCACTGCGTGCACGCTGGCCTTTCCGGTCTCCCAGCTACCGGAAAGGCCAGTCGGATCACGCCTCTATGATTGCCGTCACACCCTGGCCGCCGGCGGCGCAAATCGAGATCAGGCCGCGGCCCGAGCCCTTCTCCGCCAGCATCTTGGCGAGCGACGCGACGATGCGTCCGCCGGTCGCGGCGAACGGGTGGCCCGCCGCCAGCGAGGACCCGTTGACGTTCAGCTTGCTGCGGTCGATGGACCCCAGTGCGCCGTCGAGGCCAAGGCGTTCCTTGCAGTACTCGTCCGATTCGAACGCCTGCAGCGTCGCCAGCACGACGGACGCGAACGCCTCGTGGATCTCGTAGAAGTCGAAATCCTGCAGGGTGAGGCCGTTGCGGGCCAGCAGGCGCGGGATGGCGTACGTCGGCGCCATCAGGAGCCCGTCCTTGCCGTGGATGTAGTCGACGGCCGCGGTCTCGGAGTCGACGAGATGCGCGAGCACCGGAAGCTTGCGCTCGGCGGCCCATTCGTCGGTGGACAGCAGGACCGCGGACGCGCCGTCGGTGAGTGGGGTGGAGTTGCCCGCCGTCATCGTGGCGTCGCCCGCCTTCACCCCGAAGACCGGCTTCAGCTTGGCCAGCTTCTCGGCGCTGGAGTCGGGCCGCAGGTTGTCGTCGCGGGTGAGCCCGAGGAACGGCGTCACCAGGTCGTCGAAGAATCCGCGGTCGTAGGCGGCAGCCATGTTCTGGTGGCTGGCGGCGGCCAGTGCGTCTTGATCCTCGCGGCGGACGCCGAATTCCTTGGCGGTGATGGCGGCGTGCTCACCCATGGACAGCCCGGTGCGGGGCTCGCCGTTGCGGGGGATCTCGATGCCGAGCATGGACGGGCGGACGTTGCCGAGCAGTTTGATGCGGTCGCCGGTGCTCTTCGCGCGGTTCAGGGACAGCAGGAACTCGCGGAGTTCGTCGTTGACGCCGATCGGCGCGTCCGACGTGGTGTCGACACCGCCACCGACACCGGCCTCGATGCGGCCGGCCGCGATCGCGTCCCCGACGGCGACGATCGACTGCAGTCCGGTGCCGCAGGCCTGCTGCAGGTCGAAGGCCGGGGTGTACGGGCTGAGGGCGCTGCCCAGGACGCATTCGCGCATCAGGTTGAAGTCGCGGCTGTGCTTGAGCACGGCGCCGCCCGCGACGAGGCCCAGCTTTTCGCCCTGGAGGTTGAAGCGGCTCACGAGGCCGTCGAGGGTCGCGGTGAACATGTCCTGGTTGGACGCCTGCGCGTACTTCCGGTCCGAGCGGGCGAACGGAATGCGGTTTCCGCCGACGATCGCGACGGGACGCTGCTGCTTTCCGCCTGGCTTCGGCGCCGCTGCGGAGTTCGAATTGGTGCGAGCTTTGCTGGTCACTGACGTCTCCAAGGATCTGGTGCGATTACCTGTTGGCTACTATTCTTACTCAGGAGTAAGTTACTTGTCGACACCGCACTTCACTCGGTGCTCGGTGACTGACCGCCAAACGACGACAGAAGGTAGGACCGTGGCAGCCAGCAAGGGAGCTCCCGACCTCTATTCCCAGTTCCTCTCATCCGCACCCGGCGCGTTCATCGCCGCGAAAGCGGGACTGCCGCGACCCGAGAACCTGCGGCGATACAAGCACGGCGAACCGCCGCTCGCCGGCCCGGTCCTGATCGGCGGCAAGGGCCGTCTCGTCGAGCCGTTGCGCGAACTGCTGTCCGACTACCCCGCCGCGGGATCGGGTGACGACACGTACGGCGCTTTGGTGTTCGACGCCACCGGCATCGGTTCGGTCACCGAGCTCGAGCAGCTGTTCGAGTTCTTCCAGCCGGTCATCCGCAAACTCGCGCCGTCCGCGCGCGTCGTCGTCATCGGCACCCCCCCCGAGGAGACGTCCGGCGTCGACGAGCACATCGCCCAGCGCGCGCTCGAGGGTTTCACCCGCAGCGTCGGCAAGGAGGTCAAGCGCGGCGCCACGGCTCAGCTCGTCTACGTCTCGCCGAAGGCATCCGCAGGAGTGTCGGGCCTCGAATCCACGCTGCGGTTCCTGCTGTCGGCCAAGTCCGCGTTCGTCAGCGGCCAGGTCATCCGGGTCGGCGCCGAGGATTCCGTCGCACCCGCCGACTGGGACAAGCCGCTCGACGGGAAGGTCGCCATCGTCACCGGTGCGGCCCGCGGCATCGGCGCGACCATCGCCGAGGTCCTCTCCCGCGACGGCGCGCACGTCATCTGCGCCGACATTCCGGCCGCCGGTGAGGCGTTGTCGGAGACCGCCAACAAGGTCGGCGGCACGTCCCTCGCCCTGGACGTGACCGCGGACGACGCTGCCGACAAGCTCGCCGAGTTCGTCCTCGAACGGCACGGCGGCGCGGACATCATCGTCCACAACGCCGGCATCACCCGCGACAAGACCCTCGCCAACATGGACGAGGGCCGCTGGAACATGGTGATCGGCGTCAACCTTCTTGCGCCGCAGCGCATCACCGACGTCCTCGTCGCCAAGGGTGCACTGAAGGAAGGCGGTCGCGTCATCGACGTCTCCTCCATCGCCGGCATCGCGGGCAACCGGGGTCAGACCAACTACGGCACCTCCAAGGCCGGTGTCATCGGACTCGTGCAGGCTTCCGCGCCGGTGCTCGCGGCGAAGAAGATCACGATCAACGCCGTCGCACCGGGCTTCATCGAGACGGCGATGACCGCGGCGATCCCCTTCGCCACCCGCGAGGCCGGACGTCGTATGAGCTCCCTGCTGCAGGGCGGCGAGACCGTCGACGTCGCCGAGACCGTCGCCTACTTCGCGAGCCCCGCGTCCAACGCCGTCACCGGACAGATCGTCCGCGTCTGCGGCCAGAGCCTGCTGGGGGCGTGATGTCCGGCAAGGTCGTGCAACTCACGGAGAAGCCGGGCACGCTCGACATCTACACCCGTGCCGTGCGCAGCGCGCTGCCGGTCATCGGCGCGAGCGGGCACAGTGCCCCGGACACGACGCTGGTCTTGAACGGGGTGCGCGTCGACCCCGACAACCTGGCGGCGTACGACCGGGTGACCGGACTGCGATTCGGCGACCACCTGCCGCTGACGTACCCGTTCACGCTGGTGTTCCCGGTCGTGATGAAGCTGATGGTGTCCGACGGTTTCCCCTTCCCCGCCATCGGTTCGGTGCACGCGGAGAACGTCATCGAACAGTTCCGTCCCATTTCGGTGATCGAGCCCCTGGATGTGTCGGTGCACGCGGAGAATCTGCGTGAGCACCGCAAGGGGCTTCTGATCGACGTGATCAGCGAGATCCGGGTCGGACGCGAACTGGTATGGAAGCAGACGTCGACGTTCCTGCGTCAGCAGAAGACGTCGCTGTCCGGTCAGCCCGGCCCCGAACCGAAGGCCGAGGAGGAGCCGCCGCGCCCGCTGCGAACGCTGCGGGTCGATCAGAAGACGATCGGCAAGTACGCCGCGGTGTCCGGTGACCGGAACCCGATTCACGTGTCGACGTTGGGCGCCAAGGCTTTCGGATTCCCGAAGACCATCGCGCACGGCATGTGGAGTGCGGCCGCCGTCCTCGGCTCGGTGGAGGGCCGGATCCCGGACGCCGTCACGTACAGCGTGCGCTTCGGCAAACCGATCCTGCTGCCGTCCACGCTGAACGTGTACGCCGATCAGACCGGCGACGGCTGGGATCTGTCGATCAAGCACCCGAAGAAGGGGTACCCGCACCTCACCGCGACACTGCGCTGACGCGGACGAACGGGACGCTCGTTCGATCTGATCGAACGAGCGTCCCGTTCACTCCGGCTTTTTCTTGCCCGCGAGGCCACGCCACGCCAGGGATTCCAGTAGATCGGCGGCGGCGTCGACCTCGATCTCGCCGCCGGCGACGCGGTCGGCCACCGCCTCACCCGCACCGACGAGGGCGATGGCGATCAGTTCGAAATCCTGTCCAGGCTCGGGATCCTTGGTGCTGGACTCGAGCAGGTGCGCGGTCAGCTCGATCAGCCGGTCGCGGCTCGACTGCACCGACCCCACGAACGCCTGCTGCCCCATCGCCTGGCGATACAGCACCATCCACGACTTGCGGTGCTTGCCCACGAACCCGAGAAACCCCTCGAGGGCCCGGCGCAGCTGTTCGCGCGGGCTCAGCCCCGGATCGCCCGCCGGAGCGAGCGCCTCGACGAAGCGTAGGCCCTCGCGTTGGATGCACGCCGCGAACAGTTCGTCCTTGGAACCGTAGTAGAGGTACAGCATCGGCTTCGAGATTTCCGCCTTGGCCGCGATCGCGTCCATGGACGTTTCGTGAAAACCTCTGTCGGAGAAGACGTCGACAGCAGCGTCGAGCATCTGCTGCTCGCGCACTGCGCGCGGCAGTCGCTTGGTGCCGCCGGCCATTCGCCCTCCATCATCGTCGAACCCGCTATCTTACTCTACGGTAATAAAGCGGGCCCGACCGGCGGACGAGAAGAATACCAGCACCCGGTCGCGGACCGCGCACTAGCAGGCGAGGACGCCCTTGGCCTGCGCGACGGTCAGGACCGCCTCGTCGACACGCTGCTGCGGCAGCTTGCCCGAGGCCACAACGCTTTCGAGGTGATCGAGCACCCGCGGGACGTCGTCGGTGGTGAGCCACAGGGCGACATCGACACCGGATTCCAGCGCGGTCTCGACGGCGACGGTGATGTCGTACCGATCGGTGATCGCCTGCATGCCGCTGAGGTCGTCGGTGAAGATCGGTCCGGTGAACGGCGGCGCCCCGTATCCGGTGCCGCCGCGCAGCAGCGCCACCGCGTCGGGACTGATGCTGGCGGGAACCCCGGGCGCGGTCAGACCCGGCACCTCGAGGTGACCGAGCATGACGCCGACTCCCGTGGACACCAGGTTCCGGAACGGGACGAGGTCCTTCGTCTGCAACTGGTCGAGAGGCGGGGTGGTGACGGCCCCGGTGTGCGAGTCGCCGGACGCCGATCCATGGCCGGGGAAGTGCTTGATGACGGGCAGGATTCCCGCGTCCCGCATTCCGCGCGCGTACGCGTCCGCGTAGCGGGTGACGACGGCGGGATCGTCGGAGTAGGAGCGGTCGCCGATCACGCTGTCGTCGGGCTGACTGCTCACGTCCACGTCGGGGGCGAAGTTCACGGTGACACCGAGGTCCTTCAGTCCACGACCGCGCTCGAGCGCCATCTGGTACGTCTGCTCCTCCGTCATCGTGGCTGCGGTCTGCCGGGCGGACGGATCGGCTCCGAGCAGGTTCTCGACGCGCGACACGCGCCCACCCTCCTCGTCGATCGTCACCATCAGCGGCAGCGACGACGCCGACGCCACCTGGGGAATCTCACGGTTCGCGAGCATGGCCTCGTCGGTCCAGCTTCCGACGAAGATGCCGCCGATCTGCTCGTCACGGACCACCTGAGCCGCATCCGCGGTGCCGGTCACTCCCACGTTCAGCAGCTGAGCGAGCTTGCGCCGCAACGGCAAAGACTGCAGGAACTCCGTCTCGCACGACGCCGGCGCGGCTGCGGGCGCTGCGGTGCCGGTATGCGACGCCGGCTCGACGGAGGACGGCGACGGTGTCGTCGACGACGACTCCGCGACCGTCTCGCCACCACCCGACGAACATCCGGCGACGAGGCCGGTACAGGCAGCGAGCGCGAGTGCATACTTGATCCGCATGGGTTCGACGGTAGCCCAGTTCGCCGTCGGCGCCCCCGCGGCAGGTCCCGAATCGACGACCGCTGCCGCCCGTCTTGGTAATCTGGACACAGAGGAAGCCCGTACTCAGGAGGTCGTAGTGCCCGGTGGTTTGATGTTGATCGCCTACGACGGATCCGACAACGCCAAGCGTGCGGTGGAGTGCGCAGGTCGATTCCTCGCCTCCAATCGCGCTGTGCTGGTGACGGTGTGGGAGCCGATGGTCCGTCAGGCCGCGCGCATGTCGGGCCTGTCCGGTGTGATGCAACCCGAGTGGGTGCCCGACGAGGAGACCGAGGACGTCGCGTTCTCCGACGCCAAGGTCACCAACGAAGAGGGCGTCCAACTCGCCGAGGCCGCCGGACTTGCCACCGAGGGTCGCTGCATCGAATGCACCAGCACGATCTGGACGGCCATCGTCGAGACGTCCGACGAACTCGCGGTCGACATCATCGTCACCGGCACCCGCGGCACCACAGGCCTGCGGTCACTGCTGCAGAGCAGCGTCGCCGACCACGTGTTGCGCCACAGTCACCGCCCGGTGCTGATCGTGCCTCCCGGGAAGTAGTCCGGGCTCCCGACTACTGTCGGGTGACCATGGACGGCTTCCTTCTCTCCCGCGCCGACCGGACGTTGCGTACGTCCGGTGCGCGGCACGGGTACGACACCGCGGCAGCCGCTGTCGCGGCCCTCTCGAACGGTGACACCGAACTGATCGTCGGAGCGCTGCCGTTCGATCCCCAGCGTCCTGCCGCGCTGACCGCCCCGGAATCGTGGGAATTCACGGACGGCCCGTGGCGGCCCGGTGCCGTTCCCGACCTCCCGTCCGTACGCCTCACGCGGGAAATTCCCGACCCCACCGAGCACGTGGCCCGGGTGCGGTCCCTCGTCGACCGACTGCGCGAGGGCGCTCTCGGCAAGGTCGTCGCAGCCCGCAGCGTCACCCTCCGTGCCGACACCCCCATCTCCGCAGAAGCGTTGGCCGCGAGAATGATTCACCAGAATCCCACTGCCAACGGGTTCGCCGTCGACCTCTCCGCGGCCGGCGAGGGGTTCCGCAGCCACAGCCTCGTCGGCGCCAGCCCCGAGGTGCTGCTCAGCCGACGCGGGCGACGCGTCACCTGCCGTCCCCTCGCCGGAACAGCCCCGCGGCGCGCCGATCCGGAGGCCGACGAGAAGGAAGGTCGCGGACTCCTGGAGTCCACGAAGAACCTGGCCGAGCACGCGTTCGTCACGGCCTGGATCAGAGACGTCCTGGCGCCGCTCTGCACCGAGTTGACCGTCCCGGACTCCCCGGTTCTGACGAGCACCCACGAGGTGTGGCATCTCGCGACCCCCATCGAAGGCGTGCTGCGCGACGCGTCGACCAGCGCTTTGAGCCTGGCCACCCGGTTGCACCCGACCCCCGCGGTGTGTGGCACCCCCACCGACCTCGCCCTCGCGACCATCCGGGACGTCGAGGAGGATCGGCGGTTCTACGGCGGCGCCGTCGGGTGGTGCGACGGCGACGGCGACGGCGACTGGGTGGTGGCCATCCGCTGCGCCGAGATCGCCGCGGACGGACTCGAGGCACTGGCGACGGCGGGCGGGGGCATCGTCGCCGAGTCCGACCCTGAGTCCGAACTCGACGAGACGACCACCAAACTGCGCACGCTGCTCCGGGCGCTCGGCGTGCAGCAGGGCCCGTGATCTGCAGAAACGGCGGCCCACGAGCACCAATCGGCAGTTCGGCGGCCCGCGGGTGATACCTTGACCCGAGCAATTCGTACGCGGGAGTAGCCGTGTGCGTCGATGGCACGACGGTGGGAGATGTCTGATGGGGAAGTTCCTTGTGCCCGGTGTGGTCAGCGCCGTGGTCGGTGTCGCTCTCGGCACCGTGGCGACGCTCGGCATCACCGCAGCCGCACAGGACAACACGCGTCCCGAGATCGACCGCAGCGGCAACGCGGATTCCTCGCTCCTGAACCAGGTTGAGTACGGCAGCCGCTGAGAGCGCCGGCTCAACAAGTTCCCGCACTTCCCCCGAGTCGGCGGCCATGTCGTCCATGGCGCCCTCGGCGGAGCCTCTGTCACGGCGGTGGCTGTTCGGCGCCTCTGTCGTAGCGTTTCTTCTCGCGTTTCTCCAAACCCCCGGTCGGCTCGCCGCTGACACCAAGTACGACCTGTCCCAGAATCCGATCGGATTCCTGGAACGGGCCGCGCATCAGTGGAGCAGCCAGGCCCCCATGGGTCAGGTGCAGAACCAGGCCTACGGCTACTTCTTTCCGCACGGCGCGTTCTTCGCGCTCGGCGACGTCCTGAGTGTCCCGCCGTGGATCACCCAGCGGATCTGGTGGGCCCTGCTGCTCGTCGCCGGATTCTGGGGCATCGTCCGTCTCGCCGAGGCGCTCGGCGTCGGCAGCCGCTCGTCCCGGATCATCGCGGGTGTCGCGTTCGCGTTCTCCCCCCGTGTCCTCACGACCCTCGGTTCGATCTCGTCGGAAACCCTCCCGATGATGCTGGCGCCGTGGGTCCTTCTTCCCGTGGTCGGCGCCCTCTCCCAGGTGAGTGACAAAGCGTCCCGGAACACACGGTGGCACTCATCTGCACGGCTGGCGGCCCAGTCGGCGCTCGCCGTCGCGTTGATGGGTGCCGTCAACGCCGTCGCGACCGTCGCCGCGTGCCTCGTCGCAGGTCTGTGGTGGATCGCGCACCGGCCCAACCGTCGGTGGTGGGTGTTCACCGCGTGGTGGTTCCCGTTCCTGGCGCTGGCCACGCTGTGGTGGATCGTGCCGCTGCTGCTGCTCGGCAAGGTGAGCCCACCGTTCCTCGACTACATCGAGTCGTCCGGGGTGACCACGCAGTGGACGTCCCTCGCCGAGATCCTCCGCGGCACCGACAGCTGGACGCCGTTCGTCTCCCCCGAGCGCATCGCAGGCGCGGTCCTCGTCACCCAGCCCGCCGCGGTCGCGGCGACCGGCCTGATCGCCGCCGCCGGGCTCGCCGGACTGTGCATGCGGTCGATGCCGGCCCGCGGCCGCCTCACCCTGATCCTGTTCGTCGGTGTCGCCGGACTTGCGGCCGGATACATCGGCGAACTGGGCTCCCCCTTCGCCGAGCAGGTGCGACTGTTCCTCGACTCCACCGGGGCGCCCCTCCGGAACGTCCACAAACTCGAGCCGCTCGTCCGACTGCCCCTCGTGCTCGGGCTGGCGCACCTGCTGGCGAAGGTGCCGCTGCCCGGGTCCGTGCCGGTCGCGCGGTGGCGCAGCGCGTTCGCGCACCCCGAGCGCGAACCGATGGTCGCGGTGACGAGCCTGGTGCTGGTCGCCCTCACCCTGGCGACGTCGCTGGCGTGGACGGGCAAGCTCGCACCGCGGGGCACATATTCCGAGGTCCCCGACTACTGGCAGCAGGCCGCCTCGTGGCTGGAGGACAACGCCGGCGGCACGAGCCCCGACGGTTCCGACGCGGAGCGGGCGCTCGTGGTGCCCGGCGCACCGTTCGGCAGCCAGCTCTGGGGTCTCACCCGCGACGAACCGATGCAGGCGCTGGCGTCCACGCCGTGGGCGTCCCGCGACGCCGTCCCGCTCACCCCGCCCGGCACCATCCGCGCCATGGACTCGATCCAGCGGCTCATCACGGACGGCCGTCCCTCGGACGGCATGGCGCAGACCCTGCTCGGCCAGGGCATCCACTACCTCGTCCTCCGCAACGACCTCGACCCCGAGACGTCGCGATCGACGCGCCCACTGCTCGCGCACCAGGCCGTCACCGGCTCGCCCGGATTCACGCAGGTCGCGGAGTTCGGCGAGGACATCGGTCCCGGCGACGTCGAAGGCCTGGTGATCGACAGCGACCTACGGCCCCGGTATCCGGCGATCGAGATCTTCGAGGTGTCGATGCCGGACGGTTCGCCGACGACGAGCGGGCCGTACACCGCGAACCTCGACGGCATCCCCCGCGTGCAGGGCGGGCCCGAATCGCTGCAACGCCTGCGGGAGAACGGCGCACTGCCCGGAGCCGGACCGGTGCTGCTGGCCGCGGACGCGACGCGCGCCGGACTGCCGGTCGACGACGTCACCGTCACGGACACGCCCCGGAACCGGGAAACCGACTACGGCCAGGTCGACAATCACAGTTCGGCACTGCGCACCCCGGACGACGCCCGCCGCACGTTCAATCTCGTCCCCGACTATCCGGTGGCGGACACCCCGCTGGTGGAGGGGCAGTGGGAGGGCGCGACGCTGAGCGTGTCGAGTGCGGCGTCCGACGCCACGCAACTCGGCGGCAGCTCCCCCGCCAGCAGCGCCGCCGCGACCGTCGACGGCGACCCGGCGACGGGCTGGTTCAGCAACGGCATCGAGCGGGCGCTGGGCCAGTGGCTCCAGATCGACTTCGACACCCCACTCACGAGTTCTCTGCTGCACATCACGACCAGCCCGGCCGCGATCGGCGCCCCCGTCCGCTGGATGGAGGTGTCGACCCCCAACGGCAGCACGGCCGTGAAGGTGGACGCCCCGGGCAAACCGATCGCCGTGTCCGTTCCCGGCGGTGTCACCCCGTGGGTGCGGATCACCGCGACCCGGACCGAGAATGGTTCCGCGGGAACACAGTTCGGCATCAGCGAGGTGTCGGTCGAGGACTTCTCCCAGCGTGACGCCCCGGTCACCGTGCCGATCCGGTACCGGACCGTGTTGCCTCCCACCCCCGAGGGCGCGTCCGTCTCGGGCTGGGATCTCAGCCAGGAACTCCCCGGCCGCAACTCGTGCGCCGAGTCCCCGGACCGCGTGCGGTGCAGTAACGCCTTCGTCCTGCCGCCCGAGGAGGTCGGCACGTTCGAGAGAACGTTGTCGGTGCCCGAACCCACCGCGGTCACACCGCAGCTCATGCTGCGGGCACGGCACGGCGCACCACTGGAAGAGCTTCTCACCCAGAAGGATTCACCGTCCGCCCACGGGACCAGCAACATCACCGACCTTCGCGGGTCGGCGTTCGCCGCCACCGACAACGATCCGCGCACCAGCTGGTCGGCGAAGCAGGACACCACCACCGGCAAGGGCGCGAAACCGACCCTCACGATCGACCTTCCCGAACCCACGCTGGTCACCGGCCTGCAACTGACGCCCAGCGCGGGCGCCGTGCCCGCCGCCCCCGACCGGGTCGCCGTCGACCTCGGGAACGGACCGCAGGTGCGCGACGTCGACGACGACGGGACCGTGAGGGTCGAACCCCGGGTGACCGACCGGATCGTGCTCAGCCTCGTGTCCTGGAAGAGCACCCTCGATCAGAACGCGCTGGGTTTCGCCCAACTGCAGCCGGCGGGCCTCGCCGAGGTCGGGGTGCTGGGCGAGGACGGCGTCCTGCTGCCCGGTTCGGGTCCGGCCGACGACGCCGGCGCCCGCCCGGTGACGGTGCCCTGCGAGGAGGGGCCGGTCGTGACGATCGGCGGGCAGCCGGTGCGGACGAGCGTCACGGCAACCGTCGGGCAAGTGCTCTCCGGTGGCCCGGTTCCCGCGACCGTCTGTGACACCCCCGGCCCCGTTCCGCTGGGAGCCGGCTCCCAGGACGTGACCGTCGACCCGGGGTCGGCGTTCTTCGTCGACAGTCTCCGCCTCGACGCCGGACCGCAGGCCCAGGCCGTTCCGACCGAGCAGGTGTCGACCACCGCATGGACGGAGAACCACCGGGAACTCACGGTGCCCCGCTCGGACGCCGAACGCGTCGTCGTCGTCCCCGAGAGCACCAACGTCGGCTGGGTGGCCACCGCACCGGACGGCAGCGAACTGACACCGATCGTCGTGGACGGCTGGCAGCAGGGGTGGATCCTGCCCGCGGGAACCGAGGGGACGGTGACCCTGGACTTCCCCACCGACCACTGGTACCGCCTGGGGATCTTCGGCGGTCTGCTGCTGCTGATTCCGCTGATCGCCGCCGCAGTGCGGCCGCGCCGTGCACGCGAGCGCGATCCCGGCCCGGCACCCCGGACCTGGGGCAGCGCTACGGTCGGGTGGCTGGGAATCCTCGCTGCCGCCACCGTGATCGGTGGTCCCGTCGGCGCGGCGACGACGGTAGTGGTGACGCTGCTGGCCGTGACCCTCGTCCGCCTACGCGGAGCCGCCACCACCGCGCGTGTGCTGGTGGGGGTCGCCGGAGCGTCGACGATGCTGGGCATGGCGATGCTCTCCACCGGCCCGTGGCGGGCACCCGGCGGATACGTGGGGCACTCGTTCCTCGTTCAGTTCCCGCTGCTGCTGGCGCTCGTCGCCACCGGGCTGGCCGTGCTGCCACTCGGACGGTCGGCGCTCCTGGCGCGCGCCTCCCAGCGCTTGACGGCGCGGCGGGCGGGTTCCTCCACCAACGCGTAGCTGGCCGACGCGACCGCGACGCTCATCACGGTCGTCAGGAACAGGATGTAGACGAAGTGGCCGGTGAACGGAACGAGCCCGAACACCGGAAAGACGATCGACAGCACCGCGAGGTGCCAGATGAAGATGCCGTACGACCATCGGCCCACGGCGAGAGCGAGCGGACTCGCGAGGTAGCGGTGGGTGGACGTGTCGGACAGCACCAGCGGGGCCATCAGCGCGAAGCTGATGACGGCGCCGAGCGCCATCTTGACGGCGTACTGCCACGGTTCGGGACGCACCAGCCCCTCTGGGCCGGCGAGGTCGGTCGCGGTGAGCGCGAATGCCACTGCGGCGACGAGAAACATCCGGACGCGATGATGCGCCCAGCGGTGCATCCGGCCGGGCGGACTCACCGCCAGCTCGGCGAGCAACATCCCCGCCCCGAACCAGGGCAGGTACCCCGGCAGCCAGTTGTCGTGATGAATGCCACCCGGCGTCGACACCGGCACGAATGCCCACGTCAGACTCACCGCGATCAACGCGAGAATCGCCGGAACCCGCAGCCGCGCAGCCGGACCCCGCAACCGGACCAGCGCGAACGCCAGCAGCGGAAGCACCAGGTAGAAGGCCACCTCCACCGACAGACTCCACATCTGGGTCAAACCGTCGGTGAGCGTGAGGGGCACGAACACCTGCACGAGACCGAGATTCGCCCACCACGTGCGGTAACTCGCGTTCGCGGTGGGCAGGAACGTCAACACCACCGCCACGGCGACCCAGTACGCGGGCAGGATGCGCGTCGCCCGCGAGATCCAGTACCGGACGATTCCCTGGGCGGGGCCCATCCCCCGCGCCGCCCCGGCATGGCTGCGCCACAACAGAAATCCGGACAGGGCGAAGAAGACCGCCACCGCCAGATCGAATCGTCCCCAGATGCGCCCGAGAACGGGCACGTGCGTCGCACCGGTCTGGAACGCGACGTGTGTCACGAGCACCCCCAGCGCCGCGAGACCGCGCATTCCCTCGAGTGCGGGAATGAAACTGCGCGGCGGTGCGGTCGTGCTCATGGTGGTGGCCGAGGTGCTCATCACCAACAGTGTGCCTGGTCCGGGGGCTGTGACGGAAAACTCCGTTCGAGTCACTTCGCTGGCGAACGGCCGATGCGTTTACTATCCGATGGGGCAAATGCGCATTCGAGACTGTTAGTGTTTTGCCTCACGTGGTGTCGATGTGGGCTCCATGCGATCCGTGCAGCCGTGCTGCCGGTGGGGGAATCTCAATCGACAGAATTGGGTTAGGAGAGAAAGCATGGCGGAGCGCTCAGGGCCGAGCCGGATACTTGCTTGCATTCTGGTGGGCCTCGGTGCCTTCCTCTTGGCCGTCGCCATTCTCATTCCCACCTACACGGTGGGCAAATTGGAGAAGACGCCCTTGGACCTCGAAGTGACCACGATCGCCGAAGGTTCCGGCAGCGTGCTCAACTCGCAGGCTCTTCTCGCAGGCAAGGCCGAAGTCAACACGAACGTTCCACTGGTGTCACAGCGCTACGTCACCACCGAAGACCCCGCGGACGCGGACGTCGTCACTCTCCAGGCGGGGCAGACGCTGCGGCGCACCGACAAGCAGGGCGACACCGGACTGCTGTCCGCGATCGTCGACCGCAACACCGTCGACCGCAAGACGTCGATGCCGACCAACGATCCGGTGGGCACCATCCAGACGCAGCCCAACCAGCCTGCCGAGGAAGTTCCGCGCGACGGACTGCAGTACAAGTTCCCGTTCAACTCGGAGAAGCAGAGCTACCCCTACTTCGACCTGAGCGCGCGCGCCACCCAGGACATCAACTTCGTCGAGGAGACGGAGATCAACGGCCTGAAGGTGTACCACTACAACCAGACGATCGATCCGGTCGACCTGTCGAAGGTGGTCAGCTCGCCCACCAACAAGCTGACGCTGCCCGCCGAGGCGTGGGGCGTCCCCGGTGGCACCCTCCCCGTCACGATGACCCGCTGGTACACCAACGTGCGTGACCTGTGGGTCGAGCCCGAGACCGGTGTCGTCGTCAAGGGCCAGGAGCAGCTGCACCAGTACTACGCCCGCAACAAGGACAAGCCGGAGATCGACGTCCTGAAGGTGGAACTGCCGTTCAACGAGCAGACCATCGAATACCAGGTCCAGCAGGCCAAGGACGGCATGGACAAGATCAGCACGTTCGGTCGCACCGTGCCGATCATCGCCGGCATCCTCGGCGTCATCGCCCTGATCGCAGGACTCGTCCTGGGTCTGCGCGGCGGCAAGGGCAGGCAGCCCGCGCACACCGCCGGCGACGACTACCCGCCGAGCGACGGTGGCCGCCACGTCGACCTGGACAAGTCGGAGGCTCCCACCGAGCAGCACGACTGGACCACGGACAAGACGGAAGAGATTCCCGTGCAAGATCCGCGCAGGTACGACGAGCGCTAGAGCTGTAGAGCCGGACGCCACGTAGTCCGGTGCGAAGGGGACCTCGGTAGTGCACCGAGGTCCCCTTCGTCGTTCCCAGGGGGCGGCCCGTGCGGTGTCGCCCGATGTCACATCGGGCGCGGGGCATCACGCCGCGCGCTGCGCACGGCGAGGACGCTGGCAACCAGTGCGGTGCTCGACGCGACCGTCACGGCGACGGCGATGAACTGGCCGATCGTGGACGCGAGGGTCAGCATGCCGGTCATCTCGACGGCGAGGCCGATCCAGGCGATCACGGCGAGGTGTGTCCGCTCCCCCGCGATGGCGGACAGCAGGGCACCCTGCAGGACGGCCAGGCAGGCACCGTGGAGCGCGAACAGCCACAGCAGCGACTGGACGGGCTGGTACGCGTCGCCGACGAGGAGCGGAACGAGGGGGGCGGCCACCGCGACGCCCGCGACGAGTACCGCACCGAGTCCGACGAGGACGGCGAGCGCCGATCGGATCGCCTGGGCGGAGTGCGCGGGATTCGCCATCCGCGGATAGAGCACCACCCCGACTGCCTGCGGCAGCCAGAACGCGGCCTTGGTGGCGACGGCGCCCAGCGCGTACAGGCCGGCGTCGTCGTTGCTGAGCACGATCCGGGCGATCACCAGATCCATCGACGACAACGCGATCAGCGCCAATTGCACCTGCGACGCCTTCAGTACGGCCGCGACACCGATCCGGGTGCTCGACTCCCCGGTGATCGCGGAATCGGCGAACAGGCGCGCACACAGGGCCACCAGCCCCGTGCCGACCGCACTGGCGGCGAGGGCGAGCCCCGGCCCGGCGCCGACGGCCAGCACCACGACCGCGGGAACGACCTTCGCGACACCGGCTGCCGCGAGGACGACGCTGAGCGGACCGAACCGTGCCGCGCCCTGCAGCAGTCCCTGTTCGGTGGCGAGCAGGACCAGGACGGGCGCCGTGATGAGCGCCGAGAACGTGGCGAGCATGCCGGTGTCGAGGGCCCACGACACGAGGGGTGCGAGCAGCATCGCCGCGACCGCGACGATCACCGCGCAGCGGTACCCCAGCAGGCGGACCGCGTGGGCTCCCTTGCCCCGGACCACCTCGCGGGCGACGACGGTCTGCAGCGCGAGGGCGGGGACGGCGAGGACGAGTTGAGCCGCGAGCAGGCTCGCGAACTCCCCGTAGCCGGCCGGGCCGAGCCAGCGGCTCGCCGGCAGATGCAGCAGGTAGGACGCGGTGTTCGCGATCATCGAGCCCGCCGTCACCATCGTCACGCCGGCGACCGCCGAGCTGGTGAGGGTCTGGCGTGGCATGCGCCCCATGATGCACTACGTGCCGTGCGAGCCGGGTCGATGCACCACGTATCGTGACGGCCCATGACCGCCCGGCGCCGAGCACCGTTCGTCGCGCCGGTCTACAGCCTCCTTCTGGCATTGCTGATCCTCGGGCCGCTGCTCGGTCCGGGCTATCTGCTGTTGCGGGACGCGGTCAGCACTCCCCGCTCGTACCTCACCGACTCGGCGCTCGGCCTCACGGACGCCGCCGCGCGGGCCGTGCCGCAGGACGCTCTGCTCGCGACGCTGAGCGTCGTGGTCGACGGCGGCGTGGTGGTGAAGGCGATTCTGCTGCTGGCGCTGTGGGCGGCGGGCTGGGGCGCGGCGCGGATGGTCCGCACCGTGCTGCCGACGACGGGGCTCGGACCGCAGCTGGTGGCCGCGACGGTGACGGTGTGGAACCCGTACGTCGCCGAGCGACTGCTGCAGGGCCACTGGAGCCTGCTGACCGGGTACGCGGCGCTGCCGTGGACGGTGTGCGCGGCGGTCACGATTCGACGGGGTCACCGCCGGGGATGGTTCGCCCTGGTGGCCTGCCTCGCCGCGGCCGGTCTGACACCCACCGGGGCGTTGCTCGCCGCGGTGACGGCGGTGGCCGTCCTCGCGCTCCCGGGCGGACGATCGGCCGCGTGGCTCCGGGTGACGGGCGCGCTGGGCTCGTTCGTCGTCGCGAGTGCGCCGTGGCTGGCGGCCACGGCACTGGCCGGCGGCGGCGGGGACGGCTCCGATCCCGCGGGGGTCGCGGCGTTCGCGGCGCGGGCCGAGCCGGGGCTGGCGACGCTGGGCAGTCTCGCCGGACTCGGCGGCGTGTGGAACGAGACCGCCGTCCCGGACACCCGGACCACACCGTTCGCTCTCGTCGGAACGCTTCTGTTGCTCGGGGTCGTCCTGTGCGGACTCCCGGCGCTGTGGCGGCGGCGACGGCATCCCGTGGTGGCCGCACTGTCGGCGCTCGCGCTGGTGGCGGTGCTGCTGCCCACACTCGGCGCGACCGCGTGGGGACTCGACGCCGGCCGCTGGCTGGTGCAGAACGTCCCCGGCGCGGGATTGCTCCGGGACGCGCAGAAGTGGGTGGCGCTCGCGGCGCCGATGTATGCGCTCGCCGCCGCGGTCGCGGTGCTGCGACGCCCCGGCACGTGGTCCGTCTCGGCCGTCCTGGTCGTGCTGCTCGCCCTCCCCGACCTCGCGTGGGGCGTCGGGGGCGCGCTGCGCCCGGTCCACTATCCGCCGTCGTGGCAGCAGGTAGCCGCCGAGATGGAGCACGAGTCGGACAACGGGGACGTCGCCGTGCTGCCCACCGGCATGTTCCGCAAGTTCTCCTACAGCGGTGCCGCTCCCGTCTTGGACCCCGCCCCGAGGATGCTGCCGGACGACGTGCTGCAGACGGGCGAACTGGTGGTGGCGGGTGGCACGGTGGAAGGCGAGGGGTCCCGGGCGCAGCAGGTGGAACGGGTGCTGCTCACCGGCGGTTCCGCCGCCGAACTCGCGTCGCTGGGCGTCCGGTGGGTCCTGGTCGAGCGCGACACGCCCGGGCCGCGCGGCGAATCCGCGACCACCCTGGCCGGTCTGGAGCGACAGTTCTCGGACGGGCATCTGGAGCTGTATCGCGTCGGCGGCGACGTCGCGCGGCACGAGGCGTCCGACCGGGTGCGTGCGACGGTGGTCGCGGCCCACGTGCTGTGGGCGCTGCTGCTGGCCGGCGGTCTACTCGGCGCGTGCGTGCTCGAGGCCCGGACGCGCCAGCGCCGGCGACACCAGCCCTGACGTCCGCAGGCCCGCGGCCGTGGCCGCCAGCACCTCGTGGACGCCGTTACCGGTGTGCTTCCAGGAGAACTCACCCGCGCGAACCCGCGCCTTCTCACCGAGAACCATGCGCGTCTCGGGGTCGAGCAGGAGGGCGTTGACGGCCGCGGTCAGTTCGCCGACGTCGGCCGTCGCCGCTTCCGCATTGCCGACCAGCACACCGGTCACGCCGTCGACGATCGAATCCGTCAGCCCCTTGGAACTGCGGTAACCGATGGTCGGGACCCCGTGCTGGGCGGCCTCGATGACGGCCAGACCCCAGCCCTCCTTGCGGGACGGCATGACATGCACCCAGGACTGCGACAGCAACTGGTGTTTACGGGTTTCGTCGACGTGCCCGTGGAACGTGACGGCGTCGCCGATGCCCAGTTCGTGCGCGCGGTCCCGGAGATTCTGCTCCCACCAGCCGCCACCGATGACGTCGAGGTGCACATCGGAGATAGTCGGACGCAACGACGCTACGGCCTCGAGGGCGTCCTCGATCTGCTTGTGCGGCACCAGCCGGGACAGGACGCACACGCTGGGGTGCGCGGTCCGGGTGTCGGCGCCGCCGATGTCCACGCCGGCAGGAATGTCGTCGGCGCCGTTGCGTACCACCGCGATCCGTTCGCGCTCGACGCCGAGTTCGACGAGTTCGTCGGCGGACGGCAGCGACACGGTGAGGTACTGGTCGTCCCGGTGGGTGCGCGGCGACAACCGTGATTCCACCCACCAGCCGATCTTGCCCATCAACCGGCCCGCCACGGGCCACTGCTCGCGATGACAGTGATGCACGAGAAGCGTCACGGGTGCACCGGCGACGACGCGGGAGAAGAACGGGATGCCGTTCTGGGTGTCGATGACGGCGTCGGGCCGAATGCCGCGCAGCGGTCCGAACCCGAGCCGGCCCGCGGCGATCGCGGCGAGGGCGCGAGGGTAGACGCTGTACCGCCCGCCCGCCCGGCTGATCTCGATGCCGTCGACGGTCTCCTTCTTGGGGGCGCCGCGGTAACCGGCGGTGCGGAGGGTGACCTTGATTCCCCGCGCCGCGAGCTGGGCGCCGACCTCCTCGAGGTACCGCTCACTGCCGCCACCCTGCGGGTGACCGGTGTCGCGCCAGCAGAGCAGCAGAACCTCTCGCACGTTCATATACTCCTGTGGTCGGTGCGGTACATGTGGTCTCGGGGCGGGCGTTCCGCGCTGTAGTCCCCGAACACCCTATCGGTCGTGTTCGACCGGATGTTGCAGCCACCGCGAACGGATTGCGGCCCCGGCGGCCGCACTCGCTAAGGTTCAGTCTCGTGACGACGCCTCCCGTGACCCGGCGATTCGGTCGACGGGCAACCCTGAAGCGGTCGTTCGGCCTGCTCAGCGACTTCCGGCACGAACAGACCGCACCCGACCTGTTCTACGGAGCCCTCGCCCGCGACTCCGTCGAACTGATCGGCGACCTGTACGGCGGCCTCACCGAATCGGATCTCACCGGGACGACGGTCCTGGACGTCGGCGGCGGGCCCGGTTACTTCGCGGACGTGTTCCAGCAGGCCGGCGCCCGGTACATCCCGGTCGAGCCGGATCCGTCCGAGATGCATGCCGCGGGCCTCGCCGTGGGCGGCGCGGTGCGCGGGTCGGGGTTGGCGCTGCCGTTCCGGACGTCGTCGGTGGACGTCTGCTTCTCCTCGAACGTCGCCGAGCACGTCGGTGAACCGTGGGCAATGGCGGACGAGATGGTTCGGGTGACGAAACCCGGCGGCCTGATCGTGCTGTCGTACACGTTGTGGTGGGGCCCGTTCGGCGGCCACGAGACCGGGCCGTGGCATGCACTGGGCGGCGAGTACGCGGCCCGTCGCTACCTGCGCAAGAACGGCCGCGAACCCAAGAACCGCTACGGCGTCTCCCTGTTCAAAGTGGGTGCGGCCGAAGGGCTTCGATGGGCCCGGCGCGCCCCCGACGCGGATTTCCTGGCGGCCTTCCCCCGGTACCATCCGCGCTGGGCGTGGTGGATGGTGCGCGTCCCCGGACTGCGGGAGTTCCTGGTGAGCAACCTCGTGCTCGTGATGCGGAAGCACTGACCGTGGTCGCGCTGGCTCTCGACATCGGCGGCACCAAGATCGCCGCCGGGATCGTCGACGCGGACGGCACGGTGCCGCATCCGGCGACCACCCCCACGCCGGCGACCGGAGTCGCGGACGCGTGCGCCGCGCTGCTGCGGGAGGTTGCGGGAGCGGCGACGATCACGTCGGTCGGCATCGCCTGCGCCGGACCGGTCGACACGGTCTCCGGCACCGCGTCACCCATCAACATCGACGAGTGGTCGGGCGGCTTCGGCCTGGTCGGCTTGGTGCAGGAACTTTTTCCCGGCGTCCCCGCGAGGCTGGCGATGGACGGCGCCGCCGCCGCTCTCGGCGAGCATCACCGCGGTGCCGGGCGCGGCGTCCCCGACCTGCTGAGTCTGGTGGTGTCCACCGGCATCGGCGGCGGAGTGGTCCTCGGCGGCCGCATCGCCACCGGCCGGACCGGCAACGCCGGACACATCGGTCACCTGGTGGTCCCCGGCGGAACCGAGCCGTGCACGTGCGGCGGGGTGGGGTGCCTGGAGACGGTGGCGAGCGGACCCTCGTCCGTGCGCTGGGCCCGATCGCGGGGATGGCGCGGGACGACGGGCGTCGAATTGGCGAGGGCCGCCGCGGACGGGAACGACGTCGCCGTGGCCGCCCTCGACCGCGCGGGGACCGCACTGGGGCAGGCCATCGCGTCCGCGGCAGCCCTCCTCGACGTCGACCTCGCGGTGATCGGTGGCGGATTCGCGCAGGCCGGGCCCGCGTTGTGGGACCCGATGCGCAGGGCCGCCGCCC
The DNA here is from genome assembly GCF_000014565.1 of Rhodococcus jostii RHA1. NCBI lineage: Bacteria > Bacillati > Actinomycetota > Actinomycetes > Mycobacteriales > Nocardiaceae > Rhodococcus > Rhodococcus jostii. Next base: position 5,526,734 of record NC_008268.1, on the reverse strand, counting down.
GCCACGCCCGGCTGTCGTTCGTCGCGGATCTGCGGGTGGTCCCGGCGGAACTCGGCGCCGCCGGAACCCTCGTCGGGGCGGGAGTCCTGGCCGTCGACGAGGGCTGACGCAGCGGGATCTCCTCACCTGTTCCGAAATTCTGTAACGTGTTCTAGTGTTCAGGGTCACACCACGTTCAGGAGAGGAGGTGACCGTGAGCACGAGCACTGCCCGATCCGCCGACGACTCCGATCACTCGTCCGAAGTCGCTCGGCCCACTGACTCCCGCCGCGATCCGGAGGTGCTGCGAGAGGCACTGCAACGCTGGCTCGCCGCCCAATTGCCCCCCGACGCCGCACCCGAGGTCACGCACGTCCATCTCCCCGACGCCAACGGCATGTCGAGCGAGACGATCCTGTTCGACGCCACCTGGTCCGGCGAGGTTCATCCGCTGGTCGCGCGGGTCGCGCCTGCCGACACGACGATGCCCGTCTTCCCGGAGTACGACCTCGACGGACAGTTCCAGGTCATGGCGCAGGTCCGGGAGCACTCCGCCGTCCCGGTCCCGGTCGTCTACTGGTCCGAATCCGATCCCGGTCCGCTGGGCGCCCCGTTCTTCGTCATGGCCCGCGTCTCCGGGCAGGTCCCGCCGGACGTGATGCCCTACAACTTCGGGTCGTGGGTGACGGAGGCGACCGAGGAGCAGCGCGCCCTGCTGCAGCACAGTGCGGTGAATGTGCTTGCGCAGCTGCACGACATCGACCGGCCCTGGGAGCGGTTCGCGTTCCTGCAACTGCCCGGCTCCGGCCCCACCGTCACCGAGGCGCTCGCCGCGCACATCCGGCAGCAACGCGACTACTACGAGTGGACGACGCTGTCCGGCCCCCGGTCCCCGCTGATCGAACGCGGCTTCGCATGGATGGAGGACAACCTCCCGGACGACCCTTCCCCCGCCGTCTTCTGCTGGGGCGACGCCCGCATCGGCAACATGATGTTCGAGGACTTCCGGCCCGTGGCCGTACTCGACTGGGAGATGGCCACACTCGGGCCCCGCGAACTCGACCTGGGCTGGATGACGTATCTGCACCGGTTCTTCGAGGACATCGCCGCGTCAGCCGGACTCGACGGGATGCCGGACTTCCTGCGCCTCGACGACCTCGCCGCCCTGTACGAGGAGCTGACGGGTCACACGCCCCGCGATCTCGAGTACTACACCGCCTACGCGGCGCTGCGGCAGGCCACCATCATGCTGCGGATCCAGGAGCGCGCCATCCACTTCGGGCAGGCCGTCGCTCCGGAGGACCCGGACGACATGATCATGCACCGCGCGTCGCTCGAGGCAATGCTCGACGGCACGTACTGGGAGAAGATCCGATGACCGCCGACTACGCGGGAAACCCGCTCTCCCCGATGGACGACTACCCCATCCATCAGGTGGCCGAACCCATCCGGCGTGTCGCCACGTCCGATCGCAACTTCTACGACCGCTACTACTTCAACTGCTACCCCTCGGCCGAGTCCGACCTCTTCCTCATCATCGGTCTCGGGCAGTACCCCAATCTCGGCGTGACGGACGCGTTCGCGGTGCTCCGCCGCGGCGACGACCACATCGTCGTCCGCGGGTCGGCCGCGCTGGGTCACGACCGCGCCGTCAGCACCGTCGGGCCGTTCCGCGTCGAGGTCCTCGAGGGTCTGCAACGCTTGCGGGTGGTGCTCGAGCCCGGCGACTACGACCTGTCCTTCGACCTCACCTTCGACGGCGCGATCCCCGCGACGCTGGAGCCCCGCCACTTCCGCAGGCAACTCGAGCGCGTCACGTTCGACACGAGTCGCTTCGTCCAGACCGGCTCCTGGGCAGGCGAACTCACGATCGACGGGCAGAGCCGCCCCGTCACCCCCGACACCTGGCGCGGCAACCGCGACCGGTCATGGGGAGTGCGCCCGGTCGGCGAGTCCGAGCCGCCCGGGCGACGCGCGGTCGACGGGATCCAGAACTTCTTCTGGATCTACTCGGTGATGCAGTTCGACGACTATTCCGTCTCGGTCGTCCTGCAGGAGGACGAACTCGGCAGGCGCATTGTCGAGGAAGCCGTCCGCATCTGGCCGGACGCCGACCGCGAACCCGAATGGCTGGGCCGACCCGAACACGAGCTGAAGTTCGAACCGGGGACGCGAGACGTCACGTCGGCGTCGCTGAGTTTCCACCGCCCGACCGGCGAGGTCGTCACCGTCACCTGCGACCTCCTGGTACCCAACTACATCGGTATCGGCACGGGGTACGGCCTCGAAGCCGATTGGCGTCACGGAATGTGGCAGGGCGAACTCGTGGTGCAGGGACTGCGCAAACGAGCGTCCGAGATCGAACCGGGACTCCGGATGTTCTGCCCCGTCGACAATCTCACCCGTTTCCGACTCGAGGACGGCGGCGGGACCGTCGTCGGGACAGGGCTGTTCGAGGTCGCGGCGATCGGCCCACACGCACGATACGGATTCGACAGTTTCACCGACACCGCCTCCTGACCGGGGGGACGACACGAGGAATGGACTCATGACCGACTACGACAAGCTGTACATCGGCGGCAAGTGGGTGGCCCCGGCCACCGATCAGGTGCTCGAAGTGTTCTCCCCGGCAACCGAGGAACGCGTCGGCAGCTGTCCCGTCGCGTCGCCGGCCGACATCGACGACGCCGTCGCCACGGCCAGGCGCGCATTCGACGAAGGCCCGTGGCCGCAGACCACTCCTGCCGAGCGCGGCGAGATCCTCGCGAAGGCGGCGAAACTCATCGAGGAGCGCGGCGACGCCCTCAACGCGCTGATCTCGTCCGAGATGGGTCAGCCGCCCGCGATGGTCGGGATGATGCAGCAGACACCGTCGCTCGCGACCCTCAACTTCTACGCCGGTCTCGCAAACGAGTTCGAGTGGGAGCAGACCCGCACCGGCGCGTTCGGACAGACCAAGGTGCTGCGGGAACCCGTCGGCGTCGTGGCCGCGGTCCTCGCCTGGAACGTGCCACTGTTTCTCGCCGTCAACAAGCTGTCCCCGGCGCTGCTCGCCGGCTGCACCGTCCTGCTCAAGCCGGCACCCGAATCCCCGCTCTCCACACACCTTCTCGCCGAGATCTTCGCCGAGGCGGGGGTCCCCGAGGGTGTCATCTCCGTCCTGCCCGGCGGCGCCGAGACCGGCGAATACCTGGTGTCGCATCCCGGCATCGACAAGATCACGTTCACCGGCAGCAGTCCCGTCGGCCGCAAGATCGGCGCCATCGCCGCACAGAACCTCAAGCGCTGTTCCCTCGAACTGGGCGGCAAGTCGGCGGCCATCATCCTCGAGGACGCCGACCTCGCGGCCACGATGCCGATGCTGGTGATGTCCGGGCTCATGAACACCGGGCAGGCATGCGTCGCGCAGACCCGGATCCTCGCCCCGCGCTCCCGTTACGACGAGGTGCTGGACGCCCTGGTGGCGGGTGCCGGATTCATGACCGTCGGAGATCCGTCCGACCCCGCCGCGCAACTCGGACCCCTGATCTCCGAGAAGCAGCGCGACCGCGTCGAGGGCTACATCGCCAAGGGCAAGGAACAGGGCGCCCGCGTGGTGCTCGGCGGCGGCCGTCCGGAAGGCCTCGACAAGGGCTGGTACGTCGAGCCGACGATCTTCGCGGACGTCGACAACTCGATGACGATCGCCCGCGAGGAGATCTTCGGACCCGTCCTGTCCGTGATCCCCTACGACTCCGAGGACGAGGCGATCAAGATCGCCAACGACTCCGACTACGGACTCGCCGGCTCGGTGTACACCACCGACATCGATCACGGTCTCGCCGTCGCGAAGCAGATCCGCACCGGCACCTACGCCATCAATTGGTACGCATTCGACCCCGGCTCACCGTTCGGCGGCTACAAGGCCTCCGGCATCGGTCGTGAGAACGGACCGGAAGGGCTCGAAGCGTTCTGCGAGACCAAGTCCGTCCTCATGCCGCCCGGCTACACGGGGTAGGCGGCTTCGCCGCCCGTGAGTGGTTGACGAGTCCAGGGACTCCTCGACCACTCACGGGCGCGCAGCGCCTAACTGCCGAACTGGACCCCGCCCAGCGGACCGCCGACGAGGACGATCTGCGGCAGCGTGGTCTGGGGGTTGGCGACCGTGGTCAGCGACAGGCATTCGGCGATGACCGCGTATGCGCCGTCCGGAAGTTCCGGTGTGGTGAACGTCTTGACCGCGTTGCCTGCGGCGTTCGCGACGACGCGCTCGATCGGGTTGGTGGCCCATGCGACGAATCCCGGTTCGAGGACGACGGTGGGATCGGCGAGTACGGCGGGCAACTTGGTGGCGTCGAATGCCACGGCACCGCAGGACTGGGCGTCCAGCAGATTCAACACGTTGGGGTTGGTGACGGTGATGTCGAGGGTGTTTCCGTCGACCGCGGTCACCACGGTGGGAGGCTGGACTTCCGTCGCTGCGGAAGCGGTCGCCGGCATGGTCATGGCTACGGTGGCGGCGGCTGCGGCAGCGAGTGCGGCACCTCCGGCGAGTCGTTTCATGCCCCTACTGGTCCCTGTCTGCATCTGCAATCCTTTCGTCGGGTGCAAGCTTCGAGAATCGAGGCTTTACAAACCGAATGGTATGCGTTTACTGCAGACTTCTCCCCTGAAACGACGAATGTCACAGTGGTTCAGTCGGACTGAACCACTGTGACATTCGGTCACCGGGGAGGGACTAGCTCAGGCGCTGCTTCAGGGCCTCGAACTCGTCACGGATGCCGGAGGGAACCTTCTCGCCGAGGAACTCGAACCATTCCTCGATGAGCGGCAGCTCCTGCTTCCACTCGTCGACGTCGACCTTCAGCGCCTCGTCGACGTCGTCGGCGTCCACGTCCAGGCCGCCGAGCTCCAGATCGGCTGCGGTCGGAACGAATCCGATCGGGGTGGACTCGGCGCCGGCCTTGTGCTCGATACGGTCGACGATCCACTTCAGCACGCGGGAGTTCTCACCGAAACCGGGCCACAGGAAACGGCCGTCGTCGCCGCGACGGAACCAGTTGACGTAGAAGATCTTCGGCAGCTTCTCGGAATCCGCGTGCTTGCCGAGGTTGATCCAGTGGTTCAGGTAGTCGCCGGCGTTGTAGCCGATGAACGGGATCATGGCCATCGGGTCGCGGCGGACGGTGCCCACGGCACCCTCGGCGGCAGCGGTCTGCTCGGACGACAGCGTCGCACCGAGGAACGTGCCGTGCTGCCAGTCGAAGGACTCGCTGACCAGCGGAACCGTGGTCTTACGGCGTCCACCGAACAGGATCGCGGAGATCGGAACACCCTGCGGGTCGTCCCACTCCGGCGCGAGGATCGGGCACTGCGACATCGGGGTGCAGTAGCGCGAGTTGGGGTGCGCGGCCTTCTCCCCCGACTCGGGCGTCCACTCGTTGCCCTTCCAGTCGGTGAGGTGCTGCGGGTCGCCCTCGAGACCCTCCCACCAGACGTCGCCGTCGTCGGTCTGCGCGACGTTCGTGTACAGCGAGTTGCCGGCCTCGAGCGTCTTCATCGCGTTCGGGTTCGACCCGTAGTTCGTGCCCGGCGCGACGCCGAAGAAGCCGTACTCCGGGTTGACGGCGTACAGGCGGCCGTCCTCACCGAAGCGCATCCACGCGATGTCGTCGCCGAGGGTCTCGGCGCGCCATCCGGGGATGGTCGGCTGGATCATCGCGAGGTTGGTCTTGCCGCAGGCGCTCGGGAACGCGGCCGCGATGTAGTACGGCTTGTCCTCCGGAGAGATCAGCTTGAGGATCAGCATGTGCTCGGCCAGCCAGCCCTCGTCGTGGGCCATGGCCGACGCGATGCGCAGCGAGTAGCACTTCTTACCGAGCAGCGCGTTTCCGCCGTAGCCGGACCCGTAGCTCCAGATCTCGCGATCCTCGGGGAAGTGGGTGATGTACTTGGTGTCGTTGCACGGCCACGGGACGTCGGCCTGGCCCTCTTCGAGAGGAGCGCCGACCGAGTGCAGCGCCTTCACGAACGGCTTGTCGGTGCCGAGCTTCTCCATCGCGGCGGTACCCATGCGCGTCATGATGCGCATCGACACGACGACGTACTCGGAGTCGGTGATCTCGACACCCAGCTTCGGGTCGTCGGCACCGAGGGGACCCATGCAGAACGGCACCACGTACATGGTGCGTCCGCGCATGCTGCCGCGGTAGAGGTCGGTCATGAGCGACCGCATCTCGGTCGGGTCCATCCAGTTGTTGGTGGGCCCGGCGTCGATCTCCTCACGCGAGCAGATGTAGGTGCGGGACTCGACGCGTGCGACGTCCGACGGATCGGAGTTGCCGACGAACGAATTCGGCTTCTTCTCGTCGTTGAGTCGCGTGAACGTACCGGCCTCGACGAGCTGCTCGGTCAGTCGATCCCATTCGGCGTCCGAGCCGTCGGCGAAGACGACGCGGTCGGGCTGAGTGAGTTCGGCAACCTCTCGAACCCAGGCGAGCAGCTCACTGTGCTCCGTGGGGGGCGTGCCGTCAGTTCCGTTCAGACCGGGAATGGTCGCTGAGGTCATCAAACTCTCCTGGGGTGAGCCGGAACCGGACCATCTGCCGTCCGCTGAGAGAACCTCGCAGCGAGTGCCAGACGGTCCGATTTCCCCTCTCGGCGGGGTCCAGCCAGGCCGTCCATGCCACATGGAAGACGCGGGCGCCGGGTGTCCTATCCCTAGAGGTTAACGCCGCGAGTCCCATCTCGGGGAATCGGGTGCGGTTGGAATGGTCACAGAAACGATTCAGTAGAGCTACCAGCGGCCTTTCCCGCGTCTGCAGTGCGGATTCGGAGGTGTTCAGCCGTTACCGAGAGTCCCGCCATCGGTCTGCTGCCAGTGCACGACGCCGTCGCCGTCGCGGCGAAACTCCCACGACGCATAGGCACCGTCCTCGTGGATCATCGTCAGATGGTCTGCGTCGCCGTCCGAGTCGAGGTCGGAGGCGATGACGACGGCGTCGCCCGCGTCGAAGGTCTGGGTGTCGAGGATGCCGTCTCCGTCGATGTCGTGGGTCGGATCGGTGAGCGCGACCGCCCCGGAATCGTGACCGAACGTGTCCGGATCGAGGTCCGGCACGTCCGGGACCAGAAAACTCTCAGTCGTCGCCACCGCGGTCTCCCTTCGCATTTCGGACCAGTTTCCCGCACAAATCAAGACATATCAAGATAATTCAACACGATTCCACACGAAAGCGGGCGAACCTCGGTCAGGCATCTATGTATTCAGACGTTCGCTGCGGCGATTCGGTTCCCCCGGCTGCCTGCGGACCTCCTGCAGACCCCGGTCGACCGCCCCGAGGTCGCGTTCGCAGGACGACAGCTGCCCGTTGCGTCTCGCGGCCAGGCGACGGAGTTCGCCGTCGATCTGCGCGACCCGTTCGTCCACGTCCCGGGCGCACACCCGGCTCTCGGCGATGATCGCCTCGCCCACCCGAGCCTCGGCCGCCAGCAGCCGGCCGAGGACGAACTGCTCCCACTGGGACCGCGCGTGCACCAACGCGTCGGTGGCCCACTGCCGCATGTGGGCGCGTTCGGCGACGTGCCCGCGTGCCTTCGTCAGCCACCACGCCGCCACGGCTCCCAGCGCGAGGGTGAGCGGGATGGTTGCGATGTCGAGCGCAGGCACCATCGACAGCGGCGAGACCACCAGCCTCCCCAGACCGAGCCCGGCGGACGCACCGATCAGGATCGTCATCCGGTCCTCGAGTCCGCGGTGTCGCGGTTCTGGCCCGTCCGGCGCAACCGGCTCCGGTAGCGGAACGGCGGCCCCGGAAGCGGACACGGTGACGCCGACCCGCGACCGCAGGTCGTCGAGGCGCGCGGTCACCGCGGCATCGACCGCACCACTTCTCTCGCGCACCATCTCGGCGAGCCGGTCGGGGTAACCCTCGAGCGTCCCGCGGCCGGCGCGGTCGATCTCGGCGCGTGCGGTCGTGCCGGCCGCGCGACACTGGGCGGCCACCTCGTGCATCAACTCGACCTTCGCGAGCTGGACCTGACCGCGGAGCTGCGCGACCCGTTCGGTGCGCCTGCCGTCCCGCAGCGTCAGCGCGCGAACCCGCTCGGCGCGCAGTTCCGCGCCCGGCTCGGTCTCTCGCACGGACCGGGCGGTGGCCACGATCATGCGCCGGGTCTGCTCGAGCACGGCCTCGGTGGCGGAGCGCGGGTCGGGGCCCTGGGCGCGGGCGGCACGCAGGAGCGCCGCGAGCAGCGCCTCGGCCCCGGAGCCACCCGCCGCCACCGGGTGGATCTCCGCGTCGGCGAATCGCGTCGAGTGCCGGGCGAGCAGGGCCCGGTTGCGTTCGCTCACACCCGCCCAGTTCCGGTGGACATCGGTCTTGGTGAGCGCGAAGACCACGGGACGGGCCGGTCGCGCGACGACGTCGAGGACGGACAGCTCCTCCCGTCCGAGTGGTCCCGCGGCATCGAACACCATCAGGATCACGCGGGCGTCGATCGGGTCCTCCACGAACGCGAGCCCGGACGCGTCGAGTGCGCGGAGCCCGCCGACGAGCGTGGTCTTCCCTGCGTGCCGCGGCCCCGCCACGAAGACACCGCGCTGCGGGGCTCCACCGGACGTCAGGCGGGCGACGCCGTCCGGATTCCATCGCGTCACCACGTCGACGGTCTCGGCGGGTAGATCCGACAGCCGTTGCGTCGTCACGTTCCGGGGCTGCCGCTCAGCTGCTGCCAGACGCGAACGTAGTGACGCCGGACGTCGACGACCGCCCGGCGGCGGCGGGCCGTCGGCTGCCGGGCGAGTTGCGCGCGCCACCAGTCCGCGCACCGGGCCGCGTCCGCGGCGCTGCGCGGTGGCTCCGGCGCCTCCGCGGCGAAGTCGGCGAGATGAAGCCGGGCCGCGGCGGCGGCGAGCGCGACGGCGTGGTCGCCGGCGAGATACCGCTCCAGCACGTCGCGGGACGCGGGGCTGCGCGCCGCGTGCGACCGCAGCGCGTTCAGCAGGGTCTCGCCGCGGCGCGCCCGGGTGCGTGCGATCCGGTCGGTGACGGCGGCCGACACCGCATCGATTCCGGACTCCGCTGACGTTCCTGCGAGCGTTCCGATGAGGGGCAGAGCCGGGAGGCCGCCTTCGTCCGAGCACTCGGCGGCACGCGCGGTCGCCGTCGCCCAGGCGTCGGCTGCCGCGCGCGACGCGCCCAACGTGTCGGATTTGTTGAGGACGAACAGAGCCTGCGCCGGATCCAGTGTCCGCACGGCGTCCCGGTCGGCGTCGCGCACCGACTCGACGAGGACGTAGACCACGACGTCGCCGTCCAGCGCGGGGTCGGGTGCGCCGGGCACGTCGACGGCGTCCGCTTCCTCCACGACGGCGTCGGCGATCCCGTTCACGGTCAGTGCCGCGGCGACGGTCGACCTGCCCACACCCGCTCGACCCGCGGTCTGGACCCGGATCGGCGCCCGAAACGCGGCCACGGCGTCGCGCACACGGTCGCCGGAATCCCCGTCCAGTGCCGCCATTCGTTCGGCGAGATCCGCCAGTTCCCTGCCCCCGGCATCAGCAGTGCCCACGACGCAGTCACCCCCCTTCGTCCCGCGCCGATTCTGTCAGACCCACCCCGAATCGGCGTGGGCAACCGTGCAGGCTGGGCACCGGATTATCGAAAAAGTCTCAAGGTGAACTTCAGACCCGTATGCCAGAAACGCCCCTCATGCGTGACAATGGTCCGGTGAACCACGCTGATCAGGATGCACCCGCCGTCCCCGAGGAGGGGCAGACGAAGGACTCGAAGGGGTCCCGTCTCCACCCGAGGGTGACAAGTTTCCGCTCGCGCAGGGGCGCTCTGACCGTTGCGCAGCAGGAGTCGTGGGACCGGCAATGGCCCCGGATCGGCGCGGACGTCTCGGACCATCGCCTGGATGCGCCGTCGTGGTTCGGCCGTGACGCCCCTCTCATCCTCGAGATCGGCTCGGGAACGGGCACCGCCACCGCGGCGATGGCGAAGGCCGAACCCCACGTGAACCTCATGGCCGTCGAGGTCTACCGGCCCGGGCTCGCACAGTTGCTTCAACAGATCGAACGGGACGAGATCCCGAACATCCGGGTCCTGCGCGGCGACGCCATGGATGTCCTTGAGAACATGATCGAACCGGAATCGCTCACCGGAGTCCGTGTCTTCTTCCCGGACCCGTGGCCGAAGGCCCGCCATCACAAGCGGCGCCTGCTGCAGTCCCCCACTTTCGCCCTGATCGCGAGTCGGCTGAAGGCCGGCGGTGTGTTGCATGTCGCAACAGATCATGCCGAGTACGCCGAGGCCATCGCCGAGGCGGGCAACGCGGAACCCCTCCTGACCTCCCTCGACTGGGAATCGCCGATGACGCACGAGCGTCCGGTGACGAAGTTCGAGGACAAGGCCCACCAGGTCGGCAGTGCGATCACCGAGTTGATTTGGGGGAAGATCAGGTCATGAGCGTCAGCGAGCAGTACTCCGACATAGCCGGCGCGGCCCCGGCAGGCACCGCGGTGTCGTCAGGATCTCCCGTGGTGGGTGCACGTGACGGACGCCACCAGAAGCGGGTCCTTCTCGTCTGGGACGCACCCAACCTCGACATGGGTCTAGGCGCCATCCTCGGCGGCCGGCCCACGGCGGCCTACCGGCCACGATTCGACGCACTCGGCCGCTGGCTGCTCTCCCGGACCGCGGAACTGTCCGCGTCCGGCACCGACACACTCGAACCCGAGGCGACGGTCTTCACCAACATCGCGGCTGGCAGCGCCGATGTCGTGAGACCGTGGGTCGAAGCCTTGCGTAATGTGGGCTTCGCGGTGTTCGCCAAGCCGAAGATCGATGAGGACAGCGACGTCGATTCCGACATGCTGGACCACATCGCCCTTCGTCACGGCGAAGGGCTGGCCGGTGTCATGGTCGCCTCCGCCGACGGTCAAGCGTTTCGCGAACCGTTGGAGGACATCGCCGCGACCGGCATTCCGGTCCAGATACTCGGGTTCCGCGAGCACGCCAGCTGGGCGGTCGCGTCCGACCTTCTGGACTTCGTCGATCTCGAGGACATCCCCGGCGTGTTCCGGGAGCCACTCCCTCGGGTCAGCCTCGACACACTGCCCGACGAGGGTGCCTGGTTGCAGCCGTTCCGACCGCTTTCCGCCCTGCTCGTCGGGCGGAAGAGTGCTGCCGAGTAGGAGTTGATCAGTGTTCGCGAGCTGGGGAAGCGTCGTCTACCGGGCCCGATTCACCGTCATCGGCATCATGGTTGCCTTGTTGCTCGGTTCGGCCGCGTACGGCCTGGGCCTCGAGAAGCATCTCAGCCAGAGCGGCTGGGACGATCCGGGCTCGGAGTCGGTCGCCGCGGCGAAGCTGGCTGACGGCACCTTCGGTCGCGACACCAACAGCGACGTCGTGGCGCTCTACACGGCGCCCGAGGGCAAGACGATCGAGGACCCCGACTTCCAGGCGAAGGTCGTCGAGAACCTCGAGCGGCTGGCCGCGGAACACCCGGACAAGATCCTCAAGATCAACGGCGGTTACTTCAAGGTCGGCAGCGCACCACAGTTGGCGTCCGCCGCGGACGCCGACAAGCAGCACGCGATCGAGAGCATCGCGATCGTCGGTGACAACGACACCGAGGTCACGGCCAATTTCCGCGACGTCAAGGACGAGTTCTACATCGACGGCGTCGACGTGCAGCTCGCCGGACTCCAGCCCGTGTCGGGTGCGCTCAACGACACGATGGCCAAGGACATCAGGCGAATGGAGATCCTCGCGATCCCGGCCGTCGGCATCCTGCTGTTCTTCGTGTTCGGCGGTGTCGTCGCGGCGGCGCTGCCACTGATCATCGGCGGCCTGACCGTGGTCGGGGCCAACGGCGTCGTCCGGCTGATCACCAACTTCACCGAGGTCAACTCGTTCGTCGCGCCCGTGGTCTCCCTCGTGGGGCTCGGTCTGGCCATCGACTACGGGTTGTTCATCGTCAGCCGGTTCCGAGAAGAGATGGCGGAGGGGTACGACACCCGCTCCGCCGTCCGCCGAACGGTGATGACCTCGGGTCGCACCGTGGTCTTCTCGGCGACGATGATCGTCGCCAGCCTCGGCGGTCTGCTGCTGTTCCCGCAGGGCTTCCTGAAGTCCGTCGCCTACGGCGCCATCGCCACGGTCGGCCTGGCGGCGCTGACGTCGATCACGATCCTGCCCGCGATCCTCGGCATCCTCGGCAAGCGCATCGACGCCCTCAGCCTCGACCGTTTCCGTCAGACCAAGAACACCGAAGAGATCGAGGCGAGCATCTGGGGCCGGCTCACCCGCTGGGTGATGCGTAACCCGCTCAAGGTCACCATCCCGATCGTCGTGGGTCTGCTCCTGCTGATCGTGCCGCTGACGGGCATCAAGTTCGGTGGCATCAACGAGACCTATCTTCCCCCGGACAGCTCGACGCGAGCCGCGCAGGAACAGTTCGACGAGATCTTCCCGAACCTGCGCACCGAACCGGTCAAGCTGGTCGTGTCCGACGCCGACAACAAGGCGCTCGGCCAGATCATCAAGGAGGCCAGTGGCGCGCCGGGGCTGATCGAGCGATTCACCCCGGAGGGTGCGGCCAAGGACGGTGTGGTCGTCCTCAAGGCGGGCCTCGTCGACCGCAACGAGTCCAAGCCGACCATCGACTATCTGCGCGCCATGGACAGTCCGGACGGCGTGCAGGTACTGGTGGGCGGTACCCCGGCGATCGAGCAGGACAGTATCGCCGCGTTGCTCGACCACCTGCCCACGATGGTGATCTCCGTCCTCGTCCTGACGACGCTGCTGATGTTCCTGACGTTCGGCTCGCTGGTGCTGCCGATCAAGGCGGCGTTGATGAGCGCGCTGGGCCTCGGGTCCACGCTCGGCATCCTGACGTGGATCTTCATCGACGGTCACGGTTCGGAGTGGTTGAACTTCACCCCCGGCCCGATCATGTCGCCGGTGCTGGTGCTGATCATCGCGATCGTCTACGGCCTGTCCACCGACTACGAGGTGTTCCTGCTCTCGCGGATGGTCGAGGCGCGGGCGCAGGGGGCGAGTACGACGGAGTCGATCCGCATCGGCACGGCGCACACGGGCCGCATCATCACCGCGGCCGCGCTCATCCTCATCGTCGTCACCGGTGCGTTCGGGTTCTCGGAACTCGTGATGATGAAGTACATCTCCTACGGCATGATCGCCGCGCTGATCATCGACGCGACCCTCATCCGTATGTTCCTGGTCCCCGCCACGATGAAACTCCTCGGCGACGACTGCTGGTGGGCGCCGGCGTGGATGAAGCGAATCCAGGAGAAGACGGGTCTCGGTGAGCCCATCCTCGACAACGAGCTGATGCCCACCGACGTCCCGGAGCTCACCCCGATCGGTGCCGTCCCGCCGCAGCGCAAGCTCGCGGCGCCGCCCGCACCCCGCAAACCGGAACCGCTCACCGAGCCGATCCCGTTGGTCACCGCGCGGGCGCTGGCCGCGAAGATGTCCGAGGACGACGCGAAGGCGCGCCGGGCGCAGAACGAGGCCCGCCGGTCGGCGACCGGCCGTCCCGCTCGGGCACCGGAGGAGATCGAGGAGACCCCGACCGCGGAACCGCAGACCACTGTGCTGCCGCAGCCTGCTCCGCCGCGCCCGGCCCCGACGCCGTCGCGGCCCGTACCGCAGTCGCGGCCCGCACCGCAGTCGCGGCCCGCACCGCAGTCGCGTCCTGTTCCGCGGCCCCGTCCGGCGGCCCCCGCCCCGGGTCCGGCCACCGAGTCGCGTCCGATCGAGAGTTGGCTCGCGGACCTCCGGTCCACGTCGGCCGCCGAACCGCGGCCGATCTCCTCGCCCGCCGAACCGCGACCCAGTGCGTCGGCGCCGTCACTGCCGACCCGCTCGCCGCGCTCGGTGCCCGCACCGTACGAGCAGGAGACCCCCCAGTCGTCTCCTACCCGCCCGGTGCCGCCGATTCCGTCGAGACGTCGCGCCGCCGAGCCTTCGGAACCCGTGAACGGCGGCAGGCGCAGCAACGGCTCGCCCGCGAACGGCACCCCGCCCAACGGCGCCCCTGCCAACGGAACGCCTGCCAACGGCTCGCGCCGCCGCAGCGTCGAGGAACCGCCCGTCGATCCGGACGACGCCTCGAGCGGCAGGCACCGCGCGGACGACGGCAACGCCGTCAGCGTCAGCGAACTCATCGCTCGGCAGAACCGGCGCTGACGGAGCCGTTCGGCGTTCCCCGTCCGGCCTCCCGCTCCGCGAATTCACGCGCGTAGCGGGTGCCGGCGAGGAGCAACAGCAGGCCGACCACGAGGAACGCGAGGACGCGGAACAGGCCGTCGAGGGTGGCCAGGTCGAAAAGGAACAGTTTGGCCAGCGCCGCGGCGGTCAATCCCAGTCCGACCCCGAGTGCCGTGTGCGCGTAGTCGCGGCGGGCCAGTCCGAACACCAGGGCCGCCGTCGCCGCCGCCATCCACGCGATGGTCGCGGCGCAGTGTCCGGCGATGAATCCTGCCGACGTCCCGGTGAGCGCCGTGCCCGCGGACACCGTCGCAGCGGTGACGGCGTACAGGATCACCAGCCCGGCGAGCACCCACCACGGCTGGGCGGTGTTGGCGCTCAACAGTTTCAGAGTGTGCGCGTACCAGACGAACAGGAACACGGTTCCCGCCAGCACCAGCGAGGACAGCACCGTGGTCACCCCGAGCGAGTCGAGCGCGCTGTCCTCGTCGACGAGGACGAACGGGGGCACGGTGATCACGAAGGCGAACCCGCCGACGACGGTGAAGACCGCACCGACGGCATACGCGATCCGCGAGTCCGCCTGCCCGCCGAGGGTGAGGAACAGTGCCGCCACCCCGAGCAGGACGAGTGGCGCGAGGTCTTCGCTCGATCCGATGAGGCAGGCCTCGAGCAGGGCGAGGGTACCCACGCCCGCGAGCGCGATCCGTGCGTGTCGCGGCAACGACCGCGCCGCCGCGAACGCGGCGAACATCGCGGCGGCCAGGACCAACGCGATGAGCGTGGACCCGAGCCGGTCGAAGAGGTGGCCGATCACCAGCGTCGGGACGGCCGTCGTGACGATCATCGCGGTCGCGGTGACGTCACGAGAATTGCTGCGCAACAGGATGATCGACGAGACGAGCCCGAACAGGGCGACCAGAGCGGCGGACGCGAGCAGCCAGAACCTCTCCGGCCGGTCGGACAGTCCGGAACTCGCGATCGCGATCAGCAAGGCGATCACCACCGGGCACGTCCGCGCGATCGCCAGGTACAGCCAGTCGCGACCGAGTTGCGCGGGGAAGCTGGCGACCTGGATGACGAACAGGAATCCGATGAGGGTGAGCGTGATGCCGTCGGTGAGGACGGGTGCGAGCACGGCGGCGCCGGTCACCACGAGCAGCGCGAGGGGCTGCGAACCCCACCGCACCGCGAGTGCGACACCGGCTCCCGCGATCCCGAGTGCCACGACCATCGCGAGCACCGGCAGCAACCAGTGGTAGACGACCGCGACGGCCACGACGTCGAGGTAGGCGCCGGCGATACCCGTTGCCGCGAGCGCAATCGCGCCGACCCGGCCGCCGGGCCGCCCGAAGACACGGGCACCGGTGTAGACGAGACCGGCCGAGAACAACCCGCCCGCCACGACGCGCAGTTCCGGACCGAAGAATCCGGCCTGCGCCGCCAGCACCAGCAGCATCACGACTCCGATCAGGGTGACGGCCACACCCGCGACGGCCAGCACGCGGCTGATCACCCCGTCGCGCTGCCACCAGGGTTCGCGAGCCACCCGAGCCACCCGGGGCGGTGGCGGCGGAGCGGGGCGGTACGGGACGGCCGGTGCGGGCGGCGGGGGCGGCTGGGCGACCGGGGGTCGGTACATCGGCTGCGGCGCCGGCTGGGGTTGGGGTTGGGGCCTCTGGATGGTTGCGAGCTGAGCCTGCAGGACCGCGAGGTTCTCACCCACGTGACGCATCTGCTGCCCGAGCGCCGAGAAGTCACCGGAAAGCTGCGCGACCAGCCGCGGGTCGATCGAAGGAGTACCAGGTGTGGACATGGATCAATCGTCCTGCGGCGACGGCCCCCACACATGAGTAGGCCTACTCGAGAGGCCTGCGTCGCGCTACCCGAACATTCGGCGAATCGAGGTGCCGAAAGGGTGTTTGGCGGTCACGTTCCCGAACCTGACCTTGCCCCGGACGACGACGTGCAGCGGGCCGATGGGAGGGCCGGTCCGCACCTTGTTGGTCGCGGAACCGCCAACCGTTTCGACGCCGTTGAGGTCGACCGTCGCCTCTTCGGGCACGACCAGCGAGATCGTGCTCGCGTAGTCGTCGATGGTCACGTGCACCACCTGCGTAGCCATGACGGCCCGCGTGAAGTCGAGCGTCACCGTCGACAGCCGGGTGTTCACCTGGAGGGCGGGAGGAACGCTCCACGAGCCGGTGCGGCTGACCGACGACATCCGGCCCCGGATGACGTCGCCCGGCGGCGGCGCGGGCGACCGGTGCGCGACCGGCGGAACCGGCGGCGCCGGGCGAGACACGTACGGCTGGTCGGGGTACGGCGGCGGCGTGAACTCCGAGATCAGCTGGATTCCCGGCAGATCCACCAGGACGACGTTCAGCTCCGCCCGCGTCTTCGCGGCGAGTGCCGTGTCCATCCGTTCGGTGAACTCACCGAGCGAGAGCATCCCCTGGCCCACCGCCCGCTGCAACAATTCGCCGACGTGTTCGCGCTCCGCATCCGATACGCGTAGGTCCCGTGCCTCCATACCGACCAGGCTAGCGCCCGTGAGTACTTCTTAACCGCCCGCGGTTAACAAGTACTCACGGCTACTCGAGGCCCTGCTCGATGGCATACCTGGTCAGCTCGACGCGGTTTGCCAGCTGCAGCTTGCGGAGGGTCGCCTGGACGTGGTTCTCGACGGTGCGGTGACTGAGCGACAGTTTGGTCGCGATCTGCTTGGCGCTGAGCCCTTTCGCGACGAACCGCAGGACCTCGGTCTCCCGTTCCGTGAGTCGGGGGACGGCAAGACCCTGCTCGTCGGCGGGCGCACTCGACATCCGGCGGTACTCTCCCAGCACGAGTCCGGCGAGCCCCGGTGTGAACACCGCCTGCCCGGCCGCGGTGGCCCGCACCGCGTCCAGCAGTTCCACCACGGACGCGCTCTTCACGAGGTACCCGGACGCGCCGGCCTTGACTGCGTCGAGGACGTCGTCACGCTCGGACGACGCCGACAGCACCAGCACCCGGCTGTCCGGCGACACCTGGAGAACGGCGGCGGTGGCCGCGGCACCGTTTCCGTCGGGCAATTGCATGTCCATGAGCACGACGGCGGGTCGGGTCGCCGCCGCCCGACGTCCCGCGGTGGCGACGCCGTCGGCCGTGGCGACCACGGTGAATCCGGCGCCTTCGAGGTCGCGGGCCACGGCGTCCCGCCACATCGGGTGGTCGTCGACGACCATCACGGTGATCTGCTCGTCGGTCTCCGTGTCACCCATGCGTTTCGTCTCCCTTCGGCACGCGGATCTCCCATTCGGTGCCCTGACCGGGTTCGGTGTCGAGTTCGGCGGTGCCGCCGAGCGCACCGACGCGGCCCAGAATGGATTTCGATACTCCCATGCGACCCTCGGCCTCGGCTTCGGCCAACCGTCCCGGGGCGATTCCGCTGCCGTCGTCGCGGACGCTGACGATCACCTCGTCGCCCAGATCCTCGAGCAGCACGTACGCCCGGGCACCGGTCCCCGCGTGCAGTGCGACGTTGGACAGTGCGGTGTCGACGATTGCGACGAGTTCCGTTGCCCGGCCACGCTCGATCGTCACCGGATCCGCCGGCGTCGACACGGACACAGTGGTGCTCGCCCGCGTGCCCAGCAGCAGTCGCACATCGATCACGCTTCCACCCAGATCCGACGCCACACCCGCCCCCTGCTCGGAGATGAGCATGCGCAGGGCCACCTCCTGCTCGCCGGCGAGATCCGCGAGCTCGGCTGCGGGTCCCCCGATCTCGTTGCCGCGGCGACGGACGAGCGCGAGCACCTGCAGGACGCCGTCGTGCACCTCACGGGCGAGTCGTTCCCGTTCCTCGGTGGCGGCGGCCAACCGCACGGCCTGCTCCAGCTGGGCCTGCGCACGCCTCGCGGTGGTGGTGGCGAGCCCGAGCGCCAGACCCACCGACACCAGGACCGGTGCCGTCGCGTCCCGCCACAGGTCGAGGTTGACTTGGTCGCGCACCACCGCGCTCACCGTCGCCATCAGCACACCGGACGCCATCCCGAGCCACGGACCGCCGAACACGGCGGCGGAGATCACCGCGTTGGTGACCCACAGCGTCGTCGGCAGCGTCTGATGGTGGCTGTACCAATCGTGATCGGAGACAAGGCGAGTCGATGCCATGAGCGCGATGACGATCAGCTGGTCGGCGATCACCACCTGGTAGCGCGGGACCTTCCCGTGGGACAGCAGGACGGCCGAGAGTCCCGACCACACCGCCATCAGGGCGACGAGGAACCAGCTCAGCCGCTGATGGGTGTAGTACTGCACGGACACGATCTGGTAGCTGATCGCGTACACCAGCGTGACGAGGCGGAACGCCTGCGCCGCCCGCCACAGCGGTGCGTCCGGCTGGGTGTCGAGCTCGGTCGTCGCTCGTGGGCGGTAGTGGAGGCGGGTGGTGCGGTGCTCATTCCGGTCGGTCATGGGTCTGCGCTGTGTCATCGAGATGCGGGTCGTCGAGATGCGGGTCGGCGAGATGCGGGTCGGCGGGGTGCGGCGGGTGCGGGCCGTCGGCCTCCGCCGGGTAGAGCGGGACTGCCGGATCGTCGACCTCGAGCGCGTCGTAGGTGGCGTCGGGATCCGTGGACAGGAGCGAGCGCACCGCCGTGTTCAGCAGTGCGACGATCGGCACCGCCAGGAGGCCGCCGACGATCCCGGCGAGGACGATGCCGGTGGTGATGGCGAGCACCACTGCGAGCGGGTGCAGCCGGACCGCGCGCCCCAGCAGCAGCGGTTGCAGCACGTGGGCCTCGAGTTGCATCACCCCGATGATGATGCCGAGCACGATCAGCGCGGTGAGGAATCCTTTGGTGACGAGGGCGACGAGCACCGCGAGGAATCCGGTGAGGAACGCACCGACGATCGGGATGAACGCGCCGATGAACACGAGCGACGCCAGCGGCAGGGCGAGCGGTACCCCCAGGATCGCGAGGCCCGCGCCGATTCCGACGGCGTCCGCGGCGGCCACCGCCACCGTGGCCCGGACGTATCCGATCAGCGAGCCGAACCCCTGGCTCCCCGCCAGCCGGACCCGCCGTCGTGACGTGGTGGGGACGAGTCGGGTGACGAACTCCCAGATCTGAGACCCGCCGTAGAGGAAGAAGATGAGCGTGAACAGCGTCAGCAGGGCACCGGTGAAGATCTCGCCGACGACCGTGGCGGTGGTCAGTGCCCCACTCGTCAGTTGCTGGCGGTTGTCCTGGATGGATTTCACCACCGAGTCGCCGGCCTGCCGGATCTGATCCTCGCTGAAGTGCAACGGGCCGTCGGTGAGCCACCCCTGGATCTGTGTGACACTCGCCTCGAACTGCTCGGTGAGGCCGGGGAGACCTTCGATGAACTGCTCGACGACGAACGTCATGATCCCGGCGACGATGCCGATCGAACCGATGAGGACGACCACGACGGCAGCCGACCGCGGCACGCCCTTGGCCTGCAGCCAGTCGACGAGCGGCACCAGCAGCGCCGACGAGAGCAGCGCCAGACCCACCGGGATGAGAACGGTGTCGAGCCTGGTCACGATGTAGCCGAGGGTCAGCAGACCCGCGAAGATGACCAGGAGCCGCCACGTCCATTCGGCCGCCACCCGCACCACCGGGTGCACGGACGCCGAGGGATGGCCCCCGCCCTGTGTTACCGCGGCAGTGTCCGAGCGTTGCTCGTTCGCGTTCACGTGCGGAGCGTATCGAGGTTCGGACAGTGCCGGGCGATTCGCGTGGGAAACACGCGCGCGGGGAACGCATATGCGCCCTTTAGGGGACGTGTCCTACGCCACCCGGTACACCCCCCGCTAAATTGAACGGCGTGCGGAAATCCTATAGAGCGATCGCGGCGACGGTCCGCAGCAGATGGCCGCTCTATATGGTTTCGATGCTCCTCGCCAATTTCATCGGCGCCATCCTCGTCTTCGCGTTCGTGCGGTACGGCGTGCCGATCCCCGAATCGCAGGAAATCATCGCCGACCGGGTCCGCAACGTCGCGATCTTCGGTGGCTACCTCGCATTCGCCGCCGTGGTGAGTCTCACGGCCGCCGCGATGATGCTGAGGTCGGTCGTCCGCTGGCAGTTGCGTGGGGGTCCGCCGACGCGCAGCGAGCAGATGTCGGCGCTGCACGCACCGCTGCGGCAGGCGATCGTGCACCTGGTGCTGTGGATCCTCGGCGGCATCATCTTCGTGCTGCTCACCATCACCGAGATGCCGGAACTCGCCGTCGCCGTCATCGTCACCGTCTGCATGGCCGCAACCACGACGTTCGGCTTCACATACATGCTCGGCGAACGCATCCTGCGTCCCGTGGCCGCCCGCGCGCTCAGCGAGGGCGAGTTCGACCGGACCATGGCGCCCGGCGTCGGCACCCGGATGGCCATGACCTGGGGGCTCGGAACGCTGATGCCCGTCATCGGCATCATCCTGCTGTGCGTGACGCAGATAACTACCGACCTGGTGTTCTCCCCGAACGCGCTCGCGTGGGCGATCATGCTGCTGTCGATCATCGCGATCGCGCAGGCCTTCGCGCTGTCGATGCTGACGGCCAGCCAGATCTCCGACCCGATCAAGCAGCTGCGGCGGGCCATCGAACGCGTCCAGCGCGGTGCCACCGACGTCCGCGTCGAGGTGTTCGACGGCAGCGAGATCGGGCGACTGCAGGTCGGGTTCAACCGCATGATGCGCGAATCGGACGAACGGCGACTGCTGCGCGAACTGTTCGGCCAGCACGTCGGCGAGGACGTCGCGCGGCGGGCACTGCAGTTCGGTACCGAACTCGGCGGCGAGACGAGGTTCGTCGCGGTGCTGTTCGTCGACATGGTCGGCTCCACCGGCGCCGCCGCGGAGCGTCCCCCCGGCGAGGTCGTGAACCTGCTCAACGAGTTCTTCCGCGTCGTCGTCGACGTGATCGACCGGCACCACGGCTTCGTCAACAAGTTCATGGGTGACGCGGCTCTCGCGATCTTCGGCGCCCCGCTCGACCGCCCCGACGCACCGACGGCGGCGCTGGCGGCAGCCCGGGAGCTGCGGTTCGCGTTGAACGAGATCACCGGCCTCGACGTCGGCATCGGCGTCTCCGCAGGCCTCGCCGTCGCCGGCAACATCGGCGCCGCCGAACGCTTCGAGTACACGGTGATCGGCGACCCCGTCAACGAGGCGTCGCGGCTCACCGAACTCGCCAAACTCCACCCCAGCCGCGTGCTGGCCTCGACGAGTGCCCTGTATTTCGCGGACGACGACGAACAGGCGCACTGGGAACTCGGCGAACAAGTCCAGTTGCGGGGGCGGCGCCGCAACACCCATCTGGCTTGGCCGGAGGACTATCCGGAGTAATCCGCTACCCGTTGGTTACGCTGGCCAGGTGGCCCAGCCTCGATCCGACCCGCCCACTGCCGAGCCTCCTCGGCAGCGAAGTCGATACTGGTGGATCAAATGGCTACTCGGCGCCGGCCTCCTGGCCCTGCTGACCGTCGAGGGCATCTACCTGTGGCCCACGCTCAGCGACTCGTGGAAAGCACTCACCGAGATCCACTGGGGGTGGGTCGCGGCATGTATCGCAGCCCAGGCCGTCTCCCTGAGCGGGTACGGCGCAGTCCAGCAGCGCCTGCTGCAGGCGGGCGGTGTCGTCGTCAGTCAGCTGAAGTCGGTGTCGGTGATCTACGCGAGCACCGCGATGGCCGTGAGCCTGCCGGCCGGTCAGGTGTTCTCCACCGCCTTCACCTACAAGCAGACCCGCAAATGGGGTGCCACCCCCATCGTCGCGTCCTGGCAGCTGGCGATCTCCGGAGTGATCGCCGCGGGCAGCCTCGCGCTGCTCGGCGCCGCAGGCGCGTTCGCGGTGGGCACCAAGGTGAGTCCGGTCACGCTGGCGCTGTCGCTGGTGGCCGCGTTCGCCCTGTTCTACGGGCTGCGCTACATCTCACGTAATCCCGACTCGATCGAGTCGATCGGGCACTGGGTGCTGACCCGGTACAACAAGTTCCGCAAGAATCCCCCCGAGACCGGCGTCGAGCGGTGGAAGGAAATCCTGAGCCAGCTCGATTCGGTCGAGCTGAGCCGCAAGGATTCCGTCATCACGTTCGGGTGGTCGGCGGTGCACCGGCTCGCCGACGTCGCCTGCCTCGGTTTCGCGTGCTGGGCGGTGGGCGCGGAACCGTCGTTCGCGGGTCTGCTCATCGCGTTCGCCGCGGCCAAGGCCGTGGGCAGCATTCCACTGGCCCCGGGCGGGCTGGGGTTCGTCGACGGCACCCTGATCGCGACGCTGACGGCGGCGGGAGCTACCGCGTCGCAGGCCCTCGCGGCCGTGTTCGTCTACCGCGTCGTGAGCTACATCCTCGTCGCGCTCGTCGGCTGGGTGGTCTTCTTCATCCTGTTCCGGCACAACCAGCACGAGGACCTGGAGATGGACCTCGAGTTCGAGCGCCGGGAGCAGTCCTCACCGACCACCAAGCGCACGCCGCACACCGGGGACCCCGAGCCCGACTCCCAGCCGTGAGTACTTGTTAACCGCCGGCGGTTAACAAGTACTCACGGGTGGCGAAGCCGCATGAGGTGGTCGGTACTGACCCGGACGGCCTCCTCGGCGTCGCCGTCGGCGACCGCCTCGACCAGCAGTCGGTGGGCGTCCGCGTCGGGCTCGTTGTCCGCACTCAGGTCCAGCGCCGCCGTCAGGTCGAGCATCGCTTCCCGCAGCCGCGGGACGAATGTCTCGTACAACTCGGTCAGCACCGGGTTGTGTGCGGCGACCACGACCGCGCGATGCAGCGCGATGTCTGCGTCGACGAACGCGGCAGCACTGGCTCCGGACGCCGCGGCCCGCGCGTCCAGCGCCCGACGGAGCGCCGCGACATCGGACTCGTCGCGCCGGGACGCCGCCAGCCGGGCCGCCTCGATCTCGACGGTGTGGCGCACCTCGACGACGTGCCGGATCTCCTCGGTCCGGAGCACCCGGTCCCAATCCTGCCGCGGCGACGACCTGCGGAGGAACACGCCGGCCCCCTGCCGTGACTCGACCATGCCGAGGCCCGCGAGCATCCGGACGGCCTCACGGACGGTCGACCGCCCGACGCCCAGCTCGGCCGCCAGCGTGGTCTCCCCGGGGAGCTTGGCACCGACCTCCCACTCTCCGCTCGCGATCCGCGCGCGCAGCAGGTCCGCCGCCTGGTCCGTCAGCAGGTGGCGTCGTATCGACGAGGTCACGCAAAACTCCTCAGGTTGTCTGATGAGTGATTTTCTCCTAGTCTAGCGCCGTGGCGTTCCGTGGACTTCTCCTCCACTGCCGCGGCGGGGCCTGAAGGCCGGCACCCTGCCGCGGGGTTTCGCCGCGTCGGTCGTCTCGTGCATCCCATTTCCCAGGAGAAGACCGTCATGACCGGCACCGTCCCCACATGGAACAACCAGCAACCCTCGCCGATGCCCTCCGATCGCTACCGCGCGATCTGGGACCGCGTTCCCGTCCCCGACCTCGACCGCACCTGGCCGGCGCAACGCACTGCCACCGCCCCGCTGTGGGTGCCCGTCGATCTGCGCGACGGCAACCAGGCCCTCGCCGAGCCGATGGATCCGGAGCGCAAACGCAGATTCTTCGAACTGCTGATCTCGATCGGCTACAAGGAGATCGAGGTCGGATACCCGTCAGCGAGCCAGACCGACTTCGACTTCGTCCGCGACCTCGTGCGTCTGGACCTGGTGCCCGAGGACGTGACGATCGTCGTCTTCACCGCGGCCCGCGACGATCTGATCGCCAGGACGTACGAGTCGGTCGAGGGACTGCCGAACGTCGTGGTGCACATGTACACGGCGACGGCGCCGACGTGGCGCTCCGTCGTTCTCGGCAGGGATCGGAAAGCGCTGCACCGGTTGATCTTCGATGCAGCGCAGGAGGTGGCACGCGGCGCCGGTGACCATCCGGGCCGACGCTTCGAGTTCTCACCCGAGGTGTTCAACCTGACCGAACCGGACTTCGTGCTCGACGTGTGCAACAGCCTGACCCGGCTGTGGGACGCGAGCCCCGACCGTCCGGTGATCCACAATCTGCCCGCCACGGTGGAGGTCTCGACACCCAACGTGTATGCCGACCAGATCGAATACATGCACCGGCATCTGGAGCGGAGGGATTCGGTCATCCTGTCGGTGCACCCGCACAACGACCGCGGCACCGGGGTCGCCTGCGCCGAACTGGCGGTGCTGGCGGGTGCGCAGCGGGTCGAGGGCTGCCTGTTCGGCAACGGTGAGAGGACCGGCAACGTCGATCTGGTGACGTTGGCCCTGAATCTGCACGCGCAGGGCGTCGACCCGATGATCGACCTCTCGGACATCGACACCGTGCGGCGAACCGTGGAGTACTGCAACAGGATTCCCGTCCACGAACGGCACCCCTACGGCGGCGACCTCGTGTACACGGCGTTCTCCGGCACCCATCAGGATGCTATCAAGAAGGGATTCGCGGAGCATCGGGCGTCCGCGGCGGCAGCCGGGCTGGATGCGGAAACCGCACCGTGGGCTGTGCCGTACTTGCCGATCGACCCGGCGGACGTGGGACGCGATTACCAGGCCGTCATCCGCATCAACAGCCAATCCGGCAAGGGCGGCATCGCGCACCTGCTGCAGAGCGAATACGGCGTCACACTGCCGCGGCGGCTCCAGATCGACTTCGCCGCGAAGGTGCAGGAGGCGGCGGACTCGTCGGGGCTCGAGATCACCGCCGAGGAACTGTGGACGCTGTTCTGCGCCGAGTACGGGTACCGGGGCGGCCTCGGCCGGTGGTCCGTCGAGCACGGCCCGGACGGCGACCGGCTGTTCGTCGTGTTCGACGTCGACGGCGTGGAAGTGTCGGGCGAGGCGGTCGCCACCGGCCCTGTCGAGGCGATGACCCACGTCCTCGCGTCGAAGGGCAAGGACGTCGACGTCCTCTCCCTCACCCAGCACTCGCAGAGGTCGGGCCGCGACAGCGCGGCGATCACGTTGGCGGAGTGCCGCGTCGGGGATCGGACGGTGTGGGGCATGGGCTCACATCAGTCGGTGACGGCCTCCGCGATCCGGGCGGTGTACCGAGCCGTGAGTACTTGTTAACCTCCCGCGGTTAACAAGTACTCACGGGCGGCGAAGCCGCAGAGCCTCCGCGACCACGTCCGGGCGATCCTCGGGCATCAACGTGTAGCTGTCCTCGACCTCCTGCAGTTCGGCGTGCGGGTACAGCTCGGCCAGGCGCCGGCCGTGGTCGCGGGGCATCACCTTGTCCTCGACGGCCCACAGCACGAGGACCGGACGGTCGAAGCTCCGGTTCGCTTCCGCCCACTCCCGCAGCGTCGACTTCGGTGGCACCGAGGTCGTGTACTTGCGCAGATCTCGTCGCACCAGGCGGTCGGTGGTCGCGGGCCGGAACCACCCGTCCATCACCGACTTCGGTACGGGCCGCTTGCTCATCCAGCCCCAACCAGCGGGCGCCCGGCGCATCGCCCGGAATCGCAGCGCGTGCATGGTCAACGCCAGACCACCGGGGATCGCCACCGCGAGACCGATTGCGCGACCGGGAATTCCGGGCGGATAATTGTCGAACGCCTCACACGGGGTGAGGACGAGAGCCCCGATGCGGCTCGAGTCGCCGAGGGCGATCAGCACCTGCGCGCCACCCCAGTCGTTCTGCACGAGTGTGACGTCCGCGAGGTCGAGCCGTTCGAGGAATTCGCCGATGAGCAGTCCGAGTCCGCGTAGCGAGAGGTCGGCGTCCTCGCGCATCGGAATGCGGTGCGCGCCGAGCGGGAGGTTCGGGACGATGCAGCGGAAGTCCGGGGCGAGTTGCTCCACCACGTGTCGCCACACGGTGCCGTCGATGGTCAGCCCGGAGATGAACACGAGGACGGGGCCGTCGCCCCCGGTGTCCCGATACTCGACGGTGCCCGCGGACAGCTCGATCTGTTTCACGGCGCTCACTCCATTTGATAGATCGTTCTACTGAGAATCACGTTACGATGAGATACGCACCCAGCGCAACGGTCGGAGGGCAGGAAAGTGAACGACACGAAGGCCCGGATCCTCGGCACCAGCAGCGACCTCTTCCGCCGCAACGGCTACACCGGGACCGGCCTCAAGCAGGTCGCCACGGAGGCCCGCGCACCGTTCGGGTCGATCTACCACTTCTTCCCCGGCGGCAAACAGCAACTCGGCGAGGAGGTCATCCGCTCGTCGGGCGAGGAGTACGCCCGGCTGGTCTTCTCCATCCTCGACGCGCATCCCGACATCCTCGAAGGGATCGAGGTGGGGTTCCGGCTGGCGGGCGAGACCCTGGTGGCCACCGACTACGCGGACGCCTGCCCCATCGCCACGGTCGCGCTCGAGGTCGCGAGCACCAACGAGGTGCTTCGCGTGGCCACAGCGGACGTGTTCACGAGCTGGATCGAGTCGGGGAGCGCGCTGCTGCGCGAGCGCGGATTCGACGAGGCCGATGCGAGGCGCCTGATCCTGGGATTCGTCACCAGCCTGGAGGGGGCATTCGTCCTCGCGCGTGCACTGCGCAGCACCGAACCACTCGATGCCGCCGGCGCCACGGTCCTTGCCGCGGCACGCGCCTGCCTGCCTCCCCCCACGTGAGTGAGAAAGCGACCCGGCCACACCGCGCCACTCACCTGCGTCGTGTGACAGGCATCACATTCGGGTTGCGGAAGAAATTCTCCGGGTTCATAGTTGAAGCTACAAGAACTTGAACATTCAACTATTTGAGTCGACGCTCCGAGGAGTTCACATGACCACCGCCACCGCCACCCTGCCCAACCTCACCGCCGGAACCTGGGCCATCGACACCGTCCACTCCACCGTCGGCTTCTCCGTCCGCCACCTGATGGTCAGCAAGGTCCGCGGCACCTTCAACGACTTCACCGGCGCGATCACCGTCGCCGAGGACGGCACCGCCGCCGTCACCGCCGAAATCCAGGTCGCGTCCATCGACACCAAGAACACCGACCGCGACGCCCACATCAAGTCCGCCGACTTCTTCGACGCCGAGCAGTACCCCACCGCCACCTTCACCTCCACCGCCGTCCGCGCCAAGGGCGACGACTACGTGGTCGAGGGCGAATTCACCCTCCACGGCGTCACCCGCCCCGTCGAGCTCGCCCTCGAGTTCAACGGCGTCAACCCCGGCATGGGCAACGGACCGGTCGCCGGCTTCGAAGCCACCACCGTCCTCAACCGCAAGGACTTCGGCATCACCATCGACATGCCCCTCGAAGGCGGCGGAGCCGTCGTCGGCGACAAGATCACCATCACCCTCGAGATCGAGGCCGGCCTGCAGGCCTGACCCCACCCGCACCACACGCCCCGTCATCCACCCGGACGACGGGGCGCGGTCGTGCGACGGGCATACCTGGCGGCGAACAGCACTGCCCACCCGATCGCGCCGATGAGCGCGAAGCTGATCAGCCGGTACAGCATCACGGCGGCAGTCGCCTCGTCCGTGCCCAGCCCGCCGGCGACGAACGCCACGATCAGGGCGCCGTCGACGACGCCGATCCCGCCGGGAATCAGCGGGATGCTCGACGCGGCCATGCCCGCGACGTAGGCCGTCATCGCGAGGCCGATCCCGACGTCGGTGACGCCCACCGCGCGGCACGCGGCGATCAGGCACAGCAGGTCGCCGATCCAGTTCAGTCCCGCGAACACACCGCCCAGCACCCAGTCCCGCGGGCGGGGCCGGACGAGGGACAGTTGCTCGACGAGGGCGCGGACGCGTTCGACGCCCGAGGCCGCGGGTCTCCGCAGGAACGCGTTGGCCCAGCCGAGCACCCGATCCCCCGCACG
The DNA here is from genome assembly GCF_000014565.1 of Rhodococcus jostii RHA1. Lineage (NCBI taxonomy): Bacteria > Bacillati > Actinomycetota > Actinomycetes > Mycobacteriales > Nocardiaceae > Rhodococcus > Rhodococcus jostii. The sequence goes on along the minus strand of NC_008268.1, from coordinate 5,498,712 downwards.
CGCGAGCAGTTCCGGTCGACGCACCAGTTCCCGGATCGCGAAGGCGAGGCCGACGACTCCCAGGATCTCGCCGCCGACGGTGAGCGGATCGGCATGCACCCGGACGCCGACGGTCGCCCCGAGAATTCCGAGGGCCCCGAGCGCGAGCGAACTGATGATCCCCGACGCGAGCATCGTCCAGGCGACCAGCGGCGTGCTCGCGCCCCACGTGCGCAGTCTCCGAAACGTGAATCCGGCAGACACGAGATGTCCGGCCGGGAGCGTGACGGACAGCGCGTTGGACGCGAAAGTCAGTGCGATCGAACGATGGAGTGCCACCCGGAGACCACCCGCCGCGAGCAGTTGCCGCTGCAGTCGCGCGAACGTCGTCATCGACGCGATCTCGGCGATCACCGCCAGCACGAGCCAGCGCCACCGCGGGTGCAGCAACGTGCCCGACGCTCGCGCGATGTACGGACTCAACACCAGAACCTCGACGGCCAGTGCACCGGCCGCGGCGAGCGCCAACGCCGTCCTGGGTATCGAGCGCCCGCGCCACACGTCAGTGACGTTCATGGGACGCGACGCCGGTCCGCGACCGGGGTAGGTCGAGGACCCCGGCCTCGATCTCCGCGAACGCCGAATCCAGCAACGCGAGGAACCGCTGCGCGTCGTCGCCGGGCTGCCACTGCAGATACGCCGTGCGCAGGACGGCGAACGCCGTGTTGACGAGCAGCGCACTGCAGAGCGAGTCGACCTGATCCGGTCCGACCCGGGCGTCGACCCACTCCTGGACGAACTGCTGGAATCGCTCGCCGGCGGCCTTCGTCGACTGCGCGAGGTGGGGCGCCGCATCCAGTATCCGCCGTTGCACCGTGAGGGTGGCGGCGTTGTGGGCGATGTTCGCGCGGATGATCTCACGGACCGACACCCACATCGGTTCGCCGTCGGGACGCTCGTCAGCCAGCTTCTGCCACCGCTCACGGTCACCCGGTCCGGGGTCGAAGAGCAGCGCTTCCTTGGACTCGAAGTAATTGAACAGCGTGCTCTTGGACACGCGCGCCGCGGCGGCGATCTCTTCGACGCTGACGTCGTCGTAACCGCGGGTGTCCACCAGGTCGAGGGCGCACGCATGCAACGTCCGCCACGTCTCGTGCTTCTTCGCGACGCGCAGACCTGATCCGCTCTCCGCAGCCATGAATCGACCCTAACCCCAACTTGGACCGAGTACAATTTTCTCCCCGGTCCACTGTTGGTATGAGTCCACCTCTCGTCGGCAATGCGGCCCCTCTAGGCTGGCCGTGTGAAGAAGTACCTCCCCGCGCTGGCCCTGGACGTCGTCCTCGTGATCGTGTTCTGTGCCATCGGCCGCCGCAGCCACGACGAAGCCAATGCCCTGACAGGTCTGGCCACCACGGCGTGGCCGTTCCTGACCGGACTCGCGGTCGGCTGGCTCGCCACCGTCGCGCTCTACCGCGACAAGTTCGACGCGTTCCTGATCGTCCCGACAGGCATCGCGGTGTGGCTGTCGACGCTCGTGGTGGGCATGCTCTTGCGCGTCGTCAGCGGCCAGGGAACGGCGTTCAGTTTCGTCCTCGTGGCGGGCACGGTGCTCGCCGTGTTCCTCCTCGGCTGGCGTGCCGTCGCGAAGATCGTGACGAGGTCGCGCGCCACCACCCGATAGCGGCGAATCCGCCCCGACGGCACACGAACACCCGCTCGAGGTGAGACAGTTTTCCCATGAGTGACACCATCGATCCGGCCCGGGACGAGAAGCGGTCCGACCGCGGCTTCTTCGGCCAGCCGTCCGCCCTCGCGAACCTGTTCGGCGTCGAGATGTGGGAGCGATTCTCCTTCTACGGGATGCAAGGCATCCTGATCTACTACCTTTACTATTCGGCCGCCGACGGTGGCCTCGGAATCGCCGAATCGTCCGCGACCAGTATCGTCGGCGCCTACGGCGGCACGGTGTATCTGTCCACCATTCTCGGAGCCTGGATCGCCGACCGGCTCCTGGGCTCCGAACGGACCCTGTTCTACAGCGCCATCCTCGTCATGCTCGGCCACATCGCCCTCGCCGTGTTCCCGGGACTGTGGGGTGTGGGAATCGGCCTGGTCTGCGTCGCATTCGGTAGTGGCGGGCTCAAGGCCAACGCCACATCCCTCGTCGGGGATCTCTACGACGAAAACGACGAGCGCCGGGACGCCGGATTCTCCATCTTCTACATGGGGATCAATCTCGGCGCCCTCGTCGGCCCGCTGCTGACGGGCTGGGCGCAGGACTCCATCGGCTTCCACGCCGGCTTCGCGCTCGCCGCAATCGGCATGGCGCTCGGACTGATCCAGTACACACTCGGCCGCAAGCACCTCCGCGGCATCGGTGCGGAACCGCCCAATCCCCTCCCCCGCGCCCAGCGACCCAAGTGGATCGCGATCGGCGCCGCCGCGGTCGTGGTCATTGCGGCCCTGTCCCTGACCGGGGTGATCACCGCGGCCAACATGTCGGACATCGTGGTCGGCCTCACCATCGTCGCGGCGATCGGCTACTTCGCGATCATGTTGTCGAGCCGCCGCATCACGGCCGTCGAGCGCAGCCGCGTCTACGCGTTCATCCCGATGTTCATCGCCAGCGCGGTGTTCTGGTCGCTGTTCCAGCAGCAGTTCACCACCGTCGCGGTGTACTCCGACAAGCGACTCGACCGCAACCTGTTCGGCTGGGACTTCCCGCCGTCGTGGGTGCAGTCCATCAACCCGGTCTTCATCATCATTTTCGCGGGCGTCTTCGCAGCCGCGTGGACGAAGCTCGGACCTCGACAGCCGTCGTCGCCGATCAAGTTCGCGGCGGGCACCGTCATCATGGGTATCGCGTTCCTGGCGTTCATCCCGATGTCGGGTGGCGGCGCGAACAGTGCACCGCTGCTGGGTCTGGCCGGAATCCTGTTGCTGTTCACGTTCGCCGAACTGCTGCTGTCCCCGGTCGGGCTGTCGCTGTCGACCAAACTGGCGCCCGAGGCCTTCCACACCCAGATGGTGGCGTTGTTCTTCCTGTCCGTCGCCCTGGGCACCGCCATGGCGGGCACACTGGCCGGCTACTACGACGAGAACAACGAAGTCCCGTACTTCACCGCGGTCGGGCTGGGCTCGATCGCCGTCGGTGTGCTCCTCGCCATCGGCTCACCGTGGATCCGGCGTCTGATGAAGGGCGTGCACTGACGATGCACTGAGCGTCGTCTCAGCGCACCCACAACCACACGGCCAACCCGAATCCCGCGATCGCGATGACGACGCGGAGGACGGACGGTGGTATCCGCCTGACGACGGGCGGCCCGCACCAGCCACCGGCCAGGGCGCCGACCGCCATCGCGGCGGCGGCGCCCCAGTGGACGGGACCGAAGACCGCGAACCCGATCGCCGCCACCAGGTTCGCGACGCCCAGGAGGAAGCTCTTCAGGATGGTCGCGCGCCAGATCTTCTCCGAGGTGAGGATCAAGGCGATCGCCAGGAAGATCACGCCGGCGCCGGCACCGAAGTACCCGCCGTAGATGGCGACGACGAACAGCGACACCGAGTACGCGCGTGGCATGTCCCGCTCGCCCGCCAGCGCGCGGAGCCGGGGTTGCAGCAGCAGCGCCAGCGCGGCGAACGCCACCATGAACGGGACGATCGCCTCGAACGACCCCGCCGGAGCCACCAGCAGGATTCCCGCGCCGACCAGGCCGCCCGCGGCCGAGTACAGCGCCCAGCGCCACAGCTTGGGGCCGGTGTCGGCGACCTCCCGCGTCGAGTTGGACAAGGCGCCGACGCCGACCGCCACCATCGCGACCGTGTTGGTGACGTTCGCGGTCACCGGCGGCAGACCGACCGCGAGGAGTGCGGGATACGACACGATGGACGCCAGGCCGGTGACGAAGCCGACCAGTCCCGCGAAGAACCCCGCTACGACGAGAAGACCGATATCAAGCAGGGGCACAAGGTAGAAACTTACCCTTGCTCACTTACTCCCTCAGCGTGGACGGCCCCGCCCTCCAGTTCGCCGGCTTCGCCATCTCCGTGTCCTCAGTTCGCCGGCTTCGCCATCTCCGTGTCCTCAGTTCGCCGGCTTCGCCATCTCACGGAAGAGCATGTCGGTCATCTTCACCGCGCGGTCGCCACCGTCGGCGTCGGCGACGAAGACCGCGAAGGCCAGGTCGCCGCGTGAGCCGTAGAACCAGCGGTCGTCGCCGCTCGCACCGTTCATGCCCATGAGGTCCGGGTAGCCGTTGAGGAACGACGCCCCGCCCCGCACCACGTTGTCACGCATCATGCCGCGGAGTTGATCGTTGACGTTCGCCGGAAGCGGCTGAGCGGCCACATCGGTGGTGCCCGGCTGTCCCTGGACGATCATCGGGGCGGGCGCGCTGCCCCGCGCGATCGATGCAGCCAGCATGGCCATCCCGAACGGCGTCACGGCGGGCAGGTCGCTGTCCTTACGGTTCATCACCTGGTTCATGCCCGACTGGTCGGCGGTGAAGACGGCGGTCTGATGGTCGAGGCCCGGGATCTTGTAGTTCATGCCGAGCCCGAGCTGATTGCCTGCCTTCTCGATGTCCTCGATCGACAGCGACGACGGGTCGACGCCCTTCTGCAGTCCGGCGGCCTTCTTCACCAGGTCGAGGTTCGACCCGGCGGGATACAGGCCCTGGAACGCGATCGGCCCCTGCTCCATCGCCTGATTGTTCTGCGCGGCGGCCAGCACCGCGCCGGAGGACGGCTGGATCGCGACGATCGTCGCGGGGGTGCCGACACTGACCACGGCTTCCTCGGCTGCCAGCTGCAGGCGGGAGTCCATGGTCGCGACGATGTCCGGTCCGGGCGGGCCCTGGAACCCTGCCTGCGGGATGAGCGTGCCGTCGGGGTCCACGAGATGGACGGCCCAGCCGGCCGTGGCGTCCCGGTTGGCCTGCCACACCTTGCGCAGCGGATCCAGCAGCGGCGTCGTGATGCGCCGATCCGCCGTGATGAGTTTCGGCGTCTTGATGGTGATGACGCCGGGGATCGCGAGATCCTGCTCGAGGTACTCCCAATCCTGGTCGCGCAGCAACACGGCGGTGACCTGCTGGCCGGGCTTCTCGGCCATCTCCGCCATCATCGTGTCGGACGTCACGAGGGGTGCCACCGGCTCGAGGACCTCCGCGAGACGCCGGGTGGTCGCGACGGGATCGGGCATCGTGGCGGGATCGAGGGTGACAGAGTTGATGGTCTGCTCGTTCATGAGCAACGCACCGAACGCGTCGAAGACCCGCGGCGGAGCGGCGTCCGTCCGGTCGTAGCGGACGATACGCCCGTTGCCCAGATCGGGCGCGAGGATCGACGGATCCCAGGAGATGCGCCAGCCGACGGACAGGTTCCGCACACCACCCTGAACCTGGTAGGTCCAATCTTTGCCCTCACCGAAATGCCAAGCGGCACCGACAGTGAAGAAGCCGGAGTCCGAGCCGAGATCCATGAACTGGGTCAGGTCGAACTTGGCGTCCTCGGGTTTGAGCCCGTCGAACATCTGCTGAATCGCCGTCTCCGCGGCGTTGGGATAAGAGGTCTGCGCTGCAGCAGCGGCGGCGTCGCCCTCGTTCAGCGCATTGACGAAGTCGTCGACGACCGACTCAGCGGTCGCCTCCTCTTTCGAGAGCACACACGACGCCAGAATCACCGCCAGAACGACAGCCGACGTCAGGGCGATCACGTATCTGTTGCGGCGGCCAAGCGATCGTCCATTCCCCATGTCCACCATCTTGCTTTCAGTCACATGCGTAACAAGCACCATTTGCCTACGAAGGAGTTACGGTTGAGCCACAACTTATCCCCGAACAGCAACGCGCGAACGGGTTTATCGAAGAAAACGCCCCGCAGCCTGCACAGCAGGGGCCGAACTGTCACCTGTTGCTATAAATACGGCAAATGCTAGGTCGTCCTTGATTCCGACGAACCAGCCGTGCGCGGGTCCATTTCCCGACTCGGCCGTCCCCGTTTTGCCGAGCAGTCCCGGAATGTCCTGCAGCGCAGTAGCGGTACCGCCCGTCACAGTTTCACGCATCATCGTCCGGAGGTCGGAGGTGACGTTCGCAGGCACGGTGGGCGCCGTCTTGTCGGCTGTACCCGGTTGGCCTTGCACGATCATAGGCGACGGCGTCGAACCGTTCGCGATGGAGGCGGCCACCATGGCCATCCCGAACGGCGTCGCGGTCACCTGCCCCTGCCCGATCCCGGACTCGACGCGGGCCGCCGGACTGTCGGCGACGGGCACGTTGCCGGTCACGGTCGTCAGCCCGGGCGTCACGTAGTCGACGCCGAGCCCGAACTGCAGCGCGGCCTGCTGCAGGGCGTCGGGCGGCAAGCCGACCGCCAGCCGTCCCATGGTGGTGTTGCACGACCGCGCGAAGGCGGTGTGCAGCGGGACCGCGCCCAGGTCGAATTCGTCGTCGTTGGGGATCTGCCTGCCTTCGATGTTCTCGGTGCCGGGGCAGGGCAGGACGGTGTCCGGCGTGGCGGCACCGGCCTGCAGTGCCGCGGACGTCGTCACCGTCTTGAAAGTGGATCCCGGCGGGTAGAGGCCGGTCAGCGCGATCGGCCCGAGTGCGTCGGCCGGCGCGTTCTGCGCGACCGCCAGCACCTCCCCGGTGGAGGGTCGCAGGGCGACGATCGCGGCCTGCTGCGGCACGTCGGCGAGCGCCCGCTCGGCAGCCATCTGCATCGGGAGGTCGAGGGTCGTCGCGATGTCGGGGGCGTCGGGTCCCTGCTCGCCGGCGATGCTCTTCGCCGCGCCGTCCTGGCCGACCAGCTGCACCGCCCAGCCGGCGGAGGCGTCCTGTCCCTCCTGCCACAGGTCGCCGAGGCCCGCCAGGGTGGGTGAGGCCAGCGCCTTGTCGGTGCTGAGCAGTCTGGTCTGCGGGGCCAGTGTCACTCCGGCGAGTTGCCGCAACTGCGGTTCGATGGGCGCCAGGTCCTCGGCGCGCAGCGAGATGGCCGTGACCGGCTGACCTTGGGCACCGGCCAGATCCTGCTGGAGCGAGGCGGCGGTGATCGTCGGGGCGATGGGCGAGAGCAACGCGGCCACCGCCGCGGTGTCCGCACCTGGTTCGAGGTTGACGAGCGTCACGACTTGTTGCTCGAGGATCGGCGCCCCACCCGCGGCGAGGACTTTCGGCGGCGCCCCGGTCGTGGTGGTGTACCGGACGGTGGTGTCGTCGGTGAGGCCGGGTGCGAGGACGGCCGGGTCCCAGACGATCTTCCAGTCGTCGCCTTCCTTGGTGGCGTTGCCGGTGGTGCTGTACTTCCACTCCTGCCCCGGGGCGAACGGCCACGACACGTCCATCGTGAACGTGCCGCCGTTGTCACCCGACTCCTGCACGTCGGTGCGGGTGAACGTTCCGTCCTTGTTTCCGAGCCCGTCGTACATCGCCGTGATCGCGGCGGTTGCGGCGGCCGGATCGGTGGTGAGTTCGGCGGCGGCCTGCACGTCGTCGCTGTTGAGGGCGTCGGCGAACTGCTGCGAGACGGTGTCGGGCTGGTCCGGCCCGAAGAGTCCGCAGGCGGAGAGCACGGACGCGAGGACGGCGATTCCGGCCGCTGCCTTCCGGGTGGGGGTGGGACGGATGGGGCTGTGACGAACGGTTGAGGTGCGCACGAACTCGATCATGCCTGACGTGGTGGCGCGCTTCGAATAATCGGTGTAATTATGTAATCAGTGCTGCATCACAGTGATCGCGGCACCAGGGTCCCCAGGAGGACGCCATGAGGAACACACAAGGTCCGGGCCCCCGCCGCTTCGGCCGGCCCGGTGGATGGCAGCAGGCGGATGTCCCCGATGCGAGCGACGCGGCCGAATGGTTCACCGGCCGTCTTCCCGACGACTGGTTCACCGGCCCCGCGACCGTAGAGGTCGACCGCGAGGAGATCGTCGTGGTCGGCGAATTGCCGCCCGTCGAGTCCGCCGACTCCGGTTCGGAGGCCGCGATCGACGGACGCATCTCCCGGTTCCGCGAAACGACCCGGGGCGATCGGATGCGCATCGCCGACGAGGCCGAGAGGCGTTACGGGCGCAAGGTCGCGTGGGGCGTCAGCCTCGACGGCCACAAGACGCTGTTCACTCACCTCGCCGTGCCGGTGATGACCCGGCTCCGCCAGCCCGAACGCAAGGTTCTCGACACGCTCGTCGACGCCGGCGTGGCGCGGTCGCGGTCGGACGCGCTGATGTGGACGGTGCGCCTAGCCGGCCAGCACAGCGAACAGTGGCTCGCCGAGCTCCGCGAAGCCATGGCGAAGGTGGACGAACTCAGGGCCGACGGGCCCCAGATCTAATTCGATTGCGCGGGCATCGGCGGCGTCCTATCGTGAACGTCACCGATGTGCACCGGGCGCGTCAGACAGAGAGGAACGGTCCATTGCTCCTGACGAGGTAGTCACGCGAGTCTTCATCCGCACACACCTCGGGAGTACCCCATGGCCCAGTCATATCTGTCCCTGTCCGACCTCACGTTCACCTGGCCCGACGGCGAGCCGGTCTTCGACGGCCTCGACGCCGTCTTCGGCCCCGGACGCACCGGGGTGGTCGGTCTCAACGGTTCCGGTAAATCCACACTGCTCCGGCTGATCGCCGGGCGCCTGCACCCCGACCGCGGGTCGGTGACGGCGCGGGGCGAGGTGGCGTACCTGCCGCAGGACATCACGCTCGATCCCACGCTGAAGGTCGACCGGATCCTGGGCATCGCCGACCTCCGGGCGGCGTTGCACCGCATCGAGTCCGGCGACGGCACACCCGACGATTTCGATGCCGCGACCGGCCGTTGGGACATCGAGGAGCGGGCGGTCTCGACCCTGCACCGGCTCGGTCTCGAACGCGTGCTCGGCAGCACGTCCGACCTCGATCGCACCGTCGGCACCCTGTCCGGCGGTGAGACGGTGTTGCTCGGCCTCACCGCGCAACTGTTGAAGGAACCGGAGGTGCTGCTCCTCGACGAGCCCACCAACAACCTCGACAGCGCGTCCCGCAGCAAGCTCTACGAGGTGGTGCAACAGTTTCCGGGCACCCTGCTGGTGGTCAGCCACGACCGCGACCTGCTCGATCTCATGAATTCCGTCGCGGAGCTGCGTGGTGGTGAGATCCGCGTGTTCGGCGGGAACTTCAGCGCCTACCAGGAGATCGTCGAGGCGGAGCAGGAGGCCGCGCGGTCGGCGGTGCGCGATGCCCGCAGCGATGTGCAGAAGCAGAAGCGGGAACTCGTCGAGGCCCGCATCAAGATCGACCGTCGTAAGCGGTACGGGCAGAAGATGTTCGAGAACAAGCGCGAACCGAAGATCGTGATGGGGCTGCGGAAGCGTCAGGCGCAGGAATCCGCGGGAAAGCTGCGGAACAACCACATCGCGAAGGTCGACGAATCGCGGGAGTCGTTGACGGAAGCGGAGAGTGCCCTACGGGACGACAGGGAGGTGCGCATCGACCTCCCGGCCACGCAGGTGCACTCGGGCCAGGAGGTGGTCTCCGTCCGGGACGTGAGCCTGCTCAGCGGACAGGAGGTGTCGCTGGACGTCGTGGGCCCCGAGCGGATCGCCCTCGTCGGACGCAACGGTGTCGGCAAGACGACCCTCCTCGACGCCGTCGTGGCCGCGGGACCGCGGGTTCCGTTCAAGGCGCTGCCGCAGCGACTCGACGTGTTCGACGAATCGCTCACGGTCGCCGAGAACGTGGCCGCGGCGGCGCCTCACGCGTCGCAGGAACAGATCCGTGCCCAGCTGGCCCGGTTCCTGTTCCGGGGCAATGATTCCGACGTGCTCGCATCGGCATTGTCGGGTGGCGAACGGTTGCGGGCCGCGCTCGCGACCATCCTGCTGGCCGAACCCGCCCCGCGCCTGCTGCTGATGGACGAGCCGACGAACAACCTCGACCTGCCGAGCCTCGCCCACCTCACGCAGGCGCTCCGCAGCTACCGCGGCGCGTTGATCGTGGTCAGCCACGACCGGCAGTTCCTCCACGACATCGGCGTCACCCGGTGGCTGGAACTGACCGACGAGGCCCTTCGGACCCGTGCGGCGCCTACAAGGTGATCGCGTCGAGGCGGGTCTTGATGAAGTCCGCCGACGTGACGGGCCCGAGCCCGGCGACGGTTCCGATCGGCGGCTCGAGAGGTGTCACCTGCGCGTCGTGGTTGAGTTCGTAGAAGTAGATGAGCGACACCAGGTCTTCTTCGGGGGCGTCGGCCTGCGGCGGCAGCACGCGGTGTCGGCCCGACGGCCAGCGCTTGCCGCTCCAGTACTCGAGGAGGTCGCCGATGTTGACGGTGAGAGCGTCGGCGTCGTAGGGCGCGTCCGCCCAGCCGCCTTCGTCGGTGTACACCTGGAGTCCGCCTGCGCCGGGTTCCCGGTCCAGGACGGTGACGGTGCCGAAATCGGTGTGCGGCCCGATACGGAACTGGCCCGGCTCCGGCTCCCCCACCGAGGACATCGGCGGGTAGTGGTTGATGTTGCACGTCCACGTCGGGCGGTCCGCGAGTCCGTCGAAGGGGTTGGCGGGCAGTGCGAGTGCCGCCGAGAACAGGGCGAGGAGGTCGTCGGAGAGCCGGCGCATCGCCTCGGTGTAGGTGGTGAGGAGGGCGCGCAGGTCCGCCACTTCGGTGGGCCACACGTTGGGCTTGAACCACACGTCGTCGACGACGGGATCCCCGGTACGCGTCTCGGCCCCGATGGCGAACGTCTCCTTGAGGTCCGGAGGCGTCTCGGTGCCCTCGGCATAGCCGTTGGCCTCCATCCCGGGCCCGATCCAGCCGCGCTCGCCCACGATCGCCGAGTACCGCGCCTTCACCTCTTCCGGGAGTGCGAAGAACCGGCGCGCCGCGGCCCGTACGTCCGCGGCCAGTTCGCGGGTGACTCCGTGGCCGCGGACGAGGAGGAACCCGGCGCGCTGCAGTCCCTCGTCGACGTCCCTGGCGACGGCCGCAGCGGAGGGCCCGCCCGCCCGCCAGAGGGCGATGTCGACGGTGGCGATCGCGGTCATTCGGCTACTCCAGTGTCTTCGTTCCAGAGTTCGGGCTGGTTCTCGATGAATTCGGTCATGAGGTCGATGCAGTGCTGATCGCGCAGGACGGTCACGTCCACGCCGTTCTCACGGAGCCATTCGTGACCGCCGGTGAACGTGACGCTCTCCCCCACGACGATCGCACCGATGTTGAACTGCCGGACCAGACCGCTGCAGTACCAGCACGGCGACAGGGTCGTCACCATGATCGTCGAGCGGTAGTCGCGCTGGCGCCCGGCAGCCCGGAACGCGTCCGTCTCACCGTGGACGGACGGATCGGCGTGCTGGACCCGTCGGTTGCGGCCGCTGCCCAGCAGGGATCCGTCGCCGGCGAAGAGTGCGGCCCCGATGGGTATCCCGCCCTCGCGTTTGCCGAGTTCGGCTTCGGCGATCGCCACGGTCAGCAGTTCCTCGGGGTCGAGGGCCATCCGCGCAGAGTTCACAGAGATCGACATGCCTCTACCTTCCGTCTCGGACGCCGCGACCACAACGGACACACTGTGGTAACGAACGGGCCTTAACCTGTACAGACTGTCCGCCTCCCGAGGAGGGTTCGACGATGTCGTTGACCGTGCGCGAGTTGCTCCGGAACCAGTTCGTCAGCGCGAACCCGCAGGTTCTGGCCGGGAAGTCGCAGCTCGGCCGCGCGGTGCGCTGGGTGCATTCCAGTGAGATCTACGAGATAAGCCCGCTGCTGTCCGGCGACGAGTTGCTGCTGACCACCGGGCTGGGGTTGTCCGGTGTGGATCCCGGGACGCGCAGGCACTATCTCCGCGAGGTCGGGGAACGCAATGTCGCGGGCGTGGCGATCGAGCTGGGCCGGACGTTCGACGTCGTTCCTGGTGACATGATCGAAGAGGCGGCCGCCCTGGACCTACCGCTCATCGCGCTCCGGACGGTGGTCCCGTTCATCGAACTCTGCCAGAACGCCAACACCGAGATCATCTCCCGCGAGGTGTCGGCCCTGCGGACCCAGAACGAACTGTCCCGTGTGCTGGAAGCGGAGTTGATGGCAGGCAACGGGGTGGCCCGCTTGCTCGAGCGCATCAGCGAGACGAGCGGCTGCCCGCTGATCGTCACCAGCGGCAGCGGGGCACTGGTCGCGGCGCACGGCGTCGACGACGACCGCGCAGCCTGGGCGGCGGCCGACGCCGGAACCGTCACGGCCACCATCCATTCACGCGACGGCGCGTGGGGGACGTTGACGGCCGGCCCCGGTTCCACGATGAATTCTTCCGTGTTGCGTGCGCTGCTCGAACGATCGACGGCGTCCCTGGGGTTGGCACTGACCTACTCCGGCAGCCTCGCGGGACGTCCCCAGCGCGCCGCGGCCGCGTTGGTGTCGGACCTGCTGGACCGCAGCGACGTTCGGCAGATCGACCTCACGGTGCGAGCCGCCGCGGCGGGGTTCCATCCTGCACCGGGCAACCGGGTGGTCGCGGTCGCCATCGATTCCCCGGGTTCGCGCATCGCGACCCGGTTGCTGGATTCGGCCGCCAAACTGCTCGGGCAGCCGTGCCTGCGTGCGGAGGTGCACGCGAGCACGTTCGGCCTGATCGCGGTCCCCGCGACCGTGGTCGACCCGGTGGGGACCGCCGTCGACTGCTTTCAGGAATCGTTGGCGTCCAACATCACCGACGGGGTGACGGTGGTGGTCGGCGATCCGTGCGACTTCGCTCCCGGGGACGTCGGCGCCGCGCTGCACACCGCCCGCTCGGGACTGCGCCTCGCGATGTCTGCCCGGCGGTCGTGGTTGGCGGGGCGGGTGGTGACGACGACACGGGAACTCGCCCCCGAACTCGCGCTCGACCGGTTACCTCCCGACGTCCGGGAGCGGATGGTCGCGACAACCATTGCGCCGTTGGTGGAGTGGGATCGAACCCATTCGAGCGACCTGGTCCGCACCCTGGAGGTGCACCTTCGGCACGGGTGCAGCGCCACCAGTTCGGCGTCGGCGCTGCATCTCGGCCGGCAATCGATGTACCAGCGCCTCGAGCGTATCCGGGCGTTGCTCGGATACGACCCGGGTTCGCCGTCGATGTACGGTTCGCTGCTACTTGCCCTGTGCGCCAATAGGTTGGCCACGTGAGATCCTGGCACCGTTGATCGCGAAGTAGAGCGCACCGGCCAGCACGAAGCCGACGAAGAACGTGATGTCGCCGAGTTCGGGTACAGCCTGCACCACGTAGCCGACGAACTTCTCCTGGTTGGAAAACAACAGGACGGATCCGACGAGGGCGATCACGAACGCGGTCAGACCACCCCAGTTGCTGTACCCGCGGTCGTACAGAAGGTTGTCGATCCGCTGCCCGCGGCGCAGGTACTGGTCGGCGAACATGATCCCCAGCCACGGTCCGATCCAGTAGGCGACGATGAGCAGGAAGGCCTCGTAGCTCGCGGCGGCGTCGGCGAGCGCCCACCACGCCACGAGGAATCCGACGACTCCGAACATCAGGGTGACCATCGCCCGCTGAGTCTTCAGCGGCAACTTCAGTCCGATGGTCACGAAGGCCATCGACCCGGAATACACGTTGAGGGCGTTGGCGGCGACCGCCCCGAGCGCGATGGCGAGCAGCGTCAGGTTCGCCAGTGCCGAGGGAAGATTCGCGGTGAACGCGTCGGTCGGGTTGTCGGAGGACGGTGCGCCGATCGTCACGGAGGCGGCACCGACCACCGACAGTGCGACGCACGAGACGAACAGTCCGGCCGAGGCGAACAGCCCGGTGCGGACCCTCGACACGGTGGCCGGCAGATACCGCGTGTAGTCGGCGGCGTATGGCGTCCACCCGGCGGCATAGCCGAACGCCGTTCCAACGGTGAGGAGGAACCCGCCCATTCCGCCGACACCACCCTCGACCGCCGGCGCGCCCGGGTTCGACTTCGCGAGTACCACCACTGCGGTGATCGCGAAGATCACGGCCAGCACGGGGAACGCGTAACGCTCGAACGCCTGGACCAGGTTGTGCCCGAAGAACGCGAACACGGTCTGGATGACGACGATCACGAGCAGGGACGGCAGGGGCGCCAGACCGGTCAGCGTGTTGAGCGCGAACGCGCCGCTGACACTGTTGGTGGCGAACCAGCCGACGCCGCACATGATCGACATGAACGCCGCCGGAAGGGCGTTGCCCCGATAGCCGAAGCCGAGGCGTCCGAGCACCATCTGCGGAACGCCGTGCAAGGGACCTCGCGCGGACAGAACGTAGTGCGCTGCCGCCCCGAGTCCTGTTCCGAGGACGAGCCCGAGCGTCGCCTGCCAGAACGTCATCCCGAACACCGACACGGACAGGACCCCGATGAAGATCGTGGCGAACTCGAGGTTCGGCGACATCCACGTCCAGAAGAGTTGGCGTGGAGTTCCGTGGCGGACCTCGTGCGGAATGAATTCGTTTCCGCCCGGTTCGACGGCCAGGACGCGGTCGCCGTACTCGCGTTCGGCAGGCGTCGCCTCGCTGCTGGTGCCCTCGGTAATTGCCATAGAAGCACTGTGTTCGCCCAGGCCTGCAGCGACAACCGACAATGTGTCCGTCAAACGGGCTCCCGGTGCGGACAGATCGACGAGGCGGTAGTCGGCCCGGGCCTTGCGTTGGAGTGCACTCCAGGTCGTACGGTTCAGTCATGGCCACCCAGTTGGAGCAGTCGCCCGGAACGTTCGCGAGTATCTCGGAGGTCGCGGCGATCACGGGTCTCACGCAGGACACCCTGCGCTGGTACGAGCGTGAGGGGATGATCCCGACGATCGCGCGCGGTTCGGACCGTCGCCGCCGCTACAGCGAGCGGGACGTGCGGCTGATCGAACTGCTGGTGAAGCTGCGGACGACGGGCATGCCGACCAGTGACATGCAGCGTTTCGCGGTGCTGCTGGCCGGGGGCGCCGAGACCCATGAGCGGCGGTTGGCGCTGCTGCTCGCGCATCGCGAACGCATCCTCGCCCAGCAGGCGAGGCTCGACGACGCCCTGGCCGCCCTCGACACCAAGGTCGATCACTACCGGGCCCTCATCGCAGGGACCGACGAGGACCCTGCCCGACAACGACGAGGAGAAGCATGACCGACATCGGTACGACAACCCTGGGCGACTCGCTCACCGTCTCCGACATGGGTTTCGGAGGAATGGCTCTCACACCCGTCTACGGCGGGGTGGAACCGGGGAAGGCGCTCGCGACACTGCATCACGCGGTGGATCTCGGAGTGAGTTTCCTCGACACCGCCGACGTGTACGGGGCCGGCGACAACGAGCGGTTGATCGCGCAGTTGCTGAGGGACCGGCGCGAGGAAGTCACGCTGGCAACCAAGTTCGGGATTGTGGGGGATCCGAGGAAGCGGAGCGAGGGCGGCGCCTCGACCCGCGGCGACCGTGCCTACGTCCACGAGTCGGTGGACGCCAGCCTGCGCCGACTCGGCATCGACACGATCGACCTCTACTACCTGCACCGCCCCGACCCGTCGGTTCCGATCGAGGACACCGTCGGTGCGATGGCCGAACTGGTGGCGGCGGGCAAGGTGCGACATCTCGGACTGTCGGAGGTGACGGCCGGGGAGCTGGCGTCCGCGCACGCGGTGCATCCCATCACGGCAGTCCAGTCGGAATGGAGCATCTGGAGCCGCGACGTCGAGGCGCGGATCGTGCCGGCGGCGGCCGCACTGGGTGTCGGGTTCGTCCCCTACTCGCCACTCGGCCGGGGGTTCCTCACCGGGACCGTCACCGGCGTCGACACCTTGGCGCCCAACGACTTCCGACGGACTCTCCCCCGGTTCGCGGAGGGCACGCTGCAGCGGAACCTCGGCGTGGTGGATGCGGTGAATTCGGTCGCAGGCGACCTGGGGGCCAGGCCCGCACAGGTTGCGCTGGCGTGGCTCTACGCGCAAGGCCGCGCGTTCGGACTTCCGGTCGTACCCATCCCCGGAACCCGCAGTGCGGAACGAATGACGGAGAACGCCGGCGCTCTCGATATCGAACTCGATGCGGAGCAGCTGGCGGTACTGAACTCGGCCGGGGAACACGTGGAGGGTGCGCGTTCGGAGGATCTGCAGTGGGTGTCGGAGGGCCGCGACTTCTGAGTGATGCAGACTGGGCGGGTGCAGCATGCTACGAATCCCGTCGACGGTGTCCGGATCGCGTACAAGACCGTCGGGGACGGCGAGCCCCTCGTTCTCATCCACGGCACGGCGCTCTCGCACGCGATCTGGCGTGGATTCGGCTACGTCGCCGCGCTGCGTGACCGGTACCGGCTGATCCTGGTCGATCTGCGGGGCCACGGGTGCAGCGACAAGCCGCACGACGAGAGCGCGTACGCCATGGATCTGGTCAGCGGCGACGTTCTGGCGGTCCTCGATCACCTGGATCTTCCGAGCGCGCACGTGCTGGGGTATTCGCTCGGCGGCCGGGTCGCGCTGGCCTTGGCGGTCGGGGCGCCCGAACGGTTGGAGAGCCTGATCGTCGGCGGCGGCAGCAGCCGCCCGCAGGCCGGCGCGTTCGACCGCCTGTTCTTCCCGGGCTGCATCGACGTCCTCGAACGGGACGGCATGGATGCGTTCCTGGCGCAGTGGAATGCCCGGCGCTCGTGGCCGATCGACGCGGGCACCCGGGCGGCGTTCATGGCGAACGACGCGCAGGCGCTCGCCGCGTACATGCGGCGTTCCGGTGTGGAGCCGGGAGTGGACGACGACGTCCTGCGCGGGATCGCCGTCCCCACCCTGTTGTTCGTCGGTTCGAACGACGCCGAGCGGATCGGCGACACCCAGCGGGTGGCGGCGCTGATTCCCGGTGCGTCGCTGACGATCCTGCCCGGTTTCGACCACTCGACGGCGGTGGCCGCGAGCCCCGAGGTGCTCGCGGCCGTCGAGCCGTTCCTCGCCTCGGTGTGACCGCTACATCCATTCGACCAGTTGGATGATCACCCCGTTGGGGTCACTCATCTGGAAGTAGCGTTCGCCCCAGGGCTCGGTTTCGATGGGCGTCACGATCGGGACGCCCTCCGCCTGCAGTCGCTCGTATTCGGCGTCGATACCGTCGACGACGAGCGCGATCAGCAACCCCTGGCCGGCGTCACCGGCGATCCGCGCAGGCTTGAAGGTTTCCAGTCCGGTCTTCAGGAAGACGAGGTTGAAGCCCACGTCCGCACGCTTCAGTGACACGAAGCCCTCGGCGGCCATCTCCTCGACGAAGCCCAGGTGGGACTTGGCGAACTCGGCCGACGCACTGGGGTCTGCGACGTTCAGCGACAGTGCGCTCGCGGTGACCTTCATGGTGGTGTCCTTTCGTTGACGACACCCCACTAACGTACGCCGTACGACATTAGTTCCCGGGCGCCCGCATCACATCGCGAGCAGGCCCTTCGCGATGTGCGTCACCTGGATCTCGTTGCTGCCTGCGTAGATCATCAGCGACTTCGCGTCGCGCGCGAGTTGCTCGACCCGGTACTCGGCCATGTACCCATTGCCGCCGAACAACTGCACCGCCTCCATCGCCACCTCCGTAGCCGCCCGCGAGGAGTAGAGCTTCATCGCCGACGCCTCCGCGAGGCTCACCTGATCGCCCGCCGCGGTGCGTTCGATGGCGTTGAAGACCATGTTCTGCACGTTGATGCGGGCGATTTCCATCTCGGCGAGCTTGAGCTGGATGAGCTGGAACTGGGCGATCTCCTTGCCCCACAACTTGCGGGACTTGGCGTAGTCGATGCACAGCCGGTGACACTCGTTGATGATCCCGAGCGACAGCGACGCGATGCCGATCCGTTCGGCCGCGAAGCTCTCCTTCGCGCTGGACTTGCCGTCGGACTTTCCGCCGTCCTCCGTCTCGCCGAGCAGACGGTCGCGGGTGAGGCGCACGTTGTCGAAGAACAGTTCTCCGGTGGGCGAGGAGTTCATGCCCATCTTCTTGAACGGCGCACCCTGAGTGAGCCCCTCCATGCCCGCGTCGAGGACGAAGGCGAGAACCTTCCGGTCGCGGCGGTCGACGGACGAGTCTCCCTCGTCGAGCTTCGCGTAGACGATGATGACGTCGGCGTAGGGACCGTTGGTGATGAACGTCTTCTGCCCGTTGAGGATGTAGTCGTCACCGTCGCGGCGCACGTACGACTTCATGCCGCCGAACGCGTCCGAGCCGGAGTCGGGCTCGGTGATGGCCCACGCTCCGACCTTCTCGAACGTGACCAGGCCGGGCAGCCACCGCTCCTTCTGCGCCAGCGTCCCGCGACTGCGGATGGTGCCCGCCGCCAGCCCGAGGCTCACCCCGAGCGAGGCGACGAGCCCGAGGCTGACGCCGGCCAACTCGGCGTTCATGATCACGCCCATGCTGCCCGCACCGCCGAGCCCGCCGGACTTCTCTTCCTTCGCGCCGGACGCGGCCCCACTGCGTTCGCGGTCCAGCGACTTCGTCAGCGCATCACGGGCCATCTCGTCCAGACCGAAGGTGGCGAAGAGTTTGCGGATGATGTCGAACGGAGGCAGCTCACCGGTCTCCAACTTGTCGACGTGCGGTCGAATTTCCTTGTCGATGAAACCGCGGATCGCGTCGCGGAACATCAGGTCGGTATCTGACCACTCATACATGCCGGGCACTCCAGTCACTGAGAGAAAGGGTTGCCGCAAATATAGAACACGTTCCTATTCTTGGACAGGTGTGCCGGTCAGAACGAGCCGCCGTCCGTTTCACCGATCCCGAGCCACGTCGACCTCAGCCGGTCGAGGGTGCCGTCCGCGGCCAGGGTGCCCTGCGCCGACTCGATACGTTCGCGCAGCGCGTCATCACCCGTGCGCACAGCGACAGCGATCTCCTCGCGGGAGATTCCTCGTTCGACCACCTCCACGTGCGGGCGGTCCCGGACGAGCCAGGTGAGGACAGGCGCGAGCTTCATCACGGCATCGCACCCGCCCGAGGACAGATCGTCGAGAGCCTGCCCGATCCGGTCGTACGCGTACACCCGGATCGCGCCCGCGCGACCCTCCGCAACCAGTCCCTCCACGATCGGCTGACTCGTGTTGCCGTGCTGGACACCGACGGTGAGACCGCCCAGGTCGTCCACCCCGCGCACTCCCGGATGCCGCGACGTGTCGACGGCGAGGGACTGACCCGACACGAGGTACGGAGCGCAGAAATCCGCGCGCGCCCTCCGCTGCGGCGTCACAGTGGTTCCCGAGGCGATGCAGTCGAATTCACCGTCCGCCAGCGCATCGAAGATGCCGTTGAAGTCGGTGCCCCGGTACGGGACGAGCAACCATTCGAGGCCGAGCACCTGCGCGACGGCCCGCGTGAACTCGACATCGAAACCCGCCGGAGCCCCGCCGTCCCGGAACTCGAACGGCGGGTCGGGCAACGCCGAACCCACCCGCAGTATGTGCGCTGCCGCCGTCATCCCATCCCTCTCCGCCGCGACGAGTGCCTACGAGCCGATCAGCCCCAACCGCTGTGCCAGCCACGGCAGTTCCTTCTCCAGTCCGGCAGACCACACCGCGAAGCTGTGCCCGCCCGGCACTTCCACGTACTGCACGTCCATGCCCGCGTTCTTCGCGGCCTGATAGACCTTCTGGGCCCCCGGCTTGTAGGCGTCGTCGTCGCTGCCGATCACGAAGACCCCGGCCGAATCCGGGTACTGCTTCGACGCCATCAGATCGAGTGGGTTGACCCGCTTGAACGCCGCCTCGTCACCGCCGAATCCGTCGTCGAGGGTGCGCTGGTGGTCGCCGAGCGTGGGTTCTTCCTGACCCGAGATGTCGAGGAACGTCGGGTACACGTCGGGATAGTTGGTGGCCATCTGCAGCGAACACGTGCCGCCGTAGGAGAGGCCGCCGATGGCCCACGCCTTGGGGTCCGGATTCACCTGCAGGTTCGACTTCACCCAGGACGGAACGTCCTTCGCCAGATACGTGGCCACGTTGCCCAGCTTCGAATCGACACACAGAGGGTTCGCGATCTGCGAGCCGGTGCCGTCCGCCACCACCACGATCGGGGCCAGTCCCCCGTGTTTCGCGGCGAATTCGTTCATCGTGGTGGCGAGCTTGCCTCCGGCGAACCAGTCCTCCGGCGAACCGGGCTGACCGGCCAGCATCACGAGCACCGGCAGCAGGGGGCGCGGGTTGGCGAAGTAGGCGGGCGGGAGGTAGATCTCGGCATCGCGGGCGGCGAACCCCGACGCCGTTCCGGGGATGCCCGCCGTCAGGACCCGTCCCTCGCTCGGCATTCCGGGCGGGGCGGTCCACGACGCGTCGAGAGGCGTTCCCGTCACCACGTTCTCGGCGGTGCTGCCGAGGTCGTTCATCTGAACCCGGTCGAACGGCTCCGCCCCGAATGCCGTGCCCACCGTGGGGTAGGCGTCGAACACCAGGTTGATCTGCGTCGCGGACGCGAGAAGCACGGCGAGTACCGCGAGAACCGACACGACGGCGGCTTTCACCGTCCGGCCGGCGCGAATCCTCGGCACGAGCAGGACGATCGCGAAGAGCCCCAGTCCGATCCACACGTAGATGGGGATCTCGATGGGGTCGGGGAACGGCCGGAGAACCTTCTCGACCATCCAGTAGAGGACGACGGTGACGACCACCGACACGGCCAGGCAGATCGGAATCGCCTTCCTGCGGTACCACGGGGTGCGGGCGGCGAGCAGCCACACGCCGCCGAGCACACCGATCACCGTGAGGATCCAGGGCAGAGGCCCTGAGATCACGCTGAGGTCGCTGAGCCATTCCACGTCACGAAGCCTAGAGCGCGAACCCGCGCTGCGTCGGCGACTCGGAGCGACCGGTAAAATTGCCGGGGTGACATTCATCAAGGTGTGCGGTCTGCGAGACGAGACCTCGGTCGATCTGGCCGTGCGCCTCGGCGTCGACGCCGTGGGTTTCGTGTTCGCCGACAGCGTCCGCCGGATTTCCCCCGCGGACGCCGCGCCGCTGGTCCGCCGGGTCACCGGTCACACGGTCGCGGTGGGTGTGTTCAAGGGGAGTCCCGTGTCGGAGGTGATCGAGGTCGCCGCCGCGGCGGGTCTCGGAACCGTCCAGGTGCACGACCTGACGTCCGCCGACGACGTCGCCCGGTTGCGGGAGGCGGGGCTCGGCGTGATCCGTGCCGTGGTCGCCGGTGACACGTCGGGCGATTTCGGCGCCGACCGCATCCTCGTCGACGGGGCGACCGCCGGGGCGGGCGTGCCCTGGGACTGGGCGAACCAGAGCCGTCCCGACGGCGAGTGGATCCTCGCCGGCGGACTTCATCCGGGCAACGTGCGGGCCGCCGTCGACGCGACCGGCGCGTGGGGCGTCGACGTGTCGAGCGGCGTCGAATCGTCGCGTGGAGTGAAGGATGCGGCGCTGATCGAGCAGTTCGTCGCCGCCGTCCGGTCCGGCGACTGAGTCAGCCCGGCATCCCGGCCACGGAATCTTCGACATCCCACGACGCGAGCACCGTCCGGATGCCCACGACGAGCGCGAGCGGCTGGTCGATCATCACGTGGTGTCCGGCGTCGGGGATTTCGACGACCACCGCGGTGGGCCCGAATCGACGGCGCATGTCGTCCATCATGGCCTCGGTGACGATGCCGTTCTCGGCACGGAAGTAGGCGATGCGGCAGCGTGGGTCGGATCCGCCGAGGTGGTTGCTGCTGTGGCGCGCGAAGAACGTGGAATCGAACTTCCACGACCAGCCGCCGTCCACCTCCTCCATCGAGTTCTCGGCGACGTGACGCAGGACCGCGGGCACCGCGGTGTCCTGCGGCGGGACGAACCGGAACCGCTCGAGCGCCTCGGCCCTGGACGGGTAGACCTTCTTCGGACCGAAGGCACGCTGCTTGCGCGCTTCCTCCTCCTCCGGTGTGCGGGCGAGGACGGGCGAATCGATCAGCTGGACACCGGCCAGATCCTCGCCGAACAGCTGCGCTGCCACGTAGGACACCATGCCGCCCATGCTGTGCCCGACGAACACCGGCGCCCCCGAGATGCCCGCCGGCTTCGCCACCGCCAGGGCTTCCTCCGCCCACTGCTCCAGGCCGTACTCCGCGCGCCGGTCGCTGTCGCCGTGCCCGGTCAGGTCGAGTGCGACGACGCGACGGCCCGTGGCCAGCATGGGTGCCACATGGTCCCACCACCGACTGTGGGCGGCGCCGCCGTGCACGAGCACGATTCCGGGTGAGCCCGACGGCCCCCACGCACGGTAGTGGACCTGCGCACCTGCGACGTCGACCCGGCCGGTGTCGACCGGCGACGCCAACGCCGTGGTGAACCAGTGGGGCGCGTCCGTCTGCACGTTGCTCATTCACCGAACATACCGACGACGCGCGGCCGTCCTCGACCGGCCTACAGAAGGTCGAGCATGGCCGTGACCGCGCGTTCGACCACCGGGAACTTGTCCGGGGCCAGGTCGTGGCGGGCCCCCTCGAGTTCGACGAGCGTCGTCGGAGCGGGGATCAGTTCGAGTGCCGACCGCATTTCACCGGTGGTCGCGAACGGGTCCTTCGAACCGTGCACCACCACGGACGGGGTGCGGAGACCGGGCAGGTGCTCGGTCCGGAGCTTCTCCGGCTTGGCCGGTGGATGCAGCGGGTACGACAGCAACAACAGGGCGTCGACGAGACCCGGTCGCTCCGAAGCGAGCATGGACGCCTGCCGCCCGCCGTACGAGTGCCCGCCTGCCCACACCGGCGCCGACACCAGCTCCCGCATCACGGCCACCGCGGCCGCGATGCCGTCCCGATCCTCCGCCGCCTTCGACGGATGCGGAGGACCCGACGAGCGGCGCTGACGGAACGGGAGATCGAACCGCAGGACGACGACGCCCCGCTCCACGAACCCGTCGGTCACGGCACGCAACAGCTTTGTGTCGCAGTCACTTCCCGCTCCATGCGTCAGAACCAGCCCCGCCACCCCGTCACCCGTGGGGCGGTGGAGATGTCCGCGCACGCCGTCACGTTCCAGCAACTCGATCATGCGGTTCACGGTAGTGGAATGTCGAGCTACTCCGGGGTGAGCAACTCCGCGAGTTCCTCGCACAGCTGGTTCGCGAGGTCGTTGGCGCGTGGCACGACGCCCATGCTCCAGTACCCGTGCAGCATGCCCGGCGAGATCCGGAGTCGCACCGGCACGCCGGCGGCCTCCAGCGCAGCGGCGTACGCGGGGGCGTGATCTCGGAGCGGATCGCATTCGGCACCGCACACGATGGCGGGTGCCACCCCCGTCAGATCGCCCTCGATCGGCGAGACGCGGGGGTCCGACGACAGTCTGCGGTCTTCGAGGTAGCCGGCCCCCATGTCCTCGTTTGCCGGCATCCTGAGGAAATACCCGTCGGCGAGTTCGTCCATCGACGGGTAACGCTTCGCGAAATGCACCGGCACGTACAGCAGCAGTTGTGCCCGCAGCGGAAGTTGCGCGTCGCGGGCCGCCAAGGCCACCGACGCCGCGAGATTGGCGCCCGCGCTGTCTCCGGCGACGGCAACTCGGGACGCGTCGCCGCCCAGCTGATCGATGGTGTCGTGGATCCAGTGGAGCGAGACCAGGCAGTCGTCGTAGCCGGCCGGGAACGGGTGTTCCGGCGCCAGCCGGTAGTCGACGGCGACGACGACGGAGCCGGTTCGAGCGCAGACGCGTCGAGCGTGTGACTCGTGCGAATCGAGGCCGCCCATCACCCAGCCACCGCCGTGCAGGTACAGGACGGTCGGCAGAGTCGACTCCTCCGTGTCCGGCCGGTAGATGCGGGCGGGGATGCCGCCGGCAGGACCCGGGACGGTGACGTTCTCGACTTCTCGTACCTCGAGCAGTTCGGGCTCGAAGTAGAGGGCACGCATCTCTTCGATGCGCTTGCGGGCGCCTTCGATCGTCGTCTGGGCACCTGCGGCGGCGTCCCAGTCGTTCAACTTGTCCAGTAGTACGGCCATGTCGGGGTCGAGCGTCATGATTCTCCTCGTGATGGGGAACCGCGCCGAGGCGGTTCGGGGAACGATTACTTCTTGCCCAGGTCGGTGATCGCGACGCTGCCTGTCTCCGGGGCGGTCACCGCCGAGAGGCCGGCCACCAGCAGGCAGACGGAGCCGAACGCGGCCACCGGTATCCACCCGTGCGTGCCGGTTCCGAGCAGCGCATAGCCGATGCTCGGGGCGAAGCCCGCGAAGGCGAACCCGATCTGCGTCGAGATGGCGATGCCGGAGAACCGCACTCGGGTATCGAACATTTCCGCGAAGAAGGTCGGACCGACACCGCTGACACCGGATGCGGCGGCACCGAAGAAGGCCGACACCGCGAAGATCAGAGGAACGGAACCGATGCTCATCGCCTCGAAGTAGAAGAAGAACGCGGCGATGGCGCCGACGATTCCGGCGAGATACACGGGCCGGCGGCCGATCCGGTCTCCCAGCATCGCCCAGAGGGGAATGGCGAACAGCTGCATGATGTTTGCGATGACGCCCGCCCACAGCAGGGTCTGCCGTTCGAGCCCGGCCTCACCGGTACCGTAGGCGAGCGCGAAGACCGTCATGATCGTGCCCGACACGGCGAAGAGCGAGCACGCGATCACCCGGAGCATCTGCAGCCGATAGTTCTTGAACAGTTCGACGACGGGTATCTCGACCAACTCGTTGTCGCGTTCCGCCTCCCGGAACACCGGTGTCTCCTCCATCGTCCGGCGGACGAACAGCGCGACGATCGTCAGGATTCCACTGACGAGGAACGGGATTCGCCACCCCCACGTCATCAGCATGTCCTCGGGCAGCGCGGCGACGGGGATGAAGACGAGGGTCGCGACGAGCTGCCCCGCCTGGGTGCCGCTCATCGTGAAGCTGGTGTAGAACGCCCTCGAACCCTCCGGGGAATGCTCGAGGGTCAGCGAATTGGCGCCACTCTGCTCGCCCGCTGCCGACGCACCCTGCATGAGGCGAAGGACCACCAGGAGGATCGGCGCCGCGATCCCGATGCTCGCGAAGCCCGGCAGGCATCCGATGAGGAACGTCGAGACGCCCATCAGGACCAGCGTGAAGACGAGCACACGCTTGCGCCCGACGCGGTCGCCGTAGTGTCCGAGCGCGACGGCCCCGATCGGGCGGGCGATGTATCCGACGCCGAATGTCGCCAGTGCCGCCAACGTGCCGGTCGCCGGACTCTCCGACGGAAAGAAGACCGTCGGGAAGATCAGGGCGGCCGCCGACCCATAGATGAAGAAGTCGTAGTACTCGACGAGGCTGCCGAGGAAACTCGCGAAAGCCGCCCTGCGCGGCTGACGCGCGGGCACACTCGCCGGGGTACCGACAGGCTGCTGCGCGTCCGGGTGCGCAGCAGAACCAGCTCGTACGCTCATGGGAGGCCTTTCGGACCGGAGTGGAGGTGATGACGTGCCGCGGATCACACCACCGCTGCGCCGACGACTCTGCCAAACCCCTTCATCACCGTCCAAGATCAACTTGGCATACTTTCGATAAGCTCTACTTATCGATCCCGTGGATCGTCGGCATGAGCTCCTCCGCGAGCGCGAGGACGGTCTCGAGCAACGGTGTCAGGGGCCTGTCCGCCCACGCCAGTGCCCCGCGGATTCGGTGGCGGCCGCCGTCCGTGGGCACGACGACGGCGTCGGCTGCTCCGGCGCGATGAGAACTCACCGGGATGAGTGACACCCCCACGCCGGCCGCGACCAGTGCGGTCAGCGTCGATCCATCCGACGTTTCCTGCGCGATCTCCGGCGTGAACCCCGCGTCGTGGCATGCGGCCAGCACGTCCAGACGAAGTGTGGATCCCGACGACGCGGGGTTGGTGACGAACGGATCGTCGCGCAGTTCGGACAGCGAGATCTCCGAGCGTTTCGCCAGTCGGTGGTCGGCATGGAGTAGCGCCCCCAGTGGCTCGATCGAGATCACTCTCGTCCGAATCTCGGGATGCGACATAGCCGCCGAGACGAAACCGAGATCGAGCTTGCCGGAATAGATGTCGTCGAGGATCAGCCCACTCGGTCTCGCCCCGTCGAGAACCAGCTCGAGCTTCGGATACCTCTTGCGCACGGTGCGGGCGAACAAGGGCAGCTTCGACTGGCCGTAGGCACCGCTGAATCCGACCCGAACACGCCCCTCCTCCGCAGGATTGCCCGCCGACGCCGACTGCTCGGCCCAGGCAACGGCTTTGAGCGCGGCCCGGCAGGGTTCGAGAAACTGCTCGCCAGCGGCGGTCAGCCGAATCGGTCGCGTACCGCGGTCGAACAGCTTCACTCCGAGATGCCTCTCCAGCTGCTGGATCTGCTGGCTGACCGCGGGCTGGGCTATACGTAACGACTCGGCGGCCCGGCCGTAGTTCGACACCTCGGCTACGGCGAGGAACGCGCGCATCCAGCGGATCTCCATGCCCGCACCCTATGTCGTGTCGAAATACGACGGTTGATTGCGATTGGCTCTCGGTCTGTTTGCCGGGTTTCAGCGCGGGGTACTTTAACAACACAACCGCTGGGAGTAACCAATGGACACCATGACTGTCATCTGGATCATCGTCGCGATCGTCGTCGTTCTCGCCCTGATCGCGCTGGCCGTTGCGGCATCGCGCAAGCGGAACCAGCGCCACCGTCAGCAGGCCGACAGCATCCGCGCAAACGCGCAGGAGCAGACGTCCGTCGTCGAGAAGCGCGAGGCGATCGCGGAGGAAACTGCAGCCAACGCCAGAAGGGCTCAAGCAGAAGCCGAGGCCAAGGCGGCAGAGGCCAAGAGACTGCAGGTCGATGCGCAGACGCACAAGAACACGGCGACCACGTCCCGTGACGACCTGAAGCACGAGTGGCAGCGCGCCGACGAGCTCGATCCCGACGTCAAGAAGACGGACACTGCGACGAACGACGCCAGGGCCACCGATGCTCGAACCACGGGCGCGGGGCCCGCGAACACTCGGGCCACCGACGCTCGAACCACGGGCGCAGGGCCTGCCAACGGTCGCCCCAACGGCACGGACTCCACGAATACTCATGGAGCACACGCGAAGCCGACCGACACGTCGTCGACATAGCATTCGAGTACGACATGTGCACCGGCTCGGCGCCGGTGCCCACACGGGAGGTCGGAAATGCGTATCGGACGGCTCGTGACGCTCATCGTGATCATCTGGCTGATCATCGGCGCCGTTGCCGTGTGGCAGCGCGGTTACTTCAAGGACACGGCGGCCGATTGCGCCAGCGCCGGAACGATCGCGGTCACGGTGATCGCCGGCCCACTCAACTACGCGGGTGTGAACCCGAAGATCGATTGTGAAGTGCCGCAACCGAGTCAGTAGTTCCAGACCGTCAACCGAAAGAGGGAAGACCGTGATCGTTCTCGGGATCATCCTGCTCGTCATCGGCCTCGTCGCGGGGATTTCCATCCTCACGACGATCGGAATCATCCTTCTCGTCATCGGCCTCGTGCTACTCGTGCTGGGCACGACGGGCCGCGCGGTCGGCGGGCGGAAGTACTGGTATTGACGCCCGGCGCCCATCCGCCAGACATAGTCAATCATTGACATTATCAATGATTGATAGATAGGTTCCTTTCGAGTATGCATGCGTGCGCCGCACGCGTGCGGTCGAAAGGAACCTCGCATGTCTTCGGTTGCACTGGAACGGACCATCTTCGACGCCGATCACGATGCGTTCCGGGAAACGGTGCGCCGGTTCGCCGAACGTGACGTAGCCCCGCATCTTCGTGACTGGGCCGAGGCGGGACAGGTGGACCGGGACCTCTACCGTCAGGCCGGCAAGCTCGGGCTCCTCGGGATCGACGTCGAGGAACGATTCGCCGGCGGCGGCATCGACGACTTCCGTTTCAACGCCATCGTCATCGAAGAGCTCTGCCGCGTCGGGGCCCCCGCCGTGGTGATGGGCCTGGCGGGCATCAACGACCTCGTGACGCCGTACCTCGTCTCGCTGGCGAACGAGGAGCAGAAGCATCGGTTCCTGACCCCCTTGTGCACCGGCGAGAAGATCGGCGCCATCGCCATGACCGAGCCGGGTGCGGGTAGCGACCTGGCCGCGATCTCCACGACCGCCCTCCCCGACGGCGACGACCTGGTCCTCAACGGCACCAAGATCTTCATCAGCAACGGAATGCTCGCCGACTTCGTGATCGTCGTGGCCAAGACGGATCCGGCGGCGGGCAAGAAGGGCGTGAGCCTGCTGGTGGTCGAAGACGGGATGGCCGGCTTCACCCGCAACGGACCGTTGCACAAGATCGGCCTGACCGCACAGGACACCGCCGAGCTGGTGTTCGACGACGTCCGCGTCCCCCGCGAGAACGTCCTGGGCGAGCCGAACGACGGCTTCGGCTACCTGCGCCACAATCTGCCCCAGGAACGCCTCAGCGTGGCCGTCACATCCATGGCGTCGATGCGACGCACGTTCGACCAGGCTCTGACGTACAGCTGCGACCGCACAGCGTTCGGCCGGCGGGTGGCCGACTTCCAGGCCAATCGCTTCTACCTCGCGGAACTCGCCACCGAGATCGAGATCGCGCAGTGCTTCACGGACCGCTGCATCCTCGACGCCGCCAACGGCACGCTCGACGAGGTGACCGCGGCGATGGCCAAATGGTGGATCACCGAGCTGCAGCAACGGGTCGTCCAGCGCGCGGTTCAACTGCACGGCGGGTACGGATACATGCGCGAGTACGACGTCGCCCAGGACTATCTCGACTGCCGCGGCGGGCCGATCTACGCCGGGACCACCGAGATCATGAAGGAAATCATCGGGCGCAAGCTCACGCGTGCCTGACGGGTGCAGTTACCACAGAAGCGTTGTCAATCTCTTCCATTGACAAGTTCAATGATTAATGTTTAATTGTGATCCGCGCTACACGCGCGCTCCGCTCTGTTGTCCCACGCTTCGGCCAAGGAGTATCGATGACGGTCACCGCCACCGCCGGCACCATGTCGGCCACCCAACGCAAGAAGGAAGTTCGCAGGGTGATCCTGTCGAGCTACCTGGGCAGCACCATCGAGTTCTACGACTTCCTGCTCTACGCCACCGCAGCGTCCCTCGTCTTCGGTCCGGTGTTCTTCGCCGATCTGGACCCCCTGGCCGCGAGCATCGCGTCGATGGGAACGTTCGCCGCCGGCTACGTCGCGCGCCCCCTGGGCGGAATCGTCTTCGGTCACTTCGGGGACACCGTCGGCCGCAAGGCCATGCTGCTGATCTCGATGACCGTCATGGGCATCGCCTCGTTCGCGATCGGGCTCATTCCCCCGCCGGAGATGATCGGCTCCTGGGCCGCGGTGATCCTCGTCCTCCTCCGCGTCTGCCAGGGACTCGCCGTCGGCGGCGAATGGGGTGGCGCAGCGCTGATGTCGCTCGAGCACGCCGAATCCGGCAAGCGCGGTTTCGCCGCGGCGTTCACCAACGCGGGCGCCCCCACCGGCGCACTGCTCGGCACGCTCGCGCTGGCGGCCGTGTCACTTCTCCCGGACGAGCAGTTCCTGACCTGGGGCTGGCGCATCCCGTTCCTGATCTCGGCGTTCATGCTGGCCCTCGGCCTGTTCATCCGGTCCAAGGTGTCGGAGAGCCCGCTGTTCACGGCGGCACTGAAGGAATCCGCGAAGAAGGAAACCACCCCGCCCATCGTCACTATCCTGAAGCGGCCCCGCGCGGTCGTCGTGGCGTCGATGAGCTGCATCGCGAGCTTCGGAATGCAAACCGCGTTCACCACGTTCGCCATCACCTACGCCGTGTCGAGCGGCGCCGCGCGGTCCGACGCGCTACTGGCGTTCTCCTTCTGCCAGTTCTGCGCGATCTTCCTGGTCCTCGGATCGGCGCGACTGTCCGACCGGATCGGCCGCCGCCCGGTCATGCTCGCAGGACTCGGCGCGATGATCCTCAGCGTCTACCCACTCTTCCTGCTGCTGAGCACGGGACAGTTCCTGTTCATCGCGCTCGCCTTCGTCGGCTACACCATCTGCCACTCGGCCACCTACGGTCCGATGGCCGCGTTCATCTCCGAGCAGTTCGGCACCCGGGCGCGCTACACCGGTGCGTCGCTCGGATATCAGCTGGCCACCCTCATCGGTGCGGGATTCACCCCCGTCATCCTGGCGTCGCTGTTCGCGTCGTCCGGTAAATCGATCCTCCCCGTCGGGCTGTTCATCATCGCACTGTGCGTGGTCAGCGCCGTCTTCCTCGTCGCGACGAAGGAGAGCAAGGACAACGACCTGAGCGCCGACACCCCGTCGGCCTGACACACCACCCCGCCACAAGCTCGAGAGTAGTTTCGAAGAGAACGAGGAGTCACCATGGACAACGAAGGCATCGGCTCGTGGCTCGAGCGCCGCATCACCATGACGCCGAAGAACGAGGCGCTCGTCTTCGACGGACGGGCCGTCACGTACGAGGAGATGGCCCTGCGGACACGCCGACTCGCCCACGGCCTGCGCGCCCTCGGCGTCGAGAAGGGTGACTGCGTCGGCTTCTTCGGGTTCAACGACCCGGCAGCGCTCGAGGTGATGTTCGCGGCCGGGCTGCTCGGCGCCACGTATCTCCCGCTCAATGCACGCCTCACCGCCGAGGAAGCGCGCTTCGTGCTCGGCGATTCACGCTGCACCACAGTGATCTTCGGCGATCAGCAGGCCGACGTCGCGCAGGAGCTGGCGCAGTCGGACACCCCGGTCACCACCTGGATCGGCCTGGGCGACTCGTGGTCCACCCACACGTACGAGGGCGTGCGCGCCGGGCAGCCGGACACCCGCATCGACGAACAGGTCGGCCTCGACGACCTGTCCGTACTGATGTACTCGTCGGGCACCACCGGCGCACCGAAGGGCGTCATGCTCAGCCATGGCAACATGCTGTGGAACGCACTGAACCAGCTTCTCGCCCAGGACATGACGTCGAAGGAACGCACTCTGTCGGTGGCGCCGCTGTTCCACATCGGCGGGATCGGCGGTGCCGTCACACCCACGCTGCTCAACGGCGGCACCGTGGTGCTGCTGCGCAAGTTCGATGCCGGCGTCGTCCTCGACACGATCGAGAAGGAACGCATCACCACGTTCTTCGCCGTCCCCACGATGATCCAGGAACTCTGGCACCACCCCCGGTTCGCGGACGCCGACCTGTCCAGCCTGCGGGCCATCTGCGTCGCCGGGGCTCCCCTGCCCGAAGCGCTCATCTCCCCGTGGCAGGACCGGGACGTCGCGATCACGCAGGCGTACGGCCTGACGGAGACCGCGCCGTCGGTGACCATGCTGTCGAGTGCGGACGTGCGCACCAAGATCGGTTCCGCCGGTAAGCGGACGTTCTTCACCGACGTCGACGTCGTACGCCCGGACGGGTCGAGCGCCGAACCGAACGAGATCGGCGAGATCGTCGCCAAGGGCCCGAACGTGATGCTCGGCTACCTGAATCAGCCCGAGGCGACCGCCCGCACCATCGTCGACGGCTGGCTGCACACCGGCGACGCCGGCTACTTCGACGACGAAGGCTTCCTCTTCATCTGCGACCGCTACAAGGACATGTACATCTCGGGCGGCGAGAACGTCTACCCCGCCGAGGTCGAGGCTGCGCTGCTGAAACTGGACGGCATCCGGGAGGCGGCGGTCATCGGCGTCCCCCACGAGAAGTGGGGCGAGACCGGCATGGCCTTCGTGGTCGCCGCCGACGGCACGACACTCGACGAGGAGACGGTCCGCGCCCGGCTGCGAGAAAAGCTCGCGGGGTTCAAGATTCCCACATTCATCCAGATCGCGGAGGCACTCCCCCGCACCGCCACCGGTAAGATCCGCAAACCTGACCTGCGCAAGCTTGCCGCTTCGCAGCCTGTGAGTACTTCTTGACCGCGGGCGGTTAACAAGTACTCACGAGCGCGTCAGCGCACCAGGTTCACGGCACGCGACCACAACTGCTCGACGACGCCCATCTCGACTGGGTCCGCCGGCAGCGCGCCGACGTTCCGTTGATGACCAGCGTGTGCACCGGTTCCCTGGTCTACGCAAAAGCCGGCCTGCTGAAAGGCAGACCGGCTACGACGCATGCCGCTTCGCGACCCGTGAGTACTTGTTAACCGCGGACGGTTAATAAGTACTCACGGGCGCGTCAGCGCACCACGGACAGCGACACGCGGCTGGGGTGACGCGGCCCCGTGTGCACGGTCTGGTGGGCGACCACGGATTCCGATGATTCGTAGGCGGATTCGCCGGTGTTGAGGTTGCGGTCCCAGCGGGGATGATTGCTGGACGTCACGTGGACCCGGATCCGCTCGCCCGGCTGGAACGTGACGGCCGTGGACCACAGGTCGATCGCGTACTCGCACACCTCCCCGGGCACGAGCAGGCTCGGTTCGGTGGACGTGTACGTCCCGGGGGTCCGGTAGGAGTCGCGGTAGCGGGCCCGCACCATGCCGTCGGTGAGCGTGATCGACGTGCCGTCCGCGGTCACCCGGCACAGTCGCACGACGAAATCGGTGTCGACCGCGCTGGACGACGCGAACAGCGTCGCGGACACCCGGCCGATCACCGTCAACGGCTCGGTGAGTGCCCCACCGGTGAAGACGAGAACGTCGTCGCGGGATTCGACGCGGCTCTGTTCCAGTGCGCCGGGCGCGAACGTTCCCGGCATCATCGTCGCCCCACCGACCGTCGGCACCGGATCCGCCGGGTCGTAGTCGTAGTCGACGCGCCCGTCGGTGTCCTCCGCGTCCGCGACGAGGGTTCCGCCTGGAGCGAGAAAGAGTTCGGCCGTCCGCGCGGGTTCCGGGAAGCGGTCGTACGTCCGCCACCGGTTCTCCCCCATCACGAAGATCCGGACGCGGGGCATGGTGGGTTCCTCGTCGCGGAGCACCGACGCGTACCACTGCGCGTGGACCGACGACAGGTCCTGACCCGAATCGAGCACCGCCTGATTCGCGGGACTTCCGAACACGACCGACCCACCGAGCCCGGAGAAGTTGGTGTGACTCCACGGGCCCACGATCAGGTACGGCGCGGGGGCCGCTCCGGAATCACTGTGCGCCAGTTGGCCGAAGTACTGGTCGAGGGTGCTGTTCACGAAGATGTCGTACCACCCGCCGATGTGCAGTGAGGGGAGGTCGACGGCCCGGTCGCTCGCGCTGTCCCACAGGTCGCGGGTGGGGTGATCGATCGGGAATCCGAGCGATTCGACGATCGGCGACGCGAAGAACGCCGGGGCGTCGGCGGCCATGTCGCGGACGGGGAGGGTGTCGAGGAACGTGTCCTCCGACATCGCCCGATCGATCCGGGCCCACGCTGCCCATTCGCGTTCGGCGCGGACGGGATCGGTGCGGGACAGTTTCGCGATCTCGGCCGGTCCGGCCGAGTGGTGCCCCCACCCGAGCCGGGCACCGAATTCCATCGCGCCGCCGCGCACGAGTCCACCGGACCGCGCATTGCCGCCTGCGGAGATGCCCGGGGCGATACCACGCAGGGCCGGCGGCTTCTCCTGGGCTGCACGCCACTGGGTTTCGGCGAAGTACGACCGCCCCCACATGCCCACGGCGCCGGTCGAGTACGGCAGTTCGGCGGCCCACTGAACCGTGTCGTAACCGTCCGGACCTTCGTTCTCGGACGGCACGAACTCGCCGTCCGAGCCGAACCTGCCGCGGACGTCCTGCATGATCACGACGAATCCGGCGGCTGCGACGGTGGTGGGGTTGAGGTAGCCCGAGTTCACGGACAGGTCGCGGCCGTACGGGGTGCGGGTGAGCAGTACTGGGAAACGTCCGGATCCGTTCGGGCGGTATACGGTCGAGCGCAGAACCACCCCGTCCCGCATCGTCGCCTCGATGTCGTTCTCGATCAGTACATCGTGTTTCACAGGTTCGGTCACTTTCGACGGGAGTTCGGTCATTTGCCGAGGTCGGTGGTGCTGGTCCGGTAGGTTTCGCGGACTGTGAGCGTGGTGAGTGCGCTGACCAGGCAGCAGCACGCGGTGAACACGGCCACCGGGATCCAGCCGTTCGGTCCGGGCCGGACGAGCGCCGCGGCGATGGTGGGGGCGAATCCGGTGGCCACCAGCGCCAGCTGCCCGGAGATCGCCATGCCCGAATAACGGATGCGCGTCTCGAACATCTCGGCGTACAGCGCGGGACCGACGGCGTTGACGAGCGAGTAGCCGGCCACCATCACGACGCACGCCGTGATCAGGATCAGGGCTGTCGAACGCTGGCTGACCGCCCAGAAGAATCCGGAGATGGCGACGGCGCAGACGAGGTTGCCGGTGATGAAGATCGGCTTGCGTCCGATCCGGTCGGCGAGAATCCCCGCGGCGGGCTGGGCCACGAGCGCGAGTGCGGCGGTGAGCACGGTAGCGCCGACCATGACGGTCCGGGACACACCGGCCTCGTGGGTGCCCCACGAGAGGGCGAAGGCACTGAAGATGGTGGAGACCACCGCGAACAGTCCGCACCCGACGACCCGCAGCACGCTCGGCCAGTGGTCGCGGAAGATCACCTTCGCCGGCATCTCCTTCGGCTCGTCGGTCGACACGGCCTCCTCGAACACCTCGCTCTCGGGCAGCATCCGGCGGATCACGAGCCCGGCGAGTGCGACGAAGATGCTGAGCAGGAACGGGATACGCCATCCCCAGCTGAGGAAGGCGTCCTCGGGCAGTCCGGAGAACACGAGGACGACCAGCGACGCCAGCAGCATTCCTGCGGCGGCGCCGGTGTTCACCCAGCTGGCCGCGAGCGCCCGGCGGTGGGCGGGTGCGTGTTCGAGCGCCAGGGACGCGGCTCCCGCCGATTCGCCTGCCGCCGACGCGCCCTGAACGGCCCGGAGCAGCACCAGCAGGATCGGTGCTGCGACGCCGATCGCCCCGTATGTCGGCAGGCAGCCGATGAGGGACGTGGCCACACCCATCATCACGAGCGTGACCACCAGCATCCGCTTACGCCCGAGCGTGTCTCCGAAGTGCCCGAAGACGAGGGCTGCGAGAGGTCGGACGACGTAACCGATCCCGATGGTCGCCATCGACACGATGGTCCCCCAGAACGGGCCGAGGTCCGGGAAGAACAGGGTGTTGAACGCGAGCGCGGAGAAGGAGGCGTAGATGAAGAAGTCGTAGTACTCGAGTGTGCTGCCCACGAATGAGGCCAGGGCTGCCCGGCGCGCGTGGGGCGATCGGACGCTGGTGTCGGCGCGTACGACGCGGCCGTCGAATGTGGAAGTCATGTGGTTCCTACCTGAATGTGAAGGGCATCCGGGAGTTCGGAGAGGCCTCGAGGCGGGTGCGGCACCGGGGATCGGAGTTGTCCAGGTCACATCCGCTGCCACCGAGGGAGACTCTGCCAAAGAAACCGATCACCGTCCAAGAGCAGTATCGGTAGTGATTGATAAGCGATCGTTATTGCTCGACGGCGAGGGCGTCCGGCGACGGCAGCACCTCGGCAGCGAGGTCGAGAACCGTCTGCACGACGGGCGATACGGGACGGTCCGACCAGGCCAGCGCGGCCCGGACTTCGTATCGGCCGGCATCGAGGGGAACGAGCACCACGCGATTGGGATACGTCTGGACGTCACCCGGCACGAGCGCCACACCGACCCCCGCCGCGACGAGGGCGGTCAGCACGATGCCGTCGGTGGTCTCCTGCACGATGTTCGGCGTGAACCCGGCGTCCCGGCACGCGGCGAGCAGATCGCGGCGGAGAGTGGATCCGGTGGCGGCGGGATTCGCGACGAACGTTTCGTCGCGCAGTTCCGCGAGGTCGATCGACTTCCGTTCGGCGAGTGGGTGATCGCTCGGGAGCAGCGCACTGAGGTACTCCACCGAGATCTGCCGCGTGAGCACATGGGGGTGGGACACCGCGTCCGAGACGATGCCGAGGTCGAGTTGTCCCTCCCAGATTTCGTCGAGGATCTGCCCGCTGACCGTCGCCCCCTCGAGGACGAGATCGATCAGGGGGTACCGGCGGCGCACCGATCGTGCCAGAGAGGACAATTCGGTCTGCCCGTAGGCGCCGCTGAAACCGACCCGGACGCGACCCTCGACCGCCGGATCCGCGATCACCGCGGCATCGACGGCGCGAACGATTCCGGCGAGCGCGTCCTTGCACGGCTGCAGGAAGCGCTCCCCCGCCGCGGTGAGCCGGACCGATCGCGTGGTGCGGTCGAACAGTTTCACGCCGAGGCGCTTCTCGAGTTGCTGCACCTGCTGGCTCACGGCCGGTTGCGCGATGTGCAGCACCTCGGCCGCCCGGCCGTAGTTGAGTTCTTCGGCGACCGCGACGAACGACTTCATCCAGCGGATTTCCATGGCCGGTCAGTCCACCACGAACACCGCGAGTCGTACCTCGCCGGGGAGGCGTTCGCCGGTGCCGACGAGGATCCGCGAGCGCAGCCACGACCACCGGCCCTCGGCGGCGGTGAGCCGTGGGGTGCAGCGGAAGTAGACGCGGTCGGGCGGGACGGCCTCGCCGTCGACCAGACGGGCGATGTCTTCGGCGGTACCCGAGCGCAGCCCGAAGTTGGTGACGTAGATGCGGTCGCCGTCGTCGGTCTCGATGACGTACTTGGCCTCGAGCTCGGTGAGCGTGGACGAGCTGAGCAGCTGGAAGTCCGCCCCGACCGGCAGCACGGTGCCCCGCAGCTCGGGGCCCTCGACCCGGCCACCGACGATGGGGATGATGCGCCGTGTGCCTTCGGGCGTGGACCCGATCTCCACCGGCTCGGCCACCTCCACGACGAAGGTGGCGAGGAACGACATGCCGGGCGGTGCCGGGGTGAGGAGCTCGGTCATCGCGCGCGCTACTCCACGAAGGTGGGAAAGGCGATGCTCTGCAACGTGTCCCGCATCTGATTCACGACCGTGTCGGGGATGCCCTCGAAGTAGCGTCCGTGCGCGGCGTCGACGCGCGCCTTCGCGTCGTCGCGGAGCCGGCGCCCTTCCTCGGTGGCGGCGATCAGTTTGTTGCGGCGATCCGAGGGGTCGAGGGTGCGCACGACGAGTCCGCGTTCCTCGAGTTCGTCGACCAGACCCACGATCTGACTGGGGTCGAGACCCATGGTGGCGGCCACACCGCGCTGGTTGACGCCCTCGGCCTGCTCACAGGCGAGGACCAGGACCGAGTAGGAGCGCACCCGCAGACCCGTGGGTACGAGGGCTTTGTTCACCGCGCCCAGCACCATTCCGCCGACGCGCGAGAGCAGGAACCCGATGTCGTCCGATAACGCCTGCGACTCTGCCATGCGACGACCCCCTTCTGATGATTGTCGGTAGAGTAGCAGACCTTAATCATTGACATTCTCAATCATCAATGATTACGTGTGATTCAGCGAACACGACCTTAGGAGAATCACGACATGGACCTCAGCAACAAAGTCGCCGTAGTCACCGGCAGCGGACAGGGCCTCGGACTGGCATACGCCAAGGACCTGGTGCGCCACGGCGCCGCGGTCGTGATCAACGACGTCAACCAGGCCACCGCCGACGCCGCCGTCGCCGAGATCACCGCCGCGGGCGGCCGGGCCGTTGCCGTCGTCGCCCCGGTCGGCAGCACCGAGACCGCCCAGAAGCTGGTCGCCGGCGCGGTCGACGCGTTCGGACGCCTCGACGTCATGGTCACCAACGCAGGCATCCTCCGCGACAAGGTGCTGTGGAAGATGACCGACGACGACTTCGACGCCGTGATCACTGTGCACCTGCGCGGCACCTTCACCTGCGTCCGCGAAGCCGTCCTGAAGTTCCGCGAACAGGGCGACGGTGGTCGCATCATCTGCATCGGGTCCCCCGCCGGCCAGCGCGGCAACTTCGGGCAGACCAACTACTCGGGCGCCAAGTCCGGCATCGTCGGCATGGTCCGCACGTGGGCGATGGAACTGCAGCGCGCGGGCATCACCGCCAACGCCGTCTGCCCCGTGGCCGCGACCGCGATGACCGAGACCGTCCCGTTCCTCGCCCCCTACATCGAGGGCATGAAGAACGGCGAGCCGCTGCCCGACATCATCCGCCGCGAGGTGGGCCTGGGCACCCCCGAGGACGCCGCAGGCATCATCTCGTTCCTCGCGTCCGACGCGGCAGCCGAGATCACCGGACAGGCGTTCGCCGTCGGTGGCGACCGCCTCGCGTTGTGGTCGCACCCCGACCTGACCGCGGTCGAGTACCACGACGGTGGCTGGTCGGCCGACGACATCGCGGCTCAGTGGGCCGGCACGTTCGGCGACGCCGTCCAGTCCGTCGGCGAGGAATTCCCCGAGGAGCTGATGGCGAAGTGAGCCGCTACGAGTACGGCATCGACTTCGACAAGATCGACGCCATCGACATCCACACCCACGTCGAGATCGACGGCTGCGGGCACCGGTCCCTCGACGACGAACTGATGGCCGCCTCGGAGAAGTACTTCAAGTCCGGCGAGGAACGCACCCCGTCCATCGACGCGATCGCCGACCACTACCGTGCCCGCAACATGGCCGCGGTCGTGTTCACCGTCGACGCGGCCTCGGCCAGCGGACACCCCACCAACTCGGTCGAGGAGATCGCCGAGGGCGCGGCCCGCCACAACGACGTCCTGATCCCCTTCGGATCCGTCGACCCCTGGCAGGGCAAGGCGGCCGTGCGGCGCGTCCACCGGCTCGTCGACGACTACGGCGTGAAGGGGTTCAAGTTCCACCCCAGCATGCAGGGATTCGAACCGAACGACCGGCAGTTCTACCCGCTCTACGAGGCCATCACCGAGGCCGGGGTCCCCGCCCTGTTCCACACCGGTCAGACCGGGATCGGCGCCGGGCTGCCCGGCGGCCACGGCATCAAACTGCGCTACTCCGACCCGATGCTGCTCGACGACGTCGCCGCCGACTTCCCCGACCTCACCCTGATCATGGCGCACCCGTCGGTGCCGTGGGTCGACTCGCAGATCTCCATCGCCACCCACAAGGCCAACGTCTTCATCGACCTGTCCGGGTGGTCGCCGAAGTACTTCCCGCCGCAGCTGGTCAAGGCCGCCAACAGCATGCTCGGCGGCAAGGTGCTGTTCGGCTCCGACTTCCCCGTCATCCAGGTCGACCGCTGGATGAAGGACTTCGCGAACCTCGACATCAAACCCGAGGTCGCGCCCCTGATCTTCAAGCAGAACGCGCTGCGCGTTCTCGGCATCAAGCACTGACCCTGCCCCACCGAACCACCAGGAGACTCATCGTGACCACCGCAACCACCACCCGGGTCGCCACCCTCGCCGACCTCGCCGCACTCGAGGGCCGGCCGCTGGGCACCAGCTCGTGGATCGACATCCCCCAGCAGCGGATCAACACGTTCGCCGACGCCACCGACGACCACCAGTGGATCCACGTCGACCCCGAGCGCGCCAAGGCGGAGAGCCCGTTCGGCGGGCCCATCGCCCACGGCTACCTGACGTTGTCGCTGATCATCCCCATGTGGGACGAGATCCTGACCGTCGACAGCGTCACCATGGCCGTCAATTACGGTCTCAACAAGGTCCGATTCACCAACCCCGTGCCCGCCGAGGGACGCGTCCGCCTGAACGCGACGCTGCAGTCCGTCGAGGAGCTGCCGAAGGGAGGCGTCCAGGTGACCGTCGCCGGGCAGATCGAACTCGAGGGCAGCGAGCGTCCCGCGGTCGTCGCCGAGGCCGTGTACCGCTTCTTCGAGTGACCCACCTGTGAGTACTTGTTAACCGCCCGCGGTTAACAAGTACTCACAGGCGCCGAAGGCGCATGCCTACTCGGGGGCCTGGTCGTCGGGCTCGACCTGTTCCGCCTGCTTCCGCTCGGACGCATTGCCCGCGATTCCCTTCGCCTCACGCTCGGCCACCAGCCGGTCTTCCATGTCGTCGACGAGGTCTGCGATCCGCTGGTGCTCGGGGAGGTGCTGATCGTGTCGATCCGAATTCGCCTTCATCACGCTCCTTCCGCTGTGTGCGACGTGCCGCAAATCCTGCGACTTCCGGACGCACAATTCGAACTGTACGCCGCGGGCCCGCCGAAGCGGGCATTCACGGCGGCACGAACTGGACGCCCGTCTTTCACGCGGTTCGCACCGTCGATGAAAGCTGTTGCCGAACACCGCCTTACGGGCGCCAGGTACGCCAATGTCGCACTGCGCAACCTCATTTCGCCTTCGACGCGGGTCCTCCACCGCTGCCGGCAGGCGATGAATTCGATGCACAATCGACACCGTCTTGCGAGTACCTGCAGCCGGCACCTCGTACTCTGGACCGGGTACCACCCGAAGGAGGACCGATATGCCAGCAGTCACCACACCTCATGTCTATGTTCATCGTGCCGGCGATCGGCTGAAAACCAAGATTTCCTGGTTGGATTCGAAGCACTCGTTCTCCTTCGGCCAGCACTACGACCCCGACAACACACACCACGGGCTGCTCCTCGTGAACAACGACGACACCGTGCTCCCCGGTCAGGGATTCGACACGCATCCGCACAAGGACATGGAGATCGTCACGTGGGTGCTGCGCGGCTCGCTCGTGCATCAGGATTCGATCGGCCACTCCGGCATCATCTATCCCGGCCTTGCGCAACGCATGAGCGCAGGCAAGGGCATCATGCATTCCGAGAAGAACGACAGCTGGCGCCTCGAGGGTGAGCAGCATCACGAGCCGGTGCATTTCGTCCAGATGTGGGTGGTACCCGACGAAGCCGGCCTCACTCCGAGCTACGAACAACTCGAGATCGAGGACGAGATCCTCAAGGGCGGGCTGGTGCCCGTTGCGTCCGGAATGCCTGAATACAAGGACAATTCGGCGATCCGGATCAACAACAAGCACGCGGCCCTGCATGTCGCGCGACTCTTTCCCGGCGCATCGGTGACGCTTCCCGAAGCGCCGTTCCTCCACGTGTTCGTCGCCCGGGGCACCGCGGAGATGGAGGGTGTCGGCACCCTGTACGAGGGGGACGCCGTCCGTTTGAGCGCCTCCGGTGGCCAGCAGGTCACCTCGCACTCCGGCGCCGAGGTCCTCGTCTGGGAGATGCACGCCCGCCTCGGCGGGTGAGTTCCCAGCAAGTTCACAGCTGGACGGCACGCTGCGCGCAGGTTCGTGCGCCACGATCGGGTCACAGCCCGATCATGGAGAGGTACGCACAGTGAACAAGGACGTGGAGAAGAGCCGTCTGCGCATCAGCCGCCGCCGCGCGCTGGCGGTCGGAGGAACGGTGAGCCTGGGTGGGCTCATCGCCGCCTGCACCGGGAACGGGAGCAGCAGCACGTCGGCGTCGGCCACGTCGACCGCAGCCGCATCCAGTGCCGCGACGACCAGCGCCGACACGGTGAGCGCCCTGCTCGACCAGGCCCCGCAGTGCGTCATGGCCGTCGAGGAGACGCAGGGACCGTACTGGTTCGACGTCGACTCGATCCGCAGCGACATCCGCGAGGACCGGCCGGGCACGAAGCTGCAGCTCGCACTGCGGGTGCAGGACCTGACGAACTGTTCCGCGGACGGCTCCGCCGCGGTGGTGAGCAATGCCGTCGTGGAGATCTGGCACTGCGACGCGGGTGGTGTGTACTCGGGCTTCGAGTCGGGTTCGAGGGCCGCGGACCTCAGCGGCAACGGCGCCCCCGCAGGCGCGCCTCCGGTGGGCGGACCCGGTGGCGGCGGCCAGCTCCCGGCCGGTGGTCCCGGTGGTCCCGGAGCGGGTGGTCCCGGTGGGGACATGTCCGGCGGTTCGGGTGAGACGTCCGACGGGTCCTACAGCGTCGGCGACAGCGAGGCCGCCACCACGGACGACGGCACCTACCTGCGCGGCGCCCAGACCACGGACGCGAACGGCATCGCCCAGTTCACCACCATCTTCCCCGGGTGGTACACCGGCCGGACCACGCACATCCACCTGAAGGTGCACATCGACAAGAAGACGGTGCTCACCACCCAGCTGTTCTTCGACGAGGCCCTGCTCGACGAGGTGTACGCGACCGCACCGTATTCCGACCACACCGGACGCGAGAACAACGTGAACAACTCCACCGACAGCATCTACGACGCCGCAGGCCTGCTGACCGTCGCCGAGCAGTCGGACGGCTACCTCGCGGCGATCAACCTCGGCATCGACGTCTGATCGATCCCCGGACCTTTGTTTCGCCCTGAGCGCAGTGGTGGACCTCCCGGCCCGGAACGGTGTAAGGATGGAACGCATGACCACGGCTCAGCGCTCCGGCATCGACCTCACTCACCTCGACAACGACACCCGCGCCCAGGACGACCTCTTCGTCCACGTGAACGGCAAGTGGATCGACGACTACGAGATTCCCGCGGACCGGGCGATCGACGGCGCGTTCCGCACGCTGTACGAC
Source organism: Rhodococcus jostii RHA1 (assembly GCF_000014565.1). NCBI lineage: Bacteria > Bacillati > Actinomycetota > Actinomycetes > Mycobacteriales > Nocardiaceae > Rhodococcus > Rhodococcus jostii. The sequence continues at coordinate 5,456,528 of NC_008268.1, read as the reverse complement.
AAGGCCGAGGTCGACGTCCAGACCATCATCGAGGAGGCGGCGGACTCCGGCGCGGCGCCGGGGACCGACGCGCAGCGCATCGGTGACCTGTACGGCAGCTTCATGGACGCGGACGTCGTCGAGGCCGCGGGGCTCGCACCGATCGCGGGCGAGCTCGCCGACGTGGCCTCGGCCGCCGACCTCTCCGCGCTCGCCGCCGTCATCGGCCGCCAGCAACGCACGGGGGTCGGCGGAGCCGTCGGCCACTATGTCGACACGGACGCCAAGAATTCCGAGCGTTACCTCGTCCACTTCAGCCAGTCGGGCATCGGCCTGCCCGACGAGTCGTACTACCGCCAGGACGACCACGCGGAGATCCGCGCGGCGTACGTGAAGCACATCGCGAAGATGTTCGCCCTCGCAGGCGTCGACTACGACGCGCAGCGCGTGTTCGACCTGGAAACCAAGATCGCGGCCGGTCATTGGGACGTCGTGAAGCGTCGCGACGCCGAGCTGAGCTACAACCTGCTCACCCTCGACCAGCTCCCCGCCGGGTTGGACTGGTCGTCGTGGATCGGCGCGCTCGGCGGCACGTCCGAGCAGTTCGCCGAGATCGTGGTCCGCCAGCCCGATTTCCTCACCACGCTGACCGAGCTGTGGACGTCCGAGGACATCGACGACTGGAAGGCGTGGGCGACGTGGAACGTCATCCGCTCCCGCGCCCCGTACCTCACGCAGGCCCTGGTCGACGAGAACTTCGCGTTCTACGGGAAGACGCTGACCGGCGCCGAGGAGATCCGTGAGCGCTGGAAGCGCGGCGTGTCCCTGGTGCAGGATCTGCTGGGCGAGGCCGTCGGCAAGCTCTACGTCGAACGCCACTTCCCGGCCGACGCGAAGGCCCGCATGCAGGAACTCGTCGCCAACCTGCAGGAGGCGTACCGGCGCAACATCTCCGACCTGGACTGGATGAGCCCCGAGACGCGGCAGGCGGCGCTGCGCAAGCTGGAGAAGTTCACACCCAAGATCGGGTACCCCGACAAGTGGCGCGACTACTCGGCCGTCACCATCTCCCGCGACGACCTGGTCGGCAACTACCGCAGCGGCTACGCGGCGGAGTACGACCGCGACCTCGCGAAGCTCGGCGGCCCCGTCGACCGCGACGAGTGGTTCATGACGCCGCAGACGGTCAACGCCTACTACAACCCGGGCATGAACGAAATCGTCTTTCCCGCAGCCATTCTGCAGCCTCCGTTCTTCGACGCCGCCGCAGACGACGCCGCCAACTACGGCGGAATCGGTGCCGTCATCGGTCACGAGATCGGCCACGGCTTCGACGATCAGGGCGCCAAGTACGACGGCGACGGCAACATGGTCGACTGGTGGACCGACGACGACCGGACCGAGTTCGGCAAGCGCACGAAGGCGTTGATCGAGCAGTACAACGAGTTCGAGCCGAAGGCGCTGCCCGGCCACAATGTGAACGGCGAGTTCACCATCGGTGAGAACATCGGCGACCTCGGTGGCCTGTCCATCGCCATCGCGGCGTACCGGATCGCCACGGAAGGGTCCGAGCCCGAGGTTCTCGACGGCCTCACCGGTATCCAGCGGGTGTTCTTCGGCTGGGCGCAGGTGTGGCGCACCAAGGCCCGGGACGCCGAGGCGCTCCGCAGGCTCGCCGTCGATCCGCACTCGCCGCCGGAGTTCCGCTGCAACGGCGTGGTTCGCAACCTCGACACGTTCCACGACGCGTTCGACGTCAAGCCCGGTGACGCGCTTTACCTCGATCAGGAGGAGCGCGTCAAGATCTGGTAGCGACTACCGCAGACGGTTCCCCGTCGCCGCGGAGAAGAAGTACACCGCACCGGGCTTCGGCTGCAGGTGCACCCTCTCCCCCGCGGCGACGGTGCGGGTGCGGTCCACCCGCACCACCACCTTCCCGGACGTCCCGGACGCGTACACGAAGGACTCCGCCCCGAGTTCCTCGAGCAGGTCGGCGTCGACCGTGTACGAGTCCTTACGCCACGACCCCACCAGCGTCCACGACTCCGGGCGCACCCCGACGATCACGGAGCCGTCCCCGATCGCCGAGTGCGGCACGGGAATACGCAGGCCGCCCAGTTCGGCGACGCCGTCGCGGATCGGGGTGTCCATGAGGTTCATCCCGGGCGAGCCGATGAAACCGGCGACGAACGTGTTGACCGGGTCGTCGTAGAGATCGCGGGGCCGGGCGACCTGCTGGAGGCGCCCACCCTGCATGACCGCCACCCGGTCGCCCATCGTCATGGCCTCCACCTGGTCGTGGGTGACGTACACGGTGGTCGTGCCGAGCCGGCGCTGCAGACCCGCGATCTGCGAGCGGGTACTCACCCGCAGCTTGGCGTCGAGGTTGCTCAGCGGTTCGTCCATGCAGAACACCTTGGGGTGCCGCACGATGGCCCGGCCCATCGCGACCCGTTGACGTTGCCCGCCGGACAGTTTCACCGGTTTACGATCCAGCAGCGGCTCGAGTTCGAGCATCCGCGCCGCTTCCAGCACCCGCGCGGTGCGTTCCACCTTCCCGACGCCGGCGTTGCGGAGCGCGAAACCCATGTTGTCCGCGACGGTCATGTTCGGGTACAGCGCGTAACTCTGGAACACCATGGCCACGTCCCGCGCCCTGGGCGGCAGCGCGGTGACGTCGGCGCCGCCGATCTCGATGCGGCCCGCCTCGACGGCTTCGAGGCCGGCCAGCATCCGCAGACTGGTCGACTTACCGCACCCGGACGGACCCACGAGGACGAGGAACTCGCCGTCCGCGATGTCGAGGTCCAGCCGATCGACCGCGGGTCGATCGGCTCCCGAATAGCGGTGGGTGACACCTGCGAACTGGACGTGGGCCATGGATATTCCTTCTCCTCCTACTGGGGCAGCTTGGGTGTGATCTGTCGGTCGATGATCTGCTGGAGTTGTGTCCCGACACCGGCGAACGTCGCCGCCACGTCCGCGTTCTGCAGCGCGATCTGCTCGAGTCCGGTGCCGATGATCTGGTCACCGCCGGGCACGAACACCCGGGCGTAGTCCTGCGACCGGGTCTTCGCGAGCTGGTCGACGGCGGTGCGCGCGTTGGGGTTCGCGTCGAGGTACGCCTTCATGCTCGGGTCCTCGACAGCGGACTTGCGGACGGGCATGTACCCGACGTTCTGGGAGAAGTACGCGGTGTTCTCGCCGTTGGTCACGAAGTCGATGAACGTCAGCGCGTTCTTCTTCCGCTCGTCGGAGATCCGCGCCGGAATCGCGAGGCCCGCGCCACCGGTCGGGCAGCCCGGCGCGCCCGACGCGGGGAGGAAGGCGGTGCCGAAGTCGAACGCGGCGGACTTGGTGATCCCCGACAGGTCGCCGGTCGAGGCGATGGTCGACGCGAGGATGCCCGCACCGAACTCGTTGGCGATGTCGCTCGACACGGCCGCGTACTTCTTCGTGTGGATCATGTCCTTCAGGAACGTTCCCGCGGCGAGTGTCTTCTCGTCGCCGAACTTCAGGTCCCACTGGTCCGAGTACGCCCCGCCGAATGTCCAGACCGGCCCCTCGAACGTCCAGCCGAGGTAGTTCTTGGCGTCGCCCCAGCCGTGGGCCAGCTTGCCGCCGCCCATCACCCGCTGCAGTTCGGGACCCCACTCGTCGAACTCCTGCCAGGTGGCGGGCCCGCGGTCGGGCAGGCCGGCCTGCGCCCACACCTGCTTGTTGTAGTAGAACAGCGGCGTCGACCGCGCGTACGGAAGGGCGTAGTGCCTGCCCTCGAACAGGTAGTCGGCGAGCAGTGAGTCGACGTAATCGGAGGAGTCGACACCGACCTCGCCGAACAGTCCGTCGAGCGGCTCGATGGCCCCGGTCAGGGCGTAGTTGAACCACCAGACGTCCGACAGGACCACGACGTCGGGCAGTTCGCCGCCCGACAGGGCGGCGTTGAACTTCTGCGACACCTCCTCGTAGTTCTTTCCGCCGTCGACGAGGTTCACGGTGAGGTCGGGGTATTTCGCCTGGAACCGGTTGATCAGTTCCCGTTCGACGTCCTGCGACTTGCCGGGGTGGTTGGACCAGAACGTGATGGTGTTCGCGCCGGACGTCGCCGACGAGCCCGACCCCGACCCGGCGCACGCCGTCAGCGCGGCGCCGGCGGCCACCGCGCCCGCCAGCCCGAGGAATCCCCGACGGTTCATCCGATTCATGTCTCTCCTCGTTCTCCGCTATCCCTTGACCGCACCCGATGTGAGGCCCTTGATCATGTGCCGTTGCAGCACAAGGAAAACCACGAGAATCGGCAGCATCGTGAGTACCGTTCCCGCCATGACCGGGCCCCAGTTGGTGAGCCCGTCGTTGTTCTGGAGTTGGGTCAACCCGACCGGCAGGGGCGCGACGGACGCGTCGTCGGCCATCAGGAACGGCCACAGGTATTCGTTCCACTCGGTGACGACGGTGATGATCGCGAACGCCACCATGGTGGGCCCCGACACCGGCAGGATCACCCGCCACAGCAGCCCGAAGTGGCCTGCGCCGTCCATCCGGGCGGCCTCGACGATCTCGGTGGGTATCGACAGGAAGTGGTTGCGCATCAGGAACGTTCCGAACGCGACCCCGGCGAGCGGAACGATGATGCCGTGAAAGCTGTTCCGCCAGCCCCATTCGGCGACGAGTGCGTAGTTGGAGATGACCGTGATCTGGTTGGGCACCATCAAGGCGGCGATGATGCCGAGGAATACGACGTTCTTGCCCGGGAACCGCAGGAACACCAGTCCGTAGGCACTGAACACGCCGAGTGCGAACTTCACGACGGCCAGCACCCCGGTGATGATCACGGAGTTGCGCAGGAACGTCCAGAACGGCACCGACGTGGTGGCCTCCGAGTAGTTCTCGGGATGGAAGGTGCCGGGCCACCAGGTGACCGGCAGGGTGTAGACGTCCGGGCGATCCTTGAAGGACGTCATCACGATCCAGTACAGCGGCAGGGCCACCATGACCAGCACCGCCACCATCGCGGCGTATCCCAGGGCCGTCACGAGCACCTCCCGGCGGCGATGGTCACGGGCCGGGTCTGCCGTCACCGGCACCTCCGTGCTGCGCTGTTCGCGCCGGGTGTCCGCGGTCACCGGACCTCACCGCGATCCATGATCCGCACCTGGTAGACGGTGATCCCGAGCAGGACGAGGAACATGATCGTGGCCACGGTGGCGCCGTAGCCGGCACGGAAATTGCGGAACGACTCGTTGTAGACCTGGTAGACCATCGTGGTGGTTCCGGTGCCGAGCGGACCGCCCCGGGTCATCACGTTGATGATGTCGAACACCTGAAGGGAGCCCAGCATCACCGTGATCGAGAGGAAGTAGGTGGTCGGACGCAACTGCGGCAGGATGACCCGGCGGAAAGTCGTCCACCTGCCCGCCCCGTCGATCTCCGCGGCCTCGGTCAGCTCACGCCGCGTGCCCTGCAGTGCCGCAAGGTAGATCACGAACGTGTAGCCGAGGTTCTTCCACAGGTAGGTAACCGTCACCATGAACAGCGCCCAGTGCGGGTCCTGATAGAAGTCGGGGACGGAGCCGACCCCGGCACGGTGCAGCAGATCCTGGATCAACCCGAAACGGGGATCGAACACGAACTGGAACGCCACCCCGATCGCGGCGCCCGAGATGACGAACGGCGCGAAGATCGCCGAGCGGACGAGGTTGCGGCCGTGCAGGTTACGGTCCAGCAGCACGGCGAGCGCGAGACCGGCGATCATCGATCCCACCACGGTCGCGACGGTGAACACGACGGTGTTCCCGACGATCTGCCAGGTGTCGGTCCGGCTCCACCACTCGCGGTAGTTGTCCCATCCGACGAACATGGCGACGGGGTCGGCGATGTTCCAGTCGAAGAACGACAGCCGGATGTTGTCGACCAGGGGCCGGTAGGTGAACAGCACGAGCAGAACCAGATTGGGACCCACCAGCGCCGCGAACAACGCGTAGTCCCGCCATGGACGCCCGAGCAGTCCCTGCTTTCCCGGCGACGGCAGGGAACGTTGCGGACTCGATCTCACTGCGGCAGTCTGACGACCGATGACGAATAGCCGGTGAATTGCCGTAGCCCGCACATTGAACTGTGCGGGCTACGGGAAGAACGCGGTGGGAATCGGGGTCAGCGGTTCCAGTCGCCGAGTCCGTCGGAGCCGTTCAACACGCCGCCCGCGGTGTTCTGCACGACCACGGCGTCACCCTTCTTCGAGTTCTCGTAGAACCACTTGGCGTCCTCGGTGCTCACGTTGAGGCAGCCGTGGCTGACGTTGGTGTTGCCCTGGGCGTCCACCGACCACGGTGCGGCGTGGACGAAGATGCCGCTGTACGACATGCGGGTGGCGTACTCGACGTACGTGCGGTACCCCTCGGCCGAGTCGACCGGGACACCGTACGTGGACGAGTCCATGTACATGTCGCGGAACTTGTCGCCGATGATGTACGTGCCGTTCGGCGTCTCGTGATCGGTCTTACCCATCGACGTCGGCATGGTCTTGACCACTTCGCCGTTCCGGGTGACGGTGATCTGCTTGGTGTTGTCGTCCGCGGTCGCCACCAGCGCGTCGCCGATGGTGAAAGTGGAGTGCGAATCGCCGGCATCCACGGTGACCTCGGTGTTCGCGGGCCAGAACTCGGTGGGCTTCCAGCGCACCTGGCTGTCGTTGATCCAGTAGAAACCACCCTCGACGGGCTGGCTGGTGGTGACCTTGATTGCCCGCTCGGCGGCGGCGCGGTCGCCGATCGCCTCGTTGAAGCGGATGATCACCGGCTGCGCGACACCCACGACCTCGCCCGCGCCCGGGTTGAGGGACGGAGCCGAGAAGTTCGCAGGCGCGGGTGCCGGCTCGGGAAGCGGCAGCTGCGGCGCGCCGGGCAGCCCGGGAAGGGTGGGAAGACTCGGAATCTCCGGTCCACCGGGAAAGAGCGGTGCGGCCTGTGCGGCCCCGACCAGCGCAGTTCCGGAGACGACGGCCCCGGTCAGTGCGACGGCGACGCGCGAAGACCAGTGCTTGTTCCTGGAAAATCCGATTCCTGACTTGCCCATATGACCACTCTCGTTCGACGACGTGTGCAACGCGCGTCCCCGACGGACCTATCAATCGCGCACTGCCATTAACACACATCATCCGGCCACGAGCAATTTGCCCGCAATCGTTGCCGCTCCGCGGCCTGCGAGGCGGTGGTGTCACCGAGCGGTCAAGAAGTCCTCACGATCAGGTCTCGGCGCGGGCGGCGGCGAGCATGCTTTCGATGGTGATCAGCTTGGTGCGCGTCCGACCGGCCGCCCTGCCCCCGGCGCGTTCGGTCTTGTCGATCCGCTGCCAGCCCTGGTAGTCGACGGCGTCGGGTGCACGCTCGGCGATCAGCCGGTCGAGGGCCTCGCGTTCGGCGGGCGCGTCGAGCCGCCCGGCGCAGAAGTCGTCGATCAGCATCCTGACCGTCTCCGCGGAGCAATACTTGTTGGTGCCGATCACGCCCGTCGGCCCGCGTTTGATCCAGCCCGCCACGTACACGCCGGGCACGGGAGCGCCGGTCTCCGGATCGATCACCCGGCCGTTCTCGTTGGGGATGACGCCGCGCCGGTCGTCGAAGGGGATCCCGGCCACGGGTTGGCCGCGATAGCCGATCGAGCGCAGCACCAGGCCGGTGTCCAGCGTCGAGGTGACGTCGGAGGGTTTGGCGCTGAGCCTGCCGGATGCGTCCGTGACCAACTCGTTCTTCGCGATGCGAACCGATTCGACGGTGTCGGTGCCGAGAATCTCCACGGGTGACGTCAGGAAACGCAGCACGATCCGCTTCTTCGCCGGATCGGCGGTGCGCCGGGCGAATTCCTCGACCTGTCTCACCTTGTGGCGCTGCGACGGCTCGGCCTCGTCGCCGTCGATGAACGCGCGGCTCGCCGGGTCGAGCACCGCTTCTTCCGGGTCGACCACGATGTCCACGTGCGGCATGCGCCCGAGCGCCAGGAGTTCGGGGTTGGTGTAGGCGGCCTGGGCGGGGCCCCGGCGGCCGAGAACGACGACCTCACGGATGTTGCTCGCCCGCAGGGCCTCGAGGGCGTGCTCCGCGAGATCCGTCTTCGCCAGGATCTCCGGATCGGTGACGAGGATGCGGGCCACGTCGAGTGCCACGTTGCCGTTGCCGACGATGACGGCCCGCTCCCCCGACAGGTCGAACGTGCGGTCGGCGTAGTCGGGATGACCGTTGTACCAGGCCACGAACTCGGTGGCGGCGTGGCTGCCGACCAGATCCTCGCCGGGAATGCCCAGCGTGCGGTCGCCTGCCGCACCGACTGCGTAGATGACGGCGTGGTGGTGCGCGAGCAATTCCTCATGACTGACGTCCCGGCCCACTTCCACGTTGAAGTGGCAGTGCACCGTGCGTTTGCCGACGACGGAGCGGAACTGGTCCGTGACGCCCTTGGTGCCCGGATGGTCCGGCGCGACACCGGCGCGCACCAGTCCGTACGGGGTGGGCAGGCGGTCGAAGATGTCGACCTCGACGCGCGGCTTCGCGGTGAGTTCCATCGCGGCGTAGCAGGCGGCCGGACCCGACCCCACGACCGCGACGTGGAGTGTGCCGAGGGCCGCATCGATCTGGGGCAGCTTGAGCGGCTCGGGCCAGTCGGGGCCGATGGGGTGCTTGGTGTAGTACTGCGCGTTGATGTCCAAGTACGGCTCGTCGACCTCGTCGAGGTCGTTCTCCGCGTAGATGGCCTCCACCGGGCACTCCTCGACGCAGGCCCCGCAGTCGATGCAGGTGTCCGGGTCGATGTACAGCATTTCCGTGGTGGCAAACGGCTTCTCGTCCGGTGTGGGATGGATGCAGTTGACCGGACAGACGTCGACGCACGAGGCGTCGTTGCAGCACGGCTGCGTGATCACATAAGCCACGGTTCTCCCCTACCTGAGTACGCGCAGTCCGACGTCGAGATGTGACACCAGACTATAACGTGTTCCAATTTTGCGCGAGAACCGTGCGCGGTGTCAGACCGCGTCGCCAGGCTCCACACGGAATCCGACCTTCACCGTGACCTGGTAGTGCGCGATGACGCCGTTCTCGACGTGACCCCGGGTCTCGACGACTTCGAACCACTCGACGTTGCGCACGGTTTCGTTGGTCCGCGCGATGGCGTTCTCGATGGCCGCATCGGTGCTGTCGCTCGACGAACCGACGACCTCGACAACTCGGTACACGTGATCACTCATCGGGATTCCTTTCGTGGTTACTTGCCGTTCCGGACGATCGCCTGCGCCTCGACACCGAGCCGGGCCAGACGAAGATCGCCGAGAGCCGTGAGGGAACTCCCGAGGCGGTTGGTGACGAAGCCCAGGGACAATCCGCTGTCGAGGTCCGCGTAGGCACCGGACCCGCCGACGCCGTAGTGCCCGATCGCGTTCCGCGGTTGTTCCCGGGACGCGAGAATCGGCCGGTGATAGCCGAGGGACCACTGCGGCCGGATACCGAGGACGTAGTCGCGGTCGTGGGTCTGTACCTGCGACATCTGCGCGATGGTGGCCTTGCGCAGGAACCGGTTGCCGTCCAGCCTGCCCCCGTTGGCGATGGCGCCGTACATGCGCGCGAGCGCCCGCGCGCTGAACACGCCGTTCCAGCCGGGCATCACCGCGTCGTGCACCGCGGGGTTCCGGACCAGAACGTCGAACCCCTGGGGCATCGCCGCCTCGGCGAGGCCCCGGGTGGGGCCGACGAGCGAGAGCACGTTCGACGTGAGCTCCCAGTTGAGGCCGGCCGGGTTGATGTGCGGAAACAGCTTCGCGATCCGTGGACGGTGCTGTCCGGGAACCTGATACCAGAAGTCGTCTACGCCGAGCGGGCCCGCGATTTCGTCCTGAACGGCCTGAACGAACGGCTTCCCGGTGACGCGTGCGATCAGCTCGGCCACCAGCCACCCGTAGGTGACGGCGTGATACCCGGGACCGCGCAGCCTGCGCGGATCCGCGGGGGTGGCCGCGAGGGCCTGGACGACGGCGTCGTAGTCGAGGAGATCGAGCGGGCTCCGCATCAGGCCCCGGACCTTGTGCAGTCCGGCCCGGTGGGTGAGGAGTTCGCGGACCGTGATGTCGTCTTTGCCTGCCGCGCCGAACTCGGGCCAGTAGCGTGCGACGGGCGCGTCGTAGTCGATCAGCCTGCGCTCGGCGAGGCGGTGGACGACCGTGCTGGCCACACCCTTTCCCGTCGAGAACGAGAGGGCGACGGTGTCGCGGTCCCATCGGCGGTCGCGGTCAGCCCAGCCCGCCCAGATGTCGAGGACTTTCTCACCCCGGAAGTACGCGGTGAGCGCCCCGCCGCCGTGCTGTGGTTGCCGGTACATCGCGAAGAATCGGTCGGCGAGCGGCAGGAACCGCGGATCGACGTGCAGCTCCGTCCGTGGCACGGACGCGGGCCGGGGAACTCGAACGCTGGTCGTCATCGACCACCTCCGATCTCGCTGCCGCATCTCCTACGGCAGTTGCGTCAGCCCATTGTGACTACCGTCACCATACGACGCGGACCGGGGTGCCGTTCAGGGAAGCCGCCACACTGTTATGCCGTCGCTCAGACACGCTTGACCTGCAAGGAAATTGATCGCGAGCGACGGTCCACCGGCGCACACCACGCCCTTGGCCGGATCCGCGACGAGCGCCTGTCCTCCCGGACCGCTCAGCACCAGCGCGGGACCGGCACTGTCGACCGTTCCGATGGCGACGCTCTGGGGCCCGACCGCCACCGCGGCGACTGCGCCGCGACGTGCCTCGGCGGCACCGACACCGCCGCCCAGGCCGGCGCCGAGCGCCGCTCCCGCGTGGGCTGCGTCGGCGAACCCGACACCGTCCGTGCCGAACGCCGCCGAATTGCTGCTCGTATCGGCGTTGGCCCCGCACGCGGTGCGGTCGACGACCGTGGTGTCACCCCGGCCCGGTGGGGACACACAGGAGAGGGAGACGGCCGACGCGGTGGCCGGCGCGATCATCAGGGCCCCGAGTGCCGTCGCGACGACACCGAGGACGAGTCCGGCAGTACCGACTGTCGTACGTTCCATGGCGACCTCACATTGTTCCCGACCCACCCGACCGTCCCGAGCCTACGTGAGCGCCGGCTATTTGCGGTCTCGGTCCCGACTCGGTTGTACCCGCTTGGGTTCCCCCGGCATTTTCGGGTAGTTGGGTGGGTACGGCAGATCTCCGAGACCGTTCGCGGCGTCCCGTTCGGCCATCTCCAGCAGCACGTCGAGCGATTGCGCCACGTCACCCATGGTCCCCATGGGATCGCCGCGCTTCGCGAGCAGCGCGGGCACGGTCGCGATGGTGAAGTCGTCGGGGTCGACGTCCACCAGTTCCTCCCAGGTGACGGGCGTCGACACGGTCGCGATCGGCGTCTTGCGGGCCGAGTAGGCGGACGCGATGGTCTTGTCCCTGGCGTTCTGGTTGAAGTCGAGGAAGATGCGTTCGCCGCGTTCCTCCTTCCACCAGGACGTGGTGGCCCGGTCGCCGCTGCGCCGCTCGATCTCCCGGGCGAGGGCGATGCCCGCGCGCCGCACCTCGATGAAATCCCAGCGCGGTTCGATGCGGAGATACACGTGCAGCCCGCGGCCGCCCGACGTCTTGGGGTAGCCGACGAGACCGAGTTCGTCGAGCAGCGGCCGGAGCACGTCCAGCGCGACCGCCCGGGCGTCGTCGAATCCGGTTCCCGGCTGCGGGTCCAGGTCGATGCGCAGTTCGTCGGGGTGATCGACGTCGGGGCACCGGACCGCCCACGGATGGAACGTGATGTTGCCGAGGTTCGCCGCCCACACGATGTTCGCGGCACTGCGCACGCGGAGCACATCCGCCTTGCGGCCGGACGGGAACGTGACCTCGCACGACTCCACGTGGTCGGGGCGCTTCGCGGGAACCCGCTTCTGGTAGATCTCCTCGCCCTCGATCCCGTCCGGGAACCGTTGCAGATGCGTCGGCCGATCGAACAGGGCGGTCAGCAGCGCACCGTCGAGTGCCACGGTCCGGTAGTACTCCACCAGGTGCCGTTTCGTGCCGCCCTCGGCACCGAGTTTCGGGTAGTAGATCTTGTCGGGGTTCGACAGCCGCACGGCGACGCCGTCGACGTCGAGTTCTTCGGCAGGACTCGCCATCTAGGAACCTCCGGCCAGGACGTCGGCAAGGTCGTATCGCACCGGGACCTCCAATTGTTGGAACGTGCACTCGTCGGGCGTCCGGTCCGGGCGCCAGCGCAGGAACCGCGCGGCGTGCCGGAACCGGGCACCCTCCATCTGGTCGTACGCCACCTCGACGACGCGTTCGGGGCGCAGCGGCACCCAGGTTCGGTCGTTGCCCGACTGCCACCGCGTCGGCGCGCCGTCCGCGACCACGTCGTCGCCGACGCGCAGCTCGTCGAGTTCGGCGAGCAGTTCGATCCGCCGCGCGGCCGTGAACGCCGACGCACCGCCGACCATCGCCATCTGGTCGCCGTCGTACAGTCCGAGCAGCATCGACCCGATCCCCGGCTGACTCTTGTGCGGCCGGTATCCGATGACGACGCAGTCGGCGGTGCGGGCGTGCTTCACCTTCACCATTTCCCGCTTGTTGGGCAGGTACGGGCCCACCAGCTTCTTCGCCACCACCCCGTCGAGGCCGGCACCCTCGAACGCCTCGAACCACTCGGTGGCCGTCGCACTGGATTCGGTGGCGGCGGTGACGTGGCAGCTGGGTCCGCCGCCGATGGTGTCGACGAGCTGCGCGCGGCGTACGGAGAAGTCCTCCCGGCTGAGGTCGCGGTCGCCCAGGGCGAGCAGATCGAACGCGACGAACTGCGCCGGGGTCTTCTCGGACAGCATCGTCACCCGGCTCTCGGCCGGATGAATGCGCTCCGACAACGACTCCCAGTCGAGCCGGGTGCGGCCGTCGATGTTGCGCGGGACGACGAGTTCGCCGTCCACCACGCACCGCTGCGGCAGTTCGTCCTTCACTGCCCGGACGAGTTCGGGAAAGTACCTCGCCAGATCCTTTCCGCCGCGGGACCCGAGCACCACCTCGTCGCCGTCGCGGAAGACGAGGGTGCGGAAACCGTCCCATTTCGGTTCGTAGGACCAGGCGAGGCCGGACTCCGGTTGCGCCGGAACGGACGACGCAGCCTTCGCGAGCATCGGCTGTAACGGAGGCATCACGGGGAGATCCACCCGTCCATACTGTCACCACGATTGGCAAATCGGACAGCGATGTAATCAAATTATGCGCGACACGGCAATCGCGGTGGACACGATCGGGGTGGCAACGGTCATCTCGGAGGAACGGGTGGCGGACGGTCACCTGACGGAGGGGTCAGACATGACAGGGTTAGTTCGGCGGGTGTGTACCGCAGTCGTCGCGTTGTCGGCGACGGCAGTTCTGGTGGCCGGGTGCGGTTCGGACACGACGCCTACCGCGGTGCCGGAGTCGGGTGCCTCCGCGGCCACCACGTCCAGCGAATCGACCACCGTGATCGACGGGCAGGAAGGCGAGGACGCCGGCGGCGACGTCGACTTCGAGGTCGCGATCGGTGAGTGCGTGAAGCTCGGCGGCACCGTCTCCGACGCCGAGATCGACAAGGCGGTGTGCGGCAGCGCCGATTCGAACTACAAGGTGATCGCCAAGGCCGCGAAGAACAGCCAGTGCATCAGCGACGCCGACTCGTACTACTACGAAACCCTCGGCGGCATCGAGCAGGGCGCGATCTGCCTCGACGTGGACTGGGTTATCGGCGGGTGCATGGACGTCGGCGGCGAAGATCCCGCGCGCATCGACTGCGGCGACACGACGGCCGTCGACGGTGTGAAGGTGACGGAGATCGTGCAGGGCGCCACGTCCGTGGACTCGTGCAGCACGTCGTCCAACGGATACGAATACCCCGAGCGCAAGTTCGTCGTCTGCGTCGACGAACTCTGACAGCAGGCGCCGGCCGGCTGCGGACACTGCCCGCAGCCGGCCTCGCTCACAACCAGCCGCGGCGTTTGAAGATCGTGTACAGCCCGGCACAGGTGAGCATCATCAGCGACAGGGCGAACGGATACCCACCGACCCAGTGCAGTTCGGGCATGTGGTCGAAGTTCATGCCGTAGACCGTCCCGATCAGGGTGGGCGCGAACAGGATCGCCGCCCAAGCCGACACCTTCTTGATCTCCTCGTTCTGCGCGTAGCTGGCCTGGGTCAGGTTGCGCATCTCCTCGTTCTGCTCCTGCGACACCAGGGTGGCGTTGACGGTGAGGATGTTCCCGAGCAGCTGACGGAGGCCGTCGGCCCGCTCCACGACAACCGTCGCGTGGTCGGTGACGTCGCGCAGGTACCGCTGCAGTTCCTCGTCGGTGTTGTACTTCTCGAATCCCGCCGACAACCCGCGCAGCATCCCGAGCAGCGGCCTTGTGGCCCTCTGGAATTCGATGACCTCGCGGGTGAGTTCGTAGATGCGCCGCGAGACACCCGGCGCTCCGCTGAACACCTCGGTCTCGATCTCGTCGATGTCGTTCTGCAATCCGGCGACGACGGGCGCGTACCCGTCGACCACGGCGTCGAGGATCGCGTAGAGGACGGCTTCGGGTCCGAGCCGGAGCAGGTCCGGGTTGCTCTCCATCCGCCGGCGGACCGCCGACAGGTCGGGGGATTCGCTGTGCCGGACCGTGAGCACGAACGTCGGACCGCAGAAGACGTGCAGCTCACCGAATTCGACGCGCTCGGTCTCGTCGCAGTAGCGCGCGGCGCGCAGGACCACGAACAGCGTCTTGCCGTAACGCTCCAGCTTGGGCCGCTGGTGGGCGACGATCGCGTCCTCGACGGCCAACTCGTGCAGGTCGAATTGCTTTGCTGCCGCATACAACTGGGCGTCGTTCGGCCGGTACATCCCGATCCACGCCATCGACGACGCGTCCGGCAGGCTCGCGAGGGCCTCGGACAGGGTGGCCGGGGTGGCCGTCTTCCGGCCGTCGCGGTAGACGGCGCTGTTGACCACCGTTTCCTCGGCAGGCGTCGGTTCGACGGGCCGGCGGGTCACCGCGTGACCGGCGTCGGCGTCGGACAGACCGGCGGAACGGCTGGGGAGAAGGGAACGGATCGGGCGCAGCTGAGGCATGACACGGGGCTTTCGAGGGAAAGTGGGCAGCGCGGAACAGCGCTGAGGAACACGGACCGTGAAACCGCGCACCTACCGGTGGAACGGTTTCAGTTGGTACTCGGAGGTTGGCTTCTCATCGGACGCCACACCTCCTTGCTCTCTCGAAATGGCAGTTCACGACCTCGGCGAACTGCAGACCGGAGGACACGATACCCCCGGCGACCGGCCACGACAACCTGGGATCCCCGCCGTGTCGGTCCCGGATCCGGCGCCAGAGGCGGCCGATACTGGGCGGGCAACGAATCACCACCGAGAGGCCCCCATGACCAGCTGGTCGGACAGACCGATCTGCGCGTTCGACCTGGAGACGACGGGGCCCGACCCCACCGACGCCCGCATCGTCTCCGCGTGCATCGCCGTCGTCGACGCTCACCACTTCGAGTCGCGAACGTGGCTGCTCGACCCGGAGGTTCCCATCCCGCAGGGCGCCTCGGACGTGCACGGAATCTCCACGGAGTACGCCCGGGCCCACGGGCAGGACTACGCCACCGGGTACGGGGAGATCCGCGAGGCTCTGCACGACGCATGGACCCGCGACCATGCCGTCGTCGCGTTCAACGCCTCCTACGACCTGACCGTCATGCACACCGAGGGCCTGCGCCTCGGGCTGGCCGAACTCGTCACCGGCATCGTGGTCGACCCGTACGTCATCGACCGCGAGATGGACCGGCACCGGAAGGGCAGGCGCACACTGGGCGCGGTGTGCGAGCACTACGGCATCGCCCTCGAGGACGCCCACGAGGCCGAGGCCGACGCGATCGCCGCCGCACACCTCGCCCGGACGCTCGCGCAGGAGTACCCGAATCTGCGGGCCCTCGACATCATGACGCATCAGGCCGGCTGGCACGCAGAACGGCAACGCGACTTCGCCGACTACCTCGTCCGGCAGGGCAGGGACGCATCGGACGTCAACGGCGAGTGGCCGATTCGCGGTCTCGCAGAGTTCCGCATCGCCTGATCCGAGTCACGGCCGTTCGGAGAGCGTGCGCGAGAGGACCGGCCCGATGACGGCGAGGGACTGCGGCTCGATCATCTCGTTGTGCCCGCAGTCCACGGGCTGCTCGTCGATCCGACCGGTCACGAGCGGCCGCCACTCGTCCGCCGACCGGGCCCGGGTCGTGCCGTTCCCGTCGCGCGTGGCGGGGAAGATGAGCAGGTCGCCGTCGTACACCCGGGGCACGAAGTGGTGGGCGAGCCACCTCGAACTCTCGTACCCGGCGGCGATGCGTTCGAGGTCGTGCCCCCGCACTCCGGTCTCGGTCCCGAACGATTCGTCGATCAACCGCGCGGCGTGCTCGTAGGTCATCTCACCGTCCCCCTCGGCCTGGAGTCCCAACCCGCGCAGGAGGTCCCGGATCTCCAGCCGGTCGGCCGGCGGGTCCTCGCCGCCCACGGGGTAGCTGTCCATGACGGCAAGCGTCGCGACCTCTTCGCCGGCTGCCTGCAGTTCGACGGCCATGGCGTGCGCGATGACCCCGCCGAGTGACCAGCCGAGCAGGTCGTACGGGCCCGTGGGCTGGATGGCCTGCATCTCCTCGATGTAGCGGTGGGCCAGTTGCTCGATCGTCCGGTAGTCGCCGTCATCGCTGATCGTGGGCAGCTGCAGTCCGTACGCCGGCCGGTCGGGAGGGAGATACCGCACCAGCCCGGCGTACCCCCAGGACAGGCCGATGCCCGGATGCACGCAGAACAACGGTCGCCCGCTTCCCTGCGCACGCAACGGAATCACCACGGCGAGTGCCTCTTCCATGCCGGCGCTCCGATGCGGCAGGTCGAGGCGGCGCGCGATCCCCGCCGGTGTCGGGTCGAGGAACATCCACTGCAGCGGAACCCTCCGGTCCAGCGCAGCCTGCAGCGCGCCGACGATCCTGGTGGCGAGGAGCGAATTTCCACCGAGATCGAAGAAGCTGTCCGCGGTACCCACCCGGTCCACCCCGAGAACCTCCGTGAAGGCGTCCACGACGATGCGCTCGTTTTCCGTGGCCGGCGCCCGGAACGCCGCACCGGTCGAACCGAACTCCGGGGCTGGCAACGCCTTCCGGTCGAGCTTGCCCACCGGGGTCATCGGAATCCGATCGAGTACGACCACCGCGGACGGCACCATGTGGGCGGGCAGTCGCTCGGACGCGTAGGTGCGCAGTCCCGCGGGCTGCACCTCCTGCCCGTCCTGAGCCCGCACGTACGACGCGAGCACGGTGTCACCGGACGGGCCGATGTGACCGATGGTCGCGGCGAACGCAACCGCCGGGTGACGGGTGAGCACGGCGTCGATCTCCCCGAGTTCGATACGGAATCCACGGACCTTGACCTGGAAGTCGCTGCGCCCGATGTACTCGAGTGCGCTCGCCGACTCACGCCAGCGCACCACGTCACCGGTCCGGTACATCCGGCACCCCGGTTCCCCGAAGTTGCAGGCCACGAATCGTTCCGAGGTGAGCGCCGCCCGGTTGTGGTACCCGCGTGCCATACCCGGTCCGGCGATGTACAACTCGCCGGGCACACCGACCGGGACCGGCTGCAGCCGCTCGTCGAGGACCAGGAAAGCGAATCCCCGGGCGGGTGCCCCGATGTTCACGCTCTCGCCGGGACGCATCGGGTCGCTGACGCTCGCCTGGATCGTGGTCTCCGTGGGCCCGTACCCGCTGTGCAGGCTCCGACCCGGAGCCCACCTCGCCACCACCTCCGGCGGGCACGCCTCGCCCACCAGATCCAGGACCCGGAGCGAATCGAGTCCGTCGTTGTCGAGGGCCGCCAGTGCGGTCGGCGTGATGGTCGCATGAGTCACCTGCTCGCGACGGAACAGATCCGCCAGTTCGCTGCCCCCGACGATGGCAGGCGGCACGATCACGACGCGCGCCGACGCACTGAACGCCATCATCAGCTCGAACACCGAGGCGTCGAAACTCGGGGACGCCAGCTGCGACACCCGGGACTCGTGCGTGACCTGGAACCGTTGGTGCGTCTCCGCGGTGAAATCGGCCATGCCCCGGTGGGTGACGGTCACGCCCTTCGGCCTGCCGGTCGACCCCGACGTGTAGATGAGATAGGCCGGGTGAGCGAGGTGCAACGGATTCGTCCGATCCGCGTCGGTGATCGGTGCCGACGACACGGCCGACGCCTGCGTGGCGAAGTCCTCGTCGTCGAGGATCAGCCACGGAACGGTGTCGGGCAGGGTGCTCCGGCGACTTCTCACGGTGAGGCCGAGCGCAGCCCGGCAGTCGATGAGCATGTAGTCGATGCGGTCGCGCGGGTAGGTGGGGTCGACGGGCACGAACGCCGCGCCTGCCTTGGTGATCGACCAGATCGAGACCACCGACTCGATCGACCGGGGCATTCCGACTGCCACGAACGTCTCCGGTCCCACCCCGCGTCCGCGGAGGACCCGGGCCACCCGGTTGGACCACTCGTCGAGTTGGCGGTAGCTGACCCGCCGGTCCTCGAAGGACAGGGCCACCGAGTCCGGGTCGAGTGCTGCGGCGGCCGTCAGCAGATCGGGCCACAGCTCGGGGCGCACCTGCGGCTCGCCGCGGGCAGGCACCATCGCCCGCAACTCCACCTCGTCGAGGAGGGGGAGGTCGCCGATCGGCCGGTCCGGATTCGCGGTGACGGCGTCGAGGATGCGCACGAAGCGGTCGGCGAAGCCGCGGACCGTGTCGGAGTCGAAGAGATCGGTGGCGAAGTCGACGGCGCCGTTCATCCCGGCCGGCGCACCGTTCGCGTCGAACTCCTCCGCCAGGAGGAATTCGAGATCCACCTTGACCACGGCGAGGCCGGGATCGATTCCGCGGACTTCCAGCCCCGGCAGTGTCAGGACCGGTCGCTCGTTGTTCTGGAATTCCAGCGAGACCTGGACGAGCGGCGCATACGCCGTCGATCGGGTCGGGCCCACCGCGTCCACCACCCGCTCGAACGGAACGTCGGCATGGGCGAAGGCTTCGAGATCGACGTCGCGACAGTGCGCGGCCAGGGCGGTGAACGACTCGGCCGCATCCACCTGCGTGCGCAGGGCGAGCGTGCCCACGAACATGCCCACCAGGTCGTCGAGTGCGGGGTCTCCCCGGCCGGCGATCGGGGCGCCGACGGCGACGTCCGGGGTTCCCCCGAGACGGCTGAGCAACACCGCCAGTGCGGCGTGCACGGTCATGAATTCGGTGGAGCCGAGACGTCGCGACAGTTCGCCGATGCGACGGTGCAGGTCGCTGTCGACGGCGAAGTGGATGCGCGCGCCGCGGAAGGACTGCTGGGACGGCCGATCCCGATCCGTGGGGAGTTCCAGGAGGTCGGGGGCGCCTGCGAGTGTGGTCGTCCAGTAGTCGAGTTGCCGCGAGATCAGCGATCGGGGGTCGTCGTCCGAACCCAGCGACTCCCGTTGCCACAGGGCGTAATCGGCGTACTGCACCGGCAGGGGCGGCCAGTCGGGTGCGCCGCCGCCGACGCGGGCGCCGTACGCGGTCATCACGTCGCGCACCAGCGGGACCATCGAGAACCCGTCCGCCGAGATGTGATGCACCACCACGGCGAGTACGTGCTCGGTGTCGCTCAGTGAATACAGTCCGGCCCGCAGCGGGATCCGCACGGTGACGTCGAAACCCGCCGAGACCAGCCGGGTCAGCTCCTCTCGCAGGCCGTGCTCGTCCGCGACGGGGACGGGGGTCAGAGTGGGCACGGCACCCTCGGCGGGCAGGATCTGCTGAACCGGCCAGTCCCCGCGGACCGGGAACATCGTGCGCAGCGACTCGTGCCGGGCGACGACGTCGGTGAGTGCCGAGTTCAGCGCTCCCACATCGAGGGCCCCGCTCAGTGACACCACGATCGGGATGTTGTAGGCAGCCGAGGTGGTGTCGAGCTGGTTGACGAACCACATCCGCTGCTGCGCGTACGACAGCGGAATGTCGTCGGGCCGGCTGCGGGCCGCGAGCACCGGATGTCCGGACGGCCCGGCGCCGGCGTGCTCGATCCGTGCCGCCAGCGCGGCGACCGTGGGCGCCTCGAACAGATCCCGCACCCCACAGTCGGTGCCGAGCAGCGCGCGCAGCCGTGCCATCACCCGGGTAGCGCTCAGGGAGTTGCCGCCGATGTCGAAGAAACCGGCGTCGGCGCCGACGCGCGCCAGTCCGAGTACCTCTGCGAAGACGACGGCCACCGCGTCCTCGATCGGACCGACCGGCACCCGGTCGTGCCCTGTCCCGGAGAGCAGGTCGGGTTCGGGCAGTGCCGCGCGGTCCAGCTTGCCGACGGCGGTCAGCGGGATGCGCTCCAGCACCGTGATGGAGGTGGGCACCATGTGGGACGGCAGGCGGTCCGCCAAGTGCCGGGTGAGTACGACCGGGTCGAGGGAGCGCCCCGACGCCGGAACGACGTACGACACCAGCAGGGTGTCTCCCGCGGGTCCGCGGTGCGCGAGAGTGGCGGCGAATCCGACGTCCGGCTCCGACATGAGGGTGGAGTCGATCTCGCCGAGTTCGATGCGGAAGCCGCGCACCTTCACCTGGAAGTCGGTGCGGCCCACGTACTCGATGCTGCGGTCTGCCGTCCACCGCACGATGTCGCCGGTGCGGTACATCCTCTCGCCGGGGCGGACGGGGTGGGCGACGAACCGTTCGGCGGTGAGTGCCGGTCGGCGGTGGTAGCCGCGGGCCAGGCCGGCGCCGGCGAGATACAACTCGCCGGGAACTCCCACGGGGACCGGTTGCAGCCGGGGGTCGAGCACCAGTTCCGTCACCCCGCGGATCGGGCCGCCGATGGTGATCGGGTTTCCGGGAACCATCGGCTCGCTGATGTTGGACATGATCGTCGTCTCGGTCGGTCCGTACGCGTTGTACAGCCGACGGCCCGGCGCCCAGCGGGCGACGAGTTCGGGTGGGCAGGCCTCGCCGCCGAACACCAGGTCCGTGAGATGCACCAGCCCGGCCGGATCGAGTGACGCCAGCGCAGCGGTGGTGATGAACGCGTGGGTGACGCGCCGGTCGGCCAGCAGCCTCGCGAGTTCCTCACCGCCGAACACGGTGGGCGCCGCGATCACCATCGTCGCGCCGGCACCGAAGGCCTGCAGGTACTCGAACACCGACCCGTCGAAACTCGGCGTGGAGAAGTGCAGAGTCCGGGACTGCGGTGTCGCCCCGAAACGTTCGAGCTGGTCGAGTGCGAAGTTGTCGAGTCCGCGATGGGTGACCACTACGCCCTTGGGCACACCCGTGGATCCCGACGTGTAGACGGCGTACGCGGCGGTGTCCAGCGTGACCGGACCGCTCCGGTCGGCATCGGTCACGGGTGCCCCCGCGCGCTCGGCGCACTCGATCGCGAAGGCGGGTTCGTCGAGCACCAGCCAGTGCGCGGCGCCCGGGAGCCGGTCACGGTGTGCGGTCGTGGTCACGCCGAGGGTGACTCCGGAATCGACGAGCATGTGGGTGATGCGCTCGTCGGGGTAGTTCGGGTCGATCGGCACGAACGCCGCACCGGTCTTCGCCACCGCCCACACCGACAGTATCGAGTCGAGGGACCGCGGTATTCCGATGGCCACGAACGTCTCCGGGCCCGCACCACGGGCGATGAGTGCGCGCGACAGGCGATTCGACCGCTCGTCCAGGTCGCCGTAGCTCACGTCGCCGTCCTCGGAGGACAGTGCGATCGCGCCCGGATCGAGCGCGGCTCCCTCGGCGAGAATCTGGGGCAGCGTGCGTATCGACCCACCCGGACGGCCGCGGACCGGCACCAGGTCGGCGCGCTCCCGGTCGGTCAGCAGCGACAGCGCGGCCAGCGGCCGGTCGGGACGAGTGCAGGCGTCGAGCACCCGCAGCACGCGCCCGGCGATGTCGTCGATGGTGTCCGCGTCGAAGATGTCCGGCAGGTACTCGAATTTCAGGCGAAGACGAGAGTCGACGGATGCCACGAGACTCAGCGGATAATGGGCCGCATCGCGCGCATCCACTCCGGTGACGCGCATTCCGGCGATGTCGGTCTCGGTGGAGAGCCCGGCGCGATCGACGGGGTACGACTCGAACACCGTCAGCGTGTCGAATCCGACCTCCGGCCCGGCGGCACTCTGAATCTCGGCCAACCCGAGGTAGTGGTGATCCAGCAACGCCGCCTGCTCGGCCTGCACGCGCTCCAGCAGGGCACCCACCGTGTCGTCGGGGCGCAGCCTGACCCGGACGGGCAAGGTGTTGATGAACAGTCCGACCATCGTCTCGATGCCGGCCAGTTCGGGAGGCCGCCCCGAGACGGTGGCACCGAACAGCACGTCGTCGCGGGCGGTCAACGTACCCAGCACAATCCCCCACGCGACCTGAACGAGCGTATTGACCGTCAGGCCACGCGACCGCGCGACGTCACGCAGGCGGGTGGTGTGGTCCTCGTCCAGGTCGAAGACGAACTCGTCGGACATCGTGGACAGCCGTCGTCCCGGATCCGAGCGGGCCAGCAACGTCGGTCCGTCCACCCCGGCGAGGGCCCGCCCCCACACCTCCCGGGAGGCGCCGTGATCTCGGCGGCTCATCCACGCCAGATAGTCGCGGTACCCGCGGACGCGGGGCAGCGGCGACGGGTCCCCGTCGGTGGCGTAGAGCGTCAGCAACTCCCGGACCAGCAACGGCATCGACCAGCCGTCGAGGAGGATGTGGTGGTTGGTCGACACCAGCCGATAACGGTTCGGGGCGGTCGCGATCAGCATGAACCGGATCAGCGGGGCACGTGTCAGGTCGAACGGGCGGACCCGGTCCTCGGCCAGCAGTCGCGCGACCTCGGCCGCCGCGGCGTCCTCGTCCAGAGCCGTGAGTTGGACGTCGCGCCAGGGCGCCTCCACCCGTCGCCGGATCACGTGGACGGCGTTGCCCTCGGCGTCGTGCAGGAAGCCGGCCCGCAGATTGGCGTGCCGGTCCAGCAGCGCATCGGCCGCGCGGCGCAGTCGACGCGGATCCACGGTGCCCTCCAGTTCGAGGCTCACCTGCACCAGGTAGACATCGAGGGAGTCGTCGGCGAGTTCGGAGTGGAACAGCATGCCGGACTGCAGGGGCGACAGCGGCCACACGTCCGTCAGGTCCGGACACACGTGTTCGAGGTCCTCGATCGCATCCTGCCGCAGTTCGACGAGATCGAGATCCGACGGTGTGAACCCGCCGCCGCCCGACTCCGCATGCGCGCCGAGAGCAGCGAGTGCCTGCACCCACAGCTGCGCGAGTTCCTCGACCTCCTCGCGGGTGAGGACGCCCGGCGGGTACGTCCACGTGGAGTTCAGCTGGGGGCCGTCGCCCGAGTCGACGGTCATCGCGTTGACGTCGACGACGGCCGCG
This sequence comes from Rhodococcus jostii RHA1, assembly GCF_000014565.1. Lineage (NCBI taxonomy): Bacteria > Bacillati > Actinomycetota > Actinomycetes > Mycobacteriales > Nocardiaceae > Rhodococcus > Rhodococcus jostii. The sequence goes on along the minus strand of NC_008268.1, from coordinate 5,433,100 downwards.
ACGGGCACCGCCGACTTCTCGCGCAGTCCGGGTTCGTCGACCGGCACCCACCCCTCCGCGGTCGCCGTGGCGGTCGGGCCCATCCTGCCGAGATAGTTGAAACTGACCTGAGGCATCGGCAGCGGCGAAAGAACCTGCGCCGTCTCGTCGTTCAGATACCGGAGAACCCCGAAACCGATGCCGTGGTCGGGAACGGCGAGGAGTTGCTCCTTCACGGTCTTCACCGCGGCCCCCGCGGACGGGCCCGCGGCGAACGCGTCGTCGAGGTCCACCCCGCTCAGATCGAGTCGCACCGGGAAGATCGTCGTGAACCAGCCGATCGTGCGTGCGAGATCAGCGCCAGGCGCCAACTGCTCCTCGCGACCGTGTCCCTCGAGACTGACCAGCGCGCCGGACAGTTCGATCCCGCGTCGTCGCCGCCAGCTCGTCAGCGCCATGGTCAGCGCCGTCAGCAGCGCATCTCCCACGCTGCCGTGGAAGGCCCGCGGCACGGTCGTCAGGAGCGTCTCGGTCAGCGGGGCCGGAACCCGTACCGCGATGTCCGCGGCCGTCGCGGCGGTGTCCGACGGGGTCACCCGGCGCGATCCCAGCAGCGGGTCGGGCGCGTTCAGCATTCCCTGCCAGAGTTCGACCTCGGCGGTGCGCGGGGGTTCACGCGCGGCGTCGGCGAGTGCGTGCGCCCACCGGCGCATCGACGTCCCCGGTGGCTCCAGCGCCGGTGCCGCGCCGGACTGCAGTTGCGCGCACGCCGCCGCGAGGTCGGGGATCAGGATCCGCCAGGACACACCGTCCGTCACCAGATGATGGACGACGATCAGCACGCGAGCCGGATGTTCGGCCCGGTCCAGCCAGACCGCCTGCATCATCACGCCCGATTCCGGGTCGAGCCGGTGGAGGGCGCTGTCCAGTTCGGCGCCGACATCGTCCATCCGCCCCCGGCGGAGAACGGTCGTCGCCCGCACCGATCCTTCGGCCTGCACCTCCATCGACCAGCCCTCTTCGGTGCGGGACGTGCGGTACAGCCGGGCCCGCAACAGCTCGTGCCGATCCAGCACGGCCTGCAGAGCTTCCGTCAGGGTGCGTTCGTCCACCGTGGCGGGCAGCGTGAACAGTGCGGACTGCGAGTAGCGGCGGAAATCCCCGCCCCGGGCGAGCATCCACCGCACGATCGGGGTCAGCGGAATCTCGCCGATCCCGCCTCCCGGCAGCTCGTCGAGAACCACCGTCCCGTCTTCCGTCCCGGCAGCCGCGGCCAGCCCGGCAACGGTTTTGCGCTCGAACACCTCGCGCGGTGAGATCAGTATCCCGGCGCCCTTGGCGCGGGTGACCAGTTGGATGGACATGATCGAATCCCCGCCGAGGGTGAAGAACGAATCGTCGACCCCCACCGAGTCGAGGCCGAGGACCTCCGCGAACAGGTCGGCGAGGATCCGTTCGGTCTCGGTGACCGGGCCGCGGCCCGCCGTCACCCGCTGTCCGAAGTCCGGTTCGGGCAGGGCTTTCCGATCGAGTTTGCCGTTCACCGTCCGCGGCAGCTCGTCGAGAACCACCACCGCGGCCGGCACCATGTGCGACGCCAATCGCACCGCGGCCGCATCGATGATCGCGGCCGGGTCGATCGCGGCGCCGGTCTCCGGCACCACGTACCCCACCAACCGGTCCCCGCGTGCAGTCACGACCGACTGCGCCACCCCCTCGCACGCGAGCAGCGCCGCTTCCACCTCCCCGAGTTCGATCCGGTAGCCCTTCACCTGCACCTGGAGGTCGTTGCGGCCGAGGTACTCCAGCTGTCCGTGCCCGTTCCACCTGCCCAGGTCGCCGGACCGGTACATGCGGGCCCCGGGAGTGAAGGGGTCGGCGACGAATCGGCCGGACGTGAGGGCGGCCCGGCCCAGGTAGCCGCGCGAAACCTGCGCACCCGAGACGTACATCTCGCCGACCACGCCCGGCGGCACCGGATGGAGTCGTCCGTCGAGCACGTACACGCGCAGTCCGGGCAGTCCCCGGCCGATCACCGATGCGGACTCCTCCTCGACGAGGTCCCGGTGGATCGGCAGGTGGCTGACGTGCACGGTCGTTTCCGTGATGCCGTACATGTTGACCAGGACCGGTGCGGCGTCGCCGCGGCGTGCGTACCAGCGCCGCAACTGGCCGAATTCGAGGGCCTCCCCGCCGAAGATCACGTATCGCAGCGACAGGCCGGGACCACCGGCGAGGCGATCGGCCTCCGCCAATTGGTAGAAGGCGGTGGGGGTCTGATTCACGACCGTGACGGTTTCACCGCGCAGGAGTTCGAGGAACCTCTCGGGTGAGCGCGCCGTGAAATAGTCCACCAGCACCAGCCGGCCACCGTGTGCGAGCGCTCCCCACATTTCCCACACCGAGAAGTCGAACGCGGCGGAATGGAACATGGTCCACACGTCGGCCGGTCCGAATCCGAACAGCGTCTGGGTGTTCGCCAGCAACGTGATCACGTTGCGGTGCGAGACCTGCACGCCCTTCGGCTGCCCGGTGGAACCCGACGTGTAGATCACGTATGCCACCGAATCCAGGTGCAGTGGAGTACGACGGTCGTCGTCGGTCACCGGCAGCGACGAGAACTGCTGCAGCGCAGTCACGGTCTCGGGGTCGTCCAGCACCACCACCGGGACCCCGGCGCCGCGGAAGGTCCCCGCGTCCGCGGTCGTGGTGAGCACACACTCCGGCCGGGCGTCGCCGAGCACGAAAGCCAACCGCTCGGCAGGAGAGGCCACATCCACCGGAAGGTACCCGGCGCCCGTCTTCACCACTGCGAGCAGCGCCACGACGAGGTCGATCGACCGCGTCATCCCCACCACCACCAGCGTTTCCGCACCTACCCCCTGCGCCACGAGAAGTCGCGCGAGCCGGTTGGCCCGGTCGTCGAGTGCGCGGTAGGTCATCGACGCGCCGTCGCAGCGCACCGCGACGGCGTCGCCCGCGGATGCCACCATGCGATCGAACGCGTCCACGAGCGACAGCGGCGGGACGTCGGTCCCCGGCCGATGCGCGGCGGTGAGCACGAGTTCGCGTTCGGGCGCGTGCAGGATGTCGATGTCCCCGACGGGTGTGGCCGGGTCGGTGGTCACGGCCTCGATCACGCGCACGAAGCGCTCCGCGAAACTCTTTACCGACGCACGATCGAACACGTCGGTCGCGTAGCGGAGGCCGGCGCCGATCCCGGCCGGAACCCCCTGCTCGTCGACCCGCTCCACCAGGCTCAGCTGCAGATCGAACTTCGCGACGTCCAGATCGACGTCGAGCGACCGGGCGGTCAACCCGGGCAGTTCCAGGTGGGTGCGGGTGGCGTTCTGGAATTCGAGCAACACCTGGAACAGGGGTGAGTGCGCGGTGGACCGCTCGGGTGCGAGTTGGTCCACCAGACGCTCGAAGGGGAGGTCTGCGTGCTCGAACGCGCCGAGGTCGACCGACCGCACGTCGGTGAGCACGTCGGCGAACGACGACCCTGGTGCCACCGCTGTGCGAAGCACCAGCGTGTTGACGAACATTCCCACGACGTCGTCGAGTGCCGCGTGGCCCCGGCCCGCGATCGGGGTTCCCACCACCACGTCGTCCGATCCCGATACTCTCTCGAGCAGCACGGCCAGCGCGGCGTGCACCACCATGAACAGAGTCGAATTGTACTGGCGTGCAAGCTCGGTCAGAGCTTTGTGAACGGAGGGCGGGATGTCGAACGGGACGACGTCCCCGAGGAACGACCGCTGGAGGGGTCGTGGCCGATCCAGGGGCAGTGGCAGCACGTCCGGGATGCCCGACAACGTCCGCGCCCAGTAGCCGAGCTGCCCGGACATCATCGAATCGGGCTGCTCTTCGGTGCCCAGAGCCGCTCGCTGCCACAGGCTGTAGTCGGCGTACTGCACGGGCAGCGGCGCCCAGCCGGGTGCCTGCTGCTGTGCGCGGGCGGTGTAGGCGAGCATCACGTCCCGCGCCAGGGGTGCCATGGAGAAGCCGTCGGCCGCGATGTGGTGCGCGACGAGGGCGAGAACGTGCCGCTCGGGAGCGAGTTCCCACAGTCGCACCCGGATCGGAAGGTCCTCGGTGACATCGAATCCCACGCCGAAGAATGCGGTGAGCGAGTCGCGAAGGGCCCCTTCGGCAACCGGGACCGGATCGAGTTCGGGGGTCGCGAGCGCGGAATCGACGATCACCTGCCGGGGTCCGTCGGCGGAACCGGGAAACACGGTCCGCAGCGACTCGTGCCGTTCCATGACGTCGCCGAGTGCCGCTTGTAGCGCAGTCAGGTCCACCGCGCCGTCCAAGTCCAAGGCGACCGGGATGTTGTAGGCCGGTGAGGAGGTGTCGAATTGGTTGACGAACCACATGCGCTGCTGCGCGAGGGAAAGGGGAATCCGTTCGGGCCGCGCCGTCGCGGTGAGTGCCGGGGAGGCGGAACTCGTCCTCACGTCCGAGTCGATCCGGACGGCCAGATCGGACACCACGGGTGCGTCGAACAGCGCGGCGACACCCAGAGCCGTGTCCAGTGCGCTGTTGATGCGTCCGACCGCGCGGGTGGCACTGAGCGAGTCTCCCCCGAGGTCGAAGAAGCTGTCGTCGGCCCCGACGCGATCGACCCCGAGGACGGCCGCGAAGGCCGTGGCGATCGCTTCCTCCGCGGGTGTGGTGGGGGCGCGATATCCGATCGTGCGCGTGCCGAAGTCGGGTTCGGGCAGGGCCTTGCGGTCGAGTTTGCCGTTCACCGTCACCGGCAACTCCGCCAGCACCACCACCACCGACGGCACCATGAACCCCGGCAACGCCACCGCAGCCGACTCCCGCACCACCCGCTCGTCCACCACCGCCCCGGCCACCGGCACCACATACCCCGCCAGATACTCCCCCGACGACCCATCCCCGCGCAGCACCACCACCGCCTGCGCCACATCCTCCCGGCGCAACAACACCGCCTCGATCTCCCCCAACTCGACCCGCTGACCCCGCAACTTCACCTGAAAATCCGTACGCCCCAAATACTCCAACTCACCGGACGGCAACCACCGGACCCGATCCCCCGTCCGATACAACCGCCCCGTACCGAACGGATTCGCCACAAAACGATCCGCCGTCAGGTCTGCTCGCCCCTGATACCCCCGCGCCAACTGCACGCCCCCGAGATACAACTCCCCCGCCACCCCCACCGGCACCACCCGCAACCGCCCGTCCAGCACATAGGTCTGCGTATTCCACACCGGCGCCCCGATCGGGACCACAGTCCGATCCGACCCGGAGACCTCGTGGAACGTCACGTCGACCGCAGCCTCGGTCGGACCGTACAAGTTGTGCAGCTCCGCCCCGCTCACCCCGCGCAGACGTGCCGCAGTTGCCGACGGCAAGGCCTCACCGCTGGTGAACACCCGGTGCAGCGCACCGCACCCCTCCACGTTCGCCCCCGCCAGAAACACCTCGAGCATCGACGGCACGAAATGCACAGTGGTGACCGACTCCTCGCGGATCACCCGTTCGAGGTACGCCGGGTCGCGGTGCCCGTCCGGCTCCGCGATCACCAACCGCGCACCGACGATCAACGGCCAGAACAACTCCCACACCGACACATCGAACGTCACCGGCGTCTTCTGCAACACCACATCATCCGACGCCAACCCATACCGATCCTGCATCCACAACAACCGATTCACGACACCCTCGTGCGGAACCGCCACACCCTTAGGCCGACCCGTCGACCCCGACGTGAAGATCACATACGCCGGATTCTCCGGCCGCACCGGACCCGATCGATCGCCGTCCCCCACCGGACCCGCCGAAAACCCCGACACATCCAGGGTGTCCAACTCCACCACCCGCACACCCGCAGGCACCACCACCCGATCCGCCGACGACGTCAACACCAGCACCGGATCCGCAATCCCCACCACATACCCCACCCGCTCGGCAGGCTGACCCGGATCTATCGGCACATACGCCCCACCCGCCTTCACCACCGCGTAAATCCCCACCAGCATCTCCACCGAACGACGCACGGCCACACCCACCGACGACTCCGGACCCACCCCCGCCGCGACCAAGAACCGCGCCAGCCGATTCACCCGCGCATCGAACTCCCCATACGACAACACCACATCCCCACACACCACCGCCGCAGCACCAGGAGTCCGCCCCACCTGCGCGTCGAGCAGGTCGACGAGGGTGGTGTGCGGCACCGGGTGACCCGTCGCATTCCACGAACCCACCACCAACGCCCGCTCACCCGGCCCCAGAACCTCCACATCACCGACCGCGGTGTCCGGATCCGCAACCAGACCCGCCAGAATCCGGAGGAACCGTTCCCCGAATCCCGTGACCGTGTCCGGATCGAACACGTCCGACGCGAACGTGAACGACGCGTCGACGCCTGCCGGCGTCCCGGACGCGTCGTAGCGTTCCGCGAGCGTCAACTGCAGATCGAATTTGGACACACCGGAATCGACATCGAGGATCTCCACCGTCAGTCCCGGCAGGTCGAGGTGCGCCGGGGCGGTGTTCTGAAACTCCAGAAGAACCTGGAACAGCGGTGAGTACGCTGTCGAGCGGGTCGGTGCGACCGTGTCCACCACGCTCTCGAACGGCACCTCGGCATGACCGAACGCTGCCAGATCCGCCTCCCGCGCCCGCGACAGCACCTCGGCGAACGTTGCTGCGGGCTCGACGGTCGTCCGCAGGACCAGAGTGTTGACGAGCATCCCCACCACGTCGTCGAGTGCTTCCTCGCCGCGCCCGGCGATCGGCGTCCCGATCGCGATGTCTCCGGAACCACTCAGCCGCGCCGCCAATACCGCCAGCACCGCGTGCATCACCATGAACATCGTGGAGTTGTGCTGCCGCGCAATGAGCAGAAGCGCCCGATGCTGTTCCGCCGACACCGGGAACCGGACGATCCCACCCCGTAATGCTCTGTCCGCGGGTCTCGGTCGATCGAGGGGAAGATCTATCGCGTCGGGGAGGCCGGACAGCGTCTGCTTCCAGTATTCCAACTGCGCCGACATCATGCTGTCGGGGTTCTCGTCACTGCCGAGGGCCGCCCGCTGCCACAGGCTGTAGTCGGCGTACTGCACCGGGAGTGGCCGCCAGTCCGGCGCCTGCTGCTGTATCCGCACCGAGTAGGCCACCATCAGGTCGTGCGCGAGCGGGGCCAGCGACGCTCCGTCCGCCGAAATGTGGTGCACCACCAGTATGAGGACGTTCTCGTCGTGGCCGGTCCGGAACAGGGCACCACGTACGGGCACCTCGGTGCTCACGTCGAAGCCCCGAGCGGTCAATTCGGCGATCCGCGCGCGCACCGCGTCCTCGTCTTCGCAGACCGTCGGCTCCAGATCCGGAATCACCTCCCCCGGTGGCAGGATCACTTGTTGCGGTCCGTCCACCGACGCCGGATACACCGTGCGCAGCGATTCGTGTCGTTCGAGGACGTCCGCAACCGTGGCCCGGAGCGCCTCCACGTCGAGCGTTCCGGACAGTCGGAGCGCCATCGGAATGTTGTAGGCCGGCGACGAGGTGTCGTACTGATTGACGAACCACATACGTTGCTGGGCGAGCGAAAGCGGGATCCGGTCGGGACGTGTCTGCGCCACCAGGTCCGGGCGGTCGGGGCGCCTCGCGTGAGTACCCTCGATCCGGTCTGCCAGTGCCTCCACCGTCGGTGCCTCGAACAGGGTCCGCACCACGAGGTCGATGCCGAGTGCGGCGTTGACCCGCGCCACCACTTTCGTCGCGACCAGTGAATTTCCGCCGAGGTCGAAGAAGCTGTCGTCGAGCCCGATTCGTTCGACACCCAGCACGTCGGCGAACACTCGCGCGACCGCCCGCTCCACCGGAGTGGCAGGTGCACGGAACTCGGTGGCCGTGGAGAGGAATTCCGGCGCCGGCAGTGCCGCACGATCGAGCTTCCCCACCGGTGTCATCGGGATCTCGTCCAGTACCACGATCGCCGCCGGCACCATGTACGTCGGCAATTGCTCTGCGGCATAGTCGATCAACTCGCGAGTCGCGAGCTGGTGCCCGGCCGCAGGCAGCACGTACGACACGAGCACCGTGTCGCCGGACGGTGCCGTTCGCGGCATCGTCATCGCGGTCCGCACGCGCGGATGGGCGTGGAGGACGGTGTCGATCTCACCGGGCTCGATGCGGAATCCGCGTATCTTCACCTGGAAATCGATGCGGCCCAGGTACTCCAGTGAAAGGTCGGTGCGCCACCGCACCACGTCCCCGGTTCGATACATCCGCTCGCCGGGGCCGCCGAAGGGGTTGGCCACGAACCGTTCGGCCGTCAGCGCTGATTTGCCGTGATACCCGCGGGCGAGGCCGTCACCCGCGACGTACAGCTCCCCGGCGACGCCGGGCGGCACCGGTTGCAACCGCGCGTCGAGGACGACCTCGTGGAACCCGCGGAGCGGACCGCCCACCGTGATGGTGCCGGTCGGTGACATCGGTGCACTGATGTTGGACATCACGGTGGCCTCGCTGGGCCCGTACGCGTTGCTCAATCTGCGACCGGGCGCCCACCGCTCGACGAGTTCCGGCGGGCACGCCTCGCCGCCGAACACCACGTCGCCGAGGTCGGCGAGTCCGTCCGGTTCGACCGTTCCGAGCGCGGCAGTGGTGACGAATCCGTGAGTGACCCGCTCCGACTTCAGGAAGCGGGACAACTCGGCGCCGCCGTAAACCGTGGGCGGCACGATCACCATGGTTGCCGCGGCGGCGAACACGTGCAGGTACTCGGAGACGGACGCGTCGAAACTCGGTGTGGAGAAGTGCAGAATCCGGGATGTCTCCGTCGCCCCGAATCGTGAGCGCTGCTCGGCCGCGAAGTTGTCCAGGCCACCGTGTGTGACCACGACGCCTTTGGGCCTGCCCGTGGAACCGGATGTGTAGATCACGTAGGACGGGTTCTCCACGCGGAGAGGCCGCGCCCGCTCGGCATCGGTCACGACGGATACCGGGTGCGCCGCACAGTGGGTCCGGAATTCGTCGTCGTCGAGTACGAGCCACGGAATCGCGTCCGGAAGCAGGGAACGGACGGCGGACACCGTGATGCCCAGGGCGGCACCCGAATCGCCGAGCATGTGCTCGATACGTTCGGCCGGGTAGTTCGGGTCCACCGGCACGTAGGCCGCACCCGACTTCGCCACCGCCAGCATCGACAGAACCGACTCGATCGAGCGAGTCGTGCCCAGTGCGACGAAGTTTTCCGGCCCGATGCCGCGTCCGGCGAGGACGCGCGCCAACTGGTTCGAGCGCTCGTCCACTTCGCGGTACGTCACCTCGGTACCGCGATACGAGAGCGCGATACCGTCGGGGTTGGTTCGTGCTGCCGCGGAGAACAATTCGGGCAAGGTGCGGCCCGGTCGCCCCGGACTGCCGGAGACCGGAACGAGTGTGGCCCGTTCGGTATCGGACAGGATGTCGAGGTCGCCGACGACGAGCCCGGGGTCGTCGGCGGTCGTCTCCAGGATTCGGCGGAACCGTTCGCCGAGGCGACGTACCGTGTCGGGGTCGAACAGATCGGTGGCGAACCCGAGAGTCGCCGTGATGCCGGACGGGATGCCGTCGGCGTCGGAGTTCTCGGTCGCGGTCACCCGGAGGTCGAGTCGGCCGATCCCGGACGTCTCCGCCTCGTCACGGCACTCGAGAAGGACCTGGACGATCGGCGAGTACGCGGGCGAATCGCCGAGGGCGAGCGTCCGGACCACCCGTTCGAATGGGACGTCGCGGTGCTCGAACGCCTCCCGGTCGATGTCGCGGACGTGGCCGAGGAGATGCGTGAAGTGCGTGTCCGGTTCGACGCGGGTACGGAGCGCCACGAGGTTCCGGCCGTGGTCCGCCGTGGTCGTGGTTCCGATCATCACGTCCGAGGCCCCCGACAGCCGGCTCAGCAGCACGGTGAACGCTGCGTGCAGAACCGAGAACGCGGTGGTGTCGTGTTCGTGCGCGAGGGCCAGCACCGCGGCATGCGCTTCCGCGCCGATCTGAATTTCGACGCGGTCTTCCCGCCCGGATTGCTCGACGGGCCGGGGCCGATCGGACGGCAAATTCAGCACTTCGGGCATCCCCGACAGCTGATCCGTCCAGTACGCGAGTTGATGCGCCTCGAGGCGTCGTCGCTCGCCGTCGCGGGCCGTGACCTCGTGAATCGTCGCGACCCGGGCCTGCGGGTCGGCCGAGATGAACTCTTCCAGCAGTTCGACGAAGTGCCGGTGGTGCAGGCGCAGCGCCGCGTCCTCGTACCGGTTCGGGTTGGCCCGGAAATCGACGTAGATCTCGGCCGGCGTCCCGCTCGGGTACACGTTGACCAGGAGGTCTTCCACCGGACCCGACGTGACGATGTGGTATTCGCCGACCAGTGGGCCCAGCTGCACGTTCTGGTGGAACAGCATGACGTTGACCATCGGTCCGTGGAGATCGGCGCCGCTGCCCGCGCCCACGTCGCGGCGGATGTCCTCGACACTGCACCGCTGATGCCGCAACGCGCCCATCAGCTCACGTCTGACCCGCGACACGAGGTCCGCGACCGTCTCGTCCTCGTCGACCGTGATCGGCAGCGGTGCGACGCTGACCATCATGCCGCCGGAGTTGCGCAGCACCGAGGTGGTCCGGCCGGACATCGGAACATTCACGAGGACATCAGTTTTCGCCGTGGTCCGCGACAGGTAGCAGGCGAAGGCGGCGATGATCGTGACTGCCGCGGTGGCGTTTGCCCGACTGTCGGCGCCGTGGATACCGGACACGGCGGCCTCGGACAGCAGGGCACTCTCGACCTTGCTCCTGGCGAGTGCGGGGGCGGGCGTGTCGGCCAGGGTCGATCCGTCGACGGCCTCGACTCGCTTCGCCCAGTACTCCCGGTCGGCCACGAAGCGATCCGACGACCGGTAGCGGGCGTCGACGTCGTACAGCTCGTGCAGGGTCGCGGCGCGACTCGGATCCGGTTCGCGCCCGGCCACCACGGCCGAGTACCGGTGCGCGATGCGGTTGATCACCGTCATGGCGCCGTATCCGTCGAGCGCAACGTGGTGAATGCGGCTGTACCACAGGTAATGCGACTCTCCGACGCAGAGAATCGAGGTCTCGAACAGTCGATCCGCGTCGAGATCGAGGGGGGCCTGGTAGTCCCGGTCCATCCATTCGTGCGCGGCAGCGACCGGGTCGTCCTCACCGCGAAAGTCGATGAAGGCGATGGACGTGTCGGTGGCGTGGTCCACGTACTGCATCGGTCGGCCGTCGACCTCGACGACCTTGAGGAACGGCGACTGGAACTCGCGGGCCACCGCGATGGTCTCCCGGCGCAGCAGGTCGATGTCGAGGTCGCCGTGCAGTTCCACGTAGTGCGCTACCGAGATCGGCACCGCGGGGTCGAGTTGCTGCGCGAACCAGGTGGCACGCTGCGCCGCAGACAGCGGGAACGGCTCCCCTTCCGAATCGTGTGTGGCCGGCTTCCGCGCGTCGACGGGCTTCACGGCGGTTCCTCCCCATAAGGTATCCCCGACCACTCACGGCGTGACCGCGTCCGTATCCTGGCTCGCGAATGCGGGAGGCGGTAACTTTTCGCCGTCCCCCAGAAAATTCGTTCGCCGTCCACAGGGCGCACAGACCCCATCGTTGCACAGCGGCACGGCCCCGTTCAGCGGATTCGGTCGTCGCGGCGCCGGGTGCGACCGGCCTCGAGATACCTAGACAGCACCGGCCCGATGACGGCGAGGGACTGCGGCTCGATCATGTCGTTGTGCCCGCAGTCCACCCGGTGCTCCACGATTCGACCGGTCACGAGCGGCCGCCACTCGTCCGCCGACCGGGCGCGCGTGGTGCCGTCGTCGTCGCCGGTCGCGGGGAAGATCAGCAGTTCGCCGTCGTAGACCTGCGGCTCGAACCGGTGGACGAGGTTTCGCGAATTCTCGTATCCGGCGTTGATGCGCTCGAGGTGTTCTCCGCGCAGTCCGGAGTCACTGCCCCACGATTCGTTCAGCAGTTGCGCCGCGCGTTCGTACGTGAGGTCGCCGTCGTTGGCGACGACGAGCCCCAGGCCGCGGAGCAGATCCCGCATGTCGAGCTTCCCGAACAGCGGATCCTCGCCGTTGTCGGGATAGCTGTCCATGACGGTGAGGGAGGCGACGTCGTCGCCTGCATGCTGGAGTTCGACGGCCATCGCGTGGGCGATGACCCCGCCCAGCGACCAGCCGAGCAGGTCGTACGGTCCCTCCGGCTGGATGGCCTTCATCTCCTCGACGTACCGGTGCGCGAGTTGTTCGATCGACCGGTAGTCGCCGTCTCCGCTGATCGTGGGCAACTGCAGTCCGTACGCGCGGCGGTCGGCGGGCAGATACCGGACGAGGCCCGCATATCCCCAGGAGAGCCCGATTCCCGGGTGGACGCAGAACAGCGGTCGTCCGGTGCCCTCGGTTCGCAGCGGGATGACCACCCCCAGCGCCTCCGTCACCCCGCTCTCTGCCGACGGCACTGCGATCCTGCGAGCGAGGCCGGCCGGGGTGGGATCGAGGAACATCCATTGCAGCGGGATCTTCCGACCGAGCCTCTCCTGCAGGGCGGCGATCACCTTCGTCGCGAGCAGGGAGTTGCCGCTTCTCTCGAAGAAGTTGTCCTCGGCCCCCACCCGGTCGAGCCCGAGCACCTCGGCGAAGACGTCCACGATCGCCGCCTCGAGGTCGTTCGCCGGCAACCGGAAGGCGGCGCCCGACAGGAACTCGGGTGCGGGCAGTGCGGTGCGATCCAGCTTGCCCACCGGCGTCAGCGGAATCTGTTCGAGGACGACGATCGCGGCGGGCACCATGTGGGCGGGCAGACGCTCCCCGACGAGACGGGTGAGTTCCGCGGTGTCGACGTCCGCGCCGCCGATCGGCCGGACATACGAGACGAGCAGCGGTTCCCCGGCGGGCCCTGCACGGCCGATGGTGACGGCGAACCCGACGTCCGGATGATCGGTGAGTACGGCGTCGATCTCGCCGGGTTCGATGCGGAACCCGCGGATCTTCACCTGGAAGTCGCTGCGCCCGACGTACTCGAGGGTGCCGTCCCGGCGCCACCGCACCACGTCTCCCGTGCGGTACATCCGCTCGCCCGGGGGACCCCAGGGGGCGGCCACGAAACGGGACGCCGTCAGACCGGGCCGACGGTGATACCCGGACGCCAGGGCGCGTCCCGACACGTACAGCTCACCGACCACACCGAGCGGCACCGGGCGCAGCCGCGAATCCAGCACGACCTCGGAGACGCCGCGGGTGGGTGCGCCGAGCGTGATCGGCTCGCCGGGCACCAGCGCGTCGCTGATGTTCGACATGATCGTCGTCTCGGTCGGCCCGTAGGCGTTGAACATCCGGCGGCCGGGCGCCCACCGGGCGACGAGTTCGGGTGGACAGGCTTCACCGGCCACGACCAGCGTCCGCAGCGACTCGAAGCCGAGGGGGTCCATCGACGCCAGTGCGGTCGGGGTGACGAATCCGTGGGACACCCGCTCGTCGCTCAGCAGTGCGGCCAGTTCGGTGCCGCCGTAGATCGTCGGCGGGGCGATCACCAGCGTCGCTCCCGCGCAGAATGCCATGACCAGTTCGAACACGGACGCGTCGAAACTCGGCGACGCGAAGTGCAGCACCCGGGCGCCGGGTGTGACGGCGAGGCGGTCGCGCTCCTCCGCGGCGAGGTTCGCCAGCCCACGGTGTGTGACGGCCACTCCCTTGGGGACGCCCGTGGATCCGGACGTGTATATGAGGTACGCGGGATGTGCTTCGTGCAGCGGTGCCGTCCGGTCCGCGTCGGTGACGGGGGCAGGCGACTGCAGCCGGATCCGTTCCTCGTCTTCGGCGTCGTCGAGCACGATCCAGTTCACGGTGCCGGGCAGCTGATCCCGGTGTGCCCGCAGGGTCACCCCGGACACCGCCCCGGAATCGGTGAGCATGTGCTCGATGCGGTCGAGTGGATACCCGGGGTCGACCGGCAGGAACGCGGCGCCCGTCCGAGCGACCGCCCACACCGACAGCACCGATTCGATCGAGCGCGGCAGGCTCAGCGCGACAGTGGTTCCCGGACCCGCACCGTCCTCGATCAGGCGGCGCGCCAGCCGGTTCGACGCCTCGTCCAGTTCGCGGTAGCTGATCGTCCGGCCCCGGTAGGACACCGCGTCGGCGCCCCGGTCTCGTTCGACCGCGGCCGACAGCAGTTCCGGCAGCAGGACATTCGGGGCGTCGGATGCGCCGCGCGCCGGGGTGAGCGCCGCGACTTCGTCGGTGCCGAGGATCTCGATGTCGCCGACCGGAACACCGGGTTCCGCGGTGACGGTGCCGAGGATGCGCACGAACCGTTCCGCGAACCCGCGCACCGTGTCGGCGTCGAACAGGTCGGTCGCGTAGTCGATCGCACCCACCATGCCCGCCGCGCTGCCGTCGGCGGCGAACCGCTCGTCGAGGATCACCTCGAGGTCCACCTTCACGACGGCGAGGTCGGGATCGAGCCCCTCGACGGTCAGCCCCGGCAACCGCAGGGCGGGATTCTCGGTGTTCTGGAATTCGAGGGACACCTGGAACAGCGGCGAGTGGGCGGTCGACCGCACCGGTCCGACGGCGTCCACCACCCGTTCGAAGGGCAGGTCGGCGTGCGCGAAGGCGCCGAGATCGGCGTCGCGGACCCGCGCAAGCAGGTCACGGAACGGCTGTCCCGCCTCCACCGGGGTGCGCAGGGCCAGCGTGCCGACGAACATGCCGACGAGGTCGTCGAGCGCCGCCTCGCCGCGGCCGGCGATCGGGGTGCCGATCGCCACGTCCCCGGTGCCGCCGAGCCGGCCGAGCAGCACGGCGAGTGCCGCGTGCACGATCATGAACTCGGTGGACCGGTGCTCTCGCGCCGCCGTCCGGATCCGCTCGTGCAGGCCCGGGTCGATCGCGAAGCGCACCCGCTCGCCGCGGAACGACTGCTGTGCGGGACGCCGGCGGTCGGCAGGCAGTTCGAGGAGTTCGGGCAGCCCGGCCAGCGCCGACTCCCAGTAGGCCAGTTGCCGCGAGATCAGCGACCCGGGGTCGTCCTCCGAACCCAGCAGCCTGCGTTGCCACAGTGTGTAGTCGGCGTACTGGACCGGCAGCGGCGTCCATCCGGGAGTGCGGCCGTGGACGCGGGATTCGTACGCGACCATCACATCCCGCACCAGCGGTGCCATGGAGAAGCCGTCGGCCGAGATGTGGTGGACCACGACGGCGAGCACGTGGTCCGTCGGGTCCAGGGAGAACAGGGCGACGCGCAGCGGGACGGCTTGGGCGACGTCGAAGCCGGCCGTCACGAGCCGGGTGAGTTCTTCCCGGAGCCGACTGTCGTCCGCGACCGCGGTCGGCGCGAGCATCGGGGCGGTGGGCGCGAGGATCTCCTGGACTGGTTCGCCGTCGCGGAGCGGGAAGCGGGTGCGCAACGACTCGTGCCGGGTCACGACGTCCGTGACGGCGGCGGTCAGCGCATCCACGTCGAGGTCGCCGGTGAGCCGCACCACCATCGGGATGTTGTAGGCGGGCGAACTCGTGTCGAACTGGTTGATGAACCACATGCGTTGCTGGGCGTAGGACAGCGGGATGCGATCGGGACGGGCTCCGGCGGTGAGGGCGGGGCGGCCGGACGGACCCGCTCCCGCGTGCTCGATGCGCGCGGCGAATGCCTCGACGGTGGGCGCCTCGAACAACGCCCGCACGCCGATGTCGGTGTCGAGTGCGGCGCGCAGGCGGGCAACGGCACGGGTGGCGCTCAGCGAGTTGCCGCCGAGGTCGAAGAATCCCGCATCCGCGCTCACCCGGGCGAGTCCGAGGACCTCCGCGAAGACCTCGGCCACCGTCTCCTCGACCGGATCGGCGGGTGCCCGGTATTCGCGCGCGCCGACGTCGAATCGTGGTGCGGGCAGGGCTTTGCGGTCGAACTTGCCGACGGCGTTCAGCGGGATCTCGTCCAGCACCGTGATCGAGGACGGCACCATGTGGGAGGGCAGTCTGCCCGCGAGACGGCGGGTGATCGTCTCGGTGTCGAGGGCATGCTCGGGTGCGGGCACGACGTACGACGCGAGGAGTGTGTCCCCGGCCGGACCGCGGTAGGCGACCGTGACCGCGAACCGGACGTCGGGGTCGGCCGTGAGGGTGGTGTCGATCTCGCCGAGCTCGATGCGGAACCCGCGCACCTTCACCTGGAAGTCGCTGCGGCCGAGGTACTCGATGGTGCGTTCGGGGGTCCAGCGCACGATGTCGCCGGTGCGGTACATCCGTTGCCCGGCCTCGGCGGGGTCGGCGACGAACCGCTCCGCCGTCAGCCCGGGGCGCCGGTGGTAGCCGCGCGCCAGTCCTGCACCGGCGAGGTACAACTCCCCCGGAACCCCGGCCGGAACGGGCTGCAACCGGGAATCCAGCACCAGCTCCGTGACACCGCGGATCGGTCCGCCGATGGTGATGCGGTCCCCCGGGGTCAGGGGATCGCTGATGTTGGACATGACCGTGGTCTCGGTCGGCCCGTACGCGTTGTACAACCGGCGCCCCGGCGCCCACCGGGACACGAGTTCGGGCGGGCAGGCCTCGCCGCCGACGGCGACGTCGGTGAAGTGATCCAGCCCCGCCGGGTCGAGGGATGCGAGCGCCGCCGTGGTGACGAATGCGTGCGTGACGTGCCGGTCCCGGATCAGCTGGGCGAGTTCGTCGCCGCCGAAGACGGTGGTCGGCACGATCACCATCGTCGCCGCCGCACCGAACGCCTGCAGATATTCGAATACGGATCCGTCGAAGCTCGGTGTCGAGAAGTGCAGCGTCCTGGACCCGGGATCCGCCCCGAAGCGGGCGAGTTGGTCGCGCGCGAAATTGTCGAGACCGCGGTGCGTCACGGTCACGCCCTTCGGCCTGCCGGTGGACCCCGACGTGTAGACGAGATACGCGGCCGTGTCGAGGGTGACCGGTGCCGTGCGGTCGCCGTCGTCGACCGGTGCCGCGGATGCGGCCGCGCACTCGGCGGCGAACGCGGGGTCGTCGAGAACGAGCCAGCCGATGTTCTCGGGCAGACGGGCGCGATGCTCGGACGTCGTGAGCCCGAGTGCGCACTCCGAGTCGGTGAGCATGTGCGTGATGCGCTCGCCCGGATAGTTCGGGTCGACGGGCACGAACACGGCCCCGGTCCTGGCCACCGCCCAGACGCACAGCACCGACTCGATCGAGCGCGGGATACCCACGGCCACCGATGTTTCCGGTCCGAGTCCGCGGGCGATCAGAGCACGGGCGAGCCGGTTGGACCGCTCGTCCAGCTCCCGGTAGGACACCTCGACGTCGCCGGACGACAGGGCGACCGCATCCGGGTCGACCGCGACGGCGTCCGTGAAGATCTGCGGGAGCGTACGGACGGAGCCGGCGGGACCACCGCGGACCGGTACCAGTTCCGCGCGTTCCCGCTCGGTGAGCAGCGAGAGCCGGGCCAGCGGCACGTCGGGTCCGGTGCAGGCGTCGAGCACCCGCACCACCCGCTCGGCGATGTCCTCGATCGCGCCGGGGGTGAACAGGTCGGGCACGTACTCGAACTTCAGGTGCAGGCTCGCCGCCGCCGACGCGACGAGACTCAGCGGGTAGTGGGCGGCGTCGCGGGCATCCACGCCGGTCACGCGGAGCCCGGCGATGTCGGTGTCTTCCGACAGCCCCGCCCGGTCCACCGGATACGACTCGAACACGGTGAGGGTGTCGAACCCGACGCCGGGACCCGCGGCGTCCTGGATCTCGGCGAGACCCGTGTAGTGGTGATCGAGCATCGCCGCCTGCTCGGCCTGCACCCGCTCCAGCAACGCGCCGAGTGTCTCCTCCGGGCGCAGCGTGACGCGCACCGGAACGGTGTTGATGAACAGCCCGATCATCGTCTCGATGCCGGAGAGTTCCGGCGGCCGGCCGGAGACGGTGGCGCCGAACACGACGTCGTCGCGTCCGGTGAGCATCGCCAGCACGATGCCCCATGCCGTCTGCAGAATGCTGTTGAGGGTGAGCCCGCGCGCCCGCGCGGATTCGCGGAGCCGGTCGGTCCGGTCCTCGTCGAGGTCGAACACCCACTCCCGCGACACGGTCGACAGCTGCCGAGCCCGGTCGGCAGGCACCAGCAGCGTCGGTTCCTCGACCCCCGCGAGGGCGTCCGCCCAGGCCCGCGCGGACACGTCGGTGTCGCGCCCGCTCATCCACAGCAGGTAGTCGCGGTAGTCCCGCACGCGCGCCAGCGGCGACGGGTCGGCATCCGTGGCGTACAGCGTGAGCAGTTCCCGGATCATCAGCGGCATCGACCAGCCGTCGAGGAGGATGTGGTGGTTCGTCGACACCAGTCGGCAGCGGCCGCCGGCCGTCCGCACCAGCAGGAACCGGATCAGTGGTGCGGTGGCCATGTCGAAGGGGGTGGTCCGGTCGGCGGCCAGCAGTCGCTCGATCTCGGCGGCTGCCGCGTCCTCGTCCAGTCCGCTCAGGTCGATCTCCCGCCAGGGCACGGCAACCCGGCCCGAGACCACCTGCACGGCCCCGCCCTCGGCGTCGTGACAGAACGCGCTGCGCAGGTTCGGGTGACGGTCGAGGAGTGCGGCGGCGGCCCGGCGCAGTCGTGCGGCATCGACGTCGCCGCCGAGGTCGAGAATCAGCTGGACGAGGTAGGCGTCCACCGATTCGTCGGCCAGTTCGGCGTGGAACAGCATGCCCGCCTGCAGCGGCGACAGCGGCCAGACGTCGGTCATCGCCGGGTAGCGGCGCTCGAGGTCGTCGATCGCGCTCTGGCCGAGCCGGACGAGGTTCAGGTCGGACGGGGTGAATCCGCCGCCTCCGGACCGGGCGTGCGCGGTGAGGGCCTCGAGCGCGTCGGCCCACAGGCTCGCCAGTTCGCCGACGTCGTCGGCGGCGATCACCCCGACGGGGAACGACCACGTGGCGGCGAGTGCGGGACCGGCGGCGGTGTCGGTGGTCCTGGCGTTCACGTCGACGACGGCCGCCGCGGGCAGCCCGGAGTGCGCGGCGGCGGCGAGGCCCTCGTCGGAGACCGGCGTCCAGTCGCCGTCCGGAGCGGAACCCGAACCGAGCCTGCCGAGGTAGTTGAAGCTCACCTGCGCGCCCGGCAGGGCCGCGAGTTCCGGAGCCGTCTCGGCGTCGAGGTAACGGAGCAGCCCGAACCCGATGCCGTGGTCGGGGATCGACTGCAACCGCTCCTTCACCGCCTTGACCGCGACCCCGGCAGCGGGGCCGGCTGCGAATGCGTCGTCGATGTCCACGCCGCTCAGGTCGAGGCCCACCGGGAAGATCGTGGTGAACCAGCCGACGGTGCGGGCGAGATCGGCGCCCGGAACCACCTGCTCCTCACGACCGTGCCCCTCGAGATTCACCAACGCGCCGGACGACTCGATGCCCCGCGCCCGGCGCCAGCGGACGAGCGCCAACGCCAGCGCCGTCAGCAGTCCGTCGCCGACACTCCCGTGGAAGGCCTGGGGCAGCGTCGTCAGCAGGGCCTCGGTCACCGCGACGGGAATCCGGACCTCGACGTCGGAGGTCTGGACGTCGGCTGCGGTGAGGGCCCGCGACCCGAGCGGTGGGTCGGGGGTGTCGAGCATCTGCCGCCACAGGTCGAGTTCGGCTGTGCGAGAAGGCTCCTGCGCCACATCCGTGAGGGCGTGCGCCCACCGGCGCATCGACGTGCCGGTGCCGGGCAGGCTCGGCGGCTCACCCGACAGCACCTGGGCGCAGGCGAGGGCGAGGTCGGGGACGAGGATGCGCCACGACACCCCGTCGACCACCACGTGATGGGCGACGATCAGCAGCCGGCCCGGGGCTGCCGGTGTCGCACTGCTCGCGAACCACACCGCCTGCACCATCACACCCGACTCCGGGTCGAGCCGGTCCGCGGCGGCGTCCAGTTCGAAGGACGCGGCCACGGTGAACGAGTCCGCAGGGTCGAGTGACACCGTGCGCACCACCGCGGTCGCCCGCACCCAGCCGGGCGGCGCGACCGCCATCGCCGCACCGCGCTCGGCCCGGTCGCTCCGGTACAGCCGGGCGCGCAGCATGTCGTGCCGGTCCAGGACGGCCTGCAACGCCGCCGTCAGCGCGTCCTCGTCCAGCGCGGCGGGGGTGGTGATCAGCGCAGCCTGCGAGTACCGGCGGAAATCGCCGCCCCTGCCCAGCATCCAGTGCACGATCGGCGTGAGGGGGAATTCGCCGACGCCGCCGCCGGGCAACTCCTCCAGCGTGACCACCTGCTCCCCCGCGGTCGCGACCTCCGCGAGTGCCGCAACCGTCTTGCGTTCGAACACGTCCCGCGGGGTGATCACCACCCCGGACGCCTTCGCCCGGGTGACGAGCTGAATCGACATGATGGAGTCGCCACCGACCGCGAAGAACGAATCGTCGACGCCCACCGATTCGAGGCCGAGCACCTCGGCGAACAGGCCGGCGAGGATCCGCTCCGTTTCCGTCGCCGGTGCGCGGCCGAGCGACACCTGCCGTCCGAAGTCCGGTTCGGGCAGCGCCCTGCGGTCGAGTTTGCCGTTCACGGTGAGAGGCAGGGCGTCGAGCACCACCACGGCCGCGGGCACCATGTGCGCCGCCAGCCGGCCGGCGACCGCGTCGACGATTCCGGCCGGATCCAGCACCCGGCCCGCCTCGGGCACCACGTAGCCCACCAGTCGTTCGCGTCGCGCCAGCACCACCGACTGCGCCACTCCTTCGCAGGCGAGCAGCGCCGACTCCACCTCGCCGAGCTCGATGCGGAAGCCCTTGACCTGAACCTGGAAATCGTTGCGGCCCAGATATTCCAGCTGACCGTCCGCGTTCCACCGGCCGAGGTCGCCGGACCGGTACATCCGCGACCCGGGGGTGTGCGGGTCGGCCACGAACCGGGTCGACGTGAGCGCGAACCGTCCGAGATAGCCCCGGGACACCTGCGGGCCCGACACGTAGAGTTCCCCGACCACTCCCGGCGGCACCGGGTGCAGACGGGAGTCGAGCACGTACACGCGCAGTCCGGGCAGTGCCCGGCCGATCACGGAGGCCGACGCGGACGCGGCGAGTTCCGCGTCCAGCGGCAGGTGGCTGACGTGCACGGTGGTTTCCGTGATGCCGTACATGTTCACCAGCGCCGGGGCGGTGTCAACGTGTCGCGCGTACCAGCGGGTGAGCTGCCCCAGGTCGAGGGCCTCGCCGCCGAACACGACGACGCGGAGGGACAGTTCGGTGGCGCCGGCGACCCGGTCCGCCTCGGCAAGCTGGTAGAAGGCGGTGGGGGTCTGATTCAGGACGGTGACGTTCTCGTCCCGCAGCAGTCGCAGGAACATGTCGGGTGAGCGGGTCGTGAAGTAGTCGACCACCACCAGCCGGCCGCCGTGGAGCAGCGCACCCCACAGTTCCCACACGGAGAAGTCGAACGCCGCCGAGTGGAACATGGTCCACACGTCGCAGGCATCGAACCGGAACAGCGGCTGCGTGTTCGCGAACAGGGTGACGACGTTGCGGTGCGCCACCTGAACGCCTTTCGGCTGCCCCGTCGAGCCGGAGGTGTAGATGACGTACGCCACCGAGTCCGGGCGCAGCGGCCCGGTCCGGTCGCCGTCGGTGACCGGCAGCGGCGACGTACGGTCGAGTTCGGCCACCGTCTCCGCGCTGTCCACGAGCAGGAGCGGGACTCCGCTCGCCCGGACTGCGTCGGATTCGGCCTCGGTGGTCAGCACACACACCGGCCGGGCGTCGGCGAACACGAACGCGAGCCGCTCCGCCGGGTACGTCACATCCACGGGCACGTAGCCGGCACCCGACTTCACCACCGCGAGCAGCGCCACCACCAGCTCCACCGACCGCGCGGCGGCGACGGCCACCAGGGTCTCGGGGCCGGCGCCCCGCGCGATCAGCAACCGCGCCAGGCGATTCGCCCGGGTGTCCAGCTCGTCGTAGGTGAGCGAGACGCCTTCGCACACGACGGCCGTCGCGTGGCGGGATCGCTGAGCGGCCCGCTCGAAGAGTTCCGCCAGGGTCGCGTCCGGGGCCGGGGGCTCGGCGAACGGCGGCAGCACCAGGTCCCGCTCCGCGGTGTCCAGGATCTCGATGTCGCCCACGGGAAGCTCCGTGGCCACGGCGACCGACTCGAGCACCCGGAGGAACCGTTCCCCGAATCGGGCTACGGTGTCGCGATCGAGCACGTCCGTCGCGAACCGCAGTCCGGCAGCGAGTCCGGCGGGCGCGCCGTCCCTGTCGATCTGTTCGGCGAGACTCAGTTCCAGGTCGAACTTCGCGACGCCCAGGTCCACGTCGAGCGAATCGACGGTGAGTCCGGGCAGTTCGAGGTGGGTGCCCTCCGCGTTCCGGAACTCGATGAGCACCTGGAACAATGGGGTGTGCGACGTGGATCGTTCGGGGGCGAGATGGTCGACCAGCCGCTCGAACGGGATGTCCGCGTGCTCGAACGCACCGAGGTCCGCGGCCCGCACCGCGGTCAGTACCTCACCGAACGATGCCCGCGGATCCACCACCGTCCGCAGGACGAGCGTGTTGACGAACATGCCCACCACGTCGTCGAGCACCGCCTGCCCGCGACCGGCGACGGGCGTTCCCATCGTGACGTCGTCCGTGCCCGACAACCGGGACAGCAGGACGGCGAATGCCGCGTGGACCGCCATGAACAGTGTCGAATTGTGCTGGGCCGCGATCGTGTTCAACGCACGGTGCAGCCGGGCAGGCACGTCGAACTCGACGACGTCCCCGCGGTAGGACCGCTGGACGGGGCGCGGCCGGTCTACCGGGATCTGCAGCACCTCGGGCGAACCGGACAGGGTGTCCGTCCAGTAGCCCAGTTGCCTCGACAGCACCGAGTCCGGATCGTCCACCGCACCGAGGAAGTCCCGCTGCCACACGCTGTAGTCGGCGTACTGCACCGGCAGCGGGGTCCAGCCGGGCGTGTCCCCCACGGTCCGGGCGGTGTACGCGAGCATGACGTCACGGGCCAGCGGCATCATGGAGAAGCCGTCGGCCGCGATGTGGTGCACGACGATGGCGAGGACGTGCTGCTCGGGTTCCAGCTCGAACAGCCTTGCGCGGAACGGGATCTCGTCGCTGACGTCGAAACCGGCGCTGACCAGGGCTGCGAGGGCGTCCCGCAGTGCGCGGTCACCGGCGACGGCCACCGGATCGAGGCGGGGGGTGGCCCGCCCGGCATCGACGATCACCTGGTGCGGTCCGTCGACCGACCCGGGAAACACTGTGCGGAGCGATTCGTGCCGCGCGACGACGTCGCCGACCGCCGCGAGCAGGGCCGCGTGATCGAGGACTCCGGTCAGTCGCAGAGCGATCGGGATGTTGTAGGCGGGCGACGACGTGTCGAACTGGTTGACGAACCACATGCGTTGCTGCGCCAGCGACAACGGGATCCGGTCGGGGCGCGGTCGTGCGGCGAGTGCCACCGACGGGGTGGCCGCCGTCACGGCCGAGTCGATCCGGACTGCGAGATCGGCGACGACCGGCGCGTCGAACAGCGCGGCCACGCCGATCCCGGCGTCGAGGGCGGAGTTGATGCGGGCGACCGCCCGGGTGGCACTGAGCGAGTCGCCGCCCAGTTCGAAGAAGCTGTCGTCCGCACCGACGCGCGGAGCGCCGAGCACGTCGGCGAACACCTGCGCGACAGCCTCCTCGACCGGAGTGGTGGGCGCCCGGTACCCGATGGTCGCCGACGTGAATTCCGGTGCGGGCAGAGCCTTCCGGTCGAGCTTGCCGACGGGGGTCAGCGGAATCTCGTCGAGGACGACCACCGCGGCGGGCACCATGTACTTGGGCAGGATCCGGCCCGCGAACGCGAGCACCTCCGGCGCCGCCACCTCCTCGCCGTCGTGCGGCAGCACGTACGACACCAGCGCCGTGTCCCCCAGCGGTCCCGGCCTGCCGAGAGTCGCGGCGAAGTCGAGGTGCGGGTGGGTGGTGAGAACGGAATCGATCTCGCCCAGTTCGACACGCTGACCGCGGATCTTCACCTGGAAGTCGCTGCGCCCGAGGTACTCGAGGGTGTGGTCACGAGACCACCGCACGACGTCACCCGTGCGGTACATCCGGCCACCGCCGTAGGGGTCGGCGACGAACCGCTCCGCGGTGAGAGCGGGCCGCCGGTGATATCCGCGGGCCAGCGCCGGTCCCGCGATGTACAACTCGCCGGGCACCCCGGCCGGGACGGGCTGCAACCGGGCGTCGAGGACCGACAGCGCGATGCCGCGGACGGGCCCCCCGATCGTGACCGGCTCGCCCGGTCTCATCGGCCGGCTGAAGGTGGTGAGAATGGTGGCCTCGGTGGGGCCGTACCCGTTGAACATCGCCCGATCCGCACCCCACGCGGCGACCAGTTCGTCGCCGACGGCGTCGCCGGCCACGACGAGCGCCTCGAGGTGCTCGATGCCGTCGCGCTCGACGGTGGCCAGGACGGCCGGGGTGATGCAGGCGTGGGTGACGCGTTCGCGCCGCAGCAGCGCCGCCAGTTCCGCCCCGCCGTAGACGTCGGGGGGAGCGATCACGAGCGTCGCCCCGGCGGCACACGACTGGACGAGTTCGAGTATCGCCACGTCGAAACTGGGTGAACAGATGTGCAGGCACCGGGAGTCGGGTGAAACGGTGTAGTGCTCGGTCTGCTCGGTGAGCAGGTTCGCCAGACCGCGGTGGGTGACGACGACGCCCTTCGGCCTGCCGGTGGACCCGGACGTGTAGATCGCGTACGCGGCGTGGTCGACGTCGAGCACCGACCGGCGGTCCAGATCGGTGACGCGGACCGGCGATGCGGCGGCCCACGTGCGGTCGAAGGCAGCATCGTCCAGCACCAGCCACGGCACCGAGCCCGGCAAACGGTGCCGGTGGGCCGACATCGTCACACCCAGTGCCGCACCGGAATCGGCCAGCATGTGTTCGATGCGATCGGCGGGATAGTTCGGGTCGACGGGCACGAACGCAGCGCCCGCCTTCGCGACCGCCCACACCGCCAGCACCGATTCCCGCGATCGGGGCAACCCGAGCGCCACGAACGTCTCCGGCCCGGCACCGCGTTCGATGAGGACCCGGGCCAGCGCACTCGACCGCTCGTCGAGCTCGCGGTAACTGGTCTCGCGTCCGTCGCAGACGAGCGCGGCCGCCTCCGGCCGGTTCCCCGCCGACGCCGTGAGGATCTCGGGCAGGGTCTTCGGCGGCCCGGCGGGGGCCCCGGACACCGCCGTGTACTCCTGGAGTTCGGCCTCCGACAGCAGGGTGAGGTGGGCGATGGGTGTCTCGATGTCCGACAGCAGGATCTGCACGACGCGCGCGACGCGGGCCGCCACCGACTCCGCGAACTCGCTCCGGAAGACGTTCGGCTGGTACCGCAAGCGCAGGTGCAGTCCGGTGTCGACGTGCGCCATCAGGGTGAACGGATAGTGGGTGGAGTCGATCCCCTCGATCCCGGCGACGTGCATGCCGTCGATGTCGGTGTCTTCCGACAATCCCATGCGGTCCACCGGATAGGACTCGAACACGGTCAGCGTGTCGAAGGCGGCGCCTTCCCCGACGGCGCGCTGGATCTCCGTGAGGCCCACATAGTGGTGATCGAGCAGGGCCGACTGTTCACGCTGGAAGCGCTGCAGCAGTTCCGCGAGCGTCTCCTCGCGGCGCAGGCGCAGCCGGACGGGCACCGTGTTGATGAACAGCCCCACCATCGACTCGATGCCGGCGACGCCCGGTGGGCGGCCGGACACCGTGGCTCCGAAAACCACGTCCTCGCGCGTGCCGAGTGTGGTCAGCACCAACCCCCACGCCACCTGGACGAGGGTGTTCATCGTCAGTCCGTGCTCCCGTGCAAGTGCCTCGAGCGCCCGGGTCTTCTCCTCGCCCACGTCGAGGCGCACGTCCTCGGGTTCGGCGAAGCTCTGCTCGCCGCGCGCCGCGGGGGCCACGAATGTCGGTTCGTCCGAGCCGGCGAGGGCGGATACCCAGGCGGCCGTGGAGCGTTCGTGGTCCTGCCTGCCGATCCACTGCAGGTAGTCGCGGTAGGACGTGACGCGGGGAAGGGCCGTCGTGTCGCCGTCCGTGGCGTAGAGGATCAGCAGGTCCTTGATGACCAGGGGCGTCGACCATCCGTCGAGGAGGATGTGGTGATGGGTCACGACCAGCCGGTACCGGTCGGGTGCGGTGCGCAGCAACGTGAATCGGAGCAGCGGCGCCTCGGACATCTCGAACGGGACGGCGCGGTCTGCCGCGACGAGTGCCTCCGCCTCCGCGGCGATCCGGGTGTCGGCGAGATCCGACAGGTCGACGTCGGTCCACGGCGCGGTCGCCCCGGCGAGTACCACCTGGACGGGTCCGGCACCGGTGTCGGCGAACGCCACCCGGAGGTTCGCATGCCGGTCGAGCAGGCCCTGTGCGGCGCGGCGGAGCCTGGCGGAGTCGACGGTGCCGCGCAGGTCGAGGACCAGTTGCACCTGATACGCGTCGAGGCGATGTTCGGACAGCTGCGCGTGGAACAGCAGACCGGCCTGCAACGGTGACAGCGGCCAGATGTCGGCGAGGTCCGGGTAGGCGCTCTCGAACCGCTCGATGTCTGCCTGCCCGACGGACACCAGATCGAGATCGGACGGCGTCAGCCCGCCTGCGCCCGGACGGCTCGCGTGCTCGGCCAGGGCTGTGAGTCCCCGAATCCACAGCGCGGACAGCTCTTCCACGTCCTCGGCGGCCAGCACACCGGTGGGGTACGACCACGTCGCCGTGAGTACCGGTGCGCCGTCCCGGACGGTGGTGGCGGCGTTGACGTCCACGACCCAGGCGGCGGGCATGTCGTAGTTCTGGGTTCCGCCGAGGTCCCCGCTGCCCGCGACGGGCAGCCAGGACACGTCGCCCCCGCTCGTCGCCACCCGGCCGAGGTAGTTGAAACTCACCTGCGGTGGCCGGAATCGGCGCAGTGCCTCCGAGCCGACCGGATCCAGGTACCGCAGGATCCCGTAACCGATGCCGTGATCGGGGATGGCGAGGAGTTGTTCCTTGATCGCCTTGATCGCGGTCCCGGCCGCGTCGTCGCCGGCGAGGGCGGCGTCGATGCCGATGCCGGTGAGGTCGAGTCGCGCCGGGAACAGGGTGGTGAACCATCCGACGGTCCGGGACAGGTCGGCGCCGGGCACGACGTGGTCTTCGCGGCCGTGACCCTCGAGGTTGATCAGCACGTCGGCCGTCTCGACCCCGCGGAGCCGCCGCCACCGAATCATCGCCATTGTGAGCGCGGTGAGGAGGCCGTCGCCGACGGTGCCGTGGAACGCGGCGGGCAGTGTGGTGAGGAGTGCCTCGGTGACGGGTGGGGGGACGTCGACGCTGACGCGGCCCGTCGTGGCATCGACATCGACGGCCGGATCCAGGGGCCGGAAGCCGAGGAGCGGGTCGGGGCCGTCCAGGATCGACTGCCACCGCCCCGCTTCGGTGCGACGGGCCGCCGCGGCATCGGTGAGTCCGTGCGACCACCGCCGCATCGACGTCCCCACGGCAGGCAGCGCGGCGGGCAGACCCTCGGCGGCGCGAGCGTGGGCCGCCGCCAGATCCGCGATCAGGATCCGCCACGACACGCCGTCGACCACGAGATGATGCGCGACCAGCAGCAACCGCCCCTGCCCGCCGGGACCGTCGAACCAGAGCACCTGCACCATGCTGGCCGAGGCCGGGTCCAGGCGGTCCGCCGCCGCGTTCAGTTCCGCTCTCGCCACCGCATCGAAGTCGCCGGCGTCGAACGACGTCACGGGCACGTGATGGATCAGCGCATCGGCAGGCACCGATCCGGTCGGCAGCACCGTCATGGCCCACTGCCCCGACTCGTCGACGGCGAGCCGCGCGCGGAGCATGTCGTGACGGTCCAGCACCGCGTCGACGGCGGCGGCGAGATCGTCGCGGGTGAGCCGGGGCGGCGCGGTGACCAGCACGGCCTGAGAGAACCGGTTCAGCCGGCCGCCGCTGCGCCCCAGCATCCACGCGACGACGGGTGTCAGCGGAACCGGGCCGACGCCGGCGCCGGGCAGTTCCTCCAGCACCACGGCATCCGCGCGCTCGTAGTGGGCCACCTCGGCGAGACCGGCGACGGTCCTGCGCTCGAACACGTCCCGCGGGGAGAGGATCAGACCCGCCGCCTTCGCGCGGGCCACCAGCTGGATCGACATGATGCTGTCGCCGCCCAGCGCGAAGAACGAATCGTCCATACCCACCGACCCGAGTCCCAGCACGTCCCGGAACAGGCCGGCGAGCAACGCCTCCGTCTCGGTGCGCGGCGGACGACTGTCGGTGACGACGACACCGAAGTCCGGTTCCGGCAGCGCCTTCCGGTCGAGCTTGCCGTGGACCGTCACCGGGAGCGCCGCGATCACCACGACGGCGGCGGGCACCATGTACGACGCGAGCCGCGTGCCCGCGAACTGCAGGACCTCGCCCGGGTCGATGTCCGCTCCGGGTTCGGGGACCACGTATCCGATCAGCCGGTCGCCCGAGCGTTCGTCCCGGCGCACGTCGGCGACCGCCGCCGCCACGTCGCCGTGTGCGAGCAGCGCCGACTCGACCTCGCCCAGCTCGATCCGGAATCCGCGGATCTTCACCTGGAAGTCGGTGCGCCCGAGGTAGTCGAGTTGCCCGTCCGCCGTCCAGCGCACGAGGTCGCCGGTCCGGTACATCCGGCTGCCCGGCGGCCCGAAGGGGTTGGCCACGAAGCGTTCCGCGGTGAGCGGGTATCGGCCGTGATAGCCGCGCGCGAGCGCCGGTCCTGCGAGGTACAGCTCCCCCGCGACCCCCGCCGGTACGGGATGCAGCCGCTGATCGAGGACCGCCGCGGTGAACCCGAGCGTCGGCGCGCCGATCGTGACCGGTTCGCCCGGTGCCAACGGGGTGCTGATGCTCGACACGACGGTCGACTCGGTCGGACCGTACGCGTCGAACATGGCCCGGCCCGGTGCCCAGCGGGCCACCAGTTCCGGCGGGCACGTCTCGCCGCCGGTCACGACGCACTGCACGCTCTCCAGGCCGGCGGGATCGACCGAGGCGAGCGCCGCCGGGGTGACGAAGCAGTGCGTGACCCGCTCGCGCAGCAGCAGTTCCGCCAGCTCGTCGCCGCCGTAGACGGATGGGGACGCGATCACCATCGTCGCGCCCGGCCCGATCGCCAGCATCAGCTCGAGCACGGAGGCGTCGAAGCTCGGCGACGCGAAGTGCAGGGTCCGGGACGCCGCGGTGGTACCGAACGTGTTCTGCTCCGTCGCAGCGAAATTCGCCAGGCCGCGGTGCGTGGTCACCACACCCTTCGGCTTGCCCGTCGATCCCGACGTGTAGATCACGTACGCGGGGTGGTCCACGTGCAACGCCGACGTTCGGTCGGCGTCGGTCACCGCCGCCGCCGGGAGCAGTGCCAACTCGGCCTCGGTCTCGGGGTCGCCCGGCACCAGCCACGGAATCGACGCGGGAAGGGCCGACCGCAGCGCGGCCGTGGTGAGACCGGCGACGGCGCCCGAGTCGCCGAGCATGTACTCGATGCGCTCGGCCGGATGGTTCGGGTCGACCGGCAGGAACGCGGCCCCGGTCTTGGCCACCGACCAGACGGCCAGCACGGATTCGATCGACCGCGGCAGTGCCAGAGCCACCACCTGTTCCGGGCCGACGCCCCGCTCGATCAGGAGCCGGGCGAGCCTGTTCGACCACTCGTCGAGATCACGGTAGGACACCTGACGTCCGTCGGAGACCAGCGCCACGGCGGCCGGGTCCGCGGCTGCGGCGGCCGTCAGCATCTGCGGCAGTGTCCGCGCGGCCACGCCGGGGCCTCCGCTCGCGGACGTCAGTGCGGCCCGCTCGCCGGCGCCGAGGACGTCGACGTCGCCGACCGGGGCGTCCGGCGATTCGGTGACGGCGCTCAGGATCCGGACCAGGCGCTCGGCGAACGCGGTCACCGTGTCCGCGTCGAAGATGTCGGTGGCGTACCCCAGCGCCGCGCTGATCCCCGCGGGATGACCGTCGGCGTCGACATTCTCCCGCAGCGTCAGCTGGAGGTCGAAATTGATCGTGTCGAACGCGAGGTCGAGGGGTTCGACATGGAGGCCCGGCAGTTCCAACTCGGGGCGCTCGGTGTTCTGGAATTCCAGCATCACCTGGAACAGCGGTGAGTACGCCGTCGAACGGGAGGGCCGCAGGCTCTCCACGACACGCTCGAACGGGACGTCCGCGTGCGTGAACGCCCCCAGATCGGCCTCGCGGACCTGCGCGAGCAGCTCGGCGAACGTACGGGCGCCGTCGACGGGGGTGCGGAGCACGAGGGTGTTCACGAACATCCCGACCAGGTCGTCGAGCTCGGCCTCGCCGCGGCCCGCGATGGGTGTGCCCACGGCGATGTCGTCCGACGCACTCAGCCGCGACAGCAGGACCGTCAGCGCGGAGTGCAGTGCCATGAACACGGTCGATCCGTGCCTGCGTGCGAGTTGCACGACGCTCCGGTGGAGGTCCGGGTCGATGTCGAACTCGACGCGGCCCGCGCCAAGGGTGCGGGCGGCCGGGCGGGGCCGGTCCGTCGGCAGTTCCAGCACATCCGGAAGGTCGGCCAGCGTCGCGGTCCAGTAGTCGAGCTGGCGGGCGAGAGGCGAACCGTCGTCGTCTTCGTCGCCGAGCCAGTCTCGTTGCCACAGTGTGTAATCGGCGTACTGCACGGGAAGCGGGGTCCAGTCGGGTGCGGCGCCGCGGCACCGGGCGGTGTACGCCGACAGGACGTCGCGGGCGAGCGGAACCATCGAGAAGCCGTCCGCCGCGACGTGATGGACGACCACGGCCAGCACGTGCTCGTGCTCGTTCACTCCGAACAGCCGGGCCCGCACCGGCGCCTCCGTCGTCACGTCGAACCCGGCGGAGAGCAGGCGGTGGAGTTCCGCGTCGAGGTCCGCCGACGCGACGGCGTGCGGTGTGAGTGGGGGCGCCACCTTCTCTGCCGGGAGGATCACCTGCCGCGGACCGTTGTCGGTGAGGGGAAAGACGGTGCGGAGGGACTCGTGGCGCTCGACGACGTCGGCGACGGCCGCGTCCAGCGCCTGCGCGTCGAGGGTGCCGGAGAGGCGCAGCGCGATTGCGACGTTGTACGCCGCACTGGCCGTGTCGAACTGGTTGATGAACCACATCCGCTGCTGTGCGAGCGAGACGGGGACCTCCCGCGACGGATCCCGCGGCGCCGGCGCCGGCCGGGATTCCGGGCGGGAGTCCCCGGCCTCGGCCCGGGCGGCCAATCCGGCAACGGTCGGGGCGTCGAACACGTCCCGCACGCCCAAACGGTTGCCGACCGCGGCGTTGACGCGGGCGACGAGCCGGGTCGCGGTCAGCGAGTTCCCGCCGAGTGCGAAGAAGCTGTCGTTCGCCCCCACCCGGACGATGCCGAGCAGATCGGCGAACACGGCGGCGACGATCTCCTCCACCGGGTTGCGCGGGGCGACGAAACCCAGCGTCGACGTGCCGAAGTCCGCTTCGGGCAGGGCTTTCCGGTCGAGCTTGCCGTTCACCGTCAGGGGCAGCGCGTCGATCACCACGACCGCAGCCGGCACCATGTACGACGGAACGCTCTCCCCGACCGCGTCGAGAACCGCCGCCGCGTCGACATCCGCACCCGTCTCCGGGACCACGTAACCCACCAGCCGGTCACCGTCCCGGTCGTCGCCGCGCACCACGACCACCGACTGCGCGACCCCGGCACACGCGGCCAGGGCCGCCTCCACTTCGCCGAGTTCCACCCGGAATCCGCGCAACTGCACCTGGAAGTCGCTGCGCCCCATGTACTCGAGCCGGCCGCCCGCACCCCACTTCACGACGTCGCCCGAGCGGTACATGCGCGCCCCCGCCCGGTGGTGGTCGAACGGGTCGGCGACGAAACGCGTCGAGGTCAGACCCTGCCTGCCGATGTAGCCGCGGGTCACCTGGTCGCCGGACACGTACAGCTCGCCCACCACCCCGGGCGGTACCGGATGCAACCGGCCGTCGAGGACGTAGACCCGTAGACCGGGGAGTCCGCCGCCGATCACCGAGCCCGGCACGGACGCCGCCAGCGCGCGGTCGAGGGCGAGGAAGCTGACGTGCACCGTGGTCTCGGTGATGCCGTACATGTTCACCAGCACGGGGGCCCGGTCGTCGTGCCGGGTGTACCACCGCTCCAGTTGCCCGACGTCGAGGGCTTCACCGCCGAAGATCACGTGCCGCAACGACAGTGGCGATCCGCCGGCGTCGTTGACGGCGTTCGCCGCGCGATCGGCCTCCGTCAGCTGGTAGAACGCCGTCGGGGTCTGGTTCAGCACCGTCACCCGTTCCCGGCGCAGCAGTTCGAGGAACGTGTCCGGCGACCGTGCGGTGAAGTAGTCGACCAGCACCAGCCGGCCACCGTGGACGAGCGCACCCCACAGTTCCCAGACGGAGAAATCGAAAGCGTACGAGTGGAACAGCGTCCACACGTCGGACGAGTCGAACCCGAACAATTCCCGGGTGTTGGCGAGCAGCGTGACGACGCACCGGTGCGACACCTGGACGCCTTTGGGTCGCCCGGTCGACCCCGACGTGAAGATGACGTACGCGACGGCGTCGGCCCACAGCGGCCGCAACCGATCCGAGTCGGTGACCGGCAACCCGGACAGTTCGGCCATCGCACCGGCCGTCGCCGGATCGTCGATCGCCACCACCGGGATTCCGGCCGGTGCCAGCGACGCGAATTCGGCGCTCACCACGGCGCAGACGGGTCGTGCGTCGTCGAACATCGCCGCCACCCGCTCGGCGGGATAGCTGGTGTCGACCGGCACGTACCCGCCACCGGCGGCGAGCACCGCCAGCAACGTCACCACGAGGGCAGGTGTGCGATCCACCATCACCGCGACCAGCGACTCGGTTCCCACCCCCTCGGCGATCAGCAACCGGGCCAACCGGTTCGCCTGCTCGTCCAGTTCGCCGTAGGTCAGCGTCTCGTCACCGCACACGACCGCGGTGGCGTCCGGGGTCGACGCGGCCACCCGCGCGAACAACTCGACCACGGTCTGCGCGTCGGCGGTGACACCCTCGCGGTTCCACCGGTCCAGCACCAGGTCGCGCTCGACCGCACCGAGAACCGGGATGTCCCCCACCACCGCCGCCGGGTCGTCGACCACCGCCCGCAGTACCCGGACGAAGCGTTCCCCGAACCCCTCCACCGACGTCCGGTCGAACACGTCCGTCGCATACAGGAACGCGGCGGCCATGCCTGCGGCGGTGCCCTTCTCATCGTGGTATTCGGCGAGCGACAGCTGCAGGTCGAACTTGGCGACTCCCGGGTCGACGTCGACCGCCTCGACGGTCAGGCCCGGCAGTTCGAGGTGGGCGCGCACGGTGTTCTGGAATTCGAGCAGCACCTGGAACAGCGGCGAGTGGGACGTCGACCTGCCTGGAGCCAGCTCGTCGACGACGCTCTCGAAGGGAACGTCCGTGTGCCCGAACGCACCCAGGTCCGTGTCGCGGGCCCGGGCCAGTACGTCGGTGAACACCTCACCCGGCTCCACCGGAGTCCGCAGCACCAGCGTGTTGACGAACATCCCGACCAGGTCGTCCAGCGCCGCCTCACCGCGACCGGCGATCGGGGTGCCGATGGCGACGTCACCCGAACCGGACATCCTCGACAGCAGCACGGCCAGCGCCGCGTGCATCACCATGAACAGCGTCGCCTGGTGCTCGCGCGCGAGGAGGAGCAGTTGCCGGTGCAGGCCCGCGTCGATCGCGAACGCCGCGGTCGCACCCTCGAGCGAGCGGGCGGGCGGCCTGTTCCGGTCGAGCGGCAGGGCGCTGACCTCCGGCAGTTCGGCGAGCACACCGCGCCAGTACTGCAGTTGCCGGGACATGAGACTGTCCGCGTCCTCGGCACTGCCGAGAAGGCGACGCTGCCACACGCTGAAGTCGGCGTACTGCACGGGCAGCGGCTCCCAGCTCGGCGGCGTCCCGGACCGGCGCGACGAGTACGCGACCATCAGGTCGCGGGCCAGCGGCGCGAGCGACGCCCCGTCGGCGGCGATGTGATGCACCACGATCACCAGCACGTGTTCGTCGGGGCCGGTCCACAACAGCGCCGCGCGCAGCGGGACCTTCGCGCTCACGTCGAATCCGCCCGCGAGGAGGGTCGCGATCCTCTCGTGCAGCGACTCGTCGCCGTCGACGTGCGGGGTGAGGTCCGGGACGACGTCCGCGGTGTCGACCACCACCTGGTAGGGCCCGTCCGTCGACGCGGGATACACGGTGCGCAACGACTCGTGCCGCTCGATCACATCGCCCACCGCGGCCCGCAGCGTGTCCGCATCCAGCGGTCCGGTGAGGCGCACGGCCATCGGGATGTTGTACGCCACCGACGACGTGTCGAACTGGTTGATGAACCACATCCGTTGCTGCGCCAGCGACAACGGGATCCGCTCGGGCCGCTCCCCGACGACCAGGGGCGGACGGTCCACGAATTCCGTCCCCGCACGCCGAACGTACGCGGCCAGCAGTTCGGCGGTGGGCGCCTCGAACAACGCCCGCACACCCACGTCCGATCCGAGTGCCGCGTTGACGCGCGCGATCACCCGCGTCGCCACGAGAGAATTGCCGCCGAGGTCGAAGAAGCTGTCGTCGACACTGATCCGTTCGACGCCGAGGACCTCGGTGAAGACCTCGGCGATCGACTCCTCGACCGGGTCGGTAGGCGCCTTGAACTCGGCGGCCGCGGACAGGAACCGCGGTTCCGGCAGTGCCGCGCGGTCCAGCTTCCCGACCGGGTTCAGCGGGATCTCGTCGAGCACCACGACGACCGAGGGAACCATGTACGCCGGCAACCGGTTCCGAACCTGTCGCAGCAGTTCCGTCGTCTCGATCGGCCTGCCCGGAGCCGGGACGACGTACGAGACCAGGACGGTGTCCCCGGACGGTCCCGGCCTGCCGATGGTGACGGCCAGTCGCACGTCCGGATGCGTCTGCAGCATCGCGTCGATCTCGCCGAGTTCGATGCGGAAACCCCGCACCTTGACCTGGAAGTCGCTGCGCCGCAAATATTCGAGGGTGTGGTCGGGCCGCCACCGCACCACGTCACCAGTGCGGTACATCCGGCCCCGGCCGTACGGGTCGGCGACGAACCGTGCCGCGGTGAGACCGGGCCGCCGGTGATACCCCCGGGCCACACCGGCGCCGGCGATGTACAGCTCACCCGGGACGCCGACGGGTACCGGACGGAGCCGGGCGTCGAGCACCACTTCCTCGGCGCCCCGGATCGGCCCGCCGAGTGTGATGGGGTCGCCGGGGGTCATCGGTGCGCTGATGTTCGCCATGATGGTGGTTTCGGTGGGACCGTACGCGTTGTGCAGCCTGCGGTCCGGCGCCCACCGGGCCACCAGTTCGGGCGGGCAGGCCTCACCGCCCACCACCACGTCGAGGAAGTCGCCCAGCGAATCCGGCGGGATCGTGCCCAGCGCCGCGGTGGTGACGAAGCCGTGCGTGACGCGTTCCGACCTCAGCAGATCGGCCAGTTCCGAGCCGCCGTACGCGGACGGCGGCACGACCACCATCGTGGCGCCCACCCCGAACGCCTGCAGGTATTCGAACACGGACGCGTCGAAACTCGGGGTCGAGAAGTGCAGCGTCCGGGACGATCTCGTGGCGCCGAACCTCTCCTGCTGGTCGGCAGCGAAGTTGTCGAGCCCGCGGTGGGTGACGGTGACGCCCTTCGGCCGCCCCGTCGAACCGGACGTGTAGATCAGGTACGCGGCATTGTCGAGGTGCAGGGGCTGGATGCGGTCGGAGTCGGTCAGCGGACGGCCGGAGCGGGCGGCGCAGTCAGCCTGGAAATCGGGATCGTCCAGCACGCACCAGGGAATCGAGTCGTGCAGGCGACCGCGCGCCGCCTCCTCCGTCAGGCCCAGCACCACACCCGAATCGGCGAGCATGTAGTCGATCCGATCGGCCGGGTAGTTCGGATCCACGGGAACGAAGGCCGCCCCGGTCTTCGCGACGGCCCACACGGACGCCACCGACCGGAACGAACGCGGGAGCGCCAGCGCGACGAACGATTCCGGCCCCACCCCGCGGTCGATCAGCATGCGCGCGACCTGCGTCGACCACCGGTCCAGCTCGCGGTACGACAACTCCTCGCCCTGCCGCGACAGCGCCGTCGCCGCCGGATCCAGTGCCGCGGCATCCGCGAAGAGGTCGGGCAGGGTGCGCTCGGACCGGCCCGGCCGTCCTCGTACCGGCGTCAGCGCGGAACGTTCGTCTGCGGAGAGGATCTCGATGTCACCGACCGGAACCTCCGGATCGGCGGCCATCGCGTCGAGGATGCGGAGGTACCGCTCGGCGGCCACCCGGATCGTGTGGGCGTCGAACAGGTCTGCGGCGAAACCGAATTCGACGGTGACACCCGCCGGATCGCCCGACTCGTCGGCCGCTTCGGTCACGGTCACGCATAGGTCGAGGCCGGAGACGGCAGGACCCGGGGCGCCGGGCGCGCGGGTGTCGAGCAGCACCTGGACGATCGGTGCGTACGCGTCCGACACCGACACGCCGAGTTCCCGCACCAGACGGTCGAACGGAACACCGGTGTGCGCGGCCGCCTCGGTGGCGACGTCCCGGACGTGCGACAGATAGTCGCGGCACGACACCTCGCTCGCGTACCGCGACCGCACCACCACGACGTCCGTGCGATCGCCCACGTCCACGGCCGTTCCGACGGCGATGTCGCTGCTACCGGTGACCCTGCCCAGCAGGATCGACAGGGCCGTCAGGAACACCGTGCGGCCGGTGGTGCCTGCGGCGTCGGCCAGAGCGGCGACGCGGCGGTGCAACTCCCCCGGCACCACCACGGTGACCCGGTCGCTCGCCTGCGACAACCTCGCGGGCCGCGGGTGGTCGGTGGGCAACGGCAGGAGGTCGGGCAACCCGTCCAGCTGCCGGCGCCAGTAGTCGATTTCCGCCGCCTCGCGCAGAAGTCGTTCGCCGGCGCGCGAACTGGACTCGTGGATGCTGCCCACCCGGGACGCCGGGTCTGCGGTGGCCAGTTCCTCGAGCAGTTCGACGAACTGCCGATGGTGTTCCCGCAGTTCCGCGTCCTCATAGCGGCTGGGGTTCGCGCGGAAGTCGACGAAGATCCTGGTGGGGGTGCCGCTCTGATACACGTTGATCAGCAGGTCCTCGACCGGACCCGATGTGACGATGTGGAAATCGCCGAGGAGCGAACCGAGCGCGACCTCCTGGCGGAACAACATCACGTTCACCATCGGCCCGTACAGTGCCGTCGTCGCGGTGTCGCCGGCGTCGCGGCGGATGTCGTCGAGGCTGCACCGCTGGTGTCGCAGTGCGGCGACCAGCTCGCGCTGCACCTTCTCGATCAGCTCCGCGACGGTGTCGTCGGCCCGGACGCTGACGGGCATCGGTGCCACGTTGACGAGCATGCCCCCGGAATTGCGCAGCACCGCCGTGGTGCGGGCCGACACCGGAATGGTCACCAGCACATCGGTTCTGCCGGTACGTCGCGACAGGTAGCACGCCGCGGCCGCGATGATCGTCGCCGCCGACAGGCTGTCGCGGGAATCGAGAACGGCCACGACGTCGTCCGAGAGGACGGCACTCTCCACCGTACTGGTGGCCGACACCTGCCCCGCCGTCCGCGCCAGCGTGGTGCCCTCGAGCCCGGCGACCCGGCCCGCCCAGTACTCCCGATCGGTCACGAACCGCTCGGAGGCGCGGTACCGGCTGTCGATGTCGTACAACTGCCGCAGGCTCACCGCCCGGTTCGGATCCGGTTCGCGGCCCGCGACTTTCGCAGAATACCGGTGTGCGATGCGGCGCAGCATCGTCATGGCCCCGTAACCGTCGAGAGCAACGTGGTGAATCCTGCTGTACCACAGGAAGTGGGTGTCAGCGGTCTGCAGGATCGACGTCTCGACCAGCCGGTCGGCGCTCAGATCGAGCGGTGTGACGTAATCACGTTCCATCCATGCGTGTGCCGCCGCCACCGGGTCCTCGTCCGCGCGGAAATCGACGTACGCGATGGACGTGTCCGTCCGATGGTCCACGTACTGCAGCGGCCGGCCGTCGACGTCGTACACCTTGAGGAAGGGTGATTCGAATTCGCGGGCCGCTTCCACCGTCTCCTGCCGGAGCAGGTCGATGTCGAGGACACCGTGGAACTCGACGTACTGGGCGATGGAGATCGGGACCTGCGGTTCGAGTTGCTGCGCGAACCACGTGGCCCGCTGGGCCGCCGAGAGCGGAATCGGTTCGCCGCCGTCCGGAACACGGACGTCCGCGGGGCGGCGCGTTTCTCCCGCCCCCGGAACGGGTCCTTCACCTTGTCCAGGGCACACTCGAACTCGACCTCGCCCCGCCCAACCAGGACGGACGCACTCTTTCGAGTATCCGCCCGCGAGGCGCGCCGGGTCCAGGGCACTGCGGGCCCAATGCCGCCGATGGATACTGGGCCCCATGACCGAGCGCGTCGACACACCCGGCATCGATCCCGCGGACTTCCGCGTCCACGTCGTGGCGCAGGCCATCCGGCTGTTCTCCGAGAACGGGTACGAGGCGACGACCGTCGAGCAGATCGCGTCCGCGGCGGGCGTGTCCCGGCGGACGTTCTTCCGCCAGTTCCGCTCCAAGGAGGACGTGATCTTCGCCGATCACGAATCACTGTTGCAGCAGGCAGGCGATTATCTGTCCACGGATTCCGATGACCCGTGGGCCGCGGTCTGCAGGACGGCCGGCCTGGTCTTCGACAGGTTCCGCGAGAACCGGGAGCTGTCGGCTCGCCGGTACCAGGTGGTGCAGCGGGTGCCCGCCCTGCGCGACCGGGAGATCGTCACCGGCTTCCGCTACGAGCGGTTGTTCGTCGACTACCTGCGCGGTGTCGTACCCACCGAGCCGGTCCTGAAGGTCATCGGATTCGCGGCCGCTGTCACCGCGTGCCACAACTTCCTGCTCCGGAACATGATCAAGGGCGATCCCGACGCCACCGCCGAGGAACTCGAGCGGGCCCTCCTCGACGTGCGCCGGACGTTCGGCGTCGCTCCGGGGGCATCGACGCAGGAACAGGACGCCGTGCTGGTGGTGTCGTACCCGCCGGGAACGCCGGTGGACGAGATCACCGGGCGTATCCAGGCCCAGCTGTCCCGGCGCCGGGACTGAGGCGGCCGGGTGACGACAACCACCCTTGACTGGCACTCAGTGCCGTGGTTGACTGCACTGTAGTGGCAGTAGTTTGCCGACCACGAACATTGCGGCCCACCTGAACGACAACAACCCTGGCACGGAGTGCCTATTCAGACTCGGTGCCGTCGAGACTCAGCAAGGAGCGCCCCATGGCCGGAAATCCGGACTTCGATCTGTTCAAGCTCGGTGAAGAGCACGACGAACTGCGGTCCGCGATCCGCGCGCTCTCCGAGAAGGAGATCGCCCCCTACGCGAAGCAGGTCGACGAGGACGCACGCTTCCCCGAAGAGGCCCGCGTCGCCCTCGTGAACTCCGGGTTCAACGCCATCCACGTCCCCGAGGAATACGACGGCCAGGGCGCCGACTCCGTCGCCACCTGCATCGTCATCGAAGAGGTCGCCCGCGTCTGCGGCTCCTCCTCCCTGATCCCCGCCGTCAACAAGCTCGGCACCATGGGCCTCATCCTCAACGGGTCCGAAGAACTCAAGCAGCAGGTCCTGCCGCAGCTCGCGTCCGGCGAGGCCATGGCGTCCTACGCGCTGTCCGAGCGTGAGGCCGGTTCCGACGCCGCCAGTATGCGCACCCGCGCCAAGGCCGACGGCGACGACTGGATCCTCAACGGCTCCAAGTGCTGGATCACCAACGGTGGCAAGTCCAGCTGGTACACCGTCATGGCCGTCACCGACGCCGACAAGGGCGCCAACGGCATCTCCGCGTTCATGGTCCACGAGAACGACGAGGGCTTCGTCGTCGGACCGAAGGAGAAGAAGCTCGGCATCAAGGGTTCGCCCACCGCGGAGCTCTACTTCGAGAACTGCAAGATCCCCGGCGACCGCATCATCGGCGAGCCCGGCACCGGTTTCAAGACGGCGCTGCAGACCCTCGACCACACCCGTCCCACCATCGGCGCGCAGGCAGTCGGCCTCGCGCAGGGCGCCCTCGACGCCGCCCTCGCCTACACCAAGGACCGCAAGCAGTTCGGCAAGTCGATCAGCGACTTCCAGGCCGTGCAGTTCATGCTCGCCGACATGGCGATGAAGGTCGAGGCCGCACGCCTCATGGTTTACACCTCCGCGGCCCGCGCCGAGCGCGGCGAGAAGAACCTCGGATTCATCTCCGCGGCCGCCAAGTGCTTCGCCTCCGACGTCGCGATGGAGGTCACCACCGACGCCGTCCAGCTGTTCGGTGGCGCCGGCTACACCACCGACTTCCCTGTCGAGCGGATGATGCGTGATGCGAAGATCACTCAGATCTACGAAGGCACGAACCAGATCCAGCGCGTCGTGATGTCGCGTGCACTGTTGAAGTAGGCGGCTACGCCGCCCGTGCGTGGTTAGCGAGTCTCTGGACTCGCTAACCACGCACGGCTACGTGAGGAGAATTTGTGGAACTAGTAGGCGTGATCGGCGGCGGCACCATGGGTGCCGGCATCGCCGAGGTATGTATCAAGGCCGGCAGCTCGGTTCTCATCCTCGAGACCAAGCCGGAATTCGCCGAGGCCGCGCAGGCCCGGATCGAGAAGTCCCTGGCTCGCGGGGTCAAGGCGGGCAAGCTCGACCAGGACGCCGCGGATGCCGCGCTCGCCCGCGTGCGGGTCACCCTCGACATCGAGGAGTTCGCGGACCGCGACCTCGTGATCGAGGCGGCACCGGAGATCGAGTCGCTCAAGGTCGACATCTTCCAGAAGCTCGACAAGATCGTGAAGCCGTCGGGCATCCTGGCGTCCAACACGTCGTCCATCCCGCTGATCAAGATGGCCAACGCCACGCAGCGTCCCGGGCAGGTTGTGGGCGTCCACTTCTTCAACCCGGTGCCGGTGATGCCGCTGGTGGAGATCGTGGTCAGCCTGGTCACGTCGGAGGAGACCGTCCTCGCGGTCACCGACTACGCGAAGAACACGCTGCGCAAGAAGACGGTGCGGGCCGGTGACCGCGCGGGCTTCATCGTGAACGCGCTGCTCATCCCGTACCTCACGTCAGCGGTCCGGATGCTGGAGTCGGGGTACGCCACCGCCGAGGACATCGACGAGGCCATGAAGGGCGGCTGCGGCTACCCGATGGGCCCGCTGACGCTCATCGACACCGTCGGTCTCGACATCACCCTCGCCGCGGCGGAGTCGCTGTACGCGGAGTTCGCCGAGCCGCACTACGCTCCCCCGACGTTGCTCAAGCGCAAGGTCGACGCCGGACAGCTCGGCAAGAAGAGCGGCAAGGGCTTCTACGACTACAGCTGATCACGCCCGTCCGGAAGCCCGTCGCGTCGTCGCGGCGGGCTTTCGCCGTTCTTGACCGCAAATCCCATGTAGGAGATGGCCGTGCTCCGGATCTGCCCGAAGTCGAGCCGGCGACTCAACTCCCCGTAGCTGAGCCGTGTTCCGCCTGCCCGGGCAAGGTCGAGGAGCCGGAGAGGATTCTTCGACCGAGGCCCGAGCCCGACGATCTCGCCGAGCCGCAGACCGTGCCGCTCCATGATCGGCGCCAGCTCGGCTGGACGGATACACATCGACCAGTCGTGGATGGGAGTGTCGAACATCCGGGTCATCCGCCACTCCTGCATGATCTTGATCGCGACGAGCTTGCTGGCGAATGTGCGGTTGATGGTGTCGAACAGGTACAGGCCGCCAGGTTTCAGCACACGGGACGTCTCGGCGATCACTCCGTCGAGATCCGACACGTGCTCGAGGACGTCGCAGCAGTAGGCGACGTCGAACGTGGCATCCGGCACCGGCAGGTGTTCCCCCGACCCGATGCGGTACTCGATGTCGAGTGCCGAGCCGGCCGCGTGACGCCGCGCGGTGTCGACCGATACCGGGGACGGATCGATGCCCGTGACCCGGAAACCGATGCGGGTGAACTCCTCCGCGAGGAACCCGCCGCCCGAACCGACGTCGAGGGCGCGGAGTCCGCGATGGTCACGACCGACCGTTTCGCCGAGCACCTTTCGGAAGTAGGCGAATCGTCCCGGCGTCAGACTTCCGTGCAGCAGGTTGAGTGGGTTGTCTTCCTCCCACCACGACTCCCCCACCCGGTTGTAGACGTCGTTGTCGATGACCAAGCGGACCACCCCTTCTCTGCCGCGGGCACAGCACGACCTCCAGCCTTCTCCTGCGCGTCGGTCACTTCAAGGCCGGTGCCCTTACGCGATGCTCGGGGGATGACATTCAGTATCTCGCACGTGTGCCTGCTGCTGGGCGGGTTCGTCGCGGGAATTGCGTTGAGGTCCACCACGTCCAGTGAGTTCGCGTTCGTGGTCGACGGCGACCGCCTGGACGCGTTGTATGTCGGTCCGGCCGCAGGCGCCTTCCTCGCCGCGATCGTCGCCGTCCTGGTGGCAACGCTGGTTCGTGTCCGCCGGATCATGTCGACGCTGTCGTTCATCGGCCTGGCGCTGCTGGGTGTCGCTCCGGCGACGGGGCCGTGGGAGTCCGAGGTGTATCTCGGCGGAGTCGGTGCGGGCCTTCTGCTCGGCGGCATCGTCGGACTGTGCGCCACCGCCGACCGGGCGTGGTCGCAGACCGCACTCGCGGCGGGGGTTCTCACCGGACTCCTCCTCGCCGGACCGATCGACCATTTCCGGACGCCGGTTCCCCGGCGCTACGCGGACTACCTTCCGGAACCCTTGTTCGAGCCGGTGATGCTGACCGTCCTCGCGCTCACGGCCGTGGTTCTGGCCGTCACGCTCGCGTCCGGCGACTTCGGTGAGCGGACGCTCGCCGCGGTGAGCGGGCGCGCCCTCGTCGTCGGGATCGTTCTGCCG
The DNA here is from genome assembly GCF_000014565.1 of Rhodococcus jostii RHA1. NCBI lineage: Bacteria > Bacillati > Actinomycetota > Actinomycetes > Mycobacteriales > Nocardiaceae > Rhodococcus > Rhodococcus jostii. Next base: position 5,390,159 of record NC_008268.1, on the reverse strand, counting down.
TTGATCGGGCTGGTGCTGTACTGGTGGTTCGTTCGTCGTGTCTGGGACGTGGGCGCTTACGGTGCGACGCAGGGCCGGTGGATGTTCGGACTCGTCCTCGTCGTGGTGGTGATCGCCGCCTCGCTGTGGCTGGAGGGCCGCACCGGGATCGTGTTGCTTGCCGCGATGGCCTTCGTCGCCGCGGGGGACATCGGCGTGGCGTTCCCGGACTCCTGGCCGTGGCTGCTGGTGCCCGCGGCGCTCGCGTTGACGGGTGCCGTGCTCGGCAGGCGCTTCCCGCAGCCGGTGTTCGGCATCGCGGCACTCGCAGTCGTGGCCGCGGCGGCGCTGTTCGAGCACCCGCCGTGGGACAACCTGCACGCCGGTGCGACGTGGCTCCTCCTTCCGCTCGCGGCGTCGTACACGGTCGCGTCGAGTCTGCCGTCGAGCGAATCGGTCACCGCGATGTCGCTGGCGGTGCCGGCCGCGCTGGCCGTCCCGCTGATCGCCGACTACGGGTGGACGGCGTACGCGCCGCTCGTCGGATCCGAGAGCACGCCGGGGCCGGACTCGTGGGCGTGGACATCGACCGGACTGTCGGTGGTTGCCGTGGTCGCGTGCGGACTCGCCGCCGCCTACCTCGGAAAACGCCCCACCTGAACTCATTGCACGATACATACGTTGTGCACCATGCATATGCTGTGTATGGTGCACAAATTGTGTTTCGCTGAGTTGAGGAGATTCGTGTGGACAGTCCGACGCCCGCCGTCCGACCGGGCGGCCTCGTCGCCGTGCTGGCCTTCACCGGCATCGTCGCCGCGCTCATGCAGACCCTCGTGGTGCCGCTGATCGGCGACCTTCCCCGACTGCTCGACACGACCGCCTCCAACGCGTCCTGGGTGATCACCGCGACGCTGCTCGCCGGCGCCGTGGCGACACCGGTCACCGGACGTCTCGGCGACCTGTACGGCAAGCGGCGGATGATGCTGATCTGCACGGTTCCGCTCGTCCTGGGCTCGGTGGTCTGTGCGGTCGCGACGTCCCTGGCCCCGATGGTGATCGGCCGAGGGCTGCAGGGCATTGGTGTGGGCATGATTCCGCTGGGAATCAGCGCACTGCGGGACCTGCTGCCGCCCGAGCGCCTGCACTCCTCCATCGCCTTGATGAGCTCGTCCATGGGCATCGGCGGCGCCCTCGGTCTGCCGCTCGCCGCAACGGTCGCGGAGAATGCGAGCTGGCGCGTGCTGTTCTGGGGCGCCGCCGGGCTCAGCGCGCTGATCGCCGTGCTGCTCTGGTTCTTCGTGCCTGCCACACCCGTCCACGGACCCAAGGCCCGCTTCGATCCCATCGGCGCAGTCGGACTGGGTGTCGGACTGGTGTCCCTGCTGCTGGCTGTGTCCAAGGGCGCCGACTGGGGCTGGGCGAGCAGCACCACCCTCGGTCTGTTCGCGACCACGGTCGTCGCGTTGACGGCCTGGGGCTGGTGGGAACTCCGCACTCCCGAACCGCTGGTCGACCTGCGGGTGATCGCCGGCCGTCAGGTGCTGCTGACCAACGCCGCGTCCGTCGTCGTCGGTTTCGCCATGTACGCCCAGTCCCTGATCGTTCCACAGCTCCTGCAGTTGCCGGCGTCTACGGGATACGGCCTGGGACAGTCGATGCTGGCCATGGGTCTGTGGATGGCCCCCTCGGGTCTGATGATGATGGCGGTCTCCCCCTTCGGCGCCAAGCTGTCATCCACCCGCGGGCCGAAGGTCACCCTGCTCGTCGGAAGCCTCGTCATCGCGCTCGGCTACGGATCGTCGATGTTCCTGATGGGGTCGACGTGGGGCCTGGTCGTGGTGACCTGTATCTGCGGCTCGGGCGTCGGTCTGGCCTACGGTGCGATGCCCGCCCTGGTGATGAGCGCCGTGCCGCAGTCCGCGACCGCCTCCGCCAACAGCGTCAATTCTCTGATGCGCTCGGTCGGTACCGCGGTGTCCGCTGCCGTCGTCGGTGTGGTTCTCGCCCAGATGAGCGTCCAGGTCGCCGGCCACACCCTGCCCACCGAGGGCGGCTTCCGAACCGGCCTGTTGATCGGTTGCGGTGTCGCACTGGTCGCCGCGGCCATCACGCTGGCCATCCCCACTCGCCGCGTCACCCCCGCGGCGCCGAACTCGATTACCCCCGAACCGCTCGCACCGTCGAAGGTGTAGCCCTGCTGATCGCCTACTTGTGGAGGGCGTACCCCGCCACGGGGTTGCCGTTGATGTAGACGGTGCCCTCGTAGGTGCCGTCGGGCCTCGGGGTGATCCGGTCGGTCAGGAACGGCAGCCCGGAAGGGCTGTAGTCGGTGACGAGGGAACCGCTCGCTTCCGGTGTGGTCATGCCGAAGATGTACGGAAAGAACACACCGAAGTTGTCCATGACCCACCCGGGCCCGAACGTCTTGCCCTTCCAGATCAGGTCGCCACCGAGAACGTTGGTGGTGCCGAGGTATGTCCCCGCAGGCAACGGGACCGGCATCGGCGCGGGTAGCGGCGGCGGCATGGGCGCCGGCACCGGGTCTGCCGCGGCCGTCCCCGCGGCGAAGAAAGACAGGCCGGCCACCGCGACGGCCCCGACTGCGACCTTGCGCATGATGTCCATGAGTTCTCCGTATATCGAGGTGCGTGGCGGAAAGTGTCGCACGGACCGGGCTGTCACAGGGCGAGTGTGAAGAAGATGCTGTTCGGATCGTTGCCGTAGCTCCCGAACGGGGGGCATTCGGTGAAGCCGTGCTCGGTGTACAGGCGCCTGGCCGGGGCGAAGAAGTCCTCGGTGCCGGTCTCGAGGTTGAGCCGGACGTACCCGCGTGCCCGCGCCTCGTCGACCAGATGCGCGAGGAGCCGGCTGGCCACACCCCGCCCGCGCGCCTCGGTGGCCGTCCGCATCGACTTGATCTCGCCCTCGGCCGGCGAGAGCTCACGCAGAGCCACGGTTCCCAGCACCGTCTCCTCGTCCCAGAGCGTCCACACGGTGACCGACGGGTCCCGCAAGCCGGGCAGATCGAGGGCGTGAACACTGTCGGGCGGCGACGTGGCACGCATGTCCGCCAGGTGCTCGGCCAACAGTCCGTGCACGGCCTCGCGGGACAGGTCGTCGACTTCGATGTACACGTGCAGGCTCTCGACTTTCGGTTTCGACCGGGCAACGATGTCGAGTATGCCGAAGCCCGCGCGAGAAATCGCAACGAGTACCGCGCTGCCTGAACCGCGGCGCACCATGGGGAGATGACCGAGACAGTTCTGCGCCTGAGCACCCGCCAAGGGCGGTGGGTGATCACCGCGACCGTTCTCGGTTCGAGCCTCGCGCTACTGGACGGCACGGTGGTGAACATCGCCCTGCCGCACATCGGCGAGGACCTCGGGTCGGATGTCGCGGGAATGCAGTGGGTACTGAGCGGGTACACCCTCGCCCTGGCGTCGCTGATCCTGCTGGGCGGGGCGCTCGGGGATCGCTGGGGCAGGCGCCGCGTCTTCGTCTGGGGGACGGTCTGGTTCGCGGCGGCGTCACTCCTGTGCGGCATCGCACCCGACATCACGATGCTCGTGATCGCACGGATTCTGCAGGGTGTCGGGGCCGCGATGCTGACCCCCGGCAGCCTCGCTCTGATCTCGGCCTCGATCCACGAGGACGACCGGGGTGCCGCAATCGGACTGTGGTCGGGACTCGGCGGGGTGGCGGGGGCGATCGGCCCTCTCCTGGGCGGCTGGCTGGTGGAGGTGGCCGGCTGGCGGTCGGTGTTCCTGCTCAATCTTCCGTTCGCCGTCGTCGTCGTGTGGGCGTCGATGCGGCACGTCCCGGAGAGCCGCGACCCGCATCCGCCCGATCACCTCGACGTGCTCGGGTCGGTGTGCGCGGTGATCGGCCTCGGCGCGCTCACCTACGGTCTGATCGAGATGAACCTGATCGCCGGGGTGGTCGGGACCGTCGCGCTGATCGCGTTCGTCGTGGTGGAACGGCGTTCACCGAACGCCCTGGTGCCGCCGAGTTTGTTCGCGTCGCGCATGTTCGTGGTGGCAAACCTGGTGACGCTCGCCGTGTACGCCGCACTCGGCGGCGTCTTCTTCCTCCTGGTCCTGCAGTTGCAGTTGGTGGCCGGATACTCGCCGATCGAAGCCGGAGTCGCCACCATCCCGATCACGCTGGCGATGCTGGCGTTCTCCTCCCGCGCCGGCAGCTACGCCCAGACCCACGGCCCACGGCTGCCGATGACCGTCGGGCCCGCACTCGCAGCGATCGGCCTGCTGTTGATGACCCGGATCGGGCCGGGTGCGAACTATTGGACGGTCGTGCTCCCCGGCGTCGTCGTCTTCGGCCTCGGACTGTCCGCCATGGTCGCGCCGCTGACCGCCGCCGTGCTCGGGTCGGTCCCGGTCGACCAGTCCGGCATCGCCTCCGGGGTGAACAACGCCGTCGCGCGCACCAGCCAGCTGCTGGCGGTGGCCGCACTCCCCGGGATCGCCGGGATCGACGCCGAAAGCATGATCGACCCCGACAGCTTCTCGCAGGGCTTCCGCATCGCGATGTACATCTGCATCGCACTGCTCCTGGTCGGGGCGACCATCGCCGCAGCCCTGATCCGGGCGCCCGCCCCGCCGACTCCCCCCGCGGATTCGGTTGCATGCAAACCACATTGCGACGTCACCGGCCCGGCAGTGCAACCGACCCTCGCCCGGTCGAACCGTACTCCCCCGAACGGGTGACGCGCCCGCAGGCCACACCGTCACGCGCGCTTTCGTATCCTGGTCGGGTGGCGATTTCCGGTACCGATCCCGCGAGCGTCCGGGTCGACAGCTGGACCTGGGCGACCCGGCTGTTCAAAACGCGGTCCGCGGCGGCGGCCGCCTGCAGGTCGGGGCACGTGCGGGTCAACGGCACCACCGCCAAACCGGCGCAGCCGGTCAAGGCCGGTGACGAGGTCCGCGTTCGCGCGGCGGGTGTCGAACGCATCGTCGAGGTTGTCCGGCCGATCACCAAACGGGTCGGCGCGGTGGTGGCGGTCGAGTGCTACACCGACAACACACCACCGCCCCCACCGCGCGAAGTCCTCGCGTCGATACCGCAGCGCGACCGCGGCGCCGGCAGGCCCACCAAACGCGAACGCCGCGAGATGGACCGGTTGCGCGGGTTGTGACCGCTCAGGCCGGGGTGTGGCTGAGGATGCGCAGGGCGGCCGGCACCGCCTCGATGGTGACGGGCAGCGGGCCGACCCGGTCGCCGTCCGCGTAGGCCGTGATGCCGTCGCACTGCAATCGCACCGTCCGTGAACGGTAGGTCTGCACGTCGGGGAGATCCACGTGTGTGCCCTTGTAGACCCGGGGGAACAAGCGGACCAGCCTCGACCGGCGACCGTAGTCGACGACCGTGACGTCGAGCAGGCCGTCGGTCTTGTCGGCGCCCGGGCAGATCTGCATGCCGCCGCCGTAGGAGCGTCCGTTGCCCACCGCCACGAGGGTGGCGTCCACCTGGAACCTCTCCTCGTCCAATTCGATGCTGTAGTGCAGCGGGCGGAGCTGCGTCAGTTCGGCGAGCATCGCGAGGTTGTACCGCATCGGACCCTTCGGCCAGGACATCCGGTTGGCGCGGTCCGTGACGAGCGAGTCGAATCCGCTCGCCACGATGGTGCCCGCCCACACCACCGCGCCGTCCGTGAGCGTGATCCTGGCGAGGTCGGACTCCTGCACCTCCCCGTCGGCGATCACGTCGGCCGCGGCGACGGGATCGCCAACGGGGATACCGAATTCGCGCGCGTGGTCGTTGCCGGTGCCGGCCGGGATCAGCCCGACCGGCGTCCCGGACTGCGCCGCCGCCTGCAACCCGATGCTGATGGCGCCGTCCCCGCCGACGACGACGAGCGCGTCGGTGCCGTCGTCGATCGCCCGGCGCGCCAGCATGCGCGCGTGATCGGCATCCGTTCCGATGATCTCGGTGACGGCGACCCCGCGCTCACGCAGGCGGGCCACCCCCTTGCGGCCGGCGACGGGTGCGTGACCGTGACCGGCGAGGGGGTTGACGAGGACGGTGACCTTCTCGATCACCTGCTGGGTGCTCACGGAATCAGCTTGCCGGGGTTGAGGATTCCCACCGGATCGACCGTGTCCTTGACCGCCCGCAGAATCGCGACGCCCAGGTCGCCGATCTCGTCCCGCATCCACGGGCGGTGGTCGACTCCGACCGCGTGGTGGTGCGTGATGGTGCCGCCGGCGGCGACGATCGCATCACCGGCGGCGGTCTTGGCCTTCCGCCACTGTTCGATCGGGTCGTCCGCCTGCGCGGACACGACGGTGAAATACAGCGAGGCGCCGGTCGGGTACGTGTGCGAGATGTGGCAGAGGACGAGCGGCGGGGTGCCCTGCCCGGACAGCGACTCCGTCAGCGCGGTGGTCACGGCCGTGCGGAGCGCAGCGAGGTTGCCCCAGGTGGTCGCGGTTTCCAGCGTCTCACACAGCGCTCCGGCGTCGAGCAGCGAGTCGCGCAGGTACGGTGCGTCGAAACGGCCGTGCTCCCAACCGTTTCCGGGCCCCTCGCCCAGGGACGTGCCGCCGTGCGCCACCAGCACGGCACGAGCCTCCGCCGTCCGCTCCGCGGTGTGCTCGGCGGTGCCCTCGAACGTCGTGATCGCCAGGCAGCCGCCGGTGACGGTCTCCTCACCGATCTTGTCGGTGGTCGCGAGGTTCACCGCCGTCTCCGCCTCGTCGGACAGCCGCAGCACGGTCGGGACCGCACCTTCCTGCCGCAACGCACGCAGAGCCGCCGCGCCCGTCTCGAAGTCGGGGAAACTCCACCCTTCCCGGACGGTGGTGTCGGGGACCGCGTGCACCCGCACCCGCACCCGGGTGATCACGCCGAGCGTGCCCTCCGACCCGACGAACAATTCGCCGAGGTCCGGACCCGCCGCGGAGGCCGGGGCGCGCCCCGTGTCGAGGGTCCCGGTGGGGGTCACCACCCGCAGTCCCTGCACCATGTCCTCGAACCGCCCGTACCCCGCGGACGCCTGCCCCGACGACCGGGTGGCCGCGAAGCCGCCGATGGTCGCGAACATGAAGCTCTGCGGGAAGTGCCCGAGCGAGAAGCCGTGCGCGCCGAGCAGTTCCTCGGCGAGCGGACCCGTCACGCCCGCGCCCAGCGTCGCGATGCCGGAGTCGGTGTCGAGGTCGATGAGCGCGTCGAACCGGCGCAGGTCCAGCGAGACGACGGCGTCGAATCGGTCGCGCACGGGGTCGAGTCCGCCGACCACGCTCGTTCCGCCCCCGAACGGCACCACCGCGATGCCGTGGTCGGCGCAGTATCGGAGCACGTCGGCGACCTCGGCGTCGGTGCCGGGAGTGATCACGGCGTCGGGTGCGTTCTGCGGTTCGGTGCTGCGGCGACGCAGCAGGTCGAGCGTGCTCTTGCCGCCGGAACGCAGCAGCCGGTCGGAGTGCGCGGTGCTGCAGAACTGTTCTCCGACGATGCCCGCGAGCGCGGCGATCTGCTGGTCTGACAGTGCGCTGGGAGCCAGGACGACGTCGTCGGCCACCCGGTCGGAGGGTTCCCTGATCGTGACGCCGAGGGCCTGCTGGAGCAGTCCTTTGACGCCGTCCGAGAGGACCTTGTGCTTTTCCGACGCACCCCAGGCGTCCCACTGCATCGGGGGAGCCGTCAGGACGGCGTGATCTTCCGATCGCTCATTGCTCATGCGTTATAGTGTTACACATCATGTAAGAGTGTAACTAGCCCTTTCGGCGACCGCCCCGCTCCCGCCACACCTGACGAATGGGCCGCAGCACCAATCCCATCTGCCTCCGCGTCTTCCCACGCGTCACCAGAACACCCGTGATCGCCACGATCCAGACCGGGTACTGCACGAGCCAGGCCACCCGGAACGCGTCGAACGAGTACCCGCCCATCGCGTCGAGGATGAGACCCATCGCCTGGATGACCAGCAACGACGCCAGGAAGCCGCCGATGTTGACCATTCCCTGCGCCGTTCCCATGCTGGTGCTGGGATTGAACATGCGGGCGTAGTCGAAGCCGATCATCGAACCGGGGCCGCCCACCGAGATCACCATCACCAGCACGATCAGCAACCAGATCGGCGCCGGACCCGGCAGCGACAGGACGACGGTCCAGATCGCCGCGTTGCTGATCATGATCGCCAGCACCAGATAGGAGCGGCGCATCGGGAACCGGCCGCTGAGGATGCCGATGATCGGCCCGGCCACGATCGCCGAGATCACCGACAGGGTCAGCAGCGAACCGGCCTCCGCCGGCGACAACCCCTGCGCCGACCTCAGGTACGGCACACCCCACAACAGGGCGAACGTGGTCATCGAGAACTGCGTGCCCATGTGGGTGAAGAACCCGAGCCGGGTGCCGGGACGACCCCACACGGCGCGGATCTGCTTGCCCACCTCCCGCAGTCCGGCGGGCGCGGCCACCACCTCCAGACCGGGCGGCGCATTGCGGATGACGGACACGGCGAGCACGAACGACAGCAAACCGAGCGACGCCGCGCTGCCGTACGCGAAACCCCAGCCCGGCCCGTTCAGCAACAGCATCAACGGCAGCGCCGACAGGATCTGACCGATCTGACCGAAGATGCCGGTCAGCTGCGACACGAGCGGGACCCGCCGCGGCGCGAACCACTGCGGCACCAGGCGCAGCACGGAGATGAACGTCATCGCGTCGCCGACGCCGACGAGAACGCGCGCGGCGACCGCCAGCGGCAGCGATTCGGTGAGCGCGAGGAGCATCTGTGCCGAGGCCATGATGAGGGCGCCCGCGGAAATCATGATCCGCGACCCGTACCGGTCGAGGAGCACACCCGCCGGGATCTGCATCCCCGCATACACCACGATCTGGAGTACGACGAAACCCGACAACACACTCGGACTGATCGAAAATCGTTCCGTCGCCGCGAGGCCCGACACACCGAACGAGGTTCGATGCAGGACGGCGACGATATAAGCGACAACCCCGACGCCCCACACCAACCACACTCTGCTCATCGCAGATCAAACTACCCCCCAGCAGGCATTACCCGCTGAGTGAAGTCACTCGCGGCCCAGCGACACCCAGGTCGGATCGGCCGTGCGCTCGCCGACGGTGAGATCCGCGAGCAGGTCCAGGCGCGCGATCTGCCCCTCGGTCAGCGTGACTGCGAGCGCGCCGGCGTTCTCCGTGACGCGCGCCGCGAACCGGGTGCCGGGAATCGACACGGACGGCAACCCGAACTCGCGGCCCTTCGCGTCCAGCCACGCCAGCGACACCTGGGCGGGCGTCGCGTCGAGTTCGGCAGCGACCTCGCGGACGACGTCGAGCACCTTCAGGTTCGCCGGCAGTGCATCGTCGCCGAAACGCGGGAACCGGCGGCGCAGATCCTTGTCGCCCAGCGTGGCCGGGTCGTACGTTCCGGTGAGGAAGCCCCGGCCCACCGGCGAGTACGGCACGAAGCCGATGCCCAGTTCGGCCGCCGCGGGAACGACGTGCTTCTCGACGTCGCGGCTCCAGATGCTCCACTCGCTCTGAATCGCGGCGATGGGGTGCACCTGTGACGCGCGACGCAGTTCGTCGCCGGTCGCCTCCGACAGTCCGATGTTGCGGACCTTGCCTGCCTTCACCTGTTCCGCGATCGCGCCGACGGTGTCCTCGATGGGCACCTCGGGGTCGACGCGGTGCAGGTAGTACAGATCGACGGTGTCGACGCCGAGCCGGGACAGCGATTCGTCGAGGGCCTGCGCCACGTAGTCGGGCTTGGCGTTGATGCTGCGCCGGCCGTTCGCGATGTTGCCGACGAGACCGAACTTGGTGGCCAGCTGCACCTCGTCGCGGCGTTCCTTCAGCACCGTGCCCACCGCGATCTCACTCGCGCCGTCGCCGTACACGTTGGCCGTGTCGATGAACGTCACTCCGATGTCGATGGCGTGGTGGAGGGTCGCGAGCGCCTCCGCGGCATCGACGGGGCCGTACACGGGGGCGACGGACATGGCGCCGTAGCCCTGCGCGCTGACGGTGAGGCCTTCGGACAACTGCACGGTGGGGATGTTGGTCATGCGCACCATCCTTCCCGAGCACTCCGACAGGTGCATCGTTTGGAATCGCGCTGATCGTGACCCGGCTGGCTCTACCCTGAAGACATGGCATTCGACTGGTTCGAACTCGCCCGCATCGCCCACCGCGAGTTCGGTGCACGGGTCGCCGCGATCACCGACTGGTCGGCGCCGACCCCGGACCGCGAATGGGACGTCACCCACCTGGTGCGGCACGTCATCGAGGAACAGCAGTGGGTTCCCCCACTGCTTGCCGGGAAGACGGTCGGCGAAGCGACCCCGGACATCGAGCCCCTGCACGGCGACATGCGGTCGGAATGGCAGCGGTATTCGGACGCGGCCATCCACGCGTGGTCGTCGACCGACCCGCAGACGCAGGTCCACCTGTCCTACGGGACGGTGCCGCTCGAGCCGTATCTGCGGCAGCAGATCGCCGACGTCACCATCCACGCATGGGACCTCGCCAAGGCCACCGGATCCGACGACACACTCGACCCGCACCTCGTCGCCGGCGTCTGGTCGGATCTCGACGGCCAACGCGAGATGCTCTCCGAGAGCGGACTGTTCGCCGACCCCGTCGACGTTCCCGACGACTCGCCGCTGCAGGATCGCCTGATCGCCCTGACCGGTCGCGATCCCCGGCAACGCATTTAACCAACCGCCGCGGAGGGTCCCGCCTACGCTGGGTGACATGAGTACCCCGGATCCCAAACCCCGCAGCCGTGACGTCACCGACGGATTGGAGAAGACCGCAGCGCGCGGAATGCTCCGTGCGGTGGGCATGGGCGACGACGACTGGGGGAAATCCCAGATCGGCGTGGCGTCGTCCTGGAACGAGATCACCCCCTGCAACCTGTCGCTCGACCGGCTCGCGAAGGCCGTCAAGGACGGCGTCCACGCCGCAGGCGGGTATCCCCTCGAGTTCGGCACCATCTCCGTGTCCGACGGCATCTCGATGGGACACGAGGGCATGCACTTCTCCCTCGTCTCCCGTGAGGTGATCGCCGACAGCGTGGAAACGGTGATGCAGGCCGAACGCCTCGACGGGTCGGTGCTCCTCGCCGGTTGCGACAAGTCCCTGCCCGGCATGCTGATGGCCGCGGCCCGCCTCGACCTCGCGAGCGTGTTCCTCTACGCCGGTTCGATCCTGCCCGGTGTCGCAAAAATGTCCGACGGCACCGAACGCGACGTCACCATCATCGACGCGTTCGAGGCGGTCGGCGCCTGTTCGCGCGGACTGATGAGCCGTGAGGACGTCGACGCCATCGAGCGTGCCATCTGTCCCGGCGAGGGCGCGTGCGGCGGAATGTACACCGCGAACACGATGGCCAGTGCCGCCGAGGCGCTCGGCATGTCGCTGCCCGGCAGCGCCTCCCCGCCCGCCACCGACCGTCGTCGCGACGGATTCGCGAGGCGCAGCGGTGAAGCCGTCGTCGAACTGCTCCGCCGCGGCATCACCGCCAGGGACATCCTCACCAAGGAAGCGTTCGAGAACGCCATCGCCGTGGTCATGGCCTTCGGCGGTTCCACCAACGCCGTCCTGCACCTGCTGGCGATCGCGAGCGAAGCGGATGTGGAACTGACCCTCGACGACTTCTCCCGCGTCGGCGCCCGCGTCCCGCACCTCGCGGACGTCAAACCGTTCGGCAAGCACGTGATGAAGGACGTCGACCACATCGGCGGCGTCCCCGTCATCATGAAGGCCCTGCTCGACGCCGGGATGCTGCACGGCGACTGCCTCACCGTCACCGGCAAGACCATGGCCGAGAACCTGTCGGCCATCGCCCCTCCCGACCCGGACGGCAAGGTGCTCCGCGCGATGAGTTCGCCCATCCACCCGACCGGCGGAATCACGATCCTCAAGGGGTCCCTCGCCCCGGGCGGCGCGGTGGTGAAGTCGGCCGGGTTCGACTCCGACGTCTTCACCGGCACCGCCCGCGTCTTCGAACGGGAACGCGCCGCGATGGATGCCCTCGAGGACGGCACCATCACGAACGGCGACGTCGTGGTCATCCGCTACGAGGGCCCCAAGGGCGGTCCCGGCATGCGCGAGATGCTCGCGATCACCGGCGCGATCAAGGGCGCCGGGCTGGGCAAGGACGTCCTCCTGCTCACCGACGGCCGATTCTCCGGCGGCACCACCGGCCTGTGCGTCGGCCACGTGGCACCGGAAGCCGTCGACGGCGGTCCCATCGCGTTCGTCCGCGACGGCGACCAGATCCGACTGGACGTCGGAACGGGCACCCTCGAACTGCTCGTCGACGAAGAGGAACTCGCCGGCCGCAAGAACGGGTGGGAGCCTCTGCCCCCGCGCTACACCCGCGGGGTCCTGGCCAAGTACACGAAGCTCGTCGGTTCCGCCTCGGGCGGCGCCGTCTGCGGGTAGGCGCTTCGCGCCCGTGCGTGGTTGACGAGTCCAGAGACTCGTTAACCACGCACGGGCGCCGGAGGCGCCTAGATGGGCCGGAACCCGGCGCCGGGACCACCGCTCGCGTTCATATCGGCGACGATGGAGTTGAGGTTGGTGCCGATCTCCGGGCCGATGCACGGTGCCGCGAGGTAGGCGTTGACCATGGCCACCAGGGTGGTGCCGACGACCATCGGTGCGCCCGAGTCACCCTCGATCACGCAGGCCTGGGTCCACGTCTCCCCCGTCTGCATGAGGTCGCCGTAGACGATGCCGCAGGTGTTGCCCGTGGTGCGGCCTTCCTTGCACGCCACCTGCGGGAACGCTGCCGGTGCGCCGATTTGGGTGATGGTGACGCCGCCGACCCGGTTGACCGGGACGACCTTCGCCGGGTCGAACTGGATCACCGCGTAGTCGAGAGCGGGATTGGAGACGACGAACTTTCCGACGATGCCACTGTCCTGACTGGCTTCGGGCACCACGTAGGAGCCCGCCTCACCGCAGTGGCCCGCCGTCAGGCCGACGAGCCTGCCCGCGTTGTCGTGGCCGATGGTGGTGAGTGAGCAGACGAGTTCGTCGTTCACCACGATCCCCGAACCGCCCCCCAAGACGGCGGCCGGAGCTGCTGTCGCGGACCCCGCCGCAACGAATCCCAGAATTCCCGCTGTCGCCGCAACAACCGCCGCGAATCGTTTCAACATTTTTCGAACCTTCCCGGATGAGCCCCGACGGCCGCGTGTCTCCCCATAAGAATCCCACCCCGCGCAAGACCTGTGTGGGGGAATGCCGATGTAGAGACCGCGACCCGTTACTCACCCGGGCGCTACTCGACGGCGCCGAGTGCCTCCAGTGCTTTGCGGGCGTCCTCGAGTTGCCGGCTCAGCTCGTCCACCCGGGCCGCCGCGAGGTTGCGTGCCGCCACGATGATCGACTCGACGGCTTCGATCGCCGTCTCCTCGCCGAGTTCCCGGACGGCGCGCTCGACGGCGTCCGGAGAGACGGGGACGGCCTTGCCCGGACGCTTGGCTCCGTGCGCGACGGTGACGCTCCAGTCGTTGTCGGCGCCGGCGTGGATGGTGACGCTGACTCCCGCGGGCACCTTCTTGCTGGTGCGTTTGGCCGGTGCCGCGGCGGGTTTCGGAACCGCGGTGGCAACGGGCGCAGGCGTCGCGACGGTCTTGGCGGCGGGCGTCTTGGAGGCAGGGGGCGGGCCGGGCTCGATCTCCTGGTGCACGACCGGTGTCGCGCGGGCGGCGGGTGCGGGCGCAGGCTTGGGGGCCGGAATTCGTCTCATCAGAAGCTCCTCCGCTTCGAAGGGGAGCTCGTCGTCGACACCCTTGGGGCGGATCAAGAGCGTATTGCCTTGCACCGAGATAGCTTTCGCCGAGGCTCCGGCCTCGAGCCCGAGGCTGGGCATCGCCTCGCGCAGATACACGGTGGCCCGCTTACCTTCCGCGATCGCGGCAGCGAGGGTCTCGAGATTCTCCGCGGTCAGGTGATCCGGTGCGGCGGCACCGGAACGTCTACGGGGCGGCATGCGCTGTCCTTTCTGGTCTGTCTCCTGGTTACGCTCGTGAGCACCGCAACTCTCGCACACCCCACCGACGGTTCCGCATCGGACGGGCTCGCACAGTGGCAGATTGAGGGGGACGGACGCACCGGCGACCATGCGTGCGGATCGAACGTATCGAGAGGAACGACGTGACCTCGGAAGCACCGGAGAACGGCGACGAGACCGCAACGACGACGCAGATCTCACCGACCCTGCTCCGCGACGTCCAGGCCGATCTCGAGGAATCGCTTCTGGGCGGGCCCCGCCGCTACACGCGGGCCGAGATCGCCGACTTCGCGGGGGTGTCCCTCGAACGGGCGGACCGCCTGTGGGTGTCGATGGGTTTCGCGGTCGACACCGATCCGGACGGCGTCATGTTCACCGAGGGGGACGCCGCCGCGTTGCGCACCATCGCCTCGCTCGTCGACCAGGGGATCATCTCGCCGGAACGCGAGGTGGCGGCGGCCCGTGCACTCGGCCAGGCGATGTCGCGGCTCGCCGAATGGCAGGTGTCATTGATCAGCACCCACATCGTCGATCAGCTCGCGGGGTCCGCGGGCAGCGACGAGCAGGCCATCCGGGAGCAGGTGCGCGAACTCACCGCCGAGATCCTCCCGGCGGTCGAGTCGTTGCAGGCATACGTGTGGCGCAGGCACATCGCCTCGACCACCGGTCGCAACGTCGGGAATCCCGGCGAGGAGGTCGCGAGCCGGAAACTGGTGGTCGGCTTCGCGGACATCGTCGGGTACACGTCGCTGACCCGTCAGCTCGGTGCCCGGGAACTGAGCGACCTTCTGGAACGATTCGAGTCGGCGTCGACGTCGGTCATCGGCCGGCATCAGGGATGGGTGGTGAAGACGGTCGGCGACGAGGTGATGTTCGCGGTCGAGTCGCCGGCCGATGCGGCGGAGATCGCCCTGCAGCTGCGGGAGCAGGTTCTGCCGGACGAGACGGACCCCGAACTGCGGGTAGGACTCGCGATGGGTCCGGTGCTCGTCCGGTTCGGCGACCTCTACGGCTCCGTCGTCAACACCGCGGCGCGACTCACCGGTTCGGCGCGTCCCGGCACGGTGCTGATCGACGAGGCGCTCGCCCACGAACTCGCCGACGCCCCCGGTTACTACCTCAAGCAGCTACGCTCACGACGTGTTCGAGGGATTCGACGACTCGAACAGTTCGTGCTGCGCCGAGACCGGGACGCCTAGCGACCGTCAGCTTCCGAAGGGAAGGGTTCCGGGCGGGATGGAGTATCCGCTGCTGCCGGCGGCGACGCCGCCCCAAGCACCGAGGAGCCAGTTGAGTGCATCAGTGATCATCGAGAAACCTTCCCACACCATTCATTCGATACGCGCGGCATCCGGTGCCGCGCGCACGTGCCACGGTAATGACGACGTGCGGAGCTGTCGACGTCACAATGCCTGAGCAGGCGGTATCTCGAGGAGCGCCGGCGTGGCCGGACCGGCGGCGACCTGGGCGGCGCGTGCGGCGAGGAAGTCGTCGACGATCTGCTCACACGCGGTCCGTCCCAGTGGGGTCAGGGTCGCGAGCCGGGTGAAGACGAGTGGTCCGATGAGTTGCGCGAGAGCGAGGTCGTAGTCGAATTCGCCGAGGCGTTCGGCCGCCTCGGGTGTTCCGAAGACCTGGTCGAACGCCGCCCGGTACTGCTCGACGATGGTCTGCCTCAGCGTCCGCAGTTCCGGTTTGTCCGCCTCGACGGCGGCCGCGCTCGAGTAGTCGTCCAATGCCGGACCCATGCCGAGCCAGCACATGGCCGTCACGTTCATGGGGGCACTCTCGATCAGTTTCGCCTGACTGACCATCAACTCGACGAGCCGGTCACGGAGGTCGCCGTCGGCGGGCACTGTCGGCGCGGGTGGGATCAGCCGCCCGAAGGCCGCGGCGACCAGTTCGGTGCCGTTGTCGAAATGGCGGTAGAGCGTGGCCCGAGCGACGTTCGCGAGTTTGGTGACGGCGTCGATCGTCACGGCGTCGGTGCCACCCTTCGCGAGAAGAGTTGTCGCGGCGTCGAGAAGTCTCGCGCGAGAGCGCTGCCTGCGGGGATCCTGCTCGGTCATCTGCACCGCCTGTTCCTGCCACTGCCCGACCTCTTGTGAACTGTCAGTCTACCAACGATACTGGCAGTCTCGTTACTTCCACGGAGGGACTACATCGTGCGCTCTCGGGACTCCGCACCACCGCAGGACATCGAACAGAGCAACACCACCGGCTGGACCCTTCGGCAGATCTGGATGCTGACCGTCGCGTGCTGCGCGGTCGCGCTCGTCGTCGCGGCGATGGCCGCGCTGAACACCGCCTTGCCCGACCTCGCGCGCGACACGGGCGCGACCCAGAGCCAGCTGACGTGGATCGTCGACGGCTACACCCTCACCCTGGCCGCCCTCCTGCTTCCGGCGGGCGCGCTCGGCGACCGGTACGGTCGCCGCGGCCTCCTCATGTTCGGACTGCTGATCTTCGGCCTGGGTGCCGCTATTCCGATCCTGAACGACAGCCCGGAGTGGATCATCGGGTCCCGCGCGGTCGCCGGCATCGGCGCAGCCTTCGTGATGCCGGCGACGCTGTCGCTGCTCACCGCAGGTTTCCCGCTGTCCCAGCGCGGCCGGGCCGTCGGCATCTGGTCGGGTGTCGCCGGGTCGGGCGCGATCGCCGGACTGCTGGTCTCGGGACTGCTGCTCGAACAGTGGTCGTGGAAGGCGATCTTCGTGAGCCTCGCCGTGGTGTCCGGCGTCCTCTTCCTCACCGGATTCACCATCGCCTCCTCACGCCAGACCGACCAGGCACCGCTCGACCTTCCCGGCACCGTGACGATCGCGGCGGCGGTGGGCCTGTTCGTGCTCGGCACGATCGAGGCGCCGCACCGCGGCTGGTTGGATCCCGCCGTCGTCGGGCTCATGGCGGGTGGCGTCGCCGCCGCGGTAGCGTTCGCGCTCGTCGAGCTGCGCCGCGAGCATCCGCTCCTCGACGTGCGGCTCTTCGCCAACCGCGCCTTCGGGTCGGGGTCGATGTCGTTGCTGGTGCAGTTCCTCGCCATCCTCGGGCTCTTCTTCTTCGCGGTGCAGTACCTGCAACTGGTGCTGAGCTACTCGCCGCTGGAGTCGGCGCTCGCGCTCGCCCCCATCGCGGTACCCGTGATGATGCTGTCCGTGGGGATGCCGTTCGTCCTCCCCTATGTCGGCCTCCGCCCGTTGCTCTCCGTCGGCGCCGCGATTCTCGGTGTCGGAATCCTGCTGATGGTCCGGCTCGACGAGTACTCGAGCTACCCCCAGGTGGCTCTGCCGCTGGTCGTGGCCGCGTTCGGCATCGGCCTGTGCACCGCACCCGCCACCACCGCGATCGTGCAGAACACTCCTGACGAGAAACAGGGAGTGGCGTCCGCCGTCAACGACACGGCACGCGAGATCGGGGCGGCGATCGGCGTCGCACTGGCAGGCAGCATCCTGGCCGCGGGCTACGGCAGGCACGTCCAGCCGGCCGTCGACGCCGTCCCCGACGTCGCGAAGGAGCCCGTGTCGAGTTCCCTGGCCGCCGCGCTGCACGTCGCCCAGTCGGCGGGACCGCAGGGTGAGCAGCTCGCGAGCTTCGCCCGGAAAGCGTTCCTCGAGGGAATGGACGAGGCGTCCATCGCCCTGGCCTGCGTGTGCTTTGCATCCGCGGTCGTGCTCGCGGTGTGGGCGCCGGGCCGGAAAGGGTCGTCTCCGGCGCCGTGGAAGGACGAGGAACTGGCCGACGTCGACTGAGCGGGCATTGCCCTTGTGACCGCCGTCATTGTATCGTTCAGTATCAGTTACTGAATGTCACAGATAGTTGACCGCCTAGTCACAGATCAAGGGGTAGTGATGACCGCATCGATCGTCGTCTCCGACCGCGAAGAGACCGCCCAGCGCTTGCTGGCGTCGTCGGCACGCAAGTCCTACGACCCGATGGTCGAGGTCGACTGGGAAGCACCGATCCCCGACGACAAGTTCGGTCTCACCCCCGAGTGGAGCACGCTCTACGGCACCGCCCTGTGGGACGAGATGACCGAAGAGCAGAAGATCGAACTCACCAAGCACGAGGCCGCCAGCGTCTCCAGCGTCGGGCTGTGGTTCGAGATCCTGCTCATGCAGATGCTGCTGCGTGACGTGTACGGCCGCGACAAGCACTCGCGCCACGTCCAGTTCGCGCTTACCGAGGTGGCCGACGAATGCCGCCACTCGGTGATGTTCGCCCGCGCCGGTGAACGCCTCAACATGCCGAGCTACGGCCCGCACCCCGCGATCCACAAGCTCGGACGCATCTGGGGCGGCTTCTTCCGGGGCGCCAACGCGTACGCCAGTGTGATGGCCGCCGAGGAGATCCTCGACATGATGCAGCGCGACTTCATGAAGGACGAGCGCGTGCAGCCCGTCACCCGAACGGTGAGCAAGATCCACGTCCTCGAGGAGGCCCGCCACATCCGCTTCGCCCGCGAGGAGGTCGGACGCCGCATCGAGGGTGCCAGCTGGGCACGACTGCAGTTCGAGCGCCTCAACACCGCGGTGGTCGTGTATTTCGTGATGAAGAGCATGATCCGCAAGGACGTGTATGCGAACGCCGGACTCGACCCGGAGCGGGCCGCCGCCGAGGCCAAGAACAACCAGCACTACAAGGACACCGTTCGTACGTCCGGTTCCAAGTTGATGCAGTTCCTCGATGGCGTCGGCCTCGTCGGCGGCCCGTCCAAGCGCCTCTACAAGAGGGTCCATCTCCTCTGAATCATGTGGGGACGTGGTCCAGGTAGGACACACCGGTCGAGGTGATCTCGAGGACGCGCGCGGACGGAATGTCGAAGAACATTCCCGCGACGCGTACTCGGCCCTCGGCCGCCGCCGCGCCGACGAGGGGATGGCGCCCGAGGGTTTGCACCTGGACCGCCACGTTCACCATGCCCAGCTGGTCGACCTCGTCGAATCCGAGTTCGGCCGCTGCCCGCGCCACCGGATGACCGCTGAGGAACGCGTTCCGGCTCGGCTGCGCGAACGTCAGCCACTGTTCGACGGCGTCGCGATCGGATCCGTCGTTCTCGGGCTGCGCATTTGCGAGCACGGCCTTCATCGCGCCACAGCCGGAGTGGCCGCACACGATCACCGAGCTGACCTCGAGTTCGTCGAGGGCGAAGGCCAGTCCGGCCTCGACGGAGACGTCCTGCTTCCCGGTCGGGACGAGGTTGCCCACGTTGCGCACCGTGAACAGGTCTCCCGGACCGCTGCTGGTGATGACGTTCGGCACGATGCGTGAATCGGAGCAGGTGAGGAACAACGAGTCGGGGCGCTGCCCGTCCCGCAGTTCGTCGAGGTGCGGTTGCAGTTGAGCCGCGTTCCGTCGGTGGTACTCCGACACTCCAGCGAGGACCGGTCGGAGCGCCGCCGGTGTGGTGGTGGATTCCGCGGTGTCGCTGTGCCGCGGCTGCCAGCTCTTCCACGGGGCGAACCCGCGGGGGCTCACCACGCCAATGCCGCGCCGGGGCGGGGACACGCCGACGGCGTCCATGTCGACGGGGCCGAGCGCATCGATCACGACCGTTCCGCCGTTCCGCTCGTGGTGACGCTTCCAGTCGTCGATCGCCTCGAACATGGCGTGGTCGAGGAAGTCGACCGCCAGTTCCACGGTGACGTGCGCACCCTCGGGCACCTTCGCGAGGAGCCCCGTCAACGCCGGCATGGACAGGAAGCTGCACGACCCCTCGACGGTCACGCGCCACCGCCCGGAATCCTCGGAGCCGACAGGTTCGGCCCGCATCTTGGGGTGGATGACCCGCCACAACAGCAGGACCACCGCGAGTGCGAGACCGATGATCACGCCCTCGAGCAGGTTCAGGAAGACCACGCCGGCCACGGTCACGCCGTACACCCACAGGTCGCCGGTGCGCCGGGCCGTCCGCAGATGAGCCATCTTGACGAGCTGGATGCCGATCACGATGAGGAGGCCGGCCAGCGCTGCCATCGGGATCTGCTCGACGAGTCCGGTGAGGAGCGCGGCGAAGACGAGGATCCACACGCCGTGCAGCACGGCGGACGCCCGGGTGCGCGCCCCGGCGGCCACGTTGGTGGAACTGCGCACGATCACACCGGTGACCGGCAGGCCGCCGATGAGACCCGAGATCATGTTGGCCGAGCCCTGACCGACGAGTTCACGATTGAACTCCGAACGCGTGCCGCCGTGCATCTTGTCGACGGCGACCGCGGACAGCAGGCTCTCGACGCTCGCGATCAGCGCGACCGTGAGTACGCCGGTGGCCACTGCGAGCCACGGGCCCTCCGGCATCGAAGGCAGTGCCACGGCGTCGAACAGGGATCCGTCCAACGTGATTCGATCGATGTCGAGTGGGAAGACAAGGGAGAGAACGGTGGCGGCGACGACGGCGACCAGCGGGCCGGGGAGCACCTGCAGCTTGCCGGGGATCTTCTTCCAGAACAGAAGGACGGCGATGACCACCGATCCCACGAGGACGTCACTGTACCGGGCGGACGTCAGCTGGCCGGGGAGCTGAGTGATGTTCTCGACGGTCGAGCTGTGCGAGCTACCGCCGAGTAGGACGTGAATCTGCTGGAGGGCGATCGTGATTCCGATACCCGCCAGCATGGCGTGGACGACGACCGGCGCGATGGCCAGGGCCGCACGGGCAATTCTACTGAGTCCGAAGATGATTTGAAGGAATCCGGCCGCGACGGTGATCGCGCATGTGGCCTTCCAGCCGAACGTGGCGACCAATTCTGCTACCACCACGGTCAATCCGGCGGCGGGACCACTGACCTGGAGCGGTGAACCTCCGATGGAACCCGCCACCACACCGCCGACGATCGCCGCGATGAGCCCCGCCATGATCGGGGCGTCGGACGCGATCGCGATACCGAGCGACAGTGGTAGTGCGACGAGGAAGACGACCAGCGACGCGGGTAGGTCGTATCGCGCGTTATCTCGCAACCTTTCGCCGAGGGTCGGTCCGGGGGCGGGGGCACCGGATGGGGGTGCTTTCTCGTTCCCGAGGATCGACATGACGACACCTTACGGGCGGAGAACGACGAAACGCCCGAAACGGACGGGATCTTGTGGCATGTGTCACTGTGACAGTGCTTTTCGACCAGTTGAATCGAAAACTATTGGACAACAGTCCATTACATGAAGCTTAAAGTACACAAAGTTCACCGTGCCCACCCTTGCACCGTGAGACGTGCCGGTCACCGGCGGGAAACGGTCACCGGCACGGCCGGGCCGGCCTACACGGACGTGGGCACGACGACCAGCGCCCAGACGAACATCGGGGCCGCCAGCACGATCAGACCGCAGTAGGCGAGCATCTTGCGCTGGAAACGACCCTTGTCCTCGACCTGTGCGTTGGCGAGCACCATCACGCCGTTCGTCGAGAACGGGCTGACGTCGACCACCGTCGCGGAGAATGCCAGGGCCGCGACGAATCCCACGGCGCCCACCTCTCCCATCGCGAGCATCGGCGCGGCGAGGGGCAACGCGATGCCGAGGGTACCGATCGACGATCCGAACGCGGAGATGATCGCAACCGCGTAGCAGAGGATCAACGCGGTCAGCAACGGCGATCCGAGAGCCGACGCCGCATCGCCGAGGAAGTCGAGCGTGCCGTTCTGCGTCATGACCGCCATGTAGGTGAGCATCCCGCACACGAGCACCACGGCCGGCCATGCCACGTTGTCGATGACCTTGGGGTGCGACTTGGGCGCCATCAGCAGCAGCACCGCACTGATGCAGATCGAGCTGACGCCGACGTCGATTCCGAACGCGACCGACCCGACGACGAGGAAGCCGATGCCGGCGAGCGTCGCGAACCGGTACCGGTTCATCTTCACCGGCTTCACGCCTTCGTGGATCAGCGCCTCCTCGATGACCTCACGATCGGTGAGGGTCGCGGTGTTCCCGCCCGGGCCGTTGCCCGGAGTCACGCCACCGGACGGCCGACGTGAGAAACCGCCTGATCCTCCGCCGTCGGGTGTCTCCTCGACGGGACGCGGAGTGCGGCGACCGATCAGGTCGAGGCCGTAGATCAGGAACAGCACGATCGCGATGGCCAGGTTGAGCACGAACGGCAGAGCGAACAGGACCAGGGGATTCGCTCCGACGCCGGACGAGTCCATCAGTCCGTTGATGAATGCGCCGTAGAGATTGATGGGCGAGAACGCGCAGGCCAGGGCGCCGTGACTGATGACCATGCCCATCAGGAACGGGTTGATCTTGTTCTTGGCCGCGAGAGGCATCGCGATGGGGGCGAGCATCCCGACCGCGAGGACGGATCCGAGGGCCATCAGCAGTCCGGACAGCAGGAACATCATCCACAGGATCGCCCACCGCCTGCCGCGTACGAGTCGGAGCGAGGCCTCGATGACGAGGTCGATGGTCCCGTTCGTCTTGGCTATGGCGAACAGCAGCGTGATGCCGCCGACGATGATGAACGTGCTGCCGGGGAAGGCGTCGATGATGTCCTCGACCGGGATCCCGGACACCCACCCGCCGATGACGAACGCTCCGGCGAACGCGAGGATGCCCATGTTGATCGGGGTGAGGGTCGCAACTGTGAAGATCGCGATGAGAGCGACGATGGAGATTGCGTAGACCATGGTCGGCCTTTCGGGGTGAGTTCGCAGATCACACTGCGGTGAGGGGCCGAGCTTGGGCCAGAGCGTGTTTCACGGTGTCGACGGCGAGGCCGAGGGCCTGCTGGTCGATACCCGTGTCGATGTCGTGCGCGTGCAGGTACGCGACCAGTTCCTCGGTGGCGAGGTTGCCGTGGGCGCCCGGCGCGAACGGGCAGCCGCCGTACCCGCCGATGGCGCTGTCGAAGTGCGTGATGCCGAGCTGCCGGTGCGCGGCGATCACGGTGCTCAGGGCCTGACCGTGCGCGTTGTGGAGGTGCAGGCTCAGTTCGACGTCGGGGAGGGCGTCGCGTACCGCCCCGGCCGATGCGAGCACCTGCTCGGTGGTGGCCGTCCCCAGCGTGTCGGCCAGCCCGAGCCGGCGCACACCCATCGCGGCCATCGCGCTCGCCACCCGCACCAGCGCGGCGGGGGCGATGATGCCCTCGAACGGACAGACGAACGCGGTCGACACACCTCCGAGGAAACTCCGGTCCGGGTACTTCTGCAATGCCTCGGCAAGTCCGTGCAGCGCCTCGTCCGGGTTCCGGCCCGTGTTCGCGGTGCTGTGCCCGGCACTGGCAGACGTCACGACCTGGATCTCGTCGATGCCGGTCGCGATCGCACGGTGCACTCCACGCGGGTTGAGTGCCAGAGCGCTGTACGTGACCGACGGGTCGGTGCGGGGCAGCCGGGCGATGACGTCGTCGGCGTCCGCCATCTGCGGGACACGCGTGGGCGAGACGAACGATGCCGCTTCGATGTGCTTCACACCGGCAGCGACGAGTGCGTCCGCGACGACGATCTTGTGGTCGGTGGAGACGACCACATCCTCGTCCTGCAGTCCGTCTCGTAGCACGACATCCGTTATGGTGACTGACATTTCACTTTCCTCCGATTCAGATGACGTTGCGGGCGCGGTAGTCGTCGAGCTGATCACCCGACAGATTCAGCAATCCGCCGAGGATCTCGTCGGTGTGCTCACCCAGCTCGGGGCCGGCCCAGCGGATCTGCGTGGGTTCGCCGTCGAGCTGCGGGACCACGCCGGGGAAGCGCACCTCTTCGGGTTCCCCGTCGACGGACACCTTCAGGCTCTGGAGCATGCCGCGGGCGTTGTAGTGCTCGTCGTCGGCGATCTGCACCGCGTCGTACACCTCGCCCACGGGCACACCGGCGGCGCCGAGTTCGGCGACGACGTCGCGGGGGCGACGCACCGACGTCCACGACGAGATGGCCTCGTCGAGTTCGGCTTCCCGGCGGAATCGCTGATCCCCGTCGGCGAGTTCGGGATCGTCGGCCAGATCGCCGCGCCCCACGGCCTGCATCAACCGGCCGAACACGCCACTCGAGTTGCCGGCGATCATGACGGAGCCGCCGTCGCACGGATAGACGCCGCTGGGCACCACGCCGGGCAGATTGCCCGCGGTCCGTTCGCGGACCATGCCGTACGCGTCGTAGTCGGGGACGAGGGATTCCATCGCCATGAACACCGATTCGTACAGGGCCACGTCCGCGACGCCCGGGGTCGAGTGATCACCCTGCCTTGCCTTGGCCAGCAACATCATCAGGGCGCCGATCGCACCGTGCAGTCCGGCGAGCGTGTCGGCGATGGGGGCGGCCGCCCGGACCGATTGACGGTCCGGATAGCCGGTGACGTGCCGCAGTCCGCCGAAGGCCTCGGCGACGCCGCCGAATCCGGTGCGCTCCCGGTACGGGCCCGTCTGCCCGTAGCCGGAGATCCGGACCAGCACGATGTCGGGGTTGGCGGCCGTCAGCTGGTCGGGCCCGATTCCCCACCGCTCGAGCGTTCCGGGACGGAAGTTCTCGATGACGACATCCGACTTCGCGGCGAGGCCGAGAATGATCGCGCGGCCCTCGTCGGTCCGGAGGTCGAGGGTGACGGACCGTTTGTTGCGCGCGATGGTGCGGAACATCATCGACGTCGCGCCACGGCGGCGACGCCAGCCCCGCAGTTCGTCGCCGACGCCCGGTCGCTCGATCTTGACCACCTCGGCGCCGAAGTCGGCGAAGATGCGGCTCGCCATGGGGGCTGCGATGAAGTTGCCGAGTTCCAGCACACGGATGCCGTGCAGTGGGCCGTTCTCTGGGACCTGCATGTGAGAGTTCTCCCTCGTCGATCTGAACTGGATGACGACTGGGCTCCTAACCTGCTAATTCTCATTATTTGGCAGTTGGATTCCCGTCTGATAAGAATGACGGTAGTGGCAGCAGTCACAATTGGCAATGCCCGGAGTCCGCACCACACGACAATGGACGACGGGACGCTGCGCAATGCAGCAGGATTCCGCTGCTCGACAGGAGGAGAACACGGTGAGAGAACCACACGTCGTTGCGATCGATGGACGTTCGCCGCGCGCGGAGAAGAGCACCTGGGTCGCGCCGACGGCCGCGGTGATCGGCGCCACGACGCTCGGCGCGGAGACCAGCGTCTGGTACGGCGCGGTGCTGCGTGCCGATTGCGATTCCATCACCCTCGGCGAGGGCAGCAACATCCAGGACGGGGTGGCCGTTCACGTCGACCCGGGCTTCCCCGTCGTCGTCGGCAGGGACGTCAGTGTGGGGCACAACGCCGTCCTGCACGGCTGCACCGTGGGGGACGGCGCCCTCGTGGGCATGGGGGCCACCGTCCTCAACGGTGCGGTGATCGGCGAGCAGTCGCTGGTCGCGGCCGGCGCACTGGTCCTCGAGGGCACGCGAATTCCGCCGCGCTCACTCGTCGCAGGCGTGCCAGCGAAGGTGCGTCGCGAACTGACCGACGACGAGGTGGCCCACAACGCCGCCAACGCCGCGGTCTACCGTCAACTGGCGCAGCAACATCGATCGGCGGACGTCACCACGTTCGACATCGCCTGAGCGGCTCAGTCGCCCGGAACGGATTTCTCGATCTGCCGCGCGGCAGCGACGACTGCGCGGCCCATCGACGCACCCAGGTTCTTCCCCATCCGCCCCTCGGGACCCGACACGCACACGGCGGCCACGATCTCGCCATGCCTGCGGACCGGCGCACTGATGGACGCGGATCCCGGTGTCCGTTCCGAAACCGACACCCACCAACCCGATTTCACGGCTTCGGGGTCGGCCTCCCAGTCTCCGGACAACACGTGGCCGCTCGACCCCTGCGGTAGCGGGACCAACGTTCCGACGGGCAGTGCCACCCGCAGTTCGTGCTGGGAATCGACGCTGGCCGCGCACAGCCGCGATTCGCCCCGCCGCACCCATAGCTGTGCGGATTCGCCTGTCATCTCCGCCAATTCGCGCAGCGCTGGGATGGCGAGGTCGCTCAGCGCCGTCGTGACGAAACGCTGACCGAGGTAGAAACGGCCTTCCTGATCCTTCCGGAGGAGGCCGTGCTTGACCATGTCCGTGGCCAGCCGGTACGTGGTCGACAGGGACAGGTCCAATTCGCGGGCGAGGTCGCTCGCACCCATCGGGCTCGCCTCCACGACGTCGAGGATCGCCACCGCGCGTGCGAGCACTCCGACGCCGATCTCACTCCGCGCAACCATCGCAGTCCATTTCTATTGCCCCATTGAAGTATTCAGATTGTATAGGAAAGCGGGGGCGGGGCTGCTCTCATCCGTCGATGCGGCTAGATGTGCGGGTCTCGGTTGACGACCGGGCCGGCGGCCGGTTACCTCTGAGTCAGGCATTCGCCACTCCCCCGGTGCGCAGTCGCACTCACCTTCTCCGTACCCGAAAACCGTTGCAAGGAAGGGCACCATCATGACGATCGAGCAGACTCTCACCGACAAAGAACGCCTCGCAGGTCTCGACCTCGGCCAGCTCGAGCAGCTGGTCGGGCTCGTCGAGTACGACGGCACCCGCGACCCGTTCCCGGTCAGCGGCTGGGACGCCGTCGTCTGGGTGGTCGGCAACGCCACCCAGACCGCCCACTACTTCCAGTCCGCGTTCGGGATGACCCTCGTCGCCTACTCCGGACCCACCACCGGCAACCGCGACCACCACAGCTTCGTCCTCGAATCCGGGGCCGTCCGCTTCGTCATCAAAGGCGCCGTGAACCCGGACAGCCCCCTGATCGACCACCACCGCACCCACGGCGACGGCGTCGTCGACATCGCCCTCGCCGTCCCCGACGTCGACAAGTGCATCGCCCACGCCCGCGCCCAGGGCGCCACCGTCCTCGACGAACCCCACGACGTGTCCGACGACCACGGCACCGTCCGCCTCGCCGCGATCGCCACCTACGGCGACACCCGCCACACCCTCGTCGACCGCAGCCACTACACCGGCCCCTACCTGCCCGGCTACACCGCCCGCACCTCCGGCCACACCAAACGGGACGGGGCACCCAAGCGCCTGTTTCAGGCCCTCGACCACGTCGTCGGCAACGTCGAACTCGGCAAGATGGACCACTGGGTCGACTTCTACAACCGGGTCATGGGCTTTACGAACATGGCCGAGTTCGTCGGCGAGGACATCGCCACCGACTACTCCGCCCTGATGTCGAAGGTCGTCTCCAACGGCAACCACCGGGTCAAGTTCCCCCTCAACGAACCCGCCCTCGCCAAGAAACGCTCGCAGATCGACGAATACCTCGACTTCTACCGCGGCCCCGGCGCCCAGCACCTGGCCCTGGCCACCAATGACATCCTCACCGCCGTCGACCAGCTGACCGCCGAGGGCGTCGAGTTCCTGGCCACCCCCGACTCCTACTACGAGGACCCCGAACTGCGGGCCCGGATCGGCAACGTCCGCGCCCCCATCGCCGAACTGCAGAAACGCGGCATCCTCGTCGACCGCGACGAAGACGGCTACCTGCTGCAGATCTTCACCAAACCCCTCGTCGACCGGCCCACCGTGTTCTTCGAACTCATCGAACGCCACGGCTCCCTCGGCTTCGGCATCGGCAACTTCAAAGCCCTCTTCGAGGCCATCGAACGCGAACAAGCCGCCCGCGGAAACTTCTGAGCGGGCGGCGTTCAGTGGGCGCGAGGCGGCAGGTCCGTACCTGAGATCAGCGCACCCGCGGGGACTTCCGCGTGCTCACGGCGATGCGATTCCACGCGTTGATCGTGAGCACCAGCGAGATGAGCTGCGCCAGTTCCGTCTCCTCGAAGTACTCCTCCGCCTCCTCGTACACCGAGTCGGGGACGAAGCCGTCGGTCAGCACGGTGATCGCCTCGGCGAGCGCGAACGCCGCACGCTCCTTGTCGGTGTACAGCCCGTGCGCCTCCTCCCACGCGCTCAGCAGGTACAGCTTCTGTTCGCTGATGCCGATCTTGCGGGCGTCGGCGGTGTGCATGTCGATGCACCAGGCACAGTGATTGATCTGGGAGCAACGGGTGACTACCAACTCGACCAGCTCCGGGTCGAGGCCCTGCCGTGCCGCGGCGTCCAGGGCGATCATGGCCTTGTAGACGGCGGGCGCCTTGCGTGCGAGATCGACTCGGGTCTTGCGCTCTGTTGTGGTCATACGAGAACAGTAGTCGCGGAATAGCCCATCTGTATGGTTCAATTCAGTGATGGAAACTTGGGCCAATTCGGGTCTGGGCCGCGACCTCCATCTCGACCTCACCGCGTCCGGCGGCGGACGGGCGCAGGGGGTGCGCGCGAACCTGGTTTCCGCTCTGCGCGAGTCGGTTCGATCGGGACGGCTCGTCGCAGGCACCACTCTCCCGCCGTCCCGCACCCTGGCCCTCGACCTCGGCATCGCCCGCAACACCGTCGCCGAGGCGTACGCCGAACTCGTGGCCGAGGGCTGGCTCACCGCCCGGCAGGGGTCGGGCACCCGGGTCGCCGATCGGGCAGGCGAGCCTGCCCTGCGTCCGCGCACCCGCTCCGCGGCCACGCCCCGACCGGCGTTGAGCCTGATGCCCGGTTCTCCCGACGTCGGGGAGTTTCCTCGTACGGCCTGGATGACGTCGGCCCGCCGCGCATTGACCGCGGCGCCCAACGACGCCTTCGGACCGGGTGATCCGCGGGGACGTCCCGAGCTCCGTCACGCTCTCGCTGAATACCTCTCTCGTGCACGAGGAGTGCGCACCGATCCCGACCACATCGTGGTCAGTGCGAGCTCGGGGCACGGACTGTGGTTGCTCGCCCGCGCCGTGAAGGGATCGATCGCCGTCGAAGGGTACGGGCTGCATCTTCATCGCGAACTTCTCGGCGACGCCGGCGTCTCCACCGTCCCCCTGCACCTCGACAACCGCGGAGCGCAACCCCCGGATGCGACAGGCAGGCAACTGTCGGCGGCGTTACTCACCCCGGCGCATCAATTCCCCACCGGCGGGCCACTCCATCCCAGCAGGAGAACGGCTTTCGTCGAATGGGCACGTGTGACGGGGGCGATCGTGATCGAGGACGATTACGACGGGGAGTTCCGGTACGACCGCCAACCCGTCGGCGCCCTGCAGGGCCTGGCCCCGGACGAGGTGGCCTATCTGGGCACGGTGAGCAAGACCCTCTCCCCCGCGATCCGCGTGGGCTGGATGGTGCTGCCGGAACGCCTGATCGACCGCGTCCTGGCAGTCAAGGGCGGATACGAGAGATGGGTCAGCTCGACGGACCAGCTCACCCTGGCAGACTTCATCGAGAGCGGCGCATTCGATCGGCACGTCCGCAGGATGCGCACCCTCTACCGTCGTCGCCGCGACAGCCTCGTCGAAACCCTCGCCGCCCGTGCACCACACGTGCACGTCACCGGCATCGCGGCCGGTCTGCACGCCGTACTCGAACTTCCCGACGGGACCGAGGCGGCCACCCTCGACCGGGCCGCAGCCCTCGGTCTCGCAGTGGAGGGTCTGCGCACGTTCCGTCATCCGGACGGTCCCTCGGACCGGCCCGACGGACTCGTCGTCGGCTACAGCACGCCGTCGTCCGCGCGTTTCTCGGCCACTCTGGACGCCCTGTGCCGCGCGCTGCCCACTCCGTGAACAGAATTTCCTATGGGACTGGTCGGAATGCGTGTCGTGCGGTTACAGTCTGATCCGTGACCGAATCCGGCGTGCTCGACTCAGGTGAACTGCTGACGCGGCGTCGCCATGTCGATTTCGCACTGGTGTGTACCTCGAGGTGTCCGATCTCCTGATCGGACCCGTCCCGGCGTGACGTTTCACGCCGGGTTCTTCCTGCACACCCTCGTTTTCTAAGGATTCGTACTGTCATGACCACTGCATCCGTTTCGCATCTCGCATCGGTCATCGGCGTCACCCGCGACGCCGTGTCCGAGGATTCCGCGAACGCTCACGTCGTCTTCCGCGCCTCCGCACAGGCGCACGACGCCGTCGCGAGCACCGTCACGCTCGGCAAGTACAGCGTCGAGGTGGACGAGCCGCCGGCGCTCGGCGGCGACAATTCGGCGGCCAATCCCGTGGAGTACTACCTCGCGTCGCTGCTCTCCTGCCAGGTGGTCACGTACCGATTCTGGGCCGAGAAGCTCGGTGTCCGTGTCGACGATATCTCGGCGCGCGCGGAGGGCGACCTCGACGTGCGCGGGTTCTTCGGCTTCGACGACGCCGTCCGTGCCGGGTTCGGCGAAGTGCGCGTCGTCGTGACGCTGACCGGCCCGGAATCGCGGGAGCGCTACCTCGAACTGCAAGAGGCGGTGGATGCGCACTGCCCCGTCCTCGACCTGACCCGAAACCAGACCCCGGTCCACACCGTGGTCGAAACACTCACCGGCGACAACTGATTCACCACATCCACCTCACCGAATCTGGAGCACACCACTCGTGACCGAGAGCATCGATCCCACCGTCAACTGGTCGTTCGAGACCAAGCAGATCCACGCCGGGCAGACGTCCGACGCGACCACCAAGGCGCGGGCGCTGCCGATCTACCAGACCACCTCGTACACGTTCGACAGCACCGATCACGCTGCCGCGCTGTTCGGTCTGGCCGAGCCGGGCAACATCTACACCCGCATCATGAACCCCACCCAGGACGCGGTCGAGCAGCGCATCGCCGCCCTCGAAGGCGGCGTCGCCGCCCTGCTGCTGTCCTCCGGGCAGGCGGCGGAAACCTTTGCGGTGCTGAACCTCGCGGAGGTGGGCGACCACATCGTCTCGAGCCCGTACCTGTACGGCGGCACCTACAACCTCTTCCACTACACGTTGCCCAAGCTCGGCATCGAGGTCTCGTTCGTCGAGGACCCCGACGACCTCGAGCAGTGGCGCAGCGCCGTCCGCCCGAACACGAAGGCGTTCTACGGTGAGACGATCGCCAACCCGAAGAATCACATCCTGGACATCGCGGGAATCTCGAAGGTCGGCCACGACAACGGAATCCCGCTGATCGTCGACAACACGGTGGCCACACCGTATCTGCTGCAGCCACTGAAGCACGGCGCCGACATCGTGGTGCACTCGGCCACCAAGTACCTCGGTGGTCACGGCACGGCGATCGCCGGTGTCATCGTCGACGGCGGCACGTTCGACTGGACCCAGGGCCGCCACGGCAACTTCACCACCCCGGACCCGAGCTACCACGGTGTCGTCTTCGCGGACCTCGGCGCCCCGGCCTACGCGCTGAAGGCGCGCGTTCAGTTGCTGCGCGACCTGGGTTCCGCGGTCGCCCCGTTCAACGCGTTCCTCATCGCGCAGGGCATCGAGACCCTCAGCCTGCGCGTGGAGCGGCACGTCGCCAACGCCCAGAAGGTGGCCGAGTTCCTCGAGGCCCGCCCGGAGGTCACATCCGTGGCCTACGCGGGTCTGCCGTCCTCGCAGTGGCACGAGCGCGCACAGCAGCTCACCCCGAAGGGTCCGGGTGCGATCGTGACATTCGAACTGGCCGGCGGTGTCGATGCCGGCAAGAAGTTCGTCAACGCGCTCACCCTGCACAGCCACGTCGCGAACATCGGCGACGTGCGATCGCTGGTGATCCACCCGGCGTCCACGACGCACTCGCAGCTCACCCCGGAGGAGCAGCTCGCCGCCGGTGTGACGCCCGGACTGGTCCGGCTGGCCGTCGGCATCGAGGGTATCGACGACATCCTCACCGACCTCGAGACCGGGTTCGCCGCAGCCGCAGTCTGATCCGATGCCGGGAGGCCGAGGCGCGCGCCTCGGCCTCCCGGCGCTTTCAGATCATGGCGCGCATCATCCCCTGCGGTTCGCCGCCGAGCTGGGTGAGCGCGCTCGCGTGGTTGGTGGGGCCGGGAACGTGAACCGCGTGGGCCAGGCCGGCGTGCGCGTCCCGCCAGAACCGTTGCATCGGAGTCTTGTAGTGCAACGCGCCACCGCCGGCGCGCGCGAAGATCTCGTCCGCGGCACGCACCGCACGCCAGGCCGCGGCAATCTGGGTGCGGCGTCCGATCGCCCGCTCCTCGAACGTGATCTCCTTGCCCGCGTCTACCTTGTCGTAGAACCGGTCGGCGGTCTCGATGAGGGACACCCGCGACGCATTGATCTCGGCGGCGGATTCTCCTATCGCACTGAGCACGTAGGGATCCTCCTTGATCTTCTGGCCCGTGATGGCGACGCGGTCCTTCTGCACCGCGATGTGACAGGCCAGCGCGCCCTCGGTGATGCCGATGACGGCGGCGGTGATGCCGAGCGGGAACATGCAGGAGTACGGCATGTTGAACAACGGCTCCGGCCTGCCCGCCTCCTTCTGCGCACGCCCGTCCATCACCTTCGCCGCGTTCAACGTCCGGTATCCCGGGACGAATGCACCGTCGACGATCAGGTCCTTGCTTCCCGTTCCGCGCAGGCCGATGACGTCCCACGTGTCCTCGACGATCTGATAGTCGGTGCGCGGCAGAATCACGTGCAGCGACGAGGGCGTCGCGATGCCACCCTCGCCGTCGCCGACCATCGCCCCGAGGAAGGCCCACTGACAGTGGTCGGTTCCGGACGAGAACGACCATCGTCCCTTCAGTACGTACCCGCCGTCGACCGGTGTCGCGACACCCATGGGCGCATACGGCGACGCCATCCACGTGTCGTTGTCCTCGCCCCAGATCTCCTCCTGCACCTGCGGGTCGGCGAACGCCAGTTCCCACGGGTGCACGCCGACGATCCCGGTGACCCATCCGCTCGCACCGTCGAGTGCGGCGACTCCCATGACGGTCTCGGCGAACTCGCGGGGGTGCACCTCGTAGCCGCCGTAGAGCCTGGGCTGCAGCAACCGGATCGCCCCGGAGTCGCGCAGGAGGCCTGCGGCGGCGTCGGTGAGCCGGCAGTCCGCCTCCGACTGGACCGCCTGCCCGCGAATCTCCTCGGCGACGACTTCGATTCTGTCGAGAACCCGACCCATCAGGACTCCCTTCCACCGCGAGTAGAACACGTTCTAGTCAATATAGCGCCGGGGTGGCATTTCCGAGCCGATCCGCACCCCACGCTTGAAAGTTCGCCATACCTAAATCTATAGTGCGGAGATACGAATCAGCAGGTAGATCGACAGACCAGGACCAGGAGCTCCGTGAGCATCGAGGCACCCCGCCCTCTCCTCCCGCGCCGCACGCCCCGCAAGGGCAGTATCCGAACGGTCGCGCTCCTCGGGCCCGCCTTCGTGGCGGCCATCGCGTACGTCGACCCCGGAAACGTGGCCGCCAACCTCACCGCGGGCGCGAAGTACGGGTACCTGCTCGTCTGGGTCCTCGTGCTCGCCAACGCCATGGCCGTGCTGGTGCAGTACCTCTCCGCGAAACTCGGGCTGGTCACTGGCAAATCACTGCCCGAAATGCTGGGGACCCGCCTGAGGACCGGTAACCGTCGCGCGTTCTGGCTGCAGGCGGAGGCGATGGCCGTCGCCACCGACCTCGCCGAGGTGATCGGCGGCGCGATCGCACTCAATCTCCTGTTCGGCGTTCCCCTCTTCGCCGGAGGCCTGATCACGGGCGTCGTATCGATGGGCATCCTGTCGATCCAGAGTCGCCGCGGTCAGCGGACGTTCGAGTTCGTCGTGATGGGACTCCTGACGATCATCACCGTCGGGTTCCTCACCGGGCTCGCGTTCACCGACGTGTCGGGCACGGACGCGCTCGCCGGACTCGTGCCGCGTTTCGAGGGCACCGAGACGGTCCTGCTCGCCGCGAGCATGCTCGGCGCCACCGTGATGCCGCACGCGATCTACCTGCACTCCGCCCTCGCCCGCGACCGGCACGGGAACGACCTGGAAGGACCACGCCTCGCGCGGCTGCTACGGGTGACGAAGTGGGACGTGGTCGGTGCGCTGATCGTGGCGGGCGCAGTGAACATCGGCATGCTGCTGCTCGCCGCCTCGGCCCTGAGCGGCATCCCCGGCACCGATTCGATCGACGGCGCGCACGCCGCGATCCAGAGTTCGCTCGGCCCCACCGTCGCCGTCATCTTCGCCGTCGGACTGCTGGCTTCCGGCCTGGCGTCCACGTCGATCGGCTGCGCCGCCGGCTCCGAGATCATGTACGGCCTGCTGTCGATGCGCATCCCGCTGCTGCTACGCCGGGTGGTCACCCTGATTCCCGCACTGGTCGTGCTGGCGGTCGGCGTGGATCCCACGTTCGCGCTCGTCCTCAGTCAGGTGGTGCTCAGCCTGTGCATCCCGTTCGCGGTGATTCCACTCGTGCGGATGACGTCGAGCCACGACCTGATGGGCGTCCACCGCAACGCGACGGCCACCACGGTCGCCGCCTGGGTGGCGGCGTCGCTGATCGTCGTGCTCAACGTGTCGCTGCTGTGGCTGACATTCACGGGCTCGGCCTGATCACTCGTGTCGCGGCGCACCGGAGACGACGCGATGCAGCGCCTGCAGGTCCTCGGACAGCATCCGGAACATCCAGTAGGCCCCGACGAACGCGACGACACTGCCGACGCACAGGACGCGGAGCGCGACGATCACCCGGGGCAGGTCCTCCGGGGGAATGAACGTGGCCCCCGCGATTCCGAGCAACGGCACGGCGGCCGCCGCGGCGAGGAAGAACGTGCTGCGCCGCCCGAGCCGCCGCAGCATCCGGGCGTCCGAGGCACTGATCTCGCCGTGCCGCAGAAAGACCGGGTACAGGCAGCGCACGGCGAAGAAGTTCACGAAGAAGAACGGATAAACCACGGCGATCGCCCCGCAGACCAGTTGTGACGCGGTGAAGTGGACGACGGTGTTCCACGGAACCTCACTGCCGCTCACCTCCAGCGTGATCGGCACGATGATGCCGGTGACCACCCACAACCCCAGACACAGCAGCGCACACCGCTGGCCGAGCAGCAGGGTGTCCCGGCGGGCGCGGGCGAGTTGGGCGCCGGAGTACACCCTCCCCCGGCGCAGACCGCCGGCCACCACCGTCAGGTAGAGCACCATCGACAGCGTGCCCACGGTCCCGATCAGGAATGCAATCGTGTAGTCGATCCGGGTGATTCGCTCGAAGCTCTCCTGCGCGTCGGGCGGCAGCTTGCTGATGATCAGGGTGGTGTTGTGGTGGTAGCTGTAGAGGATGGCCAGCAGATTGGGAACTGCGATGGCCAGGAACATGATCGGGTGCGTCCACCGGCGCATCCGCAGGTTCCAGCTCCCCGGCGGCGGATCGACCAGATCGCGGGCGTGCGCGTCGAGGCAGACGTCGAGTTGCTGGGCGAGTTCGGCACCGGAGGAGAACCGATCCTTCGGTTCCGGCGCCAGCGATTTCAGCAGCACTCGCCGCAGCGCGTTCGGGCAGTCGGCGGGCAGTTCGTCGGCGGCCGGTTCGGCGTCCCCCCGCCGCCGCGCGAGCATCGCGTCGAGGGTGGTGCGGTCGCCGGGCGGATGGGAGTGGAGCTCGGCGTCACTGTCGTCGAAAGGCCTTCTGCCGGTCAGCAACTCCCACAGGACGACGGCGAGCGAGTACAGGTCGCTGCGGGTGTCGAGATCGCCGGGTGTGCCCGGCCGGTCCGGGTGGATCGCCTCGAGCTGTTCCGGTGACATGTAGGCCAGCGAGCCGCCGAAGTACGCGACCGGGCTCGCACCCGCGATGTTCCCGCTGAAACTGATGTTGAAGTCGGCGAGCTTGGGGACACCCTCGGCCGTCAGCAACACGTTTGCCGGTTTCACGTCGCGGTGGAGGACGCCGTGCCTGCCGGCGTAATCGAGCGCCTGCGCCAGCCGGCGGCCGAGCCAGGACACCGCCTCCGGCCAGCTCAGCGTCGCGATCTCCTGACGCACGCCGGATTCGCTGGGCCGGATCTCGCCCCTGCCCACCAGCGCCCGGTCGATCGCGTCCAGCAGCACGGCGCCGCTGCGCGAGTCCGGCGGAGTCTCACGGACCCGCCCGACCACGTCGAGCAGGGTTCCCCCCGGCACGTACTGCATGTACAGCAGTCGCAGGTCGCGGCCCGCGAGGAGTCGTTGATCGAAGACCCGGACGATGTAGTCGTGGTCGAACTGGGCCAGGGTCTGCGGCTCGGTGCCGTGATCCTGGGAGATCTTCACCGCGACCAGCCTCTGCAGCGACCGCTGCCGGGCGAGGAACACCCGCGCGAACGCGCCCCGGCCGAGACCGGTCATCAGGTCGAAGTCGTCGATCCGCTGACCCACCTCGAGATCGTCGAGGGTGCCTGCGCTTCCCGCAGACACCGTCAAGGCCTTCTCCCCGTGGTGGAGCGAGGTGCTCTGGTACTCGCCGGTGCCGAGCAGTTCGTCGAGCTGACCGGCCTGACCCGGAAAATTCTGCGTGTATTCGCTCGCCTCGACCGACTCCCCGCTGCGCCGCCGGATATGGAATTCCTCGTACAGCAGGTCCGGTGGCAGCGGCCACCGCCGCAGTTCGGGCAGCTCCTCACAGTATTGGGCGAGCCGTTTCGGGTGGTCGCCGCGCAGCCAGCGGTTCTCCAGGTCGACCTTGACCAGTTCGATGAGCGTGACCCGGCGGAGAGCGGGGGACGCCGGCAGGTAGGCGACCAGATCGGGCGCGGACGACGAGGACTCCCAGGCACTCGCGAAACGCGCGACGGCGTCGCCGACCGCCGTGTCCGACACCCAGGCCTGCTCGGAAGCGGCCGGTGAACCTCGCCGGGAGGGCATGAAAGCCATGGTAGCTGGCCAGGCCCAGCGGACTACTGCAGTTCCGACACCGGGGTCGACGGGTCGATGGTGACGCCGATCCGCGCCAGATTGCCGTGCAGCACTTGCCAGATCGACACCTCGAGGAACTCGGCCAGCTCGTCGCTGCCGAGCGCCGACTGCGGGTTGCTCAGCCACCGGTTGACGCTGGCATCCACGAGTCCCACCAACCCGAAGGCCAGCGACTCGGCGAGATCCGAATTGCCGGCCACCGAGTCGAGGACCGTCGCGAGCAGACCCGACAGCTGAAGTGCGATCGCGGTCTTCGTTCCGGTCACCACACGCGAGCCGGTCGTGCGCCTGCTCGGCGATCCGGTGCCGAGGAATTGGTGGAGCCGTGGATATTCCACGATCCACCGCAGGTACGTCTCGACCGCGCGGGCGATCGCCTCGCCCACGGTCCCCTCCGGTGTCAACGTGGGCGCGAGGTCCGTCATCAGTCGTTCGATGATACGTCCGCGCAGCTGCTCGTCGAGGTCGCCGCGATCGGTGAAGATCCGGTAGACCACCGACCGCGGCACGTCGGCGCGGTTGGCGATCTGTTGGACGCCCACGTCGGGGCCGTCCTCGTTGATGGCGTCCATCGCGGCTTCGAGAATCCGGCTTCGGCGTTCCGCCTTGTGGTCCTCCCAGCGCGTGGCGCGGCCGTCGCCCTGGGGCGACGCGGCGGTTTCCACTTTGTCCGGCATCACGCACACGTTACCCATCCGACTGTTGACTGGACATACTGTCTCACATACTTTGGTGAGACAGGGTGTCACACACACATTTCTCCGGACTCTAGGGAGCCGCAATGGGTAACAGGGTGTTCGTCGTCGGCGTCGGGATGACGAAGTTCGAGAAACCGGGTGCACGCGAGTGGGACTACCCCGACATGGCGCGCGAGGCCGGCGGCAGGGCACTCGCGGACGCCGGAATCGAGTACGGGCTCGTGGAGCAGGCGTACGTCGGATATGTGTACGGCGAATCGACGTCGGGACAGCGGGCCGTCTACGAACTCGGCCTCACCGGCATTCCCATCGTGAACGTCAACAACAACTGTTCGACGGGGTCGACCGCGCTCTTCCTCGCCACGCAGGCCGTCCGGAGCGGTCAGGTCGACTGCGCGCTCGCGCTGGGCTTCGAGAAGATGCAGGCCGGTTCGCTCGGGTCCACGTACGACGACCGGGAACAGCCGATGATGCGCCATCTCCTCGCGCTCGCCGAACTTCAGGAGTTCGCGATGCCGCCTGCCCCTTACATGTTCGGCGCCGCGGGCAAGGAACACATGGAACGCTTCGGGACCACGGCGAAACAGTTCGCCAAGATCGGCGTGAAGAACCATCGCCACTCACAGAACAACCCGTACGCCCAGTTCCAGGACGAGTACACGCTCGACGAGATCCTCGGCTCGAAGCCGATCTACGGGCCCCTCACCAAACTGCAGTGCTCCCCCACCTCCGACGGCTCCGGTGCCGTCGTCGTCGTGAGCGAGGAGTTCGTCGACAAGCACGACCTCGCCGGGCAGGCCGTGGAGATCGTCGGCCAGTCCATGGTCACCGACCTCCCGAGCACGTTCGAAAACCGGAGCGCGATCAGCCTGGTCGGCGCGGACATGACCCGCACGGCTGCGGCCCGCGTGTACGAACAGGCGGGCATCGGACCGGACGACATCGACGTCATCGAACTCCACGACTGCTTCTCCACCAACGAACTGCTGACCTACGAGGCGCTCGGCCTGTGCGGCGAGGGCGAGGGCGGCAAACTCGTCGACAACGACGACACCACGTACGGCGGGCGCTGGGTGGTCAACCCGTCCGGTGGTCTCATCTCCAAGGGGCACCCGCTCGGCGCCACCGGACTCGCCCAGTGCAGCGAACTCACCTGGCAACTCCGCGGCACGGCCGACAAGCGCCAGGTCGACGGCGCCGCGGTCGCCCTCCAGCACAACATCGGCCTCGGTGGCGCCGTCGTCGTCACCGCCTATCGCGCACTCTGATTCTTCTCTCCCACAATTCCTTTCACGTCGAGCACCAGGAGTTCACCATGGCTTCCGTTTCCGTCGCAGCGTCCCTGCCCGCCTCCCCCGACAAGGCGTGGGACGCGCTCTCCAACCTGTCCCGCTGGGAGGAGTGGCTCACCATCCACCAGTCGTGGAAGAGCGAGATCCCCGCCGAGGTGGCACTCGGATCGAAGTTCACCGAGGTCGTCTCCGTGATGGGCATGGCCAACAAGATCGAGTGGACCGTCACCGAGGTGCAGGTGCCCGAGATGGTGAAGATCTCCGGCACCGGCATGGCGGGGGTCACCGTCGAATTCACGCTGAAGGTCGAGCCGGACGGCGCCGGATCCACGGCGATCATCGACGCGAGCTTCACCGGCACGATGATCGTCGGCCCCATCGGCAAGGCCGTCGCCAAGAACGCCAAGGCGGATCTGGAGGCGTCCCTGGCGGGGTTCGCCGACATGGTGGGCTGATCCGCATGACCAACCCCACAGTCGAATTCGACACGGGAGGCCTCGGCGAGTGGACCGATCCGCAGCGGTTCGAGGTCACCGCCGAGCGCATCGCCGACTATGCCGCGGCCACCAACGATCCCATCGCACGCCACCTCGCCGGCGAGGTGGCGCCACCGGTGTTCGCCGTGGTCCCCGCGTTCACGTCGATGGCACCGGCGGCACTGTCCGTCGCCCCGGTCGAACTGCTCATGAAACTCGTGCACGGGGAGCAGGATTTCCACTTCCACCGTCCGATCCGTCCCGGCGACGCCCTCGTGGTTCGCGCGAAGCCGATCGGATTCGAGGGCCGGGAGAACGGCTCCACCGTCGTCGTCTACGTCGAAACCACCACGGACGACGGCGAACTGGTCAACGAGCAGTGGATGACCGCGTTCTTCCGGAAGGTCGACGCGGGAGCCGGACTCGGCGAGCGGGCACCCGCGCACCGGTTCGACGAGTCCCTGCGCGGACAGGCCCCGGTCGCGTCGATCACCCAGCACATCGACGACGACCAGACGTTCCGGTACTCGCCCGCCTCCGGTGATCCGATGCCGATCCACCTGGACGACGAGATCGCCCGGATGTCCGGACTTCCCGGAATCATCAACCACGGCCTGTGCACCATGGCGTTCACGTCGTGGGCGGCGCTCACCGAACTCGCCGACGGCAGGGTCGAACGGCTCCGCCGGCTCGCGGTGCGGTTCGCGAAACCCGTTCTGCCCGGTCAGGACATCGCCACGCAGTTCCGGCAGGTCGCCGAGTCCACGGGCGGGGCGACGTCGTACGCCTACGAGACCACCGTCGGCGACGCACTCGTCATCAAGGACGGCCTCGCCGTCATCGCGGACACAGAAACCTAGGAGTACACACATGGGAACACTCGACGGACGGGTGGCCATCGTCACCGGCGCCGGACGCGGAATCGGCCGGGAGCACGCACTGCTCTTCGCGCGTGAGGGCGCTGCCGTGGTCGTCAACGACCTCGGCGGCGCGAACGACGGCACCGGCGAGGACGCGGGCCCGGCGCAGCAGGTCGTAGACGAGATCGTCGCCGCGGGCGGCAGGGCAGTCGCGAACACCGACAACGTCGCGTCCTGGGACGGCGCCGAAGGACTCGTCGACCAAGCGGTGAGCGAATTCGGCCGCCTCGACGTCCTCGTCAACAACGCGGGCATCCTGCGGGACGCCTTCATCGCGGGCATGACCGAAAGCCAGTGGGACGCCGTCATCGCCGTGCACCTCAAGGGACACGCCGCCACTCTCCGCCACGCGGCGGCGTACTGGAAGGCCCAGACCAAGGCGGGTGAGACCGTGAACGCGTCCGTGATCAACACTGCGTCGGCGTCGGGCACGTTCATGCCCAATGCGGGCCAGGGCAACTACGGCGCCGCGAAGGCCGGCATCGCCGCACTCACCCTGGTCGCCGCGGACGAGCTCGAACGCTACGGCGTCCGGGTCAACGCGATCGCCCCGATCGCCCGCACCCGGCTCACCCTGGCCACCCCGGGTATGGGCGCGCTGTTCGCCGAGGAGGTGCCGGAGGGCGAGTTCGACGCGTTCAGCCCCGCCAACATCTCTCCGCTCGTCGCGCGTCTCGCCGACGCGAACTGCAAGATCACCGGCAAGGTGTTCGCCGTGCAGGGCGGTGCCATCTCCGAGCTCGCCGGCTGGCACGACGTCACGACCATCGAGAGCGACGGCCCGTGGACCGTCGCCGACCTCGCCGACCGGCTCGGCTGAAGGGCCCCGACATGGCCAAGAACACGTACGAGCTCGGGCTCGGGCTGACCGAGGAACACCGGGCCCTCGCCGACTCGGTCCGCGCTTTCGCCGAACGCACCATCACCTCCGATCATGTCCGGACCGCGGTCGAGTCCACCAGCGAGGACAAGTTCCCGCCGTTCTGGGATGCACTCGTCAGTCAGGACCTGCTGGGACTGCACATCCCCGAGGACAAGGGCGGTCACGGCGCCGGGCTCCTCACGTTGGCGGTGGCTCTCGAAGCGCTGGGCCGGACGGCCGCTCCGGGTCCGTTCGTCCCGACCGCGCTGTCCGCCGCGCTCGTGGCGGCCGCGGATTCCAAGGTCGGCATCGAGGTGATGCCGGGTCTTCTCGACGGATCACACACCGCCGCAGTCGCGTTGGGCCGCCCACTCGATGCGTCGGCGCGCGAAGGCGGATACCGCGTCACCGGGGTCGCGGACGCGGTTCTCGGCGGCGAACACGCCGACATCCTGCTACTCCCGATCACCGTCGGCGACGACGTCCGCTGGGCCGTCGTCGATTCGGCGGACGTCACCGTGACGGTGCAGGACGGCATCGACGTGCTCCGCGGTTCGGCACGGATCACGGTCGACGCCGTGCACGTGGGCGCCGACCGGATCCTCGACGGTCTGAGCGCGCAGCGCGTCCGGTCCGTCGCCACCGTCGTTCTCGGTGCGGAGGCGATCGGTGTGATGTCGTGGTGCGTGTCCACCGCATCCGAGTACGCGAAGACGCGGGTGCAGTTCGGGCGTCCGATCGGCCAGTTCCAGGGCGTCAAGCACAAGTGCGCCCACATGGGCATCGCACTGGAGAAGGCGCGCGCGGTGTTGTGGGATGCCGCCTCCGCTCTCGACAACGGCGACGACACCGCCGATTTCGCCGCGGACATCGCCGCCGTCGTCGTTCCCGACGCCGCGGTGCAGTGCGCACAGGACTGCATCCAGGTCCACGGCGGCATCGGATTCACCTGGGAGCACGACGCGCACCTGTTCTACCGCCGGGCGCTGGCCATCCGGGGGCTCCTCGGCACCCGGGAGGAGCGAGCCACTCGGGTTGCCGACCAGTCCCTCGCAGGCATCGCCCGCACCTCCGAACTGGAACTGCCGGGCGAAGCCGAGGCGATCCGCGCCGAGGTGCGGGCGGAACTCGCCCCGCTGGTGGGCCTCGACGAGGACGACCAGCTGATCGCACTCGGCGACGGCGGATGGGTGCAGCCGCACCTGCCGAAGCCGTACGGGCGCAGCGCGTCCCCGCTCGAGCAGATCGTCATCGCCCAGGAGATCAAGGCCGCCGGAATCCCGATGCCGCAGCTGCTGATGGGCGGCTGGGCGGTGCAGGCCGTCGTCGCCCACGGCACGGACGCGCAGAAGCGGGATCTCGCCGTCCCCACGCTGCGCGGAGATCTCGTGTGGTGCCAGCTGTTCAGCGAACCGGGTGCTGGTTCCGACCTGGCGTCGCTGACGACGAAGGCCGAGAAGGTCGACGGCGGCTGGACGGTGACCGGCCAGAAGATCTGGACCACGGTGGCACAGTTCTCCGACTGGGCGATGCTGATCGCCCGCACCGACCCGTCCAGGCCGAAACACGAGGGCATCACGTACTTCGTGCTGGACATGTCGACGCCGGGGGTGACCGTCCGGCCGCTGCGCGAGATGACCGGGTCGGCCCTGTTCAACGAGGTCTTCCTCGACGACGTGTTCATCCCGGACGAGAACGTGGTCGGGAACGTGAACGACGGCTGGAACGTGGCCCGCACGACCCTCGCGGGCGAGCGGGTGGCCCTGAGCCAGAAGATGGAGGCCTACGCCACCGACAAGGATCTGCTGCAGTTCGCCCGCGGCCGCGACCTCGGCCCGCTGGCACGCTTCCGCGTCGGCGAACTGGTTGCCGAGAGCCAGGCAATCGATCTGATCGGCGCACGGATCGTGCTGAAGCAACTGTCGGGGGCGGACGTGAGCACCACGTCCAGCGTCGGGAAGCTGCTGGGCATGGGGCTCGGACAGTCGATCGCCGAGTTCGTCGTCGCCGAACTGGGGGCGGCGGGCGCCGTCAGCATTCCCGGGGAGCCGAGCGACAAGGCGATGGAGCAGTTGATCGCCGGCCGCGCCACCACCATCTACGGCGGCACCACCGAGGTGCAGCTCAACGTGATCGGGGAACGCATGCTCGGACTGCCCCGCGACGCGCAGGGGGTGTCGTGACCGGTGGGCCGCTGAGCGGGCTGACCGTCGTCGAGATTGCGAGCCTCGCGCCCGCCCCGTTCGGGTGCATGATCCTCGCCGACCTCGGCGCGGACGTGATCCGCGTCGAGCGGGCGGGTGACGGCGGCAGCGGGCTGATGGCGCCGTCGGGTGTACTCGACCGCGGACGACGATCGATCGCCGTGAACCTGCGGACTCCGGAGGGGCTGGAGGCCGTCCTGACACTCGTCGAAGCAGCCGACATCCTCGTCGAGGGTTTCCGTCCCGGCGTCGCGGAACGCCTGGGCATCGGCCCCGACGACTGCCTGTCCCGCAACCCCGGACTGATCTACGGGCGCATGACCGGCTGGGGCCAGGATGGACCTCTCGCACCGCGGGCCGGGCACGACATCAACTACATCGCGCTCGCGGGCGCGCTCGAACCCATCGGGCGCGCCGGCGAGCGGCCGGTGCCGCCGCTGAACCTGTTGGGCGACTTCGGCGGTGGCGGCCTCATGTTGACGATGGGGATCCTTGCCGCGCTGCACGAGCGTTCCCGGTCGGGCCGCGGACAGGTGGTGGACGCGTCGATGGTCGACGGCGCGGCCCTGCTGACGGCGTTCGTCCACGGCATGAACGCCGCCGGTCTGTGGCAGGAGGGTCGGGAGCGGAACGTCCTCGACGGGGCCGCCGCGTTCTACGACACCTACGAGTGCGCCGACGGTCTGCACGTGGCGGTCGGGTGCGTCGAACCGCACTTCTACGGTGAACTCCTCGACGTGCTGGGGTTGAGCGGCGAGGATCTGCCGTTGCAGTACGACCTCGATGCGGCGCCGGAACTGAAGAAGCGCCTCGCCGAGGTGTTCGCGACCCGGCCGCGGGACGACTGGGCGGCACTCTT
The DNA here is from genome assembly GCF_000014565.1 of Rhodococcus jostii RHA1. Lineage (NCBI taxonomy): Bacteria > Bacillati > Actinomycetota > Actinomycetes > Mycobacteriales > Nocardiaceae > Rhodococcus > Rhodococcus jostii. Next base: position 5,346,221 of record NC_008268.1, on the reverse strand, counting down.
CGCCGATTCCGACGCGTGCGTGTCGCCCGTCCTGTCGCCGTGGGAGGCGCACGAGCACCCCCACAACAAGGAACGGGAGACGTTCGTCGAGGTGGGTGGCATCCGCCAGCCCGCACCGGCACCGCGCTTCAGCCGCACCCCGGCGCCCGTTCCCCGGCCGGCCCCGCGGCCCGGGCAGGACACCGATGCGATCCTCGCGCAGGCCGGTTACGACCCGTCGCGCATCGAGCAGCTGCGCTCGGCGGGTGCCGTCGAGTAGGTGACGGGGACCTATCCGCGATCGGCGTCCGGCGGGAAGCCACCGGTCGCGATGGGTCCCCACTCGTCGATGGTGATCCGGATGAGGCTCTTGTTCTGCTTCCGCATGGCGTCCCGGTACTCGTCCCAGTCGGGATGCTCACCGGAGATGCCGCGGAAGTACTCCACCAGCGGCTCGAGTGCGTCGGGCATGTCCAGTACCTCGGCCGTTCCGTCGATCTGCACGTAAGCGCCGTTGAACTCGTCGGAGAGCACGCAGACGCTCACGGCGGGGTCGTGTCGCACGTTCGCGGCCTTGGCGCGCTGCGGGTAGGTGGAGACGACGATCCGCCCTTCCGAGTCGAGTCCCGACGTGACCGGGGAGATCTGCAGGCCGCCGGAGCGCTTCCGGGTGATCAGCACGCTGCGATGGCGGGGCCGGACGAAGTCGAGCAACTCTTCCCGCGTGACACGGTCTGCGGTGGCGATGGCCATGGTGCACCTCTCCTCTGCTGCGTTGGTTCTCTCCGGTTCACCATAGGCTCCACCACAGTCCTCAGACGTCTGAGGACTGTGCTAGCGTCGCCGAATGGCCGGACGTCACACCCTCCGCAGCGGACCGCTGGTACCCCAGCTCGAGGAACTCCTCACCGCCTGGATCCGTGACGGCAAGTGGGCCCTCGGCAGCCGCATCCCCAGCGAGGCCGAACTGGCCACCGAACTCGGTGTCGGCCGCTCCTCCGTGCGCGAGGCGGTCCGGCTGCTCGCCCGCGACGGCCTGCTCGACGTGCGGCACGGCGTCGGCACGTTCGTCGCGAAACCACCCACGGGCGGTGCGGGACTCGGGAAGCTGCTGCGCCGCGCCCGCCTGCTCGAGGTGTACGAGGTGCGGCGAGCCCTCGAGATCGAGGCCGCCCGACTCGCCGCGGAACGCGCACGCCCCGAGGATCTGCGGCGACTGCGAGAGCAGCTGTCGGCCCGGCACGACAGCACCACCGAGTCGACCGCCGTCTTCGTCGCGGCCGACCTCGACTTCCACGCCGCGATCCTGGAGATCGCAGGCAACTCGATCCTGTCCGCCCTGTTCGACTCGATCCGGCCGCTGCTCGTCGACGCGCTCGCCGAACTCGTCGACCACGAACCGGGCAGACCCGACACCAGCTGCGCGCACGACGACCTGGTGCGCGCGCTGGAAGCAGGCGATGCCGGGGCGGCTGTCGCCGCCACCGCCGCCAACCTCGATCCGACCATGTCGATTCTGCGGAAAGGCGAACATCAGTGACCACCCCCAACTCGGTCGTCAGCACCGACCACGTCGACCTCGTGCGGAGCGGGCGATATCTGCTCAGCGACATCACCCTCCACATCGAACGCGGACAGCACTGGGTGCTGCTCGGCGCGAACGGTGCGGGCAAGAGCACGCTGCTGAGCATGCTCGGCGCCTTTGCTCATCCGACCCACGGCACCGTGCACGTCCTCGGCCATCAGCTGGGCCGGGTCGACATGCGGGAGTTGCGCGCCCACATCGGGCACGTGAACCCGCGACACCGGATCGACGCGCCGCTGACGGTGCGCGACGTCGTGCTCACCGGTCTCACCAACACACCCGAGTTCGTGCCGAGGTGGGCACCGACCGCCGGCCAGGTCGCCCGCGCCGACGAACTCATCGCGTCCCTCGGCATGCAGAAGCACGCGGACGCCCTGTGGCCCAACCTGTCCCAGGGCGAACGCGGACGCGCCCTGATCGCGCGAGCCCTCATGGCCGAGCCGCAACTCCTCCTGCTCGACGAGCCCGCCACCGGCCTGGATCTGGCTGCGCGAGAACAACTCCTCACCGCACTCGACGAACTGCGCGAAACGTACCCGAGCCTCGCCAGCATCCTCGTCACCCACCACCTCGAGGAAATCCCGACCACCACCACCCACGCCGTCCTCATCCGCGACGGCCGGGTGATCGCACAGGGCCCCGTCACGGACGTCCTCACCACCGACACCATCAGCGAATGCTTCGACCACCCGATCGAGATCACCCGGCAACGCGGGCGGTGGGTCGCGCAGACGCGGGTGCCCGAGACGGTCGGATAACCGCCGACGCGGTGCACACTGGTGGGTATGGCACGAGGCGACCACCCCCAGCGCACCCCCTTCTACGGTGTGGTGCTCATCGTCGTCGCACTGGCGGCGGCGATGATCGTGAACCGCACCGCACCCGTCTGGGTGCAGGTGCCGGTCTACGTCCTGGCCGTGCTCGCCGCCATGGCCGGCTTCGTCATGACGTTCCGCGACCGGTCGTGAGTGGGTAGCGCTCGGCGCGCCACAGCCGCACGGCCATTGGCCCGGTTCCCACGCAATTGCCTGTGACTCCGGCAAATCCGCCGGCAAACCGCGCGAGAACCGCTACGACCCCGCCCGCTCACACGAGCCGACGGGATGCGCGGCCAGCAGTTCCTTCGCGCGGCTGCGTGCCGCGTTGTACTCGTACCATTGCGACTCTCCCCTCACCTGCCGGTCGAGTCGGTACAGGGCGCACGACCGTTCCGGTTCGGGCAGCCGATCGAGAGCGGGGACGGCGTCGACGGACAGCGAATCGAGGTAGCTCACGTCGATCCGCCCGGTCTCGCCGAACCGCTCCACGTTCTTCCTGGCGACGTACGCGTCCGGATCGATCGCGGCGAGCAGGAGCACCCCACCCACCGCGGATGCCAGGACGGCACGCGGCAACCACCGCCCCGACAACCGGACGCCTGCCGCGATCAGCAACACGAACACCAACCCCAGCCACAGTTCCGTCACCGTCACGGTCACCCGCAGCCGCGTGTACCCGTACTGGTTCTCGTACAGCGACATCCGGTGGATCGCCGAGGCCACGATGACGAGCGTCAACACGCAGAGCAATCCCAGCAGCACGCGCACGAGGATTCGATCCACCACCTCCACTCGCGCCGCCTTCCGGACCGCGACGGCGATCACCACCAGTGTCAGCGCGGTCACCGCCAGCAACTGCCAGAAGCCCTGTCGCGCGTACTCGGCGTACGTCAGGTCTGCCGTGGTCAGCACGTGCGTGCTCCCACCGAACAGCACCGTCAACTGCACCGCGACGAACCCGAGGAACAACAGATCCAGCAGTGCGAGCGGAAACGCCCACTCCCACCGGGCAACCGGACGCCCCGGCCCGGGGGCGAGTGCGTCGACGCGGGGCGTCCGCCTCAGCAGGTACGCGGCCCCCAGCGTTCCCCCGCACACCAGGACGCCGAGCACGAACCGCCCGACCGGATTCGACACGTGGACGGTCGGTGCGGCTCTGCCGAGCAAGTCGGCGAAACCCGCGTCCGCGCCGACGAACAGCGAACCGAAGACCAGGAGCAGCACGGCCGTCACGGCCGCGACACCGAGAGCCCTACCCACCGGCACCTTCCCGCTCGAATGCCACCGCCTCACACCTCGACGCGTCCACCGCGCCACCCGCAGCGGTGTGAACCACAACGCGAACGACCCGGCCGCCAACCCCGTCCACGTGCGTCCGCCGACGAGGGCGAACGACCCGACCACCCAGCTCAGCGCCACACAGACCGCGGCCAGCCACCCCGCACCGCGGACGCTGAGCACGGCCAGCAGGGCGAGGGCACCGAGGATCGCGACGGACTGAACAGCCGTCGGCATCGTCCTGCGCGTCGCGAACACCGCGACGGCAACCGCGGCGCCGGTGACGACGTAGCCGAGGCCGACCACCGTGACCTGCAGCGTCAGCGCCGCGACCACGCCTGCCGCCAAGGCCGCGAGGACTATCGGCCGTGGAGCCATCGACGTCCGGTCGCGGCGCCAGGCACGTCTCGGCCAGAAGTCGCCCGACGGGGGCGCGGCGGGTTGTGGGGGTGCGATGGTCATGGTTCCCTCCCTGGTTGTCGCTGCCGGATGAAGGCAGGCGTCATCGCGGGACGTCGCGTCCCGGTTGTGGATCGGTAGTCAGGCGGCGGGCAGACTCACCCGGATACAGCAGCCTTCGGCCGTGTCGACGACCTCGATGCGGCCGTCGTGGAGATCCACCGCCCAGCGGGCGATGGCGAGTCCGAGGCCGGTCCCACCGTCGGTGGAGCCGCCGCGGGTGAACCGCTCGAACACCCGCGACCGCTCGCCGGGCGCGATACCGGGGCCGTCGTCCTCCACCTCGATGATCACGCCGCCCGCGTCCGGTCTGGCACGGACGACCACCCGGGTGCGCGCCGGGCCGTGCCGAAACGCGTTGTCCACGAGATTCGTCACCACCTGATGCAAGCGTGCGGTGTCCGCGTCGGCGCGCAGGTGCGGCGGCTGCACGTCGACGATCACCTGCCGCGGTCGCCGCGGGTCCTCCGACTGCCGCACCACGTCCTCGAGGAACTCACGGACCGGAAAGTTCTCCCGTTCGAGTTGCACCGCACCGCCTTCCACCCTCGACAGGTCCAGCAACTCGGCGACGAGGCGGCCGAGCCGCTCGGTCTGGTCGAGCGCCACCCGCATCCGGGCGGGGTCGGGTTCCTCCACCCCGTCGACGATGTTCTCGAGGAGTGCCTGCAGAGCGGAGATCGGTGTACGGAGTTCGTGTGAGACGTTGCCGATGAGTTCGCGGCGATACCGGTCGGCGGCCTCGAGGTCCTCCGCCATCTGGTTGAACGCGCGAGCCAGCTCGCCGATCTCGTCCCGCGACGTCGACCGCACCCGGCGTGAATAGTCGCCGGTCGCCATCGCGCGGGCCGCGGCGGTCATCGCGCGGAGCGGAGACGTCATGCCGTGCGCGAGGATCTGGGTCACGGCCAACGACACCAGCAACGCCAGGACCAGCGCGTATCGGAACGGCCAGCGAGCGGTCACCCAGAACGTCAGCGAAGCGAAGAACAACGCGGCCACGACGAGAAGACCGGTCTTCACCTTGAACGATCGCAGCGGATCGAGAGGTCGAGGCATCCTGTCCAGGATCCGGCCCGCGCTCACCGCTGCACGTCCAGGGCATAGCCGACGCCGTGCACGGTGCGGATCAGGTCGCCGCCGAGTTTTCGGCGCAACGCCTTCACGTGACTGTCGACGGTCCGGCTACCCGCCCCGTCACCCCACCCCCACACCTCCGCGAGGAGCGACTCCCGCGCGATCGCCGCGCGCGGCCGGGAGGCGAAGTACGCAAGCAGGTCGAATTCGGTTCGCGTCAGATGAATTTCGTCGACGCCGCGCCGGACACGACGCTCCACGAGGTCCACCTCGATGTCGCCGACGGACAGTCCGTCCCGCTCGGCCGGCACGGTCTCCTGGGCACGATCGGCCCGCCGCAGCAGCGCGTGCACCCGCGCCACCAGCACCCGCATGCTGAACGGCTTGCTCAGGTAGTCGTCGGCACCCACGCCGAGACCGATCAGCATGTCCGTTTCGTCGGCGCGCGCGGTGAGCATCAGCACCGGCACCGGCCGCGACGCCTGGACGCGCCGGCACACCTCTAGGCCGTCGTATCCCGGCAGCATCACGTCCAGTACCAGAACGTCGGGCGACGAGGCCTCGCACTCAGCGACGGCGGAGGGACCGTCCGACGCCGTCACGACGTCGAAGCCTTCCGCCCGCAACCGCGCCGCGACCGCCTCGCGGATCGTCGCCTCGTCGTCGACGACGAGCACTCTTCGCTGGCCCATTCCCCGACTGTATTGGGCGCACGTGCGGATCCCCGTCAGAGCTTGTGAAGATTCTGTGCAGGTTTGCCCGCGGTTCCGCCGCGGGGTGGGAGATGCGCACCCTGGGGTGCCTGTCGAAAGGCTCGCGCCCGGCGCAAGCTTGGTCTATCAGCCCAGCTAGACACCCCAAACCACCGGAGGCATCCCATCGTCCACACCGCAACTCGCATCGCGATCGGCGCAACCGCCGCCCTCACGTTCTCCCTCGCAGGAGCCGCAGTGATCGTTCTTGCCGGTGGACATACCGACGGGGCTCCGACCCCGAGTTCGGAGGGGGCCGTCTCGCAGCAGCAGCCGGCTCCGGCGATCGCGCCGGCCCCGAGTCGGATCGTCGTCGCAGACCCCGGCTACTCGGTGAATCCCGGGTACTCGGCGCCCGGCTACCCGGCAGACACCGAAACGGTTGCGCCGGGACCGGGTGTCGTTCCGCCCGTCGTGGCGGCACCGCCCATCGTCCGAGCACCGATCGCCCAGCCGCCGGTTGTCCCGCAGCCCATCGCCCAGCCGCCCATCGCCCAGCCGCCCGTCGTGTTGGACCCGCCCGTCGTCGTCGACCCGCCCGTCGTCGTCGACCCGCCCGTCGTCGTCGACCCGCCCGTCGTCGTCGACCCTGTTCACCCGCCGAAGGGTCCGTTCGAAGGACCGGGCCAGGTCGAGCCGGGCGTTCTCGAACCCGAAACCAATCCGTTCCCCGTCGGCGGCGGCCCGAAGCCTGCCCCGCCCGCGGCCCCGCAGTCGCCCGGCGGAGTCGGCCCCGTCGACGGCGGAACCGTCGTCGGCCCCTGATCACCGGAGGAAATCCACACCATGTCCCACACCAAGACCCGTATCGCGATCGGCGGGGGCGCGGCCTTCGTCCTCTCGGTCGTCGGAGCCGCCGGGATCGCCGTCGCCGGCGGCACGGCGTCACCGACCGCCGAGGTGAGTGTCTCCGAGCGGCACCAGGACGAGGACACGACGTCCGCGCCCCTACCGGTCTTCACACCCCCGGCGCTGCACACCCCGACACAGGAACCGCCCGGGTCATTCGACACCGCGTCGGCCGGCCCATTCGAACCAGCCCCCTGGCGGTAACTCGAGTTCCGGCGGCTGCTGTCGACCGTCCGGTGCCTCGACGAGCGCGTGAACCGGTTCCGGCCACAGTGTCTCCACCCGCTCGGCGGCTTCGGCGAAGACGGCGGAATCGAGGTCGGTCCGAGATTCCGGAACCCCGAAGTAGGGCCACGCCGTGATCATCGACCAGCGTTTCGGCGGCGGGAGCGGCTGGAGAAAATACGTCTTGTCCGCGGTGAGCGGTCCGCCGCGCCCTGCCCCGCCGTGCAGGCCGTCGGTCATGCGAGCGCCGGGAAGGTTCGTGAACACACTGCCGTCCGCGTACTCGATTCCGAACAGAAACGGCCCGCTGCTCTTCGCCGACGCGGGTTTGCCGAAGCCGAACATGTCGAGCAGCACCGTGGACTCGGGTCTGCGTGCCTGGATCGTGAATTCGACACCACAGCTGTACACGTGAACGTCGGTCAGCCACAGCACGAGCGACTCGGTGCGGGCCAGCACGGTGCCGACCGGCACGGAGACGGGGATCTCGTTCTCCGGGGTCGACTGGAATCGGATACCGGTCATCACGAGACCTCCACTTCGACGTCCTCGGGTGCCTTGTCGTCCCTGAGCCCACGCCAGCTGGGGTGCCGCAGTCTCTTCGAGCCGGTCCAATCCATGAACCGCACCTCCGCCACCAGTGTCGGGGTGACCCACACGGCCCCCTTGCGGTCGGCGGTGGGCAGGTCTTCGACGAACGGACTGGTGTCTGTTTCCAGCGGCCCCAGGGTAGATGCGAGTTCCTGCAGATCCCGTTCGGTGAAGCCGGTTCCGACGCGCCCGATGTAGCGCAGCCCACCGTCCTCGGGAACGCCGAGCAGGACCGACCCGATTCCCGTGGACCGCCCGCCCTGACCCCGGCGCCACCCGCCGATCACGGCTTCCTGTGTGCGCCAGTTCTTCACCTTGATCCAGCTCGACCCCCGCTTGCCCGGCAAGTACACTGACTCGCGGCGTTTGGCCACGACACCTTCCCAGCCCTTGCCGCGGCTCTCGTCCAGAGCGTCCTGCGCGGACCCGTGCAGTTGCGGCGGAACGACCAGGTCGTCCACCTTGGCCGCCAGGGCTTCGAGGACGCGGCGCCGGTCGGTGTACTTCTTGCGTAACAACGACACTCCGTCGAGATACAGCACGTCGAACGCGAGGAAGTGCGGCTCGTTGCCCTGCTGCAGGAGGCCGAAGTTCGCGACACCCCGCTCGTCGAACGCGACCACTTCACCGTCGAGGACCACCTCGTGGTCGCCGAGAGCGTCTGCCAGCCAACCCAATCGGGCGTAGTCGCGGGTCTTGTCGTTGCCCGCCCGGCTCGTCAGCTTCAGCTCGCCGCCACTGATCTCGGCGATCACCCTGATCCCGTCCCACTTTCCTTCGAACGCCCACTCGTCGGCGTCCAGTCCGTCGAGGGTGCCGGGGCTCGCGAGCATCGGCGACAGTCCCCGCGGCAGTTCGGACGTGTGCGACCCACCCGGGGTCTGATCCTTCATCAGATGCATCAGCCACTGGTCGCCCTTCGTGCGGATCAGCGCGAACCGGCCCTCCACCTGCTCGCCGTGCAACTGGACGATCACCTCGTCGTCCCGCCACTTCTCGGTGTCATACGTTCCCGTGTCCCAGATGGCCATCTCGCCGCCGCCGTACTCGCCCTTCGGGATGGTCCCGGAGAACGTGAGGTATTCGAGCGGGTGATCCTCGGTGTGCACCGCGAGCCGGTTCTCCCCCGTCGTCGTCGGCACGTTCTTCGGCACCGCCCACGACACGAGCACCCCCTCGCGTTCGAGCCGCAGATCGTAGTGGAGACGCCGGGCGTGATGTTCCTGGATGACGAAGCTGTTGCCCTCCCCTGGCTGCACCGTGTCCGGCATCGGCTCGGGTGTCCGTCCGGGATCACGCTTGCGGCGGTACTCGGCGAGGGTGGCGTCGTTCTCGATCGGCGGATCGAGTCCGGCGAGCAGGTCGCCGTCCGACTCCCACCGTTCGAGCACTTCCTCGAACCGCAGCTGCCGTAGGTCGGGGTCGTCGAGTTCGTCCCAGCTCCGCGGCGCCGCGACATACGGCTGGGCGCGCCCCCGCAGCGAATACGGCGCGATGGTGGTCTTGGACGGATTGTTCTGGCTCCAGTCGACGAAGACCTTTCCCGCGCGCACCGCCTTGGCCATGGTGGCGGTGACGAGTTCGGGCCGCAGCTTCTCCAGTCCCGTCGCCACCTGCTTCGCGACGGTCGACGCGCCCGAACCGTCCAGCTTCCGGTCGAGCGGCACGTACAGATGAATACCCTTGCTGCCGCTGGTGACCGGGTACGCGGTCCAGCCGAGGTTCGCGACCAGGTCGCGCACGGCCCGTGCCACCTCCGCGCATTCGACCAGGCCCACACCGGGACCGGGGTCGAGGTCGAAGACGATCCGGGTGGCGGGACCCCGATGTGGTCCGTCGAACCGCCACTGCGGCACGTGCAGTTCGAGTGCGGCCTGCTGCCCCGCCCACGCCAGGGCCGCGACCGAGTTCAGGAGCGGATAGTGCACCGACCGATCCGAGTGCTCGAGTGCACGGCGCTCCAACCACGCCGGTGCGGAGGCCGCGAGGTTCTTCTCGAAGAACGGCTCGCTGTCCACCCCGTTGGGCCAGCGTTTACGGGTGGCGGGGCGGTCGACGACGTGCGGGAGCATGGCGGGGGCGATCCGCGTGTAATAGTCGATGACCTCGCCCTTCGTCGTTTCCGATTCCGGGTAGAGGACCTTGCCGAGATTGGTCAGGGACAGGCGATGTCCGTCGACCGTCAGTTGCCGGGTTCCCGCAGTGGCCACGCGCGCCTCCCTCCGCCGATACATACATATTGTGCGCCGCGCGGCCGCTTCGCTGGCCGGATCGCCACCCGCCAGGCAAGATGGCGTGGTGCACCGAGGTCCCAAGACAGCCGTCGCCGCGATATCCGCTGCACTGACATTGCTCGCCGGATCCTGCTCCACCGACACCGCGTCGGAGGTCGACGCCCAGGCCGAAGCCTCGACGATTCCCGAAGCGTTCACCAAACTTCCGTCCACCCGCGCGGTCGGCGACTGCGCCCCCGGTAGCGGCGTCACCGCGCGGGACGGCGTGGTCACCATCGCCACCGACAGTCCGTCGTACCAGCCGTGGTTCGTCGACGGTGACCCGTCCAACGGCAAGGGCTACGAGGGCGCCGTCGCCCGGGAAGTGGTCGAGAAGCTGGGATACGGTCCGGACCAGGTGCAATTCGAGACCGTCGCATTCAACGACGCGCTGGCGCCCGGCGAGAAGAACTTCGATTTCGCCATCGACCAGTTCACGATCGTCGACACCCGGCGCGAGACGGTCGATTTCAGTTCGCCCTATTACGCCGTCACGCAGTCGGTGCTGGCGCTGAAGAACTCTCCCGCTGCGCGAGCCAAGTCGCTCGCCGACCTCGCGCCGTTCCGTCTCGGGGCGCAGGTGGGGTCCACCAGTTTCGACGCCATCACCCAGACCGTGCAGCCCCGCCAGACACCGGTCAGTTTCACCACCACCGACGACGCCAAGGCAGCCCTGGCCGCGGGCGACATCGACGCACTGGTGGTCGACATCCCGACCGGATTTCAGATCACCGCCAACGAGGTGAAGGACAGTGTCCTCGTCGGGCAGTTCCCGCGCCCCAACGCCGTCACCGAATTCTTCGGCCTCGTGCTGGAGAAGAACAGTCCGCTCACCGCGTGCGTCTCGGCGGCCGTCGATTCGCTCTACGCCGACGGGACGCTGGACGCCCTTGCCGCCGAGTGGATCACCGACACCGGCGGCGCGCACGTCCTCGACTGATCAGGCGTATAGCTCGACGAACGTCTTCAGGGACTTCTCGATGTCGCCCTTCAGCGCCTTCGCGACACCTGAGCCGATGGGCCCGAACAGCGGTGCGCCACCGAGTTCGATGGTGAACGCCACCTCGGACGCATCACCCTTCGCCTTGACGTCGAGCACCATTCCGAGCTTCACGCCGCCCTTGCCGTCACCCTTGAGAACGATGCGGTTCGGGGCGTCGTACTCCTTGATCGTCCACTTCACGCGATTGCGGAGTCCCTTGACCGTCACGACGGAACTGATCTCGGTTCCGGCCGTGAGGGTCTCGGGAAGTTCGCCGCGCCAGCCGTCGTGGACCACGAACCACTTGTCGAAGTCCTGCAGATTCGAGGCCTTGTCCCAGGTGTCCTGGGGGCTGAGGGGAACATCGGTCTTGACCGTGAGTTTCGCCATTGGTGCAGCCTAACGGCCTGTGAGTACTTATTAACCGCGGGCGGTTGATAAGTACTCACAGGCCGAAGGCATCAGTGGGAGACGGCCTTCTCCACACCGACACCGGTGAGAGAGCGGACCTCCATCTCGGCCTGCTTGGCGGGATCCTCCGCCTTGCCGCGGCCGATATAGGTGCCGACGATGCCGAGAACGAACGCCAGCGGGATGGAGACGATGCCCGGGTTGGCGAGCGGGAAGTAGTCGAAGTCGGCGTTCGGGAACATCGACGACGGCTTGCCGGACACGGCCGGGGAGAACGCGATCAGAAGGAGGCAGCTGACGAGGCCGCCGTAGATGCTGAACAGGGCGCCGGTGGTGTTGAACTTCTTCCAGAACAGCGAGTACAGCAGCGTCGGCAGGTTGGCCGAGGCGGCCACCGCGAAGGCGAGCGCCACCAGGAACGCGATGTTCTGGCCCATGGCCAAGATGCCGAGGACGATCGACACGAGACCGATCACGACGACGGTGATCCGGGAAACCCGCACCTGGGACTCCTCCGACGCGTGTCCGCGCTTGATGACGCTGGCGTAGATGTCGTGGGCGAACGACGCGGACGCCGTGATCGCCAGCCCCGCCACGACCGCGAGGATCGTTGCGAACGCGACCGCGGAGATGATCGCCAGGAAGATGGTGCCGCCCAGTTCGAACGCGAGCAGCGGCGCCGCCGCGTTCTCCTTGCCGGGTGCTGCGAGGATGACGTCGGGGCCGACCATCTTGGCGGCACCGTAGCCGAGGACGAGCGTGAACAGGTAGAACGCGCCGATCAGTCCGATCGCCCAGGTGACCGAGCGGCGGGCTTCCTTGGCGGTGGGGACGGTGTAGAACCGCATCAGCACGTGCGGCAGGCCCGCCGTGCCGAGGACGAGTGCGATGCCGAGCGAGATGAAGTCGAGCTTGCTCATCGAGCTGATGCCGTACTTGGCGCCGGGAGCGAGGATGTCGCGGCCCGCGATGGCCTCGTTCGTGGAAGTGCTGACCGTCGCCTGGGCGTCGGCGAGCAGCTGGGAGAAGTTGCCGCGCACCGCGAACAGCACGAGGAAGAACATGATGCCCGCACCGGCGACCAGCAGGACCGCCTTGACCATCTGCACGTAGGTGGTGCCCTTCATGCCGCCGACGAGCACGTACACGATCATCAACACGCCGACGACCGCGACGACGACGCCCTGACCGACCTTGCCGTCGATGTTCAACAGCAGGGCGACGAGTCCGCCGGCTCCTGCCATCTGCGCGAGCAGGTAGAACAGCGAGACCACCAGCGTGGACAGCGCCGCGGCCATCCGCACGGGACGCTGCTTGAGGCGGAAGCTCAGCACGTCCGCCATCGTGAACCGGCCGGTGTTACGGAGCAGTTCCGCGACAAGCAGCAGGGCCACCAGCCAGGCGACGAGGAAGCCGACCGAGTACAGGAATCCGTCGTAGCCGTAGACGGCGATGGCGCCGGCGATGCCGAGGAACGAGGCGGCCGACAGGTAGTCGCCGGCGATGGCGAAACCGTTCTGCGGTCCGGAGAACTGACCGCCGCCGGTGTAGAAGTCCGAGGCCTTCTTGGTGGTGCGGCTCGCCCGGATCACGATGGTCATCGTGATCACGACGAATGCCACGAAGATGGCGATGTTGAGGAGCGGGTTGCCGACGTCGGTGCCGACTGCGAGCGTGGTGATCACTTGAGGGGTCCTTCCAGCTCGTCGCGGATCGCGGCGGAGCGCGGGTCGAGTTCCCGGTTGGCGAACTTGACGTACAGCGCGGTGATCACGAACGTGGTCACGAACTGGCCGAGACCGAGGATGATGCCGAGGTTGATGTTGCCGATCACCTTGGTGGCCATGAACTCGGCCGCGTAGGTGGCCAGCAGGACGTACGCCGCGTACCAGGCGAGGAAGAACGCCGTCATCGGGAAGACGAAACTACGCAGGCGGTGTCGCAACTCCTGGAACTCCGGGCTCGCCTGCATGTCTACGAAGGCTTGCGCATCAGGAGCGCGCCGCTTCTGCGGTGCGCCCTCACTGAGATCGGCTGTGGTCACTGCAGACTCCTTGGTCGTGTGAAGTGAACTGGCTACCGACGTTAGTGAGAGTTGAGTCACAGAAACAGGTTGTGGCATCTGTCACACGGCGAGCTGCGGGACTGTGCGCCGAACGGTCACCCGACCGCGACAAGCGGCTCCGCCACCCGTGCGTGCTCGAGGAGTGCAGGGACTCGTCAAGCACTCACGGGGAGCGGAGCTCCCTCTCGCGGTCGGAGCCCACGTCGAGGCGTTCGGGGGCGTGCATGCGGGTGAAGATCCGGCTGACGTCGGCGGGAATCTGACGCTTGGTCACCTTGCTGACCAGCACCATCGTGACGAAGGCCAGCGGAACGCTGACGGCGGCCGGATACGCGACCATCGCCGCGGGCCAGCCGTTCCAGACGTCGACGGTGAAGCCGCCGAGCACCGAGATCCCGGCGGCACAGCCGGCGACGAGCCCGCCTGCGACCATCCCGGCACCCGCCCCGGCGGCGGTCAGACCACGCCACCAGATGCCGAGCACGAGCAGCGGGCAGAGGGTCGACGCCGCGACCGCGAACACCAGCCCCACCGTGCGCGACAGGTCCAGCGACGTCACCGCCAGCGACAGCACCAGCGGCACCGCCCCGGCCAGGACTGCGGCGATCCGGAAGTCCCGGACCCGTCCGCGCAGGACGTCGGTGCTGAGCACCCCGGCGATGCTGACGAGCAGACCGGACGACGTGGACAGGAACGCCGCGATGGCCCCGGACGCCACGAGCGCGGCGAGGAGTTGCCCGGCCCACCCGGAGATCACGGAGCCGGGCAGCAGCAGGACCGCGGCGTCGGACGTGCCGGTGATGAGCAGTTGCGGCACGTACAGCCGCGCGAACACCCCGAGCAGCGTCGGGAACAGGTAGAACACTCCGAGCAGCCCGACGACGGCCAGCGACGTCAGCCGTGCGGCCCGCCCGTCGGGGTTGGTGTAGAACCGGACGAGCACGTGCGGCAGCCCGATCGTGCCGAGGAACGTGGCGAGGATCAGCGAGTACACCTGGTACATCGGGTGGTCGCCGCCGAACCCCCAGCCGGGGGCGATCCAGTCGGAGTTGTCGGCGGGAGCGCCCGCGACCACGGGTACCGGTGCGCCCGCCTCGAGGGTCATCGAAGTGCCCTCGCCGAGGTGGTGCTCGCCCGGCTCGAGGCGAACGTCCCCGCTGGCCGGGACCCCGTCGATCGTCCCCGACCCGCCGACCGTCACCGGTTCGGACACCTGCACGACGACGTCGGTGGTGATGTCGACGGTGGTCTGCTCGCTCACGGTGGGTGGTGCGGCGGCGCCCAGCTCGTGGTGGTCGCCGAAGAAGTACACCGACAGCACGAGCGCCGGGATCGCGACCGCGGTGAGTTTCAGCCAGTACTGGAAGGCCTGGACGAACGTGATGGACCGCATGCCGCCGCCCACCACGTTGGCGATGACGATGAGCCCGACGACGACGGCGCCGACCCAGCTCGGCACCCCGAGCAGGATGTTCAGGGTCAGTCCCGCGCCCTGGAGTTGCGGGACGAGGTACAGCGCGCAGACGGCGGCGACGACGAGCATCGCCAGGGTGCGGAGCCGGCGGGAGCCGAGCCGGAACTCGGCGAAGTCGGGCACCGTGTACGCGCCGGAGCGTCGCAGCGGTGCGGCGACGAACAGCAGCAGCCCGAGGTAGCCGGCCGTGAACCCGATCGGGTACCAGAGGGCGTCCGCACCGTATTTCGCGATTAGGCCGGCGACGCCGAGAAAGGATGCGGCCGAGAGGTACTCGCCGGAGATGGCGGCGGCGTTCCACCGCGGTCCGACGCTGCGGGACGCGACGAGGAAGTCGGAGGTGGTGCGCGCCAACCGCACTCCGTAGATACCGATGGCCACAGTCGCGATGGCGGCGGCGGCGAGCCCGGCCAGGGTCAGCCAGGGAATGGGTTGTTCGGGGGTCACGGGAGGCTCAGTCGTCCACCAGGTCGGCGAATTCCTGTTCGTTGCGCTCGGCCTGCCGCACGTAGATCCAGCCGGTGGTCAGGAGCACCGGGTACACGAGCGCCCCGAGCACCACCCACGGCAGCCGGATCCCCAGCACCGCCACGTCGGACAACGCCGGGAACAGGAACATCACGAGCGGCACCGCGCACAGCAGGCACGCCGCGAGGAGCGCGAGCCGGATGGCCAGCACGAGCTGGGTGCGCACGAGCCCCCGGATCATCGCGTCCCCGACCGCGGTCTGTTCCTGCACCTCGACGCGGGTGCGGACGATCCGAGCACCGCGGCGCTGGGCGAGGACGACCCGCACCCGCTCGGGCGAACTCATCGCGCGGTCCACGTTTGCTTCGGCGCCCGGACCAGCCGGTCCTTGAGCATCCGGGTGTGCCTGCGGCTGACGGGCAGTTCAACGGGCGGGTGGTCGCCGTGCGCGCGGAGGCACACGACGAGACCGTTGCCGACGGTCCGGATTCCGGTGACCCGCGGCAACGCGACGAGGTACGAGCGGTGGACCCGCAGGAACCCGGCGTCCGCCCAGCGCGTCTCCAGCGCCGAGATGGGGATGCGGACGAGGTGGGAGCCGTCCGCGGTGTGCAGGCGGGCGTAGTCGCCGTCCGCTTCGACCCACTCGACGGAGGACCGGTGGACGAGCGTGGTGATGCCGCCGAGTTCGACCGGGATCACCTCGTCGGTGGGGGCGGCCGGTCCGGCGTCGACCCGCCTGCGGCGCCCCTCGACGATGCGGCGCACGGATTCCGCCAGCCGTTCCTCGCGCAGGGGTTTGAGGAGATAGTCGACGGCGCCGAGGTCGAATGCGGCGACGGCCCGGTCGTCGTGGGCGGTCACGAACACCACCTGCGGCGGGGACGCGAAGTTCGCGAGGATCCCGGCCAGTTCGAGACCGTCGAGTCCGGGCATGTTGATGTCGAGGAAGACGGCGTCGATCTCCCCGTCCCGGAGGATGCGCAGCGCCGTGGTGGCATCGCCCGCGGTCCGGATGTCCCCGACCGCGTCCTGGGCGCGCAGCAGGAACGCCAGCTCGTCGAGGGCGGGTTTCTCGTCGTCGACGGCCAGCACGGTGAGGGGTGCGTCCGGAGACTTGTCGTCAGTGTGGTTCACAACGACAGCAATCGTCGCACGGACCCTCCCCGTTCATGTCGAGATCCCCCGCCGGAACTTCGGGACGCGCATGCTCACCTTGGTGCCCGCACCGGGCGCGGTCTCCACCACGAGTCCGTAGTCGTTGCCGAACGCGGCGCGCAGGCGGTCGTCGACGTTGGCGAGCCCGACGTGCGCCGCCTCCTTCACCCCCGACGTCTCGGCGACCGAGTCCAGCGACCCCGACCGCAGCAGTTCGGGATCCATGCCGACGCCGTCGTCCTCGACGCTGATCACGCAGTCGGTGCCCTCGTCGGCGGCGACGATGCTGACGGTGCCGCCGTCCGGTTTGGCGGCGATCCCGTGCCGCACCGCGTTCTCGACCAGCGGTTGCAGCGCGAGGAACGGCAGCACCACGTTCAGCACCTCCGGCGCCACCTGCAATTTCACCGCGAGGGCGTCGCCGAACCGGGCGCGCTCGAGAGTGAGGTACCGGTCGATGTTGCGCAGTTCGTCGGCGAGCAGGGTGAACTCCCCCGCCGAACGGAACGAGTACCGCGTGAAGTCGGCGAACTCGAGGATCAGTTCCCGGGCGCGATCGGGGTCGGTGCGGACGAACGACGCCACCGTGTTCAGCGCGTTGTAGATGAAATGGGGGCTGATCTGTGCGCGCAGCGCGCGGACCTCGGCGCGGTCGAGTCGGGCGCGGGACGCGTCGAGGTCGGCGAGTTCGATCTGGCTGCACGCGTACCGGGCGACCTCCGTGACGGCGCCGAGCATGCCCGGACCGGGGTCTTCCGTGGTGACGATGCCGAGCACCCCGACCACGCCGATGGCCTCGATGAGCAGGGGCTGGGCGATCAACCCTCGCACCGCGTCGTCGCCTGCGCCCCGGACGAGGCCGCCGTAGGCGACGAGCACCCGGCGCTCCCCGTCGACGGCGCGGGCGGCCGCGTCGTGCAGTTGTTCGGTCATGGCCTCGTGGGGTCCGCTCCACGCGAGGAGGTCACCGGCGGCGTCGAAAACGCCCAGCGCCTGCGCGCCGGTCAGCTGGCGCAAGTGCGGCGCGGCCTCCTCCGCCGACATCTCGTCCAGCCCCCGCCGCAACGGCCGCGCCGCCAGCGACGCCGTGTGGAGGGTCGTGTGAACGGCCCGTTCGGTGGGTGTCGTCAGCTCGCGCCGGGCGCGCAGCCACACGGCAGTGAACGCGACGACGGGAACGAGGACGAGCAACGCGACGACGGCGACGACGGTTCCCGTCATTCGCCGTCGACCAGTCGGGCGATCAGGGTTTTCGGGGCGAGGGCGCGGTAGGCGTCCTCGACGATGTCGCCGACGTCGTCCCAGTCCTGCGGGACGTCGAGATAGACGCCGATCCACCCGCGTCCCCCGACGTACGGCGGGACGAAGAACCTGCCGGGGTCACGCTGCACCCAATCCTGCTGCGCGCCCGGCGGAGCCGCCGCCCAGAACGCCACCCGGTCGTCGTGGTGGCGGTCGGCGAGTGACGCGAACTGCGGCGCCTTGCGGACGAACCACGCCGGTTCGCCGTGGCTGACCCGTTCCGTCGCCTCGGGCAGGGCGAGGCACAGGGTCCGCAGCCGTTCGAGGTCGGCTTTCTTCACGGTGTTCCTCCCTCGGGACACGTGTCGGGGGCGGGCACGTCGGCGAAGCGGTCGGCGATCCACTGCATCGCGGCGGGGACGGAGCGCCCGTCGGCGTGCCCTTCCCCGGGCCGGGAGTCGAACTCGACGACGTCGCCGAGTGCGCACGCGCGGTCGACGGCCTGCGAAGTCCATTGCGGCAGAATGAGGTTGTCCCGCTCCCCCACCACGACGAGCATCGGCCCGCCCGCGCCGTTCTTCGGCAGGGCGACGTCCTCGAGCCATCCTCGCATGCGCTCGGCGTCGGCCTCCGTCCGCGGTCCCGTGTCGGCCGGGGCGAGTTGGGTTGCCACCGTCCACTTCTCGGGGAGTTTCGCGGCGACGCACGACAGCGTGACGTCGGGCGTGGCGGCGAGGGCGCCGCGCATGTAGTCGTCCGGATTCAGCTCGGGGTGCACCACCTTCAGTCCCTCGAGGAGGTAGGGAAGGAACATCTTCTGCGGCAACGACAATGGTTCGACGGTCCCGTCGGCGACGATCCCCGACAGATCGGCCGCGGGTGAGAGATTCGCCGAGCCGACGAACTCGAGCCCGTCGCCGTAGTTCTCGGCGTGCTCGGCCGCGGACCACGACGCCTGACCACCCTGCGAGACCCCGATCGCCGCCCAGCGCGTCGACGCCTCCGGCACCACGTTGCGCGCCGCCCGGACCGCGTCGATCAGGTCGTAGGCGGCGGTGTCGGGTTCGAGGTAGGGATGCGGGCCGTCGGTGCCGAGTCCCTGGTAGTCGGTGACGGTCACGACGTAGCCCCGTTGCAGCAGCGGGCGGACGAGGTTCGTCGTGCCCAGCAGGGTCGGTGACGACGAGGGAGCGCACTCGTCGGTGACACCCGTGGTGCCGTGCCCGACCGTGACGACGGGCCTGCCGCCGTCCGGTGCGGGGCCGGCCGGAGTGAACACGGTGCCCACGACCTCCGCGCCGCCGCCGTCGACACCGGACGTCGACCGGTAGACGACGCGGGTGGCGGTCGCGCCGAGGGCGGTAATCGCCGGATCGATGTCGGGCACCGGCTCCCGGCTGGTGAGCGCGCCACGCTGATCGCCGGTCGGCGCCGGAGAGCCGACAGGACCGGAATCAGCGGCCACCGAGCTCGTAGGAGACGGACTCGGGGACGCCTCGTCCGTGGTGCAGGCGGTCAGCGCCACGACAGCGACAAGGGCGACCACGGCGGTTCGCACCGGACGCACACCCACCTCACACCTCATTCGCGACGTCTCCGCACCCGCTCCTCGGCTGCTGCCTCCTCCACATCGAGGCCTTCCAACACGCTACGCATCACCTCGTCGTCGAGCGTTCCCGCGTCGCGGGCGGCGATGATCGCCTCGCGCTGCGCGCGCAGGGCGGCGCGACGGTAGTGGTCGAACAGTGCGCCTGCGCGCTGCTTCTCCGCGCCGTCCTCCGCCTCCTCGGCCTGGAGCCTGGCCCGCATCGACCGCCGCACCCGTTCGAGGATGTCGGTCAGGTCGGCTCGGCCGATTCCCTCCGGCGGGTGTTCGGTGAATTCGACGAGCGCCCGTTCGCCGGCGTCGCGGGAGATCGCGCGCGCCAGTTTCACCTGTTCCTCCTCGCGCTCGCGTTCGCCGGGATCCGCCAGGTCGAGTTTCCGGATCAGCAGCGGCATGGTGGCACCTTGGATCAGTAGCGTGCCGACGGCCACGACGAACGCGATCGCCTGGATCACCTCGCGTCCCGGAAACGGCTGTCCGCTCGCGATCACCACGGGCACACCGGACGCGGCGGCGAGTGTGACGACCCCGCGCATCCCCGCCCAGGACACGACGAGGCTTTCCCGCCACCCGAGTGCCACCGAGCCTCCCGGCGGCTCGATTGCCAGCCCGACTCGACGGCGGAGCCAGTGCAGCAGGATCCACGCCGGCCGTATCGCCATGACCACGGCGAGGACCGCGAAGCCGTAGAAGAAGACGTGGTGAACCGGTAGGCCCTGGTCGCGGACGTCGTCGATGACGAACTTCAGTTGCAGTCCCATGTAGGCGAACACGAACATCTCGAGCAGGAGATCGACGCTCTCCCACAGCGACCGCTCCTGGATGCGGGTGGCCACGGAGGCGTCGGTGGCCTTGTGCCCCATCAGGAACCCCGCGGCGACCACCGACAGCACGCCGGACGCGTGCACCTCCTCGGCGGCGAGGTACGCGACGAACGGGAGCATCAGCCCCAGTACCGTTTCCAGCGGGGAATCGTACATGCGATGGCGCACCCACTCGACGATCTTCGCGAGCACCAGTCCGATCAGGACCCCGCCGACCACCTCGTAGCCGAAGAACACGACGGGATGGACCGGGATCGCGGCCCCGACGACGGCGGAGACGGCGACGGTGAACAGGGTCAGCGCGGTGGCGTCGTTGACGAGTCCCTCGCCGGTGAGGATTGCGATCACCCGGTTCGGCAGGCCGAGCCTGCGGCCGACCGCGACGGCACTGACCGCGTCGGTCGGCGCGACGACGGCGCCGAGGACCAGCGCGGCGCCGAGGGTGAATTCGGGGACCAGCCAGTTGGCGAAGAAGGCCACCCCGATGGCGGTCGCCAGGACGGTGAAGATCCCCAGCCGGAGAATCGGTGCGAGGTGACGCCGGAACGTGGCCACCGAGAACTTGAGCGCCGCGGAGTACAGCAGCGGCGGCAGCACCACACCGAGGATGGCGTCCGGGTCCAGTTCGAGCCGCGGCATCCCGGGGATGAACGACGCCACCGACCCGATGGTCACGAGCACCAGCGGCGCCTGGAGGTCGCGGCGCTTCGCGAAACTCGTCACGGCAATGGCCGCGATGATGACGAGGAGCACGAGGACGCCGTTCACGACACCGATTCTGCCGCGCCTGCCCGCCGTGTGCGGGTCATCTCCGAAGACGCGTGTGGGCCCCGGTCCGAGAACCGGGGCCCAGGCGCGTCAGTGTGTGAGAAGAGTTCACTCCTTCGGAGGAACAGCCTTCTTCGCCGCGTCGGCGGCCTTGTCGATCTTGTCGCTGTACTTGCCGCCGGTCTTGCTGTCCGCGACGTCGGCGGCCTTGTCGATGGCGCCGTGAACCTTGTCCGCGTTCTGCGAAGCGGCTTCCCTCCCCTTGCCCAGCAGGCCCTTCAGTGTGTCGACGAAACTCATCGTTCTTCCTCCTCCGGTGCATGCGCACGCATTCCGACCGAGTTCGATCACTCGCCGTACACCCAGTCTCACAGCATTGGCTCGGCGACGCCAACCGTTCGAATCGTCGCGAGCGGTATTCGCGTCAGTGCACGCCCGGCAGGTCTTCCGGCGCAGCGAACAGGCGGCGATGCTCACCGTGCAGGCGGCCCGTCACCCACCAACCGATTTCGACGAGAACCACTCCCACGAGCCCGCACACGAGAGCGGAGGTCGTGGCTCCGATGTCGGTCGGATCGAGCTTGAAGAACTCCCGTGTGAACGGCAACGCGAACAGGATGAGATATCCCGCTACGGATCCGAAGATCAGCACCAGTTTCCACCACACGTACGGCCGCGCGACCACGGCCAGCACCCACAGCGCGATCATGATGAGCGTGATCAGCGCCGACGTGCCCGCCTGGACCTTCTCTGTCTCCGTCTGATCCGGTCCCGCGTACACGAGAAGATACGAAATGAACGTCGTGACACCGATGATCACACCCGACGGCACGGCGAGACGCATCACGCGCGGCACGAACCCGGAGCGCGCCCGCTCGTTGTTCGGGGCCAGCGACAGGATGAACGCGGGAATGCCGATGGTGAACCAGGCGGCGATCGTCACGTGCCGCGGCAGGAACGGATACGGCACGGGCTCGAAGTGGAAGATCTGCGACAGCACACCGGTAATGCCGATGAGGAACGCCAGCAACACCGAGTACACGGTCTTGGTGAGGAACAGGTTCGAGACGCGTTCGATGTTGCCGATCACCCGGCGGCCCTCACCCACCACGTAGGGCAGGGTGGCGAACTTGTTGTCCAGCAACACGATCTGCGCCACCGCGCGGGTGGCGGGGCTGCCCGAGCCCATCGACACCCCGATGTCGGCGTCCTTGAGGGCCAACACGTCGTTGACACCGTCGCCCGTCATCGCGACCGTGTGCCCGCGAGACTGCAAAGCCCCCACCATCTCCCGCTTCTGATCGGGGCGCACGCGGCCGAACGTGGTGGACGTTTCCAGGGTCTCGGCGAGGGCGTCGCGGTCGTCGGGCAGTTCGCGGGCGTCGACGGGACGGTCGCCGCCGGGCAGTCCGAGCGATCCGGCCACCGCACCGACCGACACGGCGTTGTCCCCCGAGATGACCTTCACCGTGACGTTCTGGCTCGCGAAGTACTCGAGGGTCCCGCGGGCGTCGGGACGCACCCGCTGCTCCAGGATCACCAGCGCGCGCGGGGTGATCGCACCCGGCGCCGCGGGGTGGTCGACCGGGACGTCGCAACTGCCGAGCAGGAGCACCCGCAGTCCCGAGGACCCCACTGCCTCGGCCTGCCGGGCCATGTCGCTGCCGGGGTCGAGCAGCACGTCCGGCGCACCGAGGACCCAGTTGCCGTGGGCGCCGTACGACTGCCCGCTCCACTTCCTGGCAGACGAGAACGGCGCCTCCGCCGTGGCGTCACCCCACCCGGGGTCGTCGGGAAACGCCTCCTTGATCGCGAGGACGCTGGCGTTCGGCCGCGGGTCGGACGCCGCCATCGCGGCGAGGGCCGCACGGGACGGTGCGGTGTCGGCGCTGTCGGCGCAGCGCAGTTCGGACAGCCGCATGCCGTTCTCGGTGAGCGTTCCGGTCTTGTCGGCGCACACCACGTCGACGCGCGCGAGACCTTCGATGGCGGGCAGCTCCTGCACGAGGCACTGCCGCTGACCGAGCCGGACCACCCCGACCGCGAACGCGATCGACGTCATCAGCACCAGTCCCTCGGGGACCATCGGGACCAGCGCGGCCACCATCCCGCTCAGCGCAGGCCGGATCGACTCGCCGCTGGAGAACAACTGGTTGTAGATGATCAGCAGTCCCGCCGGAATCATCAGATACGTGATGAATTTCAGGATCTTGTCGATGCCGCTGCGCAATTCCGAGTGCACCAGCGTGAACTTGCTGGCCTCGTCCGCGAGTTTGGCGGCGTACGCGTCGCTTCCGACCTTCGTGGCGCGGTAACAGCCGCTGCCGGACGCGACGAAACTTCCCGACAGCACCTGCTGGCCGGCGTCCTTGTGCACGGGGTCGGCTTCACCGGTGAGGAGGGATTCGTCGACGTCGAGGGACATCGCCTCCACCACCACACCGTCGACGACGATCTGGTCGCCGGCGCCGAGCTCGATGATGTCGTCGAGCACGACCTCCCGGGGTGCCATCGCGACCGCGGCACCGTCGCGGCGCACCACCGGTTTGGTCTGGCTGACGATCGCGAGCTTGTCGAGGGTCCGCTTGGCTCGCACTTCCTGGATGATGCCGATCCCGCTGTTCGCGAGGATCAGCAGGCCGAACATGCCGTCGATGATCGAACCGGTGGCCAGCACGATGATCAGGAGGACACCGAGGATCGCGTTGATCCGGGTGAACACGTTGGCGCGCACGATGTCGCGTACCGATCGGCTGGCCCGATCGGGAACGTCGTTGGTCTTGCCGGCCGCCACCCGCTCCGCCACCTGGGCGGCCGTCAGCCCCTCCACTGCGACGACTGCAACGCTGTCGGTGCCCGTTTCGTCGTATGCCATGGTCAAAGGCTACGCAACGAGTCTTCGCTCCGAGGGGATGCGCGCCGGACTCAGCCGAGCGCGGACCACCACGGTGTCTGGGCCGTCGGCTTCAACGCGTCGACCCGCTGTCCGGGCATCGGCACGGCCACCGGGGTGCCCTTCTCCTGCGCGGCGGCGAGCAACCGGACGATCGGCTCGGACCACGAATGGAACGCGAGATTGAACGTGGCCCAGTGCACCGGAACCAGCAGTCCGCGGCGGGCGTCGCCGGCGTTGAGGTCGGCGTGGGTCTGCACCGCCTCCTCCGGGTTCATGTGGATGTCGGCCCACCGCGTGTCGTAGGCGCCGACGGGCAGGAGTGTGAGATCGAACGGACCGTATCGGCGGCCCAGGTCGGCGAACCGCGGCGTGTACCCGCTGTCGCCGCCGAAGAACACCTTCCGGTTCGGTCCGGCGAGCACCCACGACGCCCACTGGGTGGTGTTCCGCACCAGCCCGCGGCCGGAGAAGTGCCGGGCCTCGGTGCACGTGAGCGTGAGGTCGCCGAGTGTGGTCGACTCGTCCCAGTCGAGTTCCACGATCCGCTCCTCCGGCACCCGCCACTGCCGCAGGTGCGCACCGAGCCCGACCGGAACGACGAACGGCGCCTTCTGGGTGGCGGCGAGTTGCTGCACGGTGGCCATGTCGAGGTGGTCGTAGTGGTCGTGCGAGATGACGATGGCATCCAGAACGGGCAGGTCGGCCAGCGGCACCGGGGTCGGGTGCATGCGGGACGGGCCGAGAATCGCGGACGGCGACACCCGATCACTCCACACCGGGTCGGCCAGCACCCGGTACCCGTCGACCTCGACGAGCACGCTCGAATGGCCGTACCAGGTGACGGCGACGTCGGCGGCCTCGACGGGCGCGAGGGGTGTCGCGAGCGGGATCGGCCTGCGCGGGCGGCCCGCGGCGCCCCGCGTGATCAGTGCCTTGACGATCCCGGTCTCCGATCCGGGCATCATCGTGCTGCTCGGATCGGTGTTGTGGAACTGCCGGTCGCGGTACCGCGGCGACGTCGCGGCGTACGGGCGCACCTTGGCCCGCGACGCACCGATCTGAGACGGAAGCCCCCACGCGGCCCGCGTCAGCCACCCGAGGGCGGCGGTGGCCAGAACTGTCGTCACAGCGTTCTTCGCTTTCACCCCGACAACTGTAACCACGCGTGCGGGAAAGGTGCGGCGAGCGGCTACTGACCCCGGAACACCGGCGGACGCTTCTCGGCGCGTGCCGCGCGCGCTTCCTGCGCGTCGTAGCTCTTCCACGCCGCATGCAACGCAGCGAGCTGCTCGGGCGGCGGCGGGCTCTGGGTGCCGTCGTCGTTGAGCACCATTTTGAGGTGTTGCAGCGACAGCGGCGCCAGACGCGCGATCGAGTGCGCCCACTGCTGCGCGACGGCGAGGTCGCCACGCTTGTTGGCGAGGCCGTGCGCGAGCGCCTCGTCGGCCCCGACCTCTTCCGCGCCGAGCAGGATCGTTCGCGCCGGTCCGCCGCCGATCAGGGCGGCCAGACGGTGCACCGTCCACCGGTCCACGGAGATGCCGAGCTTGGCGGCCGGGATGGCGAAGCGCGCCTCGGGAGCGACCACACGCAGATCCGCGGCGAGCGCCAGCTGGCTGCCCGCACCGATCGCGGGGCCGTTGATCGCGGCGATGACGGGGACGGGCACCGAGTCGATGGTGTGGAGCATCTCGAGCAGGGTGTCCGTGAATCCGTCGGCGTACACGTCGCCCGACAGGTCGGCGCCGGCGCAGAACGCGCTGCCCTGCCCTGTGAGGACGATCACCCGCGCGCCGTCGGTGACGGACTTCTCGGTTTCCTCCCGCAGGAGTTCGCAGATCTCGGTGTTCAACGCATTGCGACGGTCGGGGCGTTGCAGTTCGAGGGTGAAGACGTCGCCGTCACGACTCGTCCCGATCATGTCCACTCGCTTTCTTCGTGATTGCTGTCCACTGACAATTTTCCCCCGCCCACCCGACTGGACACCTGTCAGCCAACCACATTCGAATCGGCCGGAACACACGAGCCTCTCCGGTAGTTGTGAGGGTGGAGGTGAGGACCGACATGAACAGCGAAGTGGACGTGGCCGTGATCGGCGCGGGGCAGGCGGGGTTGTCTGCCGCCTACTATCTGCGCAGGTTCGGGGTGGAACCGGAGTCCGGTTTCGTGGTGCTCGATCACGCCCCGGGGCCCGGCGGCGCGTGGCAGTTCCGGTGGCCGTCATTGACACTCAGCACCGTCAACGGTGTCCACGACCTTCCCGGGCTCGGCTTCGCCGACACGATCGGCGTGGACCCGAACGACCCGGAGGCCGCGCTGGTGCATGCGGCGAGCGCGGTTCCCCAGTACTTCGCGACATACGAGAAGCAGTTCGAACTGCCGGTGCACCGTCCCGTGCACACGCGGGTGGTGTGTGCCCGCGACGAGCGGCTGCGGATCGAGACCGACCGCGGCGTCGTGTCGGCCCGCGGTCTGATCAACGCGACGGGTACGTGGGAACGTCCCTTCATTCCCCGGTACCCCGGCGCCGAGTCGTTCACCGGCCGCCAGGTGCACACCAAGGACTACTCCTCGGCGCAGGACTTCGCAGGACAGCACGTCCTCGTCGTGGGCGGCGGCATCTCGGCGGTGCAGTTGCTGGACGAGATCTCCCGCGTCACGACCACCACGTGGGTGACGCGCCGCCCACCGGAGTTCCGGGACGAGCCGTTCACGCCCGAGATCGGCCGCGCCGCCGTCGCTCTCGTCGAGGACCGGGTCCGTCGCGGGCTGCCGCCGGGCTCGGTGGTGTCGGTGACGGGACTGCCCGTGACGCCTGCGATCCGCGCCGCCCGCGAACGCGGGGTGCTGGCGCGGCAACCGATGTTCGGTGAGATCACCGCGGACGGCGTCCGCTGGCCCGACGGCCGCGAACTGAAGGTCGATGTCATCTTGTGGTGCACCGGTTTTCGCAGTTCACTCGATCACCTCGCCCCGCTGCGGCTGCGCGGGCCGGGCGGTGGGATCACGATGACCGGACGCCTGGCCACCCAGGTGGCGTCGGATCCGCGGATTCATCTCGTGGGCTACGGCCCGTCGTCGTCGACGATCGGCGCGAACCGGGCCGGGCAGGCCGCGGCCCGCGAACTCACCCGGCACCTCGGCCTGTCGGCCGGATCAGCGCGCCCTACCTGATCAGGGAGGCGACGAACGCCGCCTGGTCGGGGCCGGCCTGGTACATGCTGCCGAAGTGACCACCCGAGTACACCCGGTAATCGAGATTCGTTCCCGCACTGTGCATCTCGAAGACGAGCTTCTCCGTCAGCGGGATCGGCACCGACGCGTCGGTGACCCCCTGCACGAGCAGCAGCGGACGGTCGTACCCCGCGACCGGGACCGCGAGGTATTCCCGCAACGCGTCCTGCAGCGCCGGGACGTCGAGTGCCCGCGACAACATCTGCGCCACCGACACGTTCCGGGTCATGGCCGCGAACTGCCGGAACGGCACTTCGGGCGCGGCGTCGACGAACTGCTTCCCGACCGGGGTCAGGTAGCTGTCGATGTCCAGCTCCGGATACGCGTCACGGACCCCGGCGATCAGGTACGAGATGTACACGGTGAGTCCGGCGAGACCCTGCGGCGGAAATGAGGGACCGCTCCAGTTCGCCACCATCTCGATGTTCGACGGCACCCCGTTCGCGACTGCCCCGCGGTAGTCGAGTTCCGGCGCGTACGTCGTGGCGGCGTGTGCGGCGAACACCGCGGCCTGCCCGCCCTGGGACAGCCCGACCGCCATCCACGTGGCGGAAAGATCGGCGTCGACCTCGCGGGCGGCGCGCACGGAGTCCACGACGCTGCGCCCGGCCACCTTCCCGTCGAGGTAGGGCGGCACCCCGGGGGTACCCAGGCCCACGTAATCGGTGGCGGCCACGGCGTAACCGAGTTGCAGCCAACTGCTCACGTAGTCGGAGGATTCCTTGTCGACCCCGGTCGCGGAGGGTGCGTCGGCGTCGGAGTCCCCGACCGTTCCGTGCGCCCACGCGATGACGGGCCAGCCCCCGGCGGGCGGTGCACCGGGCGGCACGAACACCATCCCGGTGCACGGGGTGATGCCGTGCCGGTCGGTGGTCAGGTACGTCATCCGGTAGGCACTGCCGGTTCCGCGGAGCCAGAGCTCCGCCGGCAATTCGGACGAGGCGACGACCGTGCCGGGGCTCGATCCGGCCCGCAGCGGATCCGCACCGACAGTTGGTGCCCACAGCACGCTGACCAGTGCGAGCAACGCCACGATGCGCCACCACCTCCGCACCTCTCAACGGTAGCTGTGTGGGGGTGGCGCAGTACTGTGAATCGGCCACCCGCAGGGGGGCGGACGAACGCGACGGGGAGAACCGAAAAGACATGAGCGACGACGGCACGATCCTGACTCCCGGCGACACGTGCTGGCAGGTTGCCCACGCCGATCGTCTCGCGTGCATCGTCGATGCGGCGGACTACTTCCGCCATGCCAAGTCCGCGATGCTGCAGGCTCGCAGGCGCATCATCCTCATCGGCTGGGACTTCGACACGAGGATCAAGTTCGAGCCGGACGAGAAGACGCTCGACGGCCCCAACCAGCTCGGCCGGTTCCTGGCCTGGCTGACGCGGGAACGCCCGGATCTCGACATCTACCTGCTCAAATGGAACATCGGGGCCTTCACCGCGATCGGTCGCGGCATGACACCGATCTTCGTGGTCAACTGGGTGACCGACCGCCGCCTGCACTTCGAACTCGACGCCGCCCACCCGGTCGGCTCGGCCCACCACCAGAAGATCGTCGTCATCGACGACACGCTCGCGTTCTGCGGCGGCATAGACATGACCGTCGACCGGTGGGACACCCCGGAACATCGGGATCGCAACCATTACCGGACCCAGCCGAACGGCAAGCGGTACGGGCCGTGGCACGACGCGACGACCGCCGTCGACGGGGACGCGGCGAAGGCCATCGGCGAGCTCGCCCGCACCCGATGGAAGGCGGCCACGGGACAGGATCTGGCGCCCGTCGACGAGGTCGCGGGCACGACGCCGTGGCCGGAGGGGCTGAAGCCGGCGATGCGCTCCGTGGACGTGGGCATCGCACGCACGCTGCCGGAGCTCGCCGACCGGGACGAGGTCCGGGAGATCGAGGCCCTGTATCTCGCTGCGATCGCGGGCGCCGAGCGGTCGCTGTACATCGAGAGTCAGTACCTGGCCTCCCGCACCCTCGCCGAGGCGATCGCCGAGCGACTACGCGAACCGGACGGGCCGGAGATCGTGCTGGTGCTGCCGCGCAACGCCGACGGCTGGCTCGAGCAGAAGGCCATGGACGGCGCCCGCCGCCGGTTGCTGCACCTGCTGTGGCGGGCCGATACCGGGAACCGGCTGGGCGTCTACTACCCCGTCACGGCGGGCGGTGAGCCGATCTACGTCCACGCCAAGGTGCTGGTGATGGACGACCGTCTCCTGCGCGTGGGTTCGTCGAACCTCAACAACCGGTCGATGGGGTTCGACACCGAGTGCGACCTGGCTGTCGAGGTCACCGCCGACACCGCGAACGGTGACGAGCTGCGGCAGACCATTCTCGGCATTCGCCGTCAGCTCGTCTGCGAGCACCTCGGTGTCCCGGCGACACTGTTCGAGGACACGCTGGCACAGACGTCGTCGTTCGTGGGCACCGTGGAGGCGTTGCGCGGTGGCGGCCGGACGCTCGAGAAGTTCGAACCGGAGACGGTCGAGGACGAGGACAGTCCGCTTGCCGAGAACGAACTGATGGAT
Source organism: Rhodococcus jostii RHA1 (assembly GCF_000014565.1). Lineage (NCBI taxonomy): Bacteria > Bacillati > Actinomycetota > Actinomycetes > Mycobacteriales > Nocardiaceae > Rhodococcus > Rhodococcus jostii. The sequence continues at coordinate 5,316,666 of NC_008268.1, read as the reverse complement.
CCCGAACGCACACCGCCGAGCCTCTGGGAGCGGACCAGCCGCGGCCGGTTGCGACGCAGGGTGATCCGGCGTCAGAAGGCGGCCGGTTCGGTGCGGTAGATCCGCCGGTAGTCCTTGCGGAATGCCCGGCGGCCCAGGATCGACCACGCCATTCTGGCCGCGAAGGGCATCTCGGACAGGAACATTCGGCGTTCCTCGGGGGTCGCACCCTGGAGGATGAAGCCGAGGAACACCAGGAGCCGGTCCTTGGGGATCGACGCGCGGCCGCGGTCGCCCATCTCCTGCCACTCGGTGAGGGTCATGAACTGCTCCGCCATCGGGAGGATGCGCTGTTCCTCCTCGCCGAGGTGCTCGTCGAGCGCGGCGGACAGGGCGGTCAGTGTCTTCGCCAGCGGTTCGCCGTCCACCGCATCCGCCGTGAACGCGGCGCCCTGCGACTGCGCCCGCGACAGCAGTTCGGAGAGGCGTTCGTGCTGTTCCTCCATCCGCAGCACCAGCGCCGCGTCGGTGGGCGCGCGGTCGAGCAGCTTCGGCCACAGCAGGTCGTCCTCACTCGTGTGATGGTGGTGGAGGGCGGTGGCGAGTTCCTCGAAGAACGTCACCACCTCCCCGGCGCGGGCGGTGTCTCCGGCGGGAACATCCCGGACGAGTGCGGGCAGCGCGGCGAACTGTCGACGGAAGCAGTTGTGGACCACCACCATCTCGCGGGTGTCGGGACGGACTGTGTGAGCAGTTGACGTAGTCATGCACTCAGGGTCGGTTCGGCGTCTTGGAGAGGACTTGGAGGCCACTAGTGCTTACGCTGGCTGAACGATGCTGCGTATTCGAGTACTCGGAACGCTCGAGGCGGAGGACGAATCGGGGACGGTGGACCTCGGCGGCCCCCGCCAGCGCGCCGTGCTCGCGCTACTGCTCGTCGCGCACGGCGAGGTGGTGCCGGTGGATCGGCTCATCGACGACCTCTGGCACGGCGCTCCCCCACCGCGAGCGGTCGGCGCACTTCAGGCATACATTTCGAATCTGCGGCGCGCGCTGGAGCCGCACCGCGCGCCCCGGGCGGACTCCACCGTCCTGGTGAGCCGGGCCCCGGGTTACGCGCTCATCCTGCCCCCGTCCGGTGTGGATGCGTGGGAATTCGAGACCCTGATCCGGTCGGCCGCCGATACCGGGCGCGCAGATCTCGAACACGCGCTGAGCCTGTGGCGGGGGCCGGCGTTCGCCGAGGTGGCCGGTGAGCACTGGGCTCTCGCCGAGATCGCCCGGCTCGAGGAACTGCGGGTGGTCGCGCGCGAACGTCTGGTGGCGGCGGCCGTCGCGAGCGGGGATGCGGCCGGCGCCGTGCTCGACGCGCAGGCCCTCACCCGGGACCACCCGCTCCGGGAAGAGGGGTGGCGATTGCTCGCCCTGGCCTTGCACCGCAGTGGGAGACAGGCCGACGCCCTGGCCGCGTTGCGCGAGGCCCGCGGCCGGCTGGCGAACGAACTCGGCCTCGACCCCGGTGCCGCCCTGACCGAACTCGAACGACAGATCCTCACCGGCACGGTCCCGTCTCCACCCGCACCCGCCCCCGCAGCCGGGCGGGTCGACACGACGCCGGAAACCTGGTTCCTCGGCCGCACCGAGGAATTGGCGAGCCTGACCGACCTGATGACCGACGCCGGCACCCCCGTCGTCCTCCTCGGGGGCGACGCCGGATCGGGGAAGTCGTCCCTGCTGCGCCGGTTCCGTCGAACACTGCACGCCGCGGGGTGGCAGGTGGCGGTGGGTCGCTGCCCCGAAGTGGACGGCGCCCCACCCGCCTGGGCGTGGGTGGAGATCCTGCGCGCGCTGCGCGAGACGGTCGACCCCGGCGCCGAGACCGACGCGCTGGCACCCCTGCTCTCCGACGACCGTTCGCGCGCGGCGCGGCCGGACGATCCGAGCGGACGGTTCCTGCTGCACCGCGCCGTCGCCGACTACATCGGCACCGTCCGCGATCACGGCCCTCTCGCCGTCGTCCTCGACGACGTCCACCGCGCCGACGAGGACACCCTGTCGATCCTCGTGCGGCTCGCGCAGCAGCGGCACCCGATCCTGCTGCTCCTCGCATTCCGCCCGGACGAGGTGGACCCGAACCTGGAGAGCTGCTTCGCCGATCTCGCATCGCTACAACCGACCCGCATCCGCCTCGGCGGACTCGGCCCCGACGATTCGGCTGAGCTGATCCGGCATGTGGCGGGACGCGACCCCGATCCCGGCACCCTCCGCGCGCTCGCCGACCGGACCGGTGGAAACCCGTTCTACCTGCAGGAGAGCGCCCGACTCCTGGCCAGTGAGGGCGAGCTGGTGGCCACGTCGGAGGTGCCCGAGGGGGTCCGGGACGTCCTGCGCAGGCGGATCGCCCGTCTCCCCGAACTCGCCGTGTCCGTCCTGCGGCTGGCCGCGGTCGTGGGCCGCGAATCCGACATCGACGTCCTCACCCGCGCCGCCGAGGTCGACGAGGACACCGTGTTCGACGCCCTCGAGTCGGGCGTGATCGCCGGTCTTCTCGGCGAGCCGCGCGCCGGGACGGTCCGGTTCACGCACGCCCTCGTCCGCGACACGCTCTACTCCGACCTCACCCGGCTGCGCAGGAGCCGCTGGCATGCCCGGGTCGGGACGGCACTCGAGGAGTTGCGGCCGCACGATGTCGCGGCACTCGCCCACCATTTCACCGAGGCGCTGTCGGCCGCCACCGCACGGCAGGCCCTCGACCACAATGTCGCGGCCGCGGCGCAGGCCGCCGACCGCTACGCCCACGACGCGGAGATCGGCTTCCTCGACAACGCCCTTCGAGCGGCCGACCGGTTGCCGCCGGACGCGGCGGCGTCCGTGGACGAGCGCGTCGAAATCCTCACCGAGCTCAGTCGCACGCAACTCGCCGCCGGCATCGGACTGGCGGGATCCCGCTCACGGAACCGGGCGCTCGCCCTCGCCCGGGACGCGGGCCGCACCGACCTTGCGATCCGGGCGCTCGCGTTCGTCGACACCCCGACGCCGTGGATCAATCGGCGATACGGCGAAGTGGACGCGGCCGTCGTCGATCAGATCGAGGCGTTGCTGCGGGACGAGGTACTGGAACCTGCGGTGCGGTGCCGGCTGCTGGTCACCCTCGTCCACGAGATCGGGGCGGAGGATCACGAGCGCACCGGTTCCGCGGTCCGGGAGGCCGAGGCTCTCGCCCGTGACCTGGACGATCCGGTGCTGCTCGGGCTGGTGCTCTGCGCCGTCCATGCAGGCACCGGTTCCCCGACCAGCACGCTCGGCCACCACGTCATCGGCGACGAGCTGCTCCAGATCGGTGACCGGACACAGCTCCCCGTGTTCACCATGCTCGGCCACCACCTGCTGGCCGAGATCGCGTCCGGCAACGGTGACATCCCGGCGATCGAACATCACATGGGCATCCAGTCGGAGCTGGCGGACCGGTATCAGTTCCAGCAGGCGCAGGCCACCCGGGAGATGAGCCGCGCGATGGTCGCACACCTCACCGGCGATCTGGCCACGGCGGAACGACACTACGTGCGCGGCCACGAGCTGATGACCAGGGCGGGCCTCGACGCGGACAGCGTCTTCGCGCTCGCGCTGTTCACGCTCCGGCTCACCGAGGGACGCGCCGGAGAACTCGAGGCGGTGATCGAGACCGTCGACAGTGCGGCGATGGACGTGATCGCCGATCTGCACGCCCTCGCACTCCTCGGCAACGGCAAACCGGACCGGGCGCGGGAGGTCCGGCGTCACCTCCGCCCTGTCCGCCGCGACTTCTTCCATTCCCTGATGATGTCGCTGCGGGGCATCGTCGTCGCGGGTCTGGGTGAGCGGGACGAGGCGCCTTCGGTGCACGCGGAGCTGAGCCCGTACAGCGGCCAGATCGGCGGCGGCGACACGGCGGCGTTCGCGGTCGGCCCCGTCGACACCATTCTCGGCGACCTCGAGATGCTCCTCCGCCGCCCCGACGACGCCCGCAGGCACTACGCGGCGGCACTCGAACTGGCCGAACGCTGCGGTTGCCCGGCGTGGGTGGAGGCCGCGCGCACCCGGGTGACGACCCGCCCAAGCGAGTTCCAAGTGGGCCACTAGCCGCCGGGCGCAGAGTCGGAGGCGACAGAACCAACCGGCTTTCCTGGAGGCTCCCCATGAGTTCCCTGCTCGCGCGCCTCGGCTCGGCTGCCGCCACCCGTCCCTGGCGGGTGATCGCCACGTGGCTGACGCTGCTCGTCCTGGTGCTCGCCGCCGCGTCCGCGTTCGGCGGAACCAACCACGACGACTACAACGTGCCCGGTCTGCCGTCGCAGCAGGGGACGAATCTGCTGACCGAGCGATTCCCGGAGATGTCGGGAGCGGACGCGCGGGTGGTCGTGCACTCGGACAGCGGCCCGCTCGCCCCCGCGGTCCTCACCGATCTCGGCACCAGGCTGGCGGAGGTGGACGGCGTGAGTTCCGTGTCGCCGCCCCGCCTGTCCCAGGATTCCGACACCGCGGTGATCAGCCTCAACTACCGCATCCCGGTCACCGACTTCCACGGCAGCGAAGGGGTCGACGCCCTCGACGCCGCGGTCGCCGACACCCAGGCGCAGGGACTGCAGGTGGAATTGGGCGGGCAGGTCCCGGAGAACATCTCCACACCGTCGGGCACCGCCGAGGCGGTCGGCATGGTCCTGGCGTTGATCATCCTGGTGTTCGCGTTCGGATCCGTGGTGGCCGCCGGACTGCCCCTGGCCGTCGCGCTCGTCGGCGTCGGCATCGGGTCGGGCCTCATCACGATCATGGCCGGGTTCACCAGCATCAGCACCATCGCCCCGACCATCGCCACGATGGTCGGCATCGGCGTCGGCATCGACTACGCGTTGCTGCTCGTCACCCGGTACACCGAGGGCCTGCGATCCGGGATGTCGGTCCGGGACGCCGTCGCCGCGGCCAACTCCACGGCCGGGACGTCGGTGATCTTCGCCGGAACCACCGTCCTCGTCTCCCTGTTCGGACTGCGGCTGTCCGGGCTGCCGATGTACGCGTCGTTCGGCTACGCCACGTTCGCGATGGTCGGCATCGTCATGCTCACCTCGGTCACGCTGGTGCCCGCACTGTGCGGACTGGCGGGCACGCGGGTGCTCGGCAAGCGGTCCCGTGCCCGGGCCGAACGTCGCACGACGTCGCCGCTGACGGAACGGTGGGCGATCAGGGTGAGCCGTCGCCCGTGGCTGTGGGCCCTGACGGCGCTCGGGGTGCTGCTGCTCCTGGCCGCTCCGGTTCTGGGCATGCGGACGTGGCCGCAGGACGCGGGCAGCGCGCCGGCCGCCAACACGATCCGTCAGGCGTACGACCTGATCGACACCGAGTTCGGACCCGGCGCCAACGGACCCCTGATGGTGGCGGTCGACCTGAACACGGTTCCGGCAGCCGAACTTCCGGCGATCGCGCGTGAACTCGCAGCCGAACCCGGGGTGGCGTCGGTGACGCCCGTCCTGACGAACGCCGACGCGACGGCCGCGCTGATCTCCGTGCAGCCGACCACCGGTCCCAGCGACCCCCGCAGCACCGAACTGCTGGAGCGGATCCGCTCCGACGCCGCCGACGGCGTCCACGTCACCGGACTCACCGCGACGTTCGCCGACATCTCCGCCCGCCTCGCCGAACGGCTGTGGCTCGTGATCGCGTTCGTCGTCACGCTGTCCGTCGTGCTGCTCACGTTCGTGCTCCGCGCGCCGGTGGTCGCGGTGAAGGCGGCCGTGATGAACCTGCTGTCGGTGGCCGCCGCCTACGGCGTGATGGTGATGGTGTTCCAATGGGGTTGGGGCGCGGAGCTACTCGGCCTTCCGCATGCGCTTCCCGTGTCGAGCTGGGTACCGATCCTGATGTTCACCATCCTGTTCGGACTGTCGATGGACTACGAGGTGTTCCTGCTCTCCCGGATACGGGAGCGCTGGCTCGACACGGGCGACTCGCACCGGAGCGTCGTCGAGGGACTGGCATCCACGGGCCGGGTGATCACGAGCGCGGCGGCGATCATGGTGGCGGTGTTCGCCGGGTTCGCACTCGACGGCGACGTGACCGTGAAGATGATGGGCGTCGGCCTCGCGACGGCGGTCCTCATCGACGCGACGATCGTGCGGATGGTGCTGGTGCCCGCGACGATGTATCTGCTGGGCAACGCCAACTGGTGGCGGCCCGGCGGACGCCGGGATGCGGCACCGGACGAGGATGCTACCTCCGCAGGCGTTCCACTTCCGCTTCGAGCGCGATGACCCGCCGGTACAGGGCCTGAATGCTTGCCATGCACACCCCGTTCGCATCGACCATCGCGATCCGGCGGTCGTTGGAACCGAGACCGAATGCGGTGGCGAAATCCTGCGCCATCGGGCCCAGGTGCCGCACCGACTCGTGATCGAAACCGTAGGTCCAGACGCTGAGCGGCAGGTCGACGAGGCGTTCGAGCACCTCACCGGCACTGGCAGGCGGAGTCTGGACGGCAACACCGCGTTTGCGGGTCAGAACCGAGTGAAACCACGCCAGCGGGTGGCGGGTACGGGCCGCTGTTCGCGCCCGCACCCGCCCCCGACGGGTGTCGACCCACATGGAGTCAGTCGGGGAGTTCGCCGACATCGTGCTTGATCGTCGCGTCACTGAGAAGGAGTCCGACCCCGAGGGCCATGACGCCGATTCCGAGTCCGATTGCGGCTCCGCCGAGTCCGAGCATGATTCCGAGCATGTTGTCTCCTGTTCGTCGCTGGTGTGCGGGATTCGTGCCCCCGCTTTCTGAACACCTACGACTCTCGCGGCTCCGGCCGTCCGAGATAAGACACCCCAGGGGTGGTGCGACCACACCCCCGGACGCGGCGCCGGGCGGCAGAATGGCGGCCATGACGGAATTACCGGAATGGGCCCGAACCCTCGACCTCGCCCCGCACCCCGAAGGCGGCTGGTACCGCGAGACGTGGCGCAGCGACGTCACGATCCCGAAGAGGAGCCTGCCCGGCGACTACCCGGGACCGAGGGCGGCCGGTACCGCGATCCTGTTCCTGCTGATGCCCGGCCAGCAGTCGGAGTGGCACAGCGTGCGCAGCGCCGAGATCTGGCTGTACCACCGGGGCAGCCCCCTGCGGCTCGAACTCGGCGGGGACGGAAGCGAACCCGCGAATCCGGACGCGCAGATCCTCGGCGCAGACGTCGCGGCGGGCCAGCAACCACAGCTGCTGGTCCCGCCGCGACACTGGCAGCGAGCGAAGCCCGAGGGCGACGAACCGACTCTCGTCAGTTGCGTCGTCACCCCGGGCTTCGACTTCGCGGACTTCCGGCTCTAGGCCCTACGCGCCCAGCGTGTCCGGGTCGGGGCCGATGCGTCCGTCGGCCCGGGTCAGCGACCCGACCGTGTTGATCTCGTCGGGGGTCAGCTCGAAGTCGAAGACGTCGAAGTTGGCGGCGATGCGCTCCGGCGTCACCGACTTGGGGATCACCACGTTCCCGATCTGCAGGTGCCAGCGAATGATCACCTGTGCGGTCGTCTTACCGTGCGCTGCAGCGATCTTCGCGATGGACTCGTCCTCGAGGACGGTGCCCTGACCGAGCGGGCTCCACGCCTCGGTCGCGATGCCCTTGCCGGTGTGGAAGGCGCGCAGGTCGGCCTGGTTGAACCGCGGGTGCAGCTCGACCTGGTTGATTGCGGGCACCTCGCCCGTCTCGGCGATCAGTCGGTCGAGGGTCTCCGGGGTGAAGTTGGAGACACCGATCGACCGCGCACGCCCGTCGGCCTTGATCTTCTGGAAGGCCTTGAACGTGTCCACGTAGCGGTCCGCGGACGGCTCGGGCCAGTGGATGAGGTAGAGGTCGACGTAGTCGAGCCCGAGGCGGTTCAGGCTGGCGTCGAATGCGCGGAGCGTGGAGTCGTACCCCTGGTCCTCGTTCCACAGCTTGGTGGTGACGAACAGCTCGTCGCGGGCAATTCCGGAGTCCGCGAGCGCGCGGCCCACTCCGGTTTCGTTCTCGTAGATCTTGGCGGTGTCGATGCTGCGGTAGCCGGCCTTCAGCGCCTCGATGACCGCGGCATGGCTCTCGTCGTCCGGCACCTGCCACACGCCGAAGCCGAGGGCAGGAATGCTGTTCCCGTCGTTGAGCGTGACCGTAGGTACAGGACTCTGTGCATTGTTGAAACCCATGAGACTGTCCAACCGGGGACCCGGACCAGATGTTCCCCGCTGTCTCAGAATGTGGACTTTCGCGTGTCGTTTCGGTACGACCGGGTAATCCGACGGCATCGGCGTTCAGGTGGTGACGCGCCCGGTGGAAGGGGCGGACATGGGCCTCGGATACACATTGGCCTATCGGTTCAAGATCACGCCCTGGGTGAAAGCGGGCCGCGTCTTCGGAAGTCAGATCGACACGTTGCTCGATCCCTTCGACGCACCACCGGGAGAGGTCCTCGACATCGGATGCGGCACCGGTGACCATGCCATCGAGATGGCCCGGCGGGGGTGGCAGGTGACGGGGATCGACACCGTCCAACTGGCCCTCGACAAGGCGCGGTCCAAGGCCCGGAAGGCGGGCGTCGACGTGCGTTTCATGCACGCGGACGCCACCGACCTCGAGCACGCCGTCGGTCGCGGGTACCACTTGATCCTGGATGTGGGGTGCTATCACGGGCTCAGCGACCACGACCGGGTCGCGTACGCCGAGAACGTCACGACCGTGAGCGAACCGCACGCCACCCTGCTGATGTTCGCGTTCGGGCCGGGGCACCGCGGCCCCCTGCCGCGCGGGGTCTCCCGCTCCGACGTGGAGCGGACGTTCGAGAAGTGGAAACTCGTGTCGGACGTCGACGCGGACACGACCGGTATGCCGGGACCGCTCAAGAAGGCCGACCCCCGCTGGTTCCGCCTCGTCAAGCGCTGAGTGGATAATCGCCTGGTGACTGCAACACTGCGCATCAGCGGACTGTCGGCTTCGCGCGGGGAGCGCACCCTCTTCTCCGGCCTCGACCTGACTGTCGCCCCGGGCGACGTGACCGGACTCGTGGGGGCGAACGGTGCCGGCAAGTCGACGCTGCTGACCGCGCTCGCGGGGGTCGGCTCGGCGGACGTCGAGGGCAGTATCGTGCTGAGCCCGCCCGACGCGGCCGTCGGCTACCTCGCCCAGGAACCCGACCGGATCGCCGGCGAGACGGTGCTCGACTTCCTCGGCCGCAGGACCGGCGTCACCGAGGCCGAGCACACCATGAACGCGGCCGCGGAAACGCTCGGCGAGTCGGACGAGGATCTCTACTCCCCCGCGCTCGAACGCTGGCTGGCGCTGGGCGGCGCCGACCTCGCCGAGCGCGCGGAGAAGGTCGTGAGCGAACTCGGGCTGGGAGTGCCGCTCGACGCGCACATGACGTCGCTGTCCGGTGGGCAGGCCGCGCGCGCCGGATTGGCGTCGCTGCTGCTGTCCCGGTACGACGTGCTGCTGCTCGACGAGCCGACCAACGACCTCGACCTCGTGGGGCTCGAGCAGCTCGAGCGTTTCGTCGCCGAGAGCCGGGGCGCGATGGTGGTGGTGAGTCACGATCGAGAATTCCTGGCGCGCACCGTGACCGGAATCGTGGAACTCGACCTGGTACAGCAGCAGATCGCGGTCTACGACGGCAGCTACGACTCGTATCTCGCCGAGCGGGAGATCGCGCGCAGGCATGTGCGGGAGGCGTACGAGGAGTACGCCGGGACCCGTTCGGACCTCGAGGACCGCGCGCAGATGCAGCGGAACTGGATGGAGCACGGCGTCCGGAACGCGCGTCGTAAGGCGAAGGACAACGACAAGATCGGCAAGGGTCTGCGCACCGAGTCCACCGAGAAGCAGGCCGCGAAGGCCCGGCAGACTCAACGCCGGATCGAGCGGCTCGAGGTGGTGGAGGAGCCGCGCAAGGAGTGGGAACTGCGGATGGAGATCGCCACCGCCCCGCGCAGCGGATCGGTCGTGGCGACGGCGAACGGCGCCACCGTCGCATGGGGCGGGGACCGCGAATTCACGTTCGGTCCGGTCACCACTCAGGTGGACTGGGGTGACCGGATCCTCATCACCGGCGCCAACGGTTCCGGCAAGACGACCCTGCTGAACGTGCTGCTCGGCAAGATCGCCCTGGATGCGGGCACCGCCGCACTCGGTTCGGGTGTGGCGATCGGCGAGATCGATCAGGCCCGCGGCCTGTTCGAGGGCGGCGAGAAGGTGGCCGACGCGTTCGCGGCGCAGGTCCCGGACTGGCCGGACGCCGACGTGCGGACACTGCTCGCGAAGTTCGGGCTCAAGGGACACCACGTGCTGCGGCCGGCGGCGTCGCTGTCACCCGGCGAACGCACCCGCGCCGCCCTGGCCCTGCTGCAGGCGCGGGGCGTCAACCTGCTGGTGCTCGACGAGCCCACCAACCACCTGGACCTCCCCGCGATCGAACAGCTCGAGCAGGCCATGGAGAACTTCGACGGCACGCTGCTGCTCGTCACCCACGACCGGCGGATGCTGGATTCGACGCGCAGCACGCGCCGGTGGCGGATGGACGGCGGCCGGCTGTCCGAGGAGTAGTCAGTCGCCTTCGGCCATCGGCGGCAACGCCTTGACGAACGGCGGGTCGTAGTCGACCTTGCCCAGCTTCGCCGCGCCGCCGGGGGAACCGAGGTCGTCGAAGAAGTCGGCGTTCGCCTTGGTGTACTCCACCCACTGGTCCGGGACGTCGTCCTCGTAGAAGATCGCCTCGACGGGGCAGACCGGCTCACAGGCGCCGCAGTCGACGCATTCGTCGGGGTGGATGTAGAGCATCCGACCGCCCTCGTAAATGCAGTCGACAGGACATTCTTCGATGCATGCCTTGTCCAGAACGTCGACACAAGGCTCTGCGATGGTATAGGTCACGTCAGTAATCCTGTCCTTTCCTGCCGTCCCGCGCGAATCGCCTCCACTCTGCCACTCAATTTCCCGAGGTCAACCTGTCGGCGTGCGGCCCGGCGGCGAGGAGGTCGACGGCGGTCTGCGACACCCACTCCGTTGTATCCCATTGACAAACTGTTGGGTTTTCACAACACTTTGTTGCATGAGCCCAGTGCGGCGGGGGGACGCCCTCCCCATCTACAACCGCATCGGCGTCCTTCGCGCCGAACGCGGGATGAGCCGGGCTCAGCTGGCGGGACTCATCGACGTCAATCCCCAGACCGTCGGCGCGCTCGAACGGGGCGACCACTACCCCAGCCTCGACCTGGCGTTCCGTATCTCGTGGGTGTTCGAACTGCCCGTGGAGGCCATCTTCTCCCGCACCGAGTTCGGACCCCTGTCCACCGAGCTGTACCGCACCGACCGACCGCCGTCCACGACAGGAAACGGGGAGAGTTCCGATGCCTGAGACCAATCTGATCGAGCGGTACCAGGGGTTCCGGACGCGCAGATTCCTCCAGAACGAACGCCGGTACCGGACGTGGCTACCGGCGTGGCGGACGCGCAGCCGCAGACGATTCCTGGTGATCGCCCTCGCGGTGACGTTCGTGTTCATGACCGCCGTCGGCATCGTGTGCCATTTCGACATGGTCGTCGGGCCGCTGCTGTGGTTGCCCGCGTGCCTGCTGTTCTTCCCGCTGTGGACGATGCTCCAGATCGTGTCCGGGCGGCAGGGCGACGCTCCGCGCGACGCCCTCGACGAGTGGGAGATCCAGCAGCGCAACAGTGCCCGGTCGATCGGACTCACGGTCACCCAGCTACTGACGCTCATTCCCGCGCTCTACCTGATCTTCGTCGGCGCGCTGGACGGCGATCACGGCAACGTGCCGTACGCCGCGGGACTGCTCGTCGTCACCGCGCTGATGGTCGGGGGGTGCACGCCCGCCATGATCCTCGGCTGGACGCAACCCGATCCCGACCCCGACGACCTCGCTTCGTAGGAACACCCGCACTCGAGAACGGGAAGGACCCATGTCTCACACCCTCACGATCGACGGCATCTCCAAACGGTACGGCGAGGTCGTCGCGCTCGACGACCTGTCCTTCGAGGTCCGCCCCGGTGAGATCTTCGGTTTCGTCGGCAGCAACGGTGCCGGCAAGACCACCACCATGCGCATCGCGCTGGGCGTCCTGTCCGCCGATTCCGGCGAGGTCCGGCTCGGCGGCAAGCCGGTGGACCTGGATGTGCGGCGCACCATCGGGTACATGCCGGAGGAACGCGGGCTGTACCCGAAGATGAAGGTGGGCAAGCAACTCGAATACCTCGCCGAGCTGCACGGCATTTCCCGCTCGGCGGCGCGGGAGGCGGTCGGCCGCTGGACCGAACGCCTCGGCATCGCGGACCGTGTCGGCGACACCGTCGACGCACTCTCGCTCGGCAACCAGCAACGCGTCCAGCTGGCCGCCGCGCTCGTCCACGATCCGGCGGTGCTGGTTCTCGACGAACCCTTCTCCGGGCTCGACCCCGTCGCGGTGGACGTCATGAGCGACGTGCTGGTGGAGAAGGCGAACACCGGAGTGCCGGTGATCTTCTCGAGCCATCAGCTCGAACTCGTCCAGCGCCTGTGCCACCGCGTCGGCATCATCAGCCACGGCCGGATGCGTGCCGTCGGCACCGTCGACGAACTCCGCGGCGGCGGCAACGCCCAACTCGAAGTCCACGCTCCGGAGGCGCCGGTCGGCTGGGCCCATCATCTCGAGGGCGTCACCACGATCAGTCACCTCGACGGCCGGACCCTGCTGTCGCTCGACGCCCACGTGGACGACCAGCTGATCCTGCACACCGCCCTGAAGACCGGACCGGTGCACGAATTCTCGCTGCACCGGCCCACCCTGACCGATCTGTTCCGAGAGGTGGTCACGGCATGAGTGCCCCACTGAGCCCCGCCCGCGCGATCGGCCTCGTGGCCCGCCGCGAATTCCTGACACAGGTGGCGAAGAAGAGCTTCGTCATCAGCAACGTGATCATCCTGCTGGCCATCGTGGGCGGCATCGTCGCGTACTCGCTGTTCTCGGGCGGCGACGACGAACGCGCCACCATCGGACTCGTCGGCGACCAGTCGCTCGCGCCTGCTCTCGTCGCCACCGGTGACGCGGTCGGGACGCCGGTCGACGTCGTCCCGACCACGGACGAACAGGCCGCACGGGACGAGGTGGAGAACGGTGACCTCGACGTCGCCCTGATTCCCGGCATCGACGGATCCGTCACGGCCGTCACCGAATCCGAGATCGGTTCCGGGCTTCGCACCGTGATCGACGCGGCCGTGGTGCAGCAGGCTCAGGCCGGCGCGCTCGCCGCGCAGGGCGTGGATCCCGCGCAACTCGCCGAAGCGACCGGCCGGGCGGTGGTCACCGTCGACGCACTCGATCCGCCCGACCCGGAGAAGGGCCAGCGCGTGGCCCTCTCCATCGCCGTGGTCGTCCTGCTGTACATGCAGATCATGATGTTCGGCATGTACGTGGCGATGGGTGTGGTGGAGGAGAAGTCGAGCCGCGTCGTGGAACTGCTCCTGTCGACCCTCCGCCCGCTGCAACTGCTCTGGGGCAAGGTGATCGGCATCGGCGCGGTGGGTCTCGTCCAGTTGACCGCCTACGGTGTGGCCGGTGTCGCGGCCGGACTCGCGACGGGGGTGCTCACCGTGACGGGGACGGCGATCGGAGTGTTGGCCGGAACGCTCGGCTGGTTCGTGCTCGGATTCGCATTCTTCGCCGTCCTCTACGCCGCGGCCGGGTCGATGGTGTCGCGGCAGGAGGACGTCAACGCCACCGCGTCGCCGCTGATGGTGCTGATCGTCATCATGTTCTTCAGCGCCTTCTCCTCGGTGAGCAACCCGGACGGCACCCTCAGCAACGTCCTCAGCTGGATTCCGCCGTTCTCGGCGATCCTGATGCCGCTGCGCATCGCCGCCGGGGTGGCGTCCCCGGTCCAGGTGGTCGTCACGGTGGCCCTGATGCTCGCGGTGACCGCCGCACTCAGCGTGCTGGCCGCGAAGATCTACCAGCGCTCGATCCTGCGGATCGGCAAGGTCGTGTCGTGGAAGGAGGCGCTCGGGAGGTAGAGAATTCCCAGCGCACGGCCAAGTTCCCTGTGTAGTCTTCGAATCGTCGATCGATGCTGCTCAGCTGCCGTCGTGGAACGGGGAACACCCATGGTCGTCCGTCGCAGGAAGCCGATCGTCGCCATCGCCGTCGCCGTGGTCGCCTCCATGACGTTGATGCTGACGGCCTGCACGTCCGACGAGCCGGCCACTGCGCGCGGTGGCAACGCCGGCCCCGACGGCACCCCGGTCGCCTACGAGGAGCCGGTGAAGCTGTCGAGCGAGAACGGGGTGCTCGAGGTTCGGCTGTCGGCCCACCAGGGCACGGTCGACCTCGACACCGTCTCGGAACCGGTGTCGGGCTTCCTGGTCTTCGGATACGAGGTTCTGCAGGGCACGAGTTCGGACGGCTCGACGACGGGCGACGACGTCTACCCGGCACCGACGTTGCGCGTCGATCCGGGTGAGCGCCTGATCATCCACTACGACAACGATCTCCGGAACCTGACGATCGAGGACTTCTACGACCCCGCGTTCACGACGGCGGGCGGGGAGGTCCCGATTTACCCCCCGGCCCTCGACTCGGCGCCGCTGAACCTGCACACCCACGGTCTGCACGTGAGCCCGGACGGCAACGCCGACAACGTGCTGCTCGACATCCCCGCCGGGATGGGCAACGTCTACGACTATGCGGTGCCGAAGGACATGCCGAACGGGCTGTACTGGTACCACAGCCACCGTCACACGATGACGGCGCAACAGACGTACGCGGGGCTCGCGGGACTGCTGGAGATCGGCAGGCCCGACGGCAACCTTCCGCTGGTGACGCAGAACGACGTTCCCATCCGAGACATGGCGCTGCAGTACAACTTCGTCTTCGACCGTAAAGGCAAGGGCCACCAGCTGAACGACCCGAACTGGCCACAGTTCGTGAGCACACTGAAGCCGCCGGAGGGGACCCAGCTCGCCGACGGAACGTACCAGCCGAGTCTGGCGCCCGTGAATTTCTCGGAGACCACGGAGGGCTCCCAGTACGTCACCAACTGGTATTCCGGGCCGCTGTCGCCGGCGAATCATCGCGGGCAGAACCAGTTCGTGCCGGGCAATCTCCAGAGCTTCAGCAGTGATTCGACGAAGATTCCCGCCGACCCGTCGCTGCCGGACAACGAACGCGACGTGCAGTACACCGTCAACGGGCAGTTCCAGCCGGAGCTGAAACTGAAGCCGGGCCAGACGGAGATCTGGTCGCTGGCGAACATCAGCGATTTCGCCTACATGCCGCTCAGACTCACCGAGACCGCGACGGGCAACCACCCGACGTTCTCCGTCGTCGGCCAGGACGGAAACCCCTTCACCCAGGTGCAGTTGCCCGTCGGTGGTGACGGCACCCGGCTCGTCATCCCGCCGGGGTCGCGGTACGCGATCGCCGTGACGATGCCGGACACCGGCGATCTGGTGCTCGACATGCCACCGCTGGAAGGGGCGAAACCCGTCACCAATCCCGGCGTGCTCTACACCGACAACGGCACCGACAATCCGCCGGCCGAGCTGGGCACGGTGACGGTCGACCCGTCGGTGATCAGTTACGCCGACGGCTTCTTCACCTTCCCCACCCAGACCCTCCTCCACGTCACACCCGACAGCGGTGAAGGGCGGACCACGCCGTTCGAGCCCGGCCAGAACCTCGACGCGTACACGTCTTTCGTGGACACGTCGGTGATGACACCCGACGTGAAGCGCACCCTCACGGTCTCGGGCGGATTCGGCAACGAGAAGGCCAGCAACAGCGACCCGAAGGCCTTCACCTACGAGTTCGACGACAACACGTTCCCGAACATCCCGCTGATCCAGCCGCGCCTCAATTCGGTCGAGGAATGGCTGATCACGAACCTCAACAACGACGAACATCCGATGCACATCCACGTCAACGACTTCCAGGTGATGGAGATCGTCGACCCGATCGCGGGCACCCGGACCGGGGTGCAACCGTGGGGTGAGGACAACGTGAACGTGCCGGCGCCCGTCACCGACGCGAACGAGAACCCGCTCGTGCCCGCATCGGTGACGCTGCGCACGAAATTCACGGAGTACACGGGCACTTTCGTGATCCACTGCCATCGCCTCAACCACGAGGACAACGGACTGATGGCCACCGTCAACGTGATTCCCGAGGTGTCGACGTACGCGGTGGCGGTGCCGGGTTCTGCGGGCACCCCCGCGACCGTGCAGGTCCACGACGGCAACGGCGACAAGGTGATCGCCGCGGTCACACCGTTCCCGTCGTTCGAGGGCACCCCGACGGTGGCGATGGCCGACGTCAACGGCGACATGATCCTCGACCTCGTCGCCGGGACCGGTGCGGGCGTGGCACCGGAGGTCGTCGCGTACGACGGCAACGATGTCGGCTCCGGCCCGTTCACCGCCGAGCTGACCCGGTTCGCCCCGTTCGACGACGGCTTCCGCGGAGGCGTGAACGTCGCGGGTGCGGACATCGACGGAAACGCGCTGGCCGACAACATCATCGCCGGCACGGGCCCCGGCACCGAATCGCAGGTGAAGGTGTTCTCGTCCACCCTGCCCACGGAGAAGGGCACAGCACCCGAGGTCTTCTCGAGTTTCACCCCCTACCCCGGGTCGCAGTCCGGGGTCACGGTCGCGACGGGCCTGGTCGACGCCGCCTCGGGCCGGGCAAGCATCGTCACCGCCCCGGGGCCGGGAGAAGCGCCTCGTGTGAAGACGTTCCGCTACGACCTGTTCGAGCCGACCGCCGCCGCGACTGCCGACGGCACCGCGGACGAGCACGCCGGCCACACCGACGGACCGAGGACGACGTCGGAGTTCCTGGCCTTCGACGAGAGCTACCTCGGCGGTGTCTCACTCTCGACGGGGTGGGTGGCCGGCGCCGAAGGCGGAGCGAAGAGCATCGTCACCGGCATGCTGGGCGGCGACGGCACTGTTCGCGTGTGGTCGAGTGGGTCACGCCTCGACGGTGAGCCGAGGATGTATCTCGAGAGCCCGAACCACCACTCCGCCGACGTCGTGTTCACTCAGATCGCGTCGTTCGCACCGTTCGCCGGCGGCCCTGCCGGCAGCGGGGTTCAGGTGGCCACCACCAGCACCACCACCGGCGCCGACCTGCTCGTCAGCGGTCCGGGGCCGGGCGGCACGGAGGTGCGCAAGTTCGGGCTCGGCCGCGCCGAACCCCGATCGACCACACTGGTGCCGCTGCCGTTGGGCACGCTCCCCGCGCTCCCCTCAGCGCAAGGGTCCGTGCCACTCGGTGGCAGATAGGTGCAGGGGGTCAGCCGGCCCGCTTCTCGGCGGCGTCGGCGATGTCGTCGAGATCGCGCCGGATCGCCTTGGTGGTGGCCTTCAGTGCGAAGGAACCGAACACTTTCATCATGAACCTCGACACTGCGCCGAGCCCACTTGCTTCCGCTGAGAAGTGGAAGGTCAGGGTGGTGCCGTCACCGGCAGGCTCCAGGGTGAACACCGTCGTGTAGTCCGCGCCGTGGGACGACGCCTTCACCACGGTGCGCTTCTCCGGGTCGATCTCCGTGACCCACATTTCCTCGGTCGACGATTTGCCGAACAGCACCCGGGTCTCGCGCCACCGCGTGCCGACTTCGTACTCCGTCGAGTCCAGCCTCTCGAGCTTCTCCACACCGCTCAGCACCGATTCTGCGTTGTCCAGGTCGGTGATGACCGCCCAGACCGCGCCGACGGGCGCATCGATCGTTCGGCTCACACGGATCTCCGAGGCTGACATGAGGCACCCTTTTCTTTCTTCTCAGGGCAGGGTCCAGAACTGGCGGGTCACCAGGTAGAAGACGATGACCCAGAACACCATAACCCCGGCGACGATCGCGATCCCTCGACGGTTCGTCGTCGCTTCCGGGACGTCCGGTGGCGGCCGCAGCCAGCGCCCGAGAACCCGGTTCACGTAGTACGGCATCGTCACGAAGCTCATGATGAAGCTGGACAGCAGGTTTCCGACGAGCAGACCGAGCCACAGCGGCATCTTCAGCGGCGACAACGCGAGGGTGAGAATCACGACGGTGGGATAGAGACCGACCCACACCGCGATCGACGTCTTGGTTTCGGACGGCGGCGGCGCCTCGTTGCCGTTCTCGTCGAACGCGAACCAGCTCCCGAAGGAGTTGTCGATGGTGCGCAATTCGAAGTCGTGGAACTTCTCCCCCTCGGCGAGGAGTTCCTGACGCTTCGCCGAGGTGAGCCACCTGTCGAGGTCGGCGGCGTTGTCGTAGCGGTACAGCGCGGTCCACTCGTCCTGGATTCCCTCGATGGGCCGGAAGAGTTCGCTGCCGCGGAAGCCGTCGAACTTGCTCTCTTCCAATCGCAGTCGATCCTGCCACGCGAGGAAATCGTCGACGTGCTCCGGACCGACACGGTGCGTCACGACGACCGTCACGAGCGGATCCGACTCGCGTGTGCCCCCGCTGATGACCTGCTGGGTAGCGGGGCCGTCGAAGTACTGCTGTCCCTCGTCCAGCCGCTGCTGCCGGGTGGCGCTGTTGATCCAGGCCTGCACGTGGGCGACGGAATCGAAGCGGTAGACCACGACCCAGTCGGGTTGCACGGCGGTGGGCGCGGAGATCTCGGCGCCCAGGAACCCGGGGTAGTGGGACGCGGCGGTGTTCATGTCCTGCTGCCAGGCCTCGAACGCCTCCTCGGATCCGGCGCGCACCTTCTGGCCGATGATGACCGTCGCGGCGTTGCCGGTGGATTTCTCGGTGGGCTTCTCGGTGTCCATCACCCTCTCCTCACGGCTCAGGTCGTCGGAACCGATCGGTTCTCGCCGATTCGGTGGTAGATCCGCTCGGGGGTGAGCGGCAACTCGCGAAAACGCACACCGGTCGCGTTTTCCAGGGCGTTGGCCAGCGCGGGCGCCACCGGGTTGATGCAGCACTCCGCCATTCCCTTCGCCCGCATCGGCCCGACGGAGTCATTCGACTCGACCAGCAGCACTTCGGTGCGGGGAATGTCGGCGTAGGTGGGGATGCGGTAGTTGCGCAGGCTGGGGTTGATCATCACGCCGTTGTCGTCGACGTGGAAGTTCTCGGTCAGCGCGAAGCCGATTCCCTGGGCGACGCCGCCCTCGATCTGGCCGCGCACCTGCACCGGGTTGATGACGACCCCGACGTCCGCGGCCTGAACGCTGTAGAGGATTCGGATCTCGCCCGTGACCCGGTGGACGGCGATGCGGAAACCGTGGGTGTTGGAGACGACGCTGCGCGGCGACCCGTACGCCTTGCGCGCCTCGGTGAACCGGATGCCCCGGCGACGGGCCGCGGCGACGAGGTCGGTCAACGGCACTCGGGTGCCCCCGCAGAGCACCCCGTCGTCGTCCATCGAGCACTCGGTCACATCGACTCCGGTGTGCACGGCGGCGAACGCCAGGATGCGGTCGCGCAGGGCGACGGAGGCGTTCGACACGGCGTTGCCCGCGACGAAGAGGCCGGCGCTGGCGAAGGCTCCCGTGTCGAAACCCGTACGGTCGGTGTCGGACTGCACGAGACGGATCCGTGCGGGTGTGGTGCCGAGATGGGTGGCCGCGATCTGCACGTGCGCAGTCGACGTCCCCTCACCGAATTCGACGGTGCCGACGGCGAGTTCGTACACACAATCGTCGCCGAGCGTCGCCCACGCCTCGGAGATGTGTTCGGTCGGGGGCGCGGTCTCGTGCAGAGAACTCGCGGTGCCCTCGCCGACGAGCCAGTCGACGCCCAGCACCTGCCCGTTCGCGGTCCGCCGCAATGCGTCGTCGACGAGGTCGATGCACTGCCCGAGTCCGTCCTCCCCGAACCCGACGTCGTCGGGGACGTCGTCGATCGCCACGAGTGAGTCACCGGGGCGGACGATGTTGCGGCGCCGCAACTCGAGCGGGTCGATATCGAGGGCGACCGCCAGCTCGTGCATCGCGGACTCCACCGCGAAAGCGGGCTGGGTCATCCCGTAGCCCCGCAGCGCTCCGCTGGGCACGCTGTTCGTGTAGACGGCATACGCATCGAACTTCTTGTTGAGACACCGGTACGCCGAGATGGCGGCACCGGCCGCGAACAACGTCTCACCCCCGTGATTCCCGTACGCCCCCGTGTTCGACACGTTGCGCACCTGGAACGCGGTGAGCGTGCCGTCCGACCGGGCGCCGAGCGTGATGGTCAGCTTCATCGGATGCCGCGGCGACGCCGTCGTGAATTCTTCCTCCCGGGTGAACTCGAAGCAGACCGGCCTGCCCGTGTCGAGGGTCGCGAGCGCGACGAGATCCTCCGAGAACACCTCCTGCTTGCCGCCGAAAGCGCCACCGACACGCTTGCAGAACACGCGCAGCTGGTCGGGGCGCAGGTCGAACAGGTGAGCCAACTTGACCTTGGCGATCGACGGCGACTGCGAACTCGTGCGCACGTGCAGGCGGCCGTCCTCCATCCAGGCGATCGACCCGTGCGTCTCGAGATGAGCGTGCTGCACGCGCGGGGTGAAGTAGGTGCCCTCGTGGATCACGTCGGCCTCGGCGAACCCCGCCTCGATGTCGCCCACCTCCCCGTGGAGCTCGAGCAGGATGTTGTGCACGGGATCGCGGACGAACGGGTCGTCCGAACCGTGCAACTGCGGTGCGCCGTCGGCCATCGCCTCCTCCGGGTCGAACACCGCAGGCAACACGTCGTATTCGACGACCACCTCGCGGCAGCCCTCCTCCGCGGCGCCGACCGTGTCGGCCAGCACCGCTACCACCCGCTGACCGGCGAAGCGGACCGTGTCGTCGAGGATGTACGTGTCGTCGGGGTCGACGAGATGATCGGTGTGGATGGCGGTCGTGAACCGCTTCCGAGGCACGTCCTCCCACGTGTACACACGGTGCACCCCGGGGACGGCGAGCGCCGCCGTCGTGTCGATCGACACGATGCGGGCGTGCGCATGCGGAGAATGCAGCACCTTGAGGTGCAGCATGCCCTCGATCTCGGTGTCCATGGTGAACTCGGCTCGACCGGTCACCACATCGGTGGCCGCGGGTGCCCCGACGCTGGCCCCGACCGCGCGGCCCGGCTCGGCGACCTCCACCGCGGCGACACCGTTCACGGCATCCTCGATGGCCCGATAGCCGGTGCAGCGGCAGAGATTGCCCTTCAGCGCGCGTGGCAGGTCTTCCTTCTGGGCGTCGGTGAACGTCGCCGACGTCATGATCATGCCCGCGGTGCAGAATCCGCACTGGAACCCGGGGGCGTCACGGAACTGCCGCTGCAGCGGATGCAGGTCGTCCGGCGAACCGAGGCCCTCGATGGTGGTCACCTCCCGCCCCTCCGCGCGGAACGCGGGCGTGATGCAACTGTGCACGGGATCGCCGTCGAGCCACACCGTGCAGGCTCCGCAATCGCCTGCATCGCAACCTTTCTTCACGCCGTGATGACCGAGCGACCGCACGAACGTGCGCAGACACTGCCCTGGATTCGGTTCCTCGTCGAACGCCCTGCCGTTCACGATGTACGTCATTGCCGGTCTCCTGCGGTGAACTCGGTCCGGATCTCCTCGGCGAAATGCCTCGTCAGGTGGCGACGGTGGTCGGGGGTGCCGTTGGGATCGTCGAACCACACGTCGTCGGGTATCGCGTCGATGGTCTGCTGGAGCGAGTCGGCGTCGGGTACGGCGTCGAAGGCCAGCCGGATCGGACGGGTGGTGCCCGCCGTGATCGTGAGCAGCAGGTCGTCGCCGCCGGGCTCCTGGGTGCCGATCATGAACACCGTCGAACGGCCGAGGCGTGTGAGGGTGAAGCGGCGATGCGTGTGACGCTTACGGAGGGCACCGACCGGAATGTCGATGCGGCGCAGGATCTCACCCGGTGTGAGCACGTTCTCGCGGTTGCCCGTCACGAAGTCGGCGGCGTCGACGGTGCGCTCGGACCCGTCGGCGGCCCACAGCGTGTACGTCGCCTCGAGCGCGACCGTCAGCGTGATCATCGGACCCGCGGGAAGCGACATACAGATGTTGCCGCCCACCGTCGCCGAGTTCCAGACCTTGAACGACGCCAGGAAGGCCTCGCAACTCGTTCCGAACAGCGAGGCGGCTCTCCAGTCGTCCGGCGGCGCAAGCGCATACAGCTCACGGACCGTGCACGTCGCGCCGATCTCGAGGCCCGCGTCGCTCGGCACCAGGGTGTCCCAGCCGAGCGTCGTGAGATCGACGAGACGGCACAGGTCGGGCTGCGGCTCGGAGAACAGCCACGTTCCCCCGGCCAGCCACGCGTCGCCTTCCCGCCACGCCGCACCCGGACGGTCGGCTGGACGCCGAACGACATCGGTGATGGTGTTGAGGTCCATATGACTGCTCCACTCGGGAAAAGTGTCGTCGTTCTCGTACCCGGCCTGCGTCAACTCACCTGACTTTAGACACCGTGGCGGCGGTCTCGGTGTTAATTGCCGGGTTCCACCCGGGCGCTGTGTGCCGTGTTCCGGCCGCGTGGGCGACCGTCACCCGCCGTAGCAGACATCTGCAGCCCCGGCCCGACCGCTACTCTCAGGGCCATGCCCGCCAAGATCTCCGCCCACGACGTGCTCGAGTTGGTACTGGACGCAGGCAGCTTCGTCTCCTGGGACACCACACCCGTCGATGCGCGGCCGAACGAGAAGTACCGCGCCGACCTGCAGAAGGCCGCCGAGAAGTCGGGCGTCGACGAATCGGTGATCACCGGCGTCGGCACGGTTCGCGGGCGCCCGGTCGCGGTGATCGCCTGCGAGTTCGCGTTCCTGGCCGGTTCTATCGGTGTGGCCGCCGCCGAGCGGATCGTCTCCGCCATCGAACGCGCCACCCGTGAGGGTCTGCCCCTGCTCGCCTCGCCCACGTCGGGGGGCACGCGCATGCAGGAGGGCACCGTCGCCTTCGTGCAGATGGTGAAGATCGCGGCGGCCGTCGCCACCCACAAGGCCGCCCATCTCCCCTACCTGGTGTATCTGCGGAACCCGACCACCGGCGGAGTGTTCGCGTCCTGGGGTTCCCTCGGGCACATCACGGTGGCCGAACCCGGTGCGCTCGTGGGGTTCCTCGGACCCCGCGTCTACGAGGCCCTGTACGGCGAGAAGTTCCCCGAGGGCGTGCAGACGTCCGAGAACCTGTACCGCAACGGCGTCATCGACGGCGTCGTCCCCGCCACCCGCTTGCGCCGGCTCGTCCATCGGGCGTTGCGGGTGCTGATCGATCCGCCGACGCCGACCGCCACCGTCACCGAACCGGCGCCGGAGGCCGACATCCCCGACGTGCCCGCGTGGCAGTCGGTGATGCTGTCGCGGCGCGCCGACAGGCCCGGCATCCGGCACCTGCTACGGCACGCGGCCACCGAGCAGGTGCCCCTCAGCGGTACCGGTCAGGGCGAAACCGAGGGGACGGTGCTGCTGTCGCTGGCTCGTTTCCGGGGCGCACCGTGTGTGTTGCTGGGCCAGGACCGCGCCGGGCAGTCGGCGCTGAACACGATGGGGCCCGCCGCTCTCCGCGAGGCACGCCGCGGCATGCGGTTGGCGGAGGAACTGCAGATCCCTCTGGTCCTGGTGATCGACACCCTCGGTGCAGCACTGTCTCAGGAGGCGGAGGAACGCGGCCTGGCCCCCGAGATCGCCCGCTGCATCTCCGACCTCGTGACGTTGAAGACGCCGACCGTGTCCGTTCTGCTCGGTCAGGGCACGGGCGGCGGGGCGCTCGCCTTCCTCCCCGCCGACCGGGTGCTCGCCGCGCAGAACGGGTGGCTGGCCCCGCTTCCTCCCGAAGGCGCCAGCGCGATCGTCCACCGCGACACCTCGCACGCCCCCGAGATGGCGGCCGCCCAGGGCATCCGTTCGCTCGACCTGCTGCGCGACGGCGTCATCGACGCCATCATCCCCGAGCATCCGGACGCCGCCGACGAGGCCGTCGACTTCTCCAAGCGGGTCGGCGAGGCCATCTCCCGGGAACTCCGTGCCCTGACCGGGGCTCCCGAAAGCGAACGCTTCGCGGCCCGGCTCGCCCGCTACCGGAACCTCGGCCTACCTAAGACAGTTTGATCGTCGGGTTGTACATGTCCATCCACAGCGCGAGGTCGAGCGTGCGCTCGAGTCCGCGCCGCGACACCTGACTGATCTGTGGGGTGTCGACGGACACCGCCCGGGACAGCCAGTCCGCACTGACCAGGCCGAACACCGGGTGCGAGGGGTCGCTGAGCAGGTCCTTGCCGTGCTGCTGCAACGCCACCGCATACTTCGGGTCCTGGGTGGACGGGTACGGCGACTTCACCCGGTCGATCACCGACTGCGGCAGCACGTCCCTGGTCGCCGCCCGCAGCAACGATTTCTCCTTGCCGTCGAACGTCTTCAGCGACCACGGCGTGTTGTAGACGTACTCCACCAACCGGTGATCGCAGAACGGCACCCGGACCTCGAGTCCGACGGCCATGCTCGCGCGGTCCTTGCGGTCGAGCAGGACCCGGACGAACCGCGTCAGATGGAGGTAGCAGATCTTGCGCATCCGCCACTCGAAGTCGGATTCGCCGTCCAGCCGGTCGATCCCGGACACCGCTGCGTCGTACGAGTCCTGCACGTAGTCGTCCATGTTCAGCCCCGCCGTGACCTCCGGGGTGAAGATGTTGCTCTCGTCGCCGAAGTGCTCGGCGAACTGCACGAGCCACGGGAAGGTGTTTGCCTGCTGCGCCTTCGGGTCGAAGAACTGTTTGTATCCGCCGAACACCTCGTCGGCCGACTCACCGGACAGCGCCACCGTGGAGTGCTGACGGATCGCCTTGAACAGCAGATACAGCGACGCGTCCATGTCGCCGAGGCCCATGGGGATGTCACGTGCCCGGATGACCTTCGCGCGCACGGCGGGGTCCGCCAGTGCGTCGGAGTCGAGGACGATGTCCTGGTGCGCGGTCCGGGATCGCCGGGCCACGTCGTGCACGTACGGAGTGTCCGGGGTGCCCCGCAGTTCGTCGGCTACGAAATGTTCGGTCTGACCGACGAAGTCGACGGCGAACGTGCGAACAGTCTCACCTACCTCGGCGAGCTGCTCGGCGGCGATGCCGGTCATCGCGGACGAGTCGAGACCACCGGACAGCAGGGTGCAGCGCGGCACGTCGGCGACCAGTTGCCTCCGCACGATGTCGTCGAGGAGTTCGCGGACGTGCGCGACGGAGGTGTCCCGGTCGTCGGTGTGCGGGCGGGTCTGCAGGGTCCAGTACCGGTGCGTTCGCAGTCCGGTGCGCGAGACGGTGACCACCGTGCCCGGTTCCACCTCACGCATGCCGTCCCACACGGCGTGTCCCGGTGTCTTCACGAACGCGAACAGCTCCCGGATCCCGTCCATTGTGACGGTCGACTCGGCGATCGGATTGGCAAGGATCGCCTTGGGTTCCGAACCGAACAGGACGCCGTCTCGGGTCTCGTAGTAGTAGAACGGCTTGATGCCCATCCGGTCGCGGATCATCACGAGTGTGTCGGTCCGCGAATCCCAGATGGCGAACGCATACATGCCGTTGAGCCGCTCCGCGACGGCCTCTCCCCACTCCAGGTATCCGTGGAGCACCACCTCGGTGTCGGAGTCGGTGGCGAACCGGTGACCGCGCCGGTACAACTCCTCGTGCAGTTCACCGAAGTTGTACACCTCACCGGAGTAGACCATCGCAACGGTCCCACCGGGGGTGTCCACGCTCATCGGCTGATGCCCACCCGGCAGATCGATGATCGCGAGCCTTCGATGCCCGAGCGCGGCGCGTTCGACGACCCAGGTACCGCGATCGTCCGGTCCCCGGCAGTTCATCGTCTCGGCCATGGCATCCACGGTGGACTGTTCGACGCGTAGATCGCGTTCGAACGAGATCCATCCGGCGATTCCGCACATGTGTTCCTCCGGCTGTCGCTGGCGCTCTTCCTTCAGCGCGTGGTCAGTTGCGAGGTGGCGAACCGAGTCGGAACCGTAGCAATCACATTGACTGTTCTTTACTCTTGCTAACCACCTGTATTCCACGGTAACCCTTTTCGGCGCGCAGGCGGTGGGCCCGGAAACACCGCCGGTCGGAACGGCGCGGGTTCGTCGGTCGCGTAAGCCTCGGATGCGCGTGCACCGGGCGACCGGTGCCGCACCGCATCCAGGTGCGCCGGCCGTCGGCGGCGCTCCGCCCGAATCCGGGCAGCGGTGTTCTCCGCACGGGTGCGGCGGCGGGCCGCGGCCGCGGCATGGTCACTTCCGGCGGCGCGGTCGCCTCCGCCACCGTGGTCGCTTCCGCCGGCATCGCTCCGTCCGGCACCCAGGAGCCCCGACGACCGCGGTCGGTATCGGTGACCGGTGGGCGCGACCGACTCGAATCCACCGCCAGCGGACACCCTCCAGTGACCGGAATGTTTGAGCCGGTGATGATTTCGACAATAGGCAGTGCAACCACTCGCACCCGCCGGCCCGCACCCGCATCCAGGTGTCGAGCACGGTGCCGGGACGGTACGTCGGGACGACAGAACCGGTGCCCGCACCGCTTCGACATCCGCGTCGGCTGCGATCTCGCGCGCGTGCGCCGCGTCGACGATTCCGTAGCCGTCGAGGTAGGCCGGTTCGTCGCCGCCCGAAAGTGTGGAGTCGAGCACGATCAGGTGCACGAGGGGCTTGCGCGCGGTCGTCGCGATGCGGGAGCTCTTGCCGCAATCGACTCGCCCGCATTCACAGTGCACGAACCCGACCCCGTCGATGAGCGCGGACAATCCGTCGGCCCGTCTCAGCTCGTACGTTCGAAGATCCTTCGGGCACACGGTATTTGCCGGTTCACGCAATCTCGCGTCGAATGCGCGACCCTGCGCCGCAGGGATGGGACCGAGGATTCGGCACATGCCGTCCTCTGCCGCGCTGACTCCGACGAAGCTGTCCGCCTGCGCCTTCTCCCGCTTGGCCCGCACCCCTGCCGGGTGGAGCCTTGCGATGATGCGGTTGGCGGCATTCGTCAGCCTGCGGCCGGTCAACCCAGTTCCACCGGAGCGAAGTGGGGCCAGAACCTGTTCGAGGAGTTGATGTTCGACCTCGCCGATCCGGTCATCGCTGACGTTTGCCGTCGCGTCGTCGATCAGGCGCACCCGGTACATGTCGAGATCACCGCGCGCCATGGCCTCGCGTGTGGTGTGCAATCGGGTACGTAACGATATGCCCAGGCCGATCAGCCGACCCGCCGCCGCTCGCCCCATGGTGAGCGCGGCACCGATCTCGGCCTCGATCACTTCGTGTGCGGTCGACGTCCACGCCCCGTCGGACTCGACCTCGGCAGTGCGGCGTACGAAGAGCTGGGCGATCACCGCCAGCTTCCGTTCGGCCACCACCGACTCACTGCGATGCAGGTCGGTCATCAACTCGACCAGACCCACATCGGATTCCCCGTCGACGAGACAGCAGACCGTCTCGCGAACCCCCCGATCGAATACCCCCGT
This sequence comes from Rhodococcus jostii RHA1, assembly GCF_000014565.1. Classification (NCBI taxonomy): domain Bacteria; kingdom Bacillati; phylum Actinomycetota; class Actinomycetes; order Mycobacteriales; family Nocardiaceae; genus Rhodococcus; species Rhodococcus jostii. The sequence goes on along the minus strand of NC_008268.1, from coordinate 5,289,233 downwards.
ATCGAACATGTGTTCTACGCTAGCGAAATCCCCTGCGCTCCACAAGACCCGAATCGGAGCCCGCCCGCCTACCCACTCCCCGCGACGATGGCGGGCACGGTGGCGGCCACGATGATCGCGGCGTTGACGGCCTCGACGGATTTGCGTACGGCCTTGCCGGCCCAGTCGCCTTCGGCGATCTCCTTCGCCCGTTTCTTCACGGCGCGACGATCGGCGTCCGGGAACAGCTTCGGGGCCGCGTCGACGGCGGACAGCAGCGAGACGAGCGCGGCGGTGCGCGGAGTGGGGGTGATCCCGTCGAGGAGTGCGGCGCCCAGTGCGGACCGCAGCGCGCGTTCGTGGCTGCCGTCGACCTCCGGCCACCGGGTGGTGGGGAAGATGCCCAGCACCTTGCCCTTCTCCTCGCGGACCCATCCCGCGTCGACGATGCGCTTCGCGAGTTCGTCGCGCAGGTTCTTGGCGAGCTTCTCGATGGCTGCTTCCGGTTTCATCGGCTTGGACGTACCGATGAGGTCGACGGCCCGGGCGAGCAGCGGATCCTGCGGCCGCACTCCGTCCCGGACGACGAGACGCCCCTTCTTGACATCCTCGCCGGGTTCGGCCGGGGTGACGACGTCGCCGAGAGCCAGTTCCAGAAGGACGGCGCCGGCGAGGACGCGCGGCATCCGGGTCCCGTCGACGACGGGCTTTCCCGAAGTGTCGTCGAGCAGCAGCAACAGCAGGTCTTCGGCGAGCAGCGTCATGCTTCCACGATAGGGCGGGCGTCGCGGCGAAGTCCGGTGTCCGTTCAGCCGCCCCGGGGAATGTTTGCCGGTTACCGTGAAGGGGCAATGTTCTGAGTATTCACCGGACGGTTGTCGGGCACCGCAGTCAAAGCACGAGGAGCGGCTATGAGCGCGATCGGACACTGTCGGGCACTCCTGGCGGTCGCCGTCGTTGCGTCGTCGGCCATGTTCGGTCAGGTGGCAGCGGCGTCGGCGGACGAGTGGCGGGCCCTTCCCGCCGACAAGCCGGCGTCGGCAGACGGATCCGTCCTCGACCACATCGAGGAGATCGACGACCGCCAACTGAACATGTTCGTCTACTCGGCAGCGATGGAGAAAGTGATTCTCCTCGAGGTGATCCGCCCCGCCGACACGAGCGTGCCCCGGCCGACTCTGTACCTGCTCAACGGTGCCGGTGGCGGCGAGGATTCGGCAACCTGGCAGGCGAGGACCGACGTGGTCGACTTCTTCGCCGACAAGAACGTCAACGTCGTCACTCCCGTCGGCGGGGCGTACAGCTACTACACCGACTGGGAGAAGCCCGATCCCGTCCTCGGCGTGAACAAGTGGACCACCTTCCTCACCGAGGAACTTCCGCCGATCGTCGACGCCACACTCGGAACGAACGGTGAAAATGCCATCGCGGGTCTGTCGATGTCGGGCACATCCGTCCTGAGCCTGGCCGAGGCGGCCCCGTCGCTGTATCGCGCAGTCGGCGCGTTCAGCGGGTGCGCCGAGACGAGCACCAAACCGGGCCGGGACTACGTCACCTTCGTCGTCAGCTTCCGAGGCGGCGACGTCGAGAACATGTGGGGACCGCCCGACGACCCCGCTTGGGTGGCCAACGACCCCGTCGTCAATGCCGAGAAGCTGCGCGGCATCGACCTGTACATCAGCAACGCCACCGGGCTGCCCGGCATCCACGAGAACCTCAACGGCCCGGACATCAACGGAGACGTCGGCGTGCTGGCCAATCAGGTGATCATCGGCGGCATCATCGAGGCCGGAACCAACGAGTGCACCCATCGGCTGGCCGACAGGCTGAACGCTCTGGGAATCCCGGCCACGTACGACTTCCGGCCCACCGGCACCCACTCGTGGGGCTACTGGCAGGACGACCTGCACAACTCCTGGCCGATGATCGCCGGTTCCCTCGGCCTCTGACCGATTCACGACGCGATTCCGCTGGGCGACGAAAAACCACCGCCCAGCGCAGGCGTCCGCCCCGGCTGTCCGGACGGTGTCCCGGACACCCGACGTCGCATAGGGTGTTGCGGGTCACACGACGACGAGAGGACGTGCATCGATGAGCTCCCCGGGAACTCCGCCTTCGAGCGACGACCATGGCCAGAGCTACGCCGAGGTGTACCGCCGGAGCACCGACAGTCCCGAGGACTTCTGGCTCGCCGCCGCCGAGGCCGTGGAATGGGTGAAGCCGCCGACGCGGGCGCTCGACGATTCCGCCGCCCCGATGTACCGGTGGTTTCCGGACGCGTCGCTGAACACCTGCTTCAACGCCCTCGACCGGCACGTCCGGGACGGCAACGGGGATCGGGCTGCGTTGATCTACGACTCGGCGATGGCCCCCGCTGCGTCCCGCACCTACACCTACGCAGAACTTCTGGACGAGGTGTCCCGGTTCGCCGGCGTCCTGAAGGACCAGGGCGTGGTGGCCGGTGACCGGGTGATCGTCTACATGCCGATGATCCCCGAAGCGGCGATCGCGATGCTGGCCTGCGCCCGCATCGGCGCCGTGCACTCGGTGGTGTTCGGTGGTTTCGCCGCGAAGGAACTCGCCACCCGCATCGACGACGCCGGACCGGTGGTCCTGGTGACTGCGTCGGGCGGCCTCGAGCCGGGGCGCACCGTCGACTACCTGCCGATGGTGGCGAAGGCGCTGGAGTTGTCCGGCACCCCTCCGCACACGGTGATCGTCAAGGACCGGGAGCAGGTCCCCGGTTCGGCCGCCGACTACCAGGGTGACGGGGCGGCGTGGTTCGACTGGGACGCGCTGATGGCGGATGCGTCACCCGCGGAGCCGGTTCCGGTGGCCGCGACGGACCCGCTGTACATCCTCTACACGTCCGGCACCACCGGGAAGCCGAAGGGCGTGATCCGCGACAACGGTGGGCATGCCGTTGCGCTCACGTGGTCGATGCGCAACATCTACGACATCGGCGCGGGCGACGTGTGGTGGACCGCGTCCGACGTGGGCTGGGTGGTCGGGCACTCGTACATCGTCTACGGGCCGCTCCTGGCCGGTGCCACGTCCGTGCTCTACGAGGGCAAGCCGGTCGGGACCCCGGATGCGGGCGCGTTCTGGCGGGTGATCTCCGATCACGGTGTGTCGGCGCTGTTCACCGCCCCGACCGCGATCCGCGCCGTCCGCAAGGCCGATCCCGACGCGAAGGAGATCGAGAAGTACGACATCTCCTCACTGAAGACGCTGTTCGCGGCAGGCGAGCGCCTCGACCCCGACACGTACGCGTGGGCCACCCGCGTCCTCGGCCGTCCCGTCGTCGACCACTGGTGGCAGACCGAGACCGGCTGGGCGATCTGCTCCAACCTGCGCGGGCTCGAACCGATGCCGCTGAAGGCCGGCTCCCCCACCGTCCCGGTGCCCGGGTACCGGGTCCAGGTGGTCGACGCCGAAGGGAACACGGTTCCCGCCGGGGCCGAGGGCAACATCGTGATCGGACTGCCGCTGCCCCCGGGCACCCTGGCCGGGTTGTGGCGTGACCCGGAGCGGTACGTGAGGTCGTATCTCGCCACGTTCGACGGCTACTACCTGACCGGCGACTCCGGTTACATCGACGAGGACGGGTACGTGTTCGTCCTCGGCCGCAGCGACGACGTCATCAACGTTGCCGGACATCGGCTTTCGACGGGCAGCATGGAGGCGGTGGTCGCGGGGCACCCCGCGGTGGCCGAGTGCGCGGTGGTCGGGATCCGCGACGAACTCAAGGGCCAGCGGCCCAGCGGTTACGTGGTGCTCAAGGCCGGGGTCGAGATCGACCCGGACACGCTCCGCAACGAACTGGTCGCGATGGTGCGCGAGCAGATCGGCGCCGTCGCCACGTTCCGCGACGTGACGGTCGTGCAGGCACTGCCCAAGACCCGCTCGGGCAAGATCCTGCGCAAGACGATGCGGCAGATCGCCGACCACGAGGAGTACACGGTGCCCTCCACCATCGAGGACGTCGCCGTACTCGACGCGCTGAAGAAGCAGCTGGGCGGCTGACCTCTCAGACCCGGACGGCCGCGTCGAGTGCGTGAACCACCAGTTCCTCGACGCGGTCCGCTTCGAGGGGGTCGAGGTCGAATAGGATGCGGTAGATGATCGGCGCCACGACGTGGTCGATCACGTGCTCGACCACACCCTGCACGGGTTCGCCGCGTCCGAGGATCGTCTCGATCTGGGTGCGGCAGAACGTCGCGCACTTGAACTGATTGGTGCCGTCCTCGGACCTGAGGGTGTCGGCGCTCATCACGACGTCGCGCAGTGCCGCCCGCCCCACCGGCGAGGACATCTCCTCGAGGTAGTCCTGCGCCCAGGCGACGAGGTCGCCTCGCACACTGCCGGTTTCACGCGGGGGCGCGTCGGGATGCAGACGCTCGAGCGCGACGTCCGCGAACAATTCGGTGATGTCCCCCCAGCGCCGGTAGATGGTCGACGGGGTGACCCCGGCGTCGGCGGCGATCATCGGGACGGTGATGTCCGCTCGGTCGCGCTCGTCGAGAAGTTTGCGCGTGGACGCGTGCACCGCCTGCTGGATGCGGGCGCTGCGACCACCGGGGCGTGGACCTGGAGCCGGACTCATGCCCCCATGCTAACGCAAAGACGTTGCATTAAGAATGGTGGCGGCGTAGCGTCCATTAACGCAAACCTTTTGCATTAATGTTTCCGGGAGTACGCCATGACGACGCTTGCCGCGCCCGAAGCACCACCGACGTCTCGACCCGCACTGCGCCGCGGAGCCGCCTTCACGCTCGTCGCGGTCGTGATCGCCACCCTGCTCGGCGCGTCTGCCGCACCCACACCGCTGTACGAGGTGTACCAGTCGAACTGGGGTTTCTCGTCGCTGCAGTCGACGCTGGTCTTCGGCATCTACGCCGTGAGCCTGCTGCTGGCGCTGCTCACCGTCGGGTCGCTCTCGGACTACGTCGGCCGCCGGCCCGTGCTGATCACGGCACTCGTGGTCGAAGCCGCCTCGATGATCATGTTCGCGACAGCCGAAGGCATCGGCCTCCTGCTGTTCGCCCGCGTCGTGCAGGGTTTCGCCACCGGCGCCGCGATCAGCGCACTCGGTTCCACACTCCTCGACCTCGAACGCACGCCCGGACGCGGCGCCACCGTCAACAGCATCGCGCCCACCGTCGGCCTCGCACTGGGCGCCATCGGATCGAGCCTGATCAGCGAGCACCTTCCCCGGCCCACCAGCACCGTGTTCCTGGTGTTCTTCGCGCTGTTCCTCCTCGAAATCCTCGGCATCTGGGCGGCACCCGAGACGGCGGTCCGGCAGAAGGGGGCTCTGGCCTCGATGCGTCCGACACTCGCGGTCCCGCCCACCGCACAGGGCATGCTCGTTCTCACCGGACCCTGCCTGGTCGCCGTGTGGGCGCTGGGCGGCTTCTACCTGTCACTCGGACCGTCGCTCGCCCGCAACGCGCTCGACGTCCACACGTCGCTGATCGGCGCCGTCATGGTCGCGACACTCACCGGGACCGGTGCATCCGCGGTGTTCCTGCTGCGCAACGTGGCGGCACGCCCCATCCTGTACGTCGGAGCGTCCGCCCTCGTCGCCGGGGTCACCATCACCCTGGTCGGCGCCGAAACGTCCTCGGCGCTGTGGATTCTCGCGGGAACCGCGGTGGCGGGCGTCGGGTTCGGCGCCGGCTTCCAGGGCACCATCCGCACCGTCATGCCGCTCGCCGAACCGCACGAGCGCGCGGGACTGCTGTCGAGCATCTACGTGATCGCCTACCTCGCCAACAGCGTTCCGGCACTGATCGCCGGATACCTCGTCGGGAAGGTCGGGCTCGTCGACACCACCCGCATCTACGGCGGACTCGTCATCGTCCTCGCCGCGGCAGCCTTCCTCGGGCTTCTCATGCGCAAAGCGCCCGTGAGTACTTATTAACCGCCCGCGGTTAACAAGTACTCACAGGGCCTTGATCTCGCCGTAGCGGGCGAGGGCCTCCTGCCGTTCGTGGGCGTGGTCGACGATCGGTGGCGGATAGTCCTCGGGGCGACCGTCTTTCAGAGCGTGGACGGCCTTGCCGGGGATGCCGCGCAGTTCGGGCACCCACCGCCGCACGTACTCGCCGTCGGGGTCGAACTTCTCCCCCTGCGTCGTCGGGTTGAACACCCGGAAGTACGGCGACGCGTCCGTCCCCGATCCCGCGGTCCACTGCCAGCCGTGCTGATTGTTCGCGAGATCCCCGTCGACGAGCTGGTTCATGAAGTAGCGGGCACCCCGCCACCACGGCAGGTGCAGATCCTTGACGAAGAACGACGCGACGATCATCCGCACCCGATTGTGCATCCAGGCTTCGGCTTTCAGCTGACGCATCCCGGCGTCGACGATCGGGAACCCCGTGCGGCCCTCGCACCACGCCGTGTACGCCTCCTCGGCGTCGGAACCGCTGTCGTAGCGGATGTGGTCGAAGCGACGGTCATAGTTCCCGCGGGCGCTGTCGGGGCGCTGGAAGAGGATGTCGGCGTAGAAGTCCCGCCACGCGAGCTGCCGCCGGTACTGTTCGGCGCTCGTGCTGCGGCGGCGCGCGAGATCGCGGAGCATCGTCCGCGGATGAATGTTGCCGTACTTCAGGTAGACGGACATCCGGCTCGTCGCGTCGAGACCGGGACGATCCCGCGCATCCTCGTAGCCGGCGAGGTCGTCGTCGCAGAACTCCGCCCACCGCTGCAGCGCCGCCGCCTCACCCGCGGGGCACCCGTCGGATTCCGGTTCGGGGATCGCCACCCGCCGCGCCTTCACGTCGTTCGGGTCCAGCCACTCCACCGTCGCAGACCCGGTGTCGATCGGCGCGCGCCACCCGTGTTCGAGCCACTGCCGGAAGTACGGGGTGAACACGCGGTACGGCTCCCCGTCCGTCTTCGTCACCCGGCCCGGCGCCACGGCATACGGCGAACCGGTGGCCACCAGATCGACATGCTCCGCGACGGCGGCATCACGCTCGCGACCGTAGGGCCCGTAGTCCGCGCTCACGTGCACTTCTTCGGCCGATACCTTCTTCGCGACCCTCGGAACCACGTCGACGGGATCGCCCTTCACCACCAGCAACCGGCCGTCGAGTTGGTCGTCCAATGCGGCGAGACTGCGGAACAGGAAGTCCCGGCGAGCACCGCCCGATGTTGTCAGCAGCCGGTCGTCGAGGACGAACAGCCCGAGCGCCCGCGCCCCCGACTCGGACACCGTGTGAAGCGTCGGCAGATCACCGAGCCGGAGGTCGCGCCGGAACCAGACGAGTGCGGTGTCCATACCTGCCACGGTAACGAAGCGCGGGCCGATCAGTTGGTGGAGCGAGCCGACGACAGCACCGACAGGTACGGCGCGTCGATGTCGTAGTGCTCGAACGCCGACAGCGCCGCGCGGGCAAACGTCCGCTGCACCGCCCACTGCCTGCCGGGCTTGGTCCGCGCGGTGATCCGCAGTGTGACCGATTCCGCGGTCACCGAGTTGACGCCCAGCAGTTCCGGGGGCTCGAGTACGTCGGCCGCGATCGCGTCGCCCTTCGCCGCCTCGGTGACGGCCTCCAGTGCCACCTCGCACGCCCGCTGCACGTTGGCGGCGTGCGCGATCGGCAGATCGACCACCGCGACCGCGTAACCCTGGCTCATGTTGCCGACGCGGACGATCTCACCGTTGCGGCAGTACCAGAGGGTGCCGTTGACGTCGCGGATCGTGGTGACCCGCAGACCCACCGTCTCGACCGTGCCCACGGCCTCGCCGAGGTCCACGACGTCCCCGACCCCGTACTGGTCCTCGAGCAGCATGAAGATGCCCGACAGGAAGTCCCGGACGAGGTTCTGCGCACCGAATCCGAGTGCGACACCGATCACTCCGGCGGACGCGATGAACGGCGCCACGTTGACGCCGAGGACGGCGAGGACCTGGAGCACCACCCAGATGAGCACCACGATCGACACGGTCGATTTGAGGACGGACCCGATCGTCCGGGCGCGTTGCGCGCGGCGCTCGTTGACCATTGCCTCCTTGACGCCGCGCGGGGCGCGTTCCCGCAGGGGACGGAGCATGGCCGGTTTGTCGGAAGGCTCCCGGGGCCGCGTCATCCGGTCGATCATCCGGTGCAACGCGAAACGCAGCACGAGCGCCAGGACGACGTAGGTCGCGATCTCGGCCGGGCGGTGAATCAGCCAGTCACGGTTGGTTTCGGTCAGTTCGAATGCCTGCAGCGAAGAAAACATCTCCAACGAGTGTACGGACGAGACACGCTCCCACAACTGCCATCCGCACGCTCAGTGGTCGCGCTCACGGCACAATGCAGGAGTGACCGTCACCGACTCAGCCAGTGTCCTCGTGGTCGACGACGACGAGGACGTGCGGACGTCCCTCGAACGCGGCCTGCGCCTGTCCGGATTCACCGTCCTCACGGCCGTCGACGGCGCCGACGCGCTCCGGGTGGTCAGCGAGCGACGTCCGGACGCGATGGTGCTCGACATGAACATGCCGGTCATCGACGGCACCGGTGTGGTGACCGCCCTGCGCGCGATGAACAACGACATCCCGATCTGCGTGCTCAGCGCCCGCGACACCGTCGACGACCGCATCTCCGGCCTCGAATCGGGCGCCGACGACTACCTGGTCAAGCCGTTCGTCCTCGCCGAACTGATCGCTCGGATCCGGGCGATGCTGCGGCGGCACGGAACGACGGCCGCCGCGCCGGCCGGCTCGCCCGCGACCCCACCGATCCGCGTCGGCGCCCTGGAGATCCGGACGTCCGCACGCAGGGTCTTCATGGCGGGCGAGGAGGTCACGCTGACCAAACGGGAATTCGAACTCCTCGAGGTGCTCGCCCGCAACGTCGGCATCGTCCTGAGCCGTGAACGGCTCCTCGAACTGGTGTGGGGGTACGACTTCGTCGCCGACACCAACGTGGTGGACGTGTTCGTCGGCTACCTGCGTCGCAAGTTCGAAGTCGGTGGTCAACCGCGCATCCTGTACACGGTCCGCGGAGTCGGGTTCGTGCTCCGGGAACCGTCGTGAAACGGTCGTTCTCCCTCCGGACCCGTGTGGCCGCCGCGACCGCGCTGGGGGCGACGATCATCGTCGTGGCGCTCGGCATCCTGGTGTCGCTGGCGATCAACCGGAACAACCTGTCGCAACTCGACCGGCGGCTGGAGACGGCGTCGGACGTCCTGGTTCCCAACGCGGCCACCGCGGGACTGTTCCTCGGGGCACTGGGCGACAAGGGTGCGTTCGCCATCACGATCCGTTCGGCCGACGGCGACACCGTGCTCGTGAGCACCCCCACCCAGCTGCCCGAACTCGACCCGGGCCAGCAGACCGTCGAGGTGGGTGACACGAAGTACCGGGCGTACACCGCGACCGTGCCGCTCCTCGGCACCCGGATCTCCCTGGCCGTGCCGTACGCCGAAGCCCAGGACGTGACGTCGGAGCAGCAACGACAGGTGGCGCTCGTCGGAGTGCTCGCCATCGCCGCGGCCAGCGGTCTCGGCTGGTTGTTCGGCGGTCGGGCCGTGCGACCGCTGGTCGACTTGACCGGCCGCATCGTGCGCCGCGAACCGAAGCTGACGCCCACGACCTCCGGTGTACGGGAGGCGGACGAACTGGCCTCCGCCGCGGAGTCGATGCTGCGCGACGTCGCGGAGGCGCAGGACGCGACCACCGCCGCGCTCGCCACCGCACGCGACTTCGCGGCCGTCTCGGCACACGAACTCCGGACCCCGCTCACCGCGATGCGCACCGACCTCGAGGTCCTCACCACTCTCGACCTGACGCCGGAACAGCAGCACGAGATCCTCCGCGACCTCGCCCGCTCACAAGGCCGGGTGGAATCGACGCTGTCCGATCTCGAACGCCTCGCCCGCGGCGAACTGTCCACCGACAAGGACTTCGTGGACTGCGACCTCGTCGACATCAGCGACCTCGCCGCCGAGGAGGCGATGCGTCACAATCCGGGACTGCAGGTGACCGTCGACGCGACCCCGGTGACGGTTCGCGGCATGCCCGGTGGGCTGCGCCTCACCCTGGACAACGCCATCAAGAACGCGGTCCGGCACGGCGGCGCCACCGCGGTGACGATCACGCTGAGAGCGGCCGACGGCATCACCACCGTCGTCGTCGACGACAACGGATCGGGGGTGCCCGAGACCGAACGGGCCGTGGTGTTCGAACGGTTCCACCGCGGTTCCAACGCGACGAAGAGCGGGTCGGGTCTCGGCCTCGCGCTCGTCGCGCAGCAGGCGGCACTGCACAACGGCAGCGCACGTTTCGAAGTCAGCCCGCTCGGTGGCGCCCGGCTCGTCGTCGAACTCCACACCGACACCCCACACCAGCCCCCGAAAGCGGAAGCACGGAAAGCGGAAAGCCCCGCGTCACCGTGAGGTGATGCGGGGCTTTCGGTGCTGGGGAGACTATTCCTTCACGTCCAGCAGGTCGATCATGAAGACCAGCGTCTTGCCGGACAGCTGATGTCCGGCGCCGGCGGGACCGTAGGCCAGCTCCGGCGGGATCGTGAGCTGACGACGTCCGCCCACCTTCATGCCGGGGATGCCGTCCTGCCAGCCCTTGATGAGGCCGCGCAGCGGGAACTGGATGGACTCGCCGCGGCTCCAGGAGGAGTCGAACTCCTCCCCGGACTCGAACTCGACGCCGACGTAGTGCACCTCGACGGTGCCCCCGGGAACGGCCTCGGCGCCGTCTCCGACCACCACGTCCTTGATGACCAGGTCGGTCGGGGCAGGTCCGTCTTGGAATTCGATCTCGGGCTTGGTCATATGTCCTCCTCGGTGAGGGCTCTATGGTTCGGCACAGGTATTCGCGATCAGCGACCTGTGACGTCCTTGTAGTCACGCTCGGTGTAACCGGTGTAGATCTGGCGCGGACGGCCGATCTTCGTAGCGGGATCTTCGTGCATCTCGCGCCAGTGTGCAATCCACCCGGGCAAGCGGCCCATGGCGAACAGAACGGTGAACATGCGCGTGGGGAAACCCATCGCGCGGTAGATCAGACCCGTGTAGAAGTCGACGTTCGGGTACAGCTTGCGCTCGACGAAGTAGTCGTCGGTGAGCGCCGCCTCTTCGAGCGCCATCGCGATGTCGAGCAGCTCGTCGTCGCCGCCGAGCTTCTCGAGGATGGTGTGAGCCGTCTTCTTGACGATCGCCGCGCGCGGGTCGTAGTTGCGGTAGACACGGTGTCCGAAGCCCATGAGCTTCACACCGTCTTCCTTGTTCTTGACCTTGCGGACGAAGTCGTCCGCGTTGCTGCCGCTGGCCTTGATCTCGTCGAGCATCTCCAGCACGGCCTGGTTGGCGCCGCCGTGCAGCGGGCCCCAGAGTGCGTTGATGCCACCGGAGATTGAGGTGAACAGGTTGGCGTCGGACGAGCCGACCAGCCGCACCGTCGACGTCGAGCAGTTCTGCTCGTGGTCGGCGTGCAGGATCAGAAGCATGTCGAGAGCCTTGGCGATCTCGGGATCGATCTCGTAGGGCTCCGCGGGGAAGCCGAACGTCATCCGGAGGAAGTTCTCGACCAGGTTCAGGGAGTTGTCCGGGTACAGGAACGGCTGCCCGACGGACTTCTTGTACGCGTAGGCCGCGATGGTCGGCAGCTTCGCGAGAAGACGGATGGTCGACAGCTCGACCTGTTCCGGGTCGGCCGGGTCCAGGGAATCCTGGTAGTACGCGGACAGCGCGTTGACGGCGCTGGACAGGACCGGCATCGGGTGTGCGTTCCGCGGGAATCCGTCGAAGAACCTCTTGAGGTCCTCGTGCAGCAGCGTGTGGCGCCGGATCCGGTCGGTGAACGACTCGAGCTGCGCCGTGGTGGGCAGCTCACCGTAGATCAGCAGATAGCTGACCTCGATGAAGGTCGACTTCTCGGCCAGCTGTTCGATCGGGTACCCGCGGTAGCGGAGAATCCCGTGCTCACCGTCGATGTAGGTGATCGCGGAGCTGGTGGAGGCGGTATTGACGAAACCCGGGTCCAGGGTGGTGTACCCGGTGCTGGCGAGCAGCTTGCCCAGTTCGATACCGTCATTGCCCTCGGTTGCCCTGGCAATGGACATCGTGTGCTCACCACCAGGGTAGGTAAGCGTGGGCTTTGTGTCATTGTCAGGCACGAAGCATCCCTCTCAAGCTCAAACCAATGAGTAACAACTTCATTCAGGTAGAAACTAGTCCCACTCTGGCCTGCGTGCCGAAGGCGGGTCCGCTCAGAGCCCGCGATCCGGGTCCGCCGCGGGATGCGCGGCGACCACCGGGAAGGGTCGCCGAACGGGATCGGCGAGTGTCCGATTTGCCCGCACGGCGCGGGAGCGGAATCGGTGAGGGCCAGTTACCTGAGACTGGACTGGCCGCGTTACCTGCACAGATGCCGAAGACGGTGGAGAACGCACACCGCGGTGCCCGAAGCGGTGAGGGAAGAACAGAGGGTGACACAAAGCGCCGCAGCCGCGACAGAAGAACCCCCGCCCGACGTATCGGCCGGACCGCGACCGGTGTTACACCGTCTCACCAAGTGGGCACTCGATGCTCGAAAGTTGAACCGCTACGACCCCAACGCGGACATGCCCCACGCACCCGTCCACTGCTGCCCCGGAGCGAGCACCAACTGATCGATCCCGGAGTTGAACGCGTCCGGCGGGCACGTCATCGGTTCGAGCGCCAGCGCCCGCCCGCGGCCCGGGTACGACTTCCCGGCGTCGGGATCCGCGACGAACGCCTGCAGCCAGCCGAACTCACGAGCCGCCCACAGGATCGTTCCGGTGCCGTCCGGCGCACGCAATTCGTGCCGCGACCTGCCGTCCGCGTCGACGTCCAGTGCACTGAACGGGGTGTCGAGCGCGACGCCCGCCAACGTGCGCGGGCTGGTGAAGTCGTACTCGGTGCCTGCCACGGGCTGCGAACCCCCACTCGGCAGCATGCGCTCGTCGAGCGGCAGCCGGGTGCCGGCGGACAGTCGCAGCGTGCACTCGTCGAGCGGGAAGTCGCCGGCGCGGACGTAGGAGTGGAAGCCCATCCCGAACGGTGCCGGGATGGCTCCCGTGTTGGTGGCTGTGTGCGTCACGGTGAGGCCGTCGTCGCCAACGACGTAGGCAACGGTGAGCCGCAGCGGGTACGGCCACCCCTTGTGGAGGCCGACGTCGATAGACAACTCGATGCGGTCGTCGGCGTGATTCATGACACGCCAGTCCCGGCGGCGGACGAATCCGTGACTGGCATTGCCGAATGTCGGTTCCGTGATCTCGAGCTGATGGTCGATGCCGTCGAAGACGAACTGGCCGTCGCGGATCCGGTTCGGCCACGGCGCGAGGATCAGACCGGCCGACAACGGTGGCCGGGTTCCGATGTCCCACGTCTCGGTGAGCGCCGTCGGCCCGTCCGGACCGTCCCATTCGAGTAGCCGGAGTCCGGCGCCGGTGGCCGCGATACCGGCCCGGTAGCCGCCTCCCCGGATCTCGAATCCGGCCGTGGCAGGCCTGTCCGTCTTCGAAGACTGCGGTTCACCCATGCACTTCAGTGTGCCCGAGATGGGCGCGAGATATGTGATGGCGCACAGGAACCTAGCGGGTGACCTTGTACCGCACCAGTGCCGGGAACGCGAGCGCGGCGATCACCACACCGACGACGACGAGGACGCCGCCGCCCGCGGCCGCCACGCTCGTCCCGACCGCAGCCGCTGCCACGCCGTGCACGACGTCACCGATCCGCGGGCCCCCGGCCACGACGACGATGAAGACGCCCTGGAGTCGTCCGCGCATCTCGTCCGTGGCGACCTGCTGGAGCATGGTGCTGCGGAACGCGGCGGAGACCATGTCGACGGCACCACCGAATGCGAGGAACGCGAGAGCGATCCACAACAGGACCGGACTGTCGCCGGGTGACGCGATCCCCACCACCACGCCGAAACCGACCATCGCCAGACCCCACAGCACGATGCACACGATCACGGCGAGGCCCTGGCGCCGGACCCTCGGCAGCCAGCCGGAGAACACCCCACCGGCCACCGCGCCGAAGGACATCGCCGCGAACAGCAGGCCCAGCGCCACACCGCCCGATGCCGGGTCGCCGAACGTGTCGTGCGCGATCTGCGGGAACAACGCCCGCGGCATGCCGAACACCATGGCGATGATGTCGACGACGAACGACGCGAGCAGCACCTTCTGCGTCGCGAGGTAGGCGAACCCGTCGAACACCTCACGCAGCCCGGCCCGGCGCGACTCCCCCGTCGGCGGGATGGCAGGCAGCCGGAGCACCGCCCACAGTGTGGCCAGTAGGGCGATCGAATCGACGAGATACAGCGTCGACAGCCCGACCGTCGGAATCATCACGCCGGCGAGCAGCGGTCCGGCAATGGCGCCGAACTGCATGACCGTCATGTTGAGCGAGTTGGCGGCGGCCAGCTGTTCCGCCGGGATGAGCCGCGGGATGATAGCGCTTCGGGTGGGCTGGTTGACCGCGAAGAACGCCTGTTGCAACCCCAGCAGTCCGAGCACCAGCCACACGTTGTCCAGGCCCAGCGCCGCCTGCACCCAGAACAGCACGGACGTCACACCGAGCCCGACGGTGGTGATCGTCAGCAGTTTCCGCCGGTCCATGACGTCGGCCAGCGCGCCGCCCCACAACCCGAACACGATCAGCGGTACCAGCGCGAAGACACCGGTCAGACCCACGTACGCCGAGCTTCGGGTGATCTCGTACACCTGCTGCGGCACCGCGACGACACTGAGCTGCCCGCCGATCACCGTCACGATCCCGGCCGCCCACAGTCGGCGGTAGTCCCGGTTCTGCAGCGGCGCCGTGTCGGCGAGCAGCCGCCGCTTCTTCTTCTCGGTGACGGTGTCGCTCATTTTTCCCTTAGCTCGTTTCCCATGCTCACTATTCCCCGGCAGTCACGGCTGCAGTCGCTCCACCGTCCACGAGCCGTCGACCAGCGACGTCCGGATGCGGTTGTGCATCCGGTTCGCGCGGCCCTGCCAGAACTCCACGACCGCGGGGCGAATCAGGATTCCGCCCCAGTCCGGCCGGACCGGGATGTCGACGTCGACGGGAAAGCGCTCCGCCGCGTGCAGCAGCGCGGCGTCCAATTCGGCCCGCGAACCGATCGGCTTCGACTGCTCGGAGGCCCATGCCCCCAGCCGGGATCCGCGGGGCCTGCTGTGCCAGTACTCGTCCGTGACCTCGGCACTCACGCGCTCGACGGGACCGCGGACGGTGATCTGCCGGGCGACGGGCACCCAGGTGAACGTCACCGACGCGTAGGGCACCGCCTCCAGCTGGCGGCCCTTGTCCGAGTCGTAGTTGGTGAAGAACAGCACACCGTCGGTACTCAATCCCTTGCAGAGGACGGTGCGGGTGCACGGATGTCCGTGCTCGTCGACGGTTCCGAGCGTCATCGCGTTGGGTTCGGGAACCCCGGCCTCGACGGCGTCCTCGAGCCACAGGCGCATCAGGGGAAGCCAGCCGCCGATCAGCTGGTCGGCGTCCAGATCGGAGTCGACGTACCGACCGTCAGCGCCCTGGTGTGCGTACCCGACGCGCATGGCCGCGAGGTCCTTGTTCACCGTTTTCGGCTGTTCTGCATCTGGAGACACAGCCGAGAACGCTACTCCCGGGTATGCACTGATCAACTCTCCGGTGACACCGGCTAAAGTTTTGGGGACCGAACCCGTCCCCTCGGATTGCAGCCGCGATCGTGCGATGCCCGGGGAAGGGAAGTCGATTGCGCGGACGAAGGTGCCTGCCCATCCCGCATGCACGCCCAGCGCAATTGTCGAACGCCGAGACAGTGCCGCTCTGACCGGGGGCACTCGAACGAGGAGAGTCCACGAGCTATGTCAGCTAGCGCGGCAATACCGGACGATTTCGTCAGCGGACTGGAAGGCGTGGTCGCGTTCACCAGCGACATCGCCGAACCCGACAAGGACGGCGGCGCCCTGCGCTACCGCGGCGTCGACATCGAAGAACTGGTCTCCAAGCACGTCACGTTCGGCAACGTGTGGGCCCTGCTCGTCGACGGCCGCTTCGGCCCCGGACTGCCCCCGGCCGAACCGTTCCCCCTGCCCGTGCACACCGGTGACGTCCGCGTCGACGTCCAGGCCGGCCTCGCCATGCTCGCCCCCATCTGGGGATACCAGCCCCTCCTCGACATCGACGACGACACCGCCCGCGAACAACTCGCCCGCGCCTCCGTCATGGCCCTGTCCTACGTCGCCCAATCCGCCCGCGGCATCTACCAGCCCGCCGTCCCGCAGAAACGGATCGACGAAGCGAAAACGGTCACCGAACGGTTCATGGTCCGCTGGAAGGGCGACCCCGACCCCGCCCACGTCGCCGCCATCGACGCCTACTGGGTCTCCGCCGCCGAACACGGCATGAACGCCTCCACCTTCACCGCCCGCGTCATCGCTTCCACCGGCGCCGACGTCGCCGCGTCCCTGTCCGGGGCGATCGGCGCGATGTCCGGCCCACTGCACGGCGGCGCCCCCGCCCGCGTCCTACCGATGATCGAGGACACCGAAAAGACCGGCGACGCCCGCGCCCTGGTCAAGGGCATCCTCGACCGCAAGGAAAAGCTGATGGGCTTCGGGCACCGCGTCTACCGCGCCGAAGACCCCCGCGCCCGGGTGCTCCGCGCCACCGCGAAACGGCTGAACGCCCCCCGCTACGAGGCGGCCGCCGCCCTCGAACAGGCCGCCCTCGCCGAACTGCGCGAGCGCCGCCCCGACCGGGCCATCGAAACCAACGTCGAATTCTGGGCCGCGGTCATCCTCGACTTCGCCGAGGTCCCCGCGCACATGATGCCCGCGATGTTCACCTGCGGCCGCACCGCCGGCTGGTGCGCCCACATCCTCGAGCAGAAACGTCTCGGCAAGCTCGTCCGCCCCGCCGCCATCTACACCGGACCCGCGCCCCGCACCCCCGAGTCCGTCGAGGGCTGGGACCAGATCGCCCACACCAGCTGACCGTCTCCCCCGCCAGAACCAGTAAGGAACAGAAAGTAGCGATGACCTCCACACCGATCATCCCCGCAGACCTCCTGCCCGCCGACGGACGCTTCGGCTGCGGACCGTCCAAGGTTCGGCCCGAACAGCTGCAGTCGCTGGTCGAGGTGGGCTCCTCGGTGTTCGGCACCAGCCACCGCCAGAAGCCTGTCAAGGACGTCGTCGCCAGCGTGCGGTCCGGCCTCGCCGATCTGTTCTCCCTGCCCGAGGGCTACGAGGTGGTGCTCGGCAACGGCGGCACCACCGCGTTCTGGGATGCGGCCGCGTTCGGCCTGATCCGGGAGAAGTCGCTGCACCTCACGAACGGTGAGTTCAGCTCCAAGTTCGCGTCGGTCGCGAAGAACAACCCGTTCATCGGCGACCCGATCGTCGTCTCCGCCGACCCGGGCAGTGCGCCCGAGCCGGTCTCCGATCCGTCCGTCGACCTCATCGGCTGGGCGCACAACGAGACGTCCACCGGTGTCGCGATCCCCGTCTCGCGTCCCGCGGGCTCGGAGAATGCGCTCATCGCCATCGACGCCACGTCCGGCGCCGGCGGCCTGCCGGTGAACGTCGCCGACGCCGACGTGTACTACTTCGCCCCGCAGAAGTGCTTCGCCGCCGACGGTGGCCTGTGGATCGCACTGATGAGCCCGAAGGCGCTCGAGCGCGTCGCGGAGATCAAGGACTCGGGTCGCTGGACCCCCGACTTCCTGTCGCTGCCCATCGCCGTGGACAACAGCTCCAAGGACCAGACGTACAACACCCCGGCGCTCGCGACGCTGCTGCTGCTCGCCAACCAGATCGACTGGCTGAACGGCAAGGGCGGCCTCGACTGGGCCACCTCGCGTACCGCCGATTCGTCCTCGCGCCTGTACCAGTGGGCCGAGGCCAGCGAATACGCCACCCCGTTCGTCACCGATCCCGCTCACCGCTCGCAGGTGGTCGGCACCATCGACTTCGACGACAAGATCGACGCGGCCCAGGTGGCGAAGATCCTGCGCGCCAACGGCGTCGTCGACACCGAGCCGTACCGCAAGCTGGGCCGCAACCAGCTGCGTGTCGGCATGTTCCCGGCGATCGATCCCGAGGACGTCTCGCAGCTCACCAAGAGCATCGACTGGGTCGTCTCGCAGCTCGGCTGAGTCCCGGCACACACGTCCGTCAGCCCCCGGCACCTCCGTGCCGGGGGCTGACGGCGTTCGAGGGTCAGTCCGTGTCGAGGAAGCGGTGGAACGGTGCGAGCGCCTCGTCGCCGAGATGCGGTCCGCTGACCTCGATCTCGACGCTCGCGGATTCGAGTACGTCGGAGCAGCCCAGAGTGAACCGTGGACCGTCCGGGAGTATCCGGGAGAAGTCCGCGGACGACGCCGCGTAGACCACCCGCGTGATGCCGGCCCACACCATCGCCGCACTGCACATCGGGCACGGCTCGCCGCTGGCGTACATGGTGGCGCCGACGAGGTCGCCGGTTCGTCCCTCACCGCAGGCGGTGGTGATCGCGTCGAGTTCCGCATGCTCGGTGACGTCGGCGGACGTCGCGACGGAGTTGGCGCCCTCGCTGATCACGTGACCGTCGGCCCCGACCGCCACCGCACCGAACGGTCTGTTGCCCGCGTCGCCCGTCTCGTCGGCGAGTTCGATGGCTCGCCGCAGGTGCGCTAGGTCCACGTCGTCGACATCGCTTTGGCTCATCGACTCAGATCCACTTCTGTTCCGACGCCCCGTTCCCGGGCTCTGTCGATCAGTATGCGCGCCGCGGCGAGGTCCTGGAGGCCGATCCCGACGGAGTTGTACAGCGTGATGTCCCGATCGGATGTGCGGGCGACGGTGCGGCCCGCGATGACGTCGCCCAACTCCACGGCGACGTCGTCCTCGATGATCGCGCCCTCGGCGAGCGCCAGCAGCGTCTCCCCCGATTTGGTCATCGTGGTGGCCACCGAGTCGACGACCACGCGGGCACGCCGCATGCCCTCGCCGTCGACCTCCCGGTGGTCCGCGCGCGGCGGCGCGCCCACGGCGTTGACGTGCAAGCCTTCGCCGAACCAGGCTCCCCGCACGATCGGGTCCCTCGACGGTGTGAGTGTGCAGAGAACGTCGGAAGACCGGGTGACCGCCTCGGGCGAGTCCATCGGCTTGACCGAGATTCCGAGATCCTCTGTCCGGCTGCGGAATTCCTCGACCGTTGCGTCCGAGCGCGACCACACCAGCACCGTCTCGACGTCCGACACCCGGGTGATCGCCCGGGCGTGTTCGACGGCGAGGGTCCCGGCGCCCACCAATCCCAGCACCCGGCTGCCTCGGCGCGCGAGGTGTTGCGTGGCCACGGCGCTGGCGGCGGCGGTGCGCACGGCGGTGATCAGGCGGCCGTCGAGGAGCGCCTCGCACTCGCCGGTGTCCGCGGACGTCACGAGCACGGCCGAACGTTGCACGGGCAGACCGCGGGCGGCGTTGCCGGGAAGATCGACGAGCATCTTCACCGCGGCCGCGCCGGCCGAGGTCGCCGCCGCGACCATCGGGATGAACGCCGCGGACTGCAGGGTCATAGCGGGTGGGGCGGGTGCAAACGCCCTGCCCGCGGCCAGGTCGGCGTGCGCCCGTTCCACCGCGGCGAACACCTCGGCGCGGTCGATGAGGCCGGCCACGTCGGAGTGGGAAAGGATCAGTGTCACAAGAGTTTCCTCGCAGAGAGATCGATCAGGACGTGCGCGCGAACGCGACGGTCAGGTTTGCGGGTGAGCGGCTGTTGCGGAGGAATCCACTGACCGCGACGATCGCGATCACGTAGGGCAACATGACGAGCAGGGCGAACGGCACGCTGACACCGAGGGCGGGCAACGCGAACTGGAGCGCCTGCGCGATCCCGAAGAACACGGACGCGCAGATCACGCCGAGTGCGCGCCACCTGCCCGCGATCACGGCCACGACGGCCAGGTATCCGATTCCGGCGGTCATGTTGTCGCTGAACGACCGCACCTCGGACAGCGCGAGCTGCGCCCCGGCCAAGCCCGCCACCAGTCCCGCGACGAGCACGCACAGGTAGCGGACCTTCCGCACCGGCAGTCCACTCCAGTCGGCCGACTTGGCGTCCTCCCCGACCGCGTCGACGACGAGACCGGTCCGCGTCCGGCGCGACAGGATGACGGCCAGCAGCCCGACCACGGCGATGCAGAGGTAGCCGAGTGCCGTCTGGGAGAAGAGAGCCGGTCCGAGGATCGGGATCCGGTGCAACAGCGGGATCTCGAGTGCCGCGAATCCCGGGGCGTTCTGCCCCTTGCCGTCCGCGAGCAGCAGCCGGGCGCCGTAGGTGGTGACACCGAGCGCGAGGGCGTTGCTCGCGATGCCCACCACGATCTGGTCGGCCCGCAACGTGACGCTCAGCAATGCCTGCAGCAGCCCGAACAGCAACCCGGCCGCCAGTCCGGCCGCGAGACCGCCCACCGCGGATCCGGTGGTGACGGCGCCGAGCACGCTGGCGAACGCCCCGGTCAGCATCATGCCCTCGAGGCTGAGGTTCAGCACGCCTGCCCGCTCGCTCACCAGTTCCCCGCTCGCGGCCACCAGGATCGGGAGTGCGAATCCCACGCCGCTGACGGCGATGTCCGACACCGTGTCGATCATTTCTTCGCTCCTGCCAGGTCGGGGACGTCGTGGGTCTTCGCCGTCGGCGCGGCCGCGGATCTCGATCTCCGGCCCGTCGCGGTCCACAGCACCGCTCCCGCGATCAGGATGATCATGAGCGATTCCACGATCGAGACGGTCGATGCCGGAACACCGGCTGCGAGTTGCAAATTGATTCCGCCGGACACGAGGAATCCGAGGAGCAGCGACACGGCGCCGACGGCGAGCATGGAACCGCGCGCCAGGAGTCCGACGACCAGCCCGGAGAACCCATAGCCGGAGGAGAATCCTTCAACGAGCACGAACGGTGCCGTCGCGACGAGGATCCCGCCCGCGAGCCCGGAGAACGCGCCTGCCGAAGACAGGCTGAGGAAGCGCAGCCGCCCGACCTGCAGTCCCAGCCGCGCCGACGCGTCCGGGTTCAGGCCGACCGAGCGCAGTCGCACGCCGACCGCCGTCCGGCGCAGGACCACGCCCACGATCAGCACCGCGACCACGGCGATCCACAGCGCGATCGTTCCCGGCGAACGCTCGATCCCCAGCAACGGCAGGTGCGCGGACTCGATCAGCGGCGCGGACTGCGGCAGTGTCTCCGAGGACGTGACGGGCTGACGAAGGAGGCTGGGCTCGTGCACCATCAGCAGCACCAGCGCGAGGCCGACGAAGTTCAGCAGCAGCGTCGTGATGATCTCGCTCGTGCCCCGGCGGACCCTCAGGTACGCGGCGATCGCAGCCCATGCCCACCCGGCACCGGCCGCGGCGAGGAGAACCGCGGTGACGGCGATCGGCGCGGGAGTGCCCGCCCCCAGCGTGGTGCCGACCGCGGTCGCGGCGATGCCCCCGACGCACAGCTGGCCCTCACCGCCGACGTTCACCAGTCCGGCCCGGTGCGCGACGGTGAATCCGGCCGCGACGAGAGCCAGCACCGCAGCAGTGTTGAGCGAGACTCCGATCGCGTAGCTGCTGCCGAACATCCCCTCGGACAGCGCTTCGGCGGTCTCGGTCACGGTGGCACCCGCGGCCGCGGCGAGGAGCACTCCGACGAGTCCCGCGAGGGCGATCGCGGCGATCGCCACCGGAAGTGGGTGATGTGCCCAGGTTCGAAGTCGAGTCATGCCGCCGTTCCCGTCATCAGTTCACCGATCTGCTGCCCCGCAGAGGCCGCCGCCGTGTCGACGGGCCCCAGCAGGGCCCCGCGGTAGCTGACGAAGATGCGGTCGCACAGCGCGAGCAGTTCGGAGATCTCGCTGGACACGACCAGGACTGCGTTTCCCGAGGAGGCGCAGCCGCGGAGTTGGTTCAGGACGTACTCGACCGCCCCGATGTCGAGTCCGCGGGTGGGCTGCGCCGCGACCAGACACTGCAGCTTCTCCGTGGACAGTTCGCGGGCCAGGACGACCTTCTGCTGATTGCCTCCCGACAGCGCACCCATGGAGGTTCCCGGTCCGGGTGTCCGTACCGAGAACTGCTCGATCAGGTCGCGGGCCGCGGCATCCATCCGACTTCGGTCGAGCAGGCCCATCCGGCGGAAGCGGTGCAGGCGGCCGAGGAAGAGGTTCTCCGACAGGGACAGTTCCGCCACCATCGCCTCCCGGTGGCGGTCCTCCGGCACCACCCCGAGACCGAGGCGGGTGCGTTCGGCCGGGGATGCCGACGTGATGTCGGCGTCGCCGAGCGTGACCGTGCCCGACTCGGGTCGGGTGGCACCGGAGAGCACGGCGACCAGTTCGCTCTGCCCGTTCCCCTCGACGCCCGCGATTCCGACGATCTCGCCGGCCCGCACCTCGAGCCCCACGCCGGACAGGGCGACACTGCCGTCCACCCGGGTGGCGCGGACGCCGCGGAGCCCGAGGACGACGGGGCCGGTCGCCCGCCGCTCGGGCATCGCGCCGCTGTCGCTCTCCGTACCGACGCCCGCGGCGAGCGCCGGACCGAGTTCGGACACCGGTCTTCCGACCATCGCCATCGTCAGCTGGGGGATCGTCAGCTCCGACATGCGGCCCCCACCTGCGACCTCACCTCCGCGCAGCACGGTCGCGGCGTCCGCGACCCGGGCCACCTCACCGAGTTTGTGGGTGACGAGGACGACCGCCTTGCCCGCCGCCGCGACCGCCTGGCACGTCTCGATCAGGGCATCGATCTCGCCGGGATCGAGTACCCCGGTCGGCTCGTCCAGCAGGATCAGCGCGGGGTCGGCGAGCAGGGCCTTCACGATCTCGACCTTCTGCCGCGCACCGATCGGCATGGCGGAGACCAGCGCGTCCGGATCGATCCTCAGGTGATAGTCGTCGGCGAGTCGATCGAGGCGGGTCCGTAGTTCCGCGCGGCGCAGTCGCAGTCCCCGTCCGGTGAGCAGCAGGTTCTCGGCGACGGTCATCGTGCCGATGAGACTGAAGTGCTGGTGCACCATCGCCACGCCGTCCGCCATCGCGGCCGCGGGCGAACCGGGCGCGTATCGGCGACCGGCCAGGGTCATCGTTCCGGTGTCCGGCCACAGACCGCCGTACACCACGTTGCAGAGCGTCGACTTCCCGGCCCCGTTTTCCCCGAGGATGCAGTGCACCGTGCCGGGTTGCACCGACAGGTCGACACCGCGGAGGGCCCGGACGTCGCCGAAGCTCTTCCCGATTCCGTTGAGCTGCAGTGCTGGTGTGCTCATGTCAGCCCGCTCGGTAGGGCTCGACGGCACCGGTGGCCAGGGCGGTCTTCGCCTTGCCGAGTGCGTCGGCGACGGCGGGGTCGGCGCTGCAGAGCACGAAGTCGGTGCCGCCGTTCGGTGACGTCAGGCCGAACGCCACGTTCTCGGCCTTCCACGTTCCGTCCAGGGTGGACTGGACGGCGTATTCCACTTCCTTGCCGATGTCGGTGTGCACGTAGCCGACGTAGGCGGGGTTCGAGCAGTCGCCGGGAATCGGGCCGCCCACCATCAGCGCGCCCGACTGCGCGGCGGCCTGTTCCAGCCCGGACTTGCCGAGGTTCACGATCTGCCCCACCGCGCCCGCGCCGGCGCCGTAGTTGGCGAGCGCGGCCTGCTTCGCCTTGGCCGGGTCGTTGAAATCGCCCAGGTACTGCGGGGTGAGCACCTGGGTGCCGGGCCGCGCGAACTCGGCGCCGTTGCCGAAGGCCTTCGCGGCGTTCACGATGGCGGGCAGTTCGACGCCGCCGACGAACGATACGGACGGGGTCTTGGACGCCGTCGCCGCGACCGCTCCGCTGAGGAACTCGGCCTCCGCCTGCTGCGGGTCGTAGTAGGCGAGATTCGGCAGCGGGGACGCGTCGGCGGGTCCGCCGATCTCGACGAATTTCACGTCGGGGAACTGGGGTGCGACCTTGCGGACGTCGGCGTCCGTCTGACCGCCGAGCGAGACGACGAGGTCGTTCGCCGTCGCGAAGCGCACCAGGGCCTGCTGGTAGTCGGCGGCGGCGACCTGCTCGACGTAACTCAGCTCCACCCGGTCACCGAGGGTTTCCTCGAGACGCTGGTAGCCGAGATACCCCGATTCCATGAAGCCCGTGTCGGAGACGGAGCCGGGGAAGAACACCCCGACGCGGAGGGTGTCACCGGAGGCGGTGCCTGCGTCCGACGACCCGCAGGCCGTCAGGGTAGCTGCGAGAGTCGCGGCCGCGCACAGCGCGGGGACGAGGGTTCGGGCTCGGGCGGAGAGGGTCGTGTTCACGCGCTGGACTCCTTGACTCAGGAACCGCCACAGTTAGCGGTATACCGTTATTTGAATCTTGGGGGCGCGTCATTTCCGCCGTGTTACACAGACGTAAGGACCCGCATCCACCCGAGGGCGGCGCGCTTGTGCGCTCTACGGTGGCTGACGTGGCCACCACGACGACAGGAGACCACGTGAACGGTGCAACCGACGCGTCGGCGCCGAAGTCACTGCGCGAGACCGCGTACGAAGAACTGGCCAGGCGCATCGTCAACCTGCAGCTCGCGCCGGGCCAGCGCCTGATCGAACGCGACCTCGCCGCGGAACTGCAGGTGTCCCGGATCCCGCTGCGCGAGGCCCTGCAACAGCTCCAGACCGACGGACTCGTCGTGATCGTCCCGCGGCGCGGAGCGATCGTCGCCCCGTTCGGCGTCGACGAGGTCCGCGACCTCTTCGACGTCCGCGAAAGCCTCGAGGTGCTCGCGGCCCGGCTCGCCGCGCAGCGAGCGGACGACTCCCACCTCACGTCACTGCGCGACCAACTCACCGCGGCGCGTTCGGCCACAGCGCGCGACGACAAGCCCGCCATCGCCGCCGCGAACGCCGCATTCCACGCCGTCATCGTGGAGATGTCCGGCAGTCCGCTGCTGCAGTCGATGCTGCAACCTCTCGCGACGCGCGTGCAGTGGTTGTTCCACCTCACCAAGGAACGCGATCCCGGTCAGCAATGTGACGAGCACGCCGAGTTGTACGAGGCCATTGCTGCGGGCGACGCCGACCGCGCCGCCGAGATCGCGTACCGGCACGTCGCGTCGGGCCGCGAACCCAGCCTCGCGCTGGCCGAACACTGGTCTGCACCGGCGATCGACCCGGTCGAAGCCACCCGCACGAGGCAGCGCACACCCCGCAGGAAGGGCCGATCACGAAACGACGAAGCCTAGCGCGGCCGCGACGCCGGGACGGGATTTACCCGCGCGTGTCCTGCCGCGCGGGCTGTCACGAATGAATTACAGTTGCCCAGGTGCAAAGTCGCGAGCCGGCGCGATAAGGAGGTCAACGTGCGAGAGCTTCGAGTGATCGGTCTCGAGCCAGATGGATCGCACGTCGTGTGCGCAGATGCCAGTACCGGCGAAAAATTCCGGCTTCCCGCCGATGACAAACTCCGCGCCGCATCCCGCGGGGACATCGCTCGACTCGGCCAGATTGAGATCGAAATGGACAGTCAGCTCAGGCCCCGTGAAATCCAGGCCCGCATCCGTGCCGGCGCCTCCGTCGAACAGGTGGCCGACGAGGCCGGCATCCCCCTGGCGAAGGTGGAGCGTTTCGCGTATCCGGTTCTGCTCGAACGCTCCCGTGCGGCCGAGATGGCGCAGGGCGGACACCCGGTCCGCGACAACGGCCCCGCCGTTCCCACTCTCGCCGAGATCGTCACGCAGGCGTTCCGCGCTCGGGGGCACAACATCGACGACGCCACCTGGGACGCGTGGCGCGACGAGGACAATCACTGGGTCGCCCAGCTGCAGTGGCAGGCCGGGCGGACCACCAACGCGGCGCACTGGCGGTACCAGCCGGACGCGCACGGTGGCACCATCGTCGCGCTCGACGACACCGCGTTCGACCTCATCGATCCCGACTTCGGCCGTCCGCTCCGCGGATTGGCGCCGGTGGCGTCCGACGAGCCGGAGCAACTCGAACTCGCCGAGTTCCCCACCGAGGTGGAGGTGCCGACAATCGAGCCCGAGGAGATCATCGAGGCCGACGTCACCGAGGAACCCGAGGACGAGCCCGCCCCGTCCGAAGAGCCCGCCGCACCCAAGATCGCCCCGCACCAGACGAACAACAAGGACAAGCGCGGCAAACCCGCCCTCCCGTCCTGGGACGACGTCCTGCTCGGTGTCCGCAGCAGCGGACGCTGACCGTTTGCGCGGTGAGCAGGCCGGGAACACGGTCGAGGTCGTACTCTTTCAGGAAGACACCGGAAGAGAGGGATGACCGTGGGGGCCAAGGTATCAACGATCTGGTACGTCGACGTCCCCGACCCTGCGGCTGTGCTGCGCGGCCACCCGGAGCCTGATCCGGGCGCAGCGCAGCAACTCGCCTCCCGTCTCTATCCCGACCTGGTGGCCACCCCCACCGGCCCGGTTCCGCTGGCCGAGGCCGCACGGCTCGACTCCGCCGGGACCGTGCACATCGGTTCCTACCCCGGCGTCACCGTCGTATGCGGACCCGATCTGGCCGTCCCCCGGCCGTCGACTCTGCCCGAAACACGCGTCCGGCCCACCGAATTCGCAAAGACGTACTACGTGGCGTCCAAGCCGGACATCGCGTGGGGCTCGTTCGCGATGTGGGAGGACGGGCACCTGACGCGGTCGTTCAGCGCGACGCCGGTTCACATCCACGAGGACCTCGGCCTCCCCCTGGTGTGGGAGAGGCCGTTCTGGGCGGGCGACTTTCCGCTGAAACATCCGGCGGGTGTCCTGCCCGACCCGCAGTCGCTGCCGTTCCACCCGCAGCAGTTCGCCGAGGGCGCCAACCGGGAATGGCTGGGCTTCCGGTACACGGGCGCCCCCGAGGACACCGAGACCGACCCGAAGGCGCTCATCGTGCTCGGCTTCACCGTTCACCCGCCCGGCGAGGGTCCCGAGGTCGAGCCTCCCGCCGAGGTGGAACAAGCAGAGGTGGAACAACCCGCCCCCGCACCCGGCCCGGTGGCCGCGCCCGCTCCGCCGACGGCCCGCAAAGGCGGACTCCTCCGCCGCTACTTCGGGTTCTGACGACTCCGGCCCGAAGCAAGGCGCAGTCAGGCGACGCCGACGAGCAGCGCCGTCCAGCCGGCGACAACTCCGGCGGCGGCCCCGTACACCAGCCACCGCCAGACCGGCGTCCGGCGCAGTCGCCACACCGACGGTGCGACCCCGGCGACCACGACGAGTTCGAGGACCACCGCCAGGGCGAGGTGGATCCGGGCGAGCTGCGAGCCGAAGGCCATGATCGCGACCGCCACCACTACCGCGGCGAACCCGGCCACGAGAAGTCCCGTGAACCACGGTGTTCCCGTCGGCTGCGGATACGGGGAATGAGGGTGCAGCATTCTCACCGACCCGTGCGGACGCGCTCGTAGAACGCCATCGCCGCCGCCGTCGCGACATTGAGCGAGTCCGTTCCGGGTGCCATCGGGATGCGGGCACGAATGTCCGTGGCGCGCATGGCGTGTTCGGTGAGTCCGGGGCCTTCCGCGCCCAGCAGCAACGCCACCTTCTCCCCTGTCATCGCCTCGGCGAGCGTCACCGCCTCGGGGTTCGGGGTCAGCGAGATCAGCTGGAAACCCCGCTCCCGCAGAGCGTCCAGGTCGTGTGGCCACTTCGTGACGTGCGCGAACGGGACCCGGAGCACGTGCCCCATCGACACCCGGACCGCCCGGCGGTACAGCGGGTCGGCGCAGCCCTTGCCGAACACCACGGCGTCGACGCCGAGCCCTGCCGCGTTACGGAACATCGAGCCCAGGTTCTCGTGATCGTTGACGCCCTCGAGCACCGCGACCGTCCGGGTGTGCTCGAGCACGTCCGGCAGTTCGAGCGGCGCGGGGCGACGCGCCGCCGCGAGCACGCCCCGATTGAGGTGGAACCCGACGACCTCGGCCATGACATCCGCCGTCGTCCGGTAGAACGGCACGTCCACGTGTGCGAGGTCGTCCGTGAGTTCCTCCAGCCGCCGATCGACGCCGAGCAGCGCGATCGGGTCGAACCGGGAGGTGAGCAGGCGCTGCGCCACCAGCACGCCTTCCGCGATCACCAGGCCCTTGCCCTCGGGGAGGTCGGGACGCCGGTCCGAGGAATTGAGATCGCGGAAGTCGTCCAGCCTGGTGTCGGCCGGATCTGTTATGTCGATGACGTGAACCACCGGTCCATCGTGCCGTATGCGGGGCGTCACAGCGTTGACTCCCCTCCACCGAGCGCGAAAGCTCGGAGGAATGAAGCAACTGCAGGGACGCACGGCTCTGGTGACCGGCGCCTCCGGCGGTCTCGGCCGCGTCGTCGCCCGGGCCCTCGCCCGGGAGGGCGTCGCCGTCGCGGTGTCCGGGCGGCGTGAGGACCGACTCGCGGAAGTCGTCGGAGAATTGCGTGCGCTCGGTGTGCGCGCCGAGGCCGTGCCCGCGGACCTGAACCGACTCGGTGAGCTCGATTCGCTGGTCGAACGCGCCGAGGCGGCGGTCGGTCCCCTCGACCTCCTCGTGAACAATGCCGGCGTGGAGAACGTCTCGGCCTTCACCCGACTCGAGCCCGGCGAACTCACCGCGATGGTCGACGTGAATCTCACCGCGCCACTGCTTCTCACGCGCCGAGTGGTGCCCGGGATGCTGGGCCGCGGTCGCGGTCACGTGGTGTTCATCTCGTCGCTGGCGGCGAAGATCGGTCCGGCGTACTGCGCGCCGTATGCGGCGACGAAGGCCGGGCTGATCGGTCTCACCCAGTCGCTGCGCGCGGAGTACGCGGGCTCGCCCGTCGGCTTCTCCGTCGTGTGTCCCGGATTCATCGCGGGCGACGGCATGTACCAGCGGATGACGGAACGCGGAATCAGGGCCGGCCGGATCACGGGCGAGACCAGCACCGACAAGGTCGCGGCCGCCGTGATCCGGGCAATCCAGCGTGACCGGCCCGAAATCGTGGAGAGCGGAGCACCGATCCGCCCGCTGCTCGCGCTGGCGCAGATCGCGCCGGGACTCGTCGAACGGGCGGCCGCGAGATTCGGTGCCACCGCGATGTTCCGGCGGTTGAGCGAGGACCGCGGCAGGGTGGAGCCGGAGGGTTGACCACAGGCGGGGTTGTCCGAGTCGCGTATCCGGGGCCGGGCACTCACCTAGGCTCGCGGGCGTGAGTGATTCCACGCCGACGGTCGGTTCGCCTGCGGAACTGGCGCGGGCGCTCGACGCCACCGGATACCTCGCCGACGACGGCGTCGCGATGGCCGCGTTCCTCGCCATACGTATGGGACGTCCGCTGTTCTGCGAGGGCGAACCCGGCACCGGCAAGACGTCGCTCGCAGCCGCATTGTCGGAGGCGTTCGGACTGCCGCTGATCCGCCTGCAATGCCATGAGGGCATCGACGCCGCGCAGGCGCTCTACGACTGGGACTTCCCGCGACAGTTGCTGCACTTGCGGACGCTGGAGGCGGCGAGCGACGGCCTGCTCGAGGCCGACACGGTCGAACGTTCGCTGTACACCGAGCGGTTCCTGCTGGCGCGCCCCTTGCTGCGGGCCCTCACCGAAGCGCCGTGTGTGCTGCTCGTCGACGAGATCGACCGCGCCGACGACGAGTTCGAGGCATTCCTGCTGCAGGTGCTCGACGAGAATGCCGTCACCATCCCCGAACTCGGCGAGGTGCGGGCGGCGACACCGCCGCTGGTGGTGCTCACCTCCAACCGCACCCGTGAGGTGCACGACGCCCTCAAACGCCGCTGCCTGTACCACTGGCTCGAACACCCCGATCTGGCGCGGGAGGTCGCGATCCTGCGCCGCCGCATCCCCGGCATCGGGGCCGAACTCGCCGGTCAGGTCGCCCGGGCCGTCCACTCCCTGCGTGAGATGGAACTGCTCAAGCCGCCGGGAGTGGCCGAGTCGCTGGACTGGGCCCGCGCACTGCGGGAACTCGATCGGGACGTGCTGGACGCGGAGACCGCCGCCGCGACGCTCGGCGCGGTCCTCAAGTACCGCGAGGACCTCGAACGGGTGGCCCGTGCCGGACTGGACCGGCTCCTGGCGAGATGAGAGGCACGTCCACGACCCCGGACATCGGCGACCCGCTCGTGGGCATCGCCGGGTTCGCGCACGCCCTCGCGGCGGCGGGACTGTCGGTCGCGTCGGACGCCGTCGCCGCGTTCACGCGGGCCCTCCACCAGGTGGATGTGGGCGATCCGAGTCAGGTGTACTGGGCGGGTCGCGCGACGCTGTGCCGTGGTCCCGACGACATCTCGCGGTACGACTCGGCGTTCGCGGGCTGGTTCGGCGGCAGCGTCCCGGCGCGCACGCCGCGGTCCGGGGAACAGCCTCGCCGCGCCACGGCGGCCGCTCTGACCACGGCCGACGGCGGCGACACCGGTGGGGACGCGCCGCATTTGCGGGTCGCCGCGGACGACACCGAGGTGTTGCGCCACCGGGACATCGCCGACCTCACCGCGGCCGAACGCGCGCACCTCGCCGAACTGATCGCCGCCCTGCGCCCGCGGCCCCCGACCCGCCCGGCCATTCGGATGCGGCCGGCCCGCCGGGGTGCCGTTGACCCGCGGCGCACGGTGCGGGGCATGCTCGCGGCGGGCGGCGAACCGGTGCGGCCGAGCCACCACCGCAAGGCCACCCGGCCGCGCCGGATGGTGCTGCTGATCGACGTGTCCGGGTCGATGAGCCCGTACGCCGACGCGCTGCTGCGCTTCGCGCACGTCGTCGCCCGCGGCAACCCCGCAGGCACCGAGGTGTTCTCACTGGGCACCCGGCTGACGCGGCTCTCCCGGGCGCTGCGGGTCCGCGACCCGGAAGTGGCGCTCGCCGCCGCGGGCCGGGCCGTGCCCGACTGGGCGGGCGGCACCCGCCTCGGCGAGACGCTGCGCGCGTTCCTGGACCGCTGGGGCAGGCGCGGTGTGGCCCGCGGCGCGGTCGTGGTGATCTTCTCCGACGGCTGGGAGCGCGGTGACCCGGCCCTGCTCGCGGACCAGATGGCTCAGCTGCGCCGGCTCGCGCGCACCGTGCTGTGGGTGAACCCGCACGCCGGTGCCGACGGCTACGAGCCGGTGCAGTCGGGGATCGCGGCCGCCCTGCCGTTCGTCGATCGTCTGCTCGCCGGCCACAGTCTCGCGACACTGCAGGAACTGCTCGAGGTTGCGCGCCGAACGTGACCGATCCGGAACCGGTTCCACGATTTCGGGTGTTGTTCGCGCTCCGTCGGCGCAGAGTAGGACGTATCACCTGAGGCTCCCGGCTTTGGAGGCGCAATGCGCATCACTGTCACCGTCGACGGAACGGCATACACGGACGAGGTGGAACCGCGACTACTCCTCGTCCACTATCTTCGGGATCGGCTCGGCAAGGTCGGCACCGTCATCGGCTGCGACACCGGAAACTGCGGGGCGTGCACCGTTCATCTGAACGGTCACAGCGTCAAGTCCTGCTCGGTGCTCGCCGTGCAGGCCGACGGCGGCGACGTCCTCACCGTCGAGGGCCTGTCCCGGGATGGGACGTTGCACCCCGTGCAGCAGGCGTTCCGCGACAACCACGCCCTGCAGTGCGGTTACTGCACCCCCGGCATGATCATGCAGACCCTCGACCTGCTCGCCGAGGAACCCGATCCGGACGAGCGGACGGTGCGGCTGGGGTTGGAAGGCAACCTGTGCCGCTGTACCGGGTACCAGAACATCGTCAGCGCGGTGCAGGATGCGGCGCAGCGGTTGCGCGGCGGCGGCACCACCGAAACACCGGCGACGGCGGATGCACCGAAGACCGACTCCGCGCAGGGAGGTGTGCGATGACCGCCACCGCGGAACCGGAAATCGGGAAGGCCCGCAAGCGCAAGGAAGACGAGCATCTGGTCACGGGCCGCACCCGCTGGACCGACAACCTGGTGCTGCCGGGCATGCAGCACCTGGCGATCCTGCGCAGCCCGTTCGCGCACGCCCGCATCACCGGTGTCGACGCCTCCGCCGCCCGTGGGATGCCCGGTGTCGTCGCGGTCCTCACCGGCGCCGATCTCGCCGACGAGCAGGGCAGCCTGCCGTGTGCCTGGCCGATCACACCGGACATGAAGTCGCCGCCCGCCCCGTCCCTCGCGGTCGACGCCGTCAATTTTGCAGGCGAGGCCGTCGCGGTTGTGGTGGCGCGCAGCGCCTACGAGGCGCACGACGCACTCGAGGCGATCGACGTCGAGTACGACGACCTGCCGGTCGTGCTCGATCTCGCGGCCGCGGCTGCCGACGGCGCCGACCTCGTGCACCCGGATCTCGGGACGAACGTCAGCGCCACCTGGACCTTCGACTCCGCGGAGGCCGGCACCGGCGGCGACGTCGAGCAGGCCATCCGCGACGCCGAGGTACTCGTCGAGCGCACCTTCCGCCAGCAGCGGCTGATCCCGGCGTTCATGGAACCCCGCTCGGTGGTGGTCGACCCGACCGGCGCCCAGATCACGATGTGGTCGGCCACGCAGATCCCCCACATCCTGCGGCTGATGCTGGCGATGACGCTCGGCATCCCGGAGCACAAACTGCGCGTCGTCGCCCCGGACGTCGGCGGCGGTTTCGGCGGCAAGCTTCAGGTGACGCCGGAGGAA
The DNA here is from genome assembly GCF_000014565.1 of Rhodococcus jostii RHA1. Classification (NCBI taxonomy): domain Bacteria; kingdom Bacillati; phylum Actinomycetota; class Actinomycetes; order Mycobacteriales; family Nocardiaceae; genus Rhodococcus; species Rhodococcus jostii. The sequence goes on along the minus strand of NC_008268.1, from coordinate 5,256,670 downwards.
GTCATCGCGCTGCTCGTCGCGCGGCGACTCGGCAAGCCCGTCAAATACACCGAGTCCCGCAGCGAATCGATGGTCGCGGCGCATCACGGACGCGACCAGATCCAGAAACTGACACTGGCCGCCCGCCGCGACGGCACCGTCACCGGGATGAAGGTGGAACTGCTCGCCGACATGGGCGCGTACCTGCGGCTGGTCACCTCGGGGGTGCCGATCCTGGGCGCGTTCATGTTCAACGGCATCTACAAGTTCCCGGCGTATCACTTCACGTGCACCAACGTGTTCACCAACAAGGTGCCCACCGACGCGTATCGCGGGGCGGGCCGCCCGGAGGCGACGTTCGCGATCGAGCGGATGATGGACGAACTCGCGACCGAGCTGTCGCTGGATCCGCTGGAATTGCGGGCGAAGAACTGGATCACCCACGAGGAGTTCCCGTTCGACACCGTCGCGGGCCTGACGTACGACTCCGGCAATTACGAGGCCGCCACCGCGCATGCGCGGGAGCTGTTCGACTACGACGGGCTCCGGCGCGAACAGGCGGAGCGCCGCGAGCGGAAGGACCCGGTGCAACTCGGCATCGGGGTGTCCACGTTCACCGAGATGTGCGGTCTGGCGCCGTCGCGCACCCTCGGCGCCCTGGCCTACGGTGCCGGCGGGTGGGAACACGCGGCGATCCGGATGCTGCCCACCGGCAAGGTCGAGGTGGTCACCGGTTCCTCGGCGCACGGCCAGGGGCACGAGACCGCGTGGAGCCAGGTGGTCGCGGATCAGCTCGGGGTGCCGTTCGAGGACGTCGAGGTGCTGCACGGCGACACCCAGACGTCGCCGCGGGGCATGGACACGTACGGTTCCCGGTCTCTGGCGGTCGGGGCGATCGCGGTGGTGAAGGCCGCCGAGAAGGTGATCGCGAAGGCCAGGCCCATCGCGGCGCACCTGATGGAGTGCGCCGAGGACGATCTCGAGTTCACCGAGGGCCGGTTCCGGGTGAAGGGCACCGAGAAGGCGGTCGGGATCGCCGACGTCGCGCTCGCCGTGTTCGCCGCGCACGACCTGCCCGAGGGTGTGGAGCCGAATCTGGACTCCGAGGCCGCGTACGACCCGGAGAACTTTTCGTTCCCGCACGGCACGCACCTGTGCGCGGTGGAGGTGGACACCGAGACCGGGAAGGTGGGCATCCGCTCGTACGTGTGTGTCGACGACATCGGGCACGTGGTCAACCCGCTGATCGTGGAGGGTCAGGTGCACGGCGGACTCGCCCAGGGCATCGCGCAGGCCCTGTACGAGGAGGCATTGTACGACGAGTCGGGCACCCTCCTGTCGGGTTCCTTCGCCGAGTATCACGTACCGTCGGCGGCGGATCTGCCGACGTTCACCACGGGCCGCACCGAGACTCCCGCCACCGGTAATCCGCTCGGCGTCAAGGGGGTCGGTGAAGCGGGGACGATCGCGTCCACCCCGGCCGTCGTCAATGCCGTGCTCGACGCCGTTCGCCAGTTCGGGGTGCGTGACGTCGAGATGCCGTGTACGCCGATGCGGGTCTGGCATGCCATCCACACCGCTCAGGGAGGTGCCCAGTGATTCCGTCGAGCTTCGACTACGTGTCCCCGACCTCCGTCGAACAGGCGGTGGCCGCGCTCGCCGAGGCCGGGGAGGACGCCAAGATACTCGCGGGCGGTCAGAGCCTGCTGCCGGTGCTGCGGCTGCGGTTGTCTTCGCCGAGCACCCTCGTCGACCTGGGCCGGATCGGTGAGTTGCGCGGGGTCCGCGACGACGGGGACAGCATCGTGATCGGTGCGATGACCACGTACTACGACGTGATCCGCGACCCGCTCGTCCACGAGCACGCACTGCTGCTCGTCGAGGCCACCCGCACCGTCGCCGATCCGCAGATCCGGCACCGCGGCACGCTGGGTGGTGCTCTGGCGCATGCCGATCCGGCCGGTGACCTGTGCGCGCCCGCGCTGGCACTCGACGCCACCCTGACCGCCGTGGGTACCGCGGGCAGGCGGAGCATCCCGGTCGCGGACTTCTTCGAGGGCTACTACACGACCACGCTCCGCCCGGACGAGATCCTCGTGGACGTCCGGTTTCCCAAGCACACCGGCTGGGAGGCGCGGTACGAGAAGTTCAACACGGTCGCGGAAGCGTGGTCGATCGTGGGGGTGGCCGCGACGATCCAGGTCGACGGCGGCATCATCCGGCAGGCCCGGGTGGCGCTGACCAACATGGGGGCCGTGCCGGTGCGGGCTCGCGGCGTCGAGGACGCGCTCGTCGGCAATGCCGCCGATCCCGAGCTGATCCGGGCGGCGGCCGAGCACGCCGCCGAGGGCACCGACCCGGTCACCGACGGCAACGCCGACGCCGAGTACCGCAGCCACCTCGCGAAAGTGCTGACCCGGCGGGCCGTGGCGACGGCGGTCGGCGTCTGAACGGTTCCGGCAGCCGTCAGGGCCGCGGGTCGCGGCTCGCTTCCACGGCCTGCTCGGTGGCGTCGCAGACCACCACGGGGTGCGGTTCGAGAACGTTGTGCAGTTCGATCACCGGGAGATAGTTGCCGGCATCCGGTCTGCGCACCGTCACCCGCACGCGCTGGTGCCGCATCAGGTACAGGGCCGCGCCGATCCCGCTCACCAGCGAGATCGCGCCTCCGATCACGAGCGGGGCGCGGGGGTCGAGGACGTCGGCCAGCCATCCCAGAACGGGACTGCCCAGCGGGGTGCCGCCGAGGAAACAGAGCATGTAGATGCCCATCACCCGGCCGCGCATCTCGGACGGCACGGACATCTGCAGGATGTTCATCGCCGCCGTCGTGAACGTCAGCGTCAGCGCGCCGGTCGGGACGAGCATGATCGCGACCAGCACGTAGGTGGGCATGAGTCCCACCAGGATCTCGAAGGCCCCGAATGCGGCCGCGGCCCCGAGGAACGTGCGCAGCCGCGGCGGGGTCTTGCGTCTCGCGGCGATCGTGGCGCCGGCGAGCGTGCCTACGGCGAGGGTGGTCGACAACAGTCCGTAGGCGTCCGCACCGCGATCGAACGTGTTGCGGGCGAGAACGGCGAGACTGATCGGGAAATTCAGCCCGAACGTCGACACCATGAACACCGCCACCATCAGCACCCGCAGATCGGTGCGTCCCCACACGTACCGGAAACCCTCGCGGACCTGCCCTTTCCCGCGTTCCGCCTGGGGCGCCGTGAACAGTTCGCGGGTGTTCATCATCAGCAGGGCGATCAGCACGCCGGTGAACGTGCCCACGTTGAGCAGGAACACCCACCCCGTACCGATAAGGGTGATCAGCACACCGGAGATCGCCGGACCGATGATGCGAGCGGTGTTGAACGTCATGGAATTCAGGGCGATGGCATTGGGCAGCGACTCCTTGCCGACCATCTCGATCGTGAACGACTGCCGCGCCGGCGCGTCGATCGCCGACGCGCAGCCGAGCAGAAACGCGATGAGGTAGACGTGCCACAGGGCCACCAGCCCGCCGACGTCCAGCAGCCCGAGCACCAGTGCGCACAACGCCATCGACACCTGCGTCGCGATCAGGATGCGCCGCTTGTCGTACCGGTCGGCGAGCACCCCGCCCCACACGGACAGGAACAGGGTCGGACCGAACTGCAGTGCCATCACGATGCCGACCGCGAGCGCGTTGCCGTTCGACAACGTCAGGACGAGCCAGTCCTGCGCCACCCGCTGCATCCAGGTTCCGACGAGGGAGACGATCTGCCCCGACGCCCACAACCGGTAGTTCCGGGTGCGGAGAGCGGCGAACATGCCGGTCTTCGGCTGGGCTGAGGCGGTGGTCTCGGATTCGGGCGGCACACATCCATCTTGCTCCCGGACCCGGCGCACCATCGACCGGCCCTGGGGAGAGATCACTCCGGATGCCGGCTACGTTCTCCGGCAACGGGTTCCCTGCACCTCGGGGTGCGGGCAGTCGAATGACGTTGTACGGGTGGGGACTGCAGGCAGCCTTCGGGCTACTCCGAGTCGGCGACGATGGACGTGATGATGCCGACCGCGTCGCGGAGGGTCTTCAGCTGAGCCTCGTCGAGCCCGGACAGCCGCTCGTTCATCCATGCCTCGCGGGCGTGGGTCTCGTCGGCGATCAGCGCGTGACCGGCATCCGACAGCGTGACGATGATCTGCCGTCCGTCGGTGGGATGCGGTGCCCGCTCGACCAGGCCCAGTTCGACCAGCGACGCGATGACCCGGGTCATCGACGGCGGCTGCACCTTCTCCCGAGCGGCGAGATTGCCCGGCGTCATGGCGCCGTCGCGGGCAAGGGTGGCCAGAGCCGACAGCTGGGTCAGCGATACCTGGGCGTCGACGCGGCGCCCACGCAGGTGACGCGTGAGGCGCACGACAGCCAGAGAAAGGTCACTGGCGAGTGCTCGCGTATCCGTGGTCACGGGAATGACAATACGGGACCGGTCGGCCGCCGTTTACGTTACTGCGTCGGTGATCGGACCGACCGCGAAGTAGGCCACGAAGAGAAGCGCCACCACCCACATCAACGGGTGAATCTTCTTGATACCACCGCTCGCAGCATTGAGGACGACCCACGACACGAATCCGACGCCGATGCCGTTGGCGATCGAGTACGTGAACGGCATGACGGCGATGGTGAGGAACGCGGGCAGCGCGATCGAGAACTGGGTGAAATCGATGTCGCGGACCTGACCGATCATCATCGCGCCCACCACGACCAGTGCCGGCGCGGCCGCCTCGATCGGCACCACCGAATACAGCGGGGTCAGGAACATCGCGGCCAGGAACAGCAGTCCCGTCACCACATTCGCGAGTCCGGTGCGGGCGCCCTCGGCGATACCCGAAGCGGATTCCACGAACACCGTGTTGGACGACGCCGACGCGCCGCCACCGACGATGGCGCCGGTGCCCTCGACGACCAGGGCCCGTCCGATGTTGGGCAGGTTGCCGTCCTCGTCGGTGAGACCGGCCTCCTTGCCGAGCCCGGTCATCGTGCCCATGGCGTCGAAGAAGTTGGCGAGTACGAGCGTGAACACCAGCAGGCTGGCGGCGAGTACGCCGATGCGGGTGAACGCGCCGAAGATGCTGACCTCGCCGACGAGGCTGAGATCCGGAAGTTCCGCCAGCACATCGGGAGCGGCCGGGACGCTGAGGTTCCAGCCCTGAGGGTTCACGCCCAGCGACGGTCCGACACCGGCGACGGCCTCGATGATCGCGGCCAGCACGGTGGTGACGACGATGCCGATCAGCAGACCGCCGCGCACCTTGCGCACCACCAGGACACCCATCAGCAGCACACCGAACACGAACGTCACGGTCGGCCAGGAGGAGATCGATCCGTTGATGCCCAGGCCGACGGGGACGGTGGTGCCCGCGGCGTCCGGGATGCGCCGCACGAACCCGGCGTCGACGAGACCGATGAACGCGATGAACATGCCGATACCGGCGGCGATGGCGGATTTGAGCTCGGCCGGAATGGCATTGAAGACGGCCGTCCGGAAACCGGTGAGCGCCAACACGACGATGATGACACCGTCGATCACCACGAGGCCCATCGCCTCGGGCCAGGTGACCTGCGGTGCGATGGTGACGGCGAGAAGACTGTTGATGCCGAGGCCCGCCGCGATCGCGAAAGGATAGTTCGCGACGACCCCGAACACGATGCTCATCAGTCCCGCCACCAGAGCTGTGACCGCCGCCACCTGGTTGACGGGGAGGATGTTGCCGAGGACGTCGGTCTTCGCGACGGCGTCGTCGGCGGAGAAGCTGCCGAGGATGAGCGGGTTCAGCACCACGATGTATGCCATTGCGACGAACGTCACCACTCCGCCGCGGATCTCCGCGCCTACCGTCGAACCACGCTCGGTGATCTTGAAGTAGTTGTCGAGCAGTTTCGGAGCAGCACCCATTGTTCAGTCCCCATCGCCAGAAGTCGCGCGTCGCCCTTGGAGATTAGGGCACCACGGCGAGGGTAGCGTTCATTCGGTGAACGAATCCGCAGATCGCCCACCCCTCACTCAGCGCCTCGCCGACCCGCGACCTGCGCTGATACTGGGAACACTGGCGTGGGCGGTCGCGATCGTCGTGGTGATCGTCACGGGCGACCGGTGGTCGGATGCGCTTCCGACGTGTATAGCGGGGGTCGTCGTCGGATTCCTGGGCTACGGACTGTTCGCGTTGCAGCGGCGGGCGGCCCGGCGCGGCAGCCGCGGGGCACAGCAGGGTCTGCTCTAGTGATGCAGCAGGGTCTGCTCTAGTGATGCAGCAGGGACTGCTCTAGCTCTAGATCTCGCTCGAGGTCACGGCGCGGCGGGGCCGGGTGCGGGTCAGCAGAATCCAGAACGCCGCCCACAGCGCACCGAACGCCCACCCGGCGAGGACGTCGGTCATCCAATGCGCGGCGAGGTAGACGCGCGACAGCCCCACTGCCAGCGTGTACAGCACCAACAGGAAGACCAGCGCGATCCGGACGTGCCCCACCAGCACCACCCGGAGGGTCACGGCGACGAGAACGCTCGCGAGGATCGCGGTCATCATCGCGTGACCGGACGGGAACGAGAACGACGAGATCTCCACCAGCCGATCCGGCAGCGGCGGGCGCTGCCGCTCGAACAGATTCTTGAGCGTGGTCATCACGGCCAGACCCGACAGCATGGCGCCGGCCACGAGGACGGCCTCGCGCCGACGGCCCTGGAGCAGGAGGGCCGTTGTCAGGACGGTGGACACGATCCAGGCCGCGACCGTTCCGCCGCTTTGCGTGACGACGGTGACGACGTCGATCAACCACGGTGTGCGGTCCCCGACGGCGCTGTCGAGAACGCTCTGGTCAAACGACACCGGCGCCCCACGTGCCTTCGGCCCACGACTCGGAGCAATGGGTGGTCCCCTGCTCGTCCACCCACCACGGGACCGCGATCTCGGTGTCGACCGCGCCCGTGAGCTTCACCGTGAGCCGGGGATGGACGACGACGGGCCCGTGCGGCAGGTCGCGACCGAGTGCGGCGAAGGCGAGCACCGCGGCAGGTTCGCGATCCCATGAGGATTCACGGCCGGAACCGGTGACGGTGCCGCGGATCGCCGCGGACGCGAGGGGGAGGTCCAGCAGATCGGCGAGAGCCTCGGCGGTGTCCAGGCTCCCGACCACCAGCCGCTCACGCGGCACCGCGGCGGCCAGCCACGGTGCGTCCAGCACGAGGGCGTCGCCGGGATCGACGAGGGCGCCCGTCAGGCCGCGCACGTGTTCGGGCAGGTGAAGGTCCTCGAGGTCGAGAAGATGTGCGGCCGCAGCGGCCGCGAGCAGGCTGTGTGCCCGCGCGATCACCGCCGGGCTCGGTTCGCGATCCGGGTCGGCCAGTCGATCCAGGAGTAGCTGTGCGAGTTCGGGAGAGTCGACCGTCGACGGCGCGAGGGCCGCCGCGAACACGGCGGACTCCGAGTGCTCGACGGGGTCGAGGAGTCCGGCGAACGTCGCGTCGGCGGGATCGCGGAGCAGACCGAGCACCTGACCGTCCAACTCTGCGTTGTGACGCAGCCACCAGGCCGTGTACCCGGCGCGGTCGGCGAGCAGCGGACGTGTCGACTGGTCGCGGGCGAGCATCGTCAGCGCCTGCGGCCAGCGGTCCTCGTCCACCAGGTCCAGGTCGCGCACCGCCCCGATCTCGTCGGGGTCGTCGTCGAGTGTGTCCCACCAGCGGTCCTCGTCGTCGAGGTCGTGATCGGGACCGGTGGGGAGTTCGGCGCGGAGCACGGTGAAACCCCAGCCGACGCCCACGGCGCGGAGGGCGTCCTCCCCCACCCGCTCGGCGAACGCGGCGTCCACGGACGTGAACGGTGAGTCGTCCACCAGGACGTCGGCGAGAGGCGCACCGGGCAACAGCAATTCGTCCGCACCACGCAACTCCCCATCGACATCCGGGAGGGGCAGCTGTCCGAGCCACGACGGCAAGGTGCCGGGGTCGACGCGCCCGGCGAGTGCGAGCACCGCGGTCGACAGTTCTTCGGCCGCCGCCGCGTCGTCGGGGTCGAGGTCCTCGATCTCGGCCCGCAACGCCGGATCCGAGAGCAGGTCTACGGCGGTGGCGGTCTTCGCACCGAGCCGTGACAGCAGCGGGTGCGCGGCATCCGGGTGGACGAGCCGCGTCCAGTCGACCCCCAGGACACCGTCGATGTCGTGGCCCAGCAACACCGTTCGCGGACCGGTCACCGTGCGGCCGTCGGACAGCGGAACCGGGATCGACGCCAGTTCCTCCGCCGCGAGGGCGTCGACGGCCAGTGGTTCGAGCGCCGCATACAGGCGCTGCCACCAGGACGGTGTCCGTTCGATGCCACTGAGAAGTTCGGTGAGGCGCGCCAGGCCGAGGCGGTGGGCGTCGACGGCGGCCAGGGCGGGCGCCCAGCGTGGCCCGGACAGATCCGGAACGACCAGGCCGTCGACGATCTCGGCGAGGAGTTCGGCGAGTTCGTCGGTGAGCCCGGGGACCACCGACGCCCGAACCGGGGCCTTGTTCGTGCCGCCGACGGTCGGCAGCCAGGGCTGCTCCCGGAGTTGGGTGACGAGATGGTCACGCAACGCCGAGTCCACCTCGCTGCGCGCGAAAGCGGGAACGGGAACCAGCGTCAGTCGCTGCTCGGGCGGCACCGCGGCCACGAACTCGGCGTAGCCGGATGCCAACTCGGCGATCGCGGCGCCCGGCAGGATGCGCCTGCGGTCGGGCTGCATGGCGATGTCCGCGACGAGGATCGCGGGTATCGACAGTTCCTCGTCCGACCGGGTGGGCGCGCGCAGGACGTCTTCCGTCACGGGTGAGACGACGCCGTCGCGGACCGGGACGAGCCAGCGTGCGCGCCCGGACTCGTACTGCCACCAGCGGTCGTCGCCGATCGCGACCTCGGTCAATCCGGAATCGAGTGGCCGCTCACGGCGGCGGAACTGCTTGTCGCCCACGGTGATCGAGACGAGCGCCGGCAGTTCGAGCAGAAGGTCGGGCGCCTCGCGGGCCATGTAGGCGAGCAGCGATTCACCGTCCACGTCCTCGCGCAGCGTCAACACGACTTCCGACGCCGCACCTGCGGCCGGGCGGGTGTCCGTCGGCCACGCCAGCCGCAGGGCAGGCACGTCCGCTCCCGGGTCTGCACCGTCGAGTTCCCGCAGCTCCGACCTCGTCCGTTCCGCGGAGAACAGCACCGAACCGGACGTCGACCGCAGTTCGACCTCGTCGCTCACCGACAGCACCGCCGTGAAACCGACACCGTAGCGGCCGACGGTCGTGCCGGACTTGTTCGACGCCCGCAACGCGACCAGCGCCTGGACTCCCGGCTCGTCCAGCGGCGTGCCCGTGTTGGACACGCTCAGCACGCGGCCGTCGAGTTGCACGGACAGCTCGCCGGGCACTTCGGCGCGGGCGGCGGCGTCGGCCGCGTTCTGCGCCAGCTCGGTGAGGAGCCGGTCGCGGTAGCCGGCGCGGGCCAGATCGGATTCGGCCGCCGCATCCTCCCGCAGACGGGTCGGGGACGTTCGCCACGCCAGAAGCGTCGAATCCCTCAGGGCGGCGGTGCCGAAAGGATCGGCTAGCTGGTCGATGCGGATTCCTCGGCCTCGGTGACCTTGGCAGCAGCTTCGGGTTCGTTCTCCGTTTCGGCGACGGCCCGCTCGACGACCTCGACGGCGCCGTCGTCGTAGGCGTCGAATCGCGGGGAACCGGCACCCGTCGGCAGCAGGGTGTCGGAGTGGGCGCCGCAACCGTAGGTCGCGTCGACCACATGCCCGTCGGCGGCCATCTCGTTGCCGCACACCCCGAACGACGCGTGCAGCGAACCGGCGAGCGGGAGGTAGAAGCCGCACAGCCCGCACGTCGACGGCGCGGCCTTGGCCATCTCGGAATCGGGGCCGTAGTCGCCGTCGTGCCAGCGTTCGGCAGCGTCGACGCGACCTTCGAGGCTCATCACCTGCTTGCGGCCCAAGCCGAGTTCGAGGGCGACCTCGTCGATCTCGGGGTCACCCGTCGCCACATAGCCAGGGACGAGGCGGGGGTCACCGGCCGGCGGTGCCAGCAGATCGCCCGCGGACAGATCGCCGGGGCGAATGCGCTGGTCCCACGGAATCCACTCCGGTGCGACCAGCGCATCGGGTCCGGGGAGGAGGGCGAGTTCGCTGACGGTGGCATGGTCCGCTTCGGGATCGGCAGCCACCACCACCGCCCATTGCCAGCCCCGGTAGCCCGGAAGGTCCGCAACGAAACGGTGAGTCGCGGCGCACGCGTCCTCGGCCGTGACGCCCAGGTAGTCGCCGACTCCCCCTTCCTGCAGTTCGACCAAGGCGGTTCGGGCGAGCTCGACGGCGTCGGTCAGTACGGGACGCGCCACTGCGCGCTCGTCGGAAGAAGCAACACTCACACCACCAGTTTGCCGCACCACCGCAAGTGCGTGCCCACCTGGGCTGTCATGCTGGTCCGATGACCGGCCGGAGGCACCTCGTCCCAGCCCTGCTCGCGGTGGCGTGGCTGGTCACCGCGTGCTCCCCGCAGAGTCCCGTGGCGGCGGGCGCGTCCGGCGCGGACCTTCGCGTGGAGATCCTCCGCACCCTCGACCACGACCCGAATGCGTTCACCCAGGGACTCGAGATCGACGGCACCGAGTTGCTCGAGGGCACCGGCCGCCCCGGTGAGTCCTGGGTGCAGGCCACCGACCTCGCCAGCGGCACCGTCCGGGCGCGCGCGGACCTGCCGTCGCCCCTGTTCGGCGAGGGCATCACGGTGAGCGGCGACACGGTCTGGCAGCTGACGTGGCGCGACGGGGTCGCCGTCGCCCGGGATCGCGCGACACTCGCCGAACAGCGGCGGGTCCCGTTCGACGGCGAAGGGTGGGGCATCTGCGCATTGCCCGACGCACTGGTCACGAGCGACGGCTCACCCACCCTCACGTTCCGCGACCCGGTCACGTTCGAACCACGGCGCACCGTGCAGGCGGTGCGGGACGGAAACCCCCTGGGCCGCCTCAACGAACTCGAATGCGCGGACGACGGCGCGGTCTACGCGAACGTCTGGACCACCGACACCTTCGTCCGCATCGATCCCTCGGACGGGCGGGTCACCGCGGAGATCGACGCCACGGTCCTCCGCGACGCGCTCCCGCCCGGCCCGCGGGACGTCGACGTCCTCAACGGCATCGCGCAGATCCCGGGAACGGACCACTTCCTCGTCACCGGAAAGTACTGGCCGCGCATGTTCGAGGTGCGGTTCGTTCCCTGACAGGCCGATCTGACCAGCATTGGCCGGGGTTGCTGTGGTCGCATGTCTCCCGACTAGGACAGAATTAGGGAGTGACCGGACCGCGCGAACCCTACGAGCCTGACGGCGGTCGGGCTCCTGACGAGAATTCCGGGCCCCCCGTTCATCCCGGCTACGACAAATACCCGCCCGCCGCCCGCTCGGGAGGTCGACGCACACCGCTCCCTCCCCTCCATCCGGTCGGCGGCGGGCAGCGTCCCCGTTCCGACGAGGAACGGGCCGACGCCCCCAAGGCGCCGCCGATGCCGCGCAAGCTCACCGTCACCCGGGTCGCGGCGATGCGCAGCCGGGAACTCACCAACAAGGGCATCGCGACGTTCCATCGCGCAGCCAAGGCGGACGGTGCGGACAAGTCGGGGCTCACCGCACTGACCTACGCGGTGATGGCCAACAACGCGACCGACGCGGCCATCGCCGTCGCCCTGGCGAACACCCTGTTCTTCTCGGCCGCGACGGGCGAGGACAAGACGAAGGTCGCGCTGTACCTCTTGATCACCATCGCCCCGTTCGCCGTCATCGCTCCGCTGATCGGTCCGATGCTCGACCGGCTTCAGCACGGCCGTCGCGTCGCACTGGCCACGTCGTTCGGTCTCCGGACGATCCTGGCGATCGTTCTCGTCTTCAACTTCGACAGCTGGGTGCTGTATCCGGCCGCGCTCGGAATGATGGTGCTCAGCAAGTCGTTCTCGGTGCTCAAGAGTGCGGTCACTCCACGTGTGCTGCCACCGGAGATCGACCTGGTGCGGGTCAACTCCCGGCTCACCGTGTTCGGACTTCTCGGCGGAACCATCGGCGCAGGCGCCCTCGCGGGTGGTCTCGCCATGGCCACCGGGTCCGTCGGCGCGCTGTGGCTGGCGGCGGTCATCACCGCCCTGGGCGCGTACCTCAGCATGCGGATCCCGTCGTGGGTCGAGGTCACCGAGGGCGAGGTACCCGCCACCCTCACGTACCACGGCGACGAGCACCCGACCGAGGCGCTGGGGCGCACCCGGGTGCTGCAGGCCGAAGCCGCGGCCACCGCGAAATCCGGTAGACGCCGGCAGCCGCTGGGCCGCGCGGTCATCACCGGGTTGTGGGGAAACAGCACCATCCGCGTGCTCACCGGGTTCCTCACGCTGTACATCGCGTTCGTCGCGAAGTCGAAGACCGACCACGAGCCGCTGGTGCAGGCCGCCATGCTCGGCCTGGTCGGCGCGGCCGCCGGTATCGGCAACTTCGCAGGCAACGCCGCGGGCGCCCGGATCAAACTCGGCCGCCCCGCCCTCATCGTGCTGCGCTGCACGGGTGCCGTGTGGATCATCGCCGTCCTCGCCGCGATCACCGACAATCTGCTGACCGCCGCCCTGGCCACCCTCGTCGCGTCGGCGGCCAGCGCCCTGGCCAAGGTGTCGCTGGACGCGTCGCTGCAGCACGACCTGCCCGAGGAATCGATCGCGTCCGGATTCGGTAGGTCGGAGACGGTCCTCCAGCTGAGCTGGGTGGTGGGCGGCGCGCTGGGCGTCCTCCTGCCCACCGAATACTGGATCGGGTTCTCCGTGGTCTCTGCCGTCATGACCATCGGGCTCGTCCAGACCGTCCTCACCTACCGCGGGAGCACCCTCCTGCCCGGGCTCGGCGGAAAACGTCCCGACCTGGCCGAACAAGAAGTGACCGAGCCCCACTCGACCCACCGGGCCGACCGATCGACAGGAAATGTGACGTAAGTGAGAATGCAGGCGCGAACCAAGAAGATCCTGGCACTGATTGCAGTGGGGCTGATGGTGGTCCTGGTGGCCTTCGTCGGAGTCCTGTACGCACTGGTCCGCAACTCCTCGCCCCGCCTGCCCGAGATCACGGCCTTCGCCCACAACCGGGCCGAGCAGATCCCCCCGCTGGCGTACTGCAACCTGTATCTCGAGGACTGCACAACCGGTGACCTCGCCGAGCTCGACGTGCCCCCCGGCTCCTCGCTGCAGCTGTCGCTGCCGCAGGAGATCGTCGACGCGCCGTGGCGCATGCTCGTCGTCTACCAGGACGCATCGGGACAGGTCGTCGTCCAGGAACAGGCCCACCGCGCCGGTGAGACCCGCGCCGTGACCGTGCCCTCCTCGGAAGACCTGCAGCTGGCAGGCGTCGAGATCCAGCTGCCGTCCGCCGTCATCGACGAGCAGGGGCTCACGAAGGCCCGGGCAGCCTGGTCGATCAAGACCGCCTAGCACGACACACGAAGAAGGCCCCTGCGCCGGAGCGCAGGGGCCTTTTCGTTGTCCGTCGAATCAGCTGTCGAGCTCGCGCGCGACGGCGCGGACCACCTCGGAGATGCGCTGGGCGGTCTTGCGGTCGGGGTACTTGCCCTTGCGCAGATCGGGCTGGACCTTCGCCTCGAGCAGCGTGATCATGTCCTCGACCATGCCGTGGAGTTCGTCCGGCGTGTGCTTCTTGGCGGACGGCTCCTTGCGCGCGGCGTTTTGACGCAGCGACGGCGCCGGGTCGAGCACCTTCAGGCTCAGAGCCTGGGGGCCGCGTCGACCGGCGGCCATGCCGAACTCGACGCGCTGGCCGGCCTTGAGGCCCTCGACGCCCTCGGGAAGAGCGGACGAACGCACGTAGACGTCCTCCCCCTCCTCCTGCGACAGAAAGCCGAAGCCCTTTTCGACGTCGTACCACTTCACCTTGCCGGTCGGCACCGCGTTCACCCGCTCATCACTTGGAGTGCAGTTGGTTGCACTTGGTATGCAAAACAGCGCGCCCCACCTCTGGTGCGGGACGCGCAGTGCCCACAGTCTACCTTGCAGAGACCCCCTCCGACATCCGGGTTTCCAGGCACTATCGTTGCTGGTGTGGCCCACGAACCGACTCCTCCGAGCACTCCTCACACACCCCGGAGGAGCGACGGACTCCTGCGCGTCGCACTCGCCCTCTTCGCGATCGGCTTCGTCGCGATCGTGGCGATCTTCCTGACCCCGGTGCTCTCCGATTCCGAACCGGGCCTCGTTCTCTATCTCATCGCCCTCGCGTGCCCGATCGGCTTCCTCCTCGGAATCGTCGCGGCGCTCAGACAGGGCAGACGCTCGCGCTGACACACCCGACCACCGACCGATGGGACGATCATGAGAATTCTGCTCAACATCATCTGGCTGATCTTCGGCGGTCTGTGGCTGGCGCTGGGGTACTTCGTCGCCGGAATCCTGTGCTGCATCCTGATCATCACGATCCCGTTCGGCATCGCGTCGTTCCGGGTCGGCGTCTACGCGCTGTGGCCGTTCGGGAAGACCGTCATCGACAAGCCGACGGCCGGTGTCGCCTCGCTGATCGGCAACGTCATCTGGTTCGTCATCGCCGGTCTGTGGCTCGCGATCGGGCACGTCGTGACGGCAATCGCCATGGCGATCACGATCATCGGGATTCCGCTCGCGGTCGCAAATCTCAAGATGATCCCCATCTCGCTCATGCCCCTCGGCAAGGACATCGTCGACGCTCCCCAGTGATGTGAGCTTCCTCACATAACGGCCCGGTAACGGAAGGGCAACGGCTCGGCGATACGCACGTCTCGTCGCCACTAGCTGGGAAGAGTCCCTGCGCGCCCAATGAGGCCCCGCAACAGGCGAAGACACTCCGCGTTATCAAATGGTGACACTGCGGCCTCGGCCCGTTACCGTCGTCACCGGCCGAGGAAACATCGGTCACATCCGGCCCGCCGCGCCAAACCTCGTCCCGCGGGTACCGGAGTCCCGACGAAGCATTCCAGGGACGAGGACGGGGGACCCAAAGTCCTCCAGGGAACGCAAGTTCTCAGACGGACACCGGCCCGAATGTGCTTCGCACACTCGGATCTTGGGGTGAAGCCAGACCCTCTCCAGCCAGGAGAGGCGAGGCCGGGCGACCTCTCAGCCCGAACCCGACAGCTGACCTCGCAGGCGCGTGTGGAGAGGATCTCGACCACTATGAGCGGACGCCATCGCAAGCCCACCAACACCGGCCGCACCGTCGCCAAGGTCGCCGTCACCGGCGCCATCATGGGCGTCGCCGGAGCAGCCTTCTCGGGCACCGCGAACGCGGCACCCGACTCCGACTGGGACCGCCTCGCGCAGTGCGAGTCCGGCGGAAACTGGGGAATCAACACCGGAAACGGCTTCCAGGGCGGACTCCAGTTCTCCCCGAGCACCTGGAACGCACACGGTGGAACCCAGTACGCGGCCACCGCCAACCAGGCCTCGCGTGAAGAGCAGATCGTCGTCGCCGAGAAGGTCCTCGACTCCCAGGGCTGGGGCGCATGGCCGTCCTGCTCCTCGAGCCTCGGCCTGAGCAGCGCACCCACCCAGCGCACCGCCCCCGCAACCGTGCCCGAGGCCCCCGCGGCGCCGGCACTCCCCGACCTCACGGGCGGCGTCCCCAGCACCAACGGCACGTCGCAGTACGCCGGTGCCGTCGACAACGCGATCGAGGCCGTCAAGGCTCAGGGCATCGCGATCGATCCCCAGATCCTGCAGCTCATCGACGCGAACAAGGGACTGCTCCCGCAGTAATCCCCCGCGACTCACAGAAGAGGGCCCTGCACCGATCCGGTGCAGGGCCCCTCTTGTGTCGTCGGGTCAGCGGTTGATCACGGTGTGCGGATGCGCGTACGGCAGCGAGTCCGCCGGCAGCGGGAACTCGGTGTCCTCGCCGAACGGGGACAATCCGCCCGCACGGCTCGACGACAGTTCGGTCACGGCGCTATCTCCATCGGCGGTTTCGGGCCACCCTGGATCCACGTACTGCTTCTTCGAATTGTTAGCCACGGTGCCATTTTGACAGGAGCATTCGGCGACGTACAGCCCAGGTCTCTAATCTGATAGTCGATGACCGACACCGACGACGCCACCGCGAGCACCAACGGCACCGCTGCCTCCCCGCGCGGAGCCGCGACCCTCGCGGACTGGCTGGCCGCGCGCAGCGACGCCGAACTGACGGATCTGCTCCGCAAGCGCCCCGACCTGGCGGTTCCACCGCCTGCCACGATCGTCGTCCTCGCCGGCCGCGCCGAACAGCGGGCATCGGTGGCCCGCGCGGCCGACAACCTGACGTCGCTGGACTTCGGCATCCTCGAACTCCTGGCGCTCGAACGGGCCGACGAGGTCGCCGTGCCGCGGGCCACGCTGCAGGACGCAGTGGGGTCGCGGGCGACGAAGAAGACCGTCGACGCCACGCTGGACGGCCTGCGGTCCGTGGGGATCGTCTGGGGGGACAAGACGTCGCTGCGCATCGTTCCCGCTGTCGTGGCCACCATCCCGTGGCGGGTCGGACGCAGCGCCGAACCCGACGAGACGCTGGACGAACCCGGCATCACGGCCGCGCTGGCCGGACTGCAGAGCGTCGAGCGGGACATCCTGGAGACCCTGTCGAAGTCGAGTTCGATCGGACGCACCCGGGACGCGGCCCCGGGAACACCCCCCGACCGTCCCGTGCAGCGACTCCTCGCCGCCGGGCTGCTGCGGTGGATCGACGACGAAACCGTCGAACTGCCCTATCAGGTGCGGCAGGTCCTGCGCGGGGAGGCCGTCTTCGACCCCACGTCGCTGGCCGCTCCCACCGTCACGGGCCGCAAGCACAAGCCGACCGACATCAACGCCGCCGCGGCAGGTGAGGCGCTGGAACTGGTTCGCCACTGCGAGGACGTCGTCAAGGCTCTCGGCGAGATCCCGGCGCCCGCCCTGCGGGCAGGTGGGCTCGGTGTCCGCGAACTGCGCCGGATCGCCAAGACGTCCGGCATCGACGAGAACCGGCTGAGCCTGCTCGTCGAACTGCTCTCCGCTGCGGGACTGATCGCGAGCGGCACCCCGGATCCGGCGCCGACGTCCGACAGCGGGGAGAACTACTGGGCCCCGACCACCGCGGTCGACAACTGGCTCACCGCGCCGGTCGCCCGGCGGTGGCACGCTCTGGCCGCCGCGTGGCTGGAACTTCCGCGCATGGCGTGGTTCATCGGCATGCGCGATGCCAACGACAAACCGGTCGCCGCGCTGTCCGAGGAGGTGCGCGCGCCGTCCGCGCCGCGCGACCGGCAGGCGATCCTGGGACTGCTGGCGGAACTGGGCAGCGGCCACTCGGCGGATCCGGCGGAGGTCAGCCGACTGCTGGCGTGGCGCCGCCCCCGCTGGGGTGCCCGGTTGCGGGTCCACGCGGTCGAACGCACCCTCGACGAGGCCGCGACGCTCGGACTCGTCGCCCGCGGAGCGCTCAGCTCACCCGGACGCGCACTGCTCCACGGCGGCGACGCCGAGGCCGAGATGCACGCGTCGCTGCCCGAACCCGTCGACCACGTCCTCGTCCAGGCCGACCTCACCGTCGTCGCCCCCGGCCCGCTGACTCCGGACCTGCTGGAGCAGATCACCCTGGTCGCGGACATCGAGTCCGCCGGTGCGGCGTCGATGTACCGGATCAGCGAGGACAGCGTCCGGCGTGCCCTCGACGTCGGGATGACGGCGGCCGAACTGCACAGCCTCTTCGCGACCCGGTCGCGCACACCCGTCCCGCAGTCGCTGTCGTATCTGATCGACGACGTCGCGAGGCGGCACGGGCGGCTCCGGGCGGGGGTCGCGGCGTCGTTCGTCCGCTGCGAGGACCCCACCCTGCTCGCGGAGGTCCTGGCGTCGCCGGTGGCTGCAACTTTGGCCCTGCGCGCGTTGGCTCCGACGGTTGCGGTGTCGCAGGCACCGCTGCGGGAAGTTCTGGGCGAACTGCGGGCGGCCGGTTTCGCGCCCGCAGGCGAGGACTCGTCCGGAGCCCTGGTCGACCTGCGTCCCCGCGGCGCCCGGGTCGTGACCCGGCGCAAGGCTCCCGCCGGCCGCACCCCGGCCGTCGCCACGGACGCCCAACTCGACGCGGTCGTCCGGACCCTCCGCGCGGGCGACCTGGCCGCGTCGGCCCGGGGATCCGGCAGCATCCGCTCCGACGGGTCGCGGGCCAGCAGCGCCGCGACCATCGCCCTGCTCAACGCGGCGGCGCGGGAACGCACCAGCGTGACCATCGGTTATGTCGACGCGCAGGGCGTGGCGACGCACCGCATCGTCGATCCCGTGAGCGTCGGCGGCGGTCAACTCGACGCGTTCGACCCGGCGAGCGGCGCGGTCCGGCGGTTCACCCTTCACCGCATCACGTCCGTCGCCCGCGTCGACTGACCCGTGAGTACTTGTTAACCACGGGCGGTTAACAACTACTCACGGGTCAGATAACGATTCTGCGCAAACGCCGAGGAATTTCGGGGCGCGCAATAACGTGATGCTGATATGTACCTGGCCGGGGACGACTACCAGGAGGCAGAACCGTGATTGTCACAGCAACGAAGCCGTCACAAAGTTGGATAAAAGGCGTCGTCCGGCTCATGATTGCCGTGGTGATCCTGCCGCTGGCGTTCGTCCTCGTCGGCGGCGGGACGGCCTCCGCGGACCCGTACAGCCGTCTGCGTGAGCACTGGGTCGACGCACCCGGCGGGGTCGGGCAGATCAAGGTGCGGATGTGGCTCGCGAACAACGGCAGCAACAAGGCCCTCTATCTCCTCGACGGCCTCCGCGCGACCAACGACGTCAGCGGGTGGGAGCACGAGACCAACGCCGCGTGGCTGTCCGACCACGGGATCACCGTCGTCGAACCGGTCGGCGGACAGTCCAGCTTCTACACGGACTGGTACGCGCCCAGCAACACCAACGGTCAGCCCTACACGTACAAGTGGGAGTCGTTCCTCACCCAGAACCTGCCCGACTTCCTGGCGAACAATTACGGCATCAGCCGCACCAGCAACGCGATCGCCGGACTGTCGATGGGCGGCAACGCGGCGTTGATCCTCGCCGCCTACCACCGGAACCAGTTCACGTTCGCCGGGTCGATGTCGGGGTATCTGAACCTGTCGGCGCCGGGCATGCGTGAGGCGATTCGGTTGGCGATGCTCGACTCCGGCGGCTACAACTCCGACTGCATGTGGGGTCCGCCGTGGGATCCGGCGTGGCTCCGCAACGATCCGTTCGTCGCCGCCCCGCTGCTCCGCGGGCTTCCGATGTGGATCTCGGCGGGCGCAGGCCTCCCCGGCCCGCACGATCAGCCGCAGTCCGCCATCGACGTCTTCAACGTCGGAACCGGCATGGGCCTCGAGGCGATCGCGCTGGCCCAGAACCGTGCCTTCCAGGTGCGGCTCGACACCCTCGGCATCGGCGCGCACTACGACTTTCCGGCGACGGGAACCCACAGCTGGGGCTACTGGCAGGACCAGCTGTGGGCCATGCTGCCGATGATGAAGGCGTCGATCGGCGCCTGAGCATGGCCTCCGGCCCCGTGAGTACTTATTAACGTCCGGGGGGCTGTTGCGGAATTGAGTGAGGGCGGTCCGGGTGCGGGTGTCTCGTGCCGCGGTGGGTGCCGGTGCGGGGTGGCCCCCGCCGGGTCAGGGGGTGGCCGGGAGCGGGGTGCCTCCGGTCAGGTGGGTGAGGATCTTGCCGAGGTTGTGCACGGTGGCGTGGAACGCCCATTCGCTGCGGGCGCGGTCGAGGCCGCGGCTGGTGAAGCGGCGGAATCCGAGGTTGTGTTTGGCGTGCCCGAACACGGTTTCGGCGATGGGTGAGCGTTTGCGGTAGGTGGCGATACCGGCCTCGGTGCGCAGCCGGTGGGTCATGGCCTGGATCGGATCCGCTTGCGGCGGTGGCGGTCCGGTGACCGGATCAGCGGTGGCGGCGGCCTCGAGGTGACGGGATTTGCCGGTGGCGATCAACCGGTCCGGGCCCGGCGCGGTGAGGTTCTCGCGGGAGCAGTAGCCGGCGTCGAAGAGCATCACCCCGATCAGCTCCTCCGGGCTCGTGCCGGTCGGTTCCTTCCCACGTCGGGTGGCGTCGATCAGGTGCGCGGCCGCCCCGGCCTTGTCGACCATCTCGGGGAAATAGTCGTAGTCCGCCGGGCCGGTCCCGACCCCGGTGGCCAGGATCAACCCGTCCTCGCTGGTGAAGGCCTGGCAGTTGTAGCCCTGCACCCAGCCGCCGCCGCGCAGCGGCTGCAACCGCGAGTCGGGGTCGGTGGTGTTGCGGCGCCGCTGCCCGGCGGCGGCGGCGCGCTCACCCTGTTTGCGGAGGGCGGTGTCGAGTTCGGTGCGCCGGCGCCGGACCAGGTGGTGCTCGTCGACCGGCTTCGGTGCGAACCGGGTGCCCCCGCCCCCGGCCGCGGTGCCACCCTGGAACCGCTCGATCACCGCCTGCTGGGCGGCGACCGCCTCGGCCAGACGCCGCTCGGCGGCGGCGACCTCGGCCCCGACCGGCACCCGGCCCATCACCGTCTGGCCCGCGTCGAGCCGGGCCAGATAGTCCTGTGCTTTCCCCTCCCGCTCGCACTGTTCGGCGTCCTTCTCCGCGTCGAGCTGGGCCAATGCCTCGGCGATCCGGGCCGAGCGGGTGCTGGGATCGGCCAACTCCGCCGGCACCTGTCCCGGGCCCGAATCGTCCTCGCCGTAGAGGTCGTCCTCGGCGTCATCGGTGGCGGCGTGCGCGGCCACCGCGGCGGCGGCGATCCGCGCGGCCTCGGCCTCGGCTGCCCGGCGCAGCCCGTCCTCGGTGCGGTTGGCGTCCTTCGATGCGTTCGAGGCGATCTTCACCCCGTCCAACGCGATCGTCTCGAGTCGGCCCAGACCCAACCGTGCGGCCAGGATCAGGACCTGCGTGAACAGGGCCTCGCAGGCGGTGTGGTTGTCCTTGCGGAACCGTGAGATCGTCACGTGATCGGGGGTGTCGCCGGCGCAGATCACCCGGTAGGACACCACCTCCGAGCAGGCCCGCTCGATCTGCCGCGACGACCGCACCCCCCGCGACCACGCCCAGATCAGCAGGGTCACCAGCATGTCCGGGTCGTACCCGGCGCGCCCGGCGCCTCCGGTGCGGCGAGAGCCGTGAAAGGCGCTGGTGTCGAGATGGGTGTCGACGATCTCGATCACCGTCCACACCGGATGCGTGGGCGGCACCCACTCCCGCATGTCCGGTGGCAACAAAAACTGCTGATCACGATTCACCGGTCGATACCCCTTGGCCACCAACACATTATCCAAGAAACATCAGGTCGGGGCGCCGCGGCACGCGGACACCCCGACCCGGAAATTTGAAACAGCCCCCCGGCGGTTGATAAGTACTCACGGGCGGCGAAGCCGCATAGGCGTACCAGAGTTCCCGGTAGACACCACCCCGGTCGAGCAGCTCGTCGTGTGTTCCGACTTCCGCGACCTGCCCGCCGTCGAGGACCACCACCCGGTCGGCTCGCGCCGCGGTGCTCAATCGGTGCGCCACGACGACGGTGGTGCGCCGCCGGGACAGGTTCTCGGTCGCGAGCCGGACGCGGTCCTCGGTGGCCAGGTCCAGTGACGCCGTGGCCTCGTCCAGCAACAGGATGTCGGGGTCCACCAGTTCGGCGCGGGCGAGTGCCAGCAACTGGCGTTGTCCGGCCGACAGGTTGCGCCCGTGCTCCCCGATCGGCTGCAGGTATCCGAGGGCGAGCCCGGACACCATCTCGTGGGCACCGACGGCACGGCTGGCGGCCTCGACCTCCGCGTCGGTCGCATCCGGGCGCCCGTAGGCGACGGCGTCGCGGACGGTGGCGCCGAACAGGTGCGGCTCCTGCGGAACGACACCGAGTCGCTGCCGGAACGACGCGAGGTCGAGCGACCGGGTGTCGATGCCGTCGACGCGTACCGCACCCTGCGTGGGGTCGTAGAACCGAGCGAGCAGCTTGAGCACGGTCGACTTGCCCGCGCCGGTCTGACCGACGAGGGCGACCGTCTCGCCCGGTTCGATGCGAAGCGCGATTCCCCGCAGCGCCTCTCCCTTGCCGGATTCGTACGCGAAGTGGACCTCGTCGAACACGATGCCGCCCTGGAGGCGGTCGAGGACGATCGGATCGCCTGCCTGCGGCGTGGTGGTCGGCGTCCTCATCAGCCCCCGCAGTCGACCGAGTCCGATCACGGCCTGCTGGTAGCCGTCGAACACCTGTGAAAGCTGTTGTACGGGAGCGAAGAACAGTTCGACGTAGAGCACGAAGGCGATCAGGGTGCCGACGGTGAGGGTTCCGCCGTGGATCCGCGCCGTCCCTGCCGCGAGCACCAGCCCGGTCGCGACCACCGACAGGAACTCGACGAACGGAAAGTACAGGGCCATGTACCGCTGAGCCCGTAGCCGCGACTCACGGAAGTCCCAGGCCCGACGGGCGAACTGGGCCGCGTTGTAGTTCTCGCGCCGAAATGCCTGGGTGACGCGGATATTCGTCACGTTCTCCTGCAGGTAGGCGTTGACGATCCCGACGCGATCGCGGGCCTCGGCATAGGCGGGCACGGACTTTCGGCGGAACACCACCGTGGCCGCGACGAGGACGGGCACCACGAGGACCAGCACGAGGGCCAGTTCCGCGTCGATCACCAGGAGTGCCACCAGCACACCGGAGATCGTCAGCGCGCTCACCACCGCCGTCGCCAGACCTGTCTGCAGGAAGTTGGACAGGCTGTCGACATCGGTGGTCATGCGTGTCATGATCCGGCCTGCCAGTTCTCGCTCGTAGTACTGCAACCCGAGCCGCTGCAGCTGCGCGAACGTCTTGACCCGCAACGTGTACAGCAGCCGTTCGCCTGTCCGCCCGGTCACCCGCGCCTGGGCGATGTTGACGGCCCAGTCCAGCAGCACCACCAGAATGGTCGCGGCCGCCGCGAGCAGCAGCAGGTCGCGGGCGCCTTGCAGCACTCCCCGATCCACCCCGGTACGGACGAGGACCGGCACCGCGATCTGCGCGACGGCGTCCAGCCCGACGAGCGCCAAGCCGGCGACCAGCGGCAGGAGGAGCGGCCGCAGCAGTGAGCGGAGTCCGAACGCCGGGTCGGCGGCCCGGGCCTCGTCCGCGGCGACGTCGGGATCTCCCGTGAGTGGCGGCAGGTCGTCGAGCCGAGCCATGACTTCGGGGCTGGGCGGCGCCGACGAGAGGATTCCGCCCGACGCGCCTCCGCGTGAGGGTCCACTGGCACCCGCGGCCGCGGTCGCGAAAGCCGCTGCGGCTCTGGCATCGAACACCCCGGATGCCTCGTCGCCGTCTTCCCGGCGCCACAGTTCGGCGGTGACACCGTCGACGTCCGGCGGCTCGTTCGACCTGTCCGGAGCGGTCACGTCGTCCGCGCTCGACAGCAGGGCGCGGAACAGGGGGCACCTTTCGTCGAGTTCGGCACTCGTGCCCACATCGACGATGCGCCCGTGCGCCAGGACCGCGATGCGGTCGGCCAACGCGAGCGTCGACCGGCGATGCGCAATGATCAGCGTGGTCCGCTCGCTGGTCGCGACGCTCAGTTCGTGGTGGATGGCGGCCTCGACGCGGGCGTCGACCGCCGATGTCGCGTCGTCGAGCACCAGGATCCGCGGATCGGTCACCAATGCCCGGGCGAGGGCGATCCGCTGCCGCTGCCCACCCGACAACGTCACCCCCTGCTCCCCCACGACGGTGTCGAGGCCGTCCGGCAGTGCGTCGACGAATTCCTCCGCCTGCACCACGCGGAGCGCCTCACGCACCAGTGCCTCGTCGGCATCCGGCCGGCCGTAGGACACGTTGGCGCGGATGGTTTCGGACATGAGGTAGCTGTCTTCGAAGACGACGCCGAGCGCGGAGCGCAGCGAGCCGAGCGACAGCCGACGGGTGTCGATCCCCCCGACGGTGACCGCACCCGCGTCGACGTCGTACAACCGCGGAACGAGCATGGCCAGAGTCGATTTCCCCGATCCGGCGGCGCCGACCACCGCCACCGTCTCCCCGGGTGCGATCCGCAGGGACAGTCCGTCGAGGAGGCGATTCGACGGGTCGTATCCGAACGCCACGTCGTCGAACACCACTTCGAGGGGCCCGCCCGGCAAGTCCACGGCGCCGGGTGGGGTCGTGACGGCCGGGGCGTTGTCGATCACCTCGCGGACACGCTCGACGCTGGCCCGGCCCTGTTGGCTCACGGTCAGCAGCGTGGCGAGCTGACGCACGGGCGAGGCGAACGACGCCAGATACGTGGTGAAGGCGACGAACGTGCCGAGCGACAGCGTGCCGTGCAGCGCCAGCCATCCTCCGAGTGCCAGGACGAGCGCCTGCCCGAGCATCGGGACCGCCTGCAGTGCAGGGTTGTACCGGCTGGTCAGCCGTGCGACGCGCAGCCGGGAACGGAAGAGGTCCCCTGCCCGCTTCTCGAGGTCTTCGAGTTCGCGGTCTTCCTGGCCGAATCCCTTGACGACGCGCACCCCCGTGACGGCGGCTTCGACTCCCCCGGCCACGATCGCCGCCTGTTCCTGGGCATGCCAGTTGGCGGGGAACAGGTCGACGCGGCTGCGCATCGAGATGAACCACAACGCAGGCAGGACGACGAGAGCGACCAGGGTGAGGATCGGCGACAGCACGGCCATCACGGCCAGGGAGATCGCGAACATCAGCAGGTTCCCTGCCATGTGCGGCAGTAACTGCAGGAGCATCTGGATCAGCGTGATATCCGAGATCGACCGGCTGACCACCTGCCCGGTCTGCAGTCCGTCCTGCTTGACGCCGTCCAGCCGCAGCAGGGACCGGAAGGCGTCGCCCCGCAGGTCGTACTGCACTCCGAGGGACAGCTGCCCGGAGCGGTACCGACGCGTGTACGCGGCGGCGAAACGGAGCGATGCGAGGGCGATGAGCACCGCGATCCACGGCGCCAGTGCATGATTCGTGTCGACCGCGGCGTTGTCGATCACGTGCCGGACGGCCAGCGGGATGGTGGCGGTGGCGGCGGCCGCCACCGCCGCCGCCCCGTACGCGAGAACGAGATTGCGGCGTTGGCGCAGACAGTACCCGAACAGGTACCGCAGCCAGCCGACGTTCTCCCCCGAAACTTCCGTCGTCACTGCGCAGACACCAGCGTGGAATCCTTCTCGACCGCAAACTGATTGGCGGGCCGCGGCAATCCGTAGTGCCCGCGCAGTGTGGACTCGGTGTAGTCGGTGCGGAAGAGTCCGCGTTCCTGCAGAATCGGAACCACGGAGTCGACGAACTTCTCCAGCCCGGACGGAAGGACCGCGGGCATGATGTTGAATCCGTCGGCGGCGCCGTTTTTGAACCAGTATTCGATCGTGTCGGCCACCTGGAGCGGGGTGCCCGCGAACGTGCGGTGACCGCGACCACCACCGAGTCGCCCGATCAGCTGCCGGACGGTGAGCTTCTCGCGGCGGGCGAGGTCCACGATCAGCGTGTACCGGCTCTTCGCACCCTCGATCTCGTCCTCGGACGGCAAGTCCTCGGGAAGTTCCTCGTCGAGCGGGAGCTGCTCCGGTTCGAGATTGAACCGCTGCGCCAGCTGCTTGCGGGCGTATTCCGGCGAGATCAACCTCTCCAGTTCCGCCTCGAGTTCGCGGGCCTCCTCTTCGGTGTCAGCGATGACCGGCACGATGCCGGGCAGGATCAGCACCTGCTCGGGGTCCCGGCCCACTTTCGCGACACGGTCCTTGACGTCCGCGTAGAACGCCTTCCCCTCGTCGAGGGTGGGTTGGGCGGTGAAGATGGCCTCCGAGTACCTGGCGGCGAAATCCTTCCCGTCCTCGGACGACCCGGCCTGCACGAGCAGCGGATATCCCTGCGGCGACCGCGGCACGTTGAGGGGTCCCCGCACCTTGAAGAACCGGCCCTCGTGTTCGATGACGTGCACCTTGGCGGAGTCGGCATGGATCGCGACGTCCTTGTCCGCGACGATGGCGTCGTCCTCCCAGCTGTCCCACAGCTTGGTGGACACCTCCACGAATTCCGCTGCCCGCTCGTACCGGCTCCGGTGCGCGGGGGTGTCGTCGAGACCGAAGTTCTGTGCCGCATCGGCGCCGGCCGTGGTGACGATGTTCCAGCCGGCGCGTCCACCGCTGACGAAGTCGAGGGACGCGAACCGCCGCGCCAGGTTGTACGGCTCGTTGTAGCTGGTCGACGCGGTCGCGATCAGGCCGATCTTCTCGGTGGCCGCGGAGATCGCCGTCAGGATGATCGTCGGCTCCAGCTTGCCGCTCGGCCTGCGTTCCGGATTGCTGAACAGCACCGGGCTGTCGGCGAGGAACACCGAGTCGAACTTTCCGCGTTCGGCGGTCTGCGCCAACGAAATGTAGTGCTTGATATCGAGATTGGCGTTCGGATCGCTCTCGGGTAGGCGCCAGGCGGCCTCGTGGTGTCCGATCGCCATCAGGAATGCGTTGAGATGCAGCCGGCGCTGGGGTGACGAACTCATGGTGAAACTCCCTTACTGTGCCGCTACCTCGACGCCGAGGGCGCCGAGCAGCGTGGTGCGAAACTCGTGGAACTTGCTGTCGCCGAGCGCTCTCGGCTTCGGGATGTCGATGATCTCGTCGACGACGATCTGCCCGCGATCGAGAACGAGTACCCGGTCGGCGAGCGCGATCGCTTCGTCGACGTCGTGTGTGACGAGCAGGACGGTCGGGCGGTGGCGACGGATCAACTCCTGTAGGAGGGCGTGCATCTTGATCCGGGTCAGCGCGTCGAGAGCGCCGAAGGGCTCGTCGGCCAGGAACAGTCGGGGCTCGCGGACCAACGCTCGGGCCAGCGCCACCCGTTGCTGTTCACCGCCGGACAGTTCGCTGGGCCACGCCTTCTCCCGGCCCGCGAGCCCGACCTCCGCGAGCGCCGCCGCTCCCCTGCTCGTGCCGGTGCGGCCCAGTCCGAGCGTCACGTTGTCCAGCACCTTCAGCCACGGCAGCAGCCGTGAGTCCTGGAATGCCACCGACACCTCCTCGGGCACGGTGAGGGTTCCGCCGCGGCCCTCGACGTCGTAGTCGAGGCCGGCGAGCGCGCGGAGCAGCGTGCTCTTGCCGGACCCGCTCTTTCCGAGCAGGGCCACGAACTGGCCTTCGGGAATGTCGAGGTCCAGGCGGTCGAGGACGGTCTTGTCGCCGAATCCGCGGACGAGGGATCGCACCTGCACGGCGGCGGGTTCTAGCCGGCGAGCGTCTTGCGCCATGACAGGGACCGCCTTTCGATGTAGCGGAGGACGGAGTCGGACAGGAGACCGAAGATGCCGTAGAC
Organism: Rhodococcus jostii RHA1; assembly: GCF_000014565.1. Taxonomy (NCBI): domain Bacteria; kingdom Bacillati; phylum Actinomycetota; class Actinomycetes; order Mycobacteriales; family Nocardiaceae; genus Rhodococcus; species Rhodococcus jostii. The sequence continues at coordinate 5,229,356 of NC_008268.1, read as the reverse complement.
CGCGAGCCCCACGAGAATCACGTCGGACTGTCCGTAGTTCTGCGCGTTGTACATCATCTTTCCCAAACCGGTCACCGCGTTGATTCCCTCGACGACGATGAGGGTGAGCCAGGCGCCGGTGACCGAGAGGCGCAGTCCCAGAAAGAATCCCGGCATCGCACCCGGCAGTACGACCTTGCGGATGAACGTGGCCCGGGACAACCCGAGGACCTCGGCGAGTTCGACGTACCGGTTGTCGATCGACGTCAACGAATTGTGCGTCTGGATGTACATGTGGACGACGACACCGAGCGCGATGATCACGATCTTGAACGTCTCGCCGATGCCGAGCCAGAGGATCAGCAGCGGGATGAGGCCGAGCGTCGGGATGGCGCGTTTGAGCTGGATCGGCCCGTCGATCAGGGCGTCACCGGAACGCGTCAGACCGGCGACGACGGCCAGGGCCGTCCCGATCACCACACCGAACGCGAAACCGATGGCGGCACGGCTCAACGACGCGAGGACGTGTTCCTGCAGGATGCCGGTGGAGATCAGCTCGACGGCCGTGGTGACCACGGTCCACGGCGCGGACAGCTTTCGTGCGTCGATGAAGCCGGTGAGACTTCCCACTGCCCACACCGCGAGGAGGAGCAGGACACCGGCCAGCCGGGAGAACGGAAACGCCTTGCGCAGCCCGAGTCGGCGGATCTGCCGATCGGCGACGCCGAGCCTCGGGGCCTCGGGGGCGACACTGCGTGCCGGTGCGGGCGCGGAGAGAGTGCTGGTCATCGCTGCACACCGCCCCGGTACTCGGCCGGAACAGCGTCGGCGGCGATCGTCTCGAATCGCCGGTCGAACAACTCGTCGGCATCGAACTCACTGAAGTACCCTGCATCGGACAGCAATTGGACGGTGTCCTGCGTCCATTCGACGGCGGCGTCCCAGTTGGCCGGGTAGACCGGACGCTGCCCGACGGAGGCGACGATGCGCTTACCGTCCTCGGCCGATACCTGTTCGCTCTCCACGTAGTACTTCTGGATCCAGGCGTCCTGGTTCTCCCACGCCCAGACCTCCCCGCGAGCCCAGAACGGAATGAACGCCTTGATCGCCGCGGCCTTGGCCGGGTCCTGGAGGACTTCCACCGGTGCCCAGAGCACGGTGAGCGCGTCCACGGCGTCGGTAGCCAGCGCCTTGGCTCCGTCCGGCCCGTACTGGTTCAGGTACTTCGTCACCGTCGGCTCCGACAGCGGCGCGATGTCCACTTGCTTCGACTGCAGCGCGGTGAGGAACTGCGGGCTGGGGAGCTCGACGAGCTGGACGTCCTTGGTGGTCAGACCCTGTGCCTTCAGCGTTCGCAGGATCACGACACCCTGCGCCTGCCCGGGTGAGAACGCGATCTTTTTGCCCCGCAGGTCCGGCAGTTCCGTGATGTCCGAGCCGGGAGCGGTGGCCAGCAGGTACTGCGGCTGTTCCTTCTCCCGGACCGCGACGATCTTCGCGTCGAGCCCGGTGGCGTGCGCCTGGATCGGCGGGATCGCGGCGTTGGTGGCCAGATCGACCGCGTTGCCCCGGAAGGCCTGGATCACGTCGGGACCGGCACTGACGTCCGGCCAGTCCGACACGGTGAACGGGAGGTCCGCGAGCTGGTCGGTCGCCTCGAGTTGAAGCCGGGTGGTCTTTATCGACACGCTGAGCGAGGTTCCGTCCGGAACCTGATCGGGTACAGCATCATCGAGAGACAACCCGCCGGAGGGACCGGACGAGCAGGACGCGAGCCCGAGCGCCACGACGCCGGCGAAGGCGGCGCGCGTGAGGCGCCGATACCCGGCGGAAGACACGAGTGAACTGGACATGATTGATCCTTCGAAGGATGTGATCTCCGGTCGGGCACATCGGACAGTTCGTCGAGTGCCACAGAGGAGCGAGAAAGGAAGAACGGAAAGGTATTTCGAGCGTCCGCCGAAGTCAGCGCGGAGACGTCAGATGCGACCCGGTCGCGTGCGGCGACAACAGGACTCGGAGCGACACGAGGTTGTACGCACACTGTCCGCCATGGTGGTGTTCACACCAATATCCTTGCGATCCAGCGTAATAGACGTCAACATTGCTTCCCACCGAATTAACTCCGGATGTGTGATACATGTCACGATATGCCGGCCAACGGCCGCACGAAGCTGGTGAGAGGCGCCCGGTAGAGCTCCGCGAGGATCACGGAACCGGCGGATACCGGCAGTGCCCGCCCGGGGAAACTGGTGGACAACACCGACTGCGACGGGTCGTCACACGTCGCCGACGACTCCCCGACTGCTCGCCGAACCGTGTCGAGAGTACCCGGAATCTGGCTCACGCCTTGGTCGCAGACGATCAGGACCTCCGGATTGAACAGATCGAGCAGCCGGGCTGCCACCACCCCGACGCCGTGCGCCCGTTCCTCGAACAGTGCCAGTGCCGCCGGCTGCCGACGTCGACCCGCGTCGAGAAGGTCGCCGAAGATCGGCCGCTCGATGGTGCCGAGCTGCATCGCCCTGCGCACCAGCACCCGATCCGACAGGGTGGCCTGCACGCATCCGGTACGCCCGCAGGCGCACTCCTCGACACTGTTCTCGACGGGCACGTGCGCCACCGCGCCTGCCGCCGCGCGCGGGCCGTGGTGGACCACGCCTCCGGTCGCGAACGCGGCGTCCACCACGTTCCCGACGAAGAGCTGCACCACACTGTCTCGCGCCCTCGGCTCCCCGAACAACACCTCCGCGTCGATGAGGGCCCGCGCGTGCGAATCCATCCGGACGTCCAGACCCGTGCGGTGCTCGAGATCCGCCCGGACCGGGTATCCGTTCCACCCGGGGATCGGATGCTCACGCACCACACCCGATTCCGAGTCGATCCAGCCGCCGGCCGCGAAACCGACGCCGATCGGGACAGACACGTCACCGTGCCGGGCGGCCAGCGCCTCGAGGGTCGTCACGGCGTTCCGCAGGATCTCGGCCGGTCCGAGCCCGAAATGTGGATCACGGGATCGGGCCACCACCTGCCCACGCAGGTCGAGCAACGCGGTGGTCACGTGGGTCATCGCCAGGTGGATGCCGTAGACGACGAAGCGGGTGTCGTCGAGGTCCACCGGGACGTGTGGCCGTCCCAGACCGGTGGGACCCGAGATCTCCGGCAGTTCCCGCAGCAGGCCGCGTTCGACGAGTTGCGCACTGGCGGTGGTCACCGTCGCGGGTGAGAGCCCGGTGCCCCGCGCGATCGTGCTGCGCGCGATCGGCCCACGGTCGAGGACGGTGCGCAGCACCGTGCCCGCGCTGGCGCCGGAACGGCCGGCACCACGCCGGGTGTCGGGCTGGGTTCGCGCCATCGTTCCCACCTTCCCCGCGCGCAGTGATTTCGATTGATCTCGAACGCTAACGAAGGGGAACGTGCAGTTCAACGGACTCGATTCCCGTGAATTTAACTCCCCGTGAGTACTTGTTGACGTCCCGCGGTTAATAAGTACTCACTGGGGCTAGCCGCCCAGATTGACCTCGATGCAGTACGTGCGCTCGGGTTCGGAGAACGCGATGGGGAATGCGCTGTCGAACTCGTTGCACAGGGTTTCGTCGTTCTCGCCGTCCGCACGTCTGACGACCTTCACGGTCTGCGCCTCGGTGCAGTCGGACGGCACGATCCGGCCGTCGTCCTCGAGCAGGTAGCAGGAGTCCTCGAGCATGTTCGGAACGAGGCAGAGCGTGGTCTGCACGTCTTCGTCCTCGCTCACGAGGGTGTACGAGAAGTAGTCCTCCGCGCACTGGACGTCGCCGTCGTTCTTCTGCGCCACCTCGTACGTGGCCTCGCTGTCGGAGCAGTCCCGCTTCTCGTGCGAGGTGTCGGCCGCGGTCGTCGACGCGGACTCGAAGAAGAGGCAGTCGCCGACGTCGAGAGCATTCTTGTCGGCGCTCTTCACGGCGAACACAGCGAACGCGGCGATAGCGGCGAGGATCACGACGGCGACGACGCCGAGAGTGATGAACAGCCCCTTCCGCGATTTCTTCGGCGGCGGGTACTGGCCGGGCTGCTGCCCGTACTGGCCGGGCGGGTACTGGCCGGGTTGCTGGGCGTACTGCCCCTGCGGGTACGGCTGCTGGGGGTACTGGCCCTGCTGGTACGGCTGCTGCGGCCCGCCCTGCGGGTACGGTTGCTGCGGGTTGTTCGGCGGTTCGCCGGGGATGTTCGGATCGGGACGGTTGGGGTCGTCGGGGGGCTGGGTCATCGCGAGCCTCGTCTCTGGGTCGATCCATCCGGCTGTCCCTCAATTTAGGCCCCGACCGCCCCGGATGTGCAGGTATCGGGCCGCGTCGGAGGCCGCGACGTGGCGCGGTGTCGCTCAGATCAGGACAATGGACAGGCTGGCTACATCCGGCACCGCATTTTCGAGGAGGCTTCCGTGACCGACGGACCGTTGATCGTCCAATCCGACAAGACCCTGCTGTTGGAGGTCGATCATGAACGCGCGAACGACGCCCGCCAGGCGATCGCGCCGTTCGCGGAACTCGAGCGCGCGCCCGAACACGTCCACACCTACCGGATCACCCCGCTGGCCCTGTGGAACGCGCGCGCCGCCGGACACGACGCCGAGCAGGTGGTCGATGCGCTGGTCAACTTCTCCCGGTACGCGGTGCCTCAGCCGTTGCTGGTCGACATCGTCGACACGATGGCCCGGTACGGGCGCCTGCAGCTGGTGAAGAACCCGGCCCATGGTCTGACGCTGGTCAGCCTGGACCGCGCGGTCCTCACCGAGGTGACCCGGCACAAGAAGATCGCCCCGATGCTCGGTGCGCGCGTCGACGACGACACGGTCGTGGTCCACCCGAGCGAGCGCGGCCGTCTCAAGCAGTTGCTGCTCAAGGTCGGCTGGCCGGCGGAGGACCTCGCCGGGTACGTGGACGGCGAGGCGCACGCCATCGACCTGGACTTCGACGGCACGTCCCCCGGGTCCGCGGACGGCACGTGGCACCTGCGCGACTATCAGGAGATGGCCGCCGACTCGTTCTGGGCGGGCGGGTCCGGTGTCGTCGTCCTGCCCTGTGGTGCGGGTAAGACGATGGTCGGTGCGGCGGCGATGGCCAAGGCGAAGGCCACCACGTTGATCCTGGTGACGAACACGGTCGCGGGACGGCAGTGGAAGCGTGAGCTGATCGCGCGCACGTCGCTCACCGAGGAGGAGATCGGCGAGTACTCGGGCGAGCGCAAGGAGATCCGTCCGGTCACGATCGCCACGTACCAGGTGATCACCCGGCGCACCAAGGGCGAATACAAGCATCTGGAGCTCTTCGATTCCCGCGACTGGGGTCTTGTGATCTACGACGAGGTGCACCTCCTGCCCGCCCCGGTGTTCCGCATGACCGCCGACCTGCAGTCCCGTCGACGCCTCGGCCTCACCGCCACCCTGGTGCGCGAGGACGGCCGTGAGGGCGACGTGTTCTCGCTGATCGGACCCAAGCGGTACGACGCACCGTGGAAGGACATCGAGGCGCAGGGGTGGATCGCGCCCGCCGACTGCGTCGAGGTGCGGGTGACGCTGACGGACGCCGAACGGATGTCGTACGCCGTCGCCGAACCCGACGAGCGGTACAAGCTGTGTTCCACCGCGCACACCAAGATCGCGGTGGTGAAGTCGATCCTGGAACGGCATACCGACGCACCGACGTTGATCATCGGCGCGTACCTCGACCAGCTCGACGAACTGGGTGAGGCGTTGAACGCCCCGGTCATCAAGGGGTCGACCAAGAACAAGGAGCGCGAGGAACTGTTCGACCGTTTCCGGGCGGGCGAGATCCAGACGCTGGTCGTCAGCAAGGTCGCGAACTTCTCGATCGACCTGCCGGAAGCGTCTGTCGCCGTCCAGGTTTCGGGCACGTTCGGTTCCCGCCAGGAGGAGGCTCAGCGACTGGGCCGCCTGCTGCGACCCAAGCACGACGGCGGCCAGGCCCACTTCTACTCGGTGGTGGCACGCGACACGCTCGACGCCGAGTACGCCGCCCACCGGCAGCGCTTCCTCGCCGAGCAGGGGTACGCGTACCGGATCACCGACGCGGACGATCTGCTGGGCCCGGCCATCGGGTGACCGCCTGCCACCGGACCGGGAGCTCTAAGCTGGGGCCGTGCGACATTTCGAGTTCACCGTCGACCGGGCCTACGCGAAGTCTGTCAACCAGACGTTCGCCGACATGCGACGCCTGCAGGTGTCGGCGATCGTGGTGGCGCTGCTGTTCGCGGCCGCCGCTGCCGGTCTGATCCTGCTCGCCCACCCCTGGTCGATCATCCTCGGTGTCGTCGTGGCGATCGCCGCGCTGACGTCGGTGTGGGTGGCGTTCTGGGTGCCGAAGAAAGTCGGCAGCATCGAGGAGTTGTACGCGAAGAGCCCGCTGGTGCCTGCGGTCGTCTCGGAGGTCCATCCCCGCGCGGTCACCCTGCTGTCGCTGATCGACGTCGCGAAGCCCTCCGCGGGCCGGGCGTCGTACGCCCTCGTCACCCGCAACGTTCCGATCCGGACCGGTCAGAATCAGCGGGTGGGCGACAGGGTGCCGTCCGTCGCACTCCTGAACGACCGCAGCACCCACAACGACGCCGACATGTGGGAGATGGTCAGCCCGATGCCGATCGCGTGGGGCACCCGCGACGCGACGGTGCGTTCCCGCGCGGAGGACGCCATCGATCAGGTCGAGTGGGATTTCCTGCAGAGCCGGATCCCCGAGTCCGAGCACATCCGGACCAGCCCCGACCAGCGGGTCGCGGTGTCCGAGCACGACCTTCCGGAGGGCCTGCGCTGATCGGCCGCTAGGGCCAGCCTTCGGCCTGCTGCCGGGGGTCGCCGGCGAGCAGGGCGGCCACCCAGGAATCACGCCGGACGCCGCGCTGCACGAGTCCGGCGCGCTGGACGCCCTCGAACCGGAAGCCGACCCGGCGGGCGACCGCCGCCGAGTCGACGTTGCCGACGAACGCGCGCCATTCGATGCGTTCGAGCCCCATGCCGTCCGGCCGAAACGCGAAATCGCACACCAGGTTCACCGCGGTCGTCATGAGGCCCCGCGACCGTGCCGCCGGCGACAGCCAGTATCCGATCTCCGCCGCCGTCACGTCCCGCGCCATCAGACCGATCATCCCCAGCACGGGACCGTCCTCGCGTTCGCGCAGCGCCCAGGTGGGACTGCGATCGGCCCACCCGGAGGGCACCGTCTGCCGCACGAACTGCTCGGCGTCCGAGCTTGTGTACGGCGCGGGCATCGTCGTCCACTCGGCGATCGACGCGTCGCTGCACGCCGCGCAGATCTCGTCGACGTCGGTGACGACCGGCGGGCTCAACCACAGTGTGTCGGCGGCGAGGGTGACGACGAACATGCCCGCCACTCTATGCCCGGTGAGGCGGCCTGCTGATCAACGCAGCGCGGGCAGAACCTCCTTCTCGAACAGTTCGATGCCCGACGTGTCGTACGCGGCTTCCGGGAAGTAGAAGATGCCGTAGGACATGCCCTGCGCCTTCAGCCCCGACAGTTTCTCGACGATCTGCTCCGGCGTTCCCACACCGGGCATTCCGCGGAAGGCTCCCAGGGCACCCTCGGCGGCGTCGGCACCGACGTGGGGGGTGAGGCGGTCCTTCAGGGTGAGCAACCGCTGCTCGACCTCCGCCTCGGTGGTGCCGATCGCGACGTTGTAGTTGGCCGAGCGGGTGATGGCGTCGAAGTCGGTACCGACGGTGTCGCAGTGCTTCCGCAGGATCTCGGACTTCTGCGCGAAGCCCTCGGGTGTGCCGTCGAAGTTGGTGTACTGCGCGTACTTTGCCGCGATCTTCAGCGTCACCTTCTCGCCGCCACCGGCGATCCACAGCGGGATGCCGCCTTCCTGCAACGGAAGTGGGCGGACGATGGCCCCGTCGACCTGGTAGTGCTTGCCTTCGAGGGTCGCGATGCCGTTGGTCCAGGCCTGACGCATGATCTGCACGCCCTCGTCGAGGCGGCCGAGACGCACACCGGCAGAGGGGAATCCGTATCCGTACGCCTGCCACTCGTGCTCGTACCAGCCGCCGCCGATACCCATCTCGACGCGTCCGCCCGAGATGAGGTCGGTGGTGGCGGCGACCTTCGCGAGGTAGGCCGGGTTGCGGTAGCTCATCGCCGTACACATCTGGCCGAGACGCACCCGTGAGGTGACCGCCGCGAACGCGGACATGAGGGTCCACGCCTCGTGCGTGGCCTCCTCGGTCGGTGCCGGGACGGTGTGGAAGTGGTCGTAGACCCACAGCGAATCCCAGGACGAACCCTGATCGGCGCGCAACGCGAAGTCGCGCATCACCGACCACTGATCCGAGGGATCGATTCCGACGAGATCCAGACGCCAACCTTGAGGAACGAACAATCCGAAGCGCATGAAACGAATGTACCTATGCTTCCTGTTTTTCGAGCGGTGAGGACCCGGGCTCCGACGCGGTCGGCGGTGGCCACGGGGAATAGACCGGGATGAACCGGAACAGGAGACCTGCGCCGACCAGCGCCGCTCCCCCGATCGCGGCGACGGCAGCCCCGAGCGGGACCACCGCGGCGAGCGCGCCGACGCCGAAGGGTCCGGCGAACATGCCGGTGTCGTGGGTGAGCCGCCAGGCAGCGAGGAATTCGGCGCGCGTCGCCGGTGGGGCGATGTCGGCGCCGAGCGTCATGATGACGCCGTTGCCGAGCCCGTTGCCGATGCCCATCACGACGGCGACGACCCCGATCGACAGGAGGTCGTGCGAGAACGGCAACGCCAGGTAGGACGCCCCGATCACCACAAGCGAGGGCACCGCGATGAACCGGCGTCCGTACCGGTCCATGAAGTGTCCGGCCGGATACGAGCACAGCAGATCGACGGCCGCTCCGACTCCGAAGACGAGGCTGACCTGGGCGGCGTCGAGTCCGAGGTGGGCAGCCCACAGCGGCAGCACCGCCTCCCGCGAGGCGCGGGCCGCACCCATGAGGAGCGACCCGGCGCCGAGCGTGGCCAGCAGCTTCCGGTGCCGGCGCAGAATCGACGGCAGCGTCGCGTGGGTACCGGCGGTGCCTGCGTGGCGCCTCGGCGGGTCGGGGACCCTCGACATCAGCCACCCGGACAGCACGACGCCGACGAACTGCACCATGAATCCGCCCCGGGCGCCGACCACCAGGATCACGGCGGCGCCGAGCAGCGGTCCCACGAAGAAGCCGAGCCGCCACATCGCCGCGAACGACGACATCGCCCGGGCACGCAGCCCGATCGGCACGGCGTCGGCCAGGTAGCTCTGGCGGGCCAGCCCCCACACGGCGTTCGCGAGCCCGGTCAGCAGTGCCCCCACGCCCAGCATCCAGGGTGTCTGCGCGAGCAGACAGACCAGCACTCCGGCGGCGCCGACGGTACTGCCGCCGATGATGGACCGCCGCTCCCCGAACCTGGCGACGATCCGGCCTGCGGGCAGGTCGCCGAGGACGGCGCCGAGCCCGACGACCGCGACGATCAGCCCGGACACGGCCACGGACGCGCCCAGTTCGCGGGCTGTCAGTGCCATGACCGGGGCTGCGGCCCCCTGGCCGATGCCGAAGATCGCGGCGGGGACGAAGACGGTGGTGACGAGAGGTTTCAGACCGGTCTCGCCGCTCATGCGCTCGCTTCGTCGACCGCGCCCGCGAACCGGTTACCGACGTCCGTGAGACCGTAGTGACCGCGCAGGGTGGTCGCGGTGTACTCCGTCCGGAACAGTCCGCGCTGCTGCAGGATCGGGACGACACGGTCGACGAAGTCGTCCAGTCCGCCGGGCAGGTAGGGCGGCATGATGTTGAAACCGTCGGCCGCGCCCTGCTCGAACCACGTCTGCAGCTCGTCGGCCACCTGTTCGGGGGTTCCGGCGAACGTGCGGTGCCCGCGTCCGCCGCCGAGCAGCCCGATCAGTTGCCGGACGGTCAGCGAACCGTCCGCCGCGAGATCCTTCACCAGCTGGTAGCGGCTCTTGTTGCCCTGGATCTCGTCCAGCGGAGGAAGCGGCGGAAGCGGGGCATCCAGGGAATGCTTGGTGAGGTCGACACCGAGCATCGTGGACAGCTGCCGCAGCGAGTACTCGGGCGAGATCAGGTCGGTGAACGACTGCTCGAGCGCCTTCGCCTCCTCCTCGGTGTCCGCGATGAACGGCACGATGCCGGGCAGCACCTTCAGGTCGCCGGCATTGCGGCCGTGCTTGACGACACGCGCCTCGAGGTCGCGGTAGAACTCCTGCCCCTGTTCCAGGGTGCGCTGCGCGGTGAACACGGCCTCGGCGTACCGGGCGGCGAACTCCTTGCCGCTCTCGGACGATCCGGCCTGCACCAGCAGCGGCCGCCCCTGGGCGGAGCGCGGCGAGTTGAGCGGGCCCTTGACCCGGAACCGTGGTCCGTCGTGGTCGATGGTGTGAACCTTGCCGGGGTCGGCGAACACGCCGGTCTCCGGGTCGAGCACCACCGCGCCGTCCTCCCAGCTGTCCCACAGGGCGAGCGTGACGTCGACGAATTCCTCTGCGCGCTCGTACCGTCCGCTGTGTGCGGGGATGCCGTCGACGCCGAAGTTCGCAGCCTCGTCCGCACCGGCCGAGGTCACGATGTTCCACCCCGCCCGGCCGCCGCTGATGTGGTCGAGCGACGTGAACTTGCGTGCCAGGTTGTACGGGTCGGAGTAACTCGTGGACGCCGTGGCGATCAGCCCCACGTGTTCGGTGGCGACGGCGATCGCCGACAGCAACGTGACGGGCTCGAAGATCGCCTGTGTGTTGTGCTTGATCCGCGGTCCGACGGCGAGGCCGTCGGCGAAGAACACCGAGTCGAGCTTGCCCCGCTCCGCGATCCGGCCGAGTTCCTGGAAGTGGGCGACGTCCAGAACGCGGTGCGCCTCGGTACGAGGATGGCGCCACGCCGCCTCGTGATGTCCCACACCCATGAGAAACGCGTTGAGGTGGAACTGGGAATCCTGTGACATGTGGAGTTTCTTTTCCGGTAAGTGACTAGACCCGCCAGCGGGACAGCCTGCGTTCGATCAGTACGAGAACGGCGTTGAGCGTCAGCCCGAGAACCGAGATGGCGACGATGCCCGCATACATGTTGGGGATCTGGAAGTTGAACTGGGAGGCCGTGATCAGGTAGCCGAGGCCGGCCTTGGCCCCGACCATCTCGGCGGCGATCAGCACGAGGATCGACGACGCCGCCGCCATGCGGATGCCGGTGAAGATGGTTGGAACGGCGGCGGGCAGCACGACTTTCTGGAACAGGCGCACGGGCGACAGTCCCAGCGAGGACGCCGACTTGATCAGCAGCGGATCGACGGTCCGCACACCGGAGATCGTGTTCAGCAGGATCGGGAAGGTGCACGCGTAGATCACCAGGGCGATCTTGGACTCCTCACCGATGCCGAGGATCAGGATGAACACGGGGAGCAACGCCAGCGCCGCCGTGTTGCGGAACAGCTCCAGGATCGGGTTCAGGAAATCCGACACCGGCCGGTACCAGGCGATCGCGATGCCCAGCGGGATCGCGATCACGACCGCCACGAAGAACCCGATCAGGGCCCGGGAGAGGCTGGCGGACACGTGCTGCCACAGCTCACCGCTCTTGACCAGATCGAAGAACGCCTCGACCACCGTGCTGAACGGGGGCAGGAACACCTCGTCGACGAGACCGGCCCGGGGAGCGATCTCCCAGAGTGCCAGGAAGGCGACGATCGCGACGGACGGCTTGAGGATCCGCCAGGCGATCGGACGCAGTGCCGCGCCGGCACGCTGGACGGCACCCGGCTGCGGTGGGGTGGAAGCGGGCGACGGAGCCGAGGTCCCGGGTGGATCGATTGCGACGGGAGCTTCCGGTGACGCGAGTGCGCTAGACATGTGCTTCCTCCTTCTCGATTACCTGTGCACGCTCCACTTCGCCGTGCAGCAGCGTCCAGATGCGGTGGCGGTAGTGCCGGAACTGCTCGTTGGACCGGACGTCCTCGCCGCTGCGGTCGATGTCGATGTCCACGAACGTCTTCACCCGGCCGGGCCGCGACGTCAGGACGGCGACCCGCTGCCCGAGGTAGATGGCCTCGTCGATGCCGTGCGTGATGAACAGGATGGTCTTGCCGGTGGCCTTCCAGATGCGCAGCAGTTCGTCCTGCAGCGACTCACGGGTCTGCGCGTCGAGCGCGGCGAACGGCTCGTCCATCAGCAGCACCTCGGGATCGAACGCGAGGCTGCGGGCGATCGCGACGCGCTGCTTCATGCCGCCCGACAGCTCGTGCGGGTACCGGTCGCCGAAGCCCTTCAGGCCGACGAGCTCGAGGTAGTGCTCAGCGAGTTCGCGCCGTTCCTTCTTGGGCAGTCCCTTGGCCTCGAGCCCGAATTCGATGTTGTGCCGAGCCGTCCGCCACGGCAGGAGTGCGTACTGCTGGAAGACGATTCCGCGGTCGAGACCCGGCCCGGTCACCGGCTGCCCGTCGAGCAGGATCCGGCCCGACGTGGGGGTGCTGAGCCCGCCGAGCAGGTCGAGCAGCGTGGACTTCCCGCAACCACTCGGACCGACGAGGACGAGGAACTCGCCGTCCGCGAGATCGATGTCGATGTCCTCGATCGCGGTGAACTTGTCCTTGGACCCGCGCACGTCGAACTGTTTGGTGACGTGCTCGAGGCGGAGCTTGGGCGTCTGAACCCGCTCGGGGTTCGAGGCGGTGATGCTCATTTCTGTCCTTCCAGTACTTCTCCGTCGGGCCCGCTCTCGGGCTGGAACGTGCCGTTGGCGTACGGGTTGAATTCGTTGGTGTAGAGGTCGGTTGCGGTCAACTTGCCCTCGTCGAGCTCACCGTTGCGGACGAGCCAGTCGATCCAGGTCTGCAGCTCCTTCTCCTGGATCACGGCCCCGGCGACGGGAATACCGGAGCTGCGCCAGTAGTCGATGGCCTCGTCGCTCTCGTTGCGGCCACGCTTGTCGATGATGCTCTTGAACCGTGCGACGACCTCCTCACGCGGAGTCACCTGGGTCCATCGGATGGCCCGGGCCGTGCCCTGCACGAAGTCCGCGACGGCGTCCTTGTTCTTCGCCAGGAAGTCGTCGCGCACCACGTAGGTGCCGTAACTGAAGGCGCCGAACAGATCCCGGTCCGTGAACAGCGGCCGGATACCCCCACGCTCCTGGGCTGTTTCGCGGAAGATGCCGTTGATGGCCGCCACGTCGATCTGACCTTCGCGCAGGGCCGTTTCGTTGTTCACCGGCGGGACGACGGTCAGCTCCACCTGCTTGATCTCGTCCTGGGTCAACCCCTGCTGGGCCAGCCACTCCCGGACCAGGAACTCGTGGTGCGCACCGAGCGTGTTCATCCCGACCTTCTTGCCGATCAGGTCACGCGCCGAGCGAATGGGGCTGCCGTCGAGGACGAAGTATCCCGTGTACTCGCCGGCATCGGCGCCGTAGGAACTCAGCACCGACGTGATCGGTGCCCCCGCGGCATTGAGCTTGACGACGGCTCCGTTGAAGGCCGAGCCGAACTCGATGTCACCCGTGGCCGCCGACTGGATGTCCTGCGGGCCGCTGGTGGTGTCGCCGACCCATTCGAGCTTGATCTTGTCGTAATACCCCAGGTCCTCGGCGAGTTCGTGGAAGCCCACGTCCCCGGCCCACCCCTGGTAGCGCAGGACCGTCTTTCCGTCCTCGGTGGTGGCGGTATCCGACGAGCCGGCACACCCCGCCACTCCCGAGGCCAACGTGAACAGTGCTGCGGTCGCCGCGAGGGCGCGCACGGCGCCGCGCCGGAACCGGGAGTGGGACATCGACGTCACTTTCTTCTCGTGGGGACCTGGGGTGGAGTTCACTTGGCGGCCAGTGCTTGTCCGTCGGGGCCGCTGTCGGCGGGGTACGTGCCGTTGGCATACGGGTTGTACTCGTTGGTGTAGACGTCGGCCGGCGTGAGCTTGCCGTCCTCGAGCTCACCGTTGCGGACGAGCCAGTCGATCCAGGTCTGGATCTCCTTGTCGGTGATCACGCCACCGGGACCCGCCACACCCGGCGTCTTCCAGTAGCCGATGAGGTCGGTGGTCTCGTTGCGGCCGCGCTTGGTGATGATGTCCCTGAACTTCGCGATCACGTCGTCGCGGGGCGTGGTCTGGGTCCAGCGGATCGCGCGGGCCGTGCCCTGCACGAAGTCAGCGACGGCGTCCTTGTTCTTCGCGATGAAGTCGTCGCGGAACAGCAGCGAACCGTAGGTGAAGGAACCGAAGATCGATTCGTCGGTGAACAGGGGGCGGATGCCGCCGCGTTCGACTGCCTTGTCGCGGAACACGCTTCCGAGCGTGCCGACGTCGATCTGACCCTGCCGCAGCGCCTGTTCGGTGTTCACCGGCGGCACCACGGTCAGCTCGACCTGCTTGATCTCGTCCGGGGTCAGCCCTTCCCGCGCCAGCCACTCCCGCACGAGGAACTCGTGGTGTGCGCCGAGCGTGTTCATGCCGACCTTCTTGCCGATCAGGTCACGTGCCGACGTGATCGGGCTTCCGTCGAGCACGTAGTACCCGTTGAAGGTCTCCTTGTCGGAGCCGTAGTAGCCGATGACGGACGTGATCGGCGAGTCGGCCGCGGCCAGCTTCAACACCGCACCGTTGAACGCGCCACCGAAGTCGGTCTGCCCCGTGGCGGCATTCTGAATGCTCTGCGGCCCACTGGTGGTGTCGCCGATCCAGTTCAGTTCGACCTTTTGGTAGTAGCCCAGGTCGGCCGCGAGTTCCGGGAAGGAGACCTGTCCCGTGGTCCCCTCGTAGCGAAGTACCGTCTTCCCGTCGGCTGTCGTGGTCGTCTCCGAACCGGAGCACGCGACAGCAAGGCTGGTGAACGTGAGAAGGGCGGCCGCTGCGGCCAGAGTCCGCGCGAAACGTGGACGAATCATCGAAGGTCTTCCTAGTGTGTGATGCCCGCACACGACGAAGCGGCGGGTCGTGCGAGCGCACTCGGCGAACCCCGACCGGCGGTCGCCGGACGGGTCAGCAGGACGTGCAGAAGAAAAAGGGGTGCGAAAAAGCCAGGTCAGCTACGACAGCCGAAACACTGGAACATGGCAGACTCCCTGGAGGTGGTGTGGTCGCCACACCATACGTCCGGACCCACCACCAGGGTCAACGGTTACGCACACGACGGATTTTATGTCTGGACCGCACGTAGGATATCGGCATGCCCACTGCGACGCTGGTAGACGAATTCGAGTCCCACCGGCCGCATCTGCTCTCCGTAGCGTACCGGCTGACGGGAAGCGTCAGCGACGCGGAGGACGCTGTGCAGGAGTCGTGGCTACGACTCGACGACGCGGACGCCGCGAATATCCGCGACCTCCGGCCGTGGCTCACGACGGTGGTCGGGCGGATCTGCCTCGACCGGTTGCGGTCGGCGGCGGTGCGGAGGGAACAGTATGTCGGCCAATGGCTTCCGGAACCCATCGTCACCGGACTGTCACCGTCGGCCGAGCCGGACCCGCTGGAAGCGGTCGTCCGGGACGAGGACAACCGCCTCGCCGCGCTGATCGTGCTCGACACGCTCACCCCTGCGCAACGGGTCGCTTTCGTGCTGCACGACGGTTTCGGGGTCCCGTTCGACGAGGTGGCCGGGATTCTCGGCATCGAGACGCCCGCGGCACGTCAGCTCGCGTCGCGGGCCCGCAAGGCCGCTGCCACAACCACACCCGCCGTTCCCGACGACGAGCATGCCGTCGCCGTGCAGCGACTGCTCGAGGCACTCGCCGCCGGCGACCTCGACGCGGTGATCGCGGCGCTGCACCCGGACGCCCTCGTCATCGGCGACGCCAACGGCACCACGAGCACCGCCGTCAACGTCATCCACGGCGCGGACAAGTTCGCCCGCTTCTTCCTCGGCCTCATCAAGCGGTACGGGCCGGCGGTGTTCACCGTCATGCAGCCGGTCCTGGTCAACGGCCAGCTGGGCTTCTTCAGTGCCGCACTCACCGGCGACGATGCCCACCGCAGCTCGCCGCCGCGAGTGGGTGGGTTCACCGTCCGGGACGGACTCGTCTACGCGGCGTACGACATCGCCAATCCGGAGAAGTTCGGCGGGATCAGGCTCCCGGACCTTCCTTCGTGACCGCGGCGTCGTCGGCCCACGGCACCCGGCACGAATCGGTGCCGAAACCCTGTTCCGTGATGCCCAGCGCCGAGTACATCCGGGCGCGCATGTTCTCGATGCCGATCTGATAGGACAGTTCGACGACACCGGCCCGGCCGAACCGGCGCTCGAGGTCCGCCACCTGTTCGTCGGTGACCGTGGTGGGCGTCGACGTCATCGCGTCGGCGTATGCGATGGCCGCGCGCTCGTCCTCGCTGTACGCGGGCGAGTCGGCGTAGTCGACGATGTGCTGGAGCCGCTCCACGTCCAGGCCGTCGAGGCGTTGCAGCATCGTGCCGAAGTCCACGCACCACGAACAGCCGATCGTCCACGCCACGCGGTAGACGGCGATCTCCCGCACGTTCGCGGGAAGCACGGTCGACGCCTTCTGCACTGCCAGCTCGTGCCGGGCCGACGCGACGAACAGCTTGCGGTGATGGGCGAGCACGGTGAACGGCTCGGGCACCTCGTCGAACTTGTGGGCAGCATATTTGTAGGCGACCTTCACCAGCGGGCTCGCGACCGCCGGGGCCACTGCGGGAATGCGGGGCATTGCGTCCTCCATCGTCACCGGGCGCCCTTCGCGCGCCGTCTACAGAGAAGACGAGACAGCCCTGCAGAACGTGACGCGGCCGTGTGCAACCCTCGCCGTCACACCGACTACGCTGCAGTAATGCCCGCAACGCCGCGCAACCGCACCGTCCAGCGCTTGCAGCCGTTCGCGTCCACCATCTTTGCCGAGATGACCGCGCTCGCCGTGCGCCACCACGCCATCAACCTCGGTCAGGGTTTCCCCGACACCGACGGTCCCGCGTCCATGCTCGACACCGCGCGCCGAGCTATTGCGGACGGGCTCAACCAGTACCCGCCCGGCCCCGGCATGCCCGTGCTCCGCCAGGCGGTCGCGGCCGACAGGCTCGCCAGGTACGGGCTCGACCACGACCCAGACTCGGAGGTGCTGGTCACCGTCGGCGCAACCGAGGCCATCAGCGCCGCCATTCTGGGGCTCGTCGAACCGGGTGAGGAAGTGGTGCTGATCGAGCCGTACTACGACTCCTACGCGGCGTCTGTCGCGCTGGCGGGGGCGGTGCGACGCAGCGTGCCGCTCGCCCGCTCCGGCACGAAGTTCGTCGTCGACCTCGACGCTCTGCGGGCGGCGATCACCCCGAAGACCCGGATGCTGGTGATCAACACCCCGCACAATCCGACCGGCACCGTGTTCACCCCGGAGGAGATCGCCGCCGTCGCGGAGGTGGCCTGCGAGCACGACCTGCTGGTTCTCAGCGACGAGGTGTACGAGCACCTGGTCTTCGACGGCCGGACGCACACCGCCCTGGCCACTCTGCCGGGAATGTACGAACGGACCGTCTCGGTGTCGAGCGCCGCCAAGACGTTCAATGTCACCGGCTGGAAGATCGGCTGGGCGTGCGGTCCGGCGGAACTGATCGACGCCGTCCGGACCGCGAAGCAGTACATGTCCTTCGTCGGCGGCGGACCGTTCCAGCCCGCGGTGGCGCATGCGCTGAGCCACGAGCAGCAGTGGGTGAAGGAATTGCGGGACAGTCTCCAGGCCAAGCGGGACGTGCTGTACGACGCGCTCGTCGCGTCCGGTCTGGAGGTCCATTCGGGTGGCGGCACGTACTACCTGTGCGCCGACATCACCGCGATCGGGGAACGCGACGGCATCGACTTCTGCCGCAGGCTTCCGGAGCGCATCGGCGTGGCCGCGGTGCCGGTCAGTGTGTTCACCGACCATCCGGTGCCGTGGAACCCGCTGGTGCGGTTCGCGTTCTGCAAGCAGGATCACGTGCTCGAGGAGGCTGCGCGGCGGCTCCGGACCCTCGGGGAGCCCGGATCGTGACTGCCCGCACCATCCCCGCCGACTTCGTGCGGCGGTCGCTCGAACTGTCGGCGCGCAGTGGGGTCGACCTCTCCCCCGCGCTGTCGGCGGCGGGAATCACGGCGGCGTCGCTCGAGGATCCGCTGGCCCGGTTGACGCCGACCCAGGTCACGGCGTTCACCCAGGCGGTTTGGCAGATCACGGGCGACGAATTGTTCGGCCTCGGGCCGGCCCCGGTCCCCCGCGGCACGTTTCGGCTCGTCTGCCTCGCCCTGATCCACACCGCGGACCTGTCCGCGGCCCTCGAGCGGATGGCCGACATCCTGCGCGCCCTGCCGTCACTTCCGGCCCTGCACATCGGTCCCGGTGTCAACGGTGGAACCCGGATGACCATCGACATCCGCCCGGCCGCGGCCGAACGGTCCACCGAGGACGTGCAGTCGTCGCTCGAGGCGACGCGGGTGACCACCGATTTCCTACTGATCCTGCTTCACCGTTTCGCGGCGTGGCTCGTGGGCAAGAGGGTCCGGTTGCTGGCGGTGGAACTGCCGTATCCGGCGCCGCTGCCGCAGCTCGCCGAGAACTACGATCACATCTTCGGCGTCCCGGTGACATTCGATTCCGACATTCCCGCAATCGAATTCGACAACGCGGTCATGCGGGCGCCCATCATCCAGACCGAGGACACGCTCGCGGACTATCTCCGGGAGTCACCGACGTTGCTGATGTCGGAGCGTGACTACGACAGCACGGCGTCGGCGCAGGTGCGCCGGGTCCTCGAACTCGGTATGAAAGGCCGGACGTCGACGGCCGAGGACATCGCGGAGATGCTGTCGATCAGCGTCCCACACCTGCGCCGCCTGCTCCGGCAGGAGGGGACGTCGCTGAACCAGCTGCGGGAGGAAGTGCTCCGGGACGCCGCCGTCGCCGGGCTCCGGCGCGGCGAGACCGTGGAGGACCTGTCGGCGCGGCTCGGCTTCTCCGAGCCCAGCGCGTTCCGTCGCGCCTTCAAACGCTGGACCGGCAGCACCCCGAGTTCCTACCGCGGAGCGTGACAGCGCGTCAGCTGACGCAGAACTCGTTGCCCTCGGGGTCTGCCATGGTGACCCACTCGCTCGGTCCCTGGCGGCCGCGGTGGAGCACGGTGGCGCCGGACTGCTCCAGCTTCTCGGCCACCTCGTACCGGGCGTCCCCGACCCGGATGTCCAGGTGGAGCCGGTTCTTCACCGTCTTCCGTTCGGGAACCAGCTGGAACAGCACACGCGGGCGCTCCGGGTGCTCCGGATCGCGGATCGCCTGACCCTCCCGCCAGACCAGGACACCCTCGAACTCCATGGTGTCGGACTCCTGCGCGTGGCCGGCCTCGACGAGCCCGCGGATGAACTCCTCGTTGCTCGGCTCCACCTCCCAGCCGAGCGTCTGCGCCCACCATTTGGCCAGGGTATGCGGGTTCTCCGAGTCCACTGTGACTTGAAATTCATATCCCATGGCCCGACGGTACAGCGGTGCACCGACAGGTCCCGACGAGCCGAATCCCGGGATCTGCCGGTATCAGGGTTTGACGAGGATCCGGATGGGATCGCCCTCGTGGTTCGCGAGTTTCTCGATGCCCTTCGCGACGTCCTCGAGCGGGACGATCTCGCTGATCGACCGCGACAGGTCGAGGCGGCCACGGGACACCAGTTCGGCGAGGGTTTCGATGTCCACGTTCTTGTAGCCCAGGTGGCCGAGTACCTGCTTCTGCGACAGCCCGAACTGCGCGGTGGTGCCCACCGACGCCTCCTGCGCGCTCAGCCCGACCGCGACGAGTCGGCCACCGACCGTCAGGCAGTCGAGTGCCTGCTCGAACGTCACCTTCAGCCCGGCCGCGTCGAACGCGACGTCCAGCATCCGGCCGCCCGTAGCCTCGGCGACCTTCTCCTTCAGGTTCTCGTCCCGGGAGTCGAACGCGTAATCGGCCCCGAGTTCCAGGGCGCGTTCCCGCACAGCGGGATTGATGTCGAACGCGATCACCGGGACGGCGCCGACGAGGCGTGCCAGCTGCACGATGTGGGTGCCGACTCCGCCCACACCCCACACCCCCACGGTCTCCCCGACCACCACCTTGCCGGTGCGCACGACCGCGCCGAACGGCGTCGACACCGCGTCGGCGAGGATGGCCGCCTGCTCGAACGGAACGTTGTCCGGAATACGGGTCAGTCCCCCGGCCTGCGCCACCGTGTACTCGGCCCACGCGCCGTCGTAGGCGAACGCCATGAGCTGGATGTTCAGGCAGTTCGTGAGGTCCCCGCGGCGGCAGTTGCGGCACCCGAAGCAGGGCCTGCCCGCGGACGGCACGACGCGGTCTCCTTCGGACCAGCCGGTTACTCCGGCACCGAGCTTCGCAATGGTGCCCGACGCCTCGTGCCCCTGGGTCACCTCGGGCAGCAGCGTGGGGAACGTGCCGTCGATCAGACTCAGGTCGGAATGGCAGATGCCGCAGAACTCCACTTTGACGAGCACTTCACCGGGCCCGGGTTCCGGAATCGGAACATCCTCCACAGCAATGGTTTTCGTGTCAGCATGGAATCGCTGCGCCCGCATGGTCCCGGCCATCTCTCACCCCTTCGTCGTCGTCGCTCCCGACGGTACCCGCGAAACATGCTCAGGTGTGCATGATTCAGGCCACTGCCGATTCAGACCGTCGCGGGCCGCGTCCGGTCGAGGGCGAGGTGAACGGCGAGGCCGCCGAGGACGCTTCCCATCACGAACTTCTGCGCGCGCAGCCACGTCGGGCGTCCGGACAGGAACGCCGCGACAGCTCCTGCGACGCAGACGATCAGCGCGTTCACGGTGAGCGCCACCACGATCTGGACACTGCCCAGCAGCAGGCTCTGCAACCACACGGGCCCGGCGCCGGGGTGGACGAACTGCGGGATCAGCGCCAGATACATCACCGCGATCTTCGGATTGAGCAGGTTGGTCGTGAGTCCCATCAGGAACAGCCGGGCGGACGAATCCCGGGGCAGCGCCCGGGACGGAGCGAACGGCGTGTGCCCGCCGGGCCGCAACGCCTTCCAGGCCAGCCAGCCCAGATAGCACGCGCCCGCCAGCTTCAGCGCGGTGTACGCCTGCGGGACGGCGGAGAACACCGCCGAAATGCCCAGTGTCGCAGCAGCCAGATAGCACAGGAATCCGAGAGCGACTCCGGCCAGCGAGAGCAGTCCCGCCGCCCTGCCCTGAGTGATGCTGCGCGAGACCAGATACACCATGTTGGGTCCAGGTGTGAGAACCATACCGAGGGCGATCGCCGCCACTCCGAGTACCGCCGCCGAATCGATCATGTCCGTGACGATCCCACCGCGGCGACGCGCCGTCGCGGTCCAGTCCGGCCTCGGTGGACCTGCGTCCGGGTTGCATTCGTCGACGACCAGTGGGAACGTCGGAAGAGTAGAGCGTTGTCCAATCCGAAAGGGTGAAACACGAGTTATGCGTACGGCCGTAGCCGACACCTACCCCACGAGGGACCGCAACGAGTGCACGATGACAGTCCGTCAGGATCCGGTCACCTGGTCGGACGGGAAACGGGGTGATACCCGGTCCGGTCCGCTCACCGCGAATCAGATTGCCGACTACGACGCACGCGGGTATCACTCCGCCGACGCGATCATCCCGCCACGCGACGTGTTCAACCTGGTCGACGAGATGACCCGCCTCGCCGAGACCGACTCCCTCCGCGGCGACGGCCGGGTCGTGCGGGAGAACGGCGACGGCGCCGTCCGTTCCGTGTTCGACGTCCACCGGCTCAGCGACGTCGTCGACGAGATCATCCGACGCCCAGAGGTGGTGGGCATCGCCCGGCAGATCCTCGGTTCGGACGTCTACGTCCACCAGTCGCGCCTCAATTTCAAGCCCGGTTTCACCGGTGGACCGTTCTACTGGCACTCCGACTTCGAGACCTGGCACGCCGAGGACGGCATGCCCACTCCCCGCGCCGCGAGTATCTCGATCGCGCTCACCGAGAACTACGGGCACAACGGCGGCCTGATGATCATGCCCGGATCGCACCGCGCCTTCGTCTCCTGCGCCGGCGAAACCCCCGAGGACTACTACAAGGAATCACTGGTCAGTTACGTTCCCCCCACCGGGTCGCCCGATCAGCCGACGCTCACCCGGATGGCGAACGAGTACGGCATCGACACGATGACCGGACCGGCAGGCTCCGCCACCGTGTTCGATTCCAACTGCATGCACGGGTCGAACGGCAACATCACGCCGTTCGCGCGGTCCAACCTCTTCATCGTGTTCAACAGTGTCGAGAACACCCTGACGGATCCGTTCTCGGCGCCCGCCCCGCGCCCCGACTACCTCGGCAGCCGGGATTTCACCCCCTTGCGGTAACGAGCACCATGACGTACCGCGGCCCCGCTCCCTGATGTCGGAGCGGGGCCGCGGTCTGTCGATGCCGTGAAACCCGTAGCCTTCGCGCCGCCCTGCATGCGACGATGGCTTGGCACGGTTCGACCGCCCGGCCGGGCGCCGGCCGAACCTTCATCTCCCGGAACGGGGAATGATGTTTGCCTACATCGCGCGCACCGTCGTCGCACACCCGTGGCAGGTCATCGCGGCCTGGGTAGTCGCCGCAATAGCCGTCATCCTGTTCGCGCCGAGTCTCGACGACTACACCACCGGTAACCAGCAGACGTTCCTGCCCAGCACTTTCGAGTCGTCCGAGGCGCAGGCCGTCGGCAACGAATACTTCCCCAGCCTGTCCGGTGCCACCGGCAGCCTGGTGGTGGTCCGCGCCGATGCCGCCCCGCTGTCACCCGCCGACCAGCAGACGGCACTGAATCTCGCGGCCTCGCTGCAGAATTCGGCGATCCCGGGAGTGGTGAGCGTGCAGGGGTCCCCCGCGTCGCTGTCCGCCGACGGGAAGGCCGCCGCACTGCAGGTGGTGTTCGACGGACAACCCGGCGACGACCGGGTCAACGACGCCGTGCCGGTCATCCGGGGCGACGCCGAGCAGCAGCTGAACGGCACCGGACTGGTGAGCGGGCTGACCGGGAACGCGGCCATTCAGGTCGACACCACCGCCGCATACGACCACGCCGACAAGGTCATCACGATCGCCACGGTGATCGTGATCCTCGCCCTGCTCGGCCTGATCTTCCGCAGCCCCGTCATCGCCGTCCTGCCGGTTCTCGTGATCGGCGTGGTGCTGTCGGTGGTCACCGGACTGACCGCCGTGCTCGCCGATCTGTTCGACTTCCAGGTCAGCACGTCGCTGCAATCCATCCTCGTGGTCGTGCTCTTCGGTGTCGGCACCGACTACATCGTCTTCCTGTTGTTCCGCTATCGCGAACGTCTCCGGCAGCAGGCCGCGGCTGGGTCCACCACCGACACGCATCGAGAAGCCCTCGTGTTCTCCACCGACGTCGTCGGGCGCGTCGTCGCGTCGTCGGCACTCACGGTCATCGTCGCGTTCGCCGCCCTGCTGCTGGCGAAACTCGGCTCGCTGACCACGCTGGCGCCGGGACTCATCGTCGCCGTGGCCGTCATGCTGGTGACGGCGCTGACGCTCATCCCCGCGGTGTTCACCGTGCTGGGCCGCCACCTGTTCTGGCCGCTCGGACCGGGGCACGACAGCCCCCACACACCGTTCGCCTCGATCGGCGCCGCGATCGGGCGCCGTCCCGCCGTGTTCGCCGTTGCGATCGGCGTCGTGTTGATCACGCTCGGCGCCTTCGCGTCCGGCTACAAGTCGACGTACAACACGCTGGGCGAACTGCCCTCCGACACGCCGTCACAGCAGGCGTTCGACACCCTCGACCGATCCTTCCCCGCGGGCGCGCTGAGCCCGACGCAGGTGTACGTCGTCGCTCCCGGGCCGCTCGATCCCGCGTCGCTGACCCCGCTCGTCACCGCTCTGACACAGGTGCCGGGAGTGTCCTCGGTCGCCCCGCCGCGGCCCAGTCAGGACGGTCGCGCCGCGCTCGTCAACGTCGTGCTCGCCGACGATCCCTATTCGAACGCGTCCCTCGACCTCGTCGAGGGCCCGATCCGCGACGCCGCCCACGGCGCGGTCCCCGGTTCGGAAGTCGTTGTGGGCGGGCAGACGTCCACGTTCGTCGACGTCCGCGCACAACTCGCGGCCGATACGCGCCTCGTGTTCCCCGTCGCCGCAGTCGCGATCGCGCTGATTCTCGCCCTGCTGCTGCTCGCCGTCCTGGCCCCGCTCAACCTGCTGGTGTGCGTGGCACTCACATTCGTCGCCACACTCGGCGCCGTGGTGCTCCTGTTCCTGCACGGCCTCGGCTACGACGGGATCGACTTCTCGATTCCGATCGTGCTCTACCTGTTCGTCGTCGCGATCGGAACCGACTACAACATCCTGCTGGCCTCGCGACTGCGCGAGGAATTCCGCAACGGGTACACCCCGCGCGAGGCGGCGCGGATCGCCGTCTCCAACGACGCTCCCACCGTGGCCGCCGCCGGTCTGATTCTGGCGCTGACGTTCGCTTCGCTGACCCTCACCGGACTGGCCAACCTCGCCGAACTCGGCTTCGGCGTCGCGATCGGTGTCGCCATCGCCGCCTTCGCAATGGCCCCGATGCTGGTACCGAGCCTGTCTGCACTCGAACGTCGCGCCTTCTGGTGGCCGAGCAGGCAGAAGGCGACCGTCGACACCGGCGACGACCGCGAGCCGGCGGTGCCGCGGTAACCGCCGCCGTTCCCCGGGTTTCCGGATAGACGCACCACTTCTCCGCAGCCGCACTCCTTCCAGGGCCCGAAAAAGAGTGCGCGAACCAAGAAGGGGTGCGTCCGATCGGCGATCGCTGCCTCACAAATGATGTGAACATACGTTCGAATATCCGGTAGCATGGCGGCATGACTTCCGCGGATGCGCGGTATGCGCTCCAGGCTTCACTGTTCGACGACGCGTCGTTCGGTGTCGAACTGGGTGAGCTCGGGTCGGCGGTGCAGCGTCGCACGCTGACCGCGGGAGCGTGGGTCGACGTGCGACCGGGGTGGCTGACCGGTTCCGACGAGTTGTTCACGACGCTCGCCGAGACGGTGCCGTGGAAGGCGGAGCGGCGCCAGATGTACGACCGGGTGGTCGATGTTCCACGCCTCGTGCGGTTCTACCCGGAGGGTGAGCCGCTCCCCGACCCGCTGCTGGAGACGGCACGGGACACCCTGAGCAGGCATTACCTGCCCGAACTGGGCGAGAAGTTCGCCACTTCCGGGCTGTGCTTCTACCGCGACGGTTCCGACAGCGTCGCCTGGCACGGTGACGACACCGGCCGGAGCCGCACCGAAGACACCCTGGTCGCGATCCTCTCGCTCGGCGCCGCGCGTCCGCTGCTGCTGCGTCCGCGCGGCGGCGGGCACTCGATCCGGTACTCGCTCGGCCACGGCGACCTGCTGGTGATGGGTGGTTCCTGCCAGCGCACCTGGGAGCATTGTGTACCGAAGAGCACCCGCCCGCTCGGACCGCGGATCAGCGTGCAGTTCCGCACGAGAGGCGTGCGGTGATCACTTCCGGCGCGCGGCGACTGCCTGGGCGAGACGGTCCAGCTGCGATGCCGTCGTGTTCCAGTCGATGCACGCGTCGGTGATGGACTGGCCGTACGTGAGGTCCTCGGCCTTTCCGAGGGTGAGGTCCTGACGACCGGCTTCGATGAAGCTTTCCACCATCACACCGACGATCCCCTTCTCGCCGTCCTCGAGCCGGGCCGCGATGTCGTTCAGCACGTCGACCTGCTTCTCGTGGTTCTTGCTGCTGTTGCCGTGGCTGGCGTCGATGACGACTCGCTCCGGCAGACCGCCCTTGCGCAGCCGGGCGAGCGTGTCCGCCACCGTCTCCGCGTCGTAGTTCGGTCCGTCGCTGCCGCCGCGGAGGATGACGTGGCAGTCGGGGTTGCCGACCGTGCGGATCAGCGCGGCCTGCCCGTCGAGGTCGGTGCCGGGGAACACGTGGCTCGCCGCGGCGGCGCGGGTGCCGTCGACCGCCACCTGCACGTCACCTTCCGTCGAGTTCTTGATTCCGACCGGCATCGACAGCGCGCTGCACAGCTGCCGGTGCACCTGGCTGGCGGCGGTGCGGGCACCGATCGCGCCGTACGTGACGAGGTCCGCGATGTACTGCGGCATGATCGGGTCGAGGAACTCACAGCCGACCGGCAGGCCGAGCGAGGACACGTCGAGCAGCAGCTTGCGGCCCATGCGGATCCCGGTGTCGATGTCGAACGTGCCGTCCAGGTGCGGGTCGTTGAGCAGACCCTTCCAGCCGAGCGTGGTGCGCGGCTTCTCGAAGTAGACCCGCATCACGATGTGCAGGTCGTCGCGCAATTCCTCGGCCTTCGCGGCGAGCCGGCGGGCGTAGTCCATGGCGGCGTCCGGGTCGTGCACCGAGCACGGGCCCACCACGACGAGCAGTCGATCGTCCTCGCCGTTCAGCACGTTCACCGTGTCGGCGCGGCCGGAGCGGACGGTCGCGGACGCGACGTCGTCGGGGGCGTATTCGCGGCGCACAACCGACGGGGCCACCAGCGGGCTGATGCTGGCGGTGCGCTGGTCGTCCAGCCGGTCACTGCTGGTAGTGGTGTCGAGAGTGACAGTCATGGGTTCGGGTTCCTGTTCTCAGGCCGGCCCTCGAAGACTGTGGAGATTCCCGCGAGCCGGTCTGTAATCCGGCTCTGGGGTGGAAGAAGTCAGCGCGTGGTTACGCTGACCGGCCCACCCGGGGCCGGCCTGCTAAACCAGAAATATGCGCGCTGCATGGCGCCCACAGTAACGGCTGCCCCTGATCGGCGCCACACCCACCCCGGGCCCCTGACATTCGTCACGGTGAGGTCGTGACGGACGTGTGGGGTCGGCGGCCGTCCGGCTCGCACGCTGAATGCATGACATCGACAGAGCTCCGCACCTCCACGAAGGCCTCCGCGTCGCCGGCTCCGGCAGTCAGCCTGCGAGGCGTCCACAAGTACTTCGGTGACGTTCACGCCGTCCGGGGCCTGGACCTCGAGATCCGGCCCGGCGAGATCGTCGCGTTCCTCGGCCCCAACGGCGCCGGCAAGACCACCACCGTCGACATGGTCCTCGGACTGTCCCGCCCCACGGCCGGCGAGGTGTCCGTGTTCGGCACCGATCCGCGCACCGCGATCGCACAGGGCCTGGTCTCGGCGGTCATGCAGACGGCGGGCTGCTGAAGGAGCTGACGGTCGAGGAGACCGTCCGGCTCACCGCGAGCCTGTTCGCCGACACGCGGCCGGTCGACGAGGTCCTCACCCGGGCCGGTATCGCCGATCTCGCAAACCGGTTGGTGGGCAAATGTTCCGGAGGTCAGCAACAGCGACTGCGGTTCGCGATGGCACTGCTGTCCGATCCCGAGCTGTTGATCCTCGACGAGCCGACCACGGGCATGGACGTCGAGGGCAGGCGGGACTTCTGGTCGGCGATCCGCGCCGACGCGGACAGCGGCCGGACTGTCGTCTTCGCGACGCACTACCTCGAGGAGGCCGACGCCTACGCCGATCGGATCGTGCTGGTGCGCAAGGGAAAAGTGGTCGCCGACGGCACCGCCGCCGAGGTGAAGGCGCTGGCCGCGGGACGCACGGTGCGCGCCCACCTCCCGGGCGCCGACAGGGAACAATTGTTCGCGATTCCCGGCGCCGACAGCATCGAGGTTCGCGGTGACAGCGTCCTCGTCCACTCGACGGACACCGACGCCGTCGCCCGCCACCTCCTCACGCAGACACCTGCCTGCGACCTCGAAATCGTCTCCCGAGGGCTCGAAGACGCGTTCATCGCGCTCACCTCCGACGCCTCGTCGGTGGGGAATCGCCGCTCACCGACCGGGAGACCGACGTGCTGCGCGCGGCGCGGGACGGTGCGCCGGTCGCCTCCGTCGCGGCCGCACTGTTCCTGTCCTCGGCGTGTAGGCGCTTCGCACCCGTGAGTGCTTGACGAGTCCAGGGACCCCTTAACCGCGCACGGGCCGAAGGCCTATGCTGGCCGGTGCAGACCTTCTCGCGCTGCAGCACGTCCCTGGGCTCGAGAGGTGTACCCGTTTGCCGGCGGTAGCCGTACCGCGTACGCAACTGGAGATACCGTGACATTTTCTTTCACTGCGACCGTGCTGGGCTCACCTCGCATCGGTCCGAATCGCGAACTGAAGAAGGCCGTCGAGTCGTACTGGGCAGGCCGCCTCGACGCCGAAGGGCTCGACGCTCTCGCCCGGGATCTGCGACGCCGGACCTGGACGAGCCTGCGTGACGCCGGCCTCGACTCCGTGCCCGTCAACACGTTCTCGTACTACGACCATGTGCTGGACACCGCTGCGATGCTCGGCGCCCTGCCCGACCGTGTCGCCGGTATCGAGAGCGACCTCGACCGCTACTTCGCCGCCGCCCGCGGCAACGACACGGTCGCCCCGCTCGAGATGACCAGGTGGTTCGACACCAACTACCACTACCTGGTGCCGGAGATCTCCCCGACGACGACGTTCGCCCTCGACCCGTCGAAGGTGCTCCGCGAACTCGAAGAGGCACGTGCCCTGGACATTCCGGCCCGCCCGGTGGTGGTGGGTCCGGTCACGTTCCTGCTGCTGTCGAAGGCTGTCGGCTCGGACGCACCCCTCCTCGACCGCCTCGACGAACTGGTCCCGCTGTATGCGGACCTGCTCGGTCGGCTCGCCGGCGCGGGCGCCGACTGGGTGCAGATCGACGAACCCGCGCTGGTCGCCGACCGCAACCCGAAGGAGATCGCGGCGGCCAAGCGGGCCTACGACCGGTTGTCCGGGCTGGAGTTGCGACCGGCGATCCTCGTCGCGTCGTACTTCGGCAGCCTGGGTGACGCACTTCCCGCGATCGCGTCGACCGGTGTCGAGGGGATCGCAATCGATCTGGTTGCCGGATCCGACACTCTCGCCACGGTTCCCGATCTGACCCGCAAGCACGTCGTCGCCGGTGTCGTCGACGGACGCAACATCTGGCGCACCGACTTGGACGCGGCCCTGGCGTCGCTCGGCACCCTGCTGGGCAGTACCGGTTCGCTTGCCGTGTCGACGTCGTGCTCGCTGCTGCACGTCCCGTACACGCTCGACGCGGAAACCGGCATCGACAAGGCGCTGCGGTCGTGGCTGGCGTTCGGCACCGAAAAGGTCCGCGAGGTCGTCACACTCGGCACCGCACTGACCAGCGGTCGCGAGTCCGTGGACGACGAGTTCGCGCTCGCCCGCGCGGCGGCGTCCACCCGCAACACCGACCGGCGTCTGCACGACGCCACGGTCCGTGCCCGGCTGGACGCGCTCACCGCGTCCGATCCGGGGCGCAGTCCCGCGGCGGAACGTCGGGAAGCCCAGTCGGCGCTGTCGCTTCCGGTGCTGCCGACCACGACGATCGGCTCCTACCCGCAGACGACGCAGATCCGCGTCGCGCGCGCCGCGCGGCGCAAGGGTGAGATCGACGAGGCCGAGTACCTGAAGCGGATGCGCGCCGAGGTCGCCGATGTGGTTGCGCTGCAGGAGAAGCTGGACCTCGACGTGCTGGTGCACGGCGAACCGGAACGCAACGACATGGTGCAGTACTTCGCCGAACAGTTGGACGGGTTCTTCGCGACGGACAACGGCTGGGTGCAGTCGTACGGCAGCCGCTGCGTCCGTCCGCCGATCCTGTACGGCGATGTGCGACGCAGCAACCCGATGACCGTCGAATGGATCACGTACGCGCAGTCGCTGACGCAGCGTCCGGTGAAGGGCATGCTCACCGGTCCGGTGACGATCCTGGCGTGGTCGTTCGTGCGCGATGACCAGCCGCTGGCCGACTCCGCCAACCAGGTGGCGCTGGCCATCCGGGACGAAACGGTGGATCTGCAGGGGGCGGGCATCCGGATCGTCCAGGTGGACGAGCCCGCGCTGCGCGAATTGCTGCCCCTGCGGGCCGCGGATCAGCCGGGGTACCTCGACTGGTCGGTCGGGGCGTTCCGTCTCGCGACGTCCGGGGTCTCGGACTCGACGCAGATCCACACCCACCTCTGCTATTCGGAGTTCGGTGAGGTCATCGAGGCCATCGCGAGGCTCGACGCCGACGTCACCTCCATCGAGGCTGCGCGTTCGCACATGGAGGTCCTCGACGACCTCAGTGCCGTCGGCTTCGACCTCGGCGTCGGCCCGGGCGTGTACGACATCCACTCGCCGCGGGTGCCCGGTGTCGAGGAGATCGCGGCGTCGCTGCGGGAGGCGCTGAAGGCGGTGCCGGTGGAACGGCTGTGGGTCAACCCCGACTGCGGGCTGAAGACCCGCGGTCCCGCCGAGGTCGAGGCGTCGCTGCGCAACCTCGTCGACGCGGCGAAGCTGGTCCGCGCGGAGCTGTAGGCGGCTCCGCCACCCGTGAGTGGTTGAGGAGTCTCTGGACTCGTCAACCACTCACGGGGCCGAAGGCCCTGGTCTGCGACGGATTCTCGCCGAACCGGCGACGGTAGGCCGCCGCGAAGAGGCCGAGGTTGACGTATCCCCACGCGCCGGCGATCGAGGCGACGGTCTCCCCC
Source organism: Rhodococcus jostii RHA1 (assembly GCF_000014565.1). Classification (NCBI taxonomy): domain Bacteria; kingdom Bacillati; phylum Actinomycetota; class Actinomycetes; order Mycobacteriales; family Nocardiaceae; genus Rhodococcus; species Rhodococcus jostii. The sequence goes on along the minus strand of NC_008268.1, from coordinate 5,198,882 downwards.
GGTGATGCGGTGAGCAGTTCCTCGCGGATGCCCTGGAGTCGCTGCTCACGCACGTATTCGGCGGGCGTGGTGTCGAGGTATTTCCGGAACGCCCCGGACAGGGTCCGGACGCTGACCCCCACCGCGTCGGCGATGTCGGAGGCGGTCGGCAGTTCGCGGGCGTACTCCCGGATGTACTGGACGGCGTGCCGCACATAGCCGGGCGCCGCCGGGCCGGTGGACCTGTCCGGGTCCACTCCGGCGCGAGCCGCCCATTCGGTGAGCAGGTGACCGACCAGCAACTCCTGCAGGTTGAGACCGATGCGCCCCTCGGTGGCGTGTCCGGGTAGCTCTCCCGTCGTCCGCATGGCGTACCCGAGCAGGGCCTGCCAGCCGGATCCACCGCCCCCGATGACGCATTTGCGTTGCCAGAGAAGACCTCCGGGGTCGAATCCCCACCACCGCACGGCCGTGTCCGCGAGCAGCGTGTGGGGAACGGTGAGATTGAGCTGGACGTGGTCGGGCGAGAACTCGACGAGGTAGTCGACGCGACTGCAGTCGGCGACGAACGTGTCGCCCGCCGGTGTGTCCGCGGTGGCGTCGTGGTCGAGGTGGTGCCGGGCGTTGCCCCGAATGGTCGTGAGGACGAGCGCGTTTCCGGCGTCGGACGAGAAGTCGCCGACCGAGACGGGGATTCCGTAGGAGAACCGGGTGACGGTGATGTCGCCGATCTTCGTGGAGTACATGCTCGACCGGGGCGACAGCCCGACACCGAGCGGACGCACGACATAGGGCATGTACACGCGGTCGGACCAGAGCTGGATCTCGCTCCAGTCCTCCGACGTTCTGCGCTCGGCGGCCGGTGGCCGTCCCACAGCAAACGGATCCAGCGCGACCATGCGTCGAGTATCCCACCCGCAGGCCCTTCGGAGGCCCATTGCTTATATCGTGAGTGTGTGCTCATAATATGGGTGTACCTGTGACACCAGTCACTACCCCGCCTCCTCGATAAGGACGCGCACATGTCAGACGTAGCAATCCTGATCAACACCACGGTCGCCGTAGCGGCGGTCGTTCTGATGATCGTGCGTTTCAAGTTCAACCCAGTGGTGTCACTGGTCGTCGGATCCGCCTACCTCGGACTCACGACGGGACTCGGCACGGCCGAAACGGTGGACGTCATCAGCACCGGCTTCGGCGACATCATGGCCGAAGTGGGACTTCTGATCGCCTTCGGCGTCCTGATGGGCGCCATGCTGAAAGAAATGGGCGCGATCCAGCGCCTGGTCGGGACACTTCTGCGCGTGTTCGGGCCGAAACGAATGCCCTATGCGCTATCGCTGACGATCGCGACGTTGCTGCAGTCCATCTTCCTCGACGTCCTGCTCGTCATCTCCGCCCCGCTCGCCCGCAACCTCGCCCCGAAGGTCGGCCGGGTCGGGACCGCACGCATGGCCACCGCCCTCGCCATCGGCCTGGAGTGCGGCATCGTGCTCATGGTTCCCGGTGTCGGCGCCCTCGCCCTCGCCGGACTTCTCGGTGTGCCGCTCGGCAAGATGCTGATCTTCGGACTCATTCTGGTGATCCCGACCGTGGCGATCTCGGTCGCGATCATGTCGTTCCTGTTCACCCGCGGTTGGTGGAACCCGGAGAAGGACGAAGAGCACTTCCATCAGACGGTCGTCGACGACGAAGAAGACCAGCGGACCGACGGCGGCAGCGGCGGGACCACCCCGCGGCCCGACGCCGGCGGCGGCGTCGCCCAGGCGCAACGCGCCGCGACCGTCACCGAGGTCACGGCCGGGCGCGCGGCGCACGACCGCCCCCTCATCCTGCTCCTCGCTCCGCTGCTCGTTTCCCTCCTGCTCATCGCGACCGGCGCGATCCTGGACATCGCCGAGATCACCAATCCGGTCGTCGCGTTCGTGTCCGAGCCGCTCATCGCGTTGCTGATCGGACTGATCGGCACCAGCTTCGTCGGACGCCTCACCGTCGGCCAGCACCGCATCCAGAAGGCGATCGCCAGCGGTTTCAGCGAGAGCGGCCAGATCCTCATCCTCACCGGCGTCGGCGGGTCCCTCGCCGCGACGATCGCAGCCGTCGGCCTCGGCGACATCCTCGGCAAGTACTTCACCGCCAATCACGCCGCTCCGCTGCTCATGGTCTGGGTGATCGCCGCCGTCCTGCACGTCGCCGTCGGCTCGGTGACCATCTCCGCCATCACCGCCGCGGGCGTCCTCGCACCCATCGCACCGACCCTCGGCCTCGACCCCGTCCTCATCGCCCTCGCGGCCGGCGCCGGCTCCCTGTTCGCGGTGCACGTCACGAGCAACACGTTCTGGCTGCTGCAGTCCTTGATGGGTCAGACCACACGAGGCACGCTGAAGACATGTTCGGTGGGAGTATCGGTGGCATCGGTCGTCGCAATACTGCTCGTCCTGCCCATGAGCCTCGTTCTCTGAGCGTCACTATCAGTTAAGGATCACCATGTTCTCCGACAACACCATTCGGCCCCTCGACGGGGTTCGGGTACTCGAGCTGGGCAATTACATCGCCGCCCCGACCGCGGGCCGGATGCTCGCCGACTTCGGGGCCGAGGTCATCAAAGTGGAGCGCCCGAAGACCGGCGACGAACTGCGCAACTGGCGGCTCTACTCCGGCGACACCTCGATGCTGTACCGCACGATCAACCGCAACAAGAAGTCGATCGTGCTGGACCTGCGCACCGAGGAAGGCAGGCAGCTCGTCCTGGACCTCGCCGCCAAGTGCGACATCCTGCTGGAGAACTTCCGGCCCGGCACCCTGGAGAAGTGGGGCATCGGACCGGACGCGTTGAACGCGGCCAATCCGGACCTGGTGATCACCCGCATCTCCGCGTTCGGGCAGACCGGACCGATGTCGCAGCGGCCGGGGTTCGCCGCGGTCGCGGAGGCCGCGGGCGGATTCCGCGAACTCGTCGGCGACCCGGACCGGCCACCGGTGCGGGTGGGGGTGTCGATCGGCGACTCGATCGCCGGCCTCTACGCGGCGTTCGGTGCGGTGATGGCCCTGTTCCAGCGGGAGGCCGCGAAGGTCGCCGGAACGCCGGGCCCGTCCCTGCCGCATCGGATCATCGACGTCGCGCTCAACGAATCGATCCTGTCGATGATGGAGTCGCTGATCCCCGACTACCTCGCGTACGGTATCAAACGCGAACGCGTCGGCGGCCGGATGGAGGGCATCGCCCCGTCGAACGCGTACATCTGCAGCGACGGTGACAGCATCATCATCGCCGGCAACGGTGACGCCATCTTCCAGCGCTACATGGACACCATCGGCCGCCCCGACCTCGGTGCCGACCCGGACCTGTCCACCAACGCCGGGCGGTGGGCGCGCCGCGACGAACTCGACACGGCGATCGGCCGGTGGACGATTCAGTACTCGCGCGACGAGGCGCTGAAGATCCTGGACGCGGCCGGGGTGCCGTCGGGTCCGATCAACACCGCCGCCGACATCTGCAGCGACGAGCAGTACGCGGCCCGCAACATGATTCAGCAGTTCAGCGTCGACACCGGTGAGGCCGAGCCGAAGCAGGTCGGGTTCCCCGGCATCGTCCCGGTCATCGGTGGGAAGTCGCTGCCCATCCGCAACGTCGGACCGGACCTCGGCGAGCACACCCGGGAGGTCCTGGAAACGGTGCTCGGCAAGACCCCGGAACAGATCGACTCCATCGTCAACGACACGGTAGGTGGCCTCTCATGACGCAGTCCTTCGAATCACGCACCCTGCTCCGCGACGTCACCTTGCGTGACGGGTTGCAGTTGACGGGCAAGATGCTGCCCACCGCCCGGAAGCTCGAGATCGCCCGGCGGCTTTTCGAACTCGGCGTGCCCGCGCTGGAGATCGGGTCGATGGCCCGCCCCGACCTGGTCCCGCCGATGGCGAACACCGTCGAGGTGATCTCGGAACTGACCCCGGATGAACTGGACCACTGCTGGGTGTGGGTGGCGACGCCCCGGCACGTGGAGAAGGCCGCCGCGGCCGGCGCACGACATTTCCAGTACTGCTTCTCCGCCTCCGATTCCCACAATCAGGCGAACATCGGACGCTCCACCGAGGAGAGCCTCGCCGCGATGCCCTCCGCGATCGAACTCGCGCAGCAGGTCGGCGGCAGCATCCAGCTGTGCATCGCGACGTCGTTCACCTGCCCGTTCGAGGGCCGGGTACCGGAGCAGCGGGTCATCGACATCGCCAACGACCCGCGCGCCCACGGCGCCGTCGATGTCGTCGTCTGCGACACCCTCGGCCAGGCCGTCCCCGCCGAGGTGTACTCGCTCGTCTCCCGGGTCCGGCTCGAAACCCCGCAGCGCGGAATCGTCTTCCACGGTCACGACACCTGGGGTCTCGGGGTCGCGAACAGCCTCGCCGCGGTCGCGGCCGGCGCGATGACCGTCGACGGCGCCCTCGGCGGACTCGGCGGCTGCCCGTTCGCACCCGGTGCCAGCGGCAACACCGCCAGCGAGGACCTGTTGTTCGCCACGCGCCCGGACTGGCTGAACCCCACCACGTTCGGATCCCTCGTGGAACTGTCCGAGAAGACTCTCGCCGAACTCGGCGAAGCCAATCGGTCCAAGGCCGCGCAGGGCGCACGCTCCAATGCCACCGCGTTCGAGTGGGTCATCGGCGGCGGCCGATGAGCGGCGGCCGGTTCTACGTCACCACCCCGATCCCCGAACCCGCTCTCACGCTGCTGCGCGCCGCGGGCAGCGTCGACGTTCCCGACGAGCTTCCGGACGCCGCCCGGCTGCGGGAGGTCTGCGTGTCCGGCGACTACGACGTGGTGGTGTCCCAGCTTCGCGACACGTTCGACGCCGATCTCCTGGCCGCCGCGAAGATCCGCGGTATCTCCAACTACGCGGTCGGGTTCAACAACGTCGACATCGGGGCGGCGACCGCGAACTCGATACTGGTCGGCAACACACCCGGTGTGCTCACCGACGCCACCGCCGACGTCGCGATGCTGCTGATCATGGCCACCGCCCGCCGCGCCGTGGAGGCCGACACGTTCGTCCGCGCCGGACGGTTCACCGGATGGGAACCGAACCTGCTCCTCGGCCAGGATGTTTCGGGGCGCACGCTCGGTCTCGCCGGATTCGGTCGGATCGCGCGGGCGACCGCGAAACGGGCACTGGCCTTCGGGATGCAGGTGCTGTTCTGCCCACGGCCGCCCGGCGACCGGCCGGTCTCGGACGAGGAACTCGGCGAATTCGCCGGACTCGTCACCCACACCGATTGGGACACCCTCGTCACCACCAGCGACTTCCTGTCGCTGCACGTGCCCCTCAACGCACAGACCCGCCACCTGGTCGACGCCGGCGTACTGGCCGCGATGAAGCCCTCCGCGATCCTGATCAACACCGCCCGCGGTCCCGTCGTCGACGAAGCCGCCCTCGTCGCCGCCCTGAAATCCGGGGAGATCGCCGGGGCCGGGCTGGACGTCTACGAGGACGAACCCGCGCTCGCCCCGGGGCTCGCGGAACTGTCGAACACGGTCCTGCTCCCCCACCTCGGCAGCGCCACGGTGTCGGTGCGCGCCGAGATGGCGAGGCTGTGCGCCGAGAACGCTGTGGCCCTGGCGCAGCACCGGATTCCCCCGCATCCGGTGAACCCGGAAGCCTGGAACTCATGACCGTCCTGATCGCCCCCGACAGCTTCAAGGGCACCTACACCGCCGGAGAGGTCGCCGACGCGGTCGCGACGGGGGTCGAGTCGTCCGGCGGTACCGCGATCCGGCTGCCGGTCGCCGACGGGGGTGAGGGCACCCTCGACGTTCTCACCGTCCCCCTCGGACTGCGCCCGATCACCACCCGGTCCCGCAATCCCTGGGGCAGTCCGTGCCGGCCGACGTACGGACTGTCCGACGACGGGACCGCGGTCATCGAGATCGCCGCCGCCTCCGGGATCACCACGCCGCACGACGGCCCCCGCGACCCGGTCACCGCCACCACCTACGGCACCGGGATGCTCGTCGCGGACGCCGCCCGGCGCGGTGCCCGGCGCATCGTCGTCGCGGCCGGCGGGTCCGCCACCACGGACGGCGGCACCGGGGCCATCGCTGCCATCGAGGCGGGCGGCGGACTCAGGGGCGCCTCCGTCACCGTGCTGACCGACGTCACCACCCGGTACGTGGACGCGGCCAGGGTGTTCGGACCGCAGAAGGGAGCCGACGCGGGCGCCGTGCAACTCCTCACCCGGCAACTCGAAGCGAAGGCGCGGGCCCTGCCCCGCGACCCGTCGAGTGTCGACGCGACCGGCGCCGCCGGCGGGTTCTCCGGTGGGATGTGGGCACGGTACGGCGCCGAACTCCGCTCGGGCGCCGATTACATCCTCGACGTGATCGGCTTCGACACCGTGGCCGCGGACGCGTCGGCGATCGTCGTCGGCGAGGGCAGGCTGGACGGACAGACGAAGGCGGGCAAGATCATCTCCGCGATCCTCGCCCGCGCGGGCGCCACGCCGGTGTACGCCGTCGTCGGCTCCGTCGGCGACGATCTCGGCGACTACCGGTCCCGGTTCGCCGGCGTACTCGTCGCCACGGACGCCGTGGCCATGCACGACGCCGGCCGCACGATCGCGGCGCAACTCATGACGGGTAGCGGCCACCCAGCGTCCGGGTGACCTGCTCGGCGCTGCCGACGAGCAGATCCACCCACTTCTCGCACTGTTCGCGTGGCATGCGCAGTGTCGGCCCGCTGATCGCCAGTGCACCGATCACGTCGGCGGACGAATCGAACACGGGCGCAGCCAATCCCGAGGCGCTGTCCTCCCGCTCCCCCGCGGTGATGGCGTACCCGTCGGCCCGGGCCTGGTGGATCAGTTCGCGCAGCACCGCGGTGTCGGTGACGGTGCCCTCCGTCATCGGCTCGATGGGGCCGGCGAGGACCTGTTCGGTGAGGTCCGGGTTCCAGGCGAGCAGAACCCGGCCCGCCGATCCCGCGGGCAGGGGGACGATCTTCCCGACGTACATGTTGCGGCGCAGCGCGTGCTCGGTTTCCGCGATGGCCACGCACACGCGGTAGCCCTGCTCGACCCGGAAGAAGCTGGCGGTCTCGCCGGTGGCGTCGCGGATCTCCTTCAGCACCGGCGTGACGACAGCCAGCACGTCGAGTCCCTTGGTGGCCGTCGCAGCCCAGAACGCCATCTTCACGCCGATCCGGATCTGGTCGCCGGTCCGGTCGAGGAATTCCTGCGCCACCAGGTTGCTGACCAGCCGTTGGACCGTCGACGTCGGCAGACCCGTCGCCTGGTGGATCTCGCCCAGCGTCATCGACGGACGCGTCAGGCTGAAGGCATCGAGGATCTCCGTGATCTTGCTCAGCACCAGCAACGGTTGGTGCTTGGAGGCCAATTCGCCGTCTTCCGCTCGCATACCCTCGACGATAGTCGCCCCCACCAGCACGTGAGTGCCAACGAACGGCGGAACACACTTCGGCACTCACCTGGGGCGAATCGATTGTCGCCACACGGGCGGGGATGTGGTACCTATTGAAGATGCTCGAATTCGACTCGACGAAAGGCGCATGAGCGCCCACCGAGATATCTCTCCGACACGATGGTTCGGGGAATTCACCCGCGCGTTCGACGCGCTTCGATCGCCACCTTCACGGTGCCGCGACCCGTCCGCTCCCTGCCGGACACTTCTCCATTCACCATTGACGCTGCCCTACAACGACTTCGAGAAAGGAGGTAACCGTGAAGTTGGCTGAGGCACTGGCCGAACGCGGCGATCTGACCCGTCGGGTGGAGCATCTGAAGTCGCGCATTCTCACAAATGCACGACATCAGGAGGGCGAGTCGCCGGCGGAGGATGCCGCGGCGCTGCTCGTCGAACTCGACGAGGTCCTGGACCGCCTGGAGGTCCTGGTCCGAAGGATCAATCGGACGAATACCGCTGCACCACTGGGCGACGCGAGCATCACGGACGCGCTGGCCCGCCGGGACATGCTGCGAATCCGGCACCGGGTGGTGTCCGCCGCCGCGGATGCCGCCTCCGGTCGTGAGCAGGACCGATACGGCAGGCAACTCCGCTCCGAACTCGTCTTCGTCGCGGCGTTGCCCGTCCGGGAGCTGCGGCGGACTGCAGACGATCTCGCCCGGCAGATCCGGGAGATCGATCTGCAAGTGCAGAAGGAGAATTGGGAAGTCGAGTTGCTCGACTGACCGATGCTGGGTGGTAGGTAACCGTTTCGGAGGCGAGCACGCACCGCGAGTCGACGGTAATTCGGCTCTTCTCCGGCGTGGAGGGCAACGCTCCGGGCACACACCCGGATCACAGTGCAGCCCTGCACACCGCACAGGTGACGGTGCACGACGCACACCTCATCACCGGGTGCTGATCCGAGACGGCGAGGGCGGGCAAGGGGCTACCCACACACGTGAGTGGCAGAGCGTGCCGAAGCACGCTCTGCCACTCACGTCGGGGATCAGCCGACTACGAGATCCAACTCGTCGTCGGACACTCCGACCGCGATGCTGCCACCCTCGACGAGGACGTCGTCGAGCAACAGATCGGCGATCCGATCGTCGACGGCCCGCTGGATCGACCGGCGCAACGGACGCGCCCCGAACTCGGGCTGGTGTCCGTGCTCGGCAATCCAATCGACCGCGGCCTCGCTGAACGAGATCTCGATGCCCTTGGACTGCAGCCGCTTCCGGCTGTCATCCAGCAGCAGGTCGGTGATCCGGTGCAGCTGCTCGTTGTCGAGCTTGCGGAAGATCACGATCTCGTCGATCCGGTTCAGGAACTCCGGACGCATCGACTCACGCAGCCGGCCCATCACCCGATCCCGCAGCGGCTTCTCCGAAGCCTCCGCGTCACCGGTGCTGAAGCCCAGCGCACCCGACTTGCTGGAGATGATGTCGGACCCCAGGTTGCTGGTCATGATCAGAACGGTGTTCTTGAAATCCACCGTCCGGCCCTGACCGTCCGTGAGCCGACCGTCGTCGAGCACCTGCAGCAGCGTGTTGAACACGTCGGGGTGCGCCTTCTCGATCTCGTCGAGCAGGATCACCGAGTACGGGTTCCGGCGGACCTGCTCGGTGAGCTGCCCCGCCTCCCCGTATCCGACGTAGCCGGGAGGAGCACCGACGAGCCGGCTGACCGTGTGACGTTCACCGAACTCGCTCATGTCGAGTCGCAGCATCTTGTTCTCGTCACCGAACAGCGTGGCGGCCAGCGCCTTCGCCAGCTCGGTCTTACCGACACCGGTCGGTCCGAGGAACAGGAAGCTACCCACGGGGCGATCCGGATCGCTCATGCCGGTACGGCTGCGGCGCACCGCCCGGGCTATGGCCCGCACGGCGTCGTCCTGGCCGATGACACGACGATGCAGTTCGTCCTCGAGCCGGCGGAGCCGTTCCTTCTCCTCCTCGGTCATCTGGCTGGCCGGGATTCCGGTGGCCCGCGACACGACCTCGGCGATCTGCTCGGCGGTCACCTCGGGAGCGGTGTCGGACGCGCCGACCGCCTTCCCGTCGATCCGGGCCTGAACCTCCATGGCCTCGTCACGCAGTCGCGACGCCTTCTCGTACTGCTCGTCGGCGACAGCCTGTTCCTTGGCCTGCTCGAGTTCCGCGAGCTTCGCCCGCAGAGCATCCACGTCGACGCTCGGCATCCGCAGCCGCAACCGGGCCCCGGCCTGATCGATCAGGTCGATCGCCTTGTCCGGCAGGAAGCGGTCACCGATGTAACGGGCCGACAACTCGACGGCCGCCGAAATCGCCTCGTCCGTGTAGCGGACGCCGTGGTGCTCCTCGTACCGGTCACGCAGACCGGACAGGATCGCCACCGCATCCTCCACACTCGGCTCCGCAACCGTCACCGGCTGGAACCGGCGTTCGAGCGCCGGATCCTTCTCGATGTGCTTGCGGTACTCGTCGAGCGTCGTCGCACCGACGATGTGCAGCTCACCACGGGCGAGCTTCGGCTTGAGGATGTTGCCCGCATCCATCGCACCCTCGGCGCCGCCACCGGCACCGGCGATGGAGTGGACCTCGTCGATGAAGACGATCAGCTCGTCCGAGTGGGCCGAGATCTCGTCGATCACCTTGTTGAGACGTTCCTCGAAGTCGCCGCGGTACCGGGTGCCCGACACCATGCTCGACAGGTCGAGCTGGACGATGCGCTTACCCGTCAGCCGGTCGGGGACGTCGCCGTCGACGATGCGCTGGGCCAGGCCCTCGACGACCGCCGTCTTGCCGACGCCGGCCTCACCGACCAGCACGGGGTTGTTCTTGGTGCGGCGCGACAGGATCTCGATGGTCTGCTCGATCTCGTCGGCGCGCCCGATCACCGGGTCGACTCCGCCGCCGCGTGCGCGTTCGGTGAGGTCGAAGCCGTACTTGTCGAGCGTGGGGGTCTCGGAGTTCGACGACTCCTCCACCGATCCACCCTGCACCGCGGTCTGCAGCCGCTCCGGGGTGATTCCCTCGGACGCGAGCAGTCGGCCGGCGGCGTGGTCCTGATCCGCGGCGAGCGCCAGGAAGAGGTGCTCGGGATCGATGTAGGTGGACCCGAGGGCGCGCGCGAGTTGGTGCGCCTCGAGCAGCGCCGTCTTCAGCGCGCCGCTCAGTGCGGGCGTTGCAAAGCCTGAGGTGTCACGCCCCTGGGGCAGACGCAGTTCGACTGCGTCGGCGACGGCCGACGCGTTCGCGCCTGCGCGGCGCATCAGAGACGCGACGGGTTCGTGTTCTGTCATGACGCGCAGAACGTGGAGCGCATCGAGTTCCGCATCACCACGACCTGCGGCGAAGCGGGCAGCAGCAGCCATGAGCTCCTGGGTGGAGCGACTCATGAGCCGACTGATGTCGATGCGACCTGGGCCCTCCGGCCCGAAGAATGCTGGCATTCCTCAGCCTCCTAAAAGTTGAGCGTTAATCACTCAACTAACGTGCCAACCCTGCGATCAATTCCCGGCGGGGGTGGATGTGAGCTCGATCACGTAGGTCCGTGGCAGGTACCGACCCAGTCCAACGACGACAGGAACCCGGATCTTCCCGCTCACGGCAGGGTGCGTCCGAGAAAGTCGAGCACTCGGGTGGCCACCACAGTCCCACCGAACCCAGGTGCCTGCGCAGCGCGGGAAAGATCCCGAGCAGAATGCTGCGGTCGCCGCGGACCACCAGCGGTCGCAGGCCTGGCAGGTCCGCCCTGGCGACCGCCAGATCGTCCGCCAGCGCGTGAGCGGCCCGCACCGTCTCGGACAGTGCAACCACGCCCGTCGGTTCGACCCGGTCGGTGCGGTCGATCACGGTCGCGGCGTCGCCGAGATCTCGGCCGACCATCGCGGACAGGCGCTCCGCACCCGTGCGCCTTTTCGGTAGCGGGAACAACCGGAAAGGCGCACGGGCGCGAAGCGCCTGGTTCTACCCTGAACAGGTGGTGGCTCTCGTTCGAGCGGTCCGGCGGCTGGCTCTGGGACGGCCCCTGCGCAGTGACGACCTCGGGGAGCAGTTGCTGACCAAGCGTCTGGCGCTGCCGATCTTCGCGTCCGACCCTCTGTCGTCCGTGGCGTACGCGACGCAGGAGATCCTGCTGATCCTGTCCCTGGGCGGACTCGCCTATTTCTACCTGACGCCGTATCTGGCGGCCGGGGTCGTGGTGCTTCTCGCCGTGGTCGCCCTGTCGTACCGCCAGGTGGTGTACGCCTACCCCAGCGGGGGCGGCTCGTACGAGGTGGCAACGAAGAACCTCGGGCCGTCCGCGGGTCTGACGGTGGCGTCGGCACTGCTCATCGATTACGTCATGACGGTGGCGGTGTCGGTGTCGGCGGGTGTCGACAATCTCATCTCCGCCGTGCCCGCGCTGAACACGCACCGGGTGGCGCTGGCCGTGGCGTTCGTCGTGCTGCTGACGGTGATGAACCTGCGCGGGATCCGCGAATCGGGAACCACGTTCGCCTTCCCGACGTACGGGTTCATCGCCGGGGTGATGATCCTGATCGTGACGGGGTTCGTCCGTGTCGCGGCCGGTTCGACACCCGTCGCCGAAAGTGCCGGGTACACCATCGAACCGGAACTGTCCGGGCTGACCGGTCTGGCCCTCGTGTTCTTCGCGCTGCGCGCGTTCTCGTCCGGATGTACCGCGCTGACCGGTGTGGAGGCGATCTCCAACGGGGTGCCCGCGTTCCGTAAACCCAAGAGCGCCAACGCCGCGAAGACACTCATGGCGATGGCGGCCACAGCGATCGTGATGTTCGCGGGAATCACCGCGCTGGCCATCGTCGCCAAGGTGCACGTCGCGGTGAACCCGTGCGATCTGATCGGGTTCGCCGGAAACTGCGAGACCGATCCGCAGCGCACCGTCATCGCCCAGATCGCGGCGGCCGTGTTCGGTGGCACCACCAACATCGGCTTCTTCTACGTCCAGGCCGCGACCGTGCTGATCCTCGTGCTCGCCGCGAACACCGCCTACAACGGTTTCCCACTGCTCGCCTCGGTGCTCGGCCGCGACCGCTACCTCCCGGTCCAGCTGAACACCCGCGGCGACCGGCTGGCGTTCAGCAACGGCATCGTGCTCCTCGCCGTGACGGCGGGCGGATTGATCGTCCTGTTCGACGCGTCCGTCACCCACCTCATCCAGCTGTACATCCTCGGCGTGTTCACGTCCTTCACCCTCAGCCAGGCGGGCATGGTCCGGCACTGGAATGGTGTGCTGGCAACCGAATCCGACGCCCGTGAACGTCGTCGCATCCACGGCCGGCGGGCCCTCAACGGCACCGGCGCCGTCCTCACCGGCACCGTCCTGATCATCGTCACGATCACGAAGTTCACCCAGGGCGCCTACCTTGTGGTCATCGCCATGCCGATCCTGTTCTTCCTGATGCGCGGGGTGCGGCGGCACTACGACCGGATTGCAGCTGCCCTCGTCGTCGACGAGGACAGCTTCACCCTCCCCTCCCAGGTGCACACGATCGTGCTGGTGTCCGTGCTCAACAAACCCACCGCCCGGGCCCTCGCCTACGCCCGCGCCACCCATCCGACGACCCTGGAAGCCGTCACCGTACTGGGCGACAACACCGGAAAACTGCAGCGGGAGTGGGAGAAGTACGAAATTCCGGTGCCGTTGAAAGTCCTCGAATCGCCCTACCGTGAAGTCACCCGGCCCATCGTCGGGTACGTGAAATCCGTCCGGAAGCGGATCCCGGACGGCGTCGTCACCATCTTCATCCCCGAGTACGTGGTCGGTCGATGGTGGGAACACCTGCTGCACAACCAGAATGCGCTGCGCCTCAAGGGCAGGTTGCTGTTCACGTCCGGCGTGATGGTCACAAGCGTGCCGTGGCTGCTCGATTCGGCCACCCGGGTCGGGGCGCCGCTCGGCAAGCCCGCGCCGGGTGACATCCGGCGCGGCCTGCCCACCACTCCCGAGCTCAGCGGAAAGTCGACTTCAGGTACTCCGTGAGACCGTCGACCGCGACCGGACTCTGCCGGAACCCCAGATAGCCGTCCGGGCGGACGACGAACGCGGCGGAACCCTCCGCGCCGTACGCGTGCGCGAACTCGCCGTCACGGTCCCGGACGAGGGGAAGCACCGTTTCCCCGACCTCGGCGGAAGGCGACGCGACGAGGTACGTGTCGACGAGTCCCTGGGTCGCCGCGCCCACCGACGTCGCCGCGGCCTCGAGCAGTTCCAGCCCGCGCGCGTCGACCGATTCGTCGGCGTACAGCAGCAACGTGTGGTTGCGTCCCGCGAGGAGAGTGAACAGCCGGAGGGGGGATGCGACCGCGGCGCGGGTCAGCCCGCGGGCGTCTGGCGCCCGACTGCCGGGCGCGAGCGCCGCATTCGACTCCGGTTGGGCGACGATCGGACTGTCCGCGTAGCTGATGAGGAGTTGGGCCTCGCGTCGGATCACATAGTCGGGATCCGACGACCCCGCCCCGATCCCCTCCCGGGCGCTGCGCACGGTGCGTCCCACCACCTCCTCCCCGATGGGTCGCCGTTCGGCGTCGTAACTGTCCAGCAGGTCGGGGGCCGCGGCGCCGGACACGGCCAGCGCGACCTTCCACGCCAGGTTGTGCGCGTCCTGGATGCCGGTGTTCATGCCCTGCGCGCCGGTCGGCGGATGAATGTGGGCGGCGTCGCCCGCGACGAACACCCGCCCGCGCCCGTACGAGTCGACGATGCGGTGGCTGATCCGGAAGATGGACGACCAGCGGAGGTTCGACGCCCGCGTCGGCTCGGGCGACAGGCGGTCGAGCACGGCCTGGATGTGGCTCAGCTCCGGTTTCGGTCCCGCCTCGAAACCGTGCGCGATCTTGTCGGCCGCCGGGGTGCCGGTGCCGGCCAGGTCGCTGGGCACCAGCATCGACATCCGGTAGCGGCGGCGCCCGGGCAGCGGAATGCACACGAGCAGGTCGTCGGTCTCGCCGTCCGTCTGGTGCATCGACCGGATCCCGTAGCCGCGGGGCATCCTCCAGTCGACTTCGACGTCGCCGAGCATGTACTGCTCGAGGAACGCACCGCCCTCGAAGGTGAGGCCGAGGCCCTTGCGGACCACGCTGTGGGCGCCGTCGCAGCCGAAAAGGTACTGGGTTCGGACGGTTTCGTCGCCGTCCGCGCCGGTGACCGTGGCGACGACGCCGTCGTCGTCCTGTTCGAACGTCGTCAGTCTCGTTCCTCGTTCGATCGTGGTGCCGAACGTGGCCAGGTATTCGGTGAGGATGCGTTCGGTCTCGTACTGGGGCAGCCCGATGAATTCGAACGGGACGTCGGCCGGCAGCGACAACTCCAGACGGGCGACCTCGTCGCCGTTGACGTACACGATCTGCCCGCGCATCTGGATCGCCGCGTCCAGGATGTGCCGCAGCACGCCCATGCTCTCGAAGACCTCGAGGCTGCGGGGTTGGATCCCCACCGCCTTCGCGTACCGCGGTGGCTCGAGCAGGGGATCGATGATGCGGCAGGCGACACCTCGCCTGCGCAGTTCGATCGCCGCCGTCAGACCGACCGGACCAGCTCCGACCACCAATACCTCGGGATGCACCACAAGACACCGCCTCGTCAGCAGGGACCGACCACCGATCAGTATGCGGGACCGACGATGCACGTGACCGGCGTTCGGGCCAGACTCGGATCCGTCACGTTCGCGGGGTGTGGAGTCTCGGCCGGTGAACGGCTTCCCGGGCCACCAGTTCGATCGTGACGGCCACCGCACACGTCTGCGCGAGCAGCAGCCCGACGAGGACGAGGATCTGCACCGCCCCGGCCTGAACGGCAGAACCGCTTGCCAGCAGCACCCCGACGAACGCCCCCGGCAGGGTGACCAGCCCGACGGTCCGGGTCTGGTCGAGTCCCGGGAGCAACGCGTCCGAGGCGGCATACCGGACCACTTCCATGCGGGCATCACGGACGTCGAGTCCGAGACTGAGCCCCGCCTCCACCTCACCCCACCGTTGATCGACCGCATCGAGCGCGCGTCGCGCGGCGAGGGAGGTGGCCGTCATCGCACCACCGAGCACGATTCCCCCGATGGGAACGAGAGCGACACCTTCGAGCGGCACCACCCGGCTGACCAGCATCAACGGCAACACGATGCCGACACCCGCGGCGAGGGACAGCGCCAGCCACCCGGCGGACCGCCCGGCTTTCGCGCGGCGAGCGGACGTTCCCACCGCCGCCGCGAACATCACGACGAGCACGAGGATCGACGACCACAGATGCGCGAGCGCCGCGGCCAGGATCAGGGACACCGCGGCGAGCTGGGCAGCACCTCGAATCGCCGCACCGGGCACGACGAGTGGGCTACCGAGGTGGGTGAAGCGGTAGACCACCGCCGCGCACACGACCATCACGGTGCACAGCACAGCCAGTCCGACACCGGGATTCGCCAGGGACGTACTCACCCGGCTCAGTGTTCCTCACTTCCTGGCCACGGCGATACCGAGTGAGCGTTATGCCGACGTATCCCGGGGTGTGCGTGCGACCATGGAAGGAGTCGACGCTCTACGCCCGAGAACCTGACCGGAGGCCGTGGCGATGGACGACCGGGCGAACACAGCGCACCCGCGGGTCGTGGTCGAGACCGAACACGGCCGGGCGAGCTACCGCGCGGGCAAGGCCGTCCGCATCGGCCGGGATCCGCAATTGGAGATCACGATCATCGATCCCGTGGTGTCACGTGAGCATGCACGGCTGACGTGGGACGAGGGATGGCAGCTCGTCGATTCCGACAGCAAGAACGGGATCTTCGTCGACGGCGAGCGTCGAGAAAAGGTTCCCGTCACGAACCACGTCGTCGTCCGCCTGGGCGACGCGGTCGAGGGACCGATCGTGCGGATCTCGGTCGAGGATCCCGACGCGACGCGACAGGACGTGGGCGGCCGATGGGACGAGTCGACGATCGACGTGGGGGCATCGAGCGCCCCACCCCCGACACCGCACGAGGCGGTCCCGACGGGATCACTCACGGTGGGACGGTCACCCGACAACGACATCGTCGTCCGGGACGTGCTGGCCTCACGCCATCACGCGATCGTCCACAACGTGCCGTCCGGCCTCGAGATCGACGACCTGGGGAGCGTCAACGGCACGTTCGTCGGCGGCGCCCGGGTGTCGCGCGCGCAGCTGACCGAAGGTGACGTCGTCACGATCGGCAACACCGATCTCAGTGTGAAGGACGGCCGGCTCGTTCCACGGCAGGCGGTGGCTCCGACCGCAGGTGGGCTGCGGGTGGACGGCGTCGGGCTCACCATCGAAGGCGGGCGGCGGCTGCTCGAGGACGTCACGTTCACGGCCCAGCCGGGGAGTCTCACCGCGGTGATCGGCCCCTCCGGCGCGGGAAAGACCACGGTGGCCACCATCATCTCCGGTTCGGAACGCCCCACGGAAGGTGTGGTCGAGTTCGAGGGACGCAGCGTGCACGCCGAATACCAGGTGCTCCGCTCCCGCATCGGGATGGTCCCCCAGGACGACGTCGTGCACCGGCAGCTGACCATCCGGCAGGCGCTCGGCTACGCCGCCGAGCTGAGGCTGCCGCCGGACACCACCCGGGCCGACCGCGAGGAGGTGATCGAGACGGTGCTCGACGAACTGCAGCTGTCCGAACACGCCGACACGAGGGTCGACCGGCTGTCCGGCGGACAACGCAAACGCGCGTCCGTCGCAATGGAGTTGCTCACCGGCCCGTCCCTGCTGATCCTCGACGAACCGACCTCGGGTCTCGACCCCGCGCTCGACCGGCAGATCATGGCGACGTTGCGCCGCCTCGCCGATTCGGGCCGCGTCATCGTCATCGTCACGCATTCGCTGTCGTATCTCGAGATGTGCGATCAGGTCCTGCTCCTCGCACCGGGCGGCAAGACCGCCTACGTGGGCCCGCCGGACCGGGTCGGGGCCGCGCTGGGCAGCACCGATTGGGCCGACATCTTCGCCCGCGTCGCGGCCGACCCCGACGGGGTGTTCGCCGAGTACCGCGCCACCCGCCCCGCCGTAGAGGTGCCACCACCGAGTCCGCCCGGACCTCTCGGCAGTCCCGCGCACACGTCGCGACGCAAGCAGTTGAGCACCGTCGTCCGCCGCCAGGCGCGGCTCATCCGCGCCGACCGTGGGTACCTGATCTTCCTGTCCCTTCTCCCGTTCGTGCTCGGCGGCCTGGCCGTGCTCGTGCCCGGCGACACCGGATTCGGGCCGTCGGGCCTCGACGAATCCGGCGAACTCACCCAGATCCTGGTCGTGCTGATCCTCGGCGCCGCCTTCATGGGTTGCTCACTGACCATCCGCGATCTGGTCGGAGAGCGCATGATCTATCACCGCGAACGTGCCGCCGGTCTGCTCCCGTCCGCCTACCTGACGGCGAAGATCGTCGTATTCTGCGCCGCTGCCATCGTGCAGTCGGCGATCATGGTGATGATCGTCTTCGTGGGCAAGGGTTTTCCGGGCCGGGGCAGCGTGATCCCCTCCGGCTCCGTCGAATTGATCGTGGACATCGCCGTCACCACCTGCTCCTGCGTCCTGGTCGGACTGGCGTTGTCGTCGGTCGCCCGCTCGAACGAGCAGGTGATGCCGATGCTGGTGGTCACGATCATGGTGCAGCTGGTGATGTGCGGAGGACTGATCACGATCACCGGACGCGCGGTGCTCGAACAGGTGTCGTGGCTCTTCCCGTCGCGCTGGGGGTTCGCGGCCGCCGCATCGACGGTGGACCTGCGCACGAACGCCACGGGCACCGAGCCCGATACGCTCTGGCAGCACGCCGCATCGTGGTGGCTGCTCAGCATCGCCATGCTGGTGCTCATCAGTTGCGTGCTCGCGGTCGTCACCTACAGCCGGCTCCGGCTGCGCCGTTCCCGCCGGGGCTGAAACAGATGCTGCGGTGTTCTACTCGTCGCCGAGACCCGCCGGTGCCCCGACGTCGAAGACGTTCATCATCTGAGACAGGGTCCGGTAATAACCCACGAGTACCACGAGTTCGAGCAGCGCCGAGGAACCGAGGCGGGCTTCGAATCGGCGGAATTCCTCGTCTCCGAGGGTGTTGGTGCCCTCGAGCAGATGACGGCACACGTCGTACGCGGCCTGTTCGGTGGCGTCTTCGGAACCGAAGTCGCCACCCCGAAGTGCCGTCATCTCTTCGTCGCTCAGTCCGACGGCGTGTCCGACCCGTTCGTGGGCGTAACGTTCGAATTCGCTTTCCGTTGCGGCCGCGACCGCCAGTATCGCGATTTCTCTGATCCGGGCGGTCATCGCCGTCCGATAGCGCAACGCACTTCCGAGTTCCTGCAACGCAAAACCGAGCCCGGGCACATGCAGCATCAACCCGAACGGCCCGTTGAGCCTGCCGTGGTCATCCTGAAGCGCGAACAACTGAGGCCCCTGAGCACGCGGCCCCGTCACAATGCTGTCGTACAACGCCTTCTGCTCGACGTCCAGCTCGGCGGGCGCCAGGGACGCGATCCGTGAATCTGCCATGTAAGTACCATCTTTCAACGATTTCGGCGCGGGGAGGCGCGGTGACGAGTCAGAGTATGCCGCGCCCGGCGCTGTTGCCCTCCGCCGGCATCGAATCGCACCCCGAACTGTAGCTATTCGTCCGCTGGATTCCCTCCATATCGAACTGCCGATTCCCGAATATTCCCTGATCCGCCACCCTTGAGCCACGGGCCACCTCGCCGAGTGGACCCGCGACCAGGCGAAGAGGTGACGTCAGCGTGAGAACCCCGGTCGGGCAGCCCGCCCGATACGAGACCCAATCCTGTCCCGACATCGAGTTCGGGCGTCCCGGCGGGCACGTCCTCCGACTCGATCTGACTCTGCCGATCGACGTTGCGAAACCCGCCGTCGTCCTCTACCTGCACGGCGGTGGTTGGATGATCGGCTCTCGCAAGAGTCATGCCGCGCGGGCGGAGCGGCTCGCGCGGCACGGATTTGCCGTCGCGAGCATCGACTACCGCCCCTCCACCGCCGCTCCCCTCCCCGCCCAGATCATCGACATCGCGACCGCGCTCGAGTGGCTGAAAGGTCCCGGGCAAGGCTTCGGTGTCGACGCGACTCGTGTCGCGCTCTGGGGAGCATCGGCAGGTGCCCATCTCGCGCTTCTGGCCACCGCCACTTCGGCGATTCCGCGGGCAGCGCACGACCTGCCCGGTCCACCCGTGCAGGCCGCTGTCGGCTTTTTCGGATGTTACGACCTCACCTCGCGGGGCGACCTCGACCGTCCGGATGACGGGTCGCCGGTACCGCGTGAAATCCGCGAGCAGGACTGGCCGCCAGGGGTCCCCGCACCGCCGTCGTCTCGCTACCTGAGGGCCCGATTGCTGGGAGTCGACGAGTTGACGGTGAGCGATCGCGACCTCGCCGCCATCAGCCCATTTGCGAAGGCGCACGACATCCACGTGCCGGTCTTCCTGCTCCACGGAACACGCGACTCGGTCACGTCGGTGCAGCAGAGCCGGCGGATGGCGCAGGAACTTCGACGCCGAGGGGAGGCGGTGCGCCTGCGCCTTCTCGAGGGCGCCGATCACGAGGACCCCGCGTTCGACACGGACGCCACGATCGCCGAAGTCGCCGGGTTCCTACACGAACACCTGGACCGGTCCTGCCCCACACCCCCCGCTTCCCACGATGCCGTACAACAAGGAGATTGATTCGAAATGACCGCTCGAGTAATAGTCGTCGGCGGCGGACCGTCGGGTCTGACGGTCGCGACCGAACTGGCCCGGGCCGGAGTCGACGTCGTCGTCCTCGAACGTCGAACGCAGCCGGTGCAGTCGCGAGCCGGGACTGTTCTGCCGAGAGTTCTCGAGCTACTCGATTCTCGGGGCCTTGCGCAGAAGTTCATCGACAGGGCCGCGAAGATTCGCTCCAATCCGCTGATTCCCGTGCATATCTGGGCCGGGATGCAACCCGTGGAATGGCGCCACCTCGAATCGAGGTTCGGATTTCGGCTGGTTCTTCCCCAGAACCACACCGAGGAACTGTTGCTCGAGGAAGCGCTCCGTCTCGGAGTCGTCGTCAGGCACGGCGTGACCGTCGAATCCGTCGTTCAGCAGTCCACCGCCGTGACCGCGACCGCGGTGGCCGAGGACGGACCCGTGAGCCTGTCAGCCGACTACCTGGTCGGCGCCGACGGTGGGCGAAGTATCGTGCGGTCGCAACTCGGTCTCGGTTTCGAGGGGCACGGGCCGACCTTCACCGGAATCGTGGCAGACCTGAGGATGGATCGGCCCTGGCCCGAAGCGCGGCGGATGATCGACAACGACAAGGGGTGGGTCACCTCGTTTCCGTTCGGCGAGAACGAATCCGTCACCCGGTTCAACATCGTGCACGCCGAGCGCAGGCACGCCCCTGCGGCGGAGCCGGTCACGGCCGACGAGGTTCGCCGATGCCTCACCGATGTCCTCGAGAAGGACCTGCCGTTCGACGATCTGGTGTGGGCGTCCCGCTTCACCGATTCGCTCAGAATCGCAACGAAATTCCAGCAGGGTCGAGTGTTCCTCGTCGGCGAATCGGCTCGCATCCACTACCCCGCCAGCGGCGTCGGGATGAACTTCTGCATCCAGGACGCGTTCAATCTCGGGTGGAAGCTCGCCGCGGTGATCAACGAACACGCGGGACCGGCACTCCTGGAAACCTACGAGTCCGAACGCCGCCCAGTGGCCGAGGCGCTGCTGAGAAGCGTCGCGGCACAGTGTTCGGTCCAGTTCGACTTCACGCCGGAGGGGGTGGCATTCAAGCGGATTTTCGAACGCGACCTGTTGCCCATTCCGGAAGTCAATCGCCGAATCGGGCTCGAACTCAACGGGCTGTCCTTCCCGTACCCTGCTGAGTCACACCACCATCCGATGGTCGGATTGCGCTGCCCCGACCTGGATCTCGTCACCGCGACCGGTCCGATGAGGATGGGTGAAATGCTGCGCGATTCTTCACTCGTCCTCATCGACGCCACCGGGGCGGGCACCTACGCAGACCTCGCTCTGCAGGGCGCGCCGGTGCGCGCATACACCGGCCACATCGTTCTCGCACCCACTGGCCTGGGCGACGTCGCGAGCCTCCTGGTCAGGCCTGACGGGTACATCGCGTGGGCCAGCGCCGGCGCCCCCGCGCGTGAAGATGCTCAGCTGGCGATCAAGCGGTGCCTCGCCGTCGAATGAAATGCCGGGAGGGTCGTCTCGGTGTACCCGAGACGACCCTACCCACACGGGTTCTGCACTCACTCCAGAGACTTGACGAGTTGCGCTCGGAGCCAGCGGTGTTCGGGATCCGCGTTGTACATCGGGTGCCACCACAGGGCATGGTTCAGTGGGGCGAGATTCAAGGGGAAGTCGACCGACCGAATTCCCATTCCGCCGCTCATCCGGGCCGCCAATCGCTCCGGCAGAAGCGCGATCCGATCGGTGTGGGCGACGAAATACGGCAGCGCCAGGTAATTTTCGCCGACAACCTGCACATACGGTTCGACCCCCTGAGCCCGGACCTGATGCAACGGTGTCGTCGCGGCGTGGGGATGCGTCTGAAACACAGCCCACGGGTATTCGGTGAGCTGGTCCAGCCGTATGGCGTCCCCGACGTGCTCGTTGTCCTCGGCCACCACGCAGACCCACCGGTCGGAGAAGAGGTCGACCGAGGGCAGGTCGCTGACGAAGCCACGGGGTACGACGAGGGCATCAGCGGTACGGAGGCTGTCCGATGCACGGTCGACGATCTCCGGTCGCAACTGGACGAAGTTGATGCGCAGGTGCGGAGCCTGCGCCAGCAGATCGCGGGTGATGGTGTCTCCGACGGCGGCGAGCATGTAGTCGGACATGATCAGGGTGAACTCGCGGCTGGACCGTTCGATCTCGATACCCGGCTCGGCGTCGAGCACCCGATCGACCGCCGAGATCGCCACCGTCGTGCGCTCGACCAGGCTGCGGGCGAGCGGCGTGAGCTGATACGAGTTGCCGACCCGGGCCAGTAGCGGATCCCCGAAGTACCTCCGAAGCCGCGCGAGCGCCGCACTCATTGCCGGCTGACTCAGACCGACTTCGATCGCCGCGCGGCTCACGCTTCGCTCGCGCAGAAGCGCGTCCAGAGACACGATGAGGTTGAGGTCCAGCTTGGCGCGATGACCGGAGATCCGCTGTATCGAGCTCATGGATACAAACTATAGGCAACCCGTCGTTCCCAAATAACCGCGGGAAAATGAGACTGAGGGCAGTCACTCTGCCTCTCTCCGAACAGGACACTCATGGACCCGAGTCATGCCCAACCGCGCCGCACTCTCCTCCGGGGAGCAACGGTCGTCAGTGTCGATCCGGCCATCGGAAACCTCGATCGAGCCGACATTTTGATCAGCGACGATCTGATCGCAGGAATCGACACGCGGATCGACGTCGAGCCGGAGGTCGAGGTCGTCGACACCGACGGAATGATCGCGCTTCCCGGATTTGTCGACACTCACCGCCACACCTGGCAGAGCGTCATGCGGCATGGATACGCCGAACTCGATCCCCTCCAGTACTTCGACGAAATACTCAGGGGAATCGGGGCGGCGTACGAGCCCGAGGACGTCCGGATCGGAAACCTCCTCGGCGCGGTGTCGGCGTCGAGTGCCGGGACGACCACCCTCTTCGATTGGTCCCACATCCAGAATTCACCCGAGCATTCCGACGCTGCGGTCAGCGGTCTGCGCGAGGCGGGTATCCGTGCCGTCTTCGGCCACGGATGGCCACTGCAGGGCGACGGGCGCTGGACCGAGAACAGCACGCTCACCCACCCGGCCGACATCGAACGGCTGCAGAAGCAGCACTTCACCGACCCGGGCGGACTCGTGACGTTGGCCATGGCGGCCAGGGGCCCCGAGATGACGGCGTCCGGCGTGTGGCAGGCCGACCTCGCCCTCGCGCGCGACCTGGGCATCCGCACGTCGGTGCATGCCGGTGCGTACCCGCACAACGAACCGGTCCACGCCGTGGCCCAGTACGACAAGGCGGGCCTTCTCGCCGACGACCTGACGTTCGTGCACTGTTGCCGCTCCTCCGACGCCGAACTCGCGATGATCGCCGAGGCCGGTGCCACCGTGTCGATCGGCGTGCACTGCGAGCTCAACTCGCAAGGCATCGGCGACGTCCCGCTCGACCGGATGCTCGCCGCCGGCGTACGACCGAGCCTCAGCGGGGATACCGAAACCAAATGCAGCGGAGACATGTTCACGCAGATGCGGATGCTCTTCGGTTATCACCGTTCGTGGATGGGCGGCGGCCACAGCTCGCTCGCGGCCGATCGCGCACAGCTCCTCCTGAGCGATGTGCTCGCATTCGCCACCATCGAGGGGGCGAGAGCTCTCGGACAGGGCGACCGCATCGGCTCGCTCACTCCCGGCAAGCAGGCCGACATCGTCCTGGTGCGTGCAACGGACCTGAACCTCGTGCCCGTCCTCGATCCGGTGGCCTCGGTGGTTCTCGCCGCTCACGAGGGCAATGTCGATTCGGTGCTCATCGGCGGCCGATTCGTCAAGCGCGGCGGAGTCGTGCTCGGGTGTGACCCGTCCGCTCTCGTGAGCGCGGCGGCGGCATCGCAACGACGGATCCTGGGAAGACGCGCCGGCAGCTAGCACTCGTGTGCACGTGTCCCCTGGCCGAACTGGGTGTATTCGTCGCACGAATTCCCTCCATCACGACTTACCGCTTCCCGGATAACCCGAGAACAGGAACAGTGATGGTCATCACCACCGCAACAAAGGAGCAAGGCATTGACCATGTCACGCGGGGACGAATTCCGGCGCGGGTGGCCGACTCTGTCAGCGGCCGCCGTGGGTGTCGGCACTGGGGTATCCGGGCTCGCCATCTACTCGGCGGGTCTGTTCACCAGCGATCTCGGTAGGGAGATCGGCCTCAGCGCTGCGATGTACGGGCTGTCCATCACCTTGCTGACCTTCGGGATGGCACTCGCCGCCCCCGTCGTCGGCTACGCCGTCGACAAGTTCGGAGTCAAGGCCCCGACGATTGCCGGAGCACTGTGCCTGGCAACCGGATTCGCCGCACTGGGAGCGGTCGTGCACTCCGTGCCGGCCTACATGACAGCGATGGCGTTGATCGGATTCTTCGGTGCAAGTTCCGGACCGATTGCCTTCACCCGGGCGGTGAGCAGCTGGTTCGACCGCGCCAGGGGCCTCGCGCTCGGCATCACGATGATGGGAATGGGACTTTCCGGCGCCATCATTCCGGTCGCCATCGGCCGCGTCATCGAACTCGAAGGATGGCGGCTCGGCTACCTCACGTTGGCCTGCATCGCGCTCGCCGGAACCCTCCCCACCCTCTTCCTCCTGAAGATCGCACCGCGACGCGGAAGCATGCAGGGAACGCCCGGACTGGCGGCCGACGACGGTGACGACTTCGCCACCATCCGCCGGAACCCGCTCTACTGGCGGTTGGTCCTCACATTCGGCCTGATGTCGGTCGCCTTCACCGGCCTCGTCCCCTACCTGGTCCCGATGCTTCGGCAGTACGGGATGAGCGTCGGCGGTGCGGCATCGATCGCATCGATCATGGGACTCGCAGTCATCCTGAGCCGACTGATGATCGGACTGCTCATCGACGTCCTCCGGCCGACCGCGGTCGCGGCCTCGCTCTGCGTGCTGTGCGCCACCGGTGTCGTGCTGTTCGCGGTCGGCGGAGTCGGATTCGCCCCCGTCCTGGCCTTTACGCTGGGGTGCATGCTCGGCGCCGAGCTGGATATGGTGGGCTTCTTCACGTCCCGCTATTTCGGGCTCGCCGCGTTCGGAAAAGCTTATGCAGGCCCCTACATGGCGTTCGTCCTCGGCGGCGGCATCGCGCCCCTGTGGGTCGGTGCCGTGGTGGACCGAACAGGAAGCTACACCGCAGTCCTCTACCTCGTCGCCGCGCTGACGGTGCTGTGCGCCGTCGCCTTCGTGGCCCTGCCGTCCCCGCGGGGACCGAGGCAGGTAACCACCGGCCCTTCCGATACGAGGCCCACGCCCGCCTCCGTCAACGCAGACCTCTGACCACACACCACAGACAACGCTCCAGGAGAACCACTTTCATGCGTATCGCCAACATCGACGGCCGTGCCGCTCTCGTCTTCGGAGACGAGGGTTCCGAACGAGCCGTCGACCTCGCCCACGCCTCCCGCGGCCGGTTCGGCCCCGAACTGCCCGCCGTCTACCAGGCTTGGGACGACATCACCGGATGGGTGGCGGAACAGGACATCCAGGAGCTGACGGGGAACAGCGTCCCCATCGACCGGTCCCGTCTCCGCGCACCGTCGCCGGCTCCCCGGCAGGTGTTCGCGTTCGGGCTGAACTACCACGCCCACGCCACCGAATCCGGCTTCGAATCCCCCACGCACCTGCCGCCCGTGTTCACCAAGTACGCGTCCAGCTTCACCGGCCCCGACAGCGACGTCGTAATTCCTGCCGGCGGCAACGTCGACTGGGAGATCGAACTCGTCGCCGTCATCGGCCGCGCGACCAGCAACATCGACGAGGCCGACGCCTGGTCCCACATCGCCGGTCTCACCGCCGGCCAGGACATCTCCGAACGGATCACCCAGACCCGTGGTCCGGCACCGCAATTCGGTCTCGGCAAGTCCTTCGCCGGGTTCTCCCCGCAAGGTCCGTGGCTGGTGACCCCGGACGAGTTCGCCGACCCCGACGACCTCGAACTCGGCTGCACCGTCGACGGCGAGGAAGTGCAGAAGGGTCGCACCCGCGACCTGATCTTCCCGGTCTCGAAGCTGATCGCCGCCCTCTCCCGCACCGTCACCCTCTACCCCGGGGATGTGATCTTCACCGGCACCCCGGCCGGCGTCGGCGTCGGCCGCGATCCGCAAAGGTTCCTGCAGCCCGGCGAGGAGCTCGACAGCTGGATCGACGGCATCGGCACACTTCATCAGCGTTTCGTCGCCGACCCCGGCGCGAAGTAGAGGACGCGATCATGGCACTGCACGGACTGGGCAAGGTCACCCTCGGCGTCCCCAACGTCGACGAGACCATCGCCTACTACGTCGAATTCGGACTCGAACACCGCGGGGGCGGGGTGTTCGCCACCCGCAACGGCGGCGAACAACTCGAGATCGTCAACGCACCCACGCGTCGACTGGTCGAGTTGACGGTCGCCGCCGACGACCCCGACGACATCGCCGCCGTCACCGCGCGGCTGACCGGACTCGGTGTGGCGACCCGTCAGAACGGCACGTCCGTCAGTGCCGTGGAACCGGCCACCGGCACCCGGGTGCGGGTGCAGGTCCGGTCCCGGATCGTCATCGAACCCGCGGTGTCGCCGACGCCGTACAACGGTCCGGGCCGGATCGACCGCTGGGGGCGGGCCCCGTTCCTCACCCGCACCGAGCCGGTGCGCCCCCGCAAACTCGGACACGCAGTGATCGGGTCCACCGACCTCGAAACCACAAAGAAATTCTTCACCGACGGTCTCGGCTTCAAGGTCAGCGACTACATGGGCGACAAGGCGGCATTCCTGCGCTGCTCCGTCGAGCACCACAACGTGCTCGTCATGGCCGCACCGGTGAACTTCATGCACCACACCAGCTGGCAGGTCGACGACATCGACGAGGTCGGCCGCGGCGCCCACGCGATGCTCGAGAACAACCCCGAACGCCACATCTGGGGTCTCGGCCGGCACCACGCCGGCGCGAACTTCTTCTGGTACCTCAAGGACCCGGCGGGGAACTTCTCCGAGTACTACTCCGACATGGACACCGTCCCCGAGGACGAACTCTGGAGCCCGGAAGTGCTGCACGGCCTGCAAGGTCTGTACGCCTGGGGACCACCCCCGCCGTCGTCGTTCCTCGAGCCGGACGATCTCGCCGCCCTGATGACCGGAGCTCACTCCGCCACCGGGTGACGAGCCGGTCGAGGACTTCGTGCCGGCTAGATCAGTTCGACGACGGTTCCCAGGTCGTGCACGTGCTCGCTGTCCGACGGTTCGGTGGCCGGCGTGATGTCGCCACGTGCCGCGTGTGCCATCGATCGCGCCTCGCCCGCAGCGAAGGCGACCGGTACCGCCACGGCGACGGACAGGAGGGCAGCTCCTGCGTCGAACGCCAAGCGTGCGACACCGAAAGCACAGTTCGCCGATTCTCTGACCGTCATCGCCCGCTCCTTCATCCCAGTCCACGGGACGTAGCGGACCACTCCCTTTGACCTGACAATTACCCGTCCGACGTTACGAGGGGCCTGCACTACTCGCGAGTACCAAACCGACCAGATCGAATGATTTACCCGGAGGCCGTCGAGTCCGGGCGACGGAGGCAGAGAAGACAGGCACGTACCCGGGTAGTTCAGCCGATGCGCCCGGACCGCAACGGGACCACTCTGTAAACAGGCGTCCTCCGCGACGCGACACCACAGCGAGTGCACTGGAGCAACGACGGCATGAGCCCACACACCGGGAACCACGGATATCACCTGGTTCACACGTTCCGCCCGCCCAGGGTTCGGCCGGGACACCAGGCCCTCCACGCCGCCGCGTCCAGGATCGGAATCCCGTGCACCCTCGGGGCCGGCGACCACCGCGCCTTCGACAGCTCCGGCCTCGTTCAGTGGGCCTTCAAGCAGGCCGGCATGTCGGTTCCGCGCACTACCTACGAGCAACTCCGACACGGGACCGCCGTGGACGCGAGAAACCTGCAGCCCGGTGACGTCGTTCTCTTCTACGGGGGCGGCCACGCGGGGATCTACGCGGGAAACGACACGGTCGTCCACGCACCCGCTCCGGGACGCCCGGTCACGCGAGTAGCCATGAGCTCCATGTCATTTCACGCAGCACGCCGATACTGACAACCGACCACGGCCCCCGGCCGACCTGAACAGCGGCCAGAGGCGTGACCACCCGCGACGCCATGGGCTCAGTGAGCGGCGTTGTACGCTTCCTCGATCTCGGCAGGAATACGTCCACGCGTGGACAACTCATACCCCTGCGACGTCGCCCATTCTCGAATTTCCTTCGCCTGGCTACGCCCCTGCGACGGTGATGCCACTGCAGGAGTCGACCGACGCTTCCTTCCACCGACCCGAGTTGCATGTTCGATGTAGTAGTCGAGAGTCTTGTGGAATTCCCTGGCGTTCTTGACCTTCAGATCGATCTCGTAGTCGACGCCGTCGACAGAGAACGGAATGGTCTCCCCCTTACCGTTCTTGATCGGAGTTCCGTCGATGTCGTCGATGCGTTCGACAACAACTTTCCGCGCCACAGTTCCACTCCTTCATCGTCGATAACCCGGGGAACACTACGTCGAAGTATTGTTCACCTGCCAATCCCCGACGGAGTTTTCGAACTACAGAACGGGGTCCGCCTGATTGGAGCACCCCGTTGTCGGGGTATTCGTCGGACATGACACCGAAGGATTCATCCGGACCGAAGACGACGACCACCCGACAGCGGCGCCCCCGGGCGCGGACAAGGACGTGATGTCCGATCCGGCCGAGGATGACAAGAGTTCGGGCGCCGACTGGAGCGGCGAAGGTGGCGCGACCCCCGAGGGGCCCGCCACCGACACCGACACAGAGGACTAGGTCACCAGGGAATCTGTCCGAGGACCACACCGATCACCAGCATCGACAGCGACACCAGCGCTGCGCGCCACAGCACCTTCTTGTGATGGTCCGCCAGCGGGACACCCGCCAGGGTCACGAGTAGGAGGATGGCCGGGACGAGGGGGCTCTGCATGTGGAACGTCTGGCCGGTGATGGATGCGCGGGCCATCTCGACCGGCTCGATGCCGTACGTGGCCGCCGTCTCGGCGAGCACGGGCATGATGCCGAAGTAGAAGGCGTCGTTGCTCATGAAGAACGTGAACGGCAGGCTCAGGATGCCCGTGATGACGGCCAGGTGCGGTCCGAGCGAGGCCGGGATGATCTCGAGCAGCCACTGCGCCATGGCCTCGACCATTCCGGTGCCCTGGAACACGCCGGTGAGGACAGCGGCGGCGAACACCATCGCGACCACGGAGACGATGCTCGACGAGTGGCGGGTGATCGCTTCCTGCTGTTCCTTGACCCGCGGGAAGTTCACCGTCAGCGCGATCGATGCGGCCACCATGAACAGGACCGGAATCGGCAGCACGTCCATCACGAGCACGACGAGGAGCGCCACGGTCACGAGCGCGTTGAACCACAGCAGCTTCGGGCGCAGCGTGGGCCGCTGGGGGTCGAGACCGTCGACGAAGCCCTGGCCGTTGTCCGATCCGGCATCGCCGGAGCCGCCACCGGTTCGGGGCGCGTCGCCGTTACCCCCGGAGCCGGTCGCGGACCGCCGGAGGCCGGAGCCCGCGGAGACGAGGAGGCGCTCGTCGGTGAGTTCGAGCGTGCCGATGCGGCGGCGTTCGCTGTAGCCCAACTGCACGGCGAACAGCAGCACGACGAGCAGTCCGACCACCAGCGACGGGATCATCGGGACGAACACGTCCGACGGCGAGATACCCAGTGCGGCGGCGGCCCGGACCGTCGGTCCGCCCCAGGGGACGATGTTCATCGCGCCGTTCGCCAGGCCGGCGACCACCGTGAGGACCACGGGGCTGACCTTCAGCTTCATGTACAGCGGCAACAGCGCGGACGTCACGATGATGAACGTCGTGGATCCGTCACCGTCCAGCGACACCACCATCGCGAGCACCGCGGTGCCGACGACGAGCCGCATGGGGTCGTTGCGGACGAGCCGGAGGATGAGTTTCACCAGCGGGTCGAACAGGCCGACGTCGATCATGATTCCGAAGAAGATGATCGCGAAGAACAGCAACGCGGCCGTCGGTGCCAGCGCCTTGATCCCGTCGGTGATCATGTCGCCGATTCCGAGGCCCGCCCCGGCCGCGATGCCGAATGCGACCGGGACGGCGATCAACCCGACCACGGGAGTGGCCCGTTTGGACATGATCAGGAACATGAACACGGCCACCATCAGAAAGCCGAGTGCTACCAGCATTGCCACTCCTCGTCCGAACTCGCGTCGTGGTGTGATCGCGATAACAGCCAGTGTCGGGGGGAGGGACGCTCACAGTCACTGTTGCGTACTTAGAGAAGGTTGTGTTCTTTGTGGTGGCAACTACGGGCGCCCCCGGAGATGGTCGCGCAGAGTCTCTGTCTCATACTCCGCGCGGAACAGCCCCCGCTTCTGCAGGACGGGGATCACCTCGTCGACGAAGTCGGCGAGGCCGTTCGGGTAGAGCGGCGGCATCAGGTTGAAGCCGTCGGCCCCGCCGTCGCGGAACCACGTTTCGATCTCGTCGGCGATCGATTCCGGGGTTCCGATCATGGTGCAGTGCCCGCCGCCGGCCGCCAACGTGCCCAGCAGCGACCGCACGGTGGGACGGTCCTTCTCGATGATCCGCAGGATCGTGTCGTACCGGCCCTGCGGCCCGGTGAACTCCGACAGCTGCGGCAGCGCGGGAACGGGTGCATCCAATTCCCAGGCACTGCAGTCCTGCTGGACGAACATCGACAACTGCGCCAGCGACTGTTCGACGGGCAGGAGCGCGTCGAGTTCCGCCTTCTTCCGTCGGGCCTCCTCGGTGGTGGAGCCGACGTAGGTCACGAGACCGGGCATCACGGTCACCGCGTCGGCGTCGCGGCCTGCCGCGCGGATGCGCCGCTTCACGTCGTCGTAGTAGCTCTGCGCGGCCGTGAGGTCGTAGGCGACGGCGTAGATTCCCTCGGCGCACCGGGCGGCCAGGTCGCGGCCCTGATCGGACGCGCCCGCCTGGAACAGCACGGGACGACCCTGCGGCGAGCGCGGCACGTTCAGCGGACCGTCCACGAGAAAGTGCTTGCCCCGATGCTCGACCGCCTTCACCTCGGCCGGGTCCGCGAAGATGCCGTCCCGGTCGAGTACGAGCGCGTCGGGCCCCCACGAATCCCACAGAGCGAGTGCCACGTCGACGAATTCCGCGGCACGCGAATAGCGTTCGTCGTGCGGCGGCATCTCGTCGAGCCCGTGGTTGCGCGCTTCGGCGTCGAACATCGACGTCACCACGTTCCAGCCGACGCGGCCGCCGCTGATGTGGTCGAGCGACGCCAGCATCCGGGCGGCGTGGAACGGTGTGTAGAACGTAGTGGACACCGTCGTCACCAGTCCGACCCGCTCCGTCGCCCGCGCCATCGCGGACAGCGCGGTGAGCGGTTCGAGGAACCACATGCCTCCGGATGCGGGGTCGCGCACCGAATGCCCGTCCGCGAAGAACACCGCGTCGAGGCAGCCCCGCTCCGCGATCTGCGCCAACTCCTCGTAGTAGGCGATGTCGCAGAGTCGCTCCACCGGGGACGAGGGGTGCCGCCACGCGGCACCGTGGTGCCCGCAGCTGTAGAGGAATGCGTTGAAGTGCAGTTGCCGGGCGTCGGTCATGTCAGTCCTTGACCAGTCCGCCGTCGACGACGAGGTTCTGGCCGGTCACCGACCGCGACCACGGGGACGCGAAGAACAGCACCGCGTCGGCGAATTCGTCCGGGGTGGTGACGCGCTGCAGCGGGGTGCTCGCCGCGATGAGGTCGAACACCTCGTCGGGAGTGGCGGCGCTCGCGTCGGTGGTGCGGAGCAGCCCGCCCGAGACCATGTTGACGGTGATGCCGTCGGGACCGAGGTCGGCGGCGAGGGTGCGGGTCAGCGACAGCGCCGCGGCCTTGGCGGCCGTGTAGTCGTGGTACGGGACGACAGGGTTCTGGAACAGGTTGGTGCCGATGTTCACGATCCGGCCGAACCCGAGCGAACGCATTCCCGGCAGCGCGGCCTGCGTCGTGTGCAATGTCGCCTTCACGCTGCCACGCAGCTGCGAGTCGAAGGACTCCCATGTGATGACGTCCGCCTTGTCGCGTGCGTCGCCGTTGAAGGAGAAGTCGGCGAGCGCGTTGTTGATCACCGTGGTCACCGGGGAACCGAAGTGCTCCTCCGCCGCGGAGAACAGCGCCGCCACCTGTTCGGCGTCGGTGACATCGGCCCGGAGCGCGACCGCACGGTCCGCGCCCAGGGACGCCGCGAGTTCCTCGGCCGCATCCCGGCTGTTCCGGTAGTTCACGATCACCCGCGCGTTCTGCGCCGCGAACGACCGCACGATGGCGGCGCCGAGGCCCCGCCCACCGCCGGTCACCAGGACGATCTGCTTGTCGAGCTGCATGCTGTCACCTTCCGTTCGGTCGGCGACGAGACATCGGATGAGCGCATACGGCCGTCTCCGCGACATCCCTTCGCCGGCATTACCCAGTTCAGGTTCGACGGGTGTGGTCTCAGCCGCCCGGCTCGTCGCCGGGCAGCACCCCGTGTCACTGGCCAACAGTGTAAGCCCCCTCACCGGTTGACCTTTTTCTATTGTGCACAACCTAGTTGTGTGCAACTATTCAGTGGTGACCGACAACCTCGCCCTCGACCGCCAGGTGTGCTTCGCGCTGTACTCGGCTTCCCGCGCCATGACGGCGAGATACCGGTCGATGCTCGACTCGCTGGGAGTGACCTACCCGCAGTACCTCGTGCTGCTGGTGCTCTGGGAACAGGACGGCCGCGGAGTACGTGAGATCTGCGACGCCCTCGAACTCGACACCGGCACGCTGTCGCCACTGCTCAAGCGGCTCGACACCCTGGGCCTGGTCGAACGCCGGCGCTCCTCGGCCGACGAGCGCCGGGTCGGGATCCACCTCACCGAAAAGGGCGCGGCCCTCCGCGCCGCCGCGGAGGGCATCCCCGCGGAACTCGCTCAGTCGACAGGAATGGAGGTCGACGAACTCGTCGCCCTGCGGGACACCCTGTCGCAGCTCACCGAATCGCTCCACCGCTTCAACACCCCTACAGGAGAGAAGAAACCATGAAGATCGTCTACACCGCCGAGGCTCTCGCCACCGGAGAAGGCCGCAACGGCCACGCCCGCACGTCCGACGGCCGGCTCGACCTGAATCTCGCGATCCCCACCGAGATGGGCGGGTCCGGCGACGGCACCAACCCTGAGCAGTTGTTCGCCGCCGGATACGCGGCCTGCTTCCACTCCGCACTCCAGCTGGTCGCCCGTCAGGCGAAGGCGAACGTCGCCGACTCCGCCGTCGGCGCCCGCGTCGGCATCGGCGCCACGGACGGCGGCGGCTTCGGTCTCGCCGTCACCCTCGAGGTCTCCCTCCCCCACCTGCCCCGCGCCGAGGCGCTCGAACTGACCGAGAAGGCACACCAGGTGTGCCCCTACTCCAACGCCACCCGCGGCAACATCGACGTCACCCTCGAGGTCACCGAAGACTGAGAGACCCTCACGGGCGTCGGGTCACCGGAACGTGAACTCGACGCCCGTCAGGTCCTCCGACAGAGACCACAACGCCCCCGCGGTGTGCTCGTCCCGCGACTTCTTGTTGGAGCCCACCACCTTCGGGTGGCCACGCTGCTCGAACAGGCCGTCCGGCCCGATGTAGCTGCCGCCGATCACGTCGGGTGCGGTGGCCGCGTACAGCATCGGCAGCGCCCCCATCTCCGCCGACTGCGCGAAGATCCGGTTGCCGACGGCCATCAGCTTGTCCTGCACCGACTCGGTGTGGGCCTGCAGATTGGTCGACGCGTAACCGGGGTGCGCGGCCACCGCTTTGACGGGTGACCCCGCCGCGGACAGCCTGCGCTGCAACTCGTACGTGAACAGCAGATTCGCGAGCTTCGACTGTCCGTACGCGCTCCAGCGGTTGTACTTGCGGCGTTCCCAGTTGAGGTCGTCGAGGTGAATTGTTCCCGCCTGATGTGCGGCACTCGACATGGTGGCGACCCGGTCGGTGATCTTGTCGAGCAGCAGGCCGGTCAACGCGAAGTGCCCGAGATGGTTTGTGCCGATCTGCATTTCGAATCCGTCGGCGGTCGTGCGCTGCGGCACCGCCATCACGCCGGCGTTGTTCACGAGCACGTCGACGGACTCGACGCCGGCGGCGAACTCGCGCACCGAGGCGAGGTCGGACAGATCGAGGCGGCGCACCTCGGCGTTGTCACCGATCGACCGGGCGACGACCTCCCCCTTGTGGGTGTTACGACAGGCCAGCACGACGTGCGCGCCAGCCTTGCCCAGAGCCCGCGCGGCCACCTCCCCCAGACCACTGTTGGCGCCCGTGACGACGAACGTGCGGCCGCTCTGATCGACGATGTCCGAAGCTGTCCACTTGGTCATGGCGTCAACCCTACGGATCTCG
Organism: Rhodococcus jostii RHA1; assembly: GCF_000014565.1. Classification (NCBI taxonomy): domain Bacteria; kingdom Bacillati; phylum Actinomycetota; class Actinomycetes; order Mycobacteriales; family Nocardiaceae; genus Rhodococcus; species Rhodococcus jostii. Next base: position 5,164,287 of record NC_008268.1, on the reverse strand, counting down.
GGACATGGCGTGAACCTTTCACCACGCCTGCGCTCCGACCAGCGGCAGATTGAGGAAACTCGGGCGATCCGGGGACAACGCGACGTGCTGCGGCTTCAGTTGGCTGTCGGCCAGCATCGGTCCGAGCGGCAGGTACCGGGGGACGCTGCCCGCGTACACGTCGACGCGCAGCCGATGCCCCGGTTCGAGGACCGCGTCGGTGGGCACGAAGTTGATATCGACCGGTGTCACTTCACCCGGGACCAGCGGCTGACGGGCGTCCACCGTCAGAGAGTGGTGCGGTTCGGTGTAGTCGCCGTTCGCCGACTTGGTGCTCTTCGAATCGTCCACGGCCCGCATGGAAGCGGTGAGAGCGCCGTTGGTGAGCGGAGTCGACGTGCCGTCCGGTGCGACGTCGTTGAGCGTCACCGCCCAGAATCCGTCCGGGGCGTCGAGCACGGTTTCGAGGTGCAGATTGACCGGACCCGACAGCTCGGTCGGCTGCGTGACCGGGGCACTGGTGAACGTCAGTCCCTCGGCCTCGGCGAACCGGGAGTCCTTGCTGCACACCGATCCGAAGACGACGGCCGCGCCTGCGGTGCCCTGCGCGCCGTCGCGGGAACAGAGCCCGCGAAGTCCGGGTGCGACGGTGAGCTGTGCCGCGTCGCCGGGTTTCGCCGACACCAGGCTGCCGTCGTGGGCGGCGTGCCCGGCGGTGCCGCTGGAGACACCCGACAGGTACATCCGCTGGTAGTCGACACCCGCCCGCGGGAACTGATCGGTGGTGGTCCAGCCGTTGCCCTGCTGATACAGCGTGACCGGACCGTACTCGTCGATGCCGTTGTCGATGCCCTTCAGCCACTTGTCGAACCAGGCGCGTTCGAGGACGTCGAGTCGCGGCGGGGCACCCTGCTCACCGAAGCCGCCCCCGAACGAGATGTGGTAGGCGTCGCTCATGATCAGCTGCTTCTCCCCGGCGGGCAGCGGGATGTCGTTGTAGACCCGCGGCTCGCTGTTCGCGAAGATGTCGTGCCACGCGCCGTAGAGCATCGTCGGCACCTCGATGTTCGCGGCCTGCGCCTTCCGCTCCTCGTAGAACTGGCCGTCCTGCGCCACCCGCAGCGTGCCAGGGTCGAGACCGTTGATGTCCGGCGCGGTCATGGCCTCGATCAGCGCGGGGAAGAGCGTCAGCGGATCCCGCAACCGATCCTGCAGCCACCGCTGGTCGAAACGCCCCTGCGCGATGGCCTGGATGTCGGGAACGAACTTGAGACCGTTGACCAGCGACAGCCACAGCGGCATGAATCCCACACCGAGACCACCGCCCGTTCCGACGATGTCGCGGAGCAGATCGTTGCCCGGTTCGGTCGGGAAGATGGCCTTCAATGCCGGCGGCTGATGCCCCGCGGCCTGCAGCGAGTTGATTCCCGAATAGGACACCCCCGCCATGCCGACCCTGCCGTCGGACCATCCCTGCTTGCTCATCCAGTCGATGATCTCGACGGAGTCCTGCTGCTCGAGCGGACCGAGCGCCTGCCATTCCCCCTGGGAGAAGCCGGTGCCCCGGGCATCGACCACCACCTGGGTGTACCCGTTCCGGATGAGGTCGCGGTTGATGCCGAAGACGCGCATGCCGCCACCGGTGAGCACCTTCGCCGCTTCCCCGACACCGTCGAACGGGGTGCCGGCGAGATCGAACGAGTTCACCAGGTCGACGACCGTGTCCTCGAGTCCCGGCACCGCGAACACGGAATCGACGACGTTGCCGACCAGCTTCGTGTACGGCGTGACGCCCAGAACCGACGGCATCCTGGTGTCGATCGGCGTGCCGGAGGCGTCCGCGGGGCGATAGACGTTGGCCTTCAGCACCGTTCCGTCGCTCATGGTGATGGGGACGTCCCAGTCGATCGCGATCACCGGGTACTCGGGCGGCGCGTCGACCGCCGCGGTCCACGCGGCCCCGGCCGCCCCACCCGTCGGATCCGCCGACGCCGTCACCGTGGGCACCACCGCGAGCCCCACCCCCACCGCCAGAGCGACTGCCACCGCGCCCGGTCGAAACGCCCATCGACGCACGATCACTTCGAACCCCCGTGAAATCCCGATGACGCGCCTCAGCGGCCAGTCAGGGTGGCCCGCGTCACAAACTTACCGGATAGTAACCTCGAGTCCCCCGGCGGTCAACGACGGATTTCCGCAGCCTGTCGACTACCGTGACGAGGTGCCCGACGCCCCGCTTCCCGTCCGCGACGGCCTCAACCCGACGCGGCTGAGGATGCCGGACGTCGGCGCGTGGCCCACCGTGCTCGAGTACCTGGTCGCACGTTTTCCGCACGACGAAACCCGCCTCCGCGAGAAGGTCGCCGCAGCGGAAGTCGTCGACGAGCGTGGGCAGCCGATCACCGAGGCCACCCCGTTCGCACCCCGCAAATTCGTGTACCTGTACCGGGATCCGCCGGTCGAGAAGCGGGTCCCGTTCGACATCGAGATCCTGCACCGCGACGAGGATCTCCTCGTCGTGGACAAGCCCCACTTCCTGGCCAGCACGCCGCGCGGCGCGTACGTCGCGGAGTCGGCGCTGGTCCGGTTGCGCCGAGACTTCGACCTTCCGGAACTGACACCCGCGCACCGGCTCGACCGGTTGACCGCCGGGGTGCTGATCTTCACGGTGCGGCGGGAGGTCCGGCGCGACTACCAGTCGCTGTTCGATCAGCGCCGGGTGGTCAAGGAGTACGAGGCGGTCGCCCGTTACGACCCCGATCTCCGGCTCCCCGCCACCGTCCGCAGTCGAATCGTCAAGGAGCGGGGCGTCTTGAAGGCGTACGAGATGGACGGTCCCGCGAACAGCGAAAGCCGCATCGAACTTCTCGAGATCCACGGCGACGCGGCCCGGTACCGGCTGCTGCCGCACACCGGCAAGACGCACCAGTTGCGGTTGCACATGAGTTCGCTCGGCATCCCGATCCACGGCGACAACTTCTATCCCGACTTCTACGACGTTGCCGCCGACGACTATTCGACGCCGCTGCGGCTGCTGGCCCGGTCCGTCGAGTTCGTCGACCCCTACTCCGGAGTCACGCGACGCTTCGCGAGCGTCCGTAGCCTCGACTGGCCGAGCTGACCTCGGCTTCTTTCCCCCGGCCCGCTCAGCCGGAAGGATGGTGACATGAGTACCGCGACATCCGTCTCCGAAGTGGAACGCAAGTACGAGGCCGGTTCGGAGCAGCAGATACCCAGCCTCTCGGGACTGCCCGGTGTGGACGGCGAACCTCTGCTCGACTCGATCCAGCTGTCCGCCCTGTACTACGACACGGGCGAACTCCTGCTGCTCCGCGCCGGAATCACCCTCCGCCGCCGGGAAGGCGGCGACGACGCCGGCTGGCACCTGAAGATCCCGGCAGGCGCGGACGAACGGACCGAGCTGCAGTTGGCGCCCGACGCCGAGCACCCCGAGACGGAGGTGCCCCGGGAATTCGCGGAGCTGCTCACGGCCGTCACCCGCGGCGCGGCCCTGAACCCGGTCGCGCTCATCAGCACCGACCGGGAGCGGCGGCGGCTCGTGGACGCGGCGGGAACGACGCTCGCCGAGGTCGTCTCGGACGTCGTGATCGCCGCCGTCCCCGAGACGGGGACCGGATCCGACGAGCGGGTGTGGCGTGAGGTCGAGGTCGAACTCGCAGCCGGTGACCGAAACCTGTTCGACGCCATCGACTCCCGGCTGACCGATGCCGGAATCACCCGTTCGGATGCGCCGTCGAAGTTGCGGCGGGCGCTCGGCGACGCGGTGACCGGCACCCCGCGCCCCGCGGGTAGGAAGAAGCGGTCCACTCCCCGGACGATGCTGCTGGAGTATCTGGCGGCGCAGAAGGATTCTCTCGTGACGGCCGACCTCGGCGTGCGCCGCGACCTCGACGAGTCCGTCCACGACCTCCGGGTCTCGGCCAGGCGCATCCGGAGTGTCCTCCAGGTGTACGGGACCAGCCTGCGCGACCAGGAAACCGTCGACGAGTTGATCGTCGAACTCCGCTGGGTCGGTCAGGCCCTCAGCTCGGCGCGGGACACCGAGGTGCAGTGGAGCCGGCTCGTGGATCGGCTCGGCGACGCCGAGGAAATACCCGACCGCGAGGTCGTGCGGGCACGCCTCGACGAATACTTCTCGGCACTCGCCGCGACAGCCCGGCCCGCAGCACTGGCCGCCCTGAACTCCCGGCGCTACCTCGACCTGCTCGCCGGGCTCGACACGTTCCTCGTCGCCGTCGAGGCGTCCGGGAGCGGCGGCCCGTCGAAGAAGGCCGTCACGAAATCGCTGCGCGCATTGTCGAAGTCCGTGCACCAGCGCGTGGGAAAGGCGGCGGCCGCGACCGCCCGGGCCGAGCGCGACGAGCTGACACACCGAGCGCGCAAGCGCGCCAAACGAATGCGCTATGCGGTCGAGGCGACGCGGTCACTGGCTCCGAAGGCGTCCGACCGCGCTCAGACGAAGTTCAAGGGCTTTCAGGACGTCCTCGGCGAATACCAGGACGCGGTCGTCGCACGGGACCACATCCTGGCGATGGTCGCGGAGGATCAGCACTCCGCCGAGTCGAGCCTGGGTCTCGGAATGCTGCTGCAGCGCGAACTGGAGCGCGGCGATGCATTGGCAGCAGAAGTGAAACCGGAGTGGAAGAGCGCGAAGAAGGTGGCCCGAAAAGTCTGGAAGTAGGGCACAGTCGGGGAGTACCCAACAGCGTGAGCGAAGGGAGCCAGACGTGAGCACACCCGCCAGTCATTCCGTCGTCGTCGGCCTGGACGGATCCGACGCCTCCACCGCCGCCGCCCTGTGGGGCGCCGCAGTCGCGTCGAAGTGGGGTGCCACGCTGTCGCTCGTGCACGCGCTGCCACAGGACGGTCCGCTGTACAGCCCCGCTGCGATCATGCTGGAATCGCAGTTCCTCAGTCAGCTGCGTGAGGACGGTGAGGCCATCATCGGGACGGCGAAGAGGCTGCTGGGGCCGAAGTTCCCCGGTCTCGAGATCGAGACGACCATCAGTCCCGGTCCGGCGGGGACCGCACTGCTCGAGGCCGCCGACTGGGCCCGGTTGATCGTGCTCGGATCCACGGGGACGGGGGCGATCCGTTCGGTGCTGCTCGGCTCGACGGCACTGCACGTCGCCAACCGCGCACCCTGCCCCGTGACCGTTCTCCGGGGCGAAGTCACCACCCCCGACCAGCGTCCGGTGGTGGTCGGGGTCGACGGAAGCGACCTCAGCCGTGACGCGGTGGCCCATGCATTCGAGTTCGCGTCGTTCTTCGAGGCGCCGCTGAGCGCCGTCCACACGTGGCAGGGCTCCCCCACACTCGGCGCGGGCGGCACCGGCATGCTCGTCGACTGGGATGCCGTCAAGCAGGAAGAGGAGGCGCTGCTCTCCGAGGCCCTCGCGGGCGAATCGGAACGATACCCGGACGTGTCCGTGACCAGGGTGGCCGAACAGGGCGCCGCAGCCGACGTCCTCCTGCGGCATGCAGACGACGCTCAGCTGATCGTCGTCGGCAGCCACGGCCGGGGACCGTGGCTCGGCGCGCTGATGGGCTCGACGAGCCAGAATCTGCTCCACCACGCGAAATGTCCGGTCATGATCTGCCGGAGCGAGTGACGGTCGCCCGACGCTAGGCGATGCCCGTCCCCACCAGCTGACCGATTCCGTACGTCACGAGCATCGCGAGTGCTCCGCCCAGCACGACGCGGAGCACTGCCCGGGTGCGCTGTGCGCCGCCGAGAGCCGCGCTCACGGTGCCCGTGAGGGCCAGCGCGACCAGCACCGCGACGAACGCCACCGGAATGCGCAGGTGCACGGGCGGTAGGAGAATCGCCAGCAACGGGATCAGGGCGCCGAGCGTGAAGGACAGCGCCGAGGACCCGGCGGCCTGCCAGGGGTTGGTCAGATCGTCCGGGTCGATGCCCAGTTCGACGTCCACGTGGGCGGCGAACGCATCGTGATCGGTGAGTTCGCGCGCGACCGTCCGGGCGGTGTCGTCACTCAGCCCCTTGGCCTCGTACATCGCGACGAGTTCCTCGAATTCGGCGTCGGGGGTCTCGGTGAGTTCGCGCCGTTCTTTCGACAGCAGCGCGCGTTCGGTGTCGCGCTGGGTGCTCACCGAGACGTATTCGCCCAGCGCCATCGACACCGCGCCGGCCGCGAGACCCGCGAATCCGGCGGTGAATATTGCCGCTCGCTCGGTGGTGGCCGCGGCCACGCCGACCACCAGCCCGGCGGTCGACACGATGCCGTCGTTGGCGCCGAGGACCCCGGCCCGCAACCAGTTGAGGCGGCTCGCCAGACTGGGTGCGTGCGGCTCGTCGGGATGCCCCGAGGGCTCGGCCCGCTCGGCGTTCTCTGCTGACATGCGTTCAGGCTAAGACGAAAAGGCCTGGTCGGATAGCCAGGCTAGGCTGCGCTCGGCCGGGTGCACCGTTCCCCGCACTCCGAAACCAAGCAGTTGCTAGGTTAAGGACGCTCGTTCCTCACACGCTTGGAGTTCCTCATGGCGACACCCGCCACCAGCACCCCCCGACGTCGTTGCGCCGCACTCGTCACGGGCGGCACCGGCGGCATCGGCTCCGCCATCGCACGGCAACTCGCAACCCACGGCCACGACGTGGCCATCACCTACCGATCCAATGCCGACGTCGCCGCGGACCTCGTCGGCGAGCTGGAAGGCCGCGGCGTCGGAGCGCAGGCGTTCTCCGCCGACCTCACCGACCAGCCCCGCGTCGCGAGTGTCGTCATGCAGATCGTCGAGCACTTCGGCGGCATCGGCATCCTCGTTCACGCCGCAGGACCGCACATTCCGATGATCCACCTGTCCGAGGTCGCTCCCCGGGACTACGCCGAGCACCTCGAACAGGAGGCCGTCGCCTTCTTCACCGTCGTCAAGGCCGCCCTGCCCGCGCTGCGGGAGGCGTCCGGATCCGTCGTCGCGGTCACGACCGCGGCCACCAGCCGATTCCCGGTGCGCGACGGACTGTCGCCGGGCACGAAGGGCGCGATCGAACAGCTGGTCAAGGGATTCGCCGCCGAGGAGGGCCGCTACGGCGTCCGCTTCAACTCGGTCGGCCCGGGAATGCTCACCGACGGCATGGCCGAGCGGCTGATCAGCTCCGAAGAACTCGATCAGCGCGCACTCGACGCCGCCATGAGCCGGATACCGTTACGCCGGTTCGGCACCGCCGTCGACGTTGCCGAGGCGGTCTGTTTCCTCGCGAGCGACCGGGCCGGGTTCGTCACCGGACAGAAGCTCGACGTCGACGGCGGATACACGGTGTGATCACCGGCCATGTGTAATGGACGCGTATGACTGACGCCGACGACACTCGCCCGACGCCCCGCAGGCGTCGTGTCGAATGGGTGATCGGCGGCCTGCTCGTCGTCGTGCTCACGGTGGAGATCGTCCTCATCTGGCCGGACCTGTCGGAGAGCGTCCAGAACCTCGGCGACCTGCATTGGGGATGGGTGGCCGCAGCCGTCGTGGCGTCGCTGGCGTCGATGTCGAGTTTCGCCCGCGTCCAGCGCTGCCTGCTGGGGGTCGCGGGTGTGCACATCAAACAGCGGCAGTCCCTCGCGGTGACGTTCGCCTCCAATTCGATGAGCGTGACACTGCCCGGCGGCCCGGTTCTGGCGACGACGTTCACGTACCGGCAGACGCGCCTCTGGGGTGCATCACCGGTGGTCGCGACGTGGCAACTGGTGATGGCCGGCGTCCTCCAGGCGATCGGCCTGGCACTCGTCGGACTGGCGGGCGCACTGCTCGTCGGGGCGAAGACCAACCCGTTCTCGCTGATCTTCACGTTCGGCGGCCTGTGCGCGTTCCTGGTGGTGGCCCAGTACGCCGCATCGCGACCCGACGCCCTCGAGGGGGTCGGCATCACCGCGCTGCGCGGATTCAACAGGCTTCGAAAGAAGCCTCCGCTGACCGGTGTTCGCCAGTGGAAGCACATCGTGAACCAGATGAGCGCCGTCCGGATGGATCGCCGCGACACGGCCCGTGCGTTCGGGTGGTCGCTGTTCAACTGGATCGCCGACGCCTCGTGCCTCGCCTTCGCGTGCTACGCGGTCGGCGCGCATCCCGGGTTCGCCGGACTCGCCGTCGCGTACGCGGCGGGCAACGCCGCGGGCTCGGCCATTCCACTCCTGCCCGCCGGACTCGGCGTCATGGATGCCGTGCTCGTCCCCGCGTTGACTGCCAGCGGAATGACCGGCGCCGAAGCGGTATCCGCGATCGTCGTCTACCGGCTGGTCAGCTTCCTTCTCATGGCCGCCATCGGCTGGATCGTCTTCGCGGCACGCTTCCGGGGCGCGCAACAGCAGGGCGAGGAGGGCCCGGACCTCGAACCGCTGTGGCGTCGCGGCACGTGAATACGTCCCGCTGAGAGAGAAACCCGGGCCGAGGCGGCCGGCGACGGCCCTACGGTCGAGCCGTGACGGAACCGGAAACACGTGAGAAGCAGGTTGTCGTCGTCACCGGCGCGGCCTCGGGAATCGGGGCGGGGATCGCCCGGCACGCGCACGCCCGCGGTATGACGGTGGTGCTCGCCGACATCGACACGGCCGCACTGGACCGTCTGGCCGCGGACCTGGGCGGAGCCGCCCTCACGTGCGCAACGGACGTCGCGGACTCCGGGTCCGTCCACGCCCTGGCCGATCTCGCGTTCGACTCGTTCGGCCGGGTGGACCTGCTGTTCAACAACGCCGGAATCATGCGCGCCGGGTTCCTGTGGCAACTCGGCGAATCCGACTGGGACGCCGCCCTCGGTGTCAACGTCACGGGTGTCGTCAACGGGATCCGGGCGTTCGTTCCGCGCATGATCGACCAGGGCGGCGGCCGCGTCGTCAACACGGCCTCGGTCGGTGGATTCGCGCCCGGTCCGATGATGTCGCCGTACAGCGCATCGAAATTCGCGGTCGTCGCGATCACCGAGTGCCTGCAGATGGAGTTGAGCATGGTGGGCGCCCCGGTGTCCGCGAGCGTGTTGGCGCCGGGGCCCGTCGTCACGTCCGTCTTCGACAACCCGTTCGGGTCGGTCTCCCATCCGGCCGTCGACCACATGGTCGCGCAGATGCGCGAACTGCTCGGCACCGACGGACTCGACCCAGACACGTTCGCCGAGTCGGTCTTCGCGGGCATCGACCGGGGCGACTTCTGGCTCGCACCGCAGGGTGAGCACCTCGACAGCATGGTGCGCCAGCACACCGCCACCATCCTCGAGCGGCGAGAACCGGTGATCCGGCAGTCGTTCCGCTGAGCGCGGTCCGTCGAGATCCTCCCGCCGAGTGGGACATTCGGCGGACACCGACCGTTAGTTCTGCTACCTTTTGCCGAACCAAGCACTTGCTTGTTTTCCGTGACGTCAAAGGGGCGCCCATGCGAATTCGATCCACAGCTCTCACTGCGGCGCTCGCCGTGACCGCACTCGCGCTCACCGGCTGTTCCGGCGCGGGCGCAGACTCCGCCGGCGCCGCAGACGGCCCGTACCGGGTGCTCGTGACCGGCGGAATCAGCGGGCAGGGTGCGCTCGCCGCGAATGCTCAGACGTCCGTGCTCGCAGCGAAAGCCAGCGCCGAGGCGGTGAACCTGGCCGGCGGCGTCGGCGGACGCCAAGTGGAGATCACCGTCGTCGACGACGCGGGCGACGCCACCACCGCCGTGTCCAAGCTGCGGGAGGCCATCGCGTCGGGAAAGAAGCCCGACCTCTTCCTCAACTCCGGCCCGTCGACCATCACCACCGCGACCCTGCCGATCCTCGCGCAGAACAAGATCCTCTCGTTCAACATCGGGCCCACCGAGGATTCGGCGAATCCGGAGAAGTACCCGCTCAACTTCGACCTCGCGTCGGGGCCGGCCGAGAACGCCGAGACCATCGCGCGATACATCAAGGGCAAGGGATATCAGTCCGTCGGCGTCGTCCACGGGAGCAGCGCCTACGGTGAAGTGTTCGGACAGGCGATGGACGACGCGCTGAGCGGTGAAGGTGTGAGCAGCACCGGATCCGAGGAGTACGACACCGCCGCCCTCGACATGACGGCGCAGCTGCAATCGCTGAAGAACCGGGGCACGCAGGCGCTGGTCGTGGACGCCTACGGGGCGCCACTCGGATATCTTCTCGCGAGCCTTCAGCGGCTCGACTGGAACATTCCGCTCGTCGGCAACACCTCGGTCGCGGGGACGTCACTGGTTTCGAAGGCTGCACCGGAAGGCGTGCTCGGCACTCCGGCAACGGCGAATCTGGTCATGCACGTCCTCTCGAGCACCGTCTACGACGCCAACGACACCGCTGTCAACACCATGGTCGACAACATGAAGGCCATGGGCGACATCCCGTCGACGCTGATCCTCGCCGACAACTACGACGCACTGCCCCTCGTCGTGGCCGCCGCGAACAAGGCCGGATCTTCTTCCGACCCCGAAGCTCTCGCCGACGCGCTCGAGAACCAGGAAGTCCTCGACAGCGCCGAAACCGCGTTCTCCCCCTCCTATCACTTCTCGGCAGACTCACATGCGTCGAAACCCGGAGACGAGGCGTACAAGTTCGTGCCTCCGAGCCCACTCCTCAACGGCCAGTACGGAAACCCGAGCGCGTGACACTCGACCACAGGAGATCCCGATGACCATCGTCTGGTCGGGCCTCGCGCTGGGGGCGGTCTACACGCTCGTCGCGATCGGCTACAACATCGTCTTCATCTCGTCCCACACGTTCAACTTCGCTCAGGCCCAGCTGATGATGGTCGGAACCTTCGTCGCCTACACCGGGCTGGTCACCCTGAAGTTGCCGATCCTCGTCGTGGCGGTGACAGCGACGGCCACGGTGACGATCCTGGCCGGCATCGAGGAGATCGTCGCAGTCCGGCCGGTCCGGGATCACCAGAATCAGCTCGTCACCACACTTGGCGCCGCGACACTGATCAACGGTGCGACGCAACTGATCTGGGGAAGCGAACCGCTCACCGTCCCGTTCTTCGGTTCGAACGATCCGATCACGGCACTCGGCGGCCGCACGTATCCGGTCGAGATCGTGCTGCTCATTCTGGCGATCGTGCTGGTGGTCGTGCTCGGCCGGGTTGGCACACGGACCATGACCGGTCTCGCCCTCCTGGGCATCTCCGAGGACCGCGAAGCCGCCCTGCTGCGCGGTGTCAACGTCCGGGCGCTCGCCCTCGGTGCGTTCGCCTTTTCCGGCGCGCTCGCCGGATTCCTCGGGCTCTTCGTCGGTCCCAAGACGTTCGCGGTGGCCACCCTGGGTTCGGCGCTGGCCATCAAGGGCTTCGTCGCATTGGCGATCGGCGGGTTCGGCTCGCTCCCCGGCGCACTGGTCGGGGGTCTCACCGTCGGTCTCGTCGAGTCGTTCGCAGCTCTCGAGCTGGGTAGCCAGTACAGCAACATCGCGGTCTTCGTGGTCCTCATCGCGATCCTCATGGTGCGTCCGGCCGGACTGTTCGGCCGGGTGCGGGAACGGGTGGTGTGAACGATGTCCTTGTGGCGCCTCATTCGATCGGTTCCGAGTTGGCTCTTCCCGCTCGCCCTCGGCCTCCTCGTGCTGTTCCTGCCGGAGTTCGGTCTCGACTTCGCGCTGTCCCGCCAGGTGCAACTCGCCTGCATCCTCGCGCTGGTCGTCAGCGGACTCAACCTCGGTCTCGGCTATGCGGGTGAACTCGCGCTCGGCCAGGCCGCGATGTACGCGGCCGGGGCGTATACCGCAGGGCTCATGTCCATCGCCGGTTACACGGACATCGTGCTGCAGTTGATCGCCTCGGGTGTGGTCGCGCTCGCGGTGGGCATCGTCACCGGCATCCCCGGATTGCGGCTCGGCAGTTGGTCATTGGCGATGACCTCGTTCTTCCTCGTTCTCCTCGTACCGGACATCATCGCCGTCTTCGGCGATACCACCGGTGGCCGGAACGGACTCAGCGGCATCGAACCGGCAACCCTGTTCGGTGAAGTAGTGGACTCCGACCGGTTCTACATGGTCGTCGTGATCGTCGCGATCCTCTGGTTCGCGGTCATGCGCAACCTCGTGGTCTCCCGGCACGGTATCGCGTTCCGCACACTGAAACAGAGCCCGGTACTGGCCTCCTCGGTGGGTATCTCGGTGTTCCGGATGAAACTGCTCGGTTATGCGATCGGCGCGTTCCCCGCCGGCCTCGCAGGCGCATTGTTCGCGAACATCGACATGTACGTCTCTCCCGAGGCGTTCGGGTTCACCTTCGCGACGGCAGTTCTGGCGGCGTGCATCCTCGGTGGCGCGACGAGCGTCTACGGCGCCGCGGTCGGGGCGGCGATCATGCAGCTCGGTCCGAACCAGTCGTCCGAGTTCCAGCAGTACGCGCTGGTCTTCTACGGTGGATTCCTGATACTCGGCGGCGTCCTCCTCAGTGGTGGCCTCGCGAAGGTCGCCAAACAGGCCACGGCGCGGTTGGACCGGGCGGCAGGCCTGACCGGCAGTCGAACAGGAACCCGCCCCGCGGAGACGGATCGATCCGCGATGGACCCGATGTCGGGTCGGACGCTCGTGGTCGACGGCATCTCGAAGGCATTCGGCGGCAACAAGGCACTCGACAACGCGTCGCTGCGTGCGGAACCCGGCACCATCACCGCACTGATCGGACCGAACGGTTCGGGCAAGACCACGATGCTGAACATGATCTGCGGGTTCTACCGTCCCGACAGCGGGCGAATCCTGATCGGTGACAACGAAGTCCAGGGCAGGGCGCCGGAACAGGTCGCCAGATGCGGCGTGGCACGAACCTTCCAGACACCAGACATCCCCGACGGCGTCACTGTTCTCGAGGCCGTGGCCTCGGGTCGATACAGCACCGATCGAGTGTCGATGCTCTCGACCGTGTTGCGGCTTCCCCGCCACCACAAGGTCCGCGCCGGCGATATCGCCGAGGCGGAACGCGCGCTCGACATCGTGGGGCTGTCGCATCTCCGCGACGAGACCGCCACCGCACTTCCCCTGGGAATGCGGAGGCTTCTCGAGGTCGCCCGGTCGGTGGTCGCCGAGCCACGGCTTCTGCTGCTCGACGAAGTGGCGTCCGGCCTCGACGAGGACGAAGTGGAACGGCTCGCCGGCCTGATCCGCCAGCTCAGGGATGCCGGATGCACGATCGTGCTGGTCGAGCACAACTTCCGCTTGGTACTGGCACTCGCCGACACCATCGTCGTACTCGCCCAGGGACACGTCATCGCCGCGGGTGCGCCGTCCGAGATCGAACACAACCCGCGCGTACTCAGCGAATACCTCGGCGTGGTCGCCGAGGGCACGGAACTGGCCGGAGAGGCGACCTCATGAGCGAGCAGACGACGAAACCCCTACTGAGCCTGCGGAATGTACAGTCCGGCTACGGCGACCTCCGGGTGGTGTGGGACGTCTCGCTCGACGTGTGGCCCGGCAAGGTCACGGCGTTGCTCGGGCGGAACGGCGCAGGGAAGACCAGCACCCTGCGTGCCATCTCGGGACTGAACAAGGTTTCCGCGGGAACGATCGAGTTCGACGGCCGCGACATCTCGAAGGCGGCGCCGCACCGGCGGGTCCGCCGGGGAATGGCATACGTGCAGGAGGGAAAGAGGGTGTTCCACCGACAGACCGTGGAACAGAACCTGATTCTCGGCGGGTACGTCCGCAAGATGAGACGGTCGGCCGTACGCGAGGAGGTGGCGCGCATCTATGACTTGTTCCCCGTCCTCGGCCGGAAACGTGGCCTGCTCGCGGGTGCGCTGTCCGGCGGGCAGCAGCAGATGCTGGCAATCGGGCAGGCGCTGATGGCCGACCCCACCCTGCTTCTGCTCGACGAGCCTTCCGGCGGACTGGCGCCCGTGATCGTCAACGAAGTGATGGAACGCGTGACCGTGCTGAAGGAATCCGGGCTGGCGGTACTCCTCGTCGAGCAGGCGGTCGACGCTGCGATGAGCGTGGCCGACCACGTCACGGTCCTCGACGTCGGACGCGTCGTCATGGATGCGGACGCGGGCGGGATCGACGACAGAGCGGTGATTCGCGACGCCTACTTCGGACGCGTCGGCTGAAAAATCAGCCGCCGAGGCGCCGGAACACGAGACGGACCGCGAGCCCGAGGTGCGCCATCACCTCGTCCACCGAGATGCGGCCGGCCACCCAGGACACCAGGCTCGACATCCAGACGTCGCCGATCACGCGGATGGCGTTCAACTGGTCGTCGGAGATCTGCTCGACACCGATGGTCTTGGCGAACATCTCGGTCATCAGGGCGCCGAACGCATCCAGTTCGGCCGAAGCCGACGCGTCCGCGAACATGAACGCCCGCACCAGGGCCTCGTATCGGGGCCGGTCCTTCTCGAGGACTTCCGTGTTCTTCCGGAGGACGAACAGGATCCGCTCGGACGGCGTGTCCCCAGGGATCGCGACGTCCTCGAACCGGGACCGCATTCCCTCGAACACCATCAGCAGGCCCATCACCAGCATGTGGTTCTTCGATGGGAAGTAGCGGTACACGGTGCCCAGCGCGACTCCCGCCCGATCGGCGATGGCCCGCATCTGCACGGCGTCGTACCCGCCCTCGGAGGCGAGTTCCATCGCCGCGGCGACGATCCGCTGGTAACGCTCCCGCTGCGGGGCCTTGGCCCCACGCGAGGGCAGCTGCCCGTTGCGAAGCAACGACAGGAGTCCGTCGCGGCCCGCCGTCAGCGGCTCTTCAGCACTGCTCATGGACGTCAGCCTAGCGACAGTCACCTCGGTGTCGTCCGGCGACGGCACCGGTTCCGGTCGTCACGATGTCCGGATTGCGTGGGCCTCCCCCGGATAGACTCGCCTCGACCGCCGGAGGTTCCCGTGCCCAGAGTTCATGTCGGACCCGAGGATCGTGTGATCCGCCTGCGCGACGGACGCCTGATGGGTATCGCGGAGTACGGCGACCCCGGCGGATTCACGGTCGTGAACGCGCACGGCGGACTCGCCGGCCGCCTCGACGTCGCGGCCGCCGACCGGAGTGCCCGCGACGCGGGGATCCGTCTCCTGTCCCCCGACCGTCCCGGGATCGGACTGTCGGATCCGCAGCCGGGCCGGACGGTGCTCGACTGGGTCCGGGACGTCGAAGACCTCGTGAATCACCTCGGCGTCGGCCGTTTCGGTGTCATGGGGTGGTCGATGGGCGGACAGTACGCGCTCGCGGTGGGCTCCGGGGTCGCGTCGCGCGTGACCAGTGTCGCGGTGATCGCCGGGGCTCTGCCCCTCACCGAATCGGGGGTGTTCGCCCAGCTTCCCGCCGGGGACCGCGCGTTCACCCGGCTGTCCCAGCACGCCCCGCTGGTGGCGCGGATCTGCTTTCGCGTCATGGGCGGCGTCGCGCTGCGTGCTCCGCAGCTGTTCCGGCGGCTCGGCGCCCGCGACCTCGGTGCCGCGGACGCAGCCGTTCTCCGATCCGAGCCCGTCCGGAACTTCTCGCTCATGTCCGGCGAGGCACTCCGGACGGCGCCCGGGATGGTGGAGGACTATTGCGCGTGGATGCGGCCGTGGGGGTTCGCGCCCGAGGATCTGGCCGTGCCGGTCGACGTCTGGGGTGGAAGCGAGGACGAACTCGTGCCCACGCACTGGCCGCCCGCGCTCGCCCGCCGAATTCCCGGTGCCACGCTGAACATCCGCACCGGTGGCCATTTCATGGCTCACCTGCACTACCGCGAGATCTTCGACACCCTCCGGCGGCGCTCGGAGGGCTAGGTGGCTGCCACCAGCTTGTCGAGCCATTCCCGCATCAGGAGAAGTTCGCCGGCGCTCAGCCCGGACCGCCCCGCGTCGGCGTCGAGGGCGTCAGCGAGCGCCTGGGCGTTCTCGACCACCTCACGCGAGGCCTCCGACGTGACAGCGGGTGCCGGCCGGATCAGCCCGGCGATCACGTTGTCCCGCAGTTCCCGTGACAGGGCGAGGTCGGCCCGGCCCTCCGGCTGAGCGATGAGGTGCAGGGTCATGCCGACGTTCGCCGCCACGAATTGCCCGGCGGCGACTGCCGGCGTCACCCGCAAGCGTCCCTGCCGCGCGATCTCGATCAGCAACTCGAGGAGCTTCGCCTCGGCGACGGATGTCACCGCACACGGCTCCCTCGGGGCGATCCGGCCGTACAACAGGACGTAGAACGAGGGATTGTCGAGCCCGTAGCGGACGTGATCGTCCCAGCCGTGCCGCAGATCGTCGACCGGGTCGCCCCCTCGCGGATTCGTGACCCGGATGTACTGGCCGAACCCGTACTCCACGACCGCGTCGAACAGGCCCTGCTTGCTACCGAAGTGGTGGTACAGCGTCGGAGCCTGCACGCCGGCGAGGTCGCAGACGGCCCGGGTGGACACGGGCTTGCCCTTGGCCTCGTCGAGCAGTTGGGCAGCCGCGTTCAGCAGACGGTCCCGGGCGTTACCGGCCACACTCCTTGTTGTCACACCGCTATGCTACTTCTATAGCGTTGCTATACACGCGGTACTGCCGCACCGGCAGGGACAGGGAGAACACCATGAGCACCACGACACCCGAGATCGTCACGCGCTACTTTCGGGCGGCCGACGCAGGAGACCTCGATGCGCTCACTGCATGCTTCACCGAGCACGGGGCCGTGACCGACGAAGGCCGGACCGTCCGCGGGCACGACGGCATCCGGCAATGGCGCAGGGACCTCGAATCGAAGTTCACCTACACGGTCGAGGTGACCGGAACGGAAGCGGTCGCCGACGACAGGTACGTGATCACCACCACAGTGGAAGGAAATTTCCCCGGAAGCCCGGTGGAATTGAAGTACGAGTTCGTTCTCAGCGACGGCCTCGTCGACACACTGCGGATCGCCCCGTAGGTACACGGACGACGAAAAAACTCCGTTGTCGACGTTCTCGACAACGGAGCTTCGGTGAATCGTGGTGGCCAGGGCCGGGATCGAACCGGCGACCTTCCGCTTTTCAGGCGGACGCTCGTACCAACTGAGCTACCTGGCCGGACGGCACCCGAACCGAATGCCTATCGCATTGTGTTGCCGATACTCGGTATCGGCAACACACTTGCGACCCTGACGGGACTCGAACCCGCGACCTCCGCCGTGACAGGGCGGCGCGCTAACCAACTGCGCCACAGGGCCTTGCTTTGTCCTGCTGTGCTTTACAAGTGTAAAGCGTTACTGCGTGTCACTTTTACTGCCGTCGAACCATACCGCATGCTCGACACCGGTCAAACGTACCCCCTACGGGATTCGAACCCGCGCTACCGCCTTGAAAGGGCGGCGTCCTAGGCCGCTAGACGAAGGGGGCCCGCCGGATTTCTCCGAACCAGTACCTCAACGGCGTTCCGTTGGGAGCTTGGATAGCTTAGGACACGGATCGAGAATTTCCCAAATCGCCAGGTCAGACTACGAATCGGGCAGTTCCGAACCGGAATCCGGCCATCCTTCCCTCGCAAACTTCTCCCACCACTCGGGTGAAGCCATCGCGGCGAGGATCACTTCGAGCGATTCCGCGAACCGCTCGCCGAGGTCACCCTCCAGCGACGTCATGTCGGACATGTACCGCTGGCCGGCGAGCGACGCCGCCAGCACCCGGGTGAACTTCTCCGGGTCGGCGTCGGCGCGCAGCAGACCGTCGCGTTGAGCTCGGATCGCGAACTCGTGCGCGGTGCGCCCCCACACCTGCGATCCGCCGGACTGCACGTCCGGATAGAACTCGGGTTCGACGATCAGCCGGAATTCGGCCCGCACGATGACGCTGGAATGGAAGAGCTTCGCCAGGTCGATCACGAAACCGTGGAGGGCTTCGAACGGCCCGATGTCCGTGCGACTCGTCCACCTGTCGGTCAGGGCGGTGAATTGCTCCACTCCGGATTGAAGGACGGCACGGGCGAGCTCTTCCTTCGATTGGAAGTGGAAGTACATCGCCCCCTTGGTGGCGTTCGAGCCTTCGAGGATCGTGTTGACCGACGCCGCCGCATAGCCGCGCTTCGCGAATTCGATGGCGGCCGACTCCACCAGCGCAGCGCGAGTGCGTCGCGCACGCTCCTGCTGACGTGCCATGACGGTGAATCCCTCTCCCAGATGTAGTAACCCCGCTTTTCGCCCTCCCGGGACGAGCGTGGAGCCATACATAACAGTATCCCCGTTTTGAAAAAACCGACACAGCAGTCTGTAAATCATGGAAACTTCTCAGAAACCAACCTGAAGACCTTTATGGAGTGGAAACCGGACCGCCGCCGAAAACACACCAAGTGGTATAATTTGGGTCGGCTCGGGTGCGCTGCAGGGGGTGCGCACCCGAGCCGACCCATTTCACCCCCCGCGCGGCGCGCCGTGCCGGGGGTCCTGTTTTCTCGGCCACCGTCTGCGCACTAGACTCTGGCCCCGCGCCCCTATAGCTCAGTTGGTAGAGCTACGGACTTTTAATCCGCAGGTCGTAGGTTCGAGCCCTACTGGGGGCACTCTCCCTTACCCGGCGCATGCCGGGTAAGGGAGCGAGCACTCACCCACGCCCTGGCGCGTAGGCCGTCGCAGGCGCCCCGATCAGACGACGAACCGCCTCGACAGCGCTCTGCCGCCGCTGTGCCACCGTGCGCTCCCCCGACTTTCCCCCCGCCGGCTTGCGTCCACCACGCGCGGTGGCCAGCGACAGGGCGATGTCGGTGATCACGAGCAGCAGCTCGCCTGCGTTCCACGACGGATCGACGAACCCCTCCTGCTGACCTCGCCGGATCTCGGCGATTTTGGGCCGCAGCGCGAGGGTCCGCGCATCGCTGTCGGTGATCTGCTCGCTCATCTCCAGGTCGGCCCACTTCTGCAGCCTCGCGTTCTCGGGGTGCGCCACGTAGTAGTCGAACAACCGGCCCGCGTAGCCCGGCAGATCGTCTCCCCGCAGCGCCGTCTGCTCCGTCGTCTCGGCGATCCACTGCGCGATGACGGCGTCGAACAGCGCTTCCTTGCTGTCGAAGTACGCGTACAGACGGTCCTTGCTCGCTCGGGCCGTCTCTGCGATGCGGTTGATCCGGGCTCCGGCGACTCCGTGGTGAGCGAACTCCTCCTTGGCCGCGGCGAGGATCCGTTCTCGCGTGGCTTCTCCCGCTGTTCGCATTCCGACATCCTATTTGCCCGTTGCCGAACCATCTGGTTCGGCGTAGCGTGCGCAGTTGACGAACAGTTTGGTTCGTAAACCTCGCACCACTCACCCCAAGGACCTTCCATGGACATCGATCGGGCCCGCACCACGTTCCACGAGCTCCGGGGGCGCGAGAGCGGCGTCTCCCCCGACGAACTCGACGCCGTGTGGGCCGCGCTCGACACCGTCAGGGCCGAAGACGTCCTCGGCAGCTGGAAGGGCGACGACTTCGCCACCGGACACCGCCTCCACGAGAAACTGTTCGCGAGCCGCTGGCACGGAAAGACGTTCCACTCCCTCGAGGATGCGAAGCCGTTGATCTGCCGTGACGCGGACGACAACCTCTATTCCGACGTCAAGGCCGGCAACGGCGAAGCGAGCCTGTGGAACATCGAGTTCCGGGGAGAGGTCACGGCGACCATGGTGTACGACGGCGCACCCATCTTCGATCACTTCAAGAAGGTGGACGACTCCACTCTGATGGGCATCATGAACGGCAAGTCCGCACTGGTCCTCGACAACGGCAGGCACTACTACTTCCTGCTCGAAAGAGACTGAGCCCCAATGCAGGTCACAGCAGCGCTCTCACGCGGACCCGATTCTCCGTTCACACTGGAGACGGTCGAACTCGACGAGCCCCGCGCGGACGAAGTCCTGGTGCGCATCGTCGCCACCGGCCTGTGCCACACGGACCTCTTCACCAAGGCGTCCCTCCCCCATGCCCTCGGCCCCGCCGTCCTCGGGCACGAAGGTGCCGGGATCGTCGTGGACGTCGGGTCACGTGTGAATGGGGTGACGCCCGGTGATCACGTGATTCTCAGCTACCGCCACTGCGGCGACTGCGACCAGTGCCGAAGCGCGGGTCCGGCGTACTGCGTCGATGCGCACCGGCTGAACAGTTCGGGCCGGCGCGCGGACGGTTCCGCCACCATCACCCAGAACGGCGAGCCCGTGCGCGCCGCGTTCTTCGGCCAGTCCAGCTTCGCCGAGCACGTCCTCGCGACGGCCGACAACGTCGTGGTCGTCGACAAGTCCGTCGACCTCGCCGCCGCGGCGCCGCTCGGCTGCGGATTCCAGACGGGTGCGGGCGCGGTACTGAACGTGCTCCGGCCGGGCAACGATTCGAGTCTGGTCGTCTTCGGCGCGGGCAGCGTCGGGTTCGCCGCCCTGCTCGCCGCCCGATCAGTCGGCGTCGCAACGCTTCTCGCAGTCGATCCGGTCCCCGCACGCCGTGCGCTCGCGGAGGAATTCGGCGCGGTTGCGATCGATCCCGGATCGCAGGACGTGGTCGCCGCGATCCGTGCGGCGACCGGTGGGGGCGCCACCCACACCCTGGACACGACCGGGATCCCCGCCGTCATCGGCCAGGCCTTGTCGTCCCTGATGGCGCGCGGCAGCGCGGTGGTCGTCGGGCTGGGTGCGCCCGAAGTGACCGTGAACATTCAGGATCTGATGCTGAGCGGCAAGACCCTCCGCGGCTGCGTCGAGGGCGATTCGTCGGTGCAGCAGTTCATCCCGCAGTTGCTGGCGCTGCACGCGGACGGGAAGTTCCCGTTCGACCGTCTCGTCACCGAGTATCGATTCGACGACATCAACCGCGCCGTCGCCGATCAGGCCGCGGGCACGGTGATCAAGCCCGTGCTCGTGTGGTGAATTCGCTAGGGCGTGGCAGGTGACGGTCCGGCCGGCGGCCCGTCACCCACCTGTCCGTCCTTCGCTTTCGTGTCTCTCCGCATCTCGGCGAGATCCTCGCCGCGCTTGCGGTACGTGAAGCTGACTCCGGCGACGCCCAGGAACAGCACCACTCCGATGATGGCGCCGGCGAGCGACGCGCCGCGGAATCCGGGCGCGTCGACGTCCATGATCCGTTCGCCCGCGTGCGCTGCGCTGTTGCCGCCGAGCACCACACTGAGCGTCAGCAGGTTGGGCAGCACCACCAGGACACCGAGGATCAGCAACACGATCTGCACGGGCTTGAACCGGCGCCGGCGGAACAGCCGCCACGCTCCGCGGAACAGCAGCAGCGGCAGCAGGGTGCACAGGGTGCCGAACAGCAGTCCCCACAGGATGCCGCCGCCGAAGCTGCCGCCCGCCAGCCCTCCCACGTTCTGAGCCCACGCCCGCGGGAGGTAGGCCGCGAGGATGAAGTAGGCGATGACCAGTACCACCAGCAGGACTGCGATGCCGATGGCCTTCTTGGCCCACGTCGGCAGGCCGGATTTCGACGGTGTGGAGGTGGATGCGCTGTTGTCGGTCGTCATGACTGGTCTCCCTGCGTCGGCAACGGTTCTTCGTCCAGCACCTGCTCGGCCAGTCGCTTCGGGGCGACGAGCGTGTACGACGTCCTGATCCACTCACGGAGCTGTTCCCAGTGGGGCTCGTCCGCGTCCGCGACGTCCACTGCGATCCAGCCGTGTCTACCGAGACCGTATCCCGCGGGCTCGGCCCCCGGTTCCGTTGCGACGACCGCTTCGGCCTCGTCGACGGTGAGCTTCACCGTCAACCGGGTGGCCTCCACGTCACTGAACACGAAGTTCTTCCCCCGCACCCGGAACGTCGGGTGTCCGTCCCATTGGGCGACGTCCACGCGCACGGCTTCGGGCAACTCGGCGACGATCTGTTCCAGGCGGCTCATGTTGTTGCCCATGTGACGATTGTCGGCAGCGCCCCGACCCACCGCAACCGGCATAACGGACACGCGGGATTCACTAGTGTCGGGTGTCCGGGGGTGTCGACGACGAACCCCATGACGAGGACGGCATCAATGGCATCGATCGACGACCTTCTGTCGCAGATCCCGATCAATCAGATCGCCCGGCAACTCGGCGTCGACGAGGCCACCGCCGAGACCGCGGTGAAATCGGCGCTCCCGACGCTCGTCGGCGGGCTCGGCGCCAACGCCGAAGACCCGAACGGCGCTGCGTCGCTGCAGAGCGCGCTGCACGATCACAGCGGCACGACGCTTCTCGACGGCGGAATCGACATCGACCAGGTCGACACGGCCGACGGCGACAAGATCGTGTCCAACATCTTCGGCGGCGAACGTGACCGGGTGGCGAGCACGCTCGGCGGTGTGGGCGGCAGCGGAGTGGGCAGCGACCTCATGAAGCAGTTGCTCCCGATCCTCGCGCCGATCGTGCTGGCGTACATCGCCAAGCAGGTGACGGGCGGTGGAAGTTCCGCTCCGCAGACGCAGGGCTCCGGCCAGGCGGGCGGAGGTCTCGGGGACGTCCTGGGCGGGCTCCTCGGAGGCAGCGGCGGTTCCGGCGGGCTCGGCGGTGTCCTGGGTGGCCTGCTCGGAAAGGGTGCGGGCGACGTGCTCGGCGGACTGCTGGGCGGCGGAAAGAAGTAGGTCCCCGGGGGCGGCGGGGCCACCGCCGCCCCCGGGTGGCGATATTCACACCTGGGGTGGATCGAATTCCCAGGAGACCGACGGCTCGGACGAACAGGCTCCCGCGCAACGGCCGACACGGCTCGAGTTACGGCGGGGAATCTGTGGGGACCGACAAAACTGTGATCGTCCACAACGGCCCGCGCGTCGCTGTGATGATCTCTCCCTGCGACGATTACGCTGGTCACCGCACACGCACGCTCATCAGTACACTGTCATGTAACGGTTCGCCGCGTCGCGGCGACACATCCCGGAAGATCCATTACGGATCGGTAACTTGGACGGTTCCCGGGCCGCCGACGGCGTTTACCAACCTACTTACGGTGCCGTAGGCTGAACAAAGTCAAATTGAGCTACATGGAGGCATTACACATGGCGAGGGATCTGACCCAACTCGAACTGCTGCAGGAGTTGTCGCCGGTTGCAGAAGAGAACGTCAACCGCCACCTCTCCATGGCCAAGGAATGGCATCCCCACGACTATGTTCCGTGGGACGAAGGACGTAACTTCGCCGCGATGGGCGGCACCGACTGGGATCCCGAGCAGTCGCAGCTCGACGAGGTCGCCAAGGCCGCGATGATCACGAACCTCCTCACCGAGGACAACCTGCCGTCGTACCACCGCGAGATCGCCGAGAACTTCTCGCAGGACGGCGCATGGGGAACCTGGGTCGGTCGCTGGACCGCCGAGGAGAACCGTCACGGCATCGTGATGCGCGATTACCTCGTTGTGACCCGCGCCGTCGACCCCGTCCAGCTCGAGCGTTTCCGCATGGAGCACATGACCAACGGCTTCGCTTCCCCCGCCGACGTCGACGCCGGCTTCCTCCACTCCGTCGCCTACGTGACGTTCCAGGAACTGGCCACCCGCGTCAGCCACCGCAACACCGGTAAGGCGTGCAAGGACCCGATCGCCGACAGGATGCTGCAGCGCATCGCCGCCGACGAGAACCTGCACATGATCTTCTACCGCAACATGTGCGGCGCAGCCCTCGACCTCGCGCCCGATCAGGCGCTCGAGGCCATCAACATGATCGTCCAGAACTTCCAGATGCCGGGCGCAGGCATGCCGAACTTCCGGCGCAACGGTGTACTCATGGCCAAGCACGGCATCTACGACCTGCGTCAGCACCTCGAAGAGGTCGTGATGCCCGTCCTGCGCAAGTGGAACATCTTCGAGCGGACCGATTTCACCGCCCGCGGCGAAGAGGTCCGCGAGAGCCTCGGCAAGTTCCTCGAGAACCTCGAGGGCCAGGCCACCAAGTTCGAGGAGCAGCGCGACCGCATGCTGGCCCGCGAGGCCAAGAAGCGCGAGCAGAAGGCTTCGTGACGTAAACAGTTATCCTGTGCCCGGTACCGGATTCGGTACCGGGCACAGTTTCGTTCCAGCACTTTCGCAGAGGTCGTCAATGTCATCCCTTCGTATCGGATCGCTCGAGCTGCGCAGTCCGGTGGTTCTGGCCCCCATGGCCGGGATCACCAATGTCGCGTTCCGCACGCTGTGCCGTGAGCTCGAGACGGAGCGCGCAGGCAGCACGTCCGGCCTGTACGTCTGTGAGATGGTGACCGCGCGCGCTCTGGTGGAGCGGCAGCCCGCGACCCTGCACATGACGACGTTCGGCCCGACCGAGACGCCACGGTCGCTGCAGCTGTACACCGTCGACCCCGACACCACGTACGCTGCGGCCAAGATGATCGTGGACGAGAACATGGCCGACCACATCGACATGAACTTCGGCTGCCCGGTTCCCAAGGTGACCCGCAAGGGTGGCGGCGCGGCGCTGCCGTACAAGCGCACCCTGTTCGGTCGGATCGTCGCCGCCGCCGTGAAGGCGACCGAGGGGACCGACGTCCCGGTGACCGTCAAGTTCCGCGTCGGTATCGACGCCGAACACCACACGCATCTCGACGCAGGCCGGATCGCCGCCGGCGAAGGTGCGGCCGCGGTCGCACTGCACGCGCGTACCGCCTCGCAGCGGTACTCCGGCACGGCCGACTGGAACGAGATCGCCCGGCTCAAGGAGCACGTCACCGACGTGCCCGTTCTCGGGAACGGCGACATCTTCGCCGCCGAGGACGCGGCCCGCATGATGGAGCAGACCGGTTGCGACGGCGTCGTCGTCGGCCGCGGATGCCTCGGCCGGCCGTGGCTGTTCGCGGAGCTGAGCGCGGCACTGAACGGAAAACCGCAGCCCACTCCGCCGAATCTCGGCGAGGTGGCCACGATCATCCGCCGGCACGCGGAACTCCTCGCCGATCATCACGGCGAGGACAAGGGTCTACGTGAACTGCGCAAGCACGTGTCCTGGTACCTGCGCGGCTTCCCCGCAGGGTCCGAGCTGCGGGTCGCGATGGCCCTCGTGAGCACCCTGACCGAACTCGACGACCTCCTCGTCCAGCTCGATCCGACCATCCCGTTCCCCAAGGACGCCGAGGGACCGCGCGGACGGCAGGGTTCACCCGGCACGGTCGCGCTCCCCGAAGGGTGGCTCGACGACCCCGACGACTGCCTGGTGCCCGCCGGCGCCGACCTCATGCATTCTGGTGGTTAGCAGCACGAACGCGCGTCACCTCGCTACATGTGTGGAGCCTCGACGTTCGATAAGTACTATGGCTGGAATCCGTCGAGGCCGACGGAGGTCCGAGTCGGCGGAGAGGTCAGGTTGCATCGGTGGGTGATGATCACAGCTCGGACTCACCGACTCCCGAATCCCGTGCCCCCTGGGAGCGTCCTCTCGCGGATCCCAGCTACCGAGAAGCCCAGTCCGGACGGCCCCGGCGACTCCCGCCGCGGCAGCCACCGCCCGAACGGCGGCCTCCCGAGCAGACCGCGCCGCCCGAACGGACCGCGCCGCCCGGGCACCGGGCGCAGGTAGAACGCACCGAATCGTCCCGCCACGACAGCGGCCGGATCGGCCGCCGGGCCGCGGGTGGGCCCACCGAAGCGCTCTCCGTCGCAGACCTGGTGAAGAAGGTCTCCGGGGAGGAACCGAGCGCGCCGGACGATCCGGACAAGACCGAGATCATTCCCCCGATCGACGAGCGGCAGCCGCCGCCTCCCGGGGTTCCGCCGCGGGACACCTCTGCCGCGCCTCCGCCGCCGGAGCCGGAGCCGCCGCAGAGCAAATCCGAGCCCGAACGGGTCGCGGATTCCGCCGAGACCACCGCGGTACCGCAGGTGGTCGGTAACCCGGGTACCACCCGCCTGGCTCTCAGCAAGACCCGCAAACGCAAGCGTCTCCGTGCAGCAGGACGCGCAGTCGTCGCACTCGTGGCGGTGATCGCACTCGCCGGAACCGGCATCGTCTGGGGTTACCTCCGCTCCACCGAGGGCAAGTTCGACCAGATCGCGGCACTCGACACGGAGTCGACCGACATCGTCGACGCCGTCGGGCAGACCGGTGACGAGACCTATCTCATCGTCGGCAGCGACACCCGCGCCGGCGCGAGCGGCGAAGTGGGTGCCGGAACCATCGACGACGCCGAGGGATCCCGCGCCGACACGGTGATGCTCGTCAACATCCCTGCCGACCGGAGCCGGGTGGTCGCGGTGTCGTTCCCCCGCGACCTCGATGTCGAGCGGCCCGTCTGCCAGGGCTGGGACAACGCCAGCGGCACCTACACCGAGGAGACCTTTCCCGCCGCCGACGGCGACAAACTCAACGCCACCTACGCGCTCGGCGGACCGAAGTGCCTGGTGAAGGTGATCCAGAAGTTGTCGGGTCTGAAGATCGGCCACTTCGTCGGCATGGACTTCGCCGGCTTCGAGTCGATGGTCAACGAGATCGGCGGGGTCAAGGTCTGTACCACCCAGCCGCTCGAGGACGGCGTCCTCGGCACCGTTCTGCCGCAGGCGGGCACCCAGATGCTCGACGGCAAGACCGCACTGAACTTCGTCCGCGCCCGACATGTCGAGGCGGAGGGCAACGGCGACTACGGCCGCATCAACCGTCAGCAGAGATTCCTGTCCGCCCTGCTGCGGGGCGCCCTGTCCAGTCAGGTGCTGCTCAATCCCAGCAAACTGAACGGCTTCATCAACGCGTTCACCCGCGACACATTCGTCGAGAACATCGACACGAAGTCGCTGGTCACGCTCGGACGTTCATTGCAGAACGTCGATGCGGGCGCGGTCACGTTCCTGACGGTGCCCACCGCGGGGACCACCGAGTGGGGCAACGAGATTCCCCGCACCGACGACATCAAGGCCATCTTCCGCGCCATCATCGACGACGAGGCGCTGCCCGGCGAGAAGCGTGCGGAACCCCTGCCCTCCGCCCCCGAACCGCAGGCCGCGCCGGCGCCGCTGTCGGTCCAGGCCGTCGACCCGTCCAGCGTGACCGTGCAGGTGTCGAACGCGTCGGGTGAGTCGGGACTGGCCGCGACCGTGGCGGATTCACTGGCCGCCGAGGGGTTCCAGATCTACAACGTCGGCAACTACACGGGTACCAGCGGCGAGACCGTCGTCCGGTTCTCGCCGGGCCACGAAGCCGAGGCGGCGACCCTGGCGTCGTCGTTCCCGGGTGCGGTGCTCGAATCGACCACCGGACTCGGCACGGTCGTCGAGGTCGCGCTCGGTTCGGACTTCTCCGGGACCGTCCAGACGCCCAGTCCGATCGACACACCGCTCAGTATGTCGGGCGTGCGAGAGGGCCAGCAGGAGGACGTGGAAATCCCCGCGGACCTGGCAGTTGTGAACGCGGGCGACACGTCCTGCGAATGAGCGCCCGCCGGGTCACGTCGTTCACTCTGCGTTTACCGTGTGATCGTGACTTGGTTTCCCGTGCACCGTAGGCTGTGACCTCATGCGCGTGGCTTACAACGAACAGATGACCGAGCTTGCCGACTTGCTCGGTGAGATGGCGGGGCTTGCGGGGGTCGCCATGGAGCGAGCCACCCAGTCGCTGCTCCAGGCAGATCTTTCCCTCGCCGAGCAGGTGATCGGCGAGCACGACAAGATCACCGAGCTCAGCACCATCTGCGAGGAGCGGGCGTTCGCCCTCCTCGCCCTGCAGGCACCGGTCGCCGGCGACCTCCGCTCGGTCGTCAGCGGGATCCAGATCGTCGCCGATATCGACCGCATGGGTGCGCTGGCTCTCCACGTCGCCAAGATTGCGCGCCGCCGACATCCCAACCACGTGCTTCCCGAAGAGGTCAACGGCTACTTCGCCGAGATGGGACGCATCGCCGTCTCCATCGGCGCCGCTGCCCGCGAGGTTCTCGAGACGCGCGATCCGGAGCGGGCCGCGCGCCTGCGTGAAGAGGACGAGGCGATGGACGACCTCCACCGTCACCTGTTCACGGTCCTCATGGACCGGGAGTGGAAGCACGGCGTGGCCGCGGCGGTCGACGTCACCCTGCTCGGCCGCTTCTACGAGCGTTTCGCCGACCACGCCGTCGAGGTGGGCCGCCGGGTGATCTTCCTCGTCACCGGCAAGCTGCCCGACGAGACCCAGACGCCCGCCGTCGACGCCGACACCCTCACCTCGTACCCCGACCGGTAGAACTCCCCCAACACTTTTCGCGCGAACGGGACGCTCGTACGGTCAGACCGTACGAGCGTCCCGTTCGTTCGGCCGAGGCCACCCGAGGTCGCCTTCCGCAGACACGAGAACGCCCCGACCGCAGTACCGGCCGGGGCGTTCTCGTTGTGCTCGCTCTATCCGAAGCGGCCCGAGATGTAGTCCTCGGTGGCCTTCTGCGTCGGGTTGGAGAAGATCTTCTCGGTGTCGTCGATCTCGACGAGGCGGCCCGGCTTGCCGGTGGCCTCGAGGTTGAAGAACGCCGTCTGGTCACTCACACGCGCGGCTTGCTGCATGTTGTGGGTGACGATCACGATGGTGAAGTCCTTCTTCAGCTCCGTGATCAGGTCCTCGATCGCGAGGGTCGAGATCGGGTCGAGCGCCGAGCAGGGCTCGTCCATCAGCAGGACGTCGGGCGAGACCGCGATGGCCCGGGCAATGCACAGACGCTGCTGCTGACCGCCGGAGAGTCCGCCGCCCGGCTTGTCGAGACGGTCCTTGACCTCGGTCCACAGGTTGGCGCCGCGCAGCGACCGCTCGGCCACCTCGTCGAGACGCTTCTTGCTGCGCTCGCCCTGCAGTTTGAGGCCGGCCACCACGTTGTCCTTGATGGACATCGTCGGGAACGGGTTGGGACGCTGGAACACCATGCCGATCGTCTTGCGGACGCCGACCGGGTCGATGCCGGAACCGTAGATGTCCTCACCGTCGAGCAGGATCGAACCCTCCACGCGCGCACCGGGAGTCACCTCGTGCATGCGGTTCAGCGAACGCAGCACCGTCGACTTGCCGCACCCGGATGGGCCGATGAAGGCGGTCACGTTCCGCGGGGGGACGGACAGCCCGACATCGGCGACGGCGTGGAACTTGCCGTAGTAGATGTTGACGTCCTTGAGATCCAGACGCTTGGCCATTACCGGCTCCCTACTGATTGGTGTTCGAGATCGAGTGTATGTGTCACTTGCTGCGCACCTGTGAGAAGTGGCCGATGACCTTGGCCAGGATGTTGAGGATGGCAATGAGGAGAATCAGCGTGAGCGCCGCGCCCCAGATGCGGTTGGTACCGGCATCGGTCGGGTTGTTCATCTCGGCGACCATGACGCCGGGCAGCGTGCCCATCTCGCCACCGAACAGATTGAAATTGATGAAGGGTGCGTAACCCACGAGGATCAGCAGCGGCGCGGTTTCGCCCATCACCCGGGCCAGCGCCAGCATGACGCCCGTGATGATGCCGGGCAGTGCGGTGGGCAGCACGATCTTGGCGATCGTCTTCCACTTCGGAACGCCCAGCGCGTACGACGCCTCGCGCAGGTCCTGCGGAACGATGCGGAGCATCTCCTCCGTGCTGCGGACGACGACGGGAACCATCAGCAGCACCAGGGCGAGCGCAACGGCGAAGCCGGACTTGGGGAAACCGAACGTCGCGATCCACAGGGCGTAGATGAACAGGGCGGCCACGATGGACGGGACACCGCTCAGGATGTCGACCATGAACGTGGTCAGCTTCGCCAGCCGCGACTTCCGGTCGGCGTACTCGACGAGATAGATCGCGACGAACAGTCCGAGGGGAATGGACAGCACCGCGCAGACGATTCCCTGCAGAATCGTGCCGATCAGCGCGTGATAGATGCCGCCGCCTGCCGCCGAGGACGTCAGTCCGCTGAGCGAGTGGGTGAACCACGTGGCCGACGTCAGGGCAGGGATTCCCTTGATGACCGCGGTGACCAGGACCCACACCAGCG
This sequence comes from Rhodococcus jostii RHA1, assembly GCF_000014565.1. Lineage (NCBI taxonomy): Bacteria > Bacillati > Actinomycetota > Actinomycetes > Mycobacteriales > Nocardiaceae > Rhodococcus > Rhodococcus jostii. The sequence goes on along the minus strand of NC_008268.1, from coordinate 5,134,544 downwards.
GGACCAGCGCCACGAGCACTGCCAGCGTCACGAGGACGGTGGCGGTCAGATCGATGATGCGTCGGCGGACACCGACCCCCTGGAAGGTGGGGGCCTTGACCGGCTTGTCGAGTGTCGCGGTCATGGGTCAGTCCTTCTTTCCTGCGATCACGGCGCGGGCAGCGGCGTTCACGACGAAGGTGAGCACGAAGAGCACCAGACCTGCGGCGATGTAAGCGCCGGCCTGAATGTTGTTGTTGAATTCCGCGTAGCCGAGGGCGATCTTGGAGGCGATGGTGGCGCCGCCGTCGAACAGCGACCATCCGAAGGGCTGCGACGTGGTGCGCAGGATCAGGTAGAGCGCCATGGTCTCGCCGAGGGCGCGACCCAAACCGAGCATCGATCCGCTGATGTAGCCCGACTTGCCGAACGGAATGATCGTGGTTCGCACCACTTCCCACCGGGTGGCACCCAGCGCGAGCGCTGCCTCGATCTGGGGCGTCGGAGTCTGCACGAACACCTCGCGGGTCACCGCGGTGATGACGGGAAGGATCATGACGGCGAGGACGATACCTGCGGTGAAAATGGTGCCACCGCCGGTGATGGAACCGCTTCCTGTCGCGAACAGCGGGAACCAGCCGAGCTTTTCGTTGAGCCACATGGCAAGCGGCCTGATCGCGGGAGCGAACACCAGCAGACCCCAGAGGCCGTAGACGATCGACGGCACGGCGGCCAGAAGGTCGATCACGTACGCCAGCGGACGTTTGAGCCAGTTCGGCGAGTACTCGGTGAGGAAGATCGCGATACCGAGTGCGACCGGCATCGCGAGGACCAGAGCGAACAGCGAGACGAGCACCGTCACCTGGAACAGGTCGAGAACACCGAACGCCATGGCGTTGATGTTCTGGGTGACCCACTCGCGGCTGGTGAGGAAGTTGACCTGATTCCGGCTCAGTGCGGGAACTGCGCGCCAGATCAGGAAGATGCCGATCGCGGCGATGAGGATGGAGATGAAGACGGCCGAGGTCGTTGCGAGGGATTTGAAGATCCGATCCCCAGGCCTGGCGGCGGCCTTGCCGCGGGGTGCACCTGCCGGAGTCGGGGTTTCGGCCTTGGTGGTACTCAACTCGGCCTCCGGGGTGCCGTTCGGACCGCCCACCCCGACTCCGCCGGAAGCGGAGCCGGAGGCGCGAGGTGCTGATTCGATGTGCGCTTCACTCATCTGCGCTCGCAATCTTTCCTGGTCAGAATATCGAGTCATGGGCGGGTCCGAACGATTAACGGTGCGATCAGCCGATGGCGGCGACCGATGCGTTCAGCTTCTCCTTCATGGAGTCGGGCAGCGGCACGTAACCCTGCTCGGCCAGGTTGCCCTGCCCCTCGTTGGCTGCGCTGGTCAGGAACGACTTGACCGCAGCGGAGGTGTCGGCGTCGTAGCCCTTCGAGCACACGATCTCGTAGGTGGCGAGCACCAGCGGGTACGCGCCCGCTTCCTTGGTACCGAAGATCGAGCCGAGGTCGAGGGTCAGATCGCCCACACCCTGACCCTTGAACTGCGCACCCTCGATGGCCTTCGCCGCGGACTCGTCGGACAGCGCGACGGGGCCGGAGCCGGTGTCGATCTGCGCGGCAGCAAGCTTGTTCTGGTCGGCGTAGGACTTCTCGACGTAGGTGATCGAGCCCGGGGCGGAGGCCACTGCCTGCGCGACACCGGCCGAACCCTTGGCGCCCTCACCGATTCCGCCGGTGAAGTCGGAACCGGCACCGGTGGTCCAGGCGCCGTTGGAGGCGGCCGTCAGGTACTGCTGGAAGTTGTCGGTGGTTCCCGACGAATCCGAGCGGATGATGGCGGTGACGTCCTGGTCGGGCAGGGTGGCGCCGGGGTTGAGCGCGGCGATGGCCGGGTCGTTCCACTTCTTGATGGTGCCGTTGAAGATCTTGGCGGTCACCTCACCGTTCAGCACCAGGTCCTCGACGCCGTCGAGGTTGTAGGCGATCGCGACGGGTCCGAAGACCAGCGGCAGGTTCCAGGCCTCGCCGCCGACGCAACGGGCCTTGGCCTGCTCGGCCTGCTCGGCCTTGATCGCCGAGTCGGAGCCGGCGAAGTCGATCTGGCCCGCGATGAACTGGGTCCGTCCGTCGCCGGAACCGCTGGGGTTGTACGCCAGGTTGACGGTCTTGCCCTTTTCCTGGCAGACGGAGATGTAGGTGGAGACGAACTGGTCCATGGCGTTCTTCTGGGCCGAGGAACCGGCCGCGGAGAGGTTGGCCTTGCCCTCGCACGTCGCGTTGGACGACGATGCGTCGACGCCGCTCGACGCCGCGTTGTTGTCGCTGCCACACGCGGCCAAGGTCATGGCACCCAGGGCCACTGCACCGAGCAGGGCGCCACTGCGCTTGAGATTCACCTAGTCCTCCGGAAATACCGTCTCGCCCGCGATCGGGCGGCGACATGAGGTGCGCTTCGTTGAAATCTGCACCAGGCAACACGGCGCTGCCCACGGAGAAACCTAGGGGTAGCTAATGTCCAGTTGGACCACGATCGGTGAACGGAAGGTGAACAGACCGCGCATTTGTCCACATTTCCGAGACGAACAACGAGTGCGAAAGTAGAGGAGCACCTCAGGCGCGCGCGTACGCGACGTCGGTGTGGAACCGCTCGAACCCGAGCCGGTCGTAGGTGTGCAGCGCCGATTCGTTGTCGCCCTCGACGTAGAGCAGCACCGCACCGAGCCCGCGGTCGCGCAGGTAGTGCAGCCCGGCGAGCGTCAGCAACCGGCCGAGACCACGTCCCTGGGCGTCGGGGCCGATCGCCACCACGTAGACCTCACCGATGGCCGGCTCGTCGCCCTGCTTCGGATGCACCTTGGTCCAGTGGAATCCGAGCAACCGCTGATCGTCCGAAGCGGCGAACGCCATGAACAGGCCGGACGGATCGAACCAGGCCTCCGCGCGGCGTTCGGCCAATTCGCGTTCGGTCCACGACCCCTGCTCGGGATGCCAGGCGAAGGCGGCAGCGTTGACCCGCAGGACCTCGGGATCGTCCTCGACGCCGCGGTACACGCGGAGTGAAATATCTTCCGGCACAACGAGTTCAGGGAGTTCCGCATCGGCGAGTGGACGCCGGAGCTGCAGGAGTTCGCGCGCACCGATCAGCCCGAGGCGCTGCGCCACCGCCTGCGCCGCAGGCAGGTTGCCGTGCGCCCACACCCGGGCGTCCGGACCACCCTCGGACAGGACCTCGGCGACCAGCCGGCCACCGATTCCGCGGCCACGCGCCGCAGGGTCGACGGCGAGTTCGGCCATCGCAGGATGATCCCCGCGCCCCGGCTGCAGCTGCGCGTACCCGACGATCCGATCGGCGTCGGTCTCCACGAGATGACGGACACCGTCGCTACCGGCGCCGGACACGGCGTGCACACCCTGCTCCGACACCGGCGCGGTTCCGTCCGCGGCCGTCGCGCGTTCGAGCAGTGCGGACACGTCCGCAGCCTGCTTGCCGTCGAGTCGATCAGTCCAGGACTGAACCGAAGCACTCACTGGATCGCCGGCCCTTCCGCGGATTCGAAGTCCGCATCCTCGGCGTCGAGGTCGTCGACGGGCGGCACCGGCACACCCGACTTGCTGCGGGTGGGACGGACGGCCTTGTAGCCGACGTTGCGGACTGTACCGATCAAGGATTCGTACTCGCTGCCCAGCTTGGCGCGCAGACGACGCACGTGGACGTCGACCGTGCGGGTACCGCCGAAGAAGTCGTAACCCCACACCTCCTGCAGCAACTGCGCGCGGGTGAAGACGCGACCCGCGTGCTGTGCCAGGTATTTGAGGAGTTCGAACTCCTTGTAGGTGAGGTCGAGGGGCCGGCCGCGCAGACGGGCCGTGTACGTGCCCTCGTCGATGACCAGTTCGCCCAGCGTGATCTTGCCGGAGGCCTCCGGGCTGGCGACGCCGCCGGTGCGTCCGACCAGCAGTCGGAGACGGGCGTCCACCTCGGCCGGACCGGTGCCCGGGAGCAGGATGTCGTCGAGGCCCCAGTCGGAATTGACCGCCACCAGGCCACCTTCGGTGAGCACCGCCACCACGGGAACCGCGGAACCCGTGCTGCCCAGCAGCCGGCAGAGGCCGCGAGCCGCCGCGAGATCGGTGCGCGCATCCACCAGGGCGATGTCGGCGGAGCTCGCTTCCAGGAGAGAGGACACCTCCGTCGGGGCTGGCCGCACCGAATGCGCCAGCAGGGCGAGGGCAGGAAGCACTGCCTCGGGGTTGGGGTCGGAGGTAAGAAGCAGTAGCTCCACACAGCCTCCCATCTCGTCGCCGTCGTACCCGGCCGGCCGACGGATCGTTCATCCGCCGGTCCAGGTAGATCGACACTGAAGGTATCGACACTTTTGTCGGTGACAGAGTAGCGCGCCGCCGTCGGCGTTCGTTGCACCGAACCCCGGCAAGCGGCGCGGAGGTCGCACCGACACTCCCCCGACCGGTGTCCGTCACAATGGGGCCGTGCGGAAACTCATCATCGGAATCGTCTTCCTCGTGGCTCTCGGTCTCGTCGTCGACTTCGGTTCGGCGGCCTACGCGGAGTACCGGGTGTCGCGGGAACTGCGGGCAGGCGCGTCCCTCACAGCGGATCCCGAGGTGACGGTTCACGGCTTTCCGTTCCTCAACCAGGCGTGGGACGGAAAGTACGAGAACATCGAGATCCGCGCGCAGGGAGTACAGAGTGACGTCGTGGGTGAGGTGACGGTCGAGTCCACCCTCCTGGGTGTCTCCGCGCCGCTGTCCGACCTCGTCGACGGCTCCGTGAAGACCCTTCCGGTCGATCACCTCTCCGGCCGCATGCTCATCGACGCCACCGACCTGGGACGCTTCCTCGACATCCCCGACCTGCAGGTTTCGGCCCCGCCGGCCAGTAAGTCGGACGGCACCGGCGGCTCCGGCGGCTCGGGGATGCCGACCGCGGGCGGCGTCGTCCTCACCGGCACGGTCCCCGTCGGGCCCATCGAAACCACGGTCAGCGTGCAGGCCGACCTGGTTCTCGACGGCGGTCAGGTGAAGATCGTCGCCAGCGACTTCTACTTCGGCCCCGAAGGCCACGCCGACTTCACCATCCCCGAACCCCTCGCCCCCGCGATCCTCGGCCTCTTCACCCGCACGATCGACCCCCGGGAACTCCCGTTCGGCGTCCAGCCGACGGAGGTCTACGCGGAAGGCTCGCAGATCGTCATCGAGGGCGTCGGCAACAACGTCACGATCGACCTGAACGAACTGCAGAGCCGATGACCGGAATCACACTATTACTCATCGCACTGTTCGCCGCCGTCGCGTTCGGGCTCGTCTGGCAACGCCGCGAGGGGACGGTCCGGAGTACCGGCGGGACGACCGGGGTCGTGACCGACCAGCGACGGTTGCTCCTCGAGGCGGCGGGCGTCGGGCCGGCGTCGCCCGAGCACCCTCGACGGGCCACCGTTCTCCATTTCTCCGCCGACTGGTGCGGACCGTGCGCGGCGGTGCGCAGGGTGGTGGGACAGGTCGTCGCGGACCTCGCAGGCGAGCCGGAACCTCCCGTCGAAGTGGAGGTCGACATCGACGAGTATCCCGCTCTCGCCAAGGAACTCGGCGTTCTGTCGTTGCCGACGACGTTCATTCTCGACGCCGACCTGCAGCAACGCTTCCGGGTGTCCGGAGTGCCCGCCGCGACCGACCTGCGGGCCGCGCTGGAACCCCTCACCCGGCCCCCGGCTTCAAATTCCTGAAGAACCGGGTAAACTCGTCGTCGTGCAATCCAGCCACGAGCTCATGCTCACCCGTCGCCGCACAGTTGACCTGTGCCGCCTCGGGGCTTGTTGCTGTACCTGTTGCTGATCACCAGGGCTGTCGCTTTCTGCTGACACCGCGGATTCCGCGCACGTGATCGAACCCCCGATGACGACGTCGTCCGTCGTCGTTCGGCGCCAGGCAAGCATTCAGGACTCACCGCAGGAGCACTTCTCATGTCCACAACACTCGAGCTCGAGCAGGTCGACGTTCGTGGCCCCCGGTTCGCCGCCTGGGTCACCACCGCCGTCCTCGTCGCCGTCCTCGTCGTGTCGACGTTCTCGCTGGTCGCAGCAGGAATTCTGCTGGCGCTGCAAGCGGTCGTCTTCGCGGCAGGCGCAGCCACCGGGCCGCGACGCAGCCCGTACGGCCGGATCTTCGGCACCCTCGTCGCGCCGCGAGTCGCCCCGGTGAGTGAACGCGAACCCGTCGCACCGCTTCGCTTCGCGCAGCTCGTCGGTTTCGTCTTCGCCGCCGTCGGCACCGTCGGCTTCTTCGCCGGCTCCGGCGTCGTCGGCGCCGTGGCCACCGCATTCGCCCTGTTCGCGGCGTTTCTCAACGCTGCGTTCGGCATCTGCCTCGGCTGCCAGATCTATCCACTCATCGCACGCTTCCGCACGGCGGCCTGAAAGTTTCACACCCAGAACCACTGCACGATCCACCCGACACAAGTAAGTACACATCGAAAGGAACACCATGGCTCGCTCCGATGTCCTAGTCTCCGCCGACTGGGCTGAGCAGAACCTCAACGCCCCCAAGACCGTTTTCGTCGAGGTGGATGAGGACACCAGCGCATACGACGGCGGCCACATCGAAGGCGCCATCCGCCTCGACTGGCGGAAGGACCTGCAGGACGGCGTCCGTCGTGACTTCCTGAACCAGCAGCAGTTCTCCGATCTCCTGTCCGCCAAGGGCGTCGCCAACGACGACACCATCGTTCTGTACGGCGGCAACAACAACTGGTTCGCGGCCTACGCGTACTGGTACTTCAAGCTGTACGGCCACCAGGACGTCAAGCTGATCGACGGCGGCCGCAAGAAGTGGGAGCTCGACGGGCGTCCCCTCTCCAAGGAGACCGTCACCCGCGAGGCCACCCAGTACAAGGCCGAGGCCCCCGACCTGTCGATCCGCGCGTTCCGTGACGAGGTCATCGACGCCATCGGCAGCAAGAACCTCGTCGACGTGCGTTCGCCCGACGAGTTCTCCGGCAAGATCCTCGCTCCCGCACACCTGCCGCAGGAGCAGGCGCAGCAGCGTGGACACATCCCCACGGCCATCAACATCCCGTGGAGCACCACCGCAAACGAGGACGGCACGTTCAAGTCGGACGACGACCTGGAGAAGCTGTACTCGGAGAAGGGCTACGACGAGTCCAAGCCCACCATCGCGTACTGCCGTATCGGCGAGCGCTCCAGCCACACCTGGTTCGTGCTCAAGGAGATCCTCGGCAAGTCCGATGTCAAGAACTACGACGGCAGCTGGGTCGAATACGGCTCGCTCGTCGGCGCACCCATCGAGTTGGAGGTTCACTGAGCCATGTGTGGAGCACCTGTACAGACCCAGACCCTGCCCGCGGGCGTCGACGTCGAGAAGGAAACGGTCATCACCGGCCGCGTTCTCGCCGCTGACGGCCAGCCGATCGGTGGAGCGTTCGTGCGTCTCCTCGACGGCGGCGGAGAGTTCACCGCCGAGGTCGTCGCCTCGGGCACCGGAGACTTCCGCTTCTTCGCCGCTCCCGGCGAGTGGACCGTGCGCGCACTGTCCAGCTCCGGCAACGGCACCTCGACGGTGAGCCCGTCGAGCGCAGGCGTGCACAACGTCGACGTCACGGTCGGCGAGTAATCACCAGCTGACGACACCAGAAGGGCCCCGCTCCGCATCCGGAGCGGGGCCCTTCTGTCGTGCGGACTCTACTTGCCCGGTGCCGCCGGAATGGTCTCGCCGCCCTTCTCGGACTGCGCGAGCGCCGTGATCCAGTCCACGACCTTCTCGCTCTCCCAGTACCAGGGGTCGTTCGGATTGTTGTTCCAGTAGAACAGGTGCTGGATGAAGCCCAAGAAGATGTACGGCTTGATCACCAGTTCGAAGACGTCCCTGTTGTCCTCCACGAACCCCGGGCCCTCGTCGGCGAGCTTCGCCTTCACGACCTCCGAACCGGGACCCATCGCCCAGTTGAGCGCCTCGACGATCTGCTCCTGGGACACCTGCATGTTCCGGTCCGGGCCGTCGGGGTCGTAGGTCCGGTCGGCGACCTTGCGGAGAACGTCGAGGAAGGACTCGTCGGAGGCGAACCAGTCTTCGTGTGTGACGATGTGCACAATCGACCGCGCCGCCATGTTCGTCACCGCATTCGCGAAGTCGGAGACCGTCTGGCCCGGGTTCAGCAGGGTGAAGTGCATCTGTCCCAGCACCCCGAGTGCCAGTTCGAGGACGGCGATCTCCCGCGGCGCGTCGCAGGCGATGTCGTACGGGCGGCACGCGTACGTGATCTTGCCGTCCAGAGCGCCGTAGTCGGCAGGCCCGGAAGACATGAATCCGCCTCCGGGCGGGCCGGGTTCGCCCATCGAGGGGGTGCCCGCGGGACGGTACGGGTCGCCGATCAGCGCGACGCCGGCAATGTCGTCAGCGGTAACCAGAGCGTTGCTGTCGCGGTGGCCGAGTTCGCGCGACACCCTTTCGACCACCTCGGCACCGACGCTGTACCCGAGCAGTACGTACTTGGTGTCGTCGCCGCACTTCGTCTTGTTCTCGTCGAGGATCCTGTTGGTCGACGCGACACCCGCGGCCATCGAATCCTGGTATGTCGGAACAGGTTGCCGCAGACCAAGACCGTACGTGGACGGGTAGGGAACGTACATCCACCCCACCGTTCCCGGATCGTCCTTGTTGGCCTCGCCGGTCGGCACAGTCACGTTGCCCACCCAGTTCGACCAGAGCTGCCGATTCTCGTCCGCCAGAGGGTTGCGGTCCGCCGTCGAGTCGGTGGCGCCGGACACGGCGACGATCATCACGTCGGGGCAGTCGGCGGCGTAGTTGTTCGGATCGACACGATCCGTGTCGGCACTCCCCGAACCCGCGCTACCGGTGTCGGGCGCGGCGACGGCAAGACCGGGAGCGCCGAACGCGGACACGCTCAGCAGCAGCGCCGTCGCCGCGATCGCGGCCCGCACCGGACCGGCGACGGCAGTACTCGATCGAAGCATGGGACCTCCGGGAGGGACGGGAGACGAGACGACCGCATGAGGATGTTCGGAACCGACCTGGTGGTCGCCTTCGAGAAACCGTAGCCGCAGTCACGGTAAGTCGCCTCCCGTTTCGACCGTTCGACGAGTTCGGTTTAGGATGTCCCCGTGGTTATCTTCTTCGAGGTACTTCTTGTCCTTGCCGCCGTGTTGATCACGTGGTTCTCGCTCTACACGATCTACCGCCTGGTCACCGACGAGTCGTGAGTCAGAACCCGGACGCAGGCGCAGATCCGCCTTCCGAGCACCCGACTACGAGCGCGCCCGCTGGGGACACCCCCGCCGTGCGTCGTGGTAGCGGTGACGCTGCCGTCGCGGACGCCATCGAGCGTTCCAAGACGACGGCGGCGCGGAACATCCCGCAGCTTCCGGACCTTCCGCTGCCCGAGGACACCGCAAATCTGCGCCTCGGCCCGGATCTGAACAACGAACTCCTCGCAGTACTGCCCCTCGTCGGTGTGTGGCGCGGTGAAGGGGAAGGCCACGACCCCGACACAGGCGACTACCCCTTCGGGCAGCAGATCATCGTCTCCCACAACGGTGGCAACTACCTCAAGTGGGAATCCCAGACCTGGGTCCTCGACGCCGACGGCGAATACGTGCGCCCCGACCTCCACGAAACCGGCTTCTGGCGGATCAGCGGAGACGGCATCCCCGGCAGCACCAACGAGGAAGTCGTCGAACTCCTCCTCGCCCACAGCTCCGGCATCGTCGAACTGTTCTACGGTCAGGCCCTCACACAGTCGTCGTGGGAACTCGCGACCGACGTCGTGATCCGCAGCACCTCCGGTGTTCTCGTCGGCGGCGCCAAGCGTCTCTACGGCATCGTCGAGGGCGGCGACCTCGCCTACGTCGAGGAACGCATCATCGCCGACGGTGAGCTGCGTCCCCACCTCTCCGCGCGTCTGTCCCGCTACGTTGGCTAGCGCCCGTGAGTACTTATTAACCACGGGCGGTTGACAAGTACTCACGGCTCGGGTTATCCACAACCTGAGGTTCATCCACAGGTCAGTTGAGATCGGCCTGTTTCGGGCGAATCCTGTCGGTCGGCGTGCGCACCGTCGCGACCATGACGACTGCGACGATCGACTTCAGGCCCGAATTCCAAACAGTCCTCGACTATCAGCACGGCCTCGTCACGGCCCGGCAACTGCGCGGACTGGGTATCTCGACCCGGCAGATTCAGCACATGGTGGAGTCCGGCCAGTGGTCGGCGGTTCTGCACGGCGTCTACGCCGTCACCAACGGTCCGCTCGACCGGCCGATGAGACTGTGGGCGGCACTGCTGTTCGGCGGCCCCCGAGCGATTCTCAGCCATCGGACGGCCGCCGAGGAGTGGGGGCTGATGCCCGTCGACCCTGACGGGCCGATTCACGTCACCGTGCCCTACGGATTGTCTGCGGAGCCGCAGGGACCGACGTATCGGAAGGTCGGCCGGCGATCCGACCGTCCCGTTCCCCGCGAGGGCGATCTCCTGCACCCCGGGGTCGTGGTGCACCGATCCCGTGCGCACGCCCACATCCTCGTCCCGACGCTTCCGCCTCGAACGTCCCGGGCCGACACCGTCGTCGATCTCGCTGTCGCGGAGCCGTCGGCGGTCGCGGCCGCACGGCTCCTCGTGTCGGCGGTCACCGGCAGCGACATTCCGGTCCACGAACTTCTTCGACGGATCGAGCAGCGTCCACCGCGCAGATACCGCGAGGCTCTGACCGACGCTCTGACGTTCGTCTCCGGCGGAGTCCAGTCGATTCTCGAGCACCGATACGCCGTCGACGTGGAACTCGCGCACGGACTACCGGCCGCCCGACGACAGTCGCCTGTTCTGGTCGACGGAAGAACCCTCTACGAGGATGTCGACTACTCGGACAGCGGCGTTCCGCTCCTCGTGCGGCTGGACGGACTGCGGTACCACTCGTCGCGGTCGGTGGCTCTGCGCGATCGCCGTCGCGGCAACGCGGCGGAACTCGCAGGCAAGGCGACGCTGGTCTACGGCTGGGAGGAGGTGACACAGCGCTCGTGCGACGTCGCGGCCGAGGTGCGGACGGTGCTCGAGCGGGGCGGCTGGAGTGGTCCGAATCCGTGCCCGCGCTGCCGTGAGTACTTATTAACCACGGGCGGTTAATAAGTACTCACGGGCGCGGAGCGCACAACGGCCCCCGAGCCTTCCGGTGCGTGTGCACCGGGTCCGGTCTGGACCAGACCGGGGGCTCGGGGGCCGGGTAGCTGCCTGGGATTCGCTCGCCGCTCGCACGGTCAGTGAATTCCGTCAGCGGTAGCGGCTAGCTGGCAGCCACCTCACGTGTCCGTCTGTCATTCAATTTCAGACCACCTCCTTCCTCGTGTACTGAAGAAAGTACGCCGCACTCACGGAGTCGGCAACGCATTTTCGCTCTCAGCTTTCTCCACCCGTATCACCAGGTCAGCGCTGGTATCCTCCGGGAGCTGGTGGGTGACCACCACGACGGTGCGCTGCGGCGGCACCAGTCCGCCGTCGCGCGAGAGCAGTCGCCGGAGCAGGTCGGCGCCCGCGTCGGCGTCGAGGTGCTCGGTCGGTTCGTCGAGCAACAACACCCGGGCGGGCGACAGCAGCGCCCTGGCCAGCAGCAGCCGGCGACGCTGTCCGCCGGACACCGCCCGGGCACCGCCCGCGAGGGTCGTGTGCACGCCCTCCGGCAGCCCCGACACCCATCCCCCGAGCCCGACGGACTCCAGAACGGTCAGCGCCTCCGCGTCCTGGATGTCGCCGCGCGCCACCCGCAGATTCTCGAGCACGGACGTGGCGAAGAGGTGCGCGTCCTCCGCGAAGAATCCGACGTTCCGGCGGAGAGCCTCGGACCTGATCCGGTGGAGGTCGAGACCGTCGACCTGGACCGTCCCGGAGACCGGCGGGAGCAACCCCGCCAGGGTCATCAGGGTGGTCGTCTTCCCGGACCCGCTGTCTCCGACGATCGCGACCCGCGCGCCCGGCCGTAGGTCGAGGTCGAGCGGGGCGGTGACCTGCCCTCCGGGCCAGCCGCACCGCAGGTGCTTCGCGACGACCTCGGCGGGCCCGTCCAGTTCCCGGTCCCCGGGGTGCGGATCCGCGACGGCGGCGTCGAGCACGGCGAGTATGCGGCGCGACGCGATCCGGGCCCTGGTCAGCGCGACCGCCGCGGCGGGCAGCGCGCCCGTGGCCTCGAACGCGGACAGCGGCAGGAGCACGAGGACGCCCATCGCCATCGGGCTCATCGTCCCCGACGAGTACAGGTCCATGCCGATGAGTAGCGACGCGATCACGCTCACTCCCACCGCGAGCGGTGTGGCGGCGTCCGCGAACGCGCTGGGTGCGGCGGCACGGTCGGTGGCCGCGACCGCGGCGTGTTCGGAGCGGACCGCCCGCGACACGGTCCGGTCGAGGCGACCCGCGACGCGGAGTTCCACGGCGTGATCGAGCGCGGTGACGGCGTCCTCGCTGAACCGGGCACGCGCGTCGGCGCCGGACGTCTCGGCGAGGCGGGCGGCCCGTGCGGACAACCAGGGCGCCGCGACCCCCGACACCGCGAGCGCCACGGCGAGCACGAGCGCGGACGCGGGCGAGATCACCGCGAGGATGCCGACGGCGGCCACGGCCAGGACGACGGACACGGCGATGGGGACGATCGCGCGGACGACGACGTCACCGAGGGTGTCGACGTCGGCCCCGGTGCGGGCGAGCAGTTCGCCGCGGCGCAGGCCGGCAGCGGCTGCGGGGTCGCCGTCGGCCAGCCGCTGGTACAGCTGGGTGCGGGCGGACGTGGTCCCCCGCAGCGCGGTGTCGTGGGTGGCCAGCCGCTCGAGGTACCGGAAGACGCCGCGGGAGATGCCCAGCGCGCGCACCGCCACGACGGCCACGCTGAGGTCCAGGACGGGCGGCATCTGCCATGCCCTCGTGATCAACCACGCCGACAGCGCCGCCAGCGCGAGCGCACTGCCCAGTGTGGCCACACCGGCGGCGACGGCCCGCACCACCCGCCCCGGTTGCAGGTCGAGGAGCGGCAACGCCCGGATCAGCGGGTCACGCGACATCTGCGCTCACCTCGATCACCCGGTCGGCGGCCGCGAGCACGGTCGGCCGGTGCCCCACCACGACGACCGTCCGGCCGGCGGCGGCCAGGCTCCGCAGCGAATCGAGCACGGTGCGCTCCGACGCGTCGTCGAGGTGCGCGGTGGGTTCGTCGAGCACCAAAACGGGACGCCGGGTGGCCAGCACGCGGGTCAGCGCGAGCCGCTGCCGCTGTCCGAGCGACAGTCCCGTTCCACCGGACCCGACGCGCGTGTTCCAGCCGTCGGGGAGTTCGGCGAGGACCTCGTCGAAACCCGTCGCCGCACAGGACTGTTCGAGGTCGACGACCTCACCGATGAGCCGGAGGTTCTCGTCCAGGGTGCCGGGAACGAGGACGGGGTGCTGCGGGAGCCACGCCACCTGCGCCCACCACGCGGACCGGTCGAGCGAACTCACGGGGGTGCCCGCCACGCGCACCTCCCCGCGCTCGGGTTCGACGAGGCCGAGGAGTGCCTGCACCGCAGTCGATTTCCCGGAACCGTTGGGTCCGGTCAGCACGGTCACCGCACCGGGTTCGAGGGCGCCGGTCAGTCCGCGCGGCGCCAGGCCGTGCCGTGACGGGACGTCGATGCCGTCGAATTCGATTCGCGCCCCGGCCGCGTCGACCACGACCGCACCGTCGGCGGCGGCGGCGTCGTCGGGACGATCGGTATCGATGACGGCGAAGGCCCGGCTCGCCGCGGCCATTCCGTCCTCGGCGGCGTGGAACTGGGTTCCGACCATCCGCAGCGGGAGGTACACCTCGGGAGCGAGAATCAGCGCCACGATTCCGGCTTCGAGTTCCATCCCCCCGTACACCAGCCGCAGTCCGATGCTCACGGCGACGAGTGCGACGCAGAGCGTGGCCAGCAGTTCCAGCACCATCGACGACAGGAACGCCACCCGCAGCGCCGACATCGTGGTGTGGCGGTGGGCGTCGCCGAGTTCACGCACCCGCGTCGCCGGTCCCTGTTCGCGGCCCAGCGCGCGGAGCGTGGGCAGGCCGGCCAGGAGGTCGAGCAGTTGGGAGGACAGGGTGGTCATCGCGGTCAACGTCTTGGCGGCCTTGCCCTTGGTGAGCAGGCCGATGAGGATCATGAAGATCGGGATGAGCGGCAGCGTGACGAAGATGATCGCCGCCGACGTCAGATCCTGAAACGTGATGACCGCGAGCGTCGCCGGAGTGAGCGTCGCCGCGAGGACCAGTGCCGGGAGGTACCCGGTGAGATACGGCACGAGACCGTCGATTCCGCGGGTGAGCACGGTCGCGATCTCGTCCCGCCGCGGGTCGAGTTCGCGCGGTCGCAGGCGGGTGGCGACGCCGAGCACCTCCCCCTTCAGCTCCGCCACGACCCGCGTGGCGGAGCGGTGCGCGAACCGGGACTGCAGCCAGGTGCCGAGCACCCGCACTGCCACCGCCGTCGCGAGGACCGCCAGTTCGGTGGACCACCGGCCGACGTCGGTGGCGTCGTCGACGATGACCCCACCGAGCACCCGGCCGATCATCAGCGCCGACACGATGACCATCGCCACGTTGACGACCGACAGCGCGACCGTGAGGACGAGGTACCCGCGGGCCGCCGCGGAGTAGCGCCAGAGGCGGGGGTCGACGGGATGCCGGGAACCTCGCTCCCCGCCCGGGCGCTCGTCAGCGGGGCGTGGTGCGTCGCCTACCGCTGTGCTCATCTGCGCCCGAGCGGGAGACCGATCGACGGCGGGATGTGCTTGGTCGAGATCCGTTGGCGGAATACCCAGTACGTCCAGCCCTGGTAGATCAGCACCACCGGGGTGAGGAAGGCTGCGGCCCACGTCATCACCTTCAGCGTGTACGGACTCGACGAGGCGTTGTCGATGGTCAGGTTGTACGCGGCGTCCAGTGTGGACGGCATGACGTTGGGGAACAGCGAGCCGAACAGCAGTGCCACCGTGGCGATGACCGCGATCGACGTGAGCAGGAAGGCCCAGCCCTCCCGTTCGGCGCGGGTGAACGCGACCACCCCGAGGAGTGCGGCGGCGGCGATCGCGACGAGGATCCACGTCCAGCCCTTGCCGTGCGCCAGCTGTGTCCACAGTACGAACGCGCCTGCCACCGGAACGGCCGGGATCGCCAGCCGGGACGCCAGTTCGACGGCGTCCGTGCGTACTTCGTCGGCCGTCTTCAGGGCGAGGAACACTGCACCGTGCAGCGCGAACACGAGCGCGGTCGTCAGACCACCCAGCAACGCATAGGGATTGAGCAGATCGAAGAGGCTCGAGGTGACCTGCTTGTCGGCGTCGATGTCGACGCCCCGGACGATGTTGGCGAACGCGACACCCCACAGCACGGCAGGCACCCAGGACCCGAAGACGATGCCCCAGTCGCACCGCCTGCGCCAGGTGTCGTCGTCGATCTTGCCGCGGTACTCGATGGCGCAGATCCGGACGATGAGCGCGACGAGAATGATCAGCAGCGGCAGATAGAAGCCGGAGAACAACGTGGCGTACCACTCCGGGAACGCGGCGAACAACGCGCCGCCACCGGTGATGAGCCACACCTCGTTGCCGTCCCACACGGGGCCGATGGTGTTGAGCACCACCCGCCGCCGTGTGTCCCCGTTCGGGTCCTTGCGCCTGCCCAGCACCGGCATCAGCATGCCGACACCGAAATCGAATCCCTCGAGGACGAAGTACCCGATGAAGAGCACCGCGATCAGGATGAACCACACTTCTTGAAGTCCCATGACCGTTTCCCCTAGTACGCGAACGAGAGTTGCTCGGGCTTGCCCGGTTCTTCGGGCTCGTCGTGGTCGTCACCCGGTGGATGTGCGTCGTGTTCGAGTGGTCCCTCGATCGTGTAGCGGCGGATCAGTGTGAACCACACGACGGCCAGCGCCCCGTAGACCACCGTGAACGTGATGAGCGAGACCCAGACGGTCCACGGGGAGTGATTCGAGACGCCTTGGTCGACAGTCAGTCTGATCATGTCGACACCGGTCGGGTTGGGTGCCACGACCCACGGTTGGCGGCCCATCTCGGTGAACACCCAGCCTGCGCTGTTCCCGAGGAACGGTGTCGGGATGACGGCGATCGACAGCCAGCCGAACCACTTCTTGTCCGGGACGCGGCCGCCGCGGGTCATCCACAGACCGACCACGGCGAGCAGCGCCGACCCGGCGGCCCAGCCGATCATCGCGCGGAACGTCCAGTAGGTGACGAACAGGTTGGGCTTGTAGTTGCCGGGCCCGTACGTCTCCTCGTAGCGGGCCTGGATCTCGGTGACGCCCTCGACGGTGGAGTCGAACGTGCCGTCCGCCAGGAACGAGGTGAGGCCGGGGATCTTGATGAGCTGGGTGATGCTCTCGCAGTTGTTCTGGGTGCCGACGGTGAGGATGGAGAAGTCGGCGCCGGTTTCGGTGTGGCACAGCGATTCGGCCGACGCCATCTTCATGGGTTGCTGTTCGAACATCAGCTTGCCCTGGATGTCGCCGGTGATCGCGAGTCCGATGCCCGCGGCGACCATCACCCACAGTGCGAGGATGGTGACCGGGCGGAACATCGTCCTCGCGGTCTCCTCGTGCTTCTTCGCCACGTCGGGTTCGGTGGCTTCCTTCGATTTGCGCATGCTGCGCACCATCCACCAGCCGCCGACGCCGGCCACGAACGTGCCTGCCGTGAGGAACGCTCCGGATACGACGTGCGGGAAGGCCGCGAGTGCTGTGTTGTTGGTGAGCAGTTCCCAGATGCTGGTGAGTTCCGCGCGCCCGGTCTCGGGGTTGTAGACGGCCCCGACCGGGTGCTGCATGAACGAGTTGGCGGTGATGATGAAGTACGCGGACGCGTTCACACCGATCGCGACGAGCCAGATGGTGGCGAGGTGGACGAGCTTGGGCAGCCGTCCCCAGCCGAAGATCCAGAGGCCCAGGAACGTCGACTCGAGGAAGAACGCGACCAGTCCCTCGAGGGCGAGGGGTGCGCCGAACACGTCGCCGACGAAGCGTGAGTACTCGCTCCAGTTCATCCCGAACTGGAATTCCTGCACGATTCCGGTGGCGACGCCGAGCGCGAAGTTGATCAGGAACAGCTTCCCGAAGAACTTGGTGAGCCGATACCAGTGGTCCTTTCCGGTGACCACCCACATCGTCTGCATGACGGCGATCAGCGGGGCGAGCCCGATCGTCAGCGGAACGAGGATGAAGTGATAGACGGTGGTTATGCCGAACTGCCACCGGGAGACATCCAAGGCATCCATGGCTACTCCGAAACTGGGCCCGTAGGACAGGCTTCAGGGCCGGAGCGTGGGCTTCCGCCCGACCCTTGAAAACAACGTACTGCGGGGTCGTTTCCCCCGCAGGACTTTGCTACTACGAAATGTAGTAGACCTGTCAAGCCTCCGCGGACTCGGTACCCGCCGCCTCGACCGCGAGGCCGACCAGCTCCACGATCTCATCGGCGAGCGGCGCGTCGGGCAGGGCAAGTCCGTCGATCTTGCGCACCCGCGCGGCCATGGTGACGCTGGAAATGAGCCAAACACCTTCCGCTGTAATGAGATCCGCCGGCCGCAGCGCCGCGTACTCGCAGCGGAACCCCTTGCCGGACGCCACCTCGTACAGCGCCTGCTGCGTCGTTCCGGGCAGGATTCCGTGCTCCGGCGGCGGCGTGAGGAGGTGTTTGTCGCGGGCGATGACCACCGTGGAACGTGGCCCTTCCAACACATTGCCCTCGCTGCTGACGAAGATCACATCGTCGGCACCGAGTGTCGCCGCATACCGCAGCGCCGCCATGTTCGTGGCATACGACAAGGTCTTCGCCCCGAGCAGCTGCCACGGCGCACTCGCCGACAGATCCACCGAATAGCCCCGGGCCAATGTGAGTACCGACACCCCGTCGCGCCGCGCCTCCAGAATCCGCTCGGACACCGGCCCGACGGTGACGAAAGCAGTCGCGTCGCCACCGGACTCCCGGCCGCGGCTGAGCACGAGTCGCATCGCACCCTCCCGCTCGGACCCCCACTCCTCGACGGCCAGCTCGAGTGCCAGGCGCCACTCGTCCAGGTCCTGAATGGGCAATCCGAGGGCCCGCGCCGACGCGACGAGACGGGTGAGGTGGGGCTCGACCTTCAGTGCGCGACCGCCGCGCACCAACAGCGTCTCGAAGACACCGTCGCCGCGCACCACCGCCAGATCGTCCGCGTGCAGCAGCGGCGCATCCGCGTCCCGCACCTCGTGGTCCAGTGTCACCAGCACTCGATCAGACATGACGCCCAGCCTATCGACCCTGCTGACCGCCACCCGTGGTCCATGGTCCCTAGACTGGGTTCGTGGTCGACAAACTGCCCGTCTCACCCAGTCCACTCCTCACGGCCCCGGGCGCGGTTCCTGCGCCCGAAGGCTCTCCCGACGCCGGCGTCGCCTGGCATCACGGCGATCCACTCGGCGAACAACGCAGCGCCGAACGTTCCGCGGTGGTCATCGACCGTTCCCACCGGTTCGTCATCGCGATCAGCGGACCCGAACGACTCACCTGGCTGCACACCATCTCGAGCCAGCACGTCGCCGCGCTCCCCGACGGCGCGAGCGCCGAGAACCTCAGCCTCGACGTCAACGGCCGCGTCGAGCACCACTTCGTCCAGACCGATCTGGACGGCGTCACCTGGATCGACACCGAGGCCGACCGCGGACCCGACCTCCTGTCGTTCCTCACCAAGATGGTGTTCTGGTCCAAGGCCGAGCCCCGCGAAGGCAACGAGCTCGCGGTCCTCAGCGTGATCGGCCCCGACGCCGTGACGGTCCTCGACGCGGCCGGTGTCGTGGCACCCGCCGAGCCGTACGCCGCCGTCGCGGTGCCCGGGGGTGGATTCGTCCGCCGCATGCCGTGGCCGGCCGCCGAGTCCTTCGACCTGGTGATCCCACGGGAAGGACTCGCGACGTGGTGGGGCCGGCTCACCGCCGCCGGCGCCGCTCCCGCGGGAACGTGGGCGTTCGAGGCACTCCGGGTGGCCGCCGCGCGGCCCCGGATCGGACTCGACACCGACGATCGCACCATCCCGCACGAGGTCCGCTGGATCGGCGGTCCCGCCGATCACGGCGCCGTCCACCTCGAGAAGGGCTGCTACCGCGGCCAGGAGACGGTGGCCCGCGTCCACAATCTCGGCAAACCGCCCCGTCACCTCGTCCTGCTGCACCTCGACGGCAGCGCCGAGGGCAGGCCCGAACCGGGCGACCCGGTGACGGCGGGAGGTCGTGCGGTCGGACGGATCGGCACGGTGATCGACCACCACGAGCTCGGACCCATCGCGCTGGCCCTCGTCAAACGGTCCATCCCCACCGACACCGAGTTGGTGGTCGGCTCGTGCGCCGCGTCCATCGACCCCGACTCGGTGCCCGCGGACGACACGGTCCAGGCGGGCCGCGCCGCCGTCGACCGGCTCCGGGGCCGGTGAGCGAGGCGACCGCGACGGCCGGCGAGGTGCTGGCCGTCTGCGTGCTGCACACCGAACGGGACAGCGGCACCCGGCGGGTGACCCGGACGGCGATCGACAAGCGGCCCGTCGACGGCCCTGTGCGCGTCACGACCGCCGGACTGGTCGGCGACCGGGTCTGTGACACCGAGTACCACGGTGGCCCGTTCAAGGCCGTCTACGCCTATCAGGAGGACGAGGCGCGGCGCTGGGCGTCGGAGCTCGGCCGCGAACTGCCCCCGGGATGGTTCGGCGAGAACCTCCGCCTCGACGGGATCGCGGCGACCGACGCCGTGATCGGCGAGCGCTGGCGGATCGGCACCACCGAACTGGAGGTGACCAGCCCGCGGACACCGTGCGGCACGTTCGGCGTCTGGGCCGCCGAGCCCCGGTGGGTCAAGCGGTTCTCCGAACGCGGTGACACGGGCGCGTACCTGCGGGTGGTGACGGAGGGGTCGGTCAGCGCCGGCGACACCGTCCAGCGCATCCACGTGCCCGGCCACGGCGTCACCGTGCGCGATCTGTTCACCGGCCGCGACCCGGAACGGTTCGTGGCGCTGCTCGAACAGCAGGAGAACCTCTCTCCGACCGTCGCGGACAAGGCCCGCCGACGGATCGCCGGACTGGAAGTGCAGGTCACGTATTGAGCATCGAACTGGTCGAGGTCGTCCGTTCGGGATTCCGTGAGTGCGTCCACCGCGGTTCCGCGGTGATCCTCCGCGCGGACGGCGAGATCGCGCTCACCCTCGGTGAGGTGCACACGCCGATCTACCCGCGGTCGTCGAACAAGCCGTGGCAGGCCGTGACGATGCTGCGGAACGGCTTCGAGCCGACCAGTTCCGAAGAGCTCGCGATCGCGACCGCATCCCACGAGGGCGAGTCGGACCACATCGAACTCGTCGAGCAGCTGCTCGCCCGGTACGGCCTCGACGAGGACCAGCTCCGCTGCCCCGCCGATCTGCCCTCCAACGAACTCGCCCGGGCCGAACTGCTGGCCGCCGGTGAGCTCCCCCGCCCGGTGTACATGAACTGCTCCGGCAAGCACGCGGCGATGCTCGCGACCTGCCTGGCCAACGACTGGCCGGTGGACAGCTACCTCGAGCCGACGCATCCGCTGCAACTCGCGGTCGTCGAGACGCTCGGGTCGATCAGCGGCGACGTCGACGCCGAACTCGGCATCGACGGATGCGGGCTGCCGATCGTCCCGCTGTCGCTGACGCATCTGGCGCGCGCGTTCGCCCGGCTCGTCACCGCCGAACCCGACTCCCCCGAGCTCGCCGTCGCCGACGCCGTCCGCGAGCACCCCTACCTCGTCTCGGGCACCGGCAAGGACGACGCGCGGCTGATGCCGGTCGTGCCCGGGCTGATGACGAAGGCCGGAGCCGACGGTGTCTACGCCGGCGCGCTCCCCGACGGCTCGGCGTTCGCGCTGAAGATCGACGACGGCCACGAACGGGCCCGGTTACCCCTCGCCGCAGCACTTCTCCACCGGATGGGCGCCGAGTGGACCGAGGATCTGGCGGCTCTCGCATCGCAGCCCGTGCTCGGCGGCGGCGTCCGGGTGGGGACGGTCCGGGCAATTCCGGGAGTCTTCTGAGGGCGAAATGTCGGCATCGGGGCAGCTCGCGAGCCCGGTGAGACTAAACCGACACCGCTTCGGGGTGTGGATGGAAGCGCGAGGGACTTTTCCACGCTAGAGTGTGGGACAGGAACTTACACACTCAAACGGGGCCGCCAAATTCCCCAGGCCGCCCCGCGAAAGCGCGAGGGGGTCAGCCATGGGCCGCGGCCGGGCTAAGGCAAAGCAGACCAAGGTTGCACGCGAGCTGAAGTACAGCGTACCGACCACGGATTTTGACAGCCTGCAACGAGAGCTCTCAGGTGGGTCGTCCAACTCGCATCGGGACGAGGTCTTCGCTGACCAGCGTGCCGACAGGGAGGGTCACTCCCGGGAGGACGACGACGACTGGCGTCGCTGAGATCTGAAGACAACGAAATGAGGGGGAGCCGATACCGGCTCCCCCTCATTTCCACATCTTCAGCCGGTCGGGGCCACTAGCTCGCCCCGTTCCGACAAACGGCGCCCGACCCTAGAACCGCGGGTGATCGCCGGCGAGAATTGCGCGCTCCGCCGACACGTCGTGCGACTTCTTGATGCTGCCCAGCGTCCAGCAGTCGATGTGACGCGCCGTCAGGACGGCCAGCGCACGATCGACGTCCTCGGGCGCCACGATCGCGACCATGCCGACGCCCATGTTGAACGTCTGCTCCATCTCGGCCCGCTCCACCCGGCCGCGCTGCGCGATCATCGCGAAGATCGGAGCCGGGCTCCACGTGCCGCGGTCGAGTTCGGCGACCAGACCCTTCGGCATGACCCGAGCGAGGTTGTTGGCCAAGCCACCGCCGGTGACATGGCAGAACGTGCGCACGTCCGTCTCGGCGGCGAGAGCCAGGCAGTCCTTGGCGTAAATCTTCGTGGGCTCGAGCATCTCCTCGCCCAGGGTGCGGCCGAACTCGTCGACGTGCGCCGTCAGGCTCATGTGGTCGATCTCGAGCAGGACCTTGCGGGCCAGCGAGTAACCGTTGGAATGCAGTCCGGACGAACCCATGGCGATCACGACATCGCCGGGACGGACCCGGTCGGGCCCCAGCACCTGGTCGGCTTCGACCACACCGACGCCGGTCGCGGACAGGTCGTAGTCGCCGTCCGCCATCACACCGGGGTGCTCCGCCGTCTCGCCACCGAGCAGCGCGCAACCGGCCTGGATGCAGCCTTCGGCGATGCCGCTGACGAGTTCGGCGACACGCTCCGGGACGACCCGCCCGACGGCGATGTAGTCCTGCAGGAACAGGGGCTCGGCACCACAGACGACGAGGTCGTCGACGACCATCGCGACCAGGTCCAGGCCCACGGTGTCGTGCTTGTCGAGTGCCTGAGCGACGGCGAGCTTGGTGCCCACCCCGTCCGTGGACGCCGCGAGCAGCGGCTCCTTGTAGTCACCCTTGAGCGAGAACAGACCCGCGAATCCACCGAGACCACCGAGAACCTCGGGACGGCTGGCGCGCTTGGCCAAGGGAGCGAAGAGTTCCACCGCCCGATCGCCTGCGGCGATGTCCACTCCTGCGGCGGCGTAGGACGCGCCAGGGCGACTTGTCGGATCCTCGGTCATGTGGTTGTTACTCCAGCCTTCTGTTGCTCGTCAAAATCGTGTCGGTCGGGCAATCGAGTGCTGTGATTGCGTCCTTACGGTACCGGAGTACGTTCTCCGGCCGGATCCCGATGTACCGGCCTACGGCCGACTGAGGGCGTTCGCGTTGTCGTTCTCCCGCGTCGCGGGACCGCCTGCCGCGCTCTCGAGCATTCCCTCGAGAACGTTCTTTCCGATCGACGTCTCCGTGGGGAGCGCGATGGGGTACGTGCCGTCGAAGCAGGCCGCGCACAGTCGCGACGCAGGCTGCTCGGTGGCGGCGATCATGCCTTCGGTGGAGATGTAGCCGAGGGTGTCGGCGCCGATGGAACGGCGCACGCCTTCGAGCATCTCGTCGAAGCTCCCGGGCTCGCCGCCGCCGCCCGCGCCGTTGGCGATCAGCTCGGCCGGGGAGGCGAAGTCGATGCCGTAGAAGCAGGGCCACTTGACCGGCGGCGACGCGATCCGGACATGGATCTCCAGTGCGCCGGCCTCGCGGAGCATCCGGATGAGCGCGCGCTGGGTGTTGCCGCGGACGATCGAATCGTCCACCACCACGAGGCGCTTGCCGCGGATGACTTCCTTGAGCGGGTTGAGCTTGAGGCGGATACCGAGCTGGCGGATCGTCTGCGACGGCTGGATGAACGTGCGGCCGACGTAGGCGTTCTTCATCAGACCCTGGCCGTACGGAATGCCCGACCCCTGCGCGTAACCGACCGCGGCCGGAGTGCCCGATTCGGGGACCGGGATGACGAGGTCGCCCTCGGCGGGGTGCTCGGTGGCGAGGCGACGGCCGATCTCGACGCGGGTGGAATGCACCGAACGTCCGGCGATGACACTGTCCGGACGGGCCAGGTACACGTACTCGAACACGCAGCCCTTGGGCTCGGGGTTCGCAAAACGGGAGGAGCGGACGCCGTCGGCGTCGATGGCGAGCAGTTCGCCGGGCTCGATGTCGCGGACGAAGGACGCGCCGACGATGTCGAGTGCGGCCGTCTCGCTGGCCACGACCCAGCCGCGGTCCAGGCGTCCGAGGCACAGCGGACGGATGCCGTGCGGGTCACGGGCCGCGTAGAGCGTGTGCTCGTCCATGAAGGTGAGGCAGAACGCGCCGCGCAATGTCGGCAGGAGCTTCATGGCGGCCTGCTCGATGGTGCTGTCGGCGGCGGCGTGCGCAAGAAGGGCCCCGACGACGTCCGAGTCGGACGTGGCGCCGCCGGGCCGCTTGTCGTTGACCAGCCCGGCTTCACGGGCGCGCTGCGCCAGCTCCGCCGTATTGACGAGGTTGCCGTTGTGCCCGAGGGCGATGCCGCTGCCCGCGGCGGTGGTGCGGAAGATCGGCTGCGCGTTCTCCCACGTGGTCGAGCCCGTGGTGGAGTAGCGACAGTGACCGACGGCGACGTGGCCCGGCATCGCTGCCAGGGTCTGTTCGTCGAACACCTGGCTGACCAACCCGAGGTCCTTGAAGACCAGCACCTGCGAGCCGTCGGCAACGGCGATGCCCGCCGCTTCCTGCCCACGGTGCTGCAGAGCATAAAGTCCGTAGTAGGTGAGTTTCGCCACATCCTCTCCCGGCGCCCAGACGCCGAAGACTCCGCATTCCTCGCGGGGCTCGTTCTCGTCCTCGTCGGACGGGTTCGAAGAGAGAAGATTAGGACTGTGGACCGACAGATCGGCTCTGGTCACCGGGGTGCTCCCTGGGGATGGGCGTGTGAGGGGCAAGGTCAGTCTACGTGCCCTGCGCCGTCGCTTCGCCCACGGTGCCGATCGAACCGGCCCGACTCCCGGACGGACGGCCGAAAATAGATTAGTTTCGGTATCGATCAGCATCCTCGAACCACAGAGCGGGGGCTTGTCCGATGAACGTCCGCAGCACCGCACCGACCGCCGCAGAACGCCTGCTGAGCGCCTTCGAAGGTGCGATGGGCATCCCCATTCCCGTGCACGTCCGATGCTGGGACGGCTCGGAAGCCGGCCCGGACTCCGATGTCACCATCGTCTTCCGCAACCGCCGGGCCATCCGGAGGGTGCTCTGGTCGCCGAACGAACTCGGTCTCGTCCGGGCCTACGTGTCCGGTGACCTCGAGATCGAGGGCGACGTCTTCCGGCTGCTGACGCTTCCGGACCTCGTCGACCGGCTGGGCACTCTCGGCGTCCGCGGATTCGACCGCGGCACCGTCCTGAAGTCGCTGTCGACGTTCGTCCGGCTCGGCGGCCTCGGACTCCGGCCGACACCGCCGTCGGTGGAGGTGTCGCGGCGCCGCGGCGCCAAGCACAGCAAGGCGCGCGACGCGTCCTCGGTCTCACATCACTACGACGTCGGCAACGATTTCTACCGCCTGTTCCTCGGTCCGACGATGGTCTACTCCTGCGGCTACTGGGACCAGCGACCAGACGACCGCGGTGCGATCGGGACGCTCGAGGAAGCGCAGAACGACAAGCTCGACCTGGTCTGCCGCAAGCTCGGTCTCCAGTCGGGCATGCGACTGCTGGACGTGGGCTGCGGCTGGGGTTCGATGGCGATCCACGCCGCCGAGAAGTACGACGTGTCCGTCGTCGGGGTCACCCTCAGCCACGAACAGGCCGAATGGGCGCGGGCGAGGGTCTCCGAGGCCGGGCTGTCGGATCTGATCGAGATCCGCGTGCAGGACTACCGCGACGTCGTCGACGGTCCGTTCGACGCGATCTCCAGCATCGGCATGTCCGAACACGTCGGCGACTCCGCGCTGCCGGAGTATGCGCAGCACCTACTCGACCTTCTGCGTCCCGAAGGCCGGCTGCTCAACCACGCGATCGCCTCGGTCCGGTCGCTCACCGGCACCGACACCTCGTCGGGGTTGATCGAGAACTACATCTTCCCGGACGGCGAGGTGCTGCCGCTGAGCAGAACGCTCGACGCCTTCGAGCGCGCCGGACTCGAGGTGCGCGACGTCGAGGCCCTCCGGGAGCACTACGCACTCACCCTGCGGGCGTGGGTGGGCAGACTCCGCGACTCCTGGGACGACGCGAGCCGGCTCGCCGGCGCGGAGCGGGCCCGCACCTGGTTGCTGTACCTCGCGGCCAGCGCCCTGGGGTTCGAGGAGAAGGGCCGGCTGACGATCCATCAGGTGCTGGCCGTGCGCCCGTCCGATGACGGGTCGAGCGGCCTGCCCCGCACCCGCGCGTTGTGGCTGGGCTGACTACACGCGCAGCAGCGGCAGCCAGTGGGCGATCTCCCCGGCGCGACTCCCCGACACCGACACTCCGCCGCCGGCGGTCGCGCTGTCGAACTCCAGCAGTCCGGTCACCATCAGCAGCCACGTCCGGGGGTCGGTTTCCACGACGTTGGGTGGGGTGCCGCGGGTGTGCCGCGGGCCCTCGATGCACTGGACCGCGACGAACGGCGGAACCCGGACCTCCACGCTCGAACCGGGCGCGACCTGCTCGAGCGTCCGTGCGCTGAGCCGGACCGCCGCGGCCAGCTGGGTGCGGGACGGTTTCTCCTCGGAATCGCCGCGCAGCCACGGGCCGACCTCGAGTACGGCGGCTCTCAGTTCAGCGGGATCTACGGCTCGGCGCGGCGGCATACGCTCAATCTACTGTGCGGGCCCGCACGAGTTCGGCGGCAACCGCCCCACCGACGTTGATCGAAAGGTGCAGCAGTGCAGGGGCTACGACGCTGCCGCTGCGTCGACGCGCCCACTCGAACAGCCACGCGGAGCAGCCGGTGAGCAGCACGCTCGCGGCGACGCCGTCACCGGCGATCCGGGCCGCGCGCACGTGCCACAGCCCGAACGTGGCGGCGTGCAGGGCGTGGGCCGTCGCAGGTGGCCAGGCCCGTCGCAGCATCGCGGACAGGACGCTGCGGAACAGCAGTTCCTCGTGCGCCACGGTCCCCACCGGAATCCGGAACCCCACCCAGCCGGCGAAATCGGTGACGTCGTCGCCGGTCGGCACACGCCTGCGCAGTGCGGGCACACTCAGCGTGATCGCGTATCCGGCGAGTGGGATCACCGACGCCAGGGCGCCGTACCGCAACCCGGACCGGGCCTTCGACGCGGACAGGCCGAGTTCGTCGATGCCATAACCCGCGGCGCGTGCTGCTCCCACGACCGACAGCCCGAGCGCGCCTCCCGCGACCGCCCGCCCGTACGGGCCGAGCCCCGAACCGGGCAGCACCACGTTGCTCCACAGCACGGCCGCCGCCGCGCCGGCAACGGAGGCGAGCCTGCTCACTTCTCCGGGCCCTCTGTCCCGGAGAGGGATTCGAGAGTGGACCGGACGCGTTCGGTGTCGACGGGCGTCCATCCCTCGGGCTGGGCGACCGTGATCCAGCCGTCGAGGACGAGAGTCCCGTAATTGTGGCCGTGCCCGTCCGGCACGCCTGCGGCGTTGGTGAGGTCGGCGGAGACCTGCCAGAACGTCACGAACGGAAACCATTTCATGGACGGTGAACGATCCTCGCCCGGTGGTTCCTTCAACCAGTCGGGGCGGGTGAATGCCAGGTCGGGCGACCACCACACGACGGGATCGGACGGGTGCTGCACGTACAGGATGCGCGGTGACAGCCACTCGCCGGTTTCCTCGACCATGTCGGCGGAGTCGTCGGCGAACCGCACCACCAGACCCGCCGCGTACTCGGGATCCACCTCGGGCGTGCCGGGGTCGCGGCGCTGGATCAGCTGCCCCCACAGGCGGTTCGAGTTGGGCGGCCCGACCCACAACACGCCGTCGACGGTCTGCCGGATGTCGCTCAGCGTGCCGAAGGCGCCCTCCCCCGCCTGGGTGCCGAGACTTTCGCCGTAGACCAGCAGTTTGGGGCGCGTCGCCTCGGGTTCCTGCAACCACCGCTCGTGCACGCGGTCGATCAGTTTCTTCCCCGCCTCCGCGGCCTTCTCGCGGTCGGCGAGGAACGAGATCCAGCTCGGCAGGAACGAGTACTGGCTGGCCACCAATGCCGTGTCACCGTTGTGGACCAGCTCGATCGCCTGCGCCGCAGTCGGATTGACCCAGCCGGTGCCGGTGGTGGGGATGACGACGAGGACCTTGCGCGAGAATGCGCCGGTCCGCTCGAGTTCGTCGATGACGATGTCCATGCGCGCGTCCGGGTCCTCGGCGGTCTCCAGCCCGGCGTAGACGCGGATGGGGTCCTTGGCCGGTGTGCCGTTGGCTGCCGTGAGTTCGTCGGCGTCGAGGCCTCGGGACACGAAGTTCCGACCCTCGTACCCGAGGGTGTCCCAGGGCGCGAGCGACTCGGGGCTGCCCGACTTCTCGGGGTCGAGTGGTTGCTCGGTGCCGTCGCGGGTGGTCGAATTCTGCAGGCTGAAAGCCGCATTCGTGGCTGCGTAGACGCCGCGCATCAGAACACCGTCGACGAGCAGGAAGAACAGCACCGTCACGATGAGGATGCCGACGGTGGTGGCCGTCGGGATCGCGAGGTGCCACCGCCGGATGAGTCGTGCCGCGATCCACCGCACCAGTTCGCGCAACAGCCGCCACACCGAGATGATCGCGGCGCCCACCAGCAGACTCAGTCCGCCCGTGCGGATGTAACCGGTGGTGGTGGTGCCCTCCGCCCCCATCAGCGCGGCGATCTCACGCTGCCATGCCGCGGAGTACGCGAGCATCACGAGACTCACGACCACGCACGTCACCGTCACGACGACGCGCAGGCCGGTGGACCACGGTTCCGGCAGCGGCCACCACGACCGGTGCCGCAGGAAGTAGCGACGCACCAGCCAGCCGACCACCGTTCCCACCGTGTAACCGATCGCGGCGTTGATGCCGCCGATCAGCCCCTGGAACAGCCAGTCGCGGGGCAGCAGCGACGGCGTCAGCGACCAGCAGAAGAACAGCGTCGCGAACCCGATACCGGTGAAGTCGAGCCGAAGTAAACGCCAGGCCCGGTCGAGTCGGGGACCGTGGAGGAGTGCAGGATCAACCAGCCGCGAGAATTCCCGCGGCCCCCTGTCAACCCTCTCCAATGCCCCCGATTCGACCATTCATCACCCGAACAATGCCGGCAGAGTTCCCTCGAACGTCGTGCGCAGCTCGGCCAGCGAGACCGAGAACTGGCCCTGGACCTCGACGGAATCGGACCCCTCGTCCACCACACCGATGCGCACCCACGGGAGATTACGGGCCGTGCACATACCGGTAAAGCGAGTTTCCTCGGTGCGCGGGACCGCGACGAGCACGCGGCCCGACGACTCGGAGAACAGGGTGACGAACGGATCGGCGTCGTCGGGAAGCAAGATGCGGCAGCCCGTCTCCCCGGCCAGCGCGGCCTCGACGACGGTCTGTGCGAGACCGCCTTCGGACAGGTCGTGCGCCGCGGACACCAGTCCGTCGCGGGACGCCGCGAGGAGGATGTCGGCCAGCAACTGCTCCCGCTCGAGGTCGACCTTCGGCGGCACGCCGCCGAGGTGGCCGTGCTCGACCTGCGACCAGATGGACCCGTCGAACTCGTCGCGGGTGTCGCCGAGCAGGATCAGCGTTTCGCCCGGTTCCAGTCCGAGACCGGTGGGGATGCGACGGTGCACGTCGTCTATGACGCCGAGCACGGCCACCACCGGGGTGGGCAGGATCGGGGTCGACCCGGTCTGGTTGTAGAAGCTGACGTTGCCGCCGGTGACGGGGATGCCGAGCTTGGCGCAGCCGTCCGCCAGGCCGCGGACGGCCTGCTGGAACTGCCACATGACGCCCGGATCCTCGGGGGACCCGAAGTTCAGGCAGTTGCTGACGGCCTTCGGCGTCGCGCCGGTGACGGCGACGTTGCGGAAGGCCTCGGCGAGCGCCAGCTGGGCGCCGGCGTACGGGTCGAGCGCCGTGTAGCGGCCGGACGCGTCGGTGGCGAGGGCGATGCCGCGGCCCGTCTTCTCGTCGACGCGGATCACGCCGGAGTCGGCGTTCTCGGCCAGGACGGTGTTGCCGCGCACGTAGCGGTCGTACTGCTCGGTGATCCACTTGCGGCTGCACAGCGCCGGGGACGCGAGCATCTTCAGCAGGGTGGCCTTCAGTTCGTCGGCCGATTCGGGACGCGTCAGTCCGGCGGTGGTGTTGGCGACGAGGGCGTCCTGGCTCGCGGGACGCTGCACGGGACGCTCGTACACGGGACCCTCGTGGGCGACGGTGCGCGGCGGCACGTCGACGACGGTCTCGCCGTGCCAGGAGATGGTGAGCCGCTCGCCGTCGGTGACCTCACCGATGACGGTGGCGAGGACGTCCCACTTCTTGCAGACCTCCATGAACGCGTCGACGTTGTCGGGGGTGACGACCGCGCACATGCGTTCCTGGGACTCGCTGGACAGCACCTCGGCCGCGGTCATGCCGGTGGCGCGCATCGGAACCTGCTCGAGGTTGATGTGCATGCCGCCGTCGCCGGCCGCGGCGAGCTCGGACGTGGCGCAGGACAGGCCGGCGCCGCCGAGGTCCTGGATACCGACCACGAGCTTCGCGGCGTACAGCTCCAGACAGCACTCGATGAGCACCTTCTCGGTGAACGGGTCACCCACCTGCACCGCCGGAAGCTTCTTCCTGCCGGTACCCGATTCATCACCGTCGAACGTCTCCGACGCGAGGACGGACACGCCGCCGATGCCGTCGAGGCCGGTGCGCGCACCGAACAGGATGATCTTGTTGCCGGCACCGGATGCGAACGCGAGGTGCAGGTCCTCGACGCGCATCGCGCCGGCACACAGAGCGTTGACCAGGGGGTTACCGGCGTACGACTCGTCGAACACGGTCTCGCCGCCGACGTTCGGGAGGCCGAGCGAGTTGCCGTAGCCGCCGACACCGCGCACCACACCGTCGACGACGCGTCGGGTGTCGGGGGCGTCCGCCGCACCGAAGCGCAGCTGGTCCATGACGGCGATGGGCCGTGCACCCATGGCCATGATGTCGCGGACGATGCCGCCGACGCCGGTGGCCGCACCCTGGTAGGGCTCCACGTAGGAGGGGTGGTTGTGGCTCTCGACCTTGAACGTGACGGCCCAGCCGTCGCCGATGTCGACGACGCCGGCGTTCTCGCCGATGCCCGCGAGCATCGAGGAACGCATCTCGTCGGTCGTGGTCTCACCGAAGTACTTCAGGTGCACCTTGGACGACTTGTAGGAGCAGTGCTCGCTCCACATCACCGAGTACATCGCCAGCTCGGCCTCGGTGGGGCGGCGGCCCAGGATCTCCTTGATGCGGGCGTACTCGTCGTCCTTCAGCCCCAGTTCCTTGAAGGGCTGTGCGACGTCGGGGGTCGCGGTGGCGGCGGTGACGGTATCGACCGGGTGTGCTGACACTGGAGGTGGGGTCCCTTCCCTACGGGAGTCAAGAGAGGCAAGCCGGGAGTCACGGTCGGCGCAAGCCGGGTGGCGACGAGCCGTACGTCAGTCTATCCGGCGGCTCGTTCCGGTACGGACCTGGCGCTCCTCGCCCCGCTTCCTCACGCCGTCGGTGTGAGGAAGGCCGCAAGCGCGTCGGAGTAGGCACGCACGTCACGGGCGCCCATCAGCTCCCGCGACGAGTGCATTCCGAGCTGGGCAGCACCCACGTCGACGGTGCTCAGCCCGGTCCTGGACGCGGTGATCGGGCCGATGGTCGAACCGCACGGCAGGTCGGCCCGGTGCACGTACCGCTGCAGCGGCACGCCGGCCTGGTCGCAGGCGAGGGCGAACGCACCGGCTCCGGCCGCGTCGGTGGCGTAGCGCAGGTTCTGGTTGACCTTGAGCACCGGTCCCCCGTTGACGGCGATGTGGTGTGCGGGCTCGTGCCGCTCCGGGTAGTTGGGGTGGGTCGCGTGCGCCATGTCCCCGGAGGCGCAGATCGATCCGGCCATCGTCTGCAGGAATTCTTCGCGACCACCGCCACGGCCGAGGACGATGCGCTCGAGGACGGTGCTCAGCAGATCGGAGAACGCGCCCCGATCGGACATGCTCCCCACCTCCTCGTGGTCGAACAGCGCGAGCACCGGCACCCGGTCACCGGGGTTCTCGGCCGCCGCCAGCAGCGCGTGGGTGCCCGCGTAGCAGGTGCCCTGGTTGTCGAGTCGCGGCGCGCTGACAAGGTCCTGTCCCGTTCCGACGAGGGTGCTGGGCGCGAGATCGTGGGTCATCAGTTCCCACCCGAGCACCGCGTCGGCGGGCACCTCTGCCCGGTCGGCCACGAAGTCGATGAACGAGCGGCGTTCGGACCCCACGCCCCACACCCCGTTGAGGTGGCGCTGCGGATCGAGGTGGACGCCCTTGCGGTCCTCGGACAGGTGGATCGCCAGCTGCGGGACGCGCAGGATCGGTTCGTCGACGCGGACGAGTTTCTCCTCGACCGCGTTGCCGGCCCGCACGCTCAGCCGCCCGGAGATGCCCAGGTCGCGGTCGAGCCACGAGTTGAGCCACGCGCCGCCGTACGGTTCGAGACCCACCAGCTGCCACCCTGCCGACGACAGGTCCGGGTGCTGCTTGACGCGCAGGTTCGGGCTGTCGGTGTGCCCGCCTACGATGCGGAACGGCGCCGTCCGGCCCAGCCCGTCGGTACTCCACGCGATGAGGGAACCGCCGCGCACCAGGAAGTACCGGCCGGGCTCGCCGGGCCACGAGTCGGTCTCGTGCAACTCGGTGAAACCGTTGCCGGTCAGCAACATCGACACCGTCGCGCACACATGGAAGGGCGACGGTGATGCATCGACGAAGGTGCAGAGTCCCTGGGCGTCGGCCCACGTAGTGGAAGGCATGGGGTCAATCATGCAGGACCCGCTGTTACGTGTGGGGACCCGAGACGCAAAACTGGTTGCCGTCGGGATCGGCGAGCGTGACCCATCGGAAATCGCCCATCTCGTGCTGCGCGACCTCCGTCGCGCCCTCGGCACTCAGCCTGCCCACCTCGCCGTCGAGGTCGTCGGACGCCAGGTCGAGGTGGATGCGGTTCTTTCCCGGAGTGGGGTCGCCGACCTTCTGGAACGCCAGCTTCTGCGCGGAATCCGGTAGGACGACGACGTAGAACCAGCCGTCGTTCTCCTGCTCGATCGTGCCCGCCGTCTGCTTCGCCCACCATTTCGCGAGCGGCCCCGGATCCGTGGTGTCGAACGTGATCATGCCGAGTGTGAGTGCCATGCCCGCAGAGTAGACGTGACCACCGACACGTTTCGTGGCTTCAGAAGAACTCCTCGATCACCCTCACGGCGGCGTCCACTCCACCCGCAGAACGCAACTCGGCGGCGAGCTCCGCGCTGCGGCGCCGGACCGGCTCGGCGGCGACGTGCGTGAGGGCGTCCCGCAACTCGGCTGCCGACACGTCCGAACTGTCCACTCGCACCGCGACTCCCGCGGCGACGAGCGCGTCGGCGTTCTCGAACTGGTCGGTGGCCTGCGGCGCGGCGATCATCGGCGTTCCCGTGAACATTCCTTCGCTGGACCCGCCCATGCCGGCGTGGGTGAGGAACGCGTCGGCCTGCCCGAGGATGTCGAACTGGGGCACCCACCGGTGGACGTCGACGTTGCCGGGCACGGTCCCGAGTTCGGCGACGTCGACGTGCTGTCCGATCTGCAGGACGACGTGCCAGCCGTCGAGGTCGCCGAACGCCTCGATGCAGCGCCGGTAGAAGTCGGCGTGATCGGTGAACGCAGTGCCGAGCGAGACGAGCAGCACCTTCCCCGCGCCTGCCGGGCGCTGCCACCGGCCGTCGGCGGGCCGCCGGGTGGGCAGAGCCGGTCCGACGAACGTGTAGACGTCCTCGTTCACCCGGTCGGCGTTGGGCTGCATCGATTTCGCGATCAGCACGACCGCCCGCGCCGGGCGCCCGTAGAACTCGTCCGGGTCCGTCTCGACACCGTTGTCCCGCAGCAACTTCCCCTGCCGCTCGTACAGCGCCGCCCCGCGTGGGTCCGCCCGCATCGTGTCCACGAACGACTTCATGTCGTCCTCGTAGCCCTCCCACGCGACGTACGTCGGCGACAATTGCACGATCGGCACGCCCCATTCCTCGGCGAGGACGCGGGCGGGTCCTCCCGCGATGTCGTACAGGAACAGGTCGGGGCGGTCGTCCTCGTACAGCGCCCGCAGTTGGGGCAGCATCGACTCGTACTCGGCCTGGAACAGTGTGAGCTGATCGATGGTGTCACCGTCCCAGGACTTCCCGGACTCCTCCGTCGCACCCGCGGTGTTCACGCGCGGCAACGTCGAGGCGTACTCCGTGAACTCCGCTCCGATGCCCTCGACGACGTCCTTCACGGCGGCGTCGTTGGCGTATGTCACGCGGTGACCACGCGTGACGAGTTCGCGGAGAATCTCCAGGCTCGGGTTGACGTGCCCGGGCGCCGGAATGCTGACCATGGCGATGTGTGAGCGGGTCATCTTCATCCTTTCCGATACGGAACGGTCCGTCTCGCTACAGAGTGACCCGCGACTCCAGTCGAGTCAAGACGATACGTCTCGTCTGGTCTACGATCCGTTCATGCCGTCCGCCGACACTCCCCGCCGTTCCGAACGGTCCCGCGCTGCGATCCTGCAGGCCACGCAGGAACTGATCCGCGAACAGCCCTACGGGAAGATCAGCATCGAAGGCATCGCCGCGCGCGCCAAGGTCGGCAAACAGACCATCTACCGGTGGTGGCGATCCAAGGGCGCACTCGTCGTGGACGCCCTGCACGAACAGAATGCGGCCGGGGCACAGGAGGCCATGGCCCTGCCGGACACCGGCGACCTCGCCGCCGACATGCGCCTGGTCCTGCGGGCCACGGTCGACGAGTTCACCTCACCTGATTTCGAACCGCTGTTCCGGGCGCTGTCGATCGAATCGCTGCAGGACCCCGCGCTGCAGGAACAGATCGTCGAGCGGATCTACCGGCCGCAGTTCGAGTTCGTCGCGGCGCGGTTCCGTTCCGCGCAGGACGCCGGGCAGGTGCGGCCCGACGTCGACCTCACCCTCGCGTTCGAGTTGTTCATGGCGCCGATGTTCTACCGCTGGCAGAGCGGAGCCCATCCCCTCACCCACGACCACGCGGACGCCGTCGTCGACCTGGCGATGCGCGCCCTCGCACCCTGACGACCGGGATCAGCGGGCGCTGCCCACGAACCCGAAATCGCCGTCCGCCAGGTCCTCGACGTGTACGGCACGCCCCGCCGCGTCGGCGAGGGGAATCTTCCAATTCGAATACTGGGCCTCGTCGGTGCCCGGCTGATTCTGGACGCGGTACTCCCCCACCAGATCGGCGAGCGCGACACCCGTCAGCAGCGACGGGCTGCGGTTGATCAGCCGGTACAACGCCTTCACGGTGTCGGGTATCGACGCGTCGTCGGCCAGCAGTCCGCGGTCGCGCGCCAATTGCAGTACGGCCTCACGCTGCCGGGCGTCGTGTTCCTTCTCGAGTTCGAGGTCGCGTTCGAGGAGCCCGAGCCGCGAGCGCAATTCGATGTGTTCGCCGGCCAGGTATCCGGCGGTCGGCGGAAGATCATGCGTGGTAACGGATGTCAGGCACAGGGTCCGGTACTGCTCCGGCGGTGTCGGCCGCTCGCCGTCGTGCTCGAACCACAGGATCGACGTCCCCAGGATTCCGCGCTCGGCGAGGTAGTCCTGGACCTCGGGTTCGAAAACCCCGAGGTCCTCACCGATCACCACGGCGCCCGCCCGCTCCGCCTCGAGCGCGAGGATTCCGACGAGAGCCTCGTGGTCGTAGGAGACGTACGTTCCGTCCGCAGGCGACTCCGCATCGGCGGGGATCCACCACAGCCGGAACAGCCCCAGGATGTGATCGACCCGCAGCCCACCCGCGTGCTTCAGCACGGTGCGCAGCATGTCGCGGTACGGGGCATACCCCAGTTCGGCCAGCCGATCCGGTCGCCAGGGCGGCTGATTCCATTGCTGACCCTGCTGATTGAAGTCGTCGGGGGGAGCGCCGACGGTAATGCCCTCTGCCAGGGCCGTTCCCAGCGACCACGCGTCCGCACCCCCGCGCTGGACCCCGACCGCCAGATCGTGCACGATCCCGATGTCCATGCCTGCCGCCCGCGCCGCGTCCTGGGCGTCGGAAAGCTGCTCGTCGCATACCCATTGCAGCCACGAGTAGAACTCGATTCGCGGCGCGAGCTTGCGCTGCTGCGCCCGCACCCAGTCGCTGTCGGGCGCACCGGCCTGCGTCGTCCATCGCGGGTCGTCGGGCGGCAGTTTCTCGGTCAGCGCGCACCAGGTCGCGAAGTCCCGCAGTCCGTCGCCCTCGACGCGGCAGAACTCCTCGAACGCGTGCTGCCTGCTCGGGCTGCGCTCGATCCGGAAGACCCGTTCGAGCACGCGGAGTTTGGCCCGGTACGACGGGTTGCGATCGATCCGGTCGGACCGGTCGTTCGCCCGCTCGAATCGCGCTGCGGCCTCGCGCATCCGCGCATGGCGACGCGTCGAGAGGTACGCCGTCTCCGGGATGTTCTCGACACGGATGTACATCGGGTTGACGTAGCGGCGCGTGGTCGGCAGATACGGCGACGCTTCGATCGGTGGCCGGGGCTGGGCGGCGTGCAGTGGATTGACCAGCACGTAGTCGGCGCCGTGCACGGAACCGAAGATCGTGGCGAGATCCGCGAGGTCGCCGAAGTCCCCGACACCCCAGGACCGATGCGACCGGATCGAGTACAACTGCGTGAGCACACCCCAGCGTCGGCGGTCGCTGAGCGCGTCGGACGTCGACAATCGGTCCGGCGTCACCACGAGCGTGCACGACGAGGACGTGTGCGAGGTCGAAGCCCGCAGCGTGTGCCACCCGCACGGAACGTCGGAGGGGACGACGAACGTCGCGCGGCCGACCAGGGCGCCGTCGACCTCCCGCGGATCAACCCACACCTGGAGTTGGCGTGCCGGGACCGTGCCGCCGGACTCCGTGTCGATCGTGACGTCCACCGCCGAGCCGTGCGGAACGTGGACCACGAAACGGGTCTCGGACCCTTCCCTGCCGACGACGACGGGCGGCAGCATCCGTCGCCACGGTGCCGCGTCGCATTCGGACAGGGCGCGCCGCACCTCGTCCTCCGTTGCGGCGGGAACGTCCAGGGCCGCGAGGACGCTGCGGAGTGTGTCGTCACGCACGTCGCGGCGCTGCTGATCCCAACCCCGGTACGACGTCGCCACCCCGTGCCGGGCCGCGAGGTCACGCAACTGCTCGGTGTACGTCACCCCGTCGATCGTGCCAGTTCACCCCGGAATCTGCGCGACTTCCGACCCGTGCCACCGCGGTCGGAGCGCATCGGCGTGATTGGCCCTGCGCCCAGCGGGGTAATTGTGGAGTAATCAGACGCACGGCGTCCACGGTGGGTCCGCGAGGGCACACCGTGGACGCACCACGATGCGACCGGCGACCGAGGAGTCTTCGATGCTGCTACGCCTTCCCGGAGTCTATCGCCCGCAACACGATACGCAGTTGTTGGCCGATGTCCTGGCGGCGGAGCATCTCGGACCCCATTCCCGGGTACTCGACCTCTGCGCGGGAACCGGTGCGCTGAGCGTGCGCGCCGCCGCTGCGGGTGCGGGCCGGGTGACCGCGGTGGATGTGTCGAGGCGAGCCGCGATCAGCATCAGACTCAATTCCCTCGTCGGCGGGCACCGCATCCGGGTGATCCACGGCGATCTCGTCGAGCAGGTTCGCGACGAGCGCTTCGACGTCGTCGTGTCCAACCCGCCGTACGTTCCGGCAATGATCGACGCCGTGCCCGACCGCGGTCCGGCGCGGGCCTGGGACGCGGGAAAGAACGGTCGCGCACTGCTCGACCGGATCTGTTGCGAGGCTCCCGACGTTCTGGTCGCCGGTGGTGTGCTGCTGCTGGCGCAGTCCAGCCTCAGCGGAGTCGAGAAGACGCTGACGATGCTCGAGGAACAGAACATGCGGGTCGACGTCGCCGCGAGCGCCGAGATCCCCTTCGGACCGGTGCTGGCCGAACGCAGAGGCATGCTCGAGCGGAGAGGACTCATCGAGGCCGGCCAGACCCGCGAAGAGATCGTGGTGATCCGCGCCGTCAAGTAGAAATCGATATTGCGCCACAACGCTTTTCCGTGCCGACGACACTCCGAGGGAGCCGACATGCCGTCATCCACTCGCCTTCCCAGCCCCAACACCGAGAGCTGGGACTGGCAGATCCACGCCCTGTGCCGCGGCGTCGAATCGTCCGTGTTCTTTCATCCCGACGGCGAGCGGGGAAACGCCCGCAGCAACCGTGAACGTCGCGCAAAAGCGATCTGCCGGCGCTGCCCCGTTCTCGTCGAATGCCGGGACCACGCCCTGAGCGTGACCGAACCGTTCGGAATCTGGGGCGGGCTCACCGCGTCCGAACGCCGCGGCATCACGCAGCACGGCGAGGGAATCGTCGCCGTCTGATCCCGGCACCGTGCAGGCCCGCGGCCACACACGGTGCCGGTCGGCTCAGGCGGAGATGACGCTGTCGAGGACGGAGTAGAACATGCCGAGCCCGTCGTCGCTGGGGCCGGTGAGGGCCTCGGTGGCGTGCTCGGGGTGCGGCATGAGGCCCACGACGCGGCCGTTGGCCGAGGAGATGCCCGCGATGCCGCGCTGCGAACCGTTCGGGTTGTCGCCGACGTAGCGGAACACGACGCGGCCCTCGCCCTCGAGTTCGTCGAGGACGTTCTCCGACGCCTGGTAGCGGCCCTCGCCGGACTTGAGCGGGACGAGGATCTCGGCACCCGACTCGTAGCGGGACGTCCACGCCGTCGACGTGGCCTCGACCTTCAGCCACTCGTCGCGGCAGATGAAGTGCAGGCCCTCGTTGCGGGTGAGCGCGCCGGGCAGGAGGCCCGCTTCGCAGAGAACCTGGAAGCCGTTGCAGATACCGAGGACGGGCATGCCGCCCTGCGCGGCCTGCACGACCTTGCCCATGACGGGCGCGAACCGTGCGATGGCACCGCACCGCAGGTAGTCGCCGTAGGAGAAGCCACCGGGGACGATGACGGCGTCGACACCCTTGAGGTCGGCGTCGCCGTGCCACAGGCTCACGGCCTCGCCGCCGGCGAGGGTCACCGCGCGGGCGGCGTCGACGTCGTCGAGGGTGCCGGGGAAAGTGATGACTCCGACGCGGGCGCTCATGCTTCGACGCGCCTCACAGTCCAGTCCTCGATCACCGTGTTGGCCAGCAGGGCCTCGGCGATCTTCTCGAGCTGAGCGTCGTCGACACTGCCGTCGACCTCGAGCTCGAACCGCTTGCCCTGACGGACATCGGAAACTCCAGCGAAGCCGAGCCGCGGCAGCGCTCCGACAATGGCCTGCCCCTGGGGGTCGAGAATCTCGGCCTTGGGCATGACTTCGACGACGACACGGGCCACGTGCTGCTCCTTGTAGTAGTGCGCGAGCCCAGAGTGGAACACCGGGCACCCGGAAGTTTACCGGGCTACCTGCCTGCGGTTCGCATCGGACGAACGGGACGAGCCATGCATGCAGGCGCATACTCGGTTTCATGCGACTGACTCACTTCGGCCACAGCTGCGTCCTCGTCGAGTTGAACGGTTCCACCATCCTCTTCGATCCGGGCAACTTCTCCCACGGATTCGAGGGCATCACCGGACTGGACGCGATCCTGGTCACCCACCAGCACCCCGACCACGTCGACCAGCAACGACTGCCCGCCCTCGTCGAGGCGAACCCCGGCGCGGCGCTGTACTCGGACCCGCAGACCGCGGCCCAACTCGGCGGCGCGTGGACGGGGGTGCACGCCGGCGACGAGTTCGACATCGGCGACGTGCACGTCACCGGCACCGGTGGGAGGCACGCGGTGATCCACCCCGACATCCCGGTGATCGACAACACGGCGTTCCTGCTCGGCGACGGCGACAACCCCGCCCGGCTGATGCACCCGGGCGACTCGCTGTTCGTCCCGGAACAGAATGTCGACGTGCTGGCGCTGCCCGCCGCGGCGCCGTGGCTGAAGATCTCCGAGGCCATCGACTACCTGCGCGCCGTCGCACCGCGGGTCGCGGTGCCCATCCACCAGGCGATCATCGCGAACGAGGCCACCGGCATCTTCTACGGCCGCTACTCGGACATGGCTCCCGCGGGCACCGAGTTCCGCACGATGCCGAGCGAGTCGAGCGTCGAGGTGGCTTGACGGCCCCGTGAGTACTTATTAACCGCCCGCGGTTGAGAAGTACTCACGGGTCAGGCGGCACCGATCTGCGGGATCCGCGGCTCCCAGCGGTACACCTGGGGCCGCGCGTGATGGTAGAGCGCGAGGTCGACGGCGTCGAGCATCGCCTGCCGCGGTCCCGACGTGCCCAACTGCTTCGCGGTGACGGCGAGGCGCACCACGCCCCCACGCCTGGCGGTCCGTCCGGAGCCGAGGACGAGGGCCCGGCACCACCACGGTTCGGCGCGGAATCCCTCGCCGATCCCCAGCACCCGCGACCGCACCGACGTCTCGCGTTCGAGGTCGTGGATGGCGGTCATCGCGGCCAGCAGCCGGAACCCGGCCGACGGCAGTGCCGTGACGGCGCCCTGCGACGCCAGCCAGCGGGGCGGAGCGAACAGTCTGGTGCGCAGTCCGGTCTGTTCCATCACCCGATCCGCCGCGAGCAGTCGCAGCCGCGCCTCGTGTTCGGGAAGCGAGGCGAACTCGGCCCGGCGACGTTTGGTCGCGGCCTGGTCGTATCCGTGGAGGACGACGGCGTCGCCGCGGGATCGGCGCGCGCGGACCCAGTCCTGCGTCGCAGGGTCGTTGACCAGTCGATACTTGTCTTTCAGGCGCGGGGCGACGAGCAGCGACAGCGGCACGCCGCGCGCATCCATCTCCTCGGCGAACGCGGCCGCGAAGTCGCGCGTCTCGTCCTTGATTCCTGACACCGACACGATCAGTTGTCCGGTCATGGTCCTCAGCGTGACAGGTGAACGTGAACAGCGAGCAAAGCTCGTGCGCCTTTCCGGTAGTGGGAGCTACCGAAAAGGCGCACGAGCGCGGAGCGCCTACTACTTGGGCAGGACCGCCTCGATGGCCTCGACGACCTCGGGGGCGTCGGGCTCGGTGCGGGGACGGAACCGCTTCACCACGGTGCCGTCGGGTGCGACGAGGAACTTCTCGAAGTTCCACTGGATGTCGCCCGCGGCGCCCTCGGCGTCGGTGGCCTTGGTCAGTTCCTCGTAGAGCGGGTGCCGGTTCTCGCCGTTCACCTCGATCTTCTCCAGCAGGGGGAACGTGACGCCGTAGGTGGTGGAGCAGAAGGTCTCGATCTCTTCGGCGGTGCCGGGCTCTTGACCCATGAACTGGTTGCACGGGACGCCTATCACGGTCAGTCCGCGGTCGGCGTAATCGGTGGCGAGCTTCTCGAGGCCCTTGTACTGCGGGGTCAGTCCACACTTCGAGGCGACGTTCACCACGAGGACGGCGCGACCGTCGTATTCGCCGAGTGAGGTCGGGGTGCCGCCGAGTGTGTTGATGCCGATGTTCTGAACAGGTGTCGTCATGCGCACCAACGTAGCCAACAAACCTCTGTGCGCCCAGGCTTCGAATCGCCCGGGCGCACAGAGGTTTACTTCGGAGTGGGTGTCAGCTCTTCACGAGGACCCGCGGCTCGTCGGCGGCAGGGGTCTCGGTGGCCTGCTCTTCGACGACCTCGCCGTGGCCGTCGTCGACCATCGTCGACTCGTCGAACGGGAGCTTGCCGTCGAGGACGGTGCGGACGCGCTCGTTGTCGATCGTGTTGGTCCAGGAACCGACGAGCAGGGTGGCGACGGCGTTGCCGGAGAAGTTCGTGACCGCGCGGGCCTCGGACATGAACCGGTCGATACCGACGATGAGGCCGACGCCGTCGAGCAGTTCGGGACGGTGGCTCTGCAGGCCGCCCGCGAGGGTGGCGAGCCCGGCGCCGCTGACTCCGGCAGCACCCTTGGACGCGATGATCATGAACACCAGCAGCGACAGCTGCTCGGGGAAGGACAGCGGCTGGCCCATCGCATCGGCGATGAAGATCGACGCCATGGTCAGGTAGATGGCCGTGCCGTCGAGGTTGAACGAGTAGCCGGTGGGGACGACGACACCGACGGTGGTGCGCTCGACGCCGACGTGTTCCATCTTCGCGATCAGACGGGGCAGGGCCGACTCGGACGAGGACGTGGCGAAGATCAGCAGGTACTCGCGGGCCAGGTACTTGACCAGCTTGAAGATCGAGACGCCTGCGACGACGCGGAGCACGGATCCGAGGACACCGAACACGAAGATCAGGCAGGTGAGGTAGAAGCCGAGCATGAGCGTGGCGAGCTGGACGACGGCGCTGAGACCGGTCTGGCCGACGACGTTCGCGATGGCACCGAAGGCACCGATCGGTGCGAGCCACAGGATCATCGACAGGATCTTGAAGACGAGCTTCTGCACGGAGGCGACACCGCGCAGGATCGGCTCACCCTGCTTGCCGAGGGCCTGCAGTCCGAAGCCGACGAGCAGCGCGACGAACAGGGTCTGCAGCACGCTTCCCTCGGTCAGTGCCGACATCAGCGACGTGGGGATGATCGACTGGAGGAAGTCCATGGTGCCGCCGGCGCCGTGGGCCTTCTCGGCGAGCGCCGCTCCGGTGCCCGCGGTGTCGGCGCTGATGTTCAGGCCGGAGCCCGGGTTGAGCAGGTTGCCGACCACCAGGCCGATGCCGAGCGCGACCGTGGACATCCCGATGAAGTAGGTGAGGGCGAGTCCGCCGACCTTGCCGACCTTGGCTGCGGCCTTCACCGATCCGATGCCGAGCACGATCGTGCAGAAGATGACGGGGCTGATCATCATCTTGATGAGGTCGACGAACATCGTGCCGAGCACGCCGAGCGACTTGCCGACTCCCGGAGCCAGCCATCCGACGAGGACGCCCGCGACGACGGCGACGATGACCCCCATGTACAACCAGTGTGTCCGGTCGCGCTTCTTGGTCTTCCCTGTCGCAGTACTCATGGGATTGTCCTCCAATTCGAGTGGCAAGCTGATCGGTGAGGCCGGTTAGTGACCGCGATCACGTCTTGGAAGAATCTTCTAAGCGATCGCTTGGCTGGAGAAGTTTGTGTTCATTACGTTCAGGAGAAATGCATTGCCTCACCATCCGCCGAGACGTCCCATGAGCGTCGCGAGGCAGCTCTTCCTCCTGCAGCTCGTCGTGTTGGTGCTGGTCATCGGCGCCGGGACCGCGCTGGCCATCGTCGATCAGCGTCGCGACAGCGACGAGACCACCCGACGTGCCGTCACGGCCGTCGCGACCACGCTCGCGCTGTCGGACGGCACCGTCGAGGCATTGCGGTCCCCCGACCCGACGGCGGTTCTCCAGCCCCAGACCGAGCGGATCCGTGCCGCGACCGGCACCGATTTCATCGTCGTGATGACGCCCGCCGGCATCCGCTTCACCCACACCAATCCAGAGCTGATCGGCGGCGTGTTCTCCGGCAACATCGAGCGCGCGCTCCGCGGGGAGACGTTCACGGAGACGTATGCCGGCTCGCTGGGACCGTCGATCCGGGCCGTGGCCCCGGTGTACGACGGCGACCGGATCGCGGGTCTCGTGTCCGTCGGCGTCACACGCGAGAAGATCGGCGACCAGTTCGCCGCGAGCCTGCCGACCATCTTCGCGGTCGCCGCGATCGGTCTGGCGGTGTCGGCGGCCGGCTCGTTCCTGCTGAGCCGGCGCCTGCGCCGTCAGACACTGGGGATGGCGCCGGACGAGCTGCGGCAGATGTACGAACATCACGACGCCGTCCTGCACTCGATCGGCGAGGGCCTGCTGGTGCTCGGCCGCGACAGCGGCGACTCCGCGAAGGCCGAAGTGGTGAACGACGAAGCGCGCCGCCTCCTCGATCTCCCGGAAGGCCCGGTCCCGGTGGCTGCGCTGCCGGAGTCGTTGCGGCAGTCGCAGGGCGACGATTCCCGGGACGAGGTGCACGTGACCCCCGACCGCGTGCTGCTCGTCAGCCGGGAGCCCGTGACGTGGGAGGGGCAGCGTCTGGGGACGGTGCTGACACTGCGCGATCGCACCGAATTGCAAAGCATCATGGGTGAACTCGACTCCGTGCGCGGATTCGCGGAATCGCTGCGGTCGCAGGCCCACGAATCGGCGAACCGTCTGCACACGATCATCACGATGGTCGAACTGGGCCGCTACGACGACGCGATCGCGTTCGCCACCGAGGATCTGCGGTTGTCGCAGGAACTGATCGACCGCCTGATGACGGCGGTGCACGAACCCGCTCTGGCCGCACTGCTGCTCGGCAAGGTGGGTGTGGCCGCCGAACGGGGAGTCGACCTGACCGTCACCGAAGACACCGCCCTCGGACCCGTTGCGTCGCTCAGTGCGCGTGAACTCGTCACGCTGGTGGGTAATCTCGTGGACAATGCGATCGACGCCGCCCGCGGTGCGACGGAGTCCCCCGGAGAGGATGCGTGGGTGGAAGTGACCGTCCGTCAGGAGGATTCGATGATGGTGGTACGGGTGGCCGACAGCGGCCCCGGTATTCCCGCCGACGAACTCGACAAGGCGGTCACGCGCGGCTACTCCACCAAGTCGGGTCAGCGCGGGCTCGGGCTGGCGCTGGTGGCGCAGGTGGTGGCG
This sequence comes from Rhodococcus jostii RHA1, assembly GCF_000014565.1. NCBI lineage: Bacteria > Bacillati > Actinomycetota > Actinomycetes > Mycobacteriales > Nocardiaceae > Rhodococcus > Rhodococcus jostii. The sequence goes on along the minus strand of NC_008268.1, from coordinate 5,090,311 downwards.
CGGCACGGCGGGACGATCCACACGGAGCCGTCGCTCGGATCGATGATCGTCGTCGAGATCCCGATCGACGGGGCCGCCTCGTGATCCGTGTGATGATCGTCGAGGACGAACCACTCATCGCCGAGGCGCATCGGGCGTATGTGGAACGCATTCAGGGTTTTTCGGTCCACACCGTAGTGCACGACGGTAACAGCGCGATGCGCGCGGTCGCCGCCGCGAACGGCAGCGACGACCCCATCGACCTCGTCCTGCTCGACATCGGCCTGCCGGATGCCAGCGGACTCGACGTGGCGGCGGCACTGAGCGGCGTGCGACCGAGTCCCGACGTGATCGCAGTGACCTCGGCCCGCGACCTCGAGATGGTCCGCACCGCCGTGGCGCGCGGAATTGCGTTGTATCTCCTGAAACCGTTCACGTTCGCGGCGTTCCGCGACAAACTCGAGCGGTACCGGGAATTCCGCGACGCCCTGCCCGCCGGAAGCAACGCGCTGAGTCAGCACGACATCGATCGGGCGATGTCGGCGCTGCGCACCTCCGACGAGCGCGCGGCGTCCCCGAAAGGCGTTGCACCACAGACACTCGACCACATCTCCGCCTGCGTCCGCGACGCTGCGGGACCGCTGACGGCGGCCGAGGTGGCGGCCAGTATCGGGGTCTCCCGGGTCACGGCCTGGCGGTATCTCGAACGTCTGGCCGACGACGGCGTGCTCACCCGGCACACCGAGTACGGTCGGGCGGGGCGCCCACAGATTCGCTACGCGCTGCGCTGACCCCCGTAACGAACCGGCCACGCCGCGCGAGACAGTGAGGGAGGCGAAGTAATTCCTGTCGGGGACGATGCAGGGAGAACACATGAAGACTCGCGCGGCAGCATTTCTGACCGTCGTGGCTGCGACCGCGCTCACCGGGTGCACCGGAAGCGACGACGCGGCAGAATCCGCTGCCTCCCCGGTCCCACAGGCCGCTTCTGCCGCAGAAGTACGCAGCGGACGGTGCCTCGACCTCGATTCGGCACTGGTCACCGACGCGTTCGCGTCGCTCGGCAACGCACCGGGTGGCGATCCGTGGGTACCGGGAACCGCGTCCGATGCCGCCGGCGGGGACTGCCCCGCGCTGCTGTGGGCCACGGCGGAGACGCCCATGGGGACGGTGAGTTCGCCGACCCAGGTGCTCTTCTTCCACGACGGCGCGTATCTCGGCACCGCGACAGCCGAATCGTATGCCTACACGCGGGTGGTCGAGTCCACCGGCGACTCCGTATCGGTGCAGTACAGGTGGCTCGGCGAGCAGGACGCCAACTGCTGCCCGTCGGGCGGACCCGCGGTGATCACCTACTCCTGGGACGGGTCCCGGGTCGTGATGGAGCAGCCGCTGCCGCAGGAGATGCTCGACTCCTACTACTGACATCCGACTACCGCTGTGGCACAACGGCATTGACATGACGCGGACGGGACCACCGGAGAGGGTCGAGAAAAGCCCCGTCAGAGGTTGTGACCTGGATCACATCGGTGGACGATTGTAGAGGAGTCACCTCCGGCTCGTAGTAACTCAGCCAAGGACCTTCACATGTCTAGCAGAATTGCCACCACACTCGCCGCGATTGCAATGACCCTGTCACTCGGCGCCCTCGCCGCCCCCGCAGCTGTCGCCGCACCGGCTGCGCCCTCACCGACCCCGGCAGTCGGTTCGATCGCCGTCTGCCTCAACCTGCCACTGGGGTCGGCAAGCATCAGCTTCTGCATCTGAGCCATGCGAGGCGGAAAGCCCCCCGGACCCTCCGATTTCCGCCTCGCCAGCCGATGCTTTTCACACGCCGAGATATCGCATCCTCGGCGCGGGTGCCCCCTACCTACTCGCCGATCGTGTCGAGCACCCAGGCGAATTCGAACGCTACTTCCTTCCACTTCTCGTAGCGTCCGCTGACACCGCCGTGCCCGGCGCTCATCTCCGTCTTGAGGAGGAGCGGCGAGTCGCCGGTCTTGGTGGCGCGCAGTTTGGCGACCCACTTCGCCGGTTCGACGTAGAGCACCCGGGTGTCGTTGATGCTGGTGATCGCGAGGATCGCCGGGTAGTCCTTGGCCTCGACGTTCTCGTACGGACTGTACGAGCGCATGTATTCGTAGACCTCGGGGTTCTCGAGCGGGTTGCCCCACTCGTCCCATTCGATGACGGTCAGCGGCAGTGAGGGGTCGAGGATCGATGTCAGCGGGTCCACGAAGGGAACGTTGGCGAGGATTCCGGCGAACAGTTCGGGGGCCAGGTTGGCCACCGCACCCATCAGCAGGCCGCCTGCGCTGCCGCCGTCGGCGACCATCTGCCGCGGCGTGGTACGCCCGGTGTCGATCAAATGCTGTGCGCTCGAGACGAAGTCTGTGAAGGTATTCTTCTTCGTGAGCGTCTTGCCGGTCTCGTACCAGTGCCTGCCCATCTCGCCGCCGCCGCGCACGTGCGCGACCACGAACACCACTCCACGGTCGAGCAGGGACAGCCGCGCGACGGAGAACGCGGGATCCATGCTGGCCTCGTACGATCCGTACCCGTAGAGGAGCGTGGGGGCGGGGTCGTCGACGCCGTTCGTCTTCCGCCGGACGATCGACAGCGGGATGCGCGTCCCGTCCTCGGCGACGGCCCAGTCGCGTTGCTGCTCGTAGTTTCCGGCGTCGAATTCGCCGAGCACGGGTTGCGACTTGCGCAGGGCAAGTTCACCCGTCGACAGCACGTAGTCGTACACCTGGCCGGGCGTGATGAACGACGTGAACGCCATCCGCAGTGTCGGCTGCCGCCATTCCGGGTTGGCCCCGAGCCCGACGCTGAAGAGTTCCTCGTCGAATTCGATCTCCGTGAACTCGCCGTAGCCGTCCTCACCGAGCGGCCAGATGGCCAGCCGGGTCAACGCCTCCCGGCGGTAACCGAGCACGAGGTGGTCGGCGAACGCGTCGACCTCCTCCAACCGCACGTCGGAGCGGTGCGAAATGAGAATGGTCTGCGACGTCGGATCGGATACCGGCGCCTCGGCGAGCACGAAGTTCTCGGCCTTCTCACCGTCGACGACGTCGTTGTGCATGATCAGGAAGCGGTCTTCCCCCGCGACGACCGCGTGCTCCACGCCGTATTCGACGCCCTCGCGTCGCGGCAGCACCACCCGGAACTCGCCCTCGGGATTCTCCGATTCGAGCACCCAGCCTTCGCTGGTGATCTTCGACCCCACCCAGATCATGAGGTACTTCTCGCTCCGCGTGGACCCGACCGACACCCAGAACCGCTCGTCCGGCTCGTGGAACACAGTGACGTCCTGCGCACGGTCGGTGCCGAGCTTGTGCCGCCACACGGTGTCGGGGCGCCAGGACTCGTCGACGGTGAGATAGAAGACGTGACTGTGGTCGATGGCCCAGGTAGCACCCGGCGCGGTCTCGGGGATTTCGTCGGGCAGCAGTTCGCCGGTCACGAGGTTCTTGAAACGCAGCGTGTAGCGCTCGTCGCCGACCACGTCGACCGAGTACGCGAGGAGCGTGCCGTCGTGGCTGAGGGAGAAAGCGCCGATCGAGAAGAAGTCGTGCCCCTCGGCCTCGGCGTTGCCGTCGAGCAGCACCTGCTCACCGGGCAGTTCGACACCCGGAGCCAGTTCCGGCGGGGTCCAGTCGTCGGGGCCGGCGATCGGTGCCCGGCACTGGACGCCGTACTGCTTGCCCTCGATGGTGCGGGCGTAGTACCACCAGTCGCCCATCCGGGTGGGAACCGACATGTCGGTCTCCTGCGTGCGCGACTTGATCTCCTGGAAGATCTGGTCCCGCAGCGGCGCGAGATGCGCGGTCTGCTGCTCGGTGTACGCGTTCTCGGCCTCGAGATACGCGACGACTTCGGCGTCTTCCTTGTCGCGCAGCCACTCGTACTCGTCGACGAACGTGTGACCGTGGTGGACGCGTTCGGTAGGCACCTTCTTCGCGACCGGCGGGGTCAGTTTCGCGCCTTCGGAGGTCATGTCTCAGCCCACCCAGTCCGCGAACGACAGACCCGAGATCCGCTCGTACGCTTCGATGTACCGCTCGCGGGTCGCCTCCACGATCTCGGCGGGCAGCGGCGGCGGCGGAGTGTCGGACGCGCGGTCCCAGCCGGATTCGGGTCCGGTGAGCCAGTTGCGGACGAACTGCTTGTCGAAGCTCGGCTGCACCTTCCCGGCCTCGTACCCGTCGGCCGGCCAGTACCGGGACGAGTCGGGGGTGAGGACCTCGTCGGCGAGAACCAGGTTGCCCTGCGGGTCCAGTCCGAACTCGAGCTTGGTGTCCGCGAGGATGATGCCCCGGTCCGCGGCGAAGTTGGACGCCCGGCCGTAGATGTCGAGGGTGTCGTCGCGCAGCTTCACGGCCAGGTCCTGACCCACCTTCTCGACCACGGCCTCGAAACTGATGTTCTCGTCGTGCTCGCCCAGTTCGGCCTTGCTGGCGGGCGTGAAGATCGGGTCGGGAAGCTGGCTCGCCTCCACCAACCCCTCGGGCAGTGCGACGCCGCACACCGCGCCGGTCTCGTTGTAGTCGAGCAGCCCCGACCCCGTGAGGTAGCCGCGGGCCACGCACTCGACGGGGACCATGTCCAGCTTCCGGACCACCAGCGCGCGGCCGAGGACCTCTTCGGGGATCCGGCTGTCGTCGGGTTCACCGGCCAGATGGTTGTTGCCACCGAGGACGCCGAAGAAGAAGACGCTCATCGCGGTGAGCACCCGCCCCTTGTCCGGGATCGGGGTGCTGAGGACGTGGTCGTAGGCGGAGATCCGGTCGCTCGCGACCAACAGGAGGTGCTCGTCGTCGATCGTGTAGAGGTCGCGGACCTTGCCACCGGCCAGATGGGCGTATGAATCGAGTGAGGGGCGCACGGTGACCCAGCCTATCGGTCGGGCACCGACCGGCGGCCGCTGACCTTCGAGCTGGGCAGACGTCCCGCCGTCGACTTCCCCGTCATCTCGTCGCCCTCGACGAGGACATCGAACTGCAAGTGGAGGCGCAGCGGCTTGGTGATGGACTGAGACCAGGTGAGCCGGTTCCCGTCGAGCGTCGGGTCGGTGAGCGGCACTTCCTCGGCGGCTCCGCGAGCGATGCCGCGAAGTTCCCCGTCCTGCGTGACGAAGGTGAGTTCGACTCGTTGCTTGCTGATGGGCGTGGCGATCACGACGTTCCAGGTGCCGTCGACAGACATGGGTCTGCTCCTCAGATGGTGGTGGGTTCGAGCCCACGGGCACGCCAGACGGTGCCGCGGCGCTCGTAGGCGAACAATGTCTCGACCGCGTGCGCGATGCGCGGTCCCAGTTCCCGTTCGAGTAAATACAGTCCGAGGTCCAGACCTGAGGTGACGCCGGCCGCGGTGACGAGGTCACCGTCGTCGACGACGCGGGCGTCCACGGCGACCACCCCGGTGGCGTCGAGCAGATCCATCCCCAGGTGATGGGTGACGGCGTGGCGGCCTTCGACGAGTCCGGCCATCGCGAGCACGAGCGACCCGCCGCAGACGGTGGCGACGATCAGGTCCGGGTCGGCACAGGCCTCCCGCAGTACGTCGGGGAGCCGCGTCTCCAGGGTCCGTCCGAGAATTCTCGGGATGGTGTCTTCGCCCTCGGCGCGCTCTTCCACGCGCCCCGACGCACCCGGCACGACGATCACATCGGCCCGGCCCACGTCGAGCGTCGCGGCGGCCCGCAGACTCAGCGGCGCCGTTCCACTCGGGACCTCACGCACGCCCTCGGCGGAGGCCAGTTCGACGGTCAGCGCGCCGTCGGCGTACAGACCGCCCGCGTGCAGTACCTCGAAGGGAGCGATGACGTCGAGCGGATCGAATCCGTCGAACAGCGCGCTCTGGACATGCATCCGTGGTGCCTTTCCCTGTGTGCCGCGTGCCGAGTACACGGGCCGCCAGTGACGCCAGCCAGCCGATCGATACCTGAGAACTGGCATTTTCGCCACAGATCAACGGATTGACGCCACGCCATCCCCGCAGATCTCTTCCTTTCACATCGTCGTTTACCGCCGTTATGCGCCCTTGGCGGAAATCGATCGACTGCGTAGGTTGTAGCCATGCACACCGTGGCAGTACTGGCACTCGACGGTGTCATCGCGTTCGATCTCGCCACCCCGATCGAGGTCTTCGGCCGCACCAGGCTGCCGGACGGACGCGCGGCCTACCGGGTGAAGGTGTGCGCCCCCGGCGGTGACGTGGATGCCGGCGCATTCACACTCCGCGCGCCGTGGGATCTGAGCATTCTGGACGCGGCCGACACGATCATCCTGCCGGGTCTGGCCGACCCCACCGCTCCGCTTGCACCCGAAGTTCTCGAGGCGCTGCGCCGGGCAGCCGACAGTGGCACCCGCATCGCGTCGATCTGCGTGGGAGCGTTCACTCTGGCCGCCACAGGACTACTCGACGGCAGACGGGCGACGACGCACTGGGCGGCCGCCGAACTCCTCGCCGCGCGTCACCCGCTGGTCGACGTGGATCCGGCCGTGCTCTACGTCGACAACGGCCAGTTCCTGACCTCGGCCGGTGCCGCGGCAGGCCTCGATCTGTGTCTGCACATGATCCGTTCGGATCACGGGTCGGCGGTCGCCGCCGACGCTGCACGGTTGTCGGTCATGCCGTTGGAACGCGAAGGCGGACAGGCGCAGTTCATCGTTCACGAACGACCACCGTCCGCGGAGCTGACGAGCCTCGAACCGCTGCTCCGGTGGATGCACGAGAACAGCCGCGAAGACCTGACGCTCGACGACCTCGCCCGGCGAGCCGGGACGAGCCCCCGCACCCTCAATCGGAGATTCCGCGAGCAGACCGGCACCACACCGTTGCAGTGGCTTCACCGCGTCCGGATTCATCAGGCGCAGTACCTCCTGGAGACCACCACTCACTCCGTCGACCGCATCGCCGCGCAGGTGGGCTTCGGGTCGCCGACCGCGTTCCGCGACCGGTTCAAGCGCGTCGTGGGCACCAGCCCCCACTCGTACCGCGCGGCGTTCCGCGGATCCTCGGCGACCGCGTGACGGCGTCACGGGGCACAGCCGCGGAACACTTCGTCTCCCGTTGTCGTTACCGTTGGTCAGGAACTCTTGTGAGCGCGGTAACCGGAGAAGGTGGGTAATGGCGACGGACACGACCCCGGTCGACGTCGGGTTCCGTTCGGAACGCGGACCGATTCTCGTGTCACTGATGCTCACGACGTCACTGGTCGCGCTCGATGCGACCATCATCTCCACCGCCGTCTTCACCATCGTCGGGGACCTCGGCGGCTTCTCGCAGTTCCCGTGGCTGTTCTCGATCTACCTGCTCACCCAGGCCGTGTCGGTGCCGATCTACGGCAAGCTGGCCGACATCTTCGGCCGCAGGCCGGTGATGCTCCTGGGCATCGCCCTGTTCGGCGTCGGCTCGGTGCTGTGCGGGATCGCGTGGAGCATGCCCGCGCTGATCGCGTTCCGTGCTGTGCAGGGTCTCGGCGCCGGCGCCGTCCAGCCGATGAGCATGACCATCGCCGGAGACATCTACACCCTCGCCGAACGCGCCAAGGCCCAGGGTTATCTGGCCAGCGTGTGGGGCATGTCGGCGGTGGTCGGCCCGACCCTCGGCGGGGTGTTCTCCGAGTACCTGTCGTGGCGGTGGATCTTCTTCGTCAACATTCCTCTCTGCCTGCTCGCGGCCGTGATGCTGATCCGCAACTTCGACGAGAAGCAGGTACGCACACAGCGGTCCATCGACTACGCCGGCGCCGGAGTCCTGGCAGTCGGGGCGACGCTGCTCATCCTCGGACTCCTCGAGGGCGGGCAGGCCTGGGCGTGGAGTTCACCGATCAGTCTCGGCATCTTCGCGGCAGGATTCGTGTTCCTGATCGTCTTCGTCCTCGTGGAACGCCGCGCCGCCGAACCGGTACTGCCGCTGTGGGTGTTCACCCGGCGGGTTCTCGCGGCGAGCAGCCTCGTGTCACTGCTGGTCGGGGCGATCGTCCTGGGCCTCACCACCTACGTGCCGACCTTCACCCAGGGCGTCCTCGGGACGGGCGCGCTGGTCGCCGGGTTCGCGCTGGCCACCCTGACCATCGGCTGGCCGATCGCCGCGTCACAGTCCGGGCGCGTGTACCTGCGTTTCGGCTTCCGTGTCACGGCCACCGCGGGGAGTCTGCTGGTCGTGGCGGGCACCGCTCTCACGTTGAGCCTGTCCGTCGAATCGGCGGTGTGGCAGGTGGCGATCTGCTGCTTCGTCATCGGCGGGGGCATGGGACTCGTCGCGAGCCCGACCCTCATCGCGGCGCAGTCGAGCGTCGACTGGTCGGAGCGCGGCGTCGTCACGTCGACCAACATGTTCGCCCGGTCCATCGGCAGCGCCGTGGGGGTCGCCCTGTTCGGCGCCCTCGTCAACGCGCGACTGGGTGGCGCCGACAACCCCGCCCCCGGCGACCTGGCCGGCGCCCTGCATCTGGTGTTCGTGGCCGCCCTCGGCGCGGCCGTCGTACTCGTCGTCGCCGCGGCCGCGATGCCGAAGTCCGCCTCCGCACCGGAGATCGAGTCGGGCGCACCGACGCCCGACCGCCGGCGCTGAAGGAGTGACCGTGCCCGACCCGCACCTCGACGTGCTGATCGCGTCGTATCTCGAGCAGGACCTGGTCGACAGGATCGCAGCCTGCGACCCTCGGATCCGGGTGTCGTACGCACCCGAACTGCTCCCCCGGCCTCGATGGCACAGCGACCACGTGGGGGTGCCGCGTGAGCTGACGGCCGGCGAGCACGACCGATGGACGTCGATGTTGCGGACCGCCGACGTCATGTTCGATTTCGACTGGCGCCACCCCGAACACACACTGGAACAGTCGCCGAATCTGACATGGATCCAGGCGACGTCCGCAGGCGCCGGGCAACTGATCGAGAAATTCGGGCTGTCGGGTGCGCCGCTCACGGTGACGACCGCCGCGGGAGTCCACGCCGATCCGCTGGCCGAGTTCGCGCTCGCCGGCATTCTGCATTTCACGCGCGGACTCCCCCGGCTGATCGCCGACCGGCAGACCCGGACCTGGCGCAAGCAGGAAACGACCGAGCTCGCCGGACGCCACGCGCTCGTCGTGGGCGCAGGCAAGATCGGCTCGCGCACAGCGGAACTCCTCCGGTGCTTCTCCGTCACCGCCGACGGGGTCGCCCGCAACCCACGACCTGCCAGCGCCCCCTTCGACAGCATGACCACCACCGACCGGATCGCCGAGCACCTGCCCACCGCGGACATTCTCGTGATCTCCTGCGCCCTCACCGACGACACTCGCGGACTGATCGGACGCCGCGAACTCGCCGCGCTCCCCGACGGCGCGCTGGTCGTCAATCTCGGCCGGGGACCGATCATCGACGAAGATGCTCTCGCAGAAGCACTGTCGACGGGCAGGCTGCGCGGGGCGGTCCTGGACGTCACCTCCACCGAACCGCTCCGCGAGGACTCGCCGTTGTGGACGGCCGACAATGTCATTCTCAGCCCGCACAGTGCCGCCAATGTGCCGTCCGAGAACGGAAAGATCGTGGATTTGTTCGTCGAGAATCTCGGACGCTACCTGTCGGGTGACGCGGCGCTGCTCAACGAGTTCGACTTCGACGCGGGATACTGACTGCGCCGAACGACCGCCCCCGCTACCGTGGGTACCCACCATGACCGACCGTGACCTCGTCGACCGGATCGACCGGCTCGTTCACGACCAACTCGCGAACCACGACAACCGATCCGGGCACGACTCGACCGTGAACCAGGACCTGTGCCCGCACTGCGGACGCGAATGGCACGGGCTCCCGATCACCGAACGCATGCAGCAGATGCGGCACGCCCGGGCACTCGACCCGGCATACAGCTACGCCCGCGATCACAGCATTGTGCTGTGCGCGGGCTCGGCGTTCATCGGGCCGATGCCCGAAGAAGTGCTGATGCCCGGTGGATTCGACGTGCATGCCGCCTGGCGGGACATGGTTGCGGCGGCACGGCAGGCGACCGATCCGCTCGAGCAACCGGACCCGTTCGACGCGTATCGCACCGCCGGTCCGCCCGGAGGCGAACCACCTGCCGTGGGCCTGGCCGGCGGATGCGACCGCGCGTCGTGGCACTGCCCGCAGTGCGGCGACCGAGCGCACTTCCTCGACACCGGCCGCGAACCCAACGCCTTCGCGGTCGCGCTGCGCGCCTACGCCGCGCACATCGCCGCGGCGCACGACCCGTCCGCGGACGACGAGGACGCCGCGTCCACCTTCTCGACCCGCTGGGCACTTCCCACTCGCGGCGTGCTCTGGGACAGCCGGCACACCGTGATCGGACGATTCGGCCCCGGCGGCAGCACCTTCGAACCCGGTGCCACCGCCCGCGACCTCCGCGGCTTCGGCGGTCCACCGCACGCGCGGGACTGAGTGCCCCGGCGCGTCGGATACTGCGGGGAGAAAGAACCACTCGATGGCCGTTGCGTCGGCGTATCGTCGCGGGAAGAACCCCTTACTCGGCCGTGGGAGGTGTGCGGGCAGTGCCAATTCGCCGGATTCTGGGCCCGGAAGAAGGCGAGCTCTATCAGCCCGCCGGTGCCTGTGGCGACCGCTTCCTGGTGAACAGTCGAGAATGGGGTGGCGGGTTTTCCATGGTGGAGCATCGTCTGCCTGCCAAGGTTCTTGCGGCTCCACTTCACAAGCACACCCGCGAGGATGAGTTCAGCTTCATCCTGGAGGGCACGGTCGGCGCCAAATTCGGGGACCACGAGGTCATAGCCGGTCCGGGGAATCTCATCTTCAAACCCCGCGGGGAATGGCACACGTTCTGGAATGCCGGAGAGACACCGGCACGGTTGCTGGAAATCATCTCTCCCGGAGGTTTGGAAGAGCTGTTCCGATGCCTCGACCGACTGACCGAGGACCTGAGCCCCGCGGAATTGGAGGAAATCATCGCACCCTACGGATGCTCGGCGGACATGGAAGCGACCATGGCGCTCGTCGAAACGCACGGGCTGATCTTCTAGTGCGCACCGTTGCCGGAGGGTTCTTCGGGGCGACGGCGAACCGGGGCAGATGACGGACGGCCGCGACGCACAGTCGACGCAACGCAGTGCACGCCGCCGGACGGACACGCCGCGGTGGTGGCGGTTGGCGACCGGGATCGTCCTCACCGCCCTCGTCGCGTTCGCCTGCGCTGCGACGCTGGTGATCACGATTCCGCTCGACCCGGTCTTCCCGTACGTCGTGCTCGCTGGTTTCGCCCTGCTGATTCTGGGTGCCGTGTGGCTGATCCTCGCCGGCGTTCAGCTCTGGCGGTTCCGGTGGGATCGACGCATCTGCCTGGCACCGGCCATCGTGGCGCTGACGGCGACCCTCGTATTCTTCGGTGTGCCGTCCGACCTCGGGTGGCGGCTGTCGGTAGGCGAACTGACCGCGTACGCGCAGACGTGCACACCGTCGTCCGACGACCAGCGGATAGGACTGTACGACACCTGGCGCGTCGAGCCGCTGGACACCGGCTGCCACTTCTTCCTCGAAGGCGGCCTGGTCAACCTTGTCGGAGTCGCTCGTCTGCCGGACGGGACCGACAAGATCGGGCGACCCCAGCGTGACGGTGAGATCGGATATCAGCACATCGAATCCGACTGGTACCGCTTCATGCAGATCTTCTGAGCCGCGCCGACTGTCGAAGCCAGTCGACCGCGTTGCTGCTTCAGAGACCGGTGGCTGCGACGATGCGGCCCCCGGCGACGGCCTCGAGCAGCGCCGCATGATCTCGGGTGTTCTGGTCGGCGTACGTTTCGGCGAATTCCTCCATCGCGTGGTCGAATTCGGTGTCGTCCCCCAGGTAGGCGGCGATCGCGATCCGGTCGCCTGCCCGCGCGTGCGCGTAGGCGAGGGCCCGGGCGCACAATCGCCCGTACAGCATCATCACGGTGGGGGTCTGGGATTCGACCACCGCCGAACCCTTCCCGTCCCGCAGTTGGCGTACGTAGAAGTCCCGCTCGACGCCGTCGGGACCGGCACCCCGTTCCCAGCCCAGGAAGATGTCGCTCGCGGCCTGCATCAGCCGCTGTCCGCTGACTACCCGCTCGCCCTCGGTCGCGAACGACGGCCCGTCGACGTAACGCGACAGCACCGACGGACCCGCCTCCTTGACCTGGAGGAACAGCGGATCGTCGTCGTCCGCTCCGAGCATCAGGATGATCCAGGTGCGGGTGCCTACACTGCCGACCCCCACGACCTTGCGGGCGATCTGCACCATCCGGAACTGGTCGTAGAGGACGCGGTGGTCCCACCGCAGAGACTGCGCGTACACGCCCAGACGGTGTCGCAGGTCTCGGTACACCGAGTCGAGGTCGTCGCCCGCGTACAGCTCCTCGGCCGGGACCAACAGTGGCGGGTTGCTGATGATCCGCCTCTCACCGTCCACGACGGCGGTCAGTTTGGAAAGCGCTTGGACGCTGTCCCGGCGCCGCGCCTTCTCCAGAGCTGTGCGGGCGCGCTTCTTCTGCGACTTGTCCAGCTCGTCTCGAAGCTCCACGAGTTCCGCTGTGGGCTCGATGTGGGAGTACCAGACGGCCAGATTTCCCAGTTGTGCCTGTCTGGCGATGGTTTCGCGGTATTCGGCGGCGCAGGCGCGGGCGATCTTCCTGCTCTTCCTGCCGCTGAATCCGTTCTCCCGCGCCGCGATCGCGAGGCTCGAGACCAGGCGTTTGACATCCCATTCGAAGGGTCCGGGATGTGTCTCGTCGAAGTCGTTGACGTCGAATGCCAGCAGGCGTTCCGGGGTGGCGAAGATTCCGAAGTTACTCAGGTGCGCGTCGCCGCAGAGCTGCGTGCGCAGGCCCGTGGTGGGCGAGTGGGACAGGTCGTCGGCCATGATCGCGGCGCCGCCGCGGTAGAAGGCGAAGGCCGTCGCCGCCATGCGCCCGTACCGGATCGGAACGAGTTCCGCGACTCTCTCCGTCGCCTGCTTCTCGAGGAGGCCCACCGGGTCGCGCCGATCGGCCATACCGTGCTCCGCCAGCGCGGACGGTGGAGTGTCTCGACGGGCGGCCGTCCCTCGTTGTGCGCGCTCGGCCCGGCTCGGATGGGCTACCCGTTCGTCGTGTTCCGCGGAGTTCGTCATCGGGCCGCCGTAGATTCCTCGGACATGGCTGTCTGCCTTCCTCGAGCGACGCGATATGGCTTGTCGGTTGCCCATTCTCCTCCGCGCGGACGGCGTTGGCGGCAAATACCAGCAGGTTCATCGGCAAAGGGGGGTGGGCTCGGCGGTGCCGTTCTGCTTGAATTGTTGTATGTGCCGGTGGATGGCGTACTCGGGTGAGCCGATCCTCGCGGAGGACCTGTTGTTCCGCCCAGAACATTCGCTGATCGACCAGAGTCTGCACTCACGTCTCGGGGCGACGACCACCAATGGTGACGGCTTCGGTGTCGGCTGGTACGGCGAGGGCACCGAACCGGCGGTGTACAAGAGCATCGAACCGGCCTGGAACGACAGCAATCTGCGGGAGATCGCCGGTCAGGTGCGAACGCGGATGTTGCTCGCGCACGTGCGGGCCTCGACCGGGACGCCGGTGCAGCGCAGCAATTGCCATCCCTTCCGGCACGGACGGTGGTTGTGGGTGCACAACGGCGCCCTGCGTGGTTTTCACGAGATCAGACGCGACCTGGTGATGGCCGTCGACCCGACGCTGTTCTCCGACATCGAGGGGTCGACGGACTCCGAGGCCCTGTTCTTCCTCGCACTGACGTTCGGCCTCGCCGACGACCCCTTCGGTGCCGTCGCCCGGGCGGTCGGCTTCGTCGAAGACGTCGGCCGCACGTACGGGGTCGAGCATCCGGTGCAGATGACCGTCGCGACCACCGACGGTGAATCGCTGTGGGTCTTTCGTTATTCGAGTGAGCGGCAGTCGAGGTCGCTGTTCTTCTCCACCGAGGTCGCGAAGGTGCGCGCACTGCACCCGGAGGTCGAGGTGCTGCGCGAATTGAGCGGGGAGACCCGCTTCGTGGTCTCCGAGCCTCTTCGCGACCTCGAAGGCGCGTGGAACGAAGTGCCGGAATCCTCGGCCGCCGTGGTCCGTCCGGGCGACGACGAAATCCGGCCCTTCGAACCGACCTCACCGGCCTGACTTCGCCCAGCTCACTTGGCGGCGCTCTTGCGGGGCCGCCCACGACGCGCGGTGGTCTTGGCCGGAGGCGCAGGCTTGACCGGCGGAGTCTCCGATTCCGGTTCCGGTTCCGCGTCGGCGGTGGATTCTTCGGACGGATCGTCGCGCCAACTGATTTCGATCTCGATCTCGGTCTCGTCGCCGTCGACCTCGATCTCGAGCTCCCACTGGACACGGTCGCCGACGACGACCGAAATCGAGTCGCCGCCGGAGCCCAGTTCCACCTCGGAGCCGCTCGCGAGGGCCTGCCCGAGCGCGATGAGCCGGTCGGACACCTCTTTCCGGGAGAGCTCGGACTTCCTCTTGATCTCCAGCTTGGGCACGGCGACTCCTCACCTCGGTGCAGTGTCTATCACCGTAACCGTCGCGCGACCGGTGCCCGGATCGAACGGATAACAATCCGACGCTGTAGCTTCGCCGTCCCCGCGCATGGGACACTCGGGTGCAGCGGAATGGACGGACGGTGGGCCTCCTATGACCGAAGAACCGACCAACGGTGGTTCCGAGCGGGCAACGGGCCCTCGGCGGACACTCGCGATCCTGCTGGCAATGGCGATGTTCGTGCTCGTCGTCGACACGTCGCTGATGAACGTGTCGATCTCGTCGGTGGTTCGCGACCTCGACACGACCGTCAGCGGCGTCCAGGCCGCGATCGCACTCGAGGCGCTGGTTTCTGCCGCGTTCATCCTGATCGGCGGCAAGGTCGGCGATCTCATCGGACGCAAACGGGCGTACGTGCTGGGCCTGCTCGGCTACGCAGTCGGTGCGTCCGCGATGGCGCTCGCACAGAGCCTGACCGCGATCATCATCTTCTGGGCGATACTCGGTGGAATCGGCGCGTCACTCCTGTTGCCCGCCATGCAGTCCCTCATCCACGGCAACTTCGAAGGCGCCGCGCAGAAGAAGGTCTACGCCCTGGTCGGGGCGGCGGCCGCGATCGCCGCCGCCGTCGGACCGCTGCTCGGCGGTTTCATCACCACTTACCTCTCGTGGCGCATCGGGTTCGTGCTCGAGGTCGTCATCATCGCGGTCGTGCTGTCCGGCATCAAACTGGTCCAGGATGTGCCGTACACCGGGCCCCGGGTGATCGATCTGGTGGGCGCGGTCCTCTCCGTTCTGGGGATGGGCGGCATCGTGCTGGGAATCCTGGTGTGGCAGGAGGGTGGCGAATCCGTTGCCGCGCTCCTGGTGATCGGTGCGGTCGCGCTGGCGGTGCTGGCATACTGGCTCCTGCGGCGCAAACGTCAAGGGAAGCCGGCCTTGCTGGACCCGGATCTGTTCCGCTCCAAGATCTTCCGACTGGGCATCTCGGGGCAGATGCTCCAGCAGATCGCCCTGGGCGGCACGATGATCGCGCTGCCGATCTACCTGCAGATGGTGCTCGAGTACAACGCGATGCAGGCGGGATTGTCCCTCGCACCCCTCTCCCTCAGCATGTTCGCGGTGGCGTTGCTCGCGGGCAAGAAGGCCGGCGACCGGCGCCCGAGCAGCATCATCCGATGGGGATTCGTGCTGCTGACGATCGGGATCGCGGCGCTGATCCCGATCGTGCCGCGCGCCGAGTTCGGCTGGGGCCTGGTGATCCCGTTGGTGATCGCCGGATCCGGGCTGGGATTGCTGGTATCCCAGCTCAACAACTACACACTCGCCCCGATCGAGGAGGAGCGGATCAGCGAGGCCGCCAGCGTCAATTCCGCAGCGGGATCGTTCGGGCTCTCGTTCGGGCTGGCGTTCGCCGGCGCCATCATGCTGGCAACGCTGTCCCTCACCTTCACCTCGATGGCGGAATCGAGCACCGTGCTCCCGCCGGCAGAGCAGCAACAGGTCGCGCAGGTGCTCGAGGACGACGCCGAAGTCATGAGCAACACCCAACTCGAACAACTACTCGTCGACCAACCGCCGGCGATTCAGGACGAGATCGTCCGCATCAACACCGGCGCACGACCCCTCGCCCTTCAGGTCGCCCTGCTCATCCCCATCCTCGCCGGCCTCATCGGGGTGTTCAACTCGTTCCGTATGAGGCGGATCCCGGACCCGACACCACAGAACTCGGGCGAAGGGACAGACCTGGGCTGAATTCCCATGAGCCGTCACCGCACGGGTCGTGGGCACGACTGTCGTTCACAGGTTTTGCGGGTTTTCCGCTGCGGGCGCCTCCCAGGCGGCCGGTGTGCGTCCGGCGTACTGTCGTGCCTCGTCCATGAGCGCCCGCGCGGGTGGCGTGAGGTGGGTGCGCCGGCAGACGGCGGCGACGTGCAGGTAGGACTCGGGGACGATGCGGTGCACGGTGGCGCCGGCCTGCCGCGCCGACGGCGCCCACGACGACGGCATGACGGCCTGCCCGAATCCGCTGAGCACCATCGGCAGGATCGACGTCCGGTGGGCGACCTCGGCGACGATGGTGGCTGGGACGCCGCTGGCGAGGACCTCGTCGACGAGTGTTCGCATCAACGACCCCCGCTGCGAGACGATCAGGCGGAAGCCCGACAGTTCCGATCTCCGAATCTCCGGGTGTGCCGGTGTTTCGGCGCCCGGACCGGAGAGGAGGATCAGCGGCTGGCTTTCGAGCGCGACGACGTCGAGTTCGGGGGCACGCACCGCGGCGGGTGAACCCAGGATCCCGATCTCGCAGACGCCGGTGCGCACGGCGTGCAGCACCTCTTCGGGAGTGAACGCCGCCTCGGCATTGACGGTGACCGAAGGATAGGTGCGGCTGAATCTGGTGAGGATCGTGGTGAGTGGTTCGATCCCGGGTGACGGCATCGTGATCAGGTCCACGCGACCGGCGCGCAGCCCTTTCAGCGCATCGACGGAGGCCTTCGCGTCCTCGAGATCGCGCAGCACCACGCGGGCGGGACCGACGAGCGTTTCGCCGGCGTCACTGAGCACCAGCCGGCGTCCGACGCGGTGAAAGAGCGGTACCCCGAGTTCCCGTTCGAGCGCGGATATCGACTGGGACAGCGAGGGCTGCGCGATCAGCAGTGTTTCCGCTGCGCGGTTGATGCCTCCCTGATCGACCACGGCCAGGAAGTACCTCAACTGACGCGCGTCCATCCGAACCCCTCGTCTCCGTCGATCCGCGCCGAACCCTGGAGTGCGACCGCTGTGTGGGCACTCACTCTACCTGCGAAGACGCAACTCGATTAGGTCAAACCTATAAGCCGGATCGACTCTTGGTCATGGACGCTGCGCGATTGTGACGGGTTAATGAATGCATCACACACTGTGACGAGCACAACACGATGGAGGCAACGACATGGCACCGCAGACGTTCAAGATTGCATCGATCCCCGCCGACGGCGTCGGCAAGGAGGTCGTCGCTGCCGGACGGCGCGTGCTCGACGTCCTCGCAGAACAGTCCGGTGGGCGTTTCGCCTTCGAGTGGGAAGAATTTCCCTGGGGATGCGGGTACTACGAGCAGACCGGGAAGATGATGGCCGACGACGGCCTCGACACCCTGAAGGCATTCGACGCCATCTACTTCGGTGCGGTCGGATGGGAGAACGTCCCCGACCACATCAGCCTCTGGGGGCTGCGGCTCAACATCACCCAGAACTTCGACCAGTGGGCCAACGTGCGGCCCGTGAAGTTCCTCCCCGGCGTGCAGTCGCCGCTGCGCAAGGCCGACGACACCGAACTCGACTGGATAGTCGTCCGGGAGAACAGCGAGGGCGAGTACGCCGGCCTCGGCGGACGTAACCTCAGCGGCCGCGGACCGGGCAACGAGGTCGCCCTGCAGACCGCGCTGTTCACCGAGAAGGGCTGCGAGCGCATCATGCGGTTCGCGTTCGACCTGGCCCGCACCCGCACGGTGAAGAAGGTTTCCAGCGTCACCAAGTCCAACGCCCAGCAGTACGGCATGGTCCTGTGGGACGAGGTCTTCAATCGCGTCGCCCTCGACTACCCCGACGTCGCGACCGAAAGCGTCCTCGTCGACGCCATGAGCGCGAAGTTCATCCTGCACCCCGAGGACCTGTCCGTAGTGGTGGCGTCGAATCTCAACGCCGACATCCTCTCCGACCTCGGCTCCGCCCTGGCGGGAAGCCTCGGCATCGCGGCCAGCGCGAACCTCAACCCGGAGCGCCGCTTCCCCAGCATGTTCGAACCCGTCCACGGTTCCGCACCCGACATCGCCGGTCAGGGCATCAGCAACCCGATCGGCGCGATCGCCAGTGCCGCCCTGATGCTCGACCACTTCGGGCTGCACGACGAGGCACGCCGCGTCGAAGCCGCCATCGAGGCTGCCACCGCGAGCGGAGCACTGACCCGCGACATCGGCGGCTCGTCGGACACCGACGCCGTCACCGAGGCGATCGTGCACGCTCTGCAGACCGCGCTGACCCCGGCCTGACCGCTTTCCATCTGCACAGCCGGCCCGACTCGGCAGGATCTGCCGAGTCGGGCCCCCACCCCTCGAACGGTCGGTAACTCTCGGCCACCCCGTCTTCACACCCGAACACTCTCACCCGAGGTGAACGTCATGGAAATACCCAGCAGCGCAGCGACTTACCAACCGGCGACTGTGAAGAAACCGTGGTACAGGCAACTGTACTTCTGGGTTCTCATCGCGATCGTGCTCGGCATCCTGGTCGGGTGGCTCTGGCCGGACACCGGCGAGGCGATGGAGCCGATCGGCACCACCTTCATCACCGCGATGAAGATGCTGATCTGCCCGATCGTGTTCCTGACGATCGTCGGCGGCATCGCGAGTGTCGCGGACCTGAAGAAGGTCGGGCTGACCGGGATCAAGGCGCTGACCTACTTCCAGGTCGGAACGATCCTCGCGCTGCTCACCGGCCTCGTCGCGATCAACCTCTTCCGCCTCGGGGACGGGGTGAACGCCGACGCCGCCTCGCTGGAAACGACCGACTCCGCCAACAAGCTGATTCAGACCGGTGAAGAGAAACAGTGGTGGGAGTTCATCACCCACCTGGTTCCGGACAGTGTGTTCGGCCCGTTCGTCGAGGGCGACATCCTGCAGGTCATCTTCCTCGCCGTCATCTTCGGTGTCGCCATCAACGCGGTAGGCCAGATCGCCGCACCGATCCGGGACGCCGTCGAACGCCTCACCGCGGTGGTGTTCAAGGTTCTGAGCTTCATCATGAAGCTCGCTCCCCTCGGTGCGTTCGGTGCCATGGCCTTCGCCATCGGCAAGTACGGTGTCTCCACCCTCACCAGCCTCGGCAGCCTGATCCTGCTGTTCTACGTCACGTCCGCGTTCTTCGTCTTCGTGGTCCTCGGATCGGTCATGGCGTACCTGCGGCTCAACATCTTCCGGATGCTCGGCTTCTTCAAGGAAGAACTCCTGCTCATTCTCGGAACCTCCACCGCCGAGCCCGCGCTGCCCGGCTTGATGCGCAAACTGGAGTACGCCGGCGTCAAGAAGCCCACGGTGGGACTCGTGGTGCCCACCGGCTACAGTTTCAACCTCGACGGGGCAGCCATCTACCTCTCTCTCGCGGCGCTGTACATCGCGCAGGCCACCAACACCGACCTGTCGATTCCGCAGCAGCTCGGCCTCCTCGGCGTCATGTTGTTGACCTCCAAGGGCGCCGCAGGTGTCGCCGGAGGCGGATTCATCGCGCTGACAGCAACATTGAGTACCCTCGGCACCATCCCCGCAGCCGGCATCATGCTCATCTTCGGTATCGACAAGTTCATGTCCGAATGCCGCGCCCTGGTGAACTTCATCGGCAACGCCGTCGCCACCCTGTTCGTCGCCAAATGGAACCACGAACTCGACGTCGACCGCGCCCGCCGCGTCTTCTCCGGCGAAGTACTTCCCCCGCCCGACGGTGACGTCGAGAACGACTTCGACATGGAGATCCTGGAACAGGAGCCACGGGACAAGCACCACCACATGATCAAGGAACCGGACGCGGTACACATCGACCACGAACGGATCGACCCCGCGGCGACGACGCCCGCGCACTCCACACAGCGATGACCGCATCCGCACTGCACACGAGAAAGGAAGGCCGATGAGGGTTCTGGTTGCCCCGGACAAGTTCAAGGGCTCGCTCTCCGCAGCCGATGTCGCCGAACACCTCTCGGCCGGACTCGCCTCGGCGGGGATCGAGAGCAGACAGCTTCCCCTCGCCGACGGCGGCGACGGCAGCGTCGACGCGGCGGTGGCAGTCGGGTTCACTCCGCACCCGGTCACCGTCGCCGGCGCCACCGGAACACCCCAGCGCGGACGTATCGCAGTCAACGGCACCACAGCGGTGGTCGAGGTCGCCAATACCTGCGGACTGGCCACCCTCCCGGGCGGCCGCCGCGCTCCACTCGACGCCTCCAGCCTCGGGATGGGGCAAGCGATCTCGCAGGTGTTGCGGTTTCGACCCCGCCGGCTGGTCCTCGCCCTGGGCGGAAGCGCCGGCACCGACGGCGGGACGGGCATGCTCGCCGCGCTGGGATTCACGTTCGCCGACGCCGACGGCCGGCAACTGCGGGCCTGCGGCCGAACCCTGCACCAGGTCCACACGGTCGATTCCTCCCGAACGGTGAACATGACAGACGTCGGGATCGTGATCGCCGGCGACGTCACCAACCCGCTGACCGGACCGCACGGCGCCGCCGCCGTGTACGGCCCGCAGAAGGGCGCCGACCCCGCGACCGTGCGCTATCTCGACGCCGGCCTCGACAACCTCGTCGAGGCGTTCACCCGCAGCGGCCACCCGCAGGCGCGTGCGATCGCGAACTCCCCCGGCGCCGGTAGCGCGGGCGGCATCGGATTCGCCGCCATGATGCTCGGAGCACGCATGGTCTCGGGTGCCGAGTACTTCCTCGACCTGCTCGATTTCGACGGCTGCCTCGCAGGGATGGACCTGGTGATCACAGGCGAGGGCAGCATCGACGAGCAGACCGAACACGGCAAACTCCTCACCGTCCTCGCCCGCCGCGCCCACCCGGTCCCGGTGATCGCCGTCGCGGGCCGCAACACGCTCTCCCGGAACCGTTGGGCACCTCATGGTTTCGAATACATCCATGCTCTCGGTGACTACACCGACCGGAACACGGCCACCGACCCGGAGCTGACCGGCGAACTCCTCACCCACATCGGGCGCGACATCGGCCGCAGCTCACTTCTGCACAACGAAGGACCACGATGACTCTCACCGACATCGAAGCGCCGCTCACCGATGTGGTCGACACGTCTGCCCTGTTGTCCCGCAGGGCGAAGATCGTCTGCACGCTCGGGCCTGCCACCGCCACGGACGAGCGCACCCGCGCTCTCGTCGAAACCGGGATGGACATCGCCCGACTGAATTTCAGCCACGGCGACCACACCGACCACGAGGCCAACTACCGGCGCGTCCGCGCCGCAGCCGACAACACCGGCCGAGCCGTGGGAATCCTCGCGGACCTGCAGGGACCGAAGATCCGCCTCGGCCGCTTCGCCGACGGCGCGGCGGTGTGGACGGCCGGCGAACAGGTCCGGATCACCGTCGAGGAATGCGAGGGCACCCACGACCGGGTCTCGACCACCTACACCCACCTCGCCCAGGACGCCCGGCCCGGAGACCGCCTCCTCGTCGACGACGGCAAGATCGCACTGACCGTCATCGACATCGACGGCAACGATGTGGTGTGCCGGGTCACCGAGGGCGGCCCGATCAGCAACAACAAGGGCGTCTCCCTGCCCGGAATGAACGTCTCCGTCCCCGCCCTGTCCGGCAAGGACATCGACGACCTCGAATTCGCCCTGCGGCTCGGCGTCGACCTGATCGCCCTGTCCTTCGTCCGCGCCCCCACCGACATCGACCGCGTCCACGAGGTGATGGACCGGATCGGCCGGCGGGTCCCGGTGATCGCGAAAATCGAAAAACCCGAAGCCGTCGACGACATCGAGGCGATCGTGCGCGCCTTCGACGCCGTCATGGTCGCGCGCGGCGACCTCGGCGTCGAGGTCCCCCTCGAACACGTACCGCTGGTACAGAAACGCATCGTGCAGATCGCCCGGGAGAACGCCCGGCCGGTGATCGTCGCGACGCAGATGCTCGAATCGATGATCGACAACTCCCGCCCCACCCGGGCCGAGGCATCGGACGTGGCCAACGCCGTCCTCGACGGCGCCGACGCGGTAATGCTGTCCGGGGAAACCTCCGTCGGCGCCTACCCGATCGAGACGGTCGCGACGATGGCGCGAATCCTCTCCGCCGTCGAACACCAGTCCACCACCGTCCCGGACCTCACACACATCCCGCGCACCCACGGCGGCGTCCTCTCCTTCGCCGCCCGCGACATCGGCGAACGCCTGAACGCCACAGCGCTGGTGGCATTCACCCAGTCCGGCGACACCGCACGACGCCTCGCCCGGCTCCACACCCCACTGCCACTGCTCGCATTCACCCCGGTACCCCAGGTGCGCAACGAACTCGCCCTCACCTGGGGCACCGAAACCTTCCTCGTCGACCCGGTCGCATCGACCGACGAGATGATCCGCCAGGTCGACACCGCCCTCCTCCGGCTGGGCCGCTACCAGCGCGGCGACCTCGTCGTCATCGTCGCCGGCTCACCCCCACACACCGTCGGATCCACCAACCTCATCCACGTCCACCGAATCGGCGAAGACGACTTCACGAAGTAGACGCTGCCGCCCTCTCGAGAAGGTGCGGACGCGTGGCTCCGACGGGGTCGAGCTGCTCGTAGGCTCGTGCCACGTCGAGCAGGAACAGGTCGTTGCCCGGGGCGGCGACGATCTGCACGCCGACGGGCAGACCGTCGGCGCTGAATCCGGCGGGAACGGAGATCGCGGGGCAACCCAGCACCGTCACGGTCAGCGCGGACGTCATCCAGTCGAGGTAGTCGTCGCAGCGACGGCCGTCGACCGCTGCCGGGTACTCGAGCTCTGCGTCGAACGGAAGTACCTGCGACACGGGCATCACCAGGACGTCGTGGTGGGCGAAGAACTCGACGGCGCGCTGCTGGATCTCCGCCTGCGCCACCATGGCTTTCGCGACATCGTCGGCGGAGAGCCGGTCTGCCTGCCGGATGTTGTCGAGCAGCGACGGCTTCAGCAGGTCGGGGGTGGCGTCGGCGCGGTCACCGAGGTCGATCTTGAACCGCCACGCCCGCAGTGTGCGGAACACCCACTCGGCGTCGGGAATCGACGGCGCGTCTTCGGCCACCACGGCACCCGCGGCGGCGAAGATCGACGACTGCCGGTCGTGGATCTCGCGGACCGGCGCGTCCACGGGGAAGATGCCGTTCAGATCCATGGACACCGCGACGCGCAGACCCTGCAGGCCGGCGACACCGAGACGCGGCGCGAGGGCGTCGGCGCTGAGCGAACTTCGGATCCGCGCGTCGGGTCCGGAGATCACCGACAGCAGCAGTTCCAGGTCGTCGACGTTCCGGGCCATCGGTCCCTGTGTCACGAGTGCGTCCCAGGGCGCACTGTTCGGCCAGCACGGGACGCGGCCCGGAGTGGGGCGCAATCCGACGACGTTGCAGAAGGACGCCGGGTTGCGCAGCGAACCGCCCATGTCGCTGCCGTCGGCGAGCGGGACGAGTCCCGCACCGAGCGCCGACGCGGCGCCGCCGCTCGAGCCACCCGCGCTCTTGGTGGGGTCGTACGGGTTGGTGGTGGTCCCGAAGACGGGGTTGAACGTGTGCGAGCCGGCGGCGAATTCGGGGACGTTGGTCTTGCCGATCGTGACGGCCCCGGCCGCGATGACGCGTTCGGCGATCAGCTCACTGGTCTCGGGCACGTTGTCGACGAGGAGCGGCGAGCCCGCCACCGTGGGGAAACCGGCGACGTCGTGAGTGTCCTTGAAGGCGAACGGCAGTCCGTGCAGCGGCCCCACCGGGGTCCCGGCCGCCGTCTGTGCGTCGGCCGCGGCGGCGGTGGCGTGCGCCCGGTCCAGGTCGAGGCTGACGATCGCGTTGACCGTCGGATTCACCTGCGCGATCCGGTCCGTGTGCAGGTCGAGCAGCTCGCGGGCCGAGATGTCTTTGCTACGGAGTGCGGCCAGCATCTCTCGCGCGGTCGAGTAGTGATCGATGGTCATTACGTGGTCTCCAGGATCGGGGCGGCGGCCGGAAGGTCTTCCGACGACGCGGGGGCCGGGGTGCGGGGACGGCTGGCGCGGACGACGGCCTCCACGACGGCGATCACCGCGAGGTTGAGGACCAGGCCGCAGATGCCGGCGTCGATGTTGGCGAGGTTCAGTTCGAAGACGGTCATCACGATGACGGTGAGCATTCCGACGACGAGACCCGCGAACACGGATTGCTTGGCGAGCAAAGGCTTCTCGGGCAGGGCCAGCGCCAGGCCGGGGGCGAGTTGGCTGAGACCGCCGAACGTGAGCAGCAACAGGTTGGCCAGCAGATCGGGGCGCGTCAGGCCGAGCACGAGAGCCATGGTGGCAGCGGCGATCACGACCAGGTGGTTGAACCGGAGCTTCGTGCGCTCGCTCCGGATCTTCACCAGGTTGTGCGACGCCAGCGTCGAGATGCCGATGCAGATGGCGCCGGCAGGCAGCATCGCGGCGGAGGCTGCGGCGATCGCGATCAGTCCGAGCGCCCAGTTCGGCAGGGCTCCCCCGGCCAGCGTGAGCAGGACGGCGTTGCTGCTGGTGTTGGGATTCAGCGCGAGGATCCCGACGAAACCCAGCATGATCGGAAGAATCATGACCACCTGGTACATCGGCAGAAAAGTGTTGTTGGAACGGATCACTCGACCGTTCTTCGCGGCCAACAGCGGCGGCCAGAGGTGCGGGGTGGTAAGGAACCCGCAGCCGATCGCGGAGATCAGCAGGCTCGTGGTCCACCAGACCTTGTCGTAGTCGCCGGGATTCACGGTCAGCATCTCGCTGTGGGTCTGGGCGATCTGGCCGAACACGTCGCCGATGCCACCGGCGAAGTGCAACGGGATCACGATGGACAGCACAACGACGGCGAGCAGGATCAGGACGTCCTTGACATAGGCGGTGCGCGCGAGGCCGTGAATGCCGGCCCACAGCACGAACCCGACGACGAGGACGGTCGCGACGATCATGCTCAGCGTGCCCGAACTCGCGCTGCCCGTGACGAGACGGACGATCAGACCGAGGCCGGTGATCTGCAGCTGCAGGTACGGCAGCAGGAAGATGATGCCGCACAGGGCAACGAGCCGGCCGAGGAGCGGGCTGCGGTACCGGTCCGCGAAGAAGTCGGCCTGGGTGATGTAGCCGCGGTCCTTGCTGAGCTTCCAGATCCGCGGTCCGATGAAATACAGGGCCACGTAGCCGAGCGGGATGTACGGGATGGCGTAGGTGGCGCCGATGCCCGCGGTGAACGCGATACCGGCGACACCGAGGAACGTGAACGTGGTGAACGATTCACCGGCCTGCAGGAAGAAACTGGTGACCACACCGAAGTTCCGCGTGCCGACCGTCCACTCGCTCAGGTTCTGAGCGCGTTTCCGGCGTCCACCGACCGCGATCACGGCCAATCCGATCATGCCGGCCAGGGTGATCCACAGAGCTGAGTTCGTCATAGCGTCGCCTCCTCGAGCTGGAGGTCGTCGCTCCGCTCCTCGTGCGGCCGGACGAGGCCGAACTCCACCGCCGCCAGCGCGGGCAGCAGCAGGAGCACCCAGGCCGAGCACCAGACCAGCAGCCGGGGCATTCCCAGCCACAGGTCGGCGGTGTTCACAAACGGCAGCCACACGGCGGTGACGAGTGCGAGCACCGGGGCGACCGGGACGAGCAGCAGCCAGCGGCGCTGCGGCGAATCCTCGATCGCCCCGAGAATGGCGTCTCGTTGCATGCTGTTCCTTCTTCCATCCGGGGAGTAGAGGAAGCATGCGTGGTGCGGATCACAGCACTCAACAGCTGGACGAGGTTCGGCGAAATCGGCCACCAGCCTGTCGGAGATCGCAATCAGGTGCGCCGGAGGGGCCGCCCGATGTCGAAATCCGTCACATTGCCCGCCCGCTGCGTTTGACCGCCTGCACCACCATGTTGGTTTCCAGGGCGGCCGCGTCCGCCACCCACGGCGCGGTGGTGATGTAGTCGTAGAGCACCGACTCGTCGGGTGCGGCGATGTTGGCGACCACCTGGTACTCGCCCGCCGTGCCGGCGGCGTACCGCACGTACGGCATCTCGAGCATCCCCCGCACGAGCGGTTCGATCCGGTTGCGCTGAGTCTTGATGAACAGCATCGCCTCGGCACGCAGCCCGAACAGGACCGGATCCACCACCACCCGGAGGCTGATCGCACCCTCGGTGAGCAGCGACTGGACGCGTCGCCGGGCCGTCGCCTCGGACGCGCCCGCGGTCCGGGCGAGCGCCGTGGTGCCCACCCGCCCGTTCTGCATCAGCTCGCGGATGATCGTCCGGTCGACGGGATCCCGGGTGCCGCGTTCCAGGTCCGTGAGGAATGTCGCCGGAGGCGACACCCCGCCGATCGCTTCCTTCTCGGCGGGGGTCAGCACCCCGGCCTCCCATTCGCGGACCGTGCGGAAGTACCGCAGCACGGGGTCGGTCCAGCTTCGGACCACGCCCATCGTCGCGGGCAGTTCGTCCATGACGAGCTTCGGGAGGCGGTCCCGGGACACGTGGATCTCGGCCACACAATCGGCGGTGCCGGTGAGGATGTACACGAAGATGCAGTCGCTGCGCTGGGCGAGGGCGCTCGCCGCCACTCGCACCGTTCCCGGCGAGCACTGGAGGCGGACGATCGCGGTGCCGCCGCTGTTCGCGACGGCGGTGACGGCCACCCGGCCGGACTCGAGGAGCGCGATGCCGTGCCGGGTGACGTTCCGCTCGGGTTCGCCGAGCGCCTGGGCGATGCGGCTCCAGGAGCACCGCCCATCGACCTGGAGGGCGGCGACGATCCGCTGATCGAGCGAGAACCTGCGTTCGGTCATTGCAGCCGCCTGCCCTCCATGCAACGTGTGCATGCGATGTTAGGCCAGTCGATGGTGGCGAAAATCCAGATCCTGTTCGCAGCTGATATCGCGCCCGGGCATCGTGTTCGAAACCGCTGGTCTGCAACAGAACACGCCACGCGCCAGAACCGCAGACAAACACTCTCGATCACCAAAGGTTAGGCTAACCGTATATGGTCGAGGCGGGGCGGCACGCATCGCCGCGCACCACAGTTGTCCGCTACGAAAGGGGATCGCAGATGCAGTCGACGGCCATTGCCGAGTCCGCAGAGACTTCGGCGGACCTCCCGCCGGGCGCGCCGTTCGTTCTCTCCCGCCCGCACGGCACCGTGATCGCCGACGGCATCCGCACCGGTTACGACTCCGCCCGCGACGCCGCCGCCGCCCTGCGGAACGGCACCGCGACGTCGGTGGTCGGCGCGCTCGCCTTCGACCCGTCACATCCCGCCGCGCTGATCGCACCACAGGCGCTGCGTCATCACCCGGGAAGCTGGACCCCTCGCCTGCAGGCCCTTCCGCGCGTGCGCGCCGGTGAGTCGATTCCCCCGGAGGACGAGCACATTTCCCGGGTCGCCGCCGCCATTCACGTGCTGCGGGAACCCGATGCCACACTGCACAAGGTGGTACTCGCCCGATCGGTCGTCCTGCACGCCGACGAACCGCTGCATCCGCACGCACTGCTCGCGCAGCTCGTGGCGAACGACCTCGGCGGCAACGGCTTCAGCGTCGATCTGAGTGCCGCAGGCACCGGCTGGTCGGGACGGCACCTCGTCGGCTCGAGTCCCGAGGTGCTCATCCGCCGCCGCGGCAACACCGTGACCTGCCATCCTCTCGCCGGATCCGCTCCCCGGCACACCGATCCCGAGATCGACCGGCTGACCGCCGAAAACCTTGCCTCGTCGGAGAAGAACCTGCGTGAACATGCCCTCGTCGTCGAGGCGCTGCGAGCGAGCCTCGAACCGTTCTGCACTGAACTCGACATCCCGGACAGGCCCACCCTCACCAGCACACCGCAACTGTGGCATCTCGGCACGCCCGTGTCGGGACGGCTGCGGGACCGCTCGGTGACCGCACTGGACCTCGCCGTCGCCGTGCACCCGACCCCGGCCGTGTGCGGCACCCCCACCGACGCGGCGCGTGCGCTGATCGGCGAACTCGAGGGCGACCGCGGCTTCTACGCCGGCGCCGTGGGCTGGGCCGACGCCGACGGAGACGGCGAATGGATGGTCACCATCCGGTGCGCGCAGATCGACGCCGACCGCACCACCGTCACGGCGTACGCCGGCGGCGGCATCGTCGCCGCATCCGAACCGGACGACGAACTCGCCGAGACCACAACCAAACTGGGCACCGTCCTCGCCGCACTGGGGCTCCCCCGATGAGCGGCACCACACTGGTCGTCGGGGCGGCCCAGGGCATCGGGCGGGCAACGGCCGTCACCCTGTCGCGATCCGGTCACCGCCTGGTACTGCTCGATCGTGACGCCGACGGCCTCGCCGCCACCGCGGCACTGCTCGACACCCCGCCGCTCGGTACCGCCGTCACCGACATCCGCGACACCGACGCCGTCACCGACACCGTCCGCCGGATCGAGGACGAGCACGGTCCCATCACCGCACTCGCACACGTGGCGGGTGTGCTCGAGACCGGCTCGGTGCTCGACGCCGACCCCGAGAGCTGGCAGCGCGTGTTCGACGTCAACGTCACCGGCCTCGTCAACGTGCTGCGGGCGGTCGGCACCGGAATGCGCGAGCGTGCAGCCGGTTCCATCGTCGTGGTCGGCTCCAACGCCGCGGGCGTCCCCCGCACCGGCATGGGCGCGTACGGCGCGTCCAAGGCCGCCGTGTCGATGATCGTCCGGGTACTCGGCCTCGAGCTGGCCGAATACGGGATCCGCGCCAACATCGTCGCCCCCGGCTCGACGGACACCGCGATGCAGCGGTCGCTGTGGGCGGACCCCGCCGACGACACCGGCGCGCGCGGGGCGATCGACGGCGACCTGGGCACGTTCAAGGTCGGAATCCCGCTGGGCCGCATCGCCGACGCCGCCGACATCGCGGACTCCGTCGAGTTCCTCTTGTCGGAGCGGGCGCGTCACATCACCATGCAGGCGCTCTACGTCGACGGCGGCGCTACCCTCCGAGCCTGACGCCCCGAACAGCCATGCCCGTGAAAGGACTTTCGATGAGCACGAGCGTTCGCGCTCCCCTGGAGATCACCGTCGGTTACCCCGCCGACCTCGCCGCACGCTACCGTGACGCAGGGTACTGGACGGACGAGACGTTCCAGCAGTTCCTGGGCGCCCGCGCCGAGCAATTCGGGGACGCGATCGCCGTGACCGGGCCGGACGCGTCCGGGGTCGACCGTGCCCTCACCTACCGGGAACTGTCCGACCGCGCCGACCGGCTCGCCGCCGGGCTGCAGTCGTCGGGGGTGCAGCCCGGCGACCGGGTGGTGGTGCAACTGCCGAACATCGTCGAGTACGTCGAGGTGATCTTCGCGGTCTTCCGGCTCGGCGCACTGCCGGTGTTCGCGCTGCCCGCGCACCGCGCCCAGGAGATCTCCTACTTCTGCAGCTTCACCGACGCCGCGGCCTACGTCGTCACCGATACGCACGCCGGATTCGACTACCGCACCCTCGCCCGCGACGTGGTGTCCTCGGCCGAGAATCCGCCCCGGATCATCGTGGCCGGGGACGCGGAGGAGTTCACGTCACTCGACGAACTCCGGGCGGCGGAACCGATGTCGGACGGGCCGGCGGTGGGTCCGGAATCGGTGGCATTCCTGCAGCTCTCGGGCGGAACCACCGGGGTGTCGAAGCTGATCCCGCGCACGCACACCGACTACCTGTACTCGGTGCGCGAGTCGGACCGCATCTGCGGCGTCGACGAGAGCACGCGCATGCTCGTCGTTCTGCCTGCGGCGCACAATTTTCCGATGAGCTCACCGGGCATCCTCGGCGTGCTGCACGCCGGTGGTCGCGTGGTGCTCGCGCCGGATCCGAGTCCCGACACCGCGTTCGCGCTCATCGAGAAGGAGGGCGTCACGATTGCGTCGCTGGTGCCGCCGCTCGCGTTGGCGTGGCTGGCCGCCAGTGGTCGCACGGAACGCGACCTCTCGAGCCTCGAGGTGCTACAGGTGGGCGGTGCCAAGTTCAGCGCCGAGGCCGCGAAGCGGGTCCGTCCCGAACTCGGGTGCACGCTGCAGCAGGTCTTCGGGATGGCGGAGGGCCTGGTCAACTACACCCGCCTCGACGACCCGGAAGACACGATCGTCACCACCCAGGGCAGACCGATCAGCCCCGACGACGAGGTCCGGGTCGTCGACGACCGGGGCGAGCCCGTCCCGAACGGCACGTCCGGTCATCTGCTCACCCGCGGCCCGTACACCGTCCGCGGGTATTACCAGGCTCCCGAACACAATTCGACGGCGTTCACCGAGGACGGCTTCTACCGCACCGGCGACATCGTCCGGCTCACGGACGACGGCTACCTCGTCGTCGAGGGCCGCGCGAAGGATCAGATCAACCGCGGCGGCGAGAAGGTGGCCGCGGAAGAGGTCGAGAACCATCTGCTCGCACACCCCGCCGTCGCCGACGTCGCGGTGGTGTCGATGCCCGATCCGTATCTCGGCGAGCGCAGTTGCGCGTTCGTCGTGGTCCAGGGCGAGCAGCCGAAGGCGGTCGAACTCAAGAAGTTCGTCCGCGGCCGCGGACTCGCCGAGTACAAGGTGCCGGACAAGGTGGTGTTCGTCGACGAGTTCCCGGTCACCGGTGTCGGCAAGATCAGCAAGTCCGACCTGCGCCGGGCACTGGAGAAGACGTTCGTGACTTCGTAACCCGACCCCGCTATCGGGACAGTCTCCCCAGCAGCGCGGACGCGACGGCGATCCCGAGCACCGCGGCCGCCACGAGCACCCCGAAGTCCAGCCAGTAGTTCGTGGGCTGGCCGATCAGCAGCCCCCTGAGTGCGGACACCTCGTAACTCAGGGGGTTCACGCGGCTGATCGCCTGGACCCACCCTGGCATCAATTCCACCGGGTACAGCGCGTTCGACGCGAAGAACAGCGGCATCGTGATCGCCTGCCCGATCCCCATCAGCCGGTCGCGTTTGAGCACCACCCCGGCGATGGCCACCGACAGGCACGAGAAGAACGCCGCTCCCAGCACCACGACCGCGACGACACCTAGAAGTCGCACCGGATTCCACGTCATTCCGACGCCGAGCAGCGCCGCCACGACCACGACGACCACGGCCTGGGCCACTGCGCGAACACCGGCCGCGAACGCCTTGCCCGTCACGAGAGCCGCACGCGGAGTGGGAGTCACGAGCAGTTTGGTCAGGACCCCGGCGTCGCGTTCCCAGATGATCTGGATGCCGTAGAAGATCGCGACGAAGAGCGCCGACTGGGCGATGATGCCCGGCGCCAGATAGTCCAGGTAGGGGACGTCGCCGGTCGGGATCGCGCGAATGCGGCTGAACGTCTCCCCGAAGATGACGAGCCACAGGATCGGCTGGATCGCCCGGGTCACCAACTCGGTGCGGTCGTGGCGGAGTTTCTGCACTTCGACCAGACAGAACGTGACGATCCGCGACAACAACCGGAGCACACCCCGGGTCGGCGGTTCAGCCCATACGGCGGGCAGTGCGGCGGGCGCTGCGGACATCCCGGAGCCCTCCCTTCTCGTCGGCGGTGAGACTGTCACCGGTGAAGTGGCGGAAGACGTCGTCGAGCGTCGAGTCGGGCCCCAGTTCGGCGACGAGTCCCGATGGGGAACCGACCGCCCGCAGTTCGCCGCGGTGCATCAACGCGACCCGATCACACAGCGCCTCGGCCTCTTCCATGTAGTGGGTGGTGAGCAGGACCGTCATCCCGTACTGCTTCTGCATCTCGGTGACGCGGGTCCACACCGAATCCCGTGCGACCGGATCGAGCCCGACCGTCGGTTCGTCGAGCACCAGCAACGACGGCCGGTTGACCAACGCCTGCGCGAGTTCGAGACGCCGGACCATGCCGCCCGAGAAACTCGACGCCACCCGGTCGGCGACATCGGCGAGGTCGACCATCTCCAGCACCTCGTCCACCCGGCGCCTGCGTTCGGGCCGGGGTACGTCGTAGAGGCGGGCGAACCAGGACACGTTCTCACGGGCGGTGAGCGCGCCTTCGATCGACAACTGTTGCGGCACATACCCGAGCAGCCGTCGAACGGCCATGGCCTGGGTGCGCACGTCGTACCCGAAGATGCTCACGTCGCCGCCCTGCAGTGGGAGAAGCGTGTTGAGCAGTCGGATCGTGGTGGTCTTCCCCGCCCCGTTGGGGCCGAGAAGGCCGAAGCACTCCCCCGCCTCGATCACGAGACTCAGGTCCTTCACCGCGGCGTAGTCCCCGAACGAGTAGGTCACGTGCGACAGTTCCAGCGCGCCGCCTGCGGGCCGCAGTCGTGCGGCGGTCTGCGCCCTGCGAAACATCATCTGACGACCTCCTGATCGCTCGGCCCCGCCTGGTCCGGGTGGAGTGCTCCGGCGAGGCGGGTGATGGCGGGTATGGCGGATTCGATGGCCTTCCTGTCCTCGGCACTCAGCCCGTCGAATGCGGCGGCGACCTCGATGTTGCGGCGGTCGCGCCAACGCTCGACCTGTGCCCGAGCGTCGTCGGTGAGCGCCAGGCGGGCGACGCGGCGGTCGGACTCGTCCCGCACCCGTTCGACCAGCCCGGCGTCGGTCAGTTGCCGCACGAGGGTGGAGACCGTGTTCGCCGCGAGCCCCAGAGCCGCCGCGGCCTCCGCTACGGACGTGCCGGGCCTGCGGCGGAGCAGACGGACCAACTCCACCTGTGACCCCGTCAACGGGGTCTCCGGCCACGGCCGCCCGACCCGACGGCGCGTGTGCCGGCGCAGCAATCCGATTGCGGCGAAGAGCTGTTCGGCAGGCGACTCGTTCTGTGCCATGAAAACAATATAGCTCTGTTTCAGAGGTATTACGAGGGCGGCTACGCTCGGGCATGCAAAAGCGATTCGGATGATCGAGGTGACGAGGAGACGTCTGCATGTGCCTGGTCCTGTTCGCCTGGCATACCCGCCCCGATCTCCCCCTCGTCGTCGCGGCCAACCGCGACGAGTTCTACGCCCGCCCCACCGAACCGCTGAGCAGGTGGGACGACGGGTTCCTCGCGGGCCGCGACCTGCTCGCAGGCGGCACCTGGATGGGAATTGCCGACTCCCTGCGATTCGCGGCCGTCACCAACGTTCGCAACGGCGCCCCCTCGACCGGGGCACGGTCCCGCGGCGCCCTGCCCGTCGACTACCTCCGCGGCCGACTGTCCCCCGCCGACTACGCCGAACAGGTGGCCGCGACCGGCGCCGAGTACGGCAGTTTCAACCTGCTCGTCGGCGACCCCACGGAACTGCGGTGGGCCACCAACCGGCCCCACGGCAGGCAGCAGCGGGTGGAACCCGGCGTCCACGGCCTCTCCAACGCCGAACTCGACACGCCGTGGCCGAAGGTGACCGGCGGCAAGCAGGCGTTCGCCGCCGCGCTAGACGCCGACGACGGCGGCCCCGATGCCGACCCGGGGACGTACTTCGACGTGCTCTCCGACAGCGACCCCGCACCGTGGGACTCACTGCCCGACACGGGCATCGAACCCGAACTCGAACGCGCCCTGTCGTCCCGGTTCATTCACTACGACGACTACGGGACGCGGGCGTCGACACTGCTGCGGGTCCGGCCGGACGGCACCTTCGACATCACCGAACGACGGTTCGACGAGAACGGCCCCACCGGCGAGGTTCGCTTCCCCGCACGTGAGTGACAAAGTGTGCTCCCGCACGCTTTGCCACTCACGTCAGGCGAGGGAGGAACGGATGACGCCCGCCGTCTGATCGAGCGCGATCCGGCTCGGCGACTTCGGCATTCCGCGCAACCCGAACCCGTCGCCGGCCGTCCGGGGGACGACGTGCAGGTGGACGTGGAAGACCTCCTGGCCGGCGGCGATCCCGTCGGCCAGGAACAGGTTGACGCCCTGGGCGCGCATCGGCCCGTGACGCAGTGCGGTCGCGATGCGCTGTCCCACCGCGAACACCGCCGCGCCGTCGCCCGGGTCGAGGTCGGCGAGCCCGCTCGCGTGCCGCTTCGGGACCACCAGCAGGTGTCCGGACGTCCACGGCCGGATGTCCATGAACGCCATCACGTCGTCGTCCTCGTGCACGACGCTGGCGTCGGATCGGCCCGACACGATCTCGCAGAAAATGCAGTTCACGGGATAGGCACCTCCGGTGCTTGTGCGTGGTTGACGAGTGCCTGCACTCGTTAACCACGCACGGGCGGCGAAGCCGCCTACAGGATCGGGGACGGCTGGTACGCGGCCGCCTCGGGGTCGGCGTCGACGAGCTTCTGCACCTGCGCGACGACCGTGGCGACCTGCGCCTCGGCGGCACCGATGAACGCCTTCTTGTCGGCAAGGGCCTCGTCGAGGGCGGCCCGGTCGAGGGGCAGGCGGTCGTCGGCGGCCAGGCGGTCGAGGAGGTCGGGTTCCCTGCCCTCCTCGCGCATCGCCAGCGCGACGGCGACGGCGTGTTCCTTGATGACCTCGTGCGCCGTCTCCCGGCCAACTCCTGCCCGCACCAGAGCCATCAGGACCTTGGTCGTGGCGAGGAACGGCAGGTACCGGGTGAGTTCCTTCTCGATGACGGCGGGGTAGGCGCCGAATTCGGCGAGCACCGTCAGGAACGTCTCGATCAATCCGTCGATCGCGAAGAATGCGTCCGGCAGCGCGACGCGGCGCACCACCGAGCAGAACACGTCGCCCTCGTTCCACTGCGCGCCCGCGAGCTCGGCGGCCATGGACGCGTATCCGCGCAGCACGACCTGCAGTCCGTTGACGCGCTCGCAGGAACGGGTGTTCATCTTGTGCGGCATCGCGGACGACCCGACCTGGCCGGGCTGGAACCCCTCGGTGACCAGTTCGTGGCCGGCCATCAGGCGGATGGTGTGCGCGAACGACGACGGCCCGGCCGCCACCTGCACCAGCGCGGACAGCACGTCGTGGTCCAGCGACCGCGGGTACACCTGGCCGACGCTCGTGAACACGTGGGAGAAGCCGAGGTGCTCGGCGACCTTCTGCTCCAGCGCCTCCAGCTTGGACGCGTCACCGTCGAGGAGGTCGAGCATGTCCTGCGCGGTGCCCATGGGTCCCTTGATGCCGCGCAGCGGGTAGCGGTCGATCAGCTCGCGCAGCCGGGTGAGCGCGACGAGCAGTTCGTCGGCGGCCGACGCGAACCGCTTGCCCAGCGTGGTGGCCTGCGCCGCGACGTTGTGCGACCGGCCTGCCATGACGAGGCTGCCGTACTCGGCGGCCCGCTCGGCCAGCCGGGCCGCGACCGCGACACCGTGCGCGTGGACGTGCTCGAGCGACCGCAGGATCTGCAACTGCTCGACGTTCTCGGTGAGGTCGCGGCTGGTCAGACCCTTGTGAACCTGCTCGTGCCCGGCGAGCGCGTTGAACTCCTCGATGCGGGCCTTCACGTCGTGGCGCGTGACGCGCTCACGGTCGGCGATGGAGTCGAGGTCCACCTGCTCGAGCACCCGCTCGTAGTCGGCGAGCGCCTCGGCAGGCACGTCGATCCCGAGTTCCGCCTGGGCACGCAGCACGGCGAGCCACAGCTGACGCTCGAGGACGATCTTGTGCTCGGGCGACCACAACTCGACGAGTTCGGGGCTGGCGTAACGGTTGGCAAGGACGTTCGGGATGCGGCTCACGAGTCCTCAGTTTACGGCGGTGCTACAGCTCGACGTGGTCCGGCCGGTCCAGGGCGGGCGCGACGACGTCGACGACGTCGAGCAGCATGGCCCGGGCGAGGGCCCGCAGGTCGGGGTCGTGTTCGCCGAGCGCGGTCACCAGGGCTCCGTCGACGACGGCGACGAGCCGCCGTAGTTGCTCCTGCCGGACGTCGCGGTCGGAGCGTCGCAGGGCCTCGGTGAGTATGTCGTCGAGTTGCGCGCGCAACCGCAACTGCACCTCGCGCAGTTCGGGGCGACGCGCGCAGGCCGTGAACCGCTCGTACCGGGAGATCAGCCTCTCGCGGCAGTCCTCACTGATCAGGGCCGGTCCGACGAGTAGGTCGAGGAGGAGATCGACGGTGGATTCGCGGCCGCGCCGCCGGTGCGTGACGTCGTCGACGCGGCTGCGCATGACCGCGAGATCGCGGTTGCCGTTGCATTCGACGGCCTTCGCGATCAGGTCGTCCAGCGACTCGAAATAGTAGGTGGTCGACGCGAGCGGAAGGTCGGCGCGGGTGGCCACCGAGCGGTGCCGGACCGCGTCGAATCCGCCCTCGAGCAACAGATCGGCGGCAGCCTCGACCAGCGCCTGTCGGCGCCGTTCGCCCTTCGGAGTTGCCGCAGATGACACCAATTCATCCTGCCAGCCGCGGGTGCCGCACCAGGGCAAATTGGACGACAGACCGTGAAGTATGTGGGCGGTGGAGCCCGCCCGCGTAGCGTCGGAACCATGCGGGTGTCGGTGCGGATGCCGGCCCTGGGATGTGCGGCGACGGCGCCGATGGCCCTCGTGTCGGCGTGCGGCTCCGCACCGGATCCGGAGACGTCGTCCGCGGCCGCGCACACCGCCGCGGCGTGCCCGTCCCCCGAACGTCCCCGGGGTGCCGCAACTGGACCTCGGACCCGACTTCAGCTGCGGAACCCTGACCGTGCCGGAGGACCGATAGCGTCCGGGCGGACGACGGATCGAACTGGCCGTGACGGTCGGCTTTCTCGAGAAGCCGGCCGGCGCTACGACACGAGGGCCTCGCGCGAGTACAGATGCCGGCCTTCACGACCGGATGAGATACGGGGGCCGGCAGGCGAGGCGACGGAGCCGCAGGGCGATCGTCACTAGCGCCGGGAACGTCACGGCGAGAAGCGTGAATCGCTGGAGAAGTCCGGCGACGTCGTGCAGTGGGGCACCCTCCGGCATCGCGAACCGGCCCAGCATCACGAAGCATCCCAATCCGAGCACCCCGGCGACCGCGGTGTACC
Organism: Rhodococcus jostii RHA1; assembly: GCF_000014565.1. Classification (NCBI taxonomy): domain Bacteria; kingdom Bacillati; phylum Actinomycetota; class Actinomycetes; order Mycobacteriales; family Nocardiaceae; genus Rhodococcus; species Rhodococcus jostii. Next base: position 5,053,263 of record NC_008268.1, on the reverse strand, counting down.
GCGCCAGGCAACGCCACCGCGGATCGGCGGCGAACCGGCGCGACAGCACCACCAGGGCCAGGGCACTGCAGGAGAAGAACGTCACCCCCGAGATCACATGATGGCCCGGGTCGTAGGCCACCCCGGCCTGATCCTCACGCAACGGGAACACGGCGGCGAGGGTCAGCCCGACCGCTGCCGTGCCGAGCAGGGCCGGTCCCACCCAGCCGAAGCGCGTCGCCGCGATGCCGCGGTGCAGTCCGGCCGCGAAGATCAGCAGTAGCGCAGCGAAAGCCAGGAAGTTCAGCTGCTGGATCCACCCACTCGGGTCCGCCTCGAGAGCGCTGATCGGGTCGGCGATCGGGCTGTAGTCGTCCCGGAGGAATGTCTCCTGGGCGACGAACCCCGCGGTGAACAGCAGCGGTCCCGCTGCGCCCGCACGGGCGGCCCACCGCTGGAAGTCGGAGCGCGGCACGAGAACTGACGTGGTGACCATGCCTTCGACGCTAAAGCCAGGTCACCACCCGGGCATCGGCAGATTCACCCATCCCGCCCGGGCGGAACATGGGTCGTTCTACCCACTGCGGTCAGTTGTCGGGAAGGACGGCTCCGGTCGACGCGTCGACGTTCACGTCGTAATCCCAGCCCTTGGTGTCGCGGATGTGAATGTGCCACACCGTCTTACCGTCCCGCTGCTGCTGCTCGGCGTTCGCGACCGTGCCACCCGGGACCGTCGCGACCGCGATCTGCTCCGCCTGCTGCTGGGTGACCGCCCCGCCGGCGGGGGGCGCGGGTGCGGGTGTCGCGGTGGTCTCCCTGTTCTGACTGTCGGGCACCACCGCGCCGGTCGCCGCGTCGACATTCACGTCGTAGTCGTAGCCCCGTGTGTCGCGGATGTGGACGTGCCACACCGTCTTACCGTCTCGCTGTTGTTCCTCGGAGTTCGCGACCGTGCCACCCGGGACCGTCGCGACAGCGATCTGCTCCGCCTGCTGCTTGGTGACCGCCGACGCCACCGCGGTGCCCGTAGTCGTCGGCGCTGCAGTCGTGGCCGTGGCCGACGCCGTGGCACTGGCAGATGTCGACGAGGTGTCGCTGCTGTCGGAACCGCACCCGCCCAGCAGCAACGCGGAGGCCGCGACAACCGGGATCAGGCTCGCACATCGCACAATTCTGGTGGTCATCGTGGCTCCTCGATCGCTCGACGGCGTGGACCTGCCTGTCAGAGTACGGGAGCGACAACCGACCTCGCGGTAGTTTTCACTTCGGAGCACAGAGCTGTGTCAGCCCGTCACCACGCCCGGCACGACCGCCTGCCGAGGCCTCGCCGGGCCAGCACGAGCCAGACGATGGGCAGGAAGACGAGCGGGGGGACGCGGACCAGGGCGACCCACAGGATCGCGGCGAGCACGGCCACCACGAACACGAGCGTCCGCAGCGCGGCCGCCTCCCGTCCCGGATCACGTCGCACGCGATCGGGTTCGGGCACGAAGCGCTGCTTGTCCGGAAGGTCCGCGAACAGCGGCGTGAGGTCGGCGGCGGTCTTGGCGAGGTACGCCTGGCGGACCCTCGCGTCGAACTCGTCGGTCTCGAGCCGTCCGGCTGCGAAATGTTCGGCGAGTGCCGCCGCGGCTTGCTCCCGTTCCACGGTCCCGATGCGGACTCCGCCGGGAACGGGTGGCTGTGGATGACTGATGTCGCTCATGTCGTCGCCTCAGGGCCGGTGTGTAACACTGTAATCCTAGCCACAGTGTAGGCCTTCTACTCCTGGTCGCGCCCGTGGAAACCTTCCCGGCGCTGCTCCTCGGCACGTTCCCGGCATCGCCGCACGAACTCGGCTTCCTCCGGGTCGGCGGGCAGCTGATCACCCGGGTCCTTCTGCGGCCGTCCGACGACGAGCCACAACACCGACCCGATGAGCGGAAGCAGCAGCACGATCACCAGCCAGCCCTCCTTCGAGAGGTTCCGGAACTGGTCGTCGTCGGTGGTGATGGCGTCGGCGAAGCACAGGACCCACAACACGAATGCGAACAACGCGACGTACAGCATCGCCGTTCTCCTTGCCTGGCACGCCCGAACACGCAGTGCGCCCAAGTCCATCGAACAACTGCTGCGGCGGCGCCGCAAGAGCCGTGGCCGGGAAACTCCGCCTACAGCCAGCGACCCAGTCGCACCAGCGATTCCCGGACCTCGGCGGTGGACCCGGCGAACGACAGCCGGACCGTCCGGTCGCCGTGGACGGTGTCGAAATCGATGCCCGGGGCCAGCGCCAGACCGGTGTCCTGCAGCAGTCGCGAACACCATTCCGTCGACGTCGCGCCGTGGGATCCGCCGAGCAGGTGCCCGATGTCGGCGTACACGTAGAACGCGCCGTCGGCGGGCGCCAGGTCGGTGATACCCAGTTCCGGGAGTCCGGTGAGCAACAGCTCCCGGTTGACGGCGTAGCGCTGGACGTGGCCGTCGAGCTCGACCCTCGACTCCTCGGTGAACGCGGCGATCGCCGCATACTGGGAGATTGCGGGCGGGCACACCGTCATGTTCGACGCGAGCCGTTGCAACGGTCGGCGCAGCCCCTCGGGGACCAGCATCCAGCCCAGCCGCCAGCCCGTCATCGAGAAGTACTTGGACACCGACCCGACGACGACGGATTCGCGCGACGTCTCCCACGAGCTGGTCATCGCCTGCTCGCCGTATCCGATGCCGTGATAGATCTCGTCGGAGATCAGCAGCGTCCCGTGGTCGTCGCACCAGCGGGCGAGCGCGGCCAGTTCGTCGGGGTCGATGACGGTGCCGGTCGGGTTGGCGGGGCTCGCGACGATCAGTCCGGCCGGCGGCTCGGGCAGAGCCTCGAGCATCGCGACCGTCGGTTGGAACCGGGTGTCCGCTCCGCAGTCGATCTCGATGACGGTACAGCCGAGCGCGGCGAGCGTGTTCCGGTAGGCCGGGTAGCCGGGGCGGGCCACCACGACGGTGTCGCCGACGTCGAACGCGGCGAGGAACAGCAGCGTGAACGCACCCGAGGATCCGGTGGTCACGACGACGTCCTCGGCGTCGACGTCGATGCCGGACTTGGCGGAGTGGTATCCGGCGATCGCCTCCCGCAACGGCAGAATGCCGAACGTCTCCGTGTAGCCGAGAAGGTGTCCGTCGAGCACTTCCCGCGTCGCGCGGAGAACCGGCTGCGGAGCGGGAGTGGACGGCTGCCCCGCCGCGAGCGTCAGCACGTCACCGTGAGTGCGCTGACGTTCGGTGGCCGCCTTCCACACGTCCATCACGTGGAAGGTCTGGATGTTGGACCGCTGGGATTCGGGACGCACCCCTTGACGCTAGCGTGACGCGCTCACTGCCCCGCCAACGCGTCCCGCTGCGACTCCACCGTCTCCCGGATCGCCCCCACCACCGCCGCGACCTCCGGTCGGCGCAACGACTCGGGGCGCGCCACGAGCCAGTACGCCAGCGTGGCCTCGACCTGCCCGGGCAGCACCCGCACGAGGTCGTCGTGGCGGTCGGCCATGAAGCACGGCAGCAATCCGATACCCGCCGACGCCCGGGTGGCCTCGACGTGCACGAACACGTTGGTCGACGTCACCGATTCGCGCATCGAGACGGTGAGGCGGCGCGCGAGGTCGAGTTCGTCGACCTGCAGCATCGAGTCGATGAAGTAGACGAGTGAATGATCGGCCAGATCACCCACCTGTCTGGGGGTGCCGTGCGCGGACAGGTACGACTTCGCGCCGTACAGGCCGAGGGTGTAGTCGGCCAGCCACAGCGCCTCCGCCCTGTGTACCTGCGGCTTGCCCACGACGATCTCGATGTCGAGGCCCGAGCGATGTTGCGAGGCCCGGCGGGTGATCGCGACGATCTCCACGGACACCTCGGGGTGCCTGCTGCGGATCAGTGCGCCGGCGGGTGCCGCGATGTAGGCGCTGAACCCATCGGTCGCCGATACCCGGACCACGCCCTTCAGGTGGTCGGCGCGACCGGGTTCGGCGACGAGTCCGTGGACGGCGGCCTCCACACGCTCGGCCGCGGTCAAGGCCTGCCGCCCGAGGTCGGTGAGTTCCCACCCGCCCGCGGCCTTCACCAGCACCCGGCCGCCGAGGCTTTTCTCCAGACTCGCGATCCGACGCGAGATGGTCGTGTGGTTGACACCCAGGTCGTCGGCGGCGGTGTTGAAGCGGCCGGTGCGCCCCACTGCCAGCAGTACGAGCAGGTCGTCGGCGCTGGGCAGGGCTGTTCCGGAGGTCACTTCTGCATATTTGCACATGCCGACTGCAGGTTGCGTCATTGTGTGCGCACAAATATGCATCAATACTCGGCAGGACCAACGAACTGTGTCCCCAGTCACAACGGGGTGCGGAGTGTAACGAGGAGCGACAGATGAACGTCGACGAAACATCGCACGTGAAGGAAGCCCCGCCGTCCGGGCTGAAGAAGGTTGTCGGCGCATCGATGGCCGGCACCGTCGTCGAGTGGTACGAGTTCTTCCTATACGGGACCGCGGCGACGCTGGTGTTCAGCAAGGTGTTCTTCGCCGCCGGCGGCAACGAACTCGACGCGATCATCGCGGCGTTCGTGACCTACGCCGTCGGCTTCGTTGCCCGGCCTCTCGGCGGCATCGTCTTCGGTCACTTCGGCGACAAGTTCGGCCGCAAGCAACTGCTCCAGTTCAGCCTGCTCCTCGTCGGCGCGGCCACGTTCCTGATGGGCTGCCTGCCCACGTACAACCAGATCGGGTACTGGGCCCCTGCCCTGCTCGTCACTCTCCGCTTCATCCAGGGATTCGCCGTCGGCGGCGAGTGGGGTGGCGCCGTGCTGCTGGTCGCCGAGCACAGCCCGAACCGCTCCCGCGGCTTCTGGTCGTCGTGGCCGCAGGCCGGCGTGCCTGCGGGCAACCTCGTCGCGACCGTCGTCCTGCTGATCCTGACGACGACGCTGTCCGATGCGGCGTTCCTCAGCTGGGGCTGGCGCGTGGCGTTCTGGCTGTCGGCCGTGATCGTCCTCGTCGGCTACTACATCCGCACGAAGGTCACCGACGCCCCGATCTTCATCCAGGCGCAGAAGGAAGCGGAACACATCAAGGAGACGTCGTTCAGCGTCTTCGAGGTGCTCAAGCGCTACCCCCGCGGCGTGCTGACGGCGATGGGCCTGCGTTTCGGTGAGAACGTCATGTACTACCTGGTGGTCACGTTCTCGATCACCTACCTCAAGGTGGTCGTCCACACGGACACCGCGCAGATCCTCTGGTGGATGCTGATCGCGCACGCCGTGCACTTCGCGGTGATCCCGCTCGTCGGGCGACTCTCCGACACCATCGGCCGACGCCCCGTCTACATGATCGGCGCGGTGACCGCGGGCACGTGGGGCTTCTTCGCCTTCCCGATGATGAACAGCGGGCACAACGCCGTCATCCTCGGAGCGATCATCATCGGCCTGGTGTTCCACGCCTTCATGTACGCCGGTCAGCCCGCGATCATGGCCGAGATGTTCCCGACCCGCATGCGGTACTCGGGTGTCTCCCTCGGCTACCAGGTGACGTCGATCGTGGCCGGTTCGCTGGCGCCGATCATCGCCGCCAGCCTGCTCAGCAAGTACGACTCGTCCGTTCCGATTGCGATCTACCTGGCGATCGCGTGCCTCGTCACCGTCGTCGCCGTGATCGTCGCCCGGGAGACCAAGGGCATCTCGCTCGAATCGATCGACGAGGCGGACGCCCAGATCCTGGCGGACGAGAAGGCTGCCGGCGCGAAGGACGGGGTCCCCGCATGACCGAGCAGAACCTGACCGGACGCACCGCGCTCGTCACCGGCGGCGCCAGCGGGATCGGCGCGGCCTGCGCCCGGACGCTCGCCGCACGCGGAGCCCACGTCACGGTCGCCGACCTCGACGACGTTGCCGCCAAGAGTCTCGCCGACGAGATCGACGGAACCGCGTGGCACGTCGACCTCCTCGACACCGATCCGCTCACCGAACTGCGGCTCGAGACCGACATCCTCGTCAACAACGCCGGGATCCAAACCATCAGTCCCATCGAGGAATTCCGCCCCGAGGACTTCCGGCGCATCCAGACGCTGATGGTCGAGGCACCGTTCCTGCTGATCCGTGCCGCGCTGCCGCACATGTATTCCACGGGATTCGGGCGCATTATCAACGTCTCGTCCGTGCACGGCCTCCGCGCATCGGCGTTCAAGGCCGCATACGTCACCGCCAAGCACGGACTCGAGGGACTGTCGAAGGTGACGGCGCTCGAGGGCGGTCCGCACGGCGTCACCAGCAACTGCGTCAATCCCGGTTACGTGCTGACACCGTTGGTGCAGAAGCAGATCGCGGATCAGGCACAGGTGCACGGCATCAGCGAGGCCGACGTGATCGAGAAGGTGATGCTCACCGAGAGCGCGATCAAGCGACTGGTGGAACCGTCGGAGGTGGCGTCCCTCGTCGCGTGGCTCGCATCCGCCGACGCAGGCATGGTCACCGGCGCCTCCTACACGATCGACGGAGGATGGACCGCCCGCTGAGGTGACGAGACAGGCGTGCACCCCCGGATCTTCCGGGGGTGCACGCCTGTCAGTCGTCGGAGTGCCTCGACCTCAGGGAATGGCGATGCGTCCCTCGACAGCGGCCAGTCCGATGTCCTTGCGGAAGTGGCTTCCCGGCAGCTTGATCGCGGAGATCTTGGAGTACGCATCCGCGCGCGCCGCGTCGAGGTCGGCTCCGACTCCGACCACGCTGAGCACGCGTCCGCCGGCGGAGACCACCTGATCGTCGACGAGTTTCGTGCCTGCGTGGAGGACACCGTCACCGTCGGCGCCGGTGATCACGTCACCGGTGCGCGGGGTGGCCGGGTAGTGCTCGGCCGCGACCACGACGGTCACCGCCGAGCCGTCCTGCCATTCGAGCGGCGCGACCTGATCGAGCGTTCCGGTGGCCGCGGCGTTCAGCAGTTCGCCGAGCGGGCTCTTCAGCAGCGCGAGGACCGCCTGCGTCTCGGGGTCGCCGAAGCGGCAGTTGAACTCGACCACGGCGGGGCCGTCCTTGCCGATCGCCAGACCGGCATACAGCAGGCCGCTGAAGGCGCTGCCCCGGGCGACGAGCTCGGCCGCGACCGGCTTCACGACGTCGTCGACGATCTGGGTCACGGTCTGCTCGGGCAGCCACGGCAGCGGCGTGTAGGCGCCCATGCCGCCGGTGTTGGGTCCGGTGTCGCCGTCGCCGACGCGCTTATGGTCCTGGGCAGGCAGCAGCGGCACGACGGTCTCGCCGTCGACGACGCAGAACAGCGACACCTCGGGACCGTCGAGGAAGGATTCGAGGAGAACGGGGTGACCGTTCTCGAGCAGTTCGGCCGCGTGATCGCGGGCGGCGTCCCGATCGGTGGTGACCACGACTCCCTTGCCTGCCGCGAGGCCGTCGTCCTTGACCACCCAGTTGGGCCCGAAGCGGTCGAGCGCCTCGTCCAGCTTGGCGGGCGAGTCGACGATCTCGCTGTGCGCGGTCTTCACACCGGCGGCGGCCATGACGTCCTTGGCGAACGCCTTGGAACCCTCGATGCGCGCGGCGTCGGCCGACGGGCCGAAGCAGGCGATGCCTGCCGCGCGGACGGCGTCCGCGACACCCAGCACCAGCGGGACCTCGGGCCCCACCACGACGAGGTCGGCGTCGAGCTTCTTCGCGAGGGCGACCACCGCCTCCCCGGACGCGATGTCGACGGGGTGCTGCTCGGCGATCTTGCCGATCCCGGCGTTGCCGGGCGCGCACATCAGGGCACTGACACCCGGATCGCGAGCGAGGGCGAGAAGGAGGGCATGTTCACGGGCTCCGGAGCCGATAACGAGTACGCGCACGGGTGTCAGCCTACGGGCCGCGCCGAACGGGACGTTCGGAGCGTGCGGTCTCGACAGTCCTACCGGATCGCGATACCGTACTTCTAAAATTCCGCAATTCCGAATTATCGAATTTCCACAGGTGAAGGGATCTTCTCGATGACCAGGAAGCTGAGCACGCTCACAGCAGCAGTCGCGGTCGCGGTGAGCCTGGGCGCGTGCAGCACCGACGGCACCGACTGCCTCCTCCGACGAGCAGGCAGCGCCGCCGGCCGTGTGCGCACCGCTGCCACCCGCCGACATCACGACCGCCTCCGGATGGGTCGGGTACGTCGGCTCGCACCCCGACGACGTCGCCTTCGTCGTCGACGACGGTCGCGGCCGAACGGTCGAGCACCGCCCCGGCGACACCGTTCCGCTGGCGTCCGCGATCAAGGTGGTGCACCTGGCCGCCTACGCCCGGGCCGTCGCGTCGGGTGAACTCGACCCGGCCGAACCGGTACCGCTGTCCGAGTGGGAACGCTGGTACCTCCCGAACACCGACGGCGGCACCCACCCGAAGGCCCTGGAGCGGCTCGGCGTCACCGAACCCGACGCCACCGTCACGCTCGAGCAGATGGTGACCGCGATGATCCAGGAGAGCGACAACGCCGTCCCCGACTATCTGCGCGACCGACTCGGCGACACCGCCCTCGCCGACGCCGCCGCGCAGGGCGGCTGGGACGACCTCGAAGTCCCGACCCTGCTGGGCTCCACCATCGCCCTCCTCGATCCGGCGATGTCGCGGGATGCCCGGTGGGACGCCGCCCAGCGCTACGCACACGACGGCGCCTACCGCGAACAGGTGATGCGGATGTCGCCCGGCGATGACTTCCCCGCGGTCACGGCCCGGGTGCAGGAGTCCGGGGTGACGGGTACGGCCTCGGGCCTCGCCGCACTGCACCACGCGATCGCGAGCGGCGACTTCGGACCCGGCTCCGACGTCGCACGCCGAACACTCGAATGGCAGCCCGCCCCGCCCGGGTTGGACGGGCTGGGTTTCAAGGGCGGCAACCTTCCCGGAGTGGTCACCGAGGCGATGACGATCCGACGTCCCGACGGCACCGTCGCCACCGCGGTGCTGCTGACGTCGAACCTGTCGAGCGAGGACTACCTGAACGTCATCGGCGGGAATTTCGCGCACCAGCAGCTGCTTCTCGAGGCGATGACCGATCCCGACACGACGTCGCAGCTAAGTTGTGCCGTGTGAACGACGAGTACGACGCCCGGCTCGCCGACCTCGAGGCGCGCGTCCACGCCCTCGAATCGGCCCGGCCCGCCGAAACCCCGACACCCGACGTCGGCGAGAGCATCGGGCAGATCGGGTATCAGGGCACCGTCGACCTGGGCGGCGAGATCCAATGGACGATCCGCTACGACGCCGCTGCAACCCTCGACCTGTCCCCCACCGCCGTATCGAACGTGCTCGCCGCCCTGGGACATCCGACCCGCCTCGAGATCGTTCGCACCCTGCTGCGCAGTCCCGCCGGCGCGGCCGAACTGCAGACGGCGGTCGGGCTGACCTCGCCCGGTCAGCTCTACCACCACCTGCGCGCCCTCGGCGGGGCACGCATAGTCGAGCAGGAGTCGAGGAACCACTACCGCATCGCGGCGGCGAAAGTGGTGCCATTGCTGGTCATCACCCTGGCCGCCGCGGATGTCGGGGAACACCTGTGAGCACTTGTTAACCGCGGGCGGTTAACAAGTACTCACAGGCGACAGCATCGCTCGATCCGCGGCGGCCAGGCCGAACACCAGTGCAGGGGCGATACCGCCGGTGTACGCGCGGTTGTAGAGGCCGCCGGTATCCGACCCGGCCGCGAACAGTCCGCTGATCGTCCCGCCCTTCACATTCAGGACACGGCCGTGCTCATCGATGCGGATGCCGTGGAAGGGGAATGTCAGGGCCGGGCATGCCTCGACGATGTAGTAGGGCCCCTCGTCAAGCGCCTGCGAGTCGTAGCGACGCGATGGCCGAGTGTCCGGACCGGCCGCATTGAGTGCCCGGATCTGATCCGCAATCGCGGCACCGTCGTAGCCCCATTCCTCGGGAAGATAGGCGAACTCGTCGAGATTCTCGGCGATTCCGCACCGCCCACCCCGGCGCTGCGCGAGGTCGAACTTGTCGAGTGCGGCGGCGCCCTCGACGTAGCTGCCGGTGATCCACTCGCGGTACACCCGTGCGTCGGCGACGAGCAATCCGCGCGACTCGGGCTGCTCCAGCAAGTCCATCGTGGTCAGATGGTCACCGACGGTCTCGTCGGTGAAACGACGGTTGTCGAGATTGAACAGCAACGCATGCTCGCTGTAGTAGAGCGACAGCGCGACGAAGTCGGCCGTGTCGCGGAAGCGCACGCCGGTCGGGACGAGATGGCCGTAGAAGCCGGACCGGTCCGTGCCGGAGGCGGCGCCGACGGCCTCGGCCAGACGTAGTCCGTCACCTGCACTCGTGGGATTCGAGCGCAGCTGCATCCCGCTCGCGGCGGGATGGATGTGCTCACCGGCCAATTCGGGACTCGCCTGGAATCCGCCGGTGGCGAGAATCGTCGCGTGGGAACGTATCTCACATTCGGTACCGTCCGAGAGTCGCACACGGGCACCGACGACTCCGCCGTCCAGCGCGATCAGGGAGAGGGTCTCTGCGCTCGTGTGCAACTCACCGCCGTGACTACGAATTCGCCGACGACACTCGTCGATGTATCGGGTGGTGTCGAATTGGTGGCCCGTGCCGTAGCGGAGAACCGTCACCGCGTCAGCGCACTCGACCCCGAGCGAGCGAATCCAGGCGATTCCGTCCGAGAATCCGTCGACGAGCGCCCGACGCAATGCGGGGTCGCCGTTCGGATTGACCTCTTCCATGACCTCATGGGAAGGGGCAGTCCACGCGTATCCCGCGAACTGGGCGGACCCGCCAATCGTTGCAGACTTCTCGACGACGACAACCGACCGACCTCCGGCCACCGCTCGCGCCGCGGCGGTCAACCCGGCCATGCCGGCGCCGATGACGAGTAGATCGGTGTCGATTCGTGGCATCTGGTGCTCCTCTTCCTCCGAACAGTGGCAATGTCACCCCACACCGTAGTTCCTCAACTGAAGTCAGTTCAAGCAAATCGCACACTTTCGCTCGAACAATCCCCTCGTAGCGCGTCACTGCACAATGCACTCGCGGCAACTTCCACCGCTGGAAGGAATCCGCATTCGGTCCGCGAATGTGATTGCCGACACAGCATTTCCTCTATAACATCCATTGAACTGAACTCGATTCAAGGAGCGGATGTGCGGAAAATACTTCTCACGGTCGGCGTAGTCCTCGCCACGGCGTTGACGGCCTGCGGAACGCAAGCCGGCGACGGCGATGCGGGCGGGCCGATCAAACTCGGCGCATGGCTTCCCCTTTCGGGACCACAGGCTTCCGGGGGTCTTCCCCAGGAGGCCGGCACCCAAGCGTTCTTCGATCAGCTCAACGCGGCAGGAGGCATCCACGGTCGCCCCGTCGAGTGGACTCCGGTCGACAACGCTTTCGACCCGCAGCAGACGATTCAGGTGGCGCGGCAGCTGGTCTCTCGCGACCGGGTCGTCGCGATCGTCGGCGCAAACGGCACAGCCACCACGGAGGCGACGTTCCCATTCGTTCTCGAACAGAACGACATACCCATCTTCGGAACCTACGGCGGCTCCACCGCCTGGTACGACCCGCCGCGGGACGGTTTGTTCGGCAGCCAGACGCTCTACGAGAACCAGGCGCGTGCCGCCGCGCAGTGGGCGCTCGACGAGGGTGCCAAGAAGGTCACGATCATCCGCAACGATCCGGCAGCGTTCGTGAATGTGGGTGCCGTCGCCACGACCGAACTGGAGAAGGCCGGGGCGGAGGTCTCGACGGTGGAGGTCAAGCTCGGTACCACGGACTACAGCCCGTTCGTGTCCCAGATCCGTTCGGCTGCACCCGATGCAGTCCTGACGATCCTGCCCATCCAGGAGGCCGCCGCGTACCTCAACGAGATGGCCCTGCAGGGTGTCAAGATCCCCAGTTACGGCTACTCCCCCACGATCGGTAACAGCCTGCTCGACCTCGCAGGCCCGAACGCGGAAGGGTTCCGCGCCGTGTCGCTGACGCTGCCGCCCACCGCCGACAACCCTGCGGTCGAGGAGTACCGACAAGCGCTTGCGAAGTACAAGCCGGGCGAGAAGCCCGATTTCTACTCGCTGGCAACCTATGGCTCGGCGAAAGCGTTCGCTCAGGTCCTCGCGAGCATCGACGGCGAGATCACGTCCGAGTCCGTCACCGACGCGATAGTCACGAGCGGCACCCTCGACACCGGCGTGATGCCTCCACTCACGTTCAGCGCGGATGACCACCTCGGTACCGACAGTGTGGTCCGGGTCCAGGTCGAGGGCGGCAAGTTCGTTCCCATCGGAGACTTCGTGTCACCGCAGTAGCACCGCGAGCGCATCCAGGTCGGCGAGTCCGACCTGGATGCGCCCGTAGCGAAGACCGTGGTCCTGTTCCCACTCGGATGAGCAGTCAGACGGTGAATCGTCCACGGTTGCTGAGCAGCACCGCACCCACGACGTTTCTGGCCTGCTCCGAAGCGAGAAACAGCACGTTGTCCGCGATCTCGTCCGGTGTCGCATACGGCACCGGTGTGTTGTTGACCCACTGCACTTTGAGTTCTTCCGGTGTGCGAGCGGCCATACCGGTATCCGTCGGGCCGGGAGCGACGAGGTTCAGTCGGATACCGAACGCCACCACCTCCTTGGCGACGGCCTGGCAGAAGGCATGGACGGCGGCCTTCGATGCCGCGTAGTGCGGGTATCCCGTCAAGGTGTCGAACGCCGAGGACGAGCCGATCACGACGATCGCGCCGCCTTTCGGCTTCATCGCCCGCACGGCGGCGCGCACCACGTGGAATGTGCCATCCAGGTTGACCGACATCACTCGGCGCCACTGCGCATCGGTGAGGTTCGCCGTCAGGTCGATCGGTGTGCCTGCGGCCGAAGCCTCCGTGATGATCTTCTTGGATTCTGGATCGTCCACGCCGGCGGCGTGGACGACGACGTCGAGCCGCCCCTCTGCGTCGAGAACCTCCGCCATGGCGGCATCGACGGCCTCCGGGTCCGAGACGTCGACCCCTCGTGCGATCGTCGTGGGATCGTCACCGTACCGTCGGCGCAATTTCTCGACCGCGAGATCGGCCACGTAGACGCGGGCAGCTCCCTCACCGACGAGTTGCGCGACGACGGCCGCTCCGATTCCCGATCCGCCTCCGGTCACCAGGGCCACCGCCCCGTCGAATCTTCCCTGTCCTGCTGTTCTGTCCATGTTCGTCCGTAGTCCCTTCGTCAGAATCGAGTGCACTGCACTCACCGATTGATCTCGCCGACAGCTGCCGGGATGTCTGTACCGAAGTAGGCAGCCTCGGCGATGCGGCCGAAGCCCGGAGTATTGCTGTTGCCGCGCGCGACGGCCTCACCTTGACGCAGAACAATGACCTCGCTGCAGGCTTCGAGCGCGCGCGCGAGCGACTGGTCCAGCAGGATGGTCGTAATGCCCCGGCGCGCCAGGCCGTTCACCTGTGAATACACTTCGTCGACCATCGCCGGGGACAGACCCAGCGCGGGTTCGTCGAGGATCAGAACTTCGGGATCGGCCATGAGCGCCCGGGCGATGGCGACAAGCTGTTGTTCGCCGCCGGACAGCGAGCCGGCCGGTATGTCCATGCGGGTGCGGACCCGTTCGGGAAGCCCTTGCCGCAACTCGTCGAGCCGAGTACGCAGCGTACGGCCGGAGATTCCTGCGGCATACGCCGCGACCTCGAGGTTCTCGCGCACCGACAGGGTGCGGAACAAGGCGCGCCCCTCGGGAACCAGGCTGAGCCGCAGTGCGTCTGTGCCATCGACTGTCCGGGTGCCGCCGGTCGACTGCAGATCGCCGTGCAGGATCCGCCCCAGCGTGCTCTTGCCGGCGCCGTTCGCACCCACGATGCCGAGGATTCCGCCTGCATGGACGTCGAGATCGATGCCGGACAATGCCTGCACGCCCTCGTAGTGGTGCTCGATCCCCCGCACGGAGATCAGCGGCGCCGCCGTGCGATCGATGTCGGGTGCGATCAGTGTGGTGTCGATGTTTCCCAGATACGAGTCGCGGACCAGTTGGTTCTGCAGGACCGTGTCCGGGGTTCCATCGGCGATCAGCTCGCCGAAGTCGAAGGCCACCACCCGATCTGCGACGGAGAACAGGTCGTCGAGGACGTGGTCGATGATGACCACGGCGGTACCGGAATGCGAGAGCCGGCGGATGTGGTCGGCGAGGGTGTGACGTTCGTCGGCGTCGAGGCCACCGAACGGTTCGTCGAGCACGATCAATCGTGGGTTGTCGGCCAGCGCCGCGATCGCACGGGCCAGATCGACCCGTTTCTGCAGCCCGAACGGCAGTTCTGCGGGGAGTCGGTGCACGTGGTCGGCCAATCCGACACTCTCGAGGACCTGCAACGCTGTGTCGCGATCGGCGCGTTGCCCCCAACGGTTGACGACACTGACATTTTCGAGAACGGTCAGCTCTGAGAAAAGCTCCGCGTGCTGAAACGTCCGGCCGAGGCCGAGCGAGCGTCGACGCGTCGCCCGCACCCCGTGCAGGGGCCGGCCACCGAGTTCCATTGTCCCCACAAGTTCACCGCCACCGATCAGGCCACACAGGGCGTTGACGAAGGTAGTCTTGCCGGCGCCGTTCGGCCCGATGATCGCGAGCACCTCACCTGCATCTACGCGGAGGTCGATGTTGTGCACGGCCTGAAGACCACCGAATCGAACACCGAGTGCCTCGGTTTTCAGCACGGCCACCGCGGCGGTATCGGCCAGCGTGTCCGGAACCGATCCCGCAGTGTCGAGAAGGCTCGGTTGGGAGGTGGACAGCGTGGGGCGGCCGAGTGCACGGGTGAGCGGGACGAATCGGCGCAGCAACCTCCCGGCCGTCGGGACGATTCCATCGGCGAGAAACAGCAGGGTGAGAATCAGTACACCCCCGATCAGGTAGGGCTGGTCGATCGACAGCGACGACGCCAGCGTCGGTGCGGATGCGAGGAACGCACCACCGAGAACGGCTCCGATCACGCTGCCGGTCCCGCCGAGGACGGTCGCTGCAATCAGGTTGACCGCGAAGACCATCGAGAATCCCTCCGGGCTGATGAAGCCCGACAGCAAGGCAAGGAGCACACCGGACAAGCCGGCGACACCCGCGCTGATCGCGAAACCGAGGCTCGACTGCAGTTCGGGAGCGATACCGATCGATCTGCCCGCCAGTGGGTGTGTCTTGGCCGCAACCATGCGCATACGTATGGTCGTGCGGCGCAGGAACACCGACACTGCCACAGCGAGACCGAGGACTCCGACGGCCAGGTAGGTGACTGCGTCGGATGACGGAACGAGTTCGCCGAGCGTGGTGTCGAATGCGTCGACCGGCACTCCTTGGTCACCGCCGGTGACGCTCTTCCACGCACCGATGATTTCGAGAGTCACCAATGTGAACGCCAACGTGAGAAGCGCGACGTACAGCACGGAGAAGCGGGAGCCTGCGAACCCGAGGAAGCCTCCCAACATTGCGCACAAAGCCACGGCGACAACGGACGTGAAGGCCAGTCCCCAACCGCTACTGCTGCCGTAGGCGGTCACATACGCGCCGACCGCGACCATTGCGGGATGCCCGATCGACCAGATACCCGTCCACCCGGCCAGTAGCGAGATGGACAAGACGATCAGTCCGTACACCGCAGCGAGTCCGACCGTGTAGATCTGGTAGCCCGGCACGAGTCCGGCAGACAGCACCATTATCGTCAGGATCGCCGCAGCCGGTCCGCCGAGAAGCTGAGCGGCGCTGTACAGCCGCTGGGCGGAGCGTCCGGCACGCTGCGCCGAGCCATCTTTTGTGACCATGGAATCAGACCCTCTCGAAGGTTTGGCGGCCGAAGATGCCCTGGGGACGAATGAGCAGCACGAGCACCGCAACGCAGAAGACGAACGTGTCTCGGAAGCTGGCGGAGATATAGGCTGCGGCGAGGTTGTCCAGGACACCGATGATGAGCCCACCGATGACCGCGCCGTACATGCTTGTGAGGCCACCGAGCAGGATGCCTGCGAAGGCACGGAACAACACGGGGGCGAGTATCACCGGCGAAACCCCGGTTTTCGGGGCGTACAGGAAGACTCCCAGCACTGCCAGCGCCATGCCGAGAGCCCAGGCGATCCGCGCGACCTTGTGCGCGTTGATGCCCAGGATCTCCGCGGTCTCGGCAGATTCGGCGACCGCGCGCATCGCGGATCCGACCGGCGTACGCGTGAACAGATACGCAATGGCCGACACGGCCACCGCGGCGAGGAGAATCGTGGCGATGTCCTGGAGCATCAGATTCGAGTTGCCGATCGAGATCGTGCCCTCGACGAGCTGCGGGAATCGTCGCGGCTGCTCTCCCCAGTAGTGGCCGATCAGATGCTCGACAATGATCGACAGGCCCATCGTGACGACGAGCGCAGCGAAGAGCTTGCCTTGCCCGAGCGGGCGAATCAGCGCTTCCCGCACCACGACTCCGCTGAGAGCTCCGAAGACCACTGCGACCACCAGGGCGACAGCAATGCCCACGCCGGCCCCATACGCGCTGAGGGCAACGTAGATGGCGAGGGTCGATAATGACGCCATTGCAAAATTCATGACGTCGGTGGATCGGAAGATGATGACCAATCCGAGTCCGATGAGACCGTACACGGCACCATTGGCGATGCCGGTGGTCAAAGTGATGAACAACTGGTCCACGATGCCTCCGAGGGGCGGCCGGATATCAAATTGAGTTGACTTCAGTTCAAGTAATTTAAATGACCTCAGGTGTGAGCGCAACCACACTCCCGCCCCCCGTGAGTACTTGTTAACTGCGGGCGGTTAACAAGTACTCACGGGCGACAGCACGGCCTTCGGAGACGGCGTGCGCGACTTTGCGCGGCACGAGAGCGTCGCCGATGACGTGCACGCGTGCGCCTTCCGGTGCGAGTTGCGACCAGTCGCGCGGGCGCCGCTCACCGGCCACGACCACCCGGTCGACGTCGAGGCGCGTCCTTTCTCCCGACAGCGTGTTCTCGAACTCGACCGAGCCGTCGGTGACCGCGACGAGCGACGACAGCACGCGCACGTCGACCGGTTCGCCCGACAGCCGACGCAGGTACTGCACCCGGCCCTCCGCGGGAAGACCCGACGCGAAGGCCGCGGCGGGCGTCAGAACCGTGACGCGGTCGGCACCCGCGGCAAGCGCCGCTTCGACCGTGCTCGCGGCGGGCCAGAGCCCGAATCCGTCGTCGACCACCACGACGTGGCCGGCGCCGCGAAGAGCGCCTCCCGCACCGAGCAGCGCCTGAGAGGTGAGCACGGACGACGTTCCCGCCAATCCCTGGGGAAGTTCTTCCACGGCACCGACGGCCAGGACTACGTCGTCGAAGTCCGCCAGGTCGTCGGCATTGACGGTGTGCGCCAGACGGATTGCCACCTTCGGCATGTTGTCGGCGTAGTAGTCGAGGAGGCGACGCCAGCCGCTGCGATGCGGCGCGTCTGCCGCTGTCGCAAGCTGGCCTCCGATTCGCTCTCGTTGTTCGAAGAGTGTGACGTCGTGGTCGGGCCCGAGCCGCATCGCGCACTCGAGCCCGGCGGGGCCTGCACCGACGACGGCGATCCGTCTCCGCACTCGCGACCCGCGCGTGGGCCCCAGCGTCAGCGGGTACGCGGGACGTGCGGAATGACCCGGCGGCGCGAGGTCGGGATTGACCGAGCACAGTAGGACGGGGTCGAACGCCCGGCAGTCCTCGTTGCAGGACACGCACGGGCGGATCGACGCCTCGCGGCCGGTCAGTATCTTCCGCGGGAAGTTCGGGTCGGCGATCAGCGGTCGTGCCACACCGACGAGGTCGGCTCCCGATTGCAGTGCACTTTCGATGGACGCACCGGTCCGGAACGACTGTGACACGAGCAGCGGGGTCACTGCGGCGGCGCGTAATTGTCCGACCGAATCGAGCAGCGGCGGGTCGGTTACGGCCATGTCCCGGACGTAGGTGGTGCGTACGCCGACCGTGACGTTGACGTAGTCGAAATCGGAGAGGTGCGGTAGTACGTCGCAGAGACCGTCCATGCTCAGGCCGGCCTCGTCGCCACCGTCGGAAGAGACGCGGACTCCGAGTACGACGCCGGGGCAGGCGTCGCGGACCGTTGAGGCGATGCGGTCGAGGATCCGCACACGCTGCGCACCCGTCGCAGCGTCTCGTCCGAGGTTCGTGTTCGGGGAGAGGAATTGCGCAAGTAGATATCCGTGGGCTGCATGCAGTTCGACGACCGGGAAGCCGGCCGACCACGCGTGGAACGCGGATGTGCGGAATGCGTCGACGACCGCGTCGACGTCGGCGCCCGAGAGGGCGCGCGGTCGCGTCGGTTCGCGGGGCGAGCGGACAGCGGACGGCCCGACGGGGTGACTCCACATCTCGGCGCCCAGAGTTTCGCGTCCGAGGTGCACCAGCTGGCAGGCCGCGATGGCTCCTTCCTCGGTGATCGCCCGCGCCCGAGCCTCCAGTCCCGCGAGGGCTTCGGGACGCCAGGCCTCGGTGATGTTGCCGTTGCGATTGGTCGAACCGGGCGACACCACCGTGCCGCCGACGATGAGCATCGCGGCACCGCCGGCCGCGCAGCGCCGCCAGTAGTCGTCGTCGCCGCGCGAGGGGATGCCGCCGGCGACGGCGCCTGACGCGTGCGGCGTACCGACGAGCCGGTTTGCCAACCGAAGCGAACCGAGCTGCAGCGGCCGCGCTGCACGTGGAGTCGTCACACGGACCTCCTAAGTGAACTGGATTCACTTCACATTATCAGGTGATTGACATCACAGGACGATTTCCTTAGATTCAAACTGATATCAGTTCAATTAGCGAGGAGCAACATGTCGTTCGTTCTCGTCCATGGCGCAGGAATGGGCGCCTCGTGCTGGGCGCCCCTCCTCCCCTTACTCGAAGGTGACACTCTCGCAGTCGATCTCCCGGGACGGGGACAACGGCGCTCAGTCGACCCGCGGTCCGTCACCCTCGACGACTGTGCCGCCGCCGTCATCGACGATGTGGAGGCGGCGAACCTCGAGGACATAGTCCTCGTCGCACACTCTTTCGCGGGAGTGACGGCCCCTCGGGTCATGCAGGCACTCGCACACCGACTACGGCACGTCGTCTTCCTGTCCGCCGTCGTCCCGCCCGACGGGACGCGAGTGATCGACCAGATCGACCCGGGCGTCCGCGCCGCGGTGGAAGCCTCGATAGAAGGTGGTGTGTACCGCCAGGATCCGATGGACGCCGCCGCGATGCTCTGCAACGACATGGACGCGGAACAGACCGACTGGATGATCGACCGGTTGGTCGACGATTGCGGCGCGCTACTCACGGAGTCCGTCGACCTGTCCGGTCTCCGCACCGATATACCCCGTACATACGTACGTTTGACCAAGGACACCTGCTATCCGCCCGAACTCCAGGAAAGATCGGCCGCCCTCGTCGGCGGCGACACCAAATTCCTCGAATCCGGCCACATGGCCATGGTCACGATTCCCGATCGCGTTGCCGCGCTGCTCAACGGTGTCGCGCCGTAGGCCTCATCCGACTCCTCCATCCGTCACCGAACACACGGGTTCGCATTCGTCGAACCGATACCGGAAGGGCTTTCATGCCATGAGAAGTATGCCGATAAAGCTGATGGCCGTCGCAGTGGTCACCGCTTTCGCCTCCGCCGCTTGTGGATCCGGCGGTTCCGGTTCCACCGGTCCCGTGTCCGGCACGTGGGACGACGTCGTCGCCGCAGCCAAGGGCGAAGGCAGTGTCCTGCTGTACTCGAGCCAGAACCCCGCCAATCTCGAAGCTCTCAAAGTGGCGTTCGAGCAGGAGTATCCCGAGATCTCCCTCGAATACGTCCGGGGCACCGACGCCGACATCAACCCGAAGGTCGAGGTCGAGAATCAGACGAAGCGGGGTACGGCCGATGTGCACATGATGACCGACGCCGCCTGGATCGAGACTGCCGCCGCGTCGGGCACCTACTCGACCGATCTCGTCGGCCCGGCATTCGATGCGCCGGAGTACCAACCGCAGAAGAGCATCATTTCCGACAAGTTCTTCCTGACCAGCGCGGCGGTGTTCGCTCTCGGCTGGAACACGACAGCACTTCCGGGAGGTCTGCAGAAGCCGGCAGACCTCCTCGACCCGGCGTTGAAGGGCAAGATCGGAATCGTCAACCCGTCCGGCATCGCCTCGTACGTCGACTTCTACCGATTCTTCGAGAAAAACTTCGGCGCCGACTATCTCCAGAAGCTCGCGGAGCTGAAGCCGCGAATCTACCCGAGTTCACTGGGGATCGCGCAGGCCTTGACCTCGGGCGAGATCGTCGCAACCCCTGTGGTGCAACCGCTGGTGCGAGAAAAGGAATCGGGAGCACCGGTGGACTGGGCACTGCCCTCGCCCCCGTGGGGAACCCCGTGGTTCACGCACGCACTGTCCGCGGCGCCGCACCCGAATGCCGCACAGGTGCTGGCGAACTTCATGGTCACCCCCGCCGGCCAGAAGGCGTTGTCACTCGGTTACGCGAGCGCACTCCCCGGCATCGAAGGAAGCGTCGCACAGGCCCAGGACATCGCGCTGCCCAACCCGTCCGACCTGACACCCGAATCGCTCACCGAATACCAGTCCGATTGGGAAAAGAGATTCATCCAGTGACGACCGACGACGCGCGACTGCGCGACACCTGCGCTCTCGTCACCGGTGCCGCACGAGGGATAGGTGCCGCGACCGCAGAACTCTTCCACGCCCACGGCGCCACGGTCTACCTCGGCGACGTCGACGACGAGCTGGGTGAAAGTGTCGCGGCGAAAATCGGTGCGCGCGCGCACTACCGGCACCTCGACGTCACCGACGAATCTCAGTGGACGCGCGTCACCACCGAGATGGCGGATCGCGGGCATCCGATGCGTGTTCTCGTCAACTCCGCGGGCGCCGCATCCAAAGCGTCCATCATGCAGACGTCGCTCGCCGACCTACGACGCATGATCGACCTCAACCTCGTGGGGACTTTCCTCGGTTTGCAAGCCGCAGGCGCCGCCATGACCACGGGCGGGTCCGTCGTCAACCTGTCCTCGCTGCGTGGCGTCCTCGCGACGGCCGAGCTCGGTGCATACGGCGCGTCGAAGTTCGGCGTTCGCGCCCTGACCCGAGTCGCGGCGTTGGAGTTCGCCGAATCGAACATCCGGGTCAACGCCGTGTGCCCGGGCAGCATCGAGACGGCAATCACCGCCGGCGCCGACTTCGCCGACGACGACATGGACGCGTATGTGAAAAGCATTCCGCTGCAACGCCGAGGTCTACCGCTCGAGGTGGCGAAAGCCATCCTGTTCCTCGCGTGCGAGGACAGCAGTTACATCACGGGTTCCGATCTCATGATCGACGGCGGAACCTCCGCGGGCGCCAGGACTCCGAAGCGCCCGACGCAATCATAAGATGAACTGAGTTCACTTTTTTCCGACAAACCACTCGCAACCAAGCAGGTGCCAAGGTGACATCGCAATTCAGCGTTTCCAACCTGACCAAGACCTTCGGGTCCAACACCATCGTCGATCAACTCGACCTCGACATTCAGGACGGTGAATTTCTCGTCCTACTCGGCCCCAGCGGTTGCGGGAAGACGACCACCCTACGATGCATCGCCGGCCTCGAAACACCCGAGCACGGGTCGATCACGTTCAAGGACCACACCGTCTTCGATGCGTCGACCCGCATCAACGTTCCGGCCTACAAGCGCAACATCGGCATGGTCTTCCAGTCCTACGCGCTGTGGCCCAACATGACAGTGCGAGAAAACATCCGGTACCCGTTGAAGGTTCGACGGATGAAGAGCGCCATCGCCGCAGGACAGGTCGAGACCGCGGCCGGCATGGTGGACTGCGGTGCCCTGCTCGACCGGTATCCGTCCCAGCTCAGTGGTGGACAGCAACAGCGAGTCGCCGTGGCCCGCGGCCTGGTCGCCCAACCCGACCTGGTGCTGTTCGACGAGCCCCTGAGCAATCTCGACGCACGGCTGCGCGATCAGGTGCGGTCCCAGATTCATCAACTACACCAACGACTGGGCTTCACTGCCGTATTCGTCACCCACGATCAGGCCGAGGCATTTGCGCTCGGTGACCGACTCGCCATCATGAAGGCGGGCAAGATCGAACAGTACGACACCCCGGAGCGGGTCTACCAGACCCCTTCCTCCGACTATGTCGCCGCGTTCATCGGGATGGCGAACCGGCTCGAACTCGTCCGCAGGCACGAGGGGTGGACCACGCGAGCGGGGGCCCCCGTCGACCTCGACGCGGCCGTCGTCCAGGGCGACTACATCACCGGCGACACGGCTGTGGGACGACTCCGGCCCGAGGACCTCGCCCTTCATCATTCACTCGACGAGGTCCGCGCGGGTGACGTCGGCTTCGTCGGCGAACTCGTCACCTCGGAGTACGGAGGCCGCTATTTCGACGTAACGGTCGATGCCGGGGGCGAGCAGTTGTACGTCCGCGCAGATGCGGAGCTGCACGGACGCTGGTTGCGTGGCGCCACTGTCGGATCTCCCCTGGTGGTCAGCTTCTCGCCCACCAAGCTGCGAGTGTTTCCGCATCCGGACGGTCACGTGGATCTCCAGGTTCCCGTGCTCGCCCAGGCCGCCCGATCGGAGGCGTGATGGCTACGGTTGCGGTGAGTCGCAGCGCACGTCCGTTCGTCGTCAGTACGGTGTGGCGTACCCGACTCGGGTACGGCGCACTGCTGGCGGTTCTGGCGTATCTCGTCGTGCTCCCGCTCTTCCGATTGCAGTCGCTGGCGTTCGAGGACGGCGGTCGCGGATATCAAGCCCAGTACGGACGATACGACATCGGTCAGACCATCCGGACCACGGTCGCCCTCGCAGTCTCGTCACTCGCCATCGCCATGGTCCTGGGAACGATTCTCGCGTTCGCGGCGACCAGGCTGCCACGCCGGCTGAGCTTTCTCAGGATCGTCCCCATCCTGCCCATCGTGATGCCCGCGGTGGCCAATGTGGTCGGCTGGGCCTTTCTCCTCTCCCCCGGACCCGGGTACCTGAACGCACTCCTCCGCAAGCTTCCCTGGTGGAGCAACGTCGACTCCGGACCGATCGATGTCTACAGCACACCGTGGATCATCATTCTCACGGGCTTCGGACTCACGTCCTTCGTCTACCTCTTCGTCAGCGCGGGAATGCAGAACATCAGTTCCGAGCACCTCGAGGCAGCACAGATCAGCGGTTCGTCGACGCTCGGGGTGTTCTTTCGGGTCGTTCTCCCGCTGCTTCGCCCGTCCCTGGTGTACGGCGGTGGAATTGCGCTGCTTCTCGGTTTGGGCCAGTTCACCGGGCCGCTCCTGCTGGGACAGAACACCGGCGTGAAGGTCCTCACCACCGAAATGTATCGACGGGTATCCGAGTCGCCTGCGGACTTCGCCGCTGCAGCCGCGGCCGGTTCGCCGCTCGTCATCTTCGGTGTCGTCGTCGTGCTGGCGCAGAAGATGCTTCTCGGCAATCAGTCACGCTTCGTCACGCACGGGGGAAAGGCGTTCGCGCCGAACACCGGCCGCTCGGCCTGGGCCGCCGTGTGCATCTCGACATACGCCATGCTCGCACTCGTCGTTCCGTTGATCGGACTCGCCATCGTCGCCGTGTCTCCCTATTGGTCGGAGACACTGTCCTGGAATCTCTTCACACTCGACAACTTCCGGGCGCTGTTCCGGACGGCGAGCATCGTCGACTCCGTGTACACGAGTCTCCTCACTTCGGTGGTGGCCGTCGCCGTCTGCGTGCCGATCGGTTACCTCACCGCCACGCTGCTCGTGCGAGGGCGCAAACACAGAGTGCTGGGAACCATCGGTGACGTCATCACCGCTCTCCCCCTGGGTATTCCAGCGGTGATCTTCGGCGTCGGGTTCCTGCTCACGTACACCCAGCCTCCGCTGATCCTCTACGGGACCAAGGCTGTCATCATCCTCGTCTACATCGTGCTGATGGTGCCCTTCTCCACCCGGATGCAAATGACGGCGATGCTGTCGCTCGGAGAGACCTACGCCGAGGCGTCGGCAACGAGCGGCGCGAGCCCGTTCGTCACCAACATCCGGGTGATCCTGCCGCTGATGAGGCCGACCGTGCTCAGTTCCGTCGCCTTGATGTTCATCCTGCTGACCCACGAGTTCGCCGCCTCACTGCTCGTCCGTGCCGCCACGACACAGGTGATGGGTACGCTGCTGTTCGACCTGTGGGAGAACGGTTCCTACCCGCTGGTGGCCGCGATGGCTCTTCTCATGACCGCGGTGACCAGCATCGGTGTCGTGGTCGCGATGCTCGTCGGTGGCCGAAACGTATTGAGCAACCTCTGATGTCGATCTACCTGCCCGAGCCGAACGAGTGACAAGGAGTCCAGATGACTGTCGGCCCTGACCGACTGCGCGACAAGGTCGTCCTGCTGACGGGGGCGACCGGCGGTATCGGCGCCGAGATCGTCCGAAGGCTCGCCGACGAGGGCGCTCACGTCGTCGTCACCGATCTCGAGAAATCAGCCTGCCAGGACTTGCTCGATACGCTCACCCAGCCCGAGCGACATGCGGCGCTCGCCCTCGAGGTCTCGTCCGAGAGGCAGTGGGAAGACGTCGTGGCAGCAACCGAGAGCACGTTCGGCGCGCTGCACGCCTTGGTCAACAACGCCGCCATCGGCAGCGTCGCCACCGTCGACGAGGAAACCCGATCACACTGGGACCGGGTCATCGGGGTCGGCCAGACCGGCACGTGGCTGGGCATGAAACATGCCGGCCCGCTGATCGAGCGGAGCGGCGGCGGTTCGATCGTGAACATGTGCTCGATACTGGGAACGGTGGGCGGTCTGGGCAACAGCGTTGCCTATGCAGCCGCCAAAGGCGCAGTCCGCACGATGACCAAGAACGCCGCCCTGCATTGGGCGAAAGCGGGAGTGCGCGTCAACTCTCTGCATCCGGGATTCATCGGTACGCCCCCACTGCTCGAGCGCTGGGAGGGCAGCGAGCGTCACCGCGAGATGCTGGCCGGCACCCCGATGGGTCGCCTCGGGCGGGGTGAGGAGATCGCGGCCGTCGTTGCCTTCCTGGCGGGCGACGACTCCACCTTCGTCACCGGCTCGGAGATCTACGCCGACGGCGGGTGGACTGCGGCCTGAGCGAGACAGACGAATATGGCCCCCGCGTGATGCGGGGGCCATATTCTTCGGTGTAGCCGCTGGAGCATCAGCGTAAGCGGCACAGCGTCTTTCCCACGGTGCGGCCGTGCAGCATCGCGACGATGGCGTCCGGCGCCGACCCGAGGCCGTCGAACACGGTCTCCTCGACAACGAGGCGACCGTCACGGAGGTAGCTCCCGACCTCGTCCCGCATGTCGCCGAGCAGATGGTCGTACGCTCCGGCCCGGAAACCCCGCACCGTCAGGTTCTTCGCCACGATCTGAAAAAGATTGCCCGGACTCGGTGCCGCCGTGTCCGCGTCATAGGAGGCGACGGCTCCCGCCATGGCCACCCGGCCGCCTGGCCGAAGGTGATACAGGGCGGCCTCGAGATGCGTTCCACCCACGTTGTCGAAATACAGGTCGATGCCGTCTGGTGCCGCGTTTGCGAGCGCTCCGGCCAGGTCCGGGCTGTGGTAGTCGAATGCGGCATCGAGTTTCACCTCGTCCAGCAGGAACGTGACCTTCTCGCCGGAACCGGTGCTGCCGACCACGTAGTGACCTCGGAGCTTCGCGATCTGCGCGGCGAGGCTGCCGACCGCACCCGCGGCCGAGGAGATCCACACGACGTCTCCGCTCGTGAGTCCACCGATGCACTGCAATCCCACGTACGCCGTGAGCCCGGAACTGCCCAGCGCTCCGAGATAGGATTGCGGCGGGTGCACGCTCGTGTCGAGACGTGTCACGCCACCGGCCCCGGCCAAGGTTTCGCTCCCCTGCCGGACCACCGCGAACTCGCGAAAACCCTTGATGTGCAGAACCGTGTCGCCCTTCTCGAAGCCGGGGTCACGGGACTCGAGTACCTCGCCGACGGCCAACCCGCTCAGCGTCTCCCCGATGCGGAACGGTGGGAGGTAGCCCGCGGGGCCGGTGGGGCCGAGACGCATCCTGACAGACGGGTCGATCGACGACCACGAGTTGCGCACGAGAATGTCGCCGGGCGCGAGTTCTCCGGGAACCGTCACCACGTCGAGGTGGAAGTCCGACGGCCGGACCTTCCCCCGGGGATGGCGCGCCAGTTTCAGCTCATGACTCTGCATGGGAATCCTTCCGCAGTCAGACGACGGAGAACACGTCGCTGTCGCCTCGTCTTCGGACTGTGAGCCGGCCGCGATCGACCAACGTGTCGAGGTGGGCGAGGGTCTCACAGGTCGCGATCATTTGATTGAACGGGTCGAGGGTGGAGAACGGCCTCTCGCGACGCGTCCACGTAACCGCGTCCGCGACGGCAATCGCGGTCGCCGGCCCGAGCGAGACCAGCGCGTCGTGCATGGTCATGAAGCGCCGGTCATGATGCGCGAGAAGTTCTTCGACGCGCAGGTGCACACTCGGTGCCGGATCTCCGTGCGCCGGAAGCAGTCGCGAGTCGGGGCGTTCGAGCAGTCGGGTCAGCGACTCGAGGTAGCGCCCCAACGGCAGATCCCAGTCGCCGAGTTCGAAGCCGATCGACGGCGTGATCGTGGGCAGGACGTGGTCGCCACTGAAGAGCACCCCCTGCTCGTCGTCGTGGAAAACCATGTGCCCCTTCGTGTGGCCGGGCGTGTGCACCACGTCGAGTGTGCGCCGTCCGATCCGAAGCGGACCTGCGGTGAGCCAGTGGTCGGGCTGTTCCCAGTCCGAGGGGTGGAACGGTTCCGCGGCGGTCATGACCTCGACCGTGTCTGCCAGGAGAGGGGCACCGGCGCGGCGGAGTTCGTGCAGCGAGTCCGTCGGCACGTTACTGCCGAGTGCACTGACGGCCGCCAATCCGTCAGCCTCGGCCACGCCGAGGTGGACGCGGGAGCCGTGACGGCGGCGGAGTTCGATCGCGAACGTGTAGTGATCGCGGTGCACGTGGGTGACATAGATGTCGTGAATCTGCTCGGTACTGTGACCGATGTGGAGCAGTGCGCGCTCCATCTCGTCGAAGGTCGTGCCGACTCGCCAGCCGCCGTCGATGAGGGCAAGCCCGTCCTCGGTCTCGAGGGCATAGACGTTCACTGCTCCCAGGCCGTCGCCCGGCATCTGGAGGGGCACTCGATGCACACCGGGCGCCACCTCGTAGCAGCCCGGTTCCATCCAGTGCGCCCTCATGATTCACCGTTGTCCACTTCGACCATCGTTTTCTCCTCCCCCATGACGAGGATGCGCTTTCCACGCATCTGGCCGACGTTGTCTACTGCGGCTTGCCATTCCGGGCTGGCGAGTGCGGCATCGAGGTCCTCGCGGGAGTCGAAGCTCAGAATCGAGACGCCGTCCCATTCCCGGGACCGGTCGTCCATGGCGTCGAGCACCTCGGTGTGCTGCCAGCGCCGCAGGCCCGGCAGCGGGTAGGTCACGTCGGCATGTTCACCGCGCCACCACTCGATGAACTGCTCATGGCTCCAGTCGTGCGGACGAGCGGCCAAGACGATCAAGTTGTACATCATCACTCCATAACTGACCTGAATTTAGTTCAAATATCGAGAGTAAGAAAAACCACCCCTCCGCACACGTCCGCGTTACGCGCGGACGATGCGCAGGGTGGCGTCGCGAACGTGCTGGTTGAGCTGGTCGAGGGTCATGTCCCCGCCGGGTCGATACCACCGCCACACACTGACGACGAGTCCGAGAATCAGCCGGGCCATCAATCGTGGATCACTGTCGGCGAATACGCCCGCACCCATCCCCCGCGCAATGAGAAGAGACCATTCTTCTTCGATCGAGTTCACCAGCGCGCGCGAGGTCTGACGCTCGGCCTCTTCCTTCTCCGATTGGCGGGGAGTGGCGAGCAGATCCATGTGGCTTTGAAGGATGCGCCGCTGAAGGGCGTCCCGCGGGGTCGCTTCCAGAGCGCTGGTGACGGCGGCACTCAACGCCTCGACCGGGTCGTCGACGCCCTCGATCGCGGCGGTGAATCGCTCGAGCGACTGCGCCAGTTCGAGACGCATGATGGTCAGCAGGCAGTGACCCTTCGACTCGAAATAGTGATAGAGCGCCGTCTGGCCGATGCCCACCTCGTCGGCAATCGACGCCCACTTCGTGTGCTCGAAGCCGACCTCCCCGAAGCGTTCGATCGCGGCCGTCAGAATGAGCCCGCGCTTCGAACGCGGACCATCGCGGAGCGTCATGGCTTCTACGGACACGAGTCCCCCATCCATCTGTTTGTTCGGGTCGGTACCTCAGAGACTACCTGAACTGAGGTGAAGTCGGGTCAATATGAGTGGCTGTCGGTACCCGCGAGCAGGCGTGTTGCAAGAACTACCGCATCCGGCCGAGACAGCTTCCCCACCCGATTCTGCGGCAGATCGTCGATCGCGAAGACGAACTCCGGCCACTTGAACTTCGGGAATTCGATGTCTCCGAGATATGCGACGACCTCGTCGAGGGTGATCGGATCGCCGGTACTCACGACCAGGGCCGCAGCACGCTCACCGAGTAGCTCGTCCGGAACCGGGACCACACACACCTGGGACACGGTCGGGATGCGTGCGATCGCGGCCTCGACCTCGTTGATGTCGATGTTGCGGCCCCCGCGAATGATGATCTGCTTCTGGCGCCCCATGACCCGGATGGTGCCGTCCTCCGCGACTTCGACGAGGTCGCCGGTGGGCAGGAATCCGTCCGCGGTGAGTTCGGGGGGCGCGGGAACCCCTGACCGTGCATAGCCGACGAAGAGGGAGGGACCCATGACCTGGGCATCGCCCACGCGGCCCGGTGGCAGAGGAGTGCCGTGTGCGTCGACCGCCCGGACGACGGTCCCGGGGAAGGGACGACCGTCCCGCCCCAGGCGGACGCCCGGTTCGTCCGCGGGCAGCGGGGTCGTGTGCCCGAGACACTCGGACATACCGAACACACGCAGGAACGTGGTGCCGAGGGTCTGTTCGGCGCGACCGAGCGCGCCGGCATCCATGGGACCACCGCCGACGGTCATTGCGCGCAGCGACGTCAGCGCTCCCGCAGCATCCGGCGCAACGGCCAGCTGAAGCGCCATGGTCGGGACGAGCATCGTCCACGCGACCCGGTGTTCCCGGACGATCTGGAGGGCTGTCGCAGGCTTCCAGCCGTCCATGCAGACCATCGGCGCGGCCAGCATGGCGGGGAGATAGAGCCCGAAGCAGAAAGCGGCTACCGACGACAGTGGCACGAACGCCGCGACAGGATCTCCAGGTTCGAGGCCGACCGCCTCGACCGTGCAACGGCAGGCGTACCGGATTGCGGATTCGGACTGCACCACGCACTTGGGATGTCCGGTCGACCCGGACGTCATCGCGATCGCGATCCCGCCGTTCCATCGCTCGACGTCGCTGACCGGTGATCGCGACCAGCGCATCACCCAGCCGGCCGGCGCGGCCGCCTCCTCGCAGAAGCGGTCCTCCGGTACACCCCAGTGCGAGAGCGACTGCCGGTCGGCGATCACCACGTCGGGTGCGATATCGTTCAGGGCCACGGCGAACTCCGACGGGGTGGCATGTCGGCTGAACACCGCGATCAGGCCGCCGCGCAGTCCGACGGCGATGGCCGCGGCGAGTGTGCGCCACGTGTTGTCGGCCTGCACCAACACCGTCGGTGAGCCACCCGTCGCGGCGTTCAGTTGGGCGGCGAGCCCGGTTGCCGCCGCGACCACCTCCGCCACCGTGTGCTCCCCCGTCGCATCGACGACTGCGATGTCATCCGGAGAATTCGCTGCGCGAGCAACGAATTCGCGTGCCAGCTCCCACATTCCGCCGACCCTTTCATTGAAGTGAACTAGTTTCATTATTGACTACGACGCGCACCGCGCCCAGCTTTTCGTCCGTCACGGGATCACGACGGCCCTCCCGGTGATCTCGCCGCGGCGCAACTTCGAATACACGTCGAGAACGTCGTCCAACGGGTACGCGGTCGCCTCGACGGCCAGCAGGCCCCGGTTCGCGAGGTCGACCACGGCCTCGAGGTCCGCTCGAGTTCCCCAGAACGGCGCAGTCACCTGCCACCCCGCCGCGAGTCCCACGTCTTTTCCCACCGTGAGCCGACCGCCGGCGCTGCCGACGGTGACCAGTCGGCCCCCGGGGGCGAGCAACTGTGCCGCCGATTCCATCGTGTCCGGCGCTCCGACGAAATCGAAGACCACATCAGCGCAGTGACGCCGGGCCACGCCGGACCGCAAGGTCGCAACCTCCGCGATGTCCGACACCGCCACGTCCGCCCCCAATCGACGCGCGAGGTCGCGCGAACTTGCCCGCGGATCGACCGCGACGATCGTTCCCGCGCCTAGTGCGCGAAGAACCTGGATCGCGAGGTGGCCCAGTCCCCCGACACCGACCACCACGGACACGGAGTCGGCGTCGACGACGTCCCGGTTGGTACGGATTGCGTGATAGGCCGTCAGGGCGGCATCGGCGAGTGGGGCGGCGCTCTCGGGAGCGAGCCCGTGGGTACGGACCAGGCACCGCTCCGATGGAACGATCATGGTGTCGGCCAGACCGCCGTCATACCCGATGCCGTTGCCGATCGCGGTGAGACGACCGTCCTCGCGTGGGCTCAGTTCGAAGCAATAGTTCTCCCGACTTCGGCGGCAGTTGCGGCATTGCCCGCACGACCAGACACCATGGACGACGACGGACTCGCCGATCCAGGACTTGTCCGCCGACGGGCCCGCACCGACGACGGTTCCCGCCACCTCGTGCCCGAGCGTGAACGGAAGGGGATAGTCGAATACTCCCGCGGGTGCGTCCATCACGTGCAGATCGGATCTGCACAGCCCGGCGGCCTCGACCCGGAGAAGCAGCTGATGCCCCCGCGGTTCGGGAACCGGGATGCGCACAACCCGTGCACCGTCACCCCAGCCGGTCAGGCGTACTGCGCGCATCGTCGGAACTGCCATGAGTGTCACCTTTGCCTACCGGGCGGTCCAGCCGCCATCGACCACCAGAGTCTGGCCTGTGACGTACGACGACGCGTCCGACGCCAGGAAGAGCACGGCCCCGTCCACTTCACCGGGGCGTCCGCCGCGGGCGAGCATCGTGTTGCGGCGCACCCAGTCCGCCGAGCGCTGGTTGCTGAACAATCCATCGGTCATTTCCGTGTCGAACCAGCCCGGCACGATGGCGTTCACGCGGATCCCACGCCTGCCCCACTGCCCGGCGAGTTCGCGGGTCAGTCCGAGCACGCCGGCTTTCGATGCCGCATAGCTCGCCCCGCCGATGGGTGCCGTCGACACCAGCCCGACGACCGAGGAGATATTGATGATCGACGCGGCCTCGCCTGCCGGTGTGGTCGAGGCGACGGACGTGGCGAGATGAAATCCCGCGGCCAGATTGACGTCGAGAATCGAGGAGAATTCCTCCGGGCTCTCGTCCTCGGCGTTCGGCCTGCCGGGTCTGCCTGCGTTGTTGACGAGGACGTCGATTCGTCCGGCCTCCGCGAGTACCCGATCGACCAGCGAGCGCCGATCCGCGTCCACGGTGATGTCGCACTCGACGGGGACGACCCCCTCGACCTCGTCGGCCAGCGCCGCGAGGCGCTCGACACGGCGGGCGGCCGCGAAGACCGTCGCGCCCGCCGACGCCAGTGTCCGCGCGAATCCCGTTCCCAGTCCGGACGACGCACCCGTGACGACGGCGACGCGACCGCTCAGCTGGAACAGCTCGGGTACCTGCATGTGGTTGGCTCCTACTCGTGTTCGTGGCACGCGCGCGTCAGTAGACGGCCGTGCGCCCGCCGTCTACCGGGATGACGGCACCCGTGGTGTAACCGGCACGGTCGCCCGCCAGATGCACGACGAGACCGGCGATTTCGTCCGGGTGCCCCAGGCGGCCGGCAGGGAGTCGGTCGATGATCTTGCCGACGAACTCGTCGTCCCAATCCGCCGCCATGTCGGTCGCGAATCCGCCCGGCATGATGCAGTTCACCCGTACCCGGGGCGCGTATTCCTGAGCGAAGGCCATCGTCAGCGCGTTGAGACCGTTCTTCGATGCCGCGTACATCGCCTCCGGCGGGCTGGGCCGCAATGCCCCGATGCTCGAGATGTTGATGATCGAACCGCCCCCGGCCGCGCTCATCCTGGCACCGGCCACCGCCATGAGCCGGAACGGGCCCTTGAGGTTGACCTCGATCGTCTTGTCGAAGAGCGACTCGGAGACCGACTCGAGGTTCGGCGAGAGAGGTGCGATGCCGGCGTTGTTGACGACGATGTCGAGGCTCCCGAACTGCGCGAGAATGTGGTCGACGGCGAGTTCGATCGCGTCCCACTTCCCGACGTGCAGTGCGAGCGGTTCGGCGATGCCACCGGTGTCCCTCGTGATCGCGAGGGCCGCGGAGATGCACGCGTCCTCCTTGCGACTCGACACGATCACCGTGGCCCCCGCGGCGGCCAGCCCGCTGGCGATGGCGTATCCGAGCCCACGGGTGGCCCCCGTGACGAGTGCGACCTTGCCTGTCAGTTCTCGCGGTGCATTCATGCGTACTTCTTCAGTTCGAGGCGCGCGATGGTGCGCAGATGGACTTCGTTCGGACCGTCGGCGATCTGCAGCGCCCGGGTGATCGCATACAGCCGGGCCAGGATCGTGTCGTCACTCACCCCTGCCGCGCCGTAGGTCTGGACGGCATGGTCGACCACTCGATGAGCGACCTCCATGGCCGCGACCTTGATCGCGGCGACTTCCGACCGGGCCGCGGCGTTGCCCCGGGTGTCCATCAGCCACGACGACTGGAGAACCAGCAGCCGGATCTGGTCGATCTCCATCCGGCTGCGTGCGATCCACTCCCGTACCACACCGCGGTCGGCGAGCGGCGCACCGAAGGCATTGCGCTGCAGAGCTCGTCGGCACATCAGCTCGAGGGCGCGCTCGGCCATGCCGATCGCCCGCATCGCGTAGTGCATGCGGCCCGGCCCCAGCCTGCCCTGCGCGATCGCGAAACCGTCGCCCTCGGCGCCGAGCATGTGATCGGCAGGCACCCGGACGTCCGTGAACTGGACCTCGCCGTGACCGAGCCGGTCGCGGTACCCGAACATGGGCAGATCGCGGAGCACCTCGATACCGGGAGAATCCGCGGGCACCAGGATCATGCTCTGCTGCCGGTAGGTCGGAGCGTCGGGATCGGACTTGCCCATGAAGATGACGAGCTTGCAGTCGGGGTCGAGAATGCCCGAGGTGTACCACTTCCGGCCGTTCAGGACGTATTCGTCGCCGTCCCGGCGGATGGTCGACGTGATATTGGTGGCGTCCGAGCTCGCCACATCCGGTTCCGTCATGGCGAACGCCGACCGGATCGTGCAGTCGAGGAGCGGCGCGAGCCACCGGGACTGCTGTTGCTCGGTGCCGTACATGGCGAGGATCTCCATGTTGCCGGTGTCGGGCGCCGAACAGTTGATGGCTTCGTTGCCGATCACCGAGCGTCCGACCAGTTCGGCGAGCGGGGCGTACTCGAGGTTGGTGAGACCGGCGCCCCACTCGCCGTGCGTCATGAAGAGATTCCACAATCCGAGCTCGCGCGCCTTCGCCTGCAGGTCCAGCATGACCTTGGGCTGCTCGTGTGGGTTGTCGTTCGACTTGATCTGCTCGTCGTACACGGCCTCGGCCGGATAGACGTGCTCTTCCATGAAGTTCCGCAGCTGCTCGAGCAGTTGCTCGGTGCGCGCGGAGTATTCGAAGTCCACGTGAGGTCCTCTCTGTTCCGTCATCGCGTCACGCGATGATCGGAGGTTGATCAGGCAAGTAGCGCGGTTCCGCTGCGGATGAGCTGCGAGATGGTGTCGGGCAGCCGTTCCTGGTCGGGGTCGTGGTGACGGCCCTCACGGTGCCGGCGCAAGTTGTGGCCCATGATCGCCGCCATCTTCAGACGGCCGAGCGCGTTGAACCAGTTCATATCCGGCAGCGCCGGGTGATCCCCGGTGTAGAGGTCGATCAGTTCGTCCGCGGACGGCAGGTCCGGCACCGCGCGTCCCACCCCGGGAAAATTCGCCCCGTCGGCGAAGACGAGGAACCAGCCCAATTCGACCCGCGGATCGCCCAGGCTCCAGATCTCCCAGTCGATCAAAGCCGCGGGCTCGGTGTCACGCGCAATGATGTTGCCGAGCCGGTAATCGCCGTGCACCAACGTCGGTGCCAGCGCGTCGGGGAGATCGGCGGCGAGGAGGCGTAGTAGTTCGTCGCCGCCGCTGACGAGGTCGGGAGGAACGGCGTCCAGGGTGCGTTTCCACCGCGCCAGCTCCGCACCGGGTGACAACGGGTCCCCGGCCGCCGGGATCGTGTCGACCGGCACCGCGTGCAGCAGCGGCAGCACCGCGGCGGCCCGGCGCATCCGCGCTGCCGCGACAGCGGGTTCGACCGGCGGAGAATCGAGCACCGGCTCGAGCGATTCCCCGGCCACGCACTCCATCGCGAACCACGCCGGCCCGTCCTCGTCGACCGCGACGATGCGAGGAACGGGAACCTCTGTCGCACCGAGTGTTTCCATGATTCTTGCCTGGCGCACCATATCGTGCCGCCCGATGGGGCGTTGCCCCTCGGGAACCGCCTTGACCACGAGGTCGCCGTCGCTGGTCTGCACTTTGTATGTCAATCCGGAATGGCCACCGAGGAGCGGCTCGAGTGTGCCGACGTCGAGGCCGGGGCTCTGCTCGCGCAAGCGCTGGGCTACCCGGACGCCGAGTGTGCTGTTCGTCGTCATCGGCGCGGCTCCCTCGGCAGACCGAGAACACGCTCGGCGAGGATGTTGCGCTGGATCTCGTCGGTGCCGCCCGCGATCCGGTACCCGGGTGCGCCGAGCACATGCTCCGTCCATGCGAACGTTCCCCACTCGCCCGAGTCGGCAATCAGATCGCGCCCCAGCAACAGCCGGACAACCTCCGACGTACGCGCCATGGTGTCCGTGGCGAGCAATTTGCCCACCGATGCCTCGGGTCCGGGGTCCTTGTCGGCGACCACTGCCGCGGCCACCCGCATACCGGTCACGCGCTGGACATAGCTGCGGGTCACGAGATCCGCGACCTTGTCACGCTCGATTTCGGTCAGCTGCCGGTCCAGGTGACGGGCGAGTTCGACGGCGTGATCGGCGTTGGCCAGACCCAGGTTCCCGGCATCGAGTCGCTCTGCCGCCAGCACCGTCAAGGCGACCGGCCACCCCTCCCCCACCGGACCCAACCGGTGGTCGTCCGACAGTTCGACACCGTCGAGATAGACCTCGTTGAAGGAACTGCCCCCGGTCATCTGGCGGATCGGCCGGACGGTGACCCCGGGAGCATCCATCGGAACCAGGAACACCGTGAGTCCT
This sequence comes from Rhodococcus jostii RHA1, assembly GCF_000014565.1. NCBI lineage: Bacteria > Bacillati > Actinomycetota > Actinomycetes > Mycobacteriales > Nocardiaceae > Rhodococcus > Rhodococcus jostii. Next base: position 5,017,878 of record NC_008268.1, on the reverse strand, counting down.
GCGTGTTTGGGCGCGTCGGGGTCGGTGCGGCACACCGCCACCCCCACATCGGCGACGCGGGCGCCGGACGTCCACACCTTGTGCCCGGTGATCGTCCAGCGGCCATTCCGTTCGACTGCCCTCGTCCGGACGGCGGCAAGGTCGGATCCGGCTTCGGTCTCCGAAAACAGCTGACAGGCAATGATATCGGTCCGGAGCATCGCGCGCACATACCGCTCGCACTGTTCCGGTGTTCCCCACTGGGCGATTGCCGGGGCCACCAGTTGCTGCGTCACCGAGAACATTTCGGTCCGGCGCGGCACGTCGAAACAGTTCTCCTCCCGACGGAACGCAAGGACGTAGGACATCGGCAGGCCACGGCCACCGTACTCGTCCGGCCAATTCATCGAGCCCCAGCCGGCGTCGAACTTCGTCTGCTCGTACGCCCGGATATGGTCGGTCTCGTCGCGCTCCTGCTCCGCGGTCCAATTCTCGAAGACGGCGACGGAGTCGGATCCCACCCCCCACTTGATCTGGGTGCGCGGTTCGGCGACGGTTCTCAGCCACGCCCGCGCTTCGTCCACGAACTGGTCCAGGTCGGGCATCGTTGCTTGATTCATAGCTCTTCCTCAGACGGACAGGACGGTGCAGGCGCTGATTCCGGGCGCACCGTAGACATGGGTGAATCCGATGCGCGGGTGTCCGGGAACCTGTCGGGCACCGGCCTCCCCGCGCAACTGCGTGACGATCTCGTGTAGCTGCCGGAGGCCGGAGGCGCCGATCGGTTCCCCGTTGGCGATGCATCCGCCGTCGGTGTTGATGGGGATCCGGCCACCGATCTCCGTCTCGCCGGCCGCGATCAGTTTCTCCTGTTCGCCGTGCTCGCAGAATCCGCACTCGGCCATGTGCATGATCTCGGCGCCGCTCTCCGTGTCCTGGAGTTGCGCGACGTCCACATCGGACGGACCGAGTCCGGCCTGCTCGAACGCGGCGGCAGCGGTGGACGCACTTACGCTCGAAGGGGTTCCCTCGCCCTGTATCGACGGACCGAACACCTCGAAGGAGCCGAAGCGGCGGGTGCCCGCCGAAATGCCCCGTAGTTGAACGGGTCTGCCGCCGAGGCGCCGGACTGCAGCCTCACTCGCCACGATGACGGCGGCACCGCCCTCGCCGGGAGAACAGAACATGTATCGAGTGAGCGGGTCGTTGACCATGTCCGCTGCGGCGATCGCCTCAGCGGACATCGGTTCGCGGCGCCAGGCATTCGGGTTCAGCGAGCCGTTGCGGTACGCCTTCTCCGCCACGGCGGCCAGAGTCGGTGCGCTGATCGCGTGTTCGCGCATGTACCGCGCGATCTTGATGCCGAAGAACTGGGTGGTGACCATCAGGCCCGCCTCGCCGTAGCCGAGGGGCAGGCCCCAATCCTCCGGTGCCGGGTCGAAGGCGCCGCGCGGATGTTTGTCGAAGCCGACGGCGAGCGCGATGTCGGCGGCACCCGCGCGAATCGCGTTGACGGCCGACACCAGCGCGCTACCGCCGGTCGCGCAACCGTTCTTGACGTTGGTGAAGGGTATGCCGGTGAGCCCGAGTTCGGCGACCAGGGTGTCGGCGAGCCCGGAACCGTCGCTGCCACCGAATGCGACCTGAACATCGGTCCACGCGATGCCGGCGTCGGCCAAGGCGGACGCGATTGCGTCCAGGGCCAGCTCGCGACCGCTCTTGCCCGGCTGACGGCCGAACTTCGAGAGTCCGGCCCCGATGATCGACACGGTGGACATCAGCGGGTCTCCTTCAGATAGGCGTCGGTGGCGAACCGGGGCACCGGCGCCGTGGCGATCAAGGTCACCGGCGCCCCGTCGTCCAACTCGTCGAAGTCGTGGCATTCGAGCACGGCTTCGATCTTGATTCCCTCGGGGAGTTCGACGTATCCGACGGCGAACGGCGCGAAACCGTTCGGCGGCGGGACGTACGGCGGGGATTTCGGGGCGAACCGCTGAACCGTGTACGCCCAGACCGTTCCGCGTGTGCTGAGCGTGAACGGCGACATCGCCGGTCGTGAGCACTGCGAGCACAGGCCGGTGGCCGGGAACGCGACAGTCGAGCAGTGGGAGCACCGGCTCGCGCCGAGCGCAGGCGCGGTATGTGTCTCGCCCATCCTCATTCTCTCCTCGGGATTCGTCGACGGCGTTCGGATCAGCGACCGACCCAGACCGGGTCACGCTTTTCGAGGAAGGCGTTCACGCCTTCTCGCGCGTCCTCGGACTGCAGCGCGTTGCCGACGGCGAGGTGCTCCATCACCATCAGCGACTGGATGTCCGCGTCGAGACCGCGGTCGATGCACATCTTCGTGAGCTTCATCATGAACGGGCTCTTGTCGACGATCGGGGCGATGAACTCGGCGAGAAGCTTGTCGAGGTCCTCGGCCGGCGCCGACGCGTTGATCAGGTCGAAGGCCTCCGCCTCCTTGCCGGTCAGGAGTTTGCCGGTCAGCATGAGCTCCTTGGTCTTTCGAATTCCGATCATCCGCGGGAGCCGGTAGATCGGGCCTGCCCCACCGAACAGCGCGCGACGGATGTGGAAGTCGCCGATCCGGGCGTCCTCGGCGGCGATGGCGAAGTCGCAGGAGATCATGAGCTCGAAACCGCCTGCGGTGACGAAGCCTTCGAGAACCGCGACAGACGGCGTGTTCATCGAGTACAGGCGGTCGCAGACCCTGGCGGACAGCACGGCGACGTCCATCGCGGTGGTGGAGCCGACGTACTTCTCCCGCAGTTCGTCGAGATCGAAGCCCGAGCAGAAGGTGCCGTCACGTCCACGCAGGACGAGCACCTTGAGGCTGGGGTCGTTGTCGACCTCCACGATGATCTCGTCGAGGCGATGCAGCAGCTCGACGGTGACCGCGTTCTTCTTGTGCGGGCGGTTGAGCCACACACGGGCGACGTCGCCGTCCTTCTCGAGCACGATGTGGTCGGTGTCCACCATGTCGGTGTCCTTTCGAGGGGAGAAACTGAACTGGATTCACTTCAGTTCTACTGGGTGGGAGATGGTCCGTCAATAGGGCGGGGCAAGAGGTTTCGATTCAGCCGAGGGCAGGCGCCCCCGATTCAGAGCCCGACGAGATCCGCGACGCGACTGCGGTGTGCCCGCGAATCACCGAGAAGCGGTTCGTCGCCGAGCGCGCGGCGAACGTAGGAATGCGCCGCATGTTCCCAGGTGAAGCCGACACCGCCATGCAGTTGCACGGCCTCGAGGGCGGTGGCAATCGCGGCCTCGGTGCAGATCGCTCCCGCGACCGCGGCCGGGAGCGCCGCGGAGTCCGGGTCTTCCGAGAACACGGCGGCCGCATATCGCGCCGCCGATCGCGCCTTCTCCAACTCGACCAAAGTGTTGGCCAGTCGATGCTTGACGGCCTGGAAGGAGCCGATCGCTCGCCCGAACTGATGGCGCTGCATCGTGTATTCCGTTGTGCTTTCGAGTAAACGATCGACAATCCCCACATGTTCGCACGCCAGCCCGATCACTCCCAGGCTCCGCAGCGATGCGGCCGCCCGCAGTGCGTCGCCGGATCCGACGAGACGCACCGCGGCCGCATCGTCGAAGAGCAGATTCGCCTGCCGCCGACTGGGATCGATGACCGGAAGCTCCGTGCGCCGCACCGGGGCGGTCCGCAGATCGACCGCGTAGAGGCCGGGTCCCTCGTCACCGCGCCCGAGTAACACGACGATATCGGCCGCGCCGCCCTGCACGACATTGGTCGCGCGGCCGGACACCGACCAGCGACCTCCGGTTCGGGTGGCGTCGACGAAATCGGTCTCCGCGCTCAGGGCTGTCACGGTTGCGACGAGTTCGCCCTGGACGACTCGCCCCAACAGTTCGTCGACCTGCGGGCACCTGTCGGCGGCGAGCAGGGCCTGCACTCCCAGTGTCGCGGACGTGAGTACGGGTTCGCAGACCAGCGCGCGCCCGCATTCTTCGAGAACGATCCCGAGTTCGACCACGCCGTAACCCAGACCGCCGCGATCCTCCGGCACCGTCAGGGCGGCGACGTTCATCTCCTCGACGAGAAGCGACCACAACTCGGTTGAATAGCCGATTTCCGACTCGGCGGCGAGTCTGCCGGCCTCGAGCGTCGAATGCCGATCCAGCAATTGGCGGACCACCGCCCGGATATCGTCGTGCTCGGCGACAGGCGTCATCGCCGGGGGTTCGGTCTCGGGCCAGGGATGGGAATGGGGCGACGGCATGGAACTCTCCTCAAATTGACGTGAGTTCAGTTTAGTTTCGCTGCAGCCGTCGCGGCAAGGAGTCTCGACAAGCGGCGTTGCGTTGAACTAAGTTCATTTCATGACCGATGCACTCGTGATCGAGCGGTACTACGCGATCCTCGACAGCGGCCGGATCGACGACGCAGTTGCCCTGCTCGACGAATCGATCGAGTTCGCCATAGTCCTCCCGGGTACCGTCCGCCGGGGGTACAGCCGCGCCGACATGCTCGACTACCTGAGGGGACGGCCCCCGGTCGATCGACGACACGTGCTGCTCCGAACGAGCAGCGCCGGCGACGTCCAGTTCGCCTACGGTTCCGTCGTCGAGAACGACGTGAAGACAACCGGCTACTTCCTCGCCGCGATGCACCTCGACAGCGATGGCGCCGTCGACGCGTACGAGGTGTCCTTCGACACGGAATTCAGCATTCTCACAAAGGAGTTGGCCCATGGGAAGCGCGACTGAACTGAACGAGACGACTTCTGCGACTCCCGTGCTGGTCGCGTGGTTCGCGATCATGGATTCGGACGATCCCGACCGCGTCCTGAACATGATCACCGACGATTTCCGGATGTCGGTTCAATTCTCCACCGGCGGAGGGAATGCCGCCGAATTCGTCGGGGATCGCGCCGGACTCGTCGAGTACCTGCAGCAACGCGAGAAGAGTGTGCTCGTCCACGAGGTCCTCGCGGGTGCTCGTGTGGGAGACGTCGAACTGGCGCTGGGACGCACCACCCGGAACGGCGAATTCGAGGCCTCGTTCAACACGTCGGCGCAACTCGACGATTCGGGCCTCGTGCGGAGGTTGCTGATCTGCCGCACGCCCGAGATCTCGTTCGACGTCTGACACAGCTGTGAGTACTTGTTAACCGCGGGCGGTTAACAAGTACTCACAGGGGGTTTCGGTCAGGACGTGAGGTCGTACAGGGTCACGCCGTCGACGGTGACGGCGGTGAAGTTCTCCTGCACCCAGGTGGAGATCTCCGATGCCGTTCCGTCTCCACCCATTCCGCCGCCTCGGCCGCCGGCGATGAAGTAGTGGATCTTGCCGTCCGCCACGTACTGCTGGAACTGCTCCAGCGTGGGTGACGGATCGCTGCCGTTGAAACCGCCGATCGGCATGACCGGGTCCTCGGTGGCGAGCTGGTAGCCGGACGCACTGTTGGATCCGATGGCCGCTGCCACCCAGGTGTAATTGCCGGAATCCTGTTCGAGCAACGACACCAGTTCCGCGCCCGGCTCGCTACCGGAGAGCAGTCCCCCGGCGGCGCCGCCGCCCATGGCACCCATACCGCCCATTCCGTCGGGGGCTCCTGCCGCCGCGCCGTCCGTTGCGCCGGCGACGGCACCGCCCGGTGCGGTAGGCACCGCGGCACCGTCGGTGCGGCCGCCCATGCGTCCGGCACCGTCCATGCCGCCGGGGCCACCCATTCCGCCGGGGCCTCCGCGGGCGCCTTCGACGTTGGGTCCGGCCGAGACGATCGAACCGGTGTGCGGCGTCGCGATGGTGTCGACGGCGTAGGCCGTCGGTCCCGCGAGCCCGGTGAACAGTGCGGCCAGCGCGACGACGGCCGCGATCCGGCCTCGGGTCAGCGCCGGAACCAGCACGGCAACCGCGGCGACGACGCCGACGACGACCACGGCCCACTTCAGCCACGGCACGAACGACGCGCTGCGTCCGAGCAGAACCCAGGACATGGCCGCGGTGGCCAGCAATGTCGCGGCGAGAACCGCCCGCACCCACAGCGTGTCCCGTCGACGCCACAGCGTCACCGAACCGATCGCCACCAGCGCGGCCACGGCCGGTGCGAGCGCGACGGTGTAGTACGCGTGGAAGATGCCCGCCATGAAGCTGAACGTCAGTCCGGTGACGAGCAGCCACAGACCCCACACGAGGAACGACGCGCGCTGGGTGTCGACGCGAGGCGCCCTGCCGCGCAGTGCGAGACCGGCGACCAGCAGGATCAGTGCGGCCGGGATGAGCCAGGCGATCTGACCGCCCTGAGCCGACTCGAACATCCGCGTGATGCCGGTGCTGCCCCACATACCGCCACCGCCGGGGGCTCCTCCTCCGGGGAAGCCGCCGCCCGCCATGGCCTCGCCGGCACCGCCCATGGCCGTTGCGGCGTCCCCGCGACTGCCGCCGCCGGGCATGACACTGCCGGTCTCCTCACCGTTCAACCGGCCGAGACCGTTGTAGCCCAGCGTGAGTTCGAGGATCGAGTTGTTCTGCGAACCACCGATCCAAGGGCGCGACGACGCCGGCCACAGTTCGACGATCAGCAACCACCAGCCCGCCGAGACGATCATCGCGCCGAGCGCGGCGAAGCACTGAGCGAGGCGTTTGCCGAACTTCGGCGGTCCCGCGACGAGATAGGTCAGGGCGAGCGGCGGGACGACGAGCATCACCTGAAGCTGCTTGGTCAGGAACCCCAGACCGACGAACACGCCGGTCAGCACCATCCACCGGGTGCGTCCGTCCTCCACGGCCCGCAGCATCGCCCACACGGAGGCGATCATCAGCAACACCAGCAGGGCGTCGGGGTTGTTGAACCGGAACATCAGCACCGCGATCGGCGTCAGCGCCAGCACCAGACCCGCGAGCAGACCGGCCGGGGCGCCGAACCACCGCTTCACCGTGGCGTACAACAGGGCGACGGAACCGACACCGAGCAGCGCCTGCGGTACCAGCATCGCCCACGAGCTGAGCCCGAAGACCCGCACCGACAGCGCCATCAGCCACAGCGACATCGGAGGCTTGTCGACGGTGATGGAGTTGGCGGCGTCGGAGGATCCGAAGAAGAACGCCTCCCACGACTCCGAACCCGCCTGCACCGCGGCCGCGTAGAACGAGTTGGCCCAGCCGGACGCGCCGAGCCCCCAGATGTACGCGACCGCGGTCCCGACCAGCAGTGCGGCGAGCGCCCAGGTCTCCCACCGCCTGCGGGCGGGAGGTGGTTCGGCCGCGTCGACCTTCGGTTGTTCGAGGGTCGTCGTCATGCGTGAACTCCTTCGGGGCGTGCGTTCCTGAAGACCCAGCGAAGGGCTATGAAACGGCTGATGGTGGCAACGAGATTGGCGAGAACGAGGACGGCGAGTTCGACGTGCTTGGACACGTCCGGGGCCGCCGAGTGGAGGACGTACAGCGAACCGCTGGTGAGCAGCAGTCCGAAGGCGAACACGAGCAGACCCTGCATCTGATGCCGGGCGGCACCCTCGGATCCGCGGACACCGAAGGTGAACGCGCGGTTCGCCGCCGTGTTGAGCACAGCGGTGACGAGCAGTGAGACGGCGTTGGCCCACTGCGCACCCACGATCGGATGCAGGATCAGGTAGAGCAGCGCGTACGCGACGGTGGACGCGACGCCGATCACGGCGAACCGGGCCAACTGCCCGACCATGCCGCGGGGAACTCCGGGCACCAGCGGCTCGCGCCCGAAACTGTCGCGCAGGCTGCCGATGGGCAGCGATCCGGTGGACAGTGCCCGGCCCACCCGCCACACGCCCTTGAGGTCGGCGACGGCGGTCGCGACGATGTCGACGCGACTGTCCGGGTCGTCGACCCAGTCGACGGGGACCTCGTGGATGCGGAGGCCGGCACGTTCCGCGAGCACCAGCAACTCGGTGTCGAAGAACCACCCAGTGTCCTCGACCAGCGGCAGCAGGCGCTGCGCGACGTCCGCCCGCATCGCCTTGAACCCGCACTGCGCGTCGGAGAACCGCGCGTGCAGTGCGCTGCGGAGGATGAGGTTGTAGCTGCGGGAGATGAACTCGCGCTTCGGTCCCCGGACCACCCGCGACGAGCGGGCGAGGCGGGAACCGATCGCGAGGTCCGAATGCCCCGACAGCAAGGGCGCGATGAGCGGCATCAGGGCGTTGAGGTCCGTCGACAGGTCGACGTCCATGTACGCCACCACCTCGGCGTCGGAGGCACTCCACACCGCGCGCAGAGCGCGGCCTCGCCCCTTCTCGTCGAGGTGCACGACGTGGATGCCGTCGATCTCGGCGGCCAGCCGGTGCGCCACGGCGAGGGTGGCGTCGACGCTGGCGTTATCGGCGATGGTGATGCGGGCGGAGTAGGGAACGTTCTCGTCGAGGTGCCGCCGCAGCCGCCGCACGCAACGTTCGAGTCCGGCTTCCTCGTTGTAGACCGGCACGACAACGTCGAGCACGGGCGCGGTCTCGGAGGTTTCGGGGATCTCGAGTCGTCCCATGGCGCCCGGTGCGCGGGAGAGGGAATTCGTCGTCATGCGTCCAAGATTCGTCCCGTACGCTCCGATGACTCTGGACGGAGGCTGGGAGTTTCCTGTGCGCTTCGCGCCCGTGAGTACTTATTAACCGCGGGAGGTTAATAAGTACTCACGGGGGGCGAAGCCGCATAATGGCGGCCATGGGATCTGTATTCAGCGCCATCATCAACGGAGATCTGCCCGGACGTTTCGTGTGGGAGGACGAGGACGTCGTCGCGTTCCTCACCATCGCCCCCGTCACCCAGGGCCATGCCCTCGTCGTACCCCGCAAGGAGGTGGACCAGTGGCAGGACGTCGACGGTGAGATCTGGACGAAGGTCATGGACGTCGCCCGCACGATCGGGCAGGCCGTCCGCCCCGCGTTCGACGCACCGCGGGCAGGCCTGCTGATCGCGGGTCTCGAGGTGCCGCACCTGCACGTGCACGTCTTCCCGGCCTACGACCTCGGCGATTTCAACATCAGCAACGCCGAGCAGAATCCGTCCCAGGAATCGCTCGTCGAGGCGCAGGCGAAGCTCAAGGCTGCACTGCGCGAACTCGGTCACGGGGAGAACGTCCCCGACTGACGGTCAGTTCGACCGGGGCAGTTCCACCCGGAACGTGGCACCCTCGCCGGGCCGGCTGTCGACGGTCACCGACCCCCGGTGGGCGGCGACGAGGGCGGCCACGATCGACAACCCGAGGCCACTGCCACCGCTCTCCCGGGTCCGCGACGCGTCGGTGCGGTAGAACCTCTCGAACACCCGGGCCGCGTCCTCCTCGCTGAGTCCCGGTCCGGTGTCGGCCACCTCGAGCACGACGCTGCGCTCGGTGGTGCTCAGCCGCACCGTCACGTCCGCAGTGGCGGGGGTGTGTTTGACGGCGTTGGCGAGCAGGTTGCCGAGGACCTGCCGCAGCCGCGCCTCGTCACCGATCACCTCGGGTGTCCCGGGTCCCGGGCGGACGTCGAGCGCGATGGACCGATCGGGGGCGACGGCGCGCGCCCCGTGCACGGCGTCCGACGCCACCGACAGCAGGTCGACGGGCCGGGTCTCGAGGGGACGCTGAGCATCGAGCCGGGCGAGCATGAGGAGATCCTCCACGAGGAGCCCCATCCGCGACGCCTCCCCTTCGATGCGACTCATCAGGGTTTCCGTGTCGGTCATCGCGCCTTGTCGATACAACTCGGCGAAGCCGCGGATCGTGGTGAGCGGGGTGCGCAGCTCGTGACTCGCGTCGGCGACGAATCGCCGCATCTTCTCCTCGGAGCGGCGCGCCGATTCCTCCGACGCCTCGGTGGCGGCGAACGCGTGCTGGATCTGGGCGAGCATTCCGTTGAGCGCCACGGACAGTCGACCGATCTCGGTACGATCGTCCCGTTCCGGAACACGCCGGTGCAAGTCGCCCGAGGCGATCGCCGCGGCGGTCTCCTCCACTTCGACGAGGGGACGCAGACTACGCCGGACCACGAAGTACGCCACCACTCCGAGCGCGATCAGCACGACCACACCGATGATGAGTTGCAGCACGATCAGCCGGTTCACCGTTTCGTCGTTCTCGGTGAGTGTCATCGCGACGGTGGTCTCGGTTCCGTCCGGCGCGGTCGTCGTCAGCACCCGCCACCGCACGTCGGAGTTGTCGGTCGAGCCGACCGTCTCGGGCCCGGACGCGGGGTTCTCGGGCAGTGCGGGGGAGACGGATTCGTCGTTGATCTCGCGCAGGACCGTTCCGTTCGCCAGCGTCGTGCGGACGTAGAACGGGCTCGGTGGGCGGCCGGGGTTCGGTTCGTCCGGCGGCGGCAGCGGGCGCGACTTGCCGGGCTTCGCCCACCCCTGAGCCGCGTCGTGCAGCTGGTGGTCGACGCGGTTGGTCAGCGAATTCTCGAGCGCCGACGTCACCGCGACACCGGACGCGAGGAGCCCGAGCGCAGAGAGCAGGAGCACGGCGCCGACGAGGGTGATGCGCAGCGGCATCGCGCGAATCCACCGTCGCGCAGGCCCGTTCGGGACAGCGGCGACCGCCTCGGCCGACTCCCGCGGAGCCGCGGGCGCGGTCATCGCCGCGGTTCTCGCATCACGTAGCCGACTCCGCGGAGGGTGTGGATCAGCGGCGTCTCGCCGGTGTCGACCTTCCGGCGAAGGTAGGACACGTACGACTCGACCACCCCGACCTCACCGCCGAAGTCGTAGTTCCAGACGTGGTCGAGGATCCGCGGCTTGCTCAGCACGGTGCCGGCGTTGACCATGAAGTACCGCAGCAGCGTGAACTCCGTCGGCGACAGCGACACCAGGTCGCCCGCCTTCCAGACCTCCCGCGTGTCGTCGTCGAGTTCGATGTCGGCGAACTTGATGCGGGCGGACTGCTCCTCCACCGACACCTTGCCGGCCCGCCGCAGGATGACGCGGAGCCGGGTCACCACTTCCTCGAGACTGAACGGCTTGGTGACATAGTCGTCCGCGCCGAGGGTGAGGCCGCTGATCTTGTCCTCCACCGCGTCCTTCGCGGTGAGGAACAGCACCGGAGCGTCCACACCGTCGGCGCGCAGCCGCTTGAGCAGGCCGAACCCGTCCATTCCCGGCATCATGACGTCGAGGATCACGGCGTCGGGGCGGAACGTGCGCGCCGTGTCGAGTCCCTCGGCCCCGGTCGACGCCGTCGCCACCTCGAATCCCTGAAAACGCAGGCTCACGGAGAGCAACTCGAGGATGTTCGGTTCGTCGTCGACGACGAGGACGCGGGCTTCGACAGGCTTCTCATTCACGCAACCCATCATCACTTGTGACGCTGGATCGTCGCTGTAGGTTTCCTGGGAGATTGCTGTGAGCCGGTACCGCCTGCTTGTGCGGGTGGGATTCCGGTCGTCAGTTCACCACGATGTTGAGGTTGAGTACTACTCCGCCGAACGTCAGGATCGTGTTGGCCAATCCGAGTGTGACACCGCTGTTGAGTGCCCCGAGCAGTCCGAGCATCATGACCTCCATCGTCGCCCCGGGGAGGGGTGGTTGCGCGCTGTCCGTGCGCGTTGCGGAGAACACTAGGTCAACTCGGAAGAATTCGCGGCGACACACGCGAGCAAATTCGCTGAATAAAATCACCCATTCCTCTTTACCGAAAAAGGGGGAAATTCTCGGTTCATGAGCAAGGATGGGAAAGTTGCGCTCCGCGCGCCGGCGCCTCCGGTCGTCGCACACGGGACAACCCCGCCGTCGATCCGACAGCGGGGTTGCGGGAGCGGAGTTGTCTTGACAGGCAGGAAGTTCAGGCTACGACATTCAGGTTGAATACCACTCCACCGAACGTCCCGATCGTGTTGGCGAGCCCGAGGGTGAAAGCGCTGTTGATTGCGGCGAGCAGTCCGAGCATCATGATGTGCCTCGTTATCTTCCGTGGTATATGCACAGAATTCACTGTTTCGCTCGACAATAAATGAGACGACCCCGATCTGCGAGATAATCGGCGCATTCGCGACCCGTGCGCGTTCGAGGAGTGTGTGTACTCGCTCACCACTCACAGGCGCGGAGCGCCCCGTTGGGTACCGTGGAAATCGTCGACACGACATCCGGACGAGCGCACCGTACCCGGCCAGCGACAAGACGGTGCCCGGAGGTTTGTCATGGCGTGGATCGTGCTTGTGCTGTCGGGAATCCTGGAGGCCGTCTGGGCCACCGCGCTCGGCCGATCGGAAGGGTTCACCAAACTCGGACCCAGTGCCGTATTCGGTGTCGCGTTGATTCTCAGCATGGCGGGTCTGGCGTTCGCGATGCGCAGTCTCCCCATCGGAACGTCGTACGCGGTCTGGGTCGGCATCGGCGCAGCCCTCACGGTCGGGTTCGCGATGGTGACCGGCGCCGAGAGCTCCTCGCTGGTGAAGATCCTCCTGATCCTGGGCATCGTGGGATGCGTCGTCGGGCTGAAGGTCCTGCACTGACCGGATCAGTGACACTCGATGCTTGTGTGTCGCGGGTTACAGTAATTCCATGAACCTGGTGTCGTTGATGACCCTCCCGGTGCGCGTCGGTCTCGCTGCGGCCGATGTCGGTCTCGGAATCGCCGAAGCCAGCCTGGTGACCGTCCGGACGGCGGTCGCCGGAACCGGTGTGGTCACGGGGATGGGAACCCAGGGCAGCCCGTTGCAGGTGATCAGCCAGCTGTCGTCGCTCGCGGCCAACGACCGCCCGCTCGGGCAGGCCCTCCAGCCGGGTGGTCCGCTCGACCGCCTCCTCGCTCCGGGCGGTCCCGTCGACCGTCTCACGTCGGAGGGCGGCACCCTCGAACGCCTGCTCGAGCCGGGCGGCCCGCTCGAGCGGGTGCTCGCCAAGGACGGCCCGCTCGACCGGGTGCTCGCCGAGGACGGCACCCTGGAACGGCTTCTCGCAAAGGACGGTCTGCTCGACCGTCTCACCGCCGAGCAGGGACCTCTCGAACGGCTGACCGCGCGGGACGGTGCGGTCGAGCGGCTCACGGCGCCGGGCGGAATCGTGGACCGGGCGCTCGCCGAGAACGGCATCCTCGAGGCCCTGCTGTCGGAGGGCGGTGCGTTCGAACGGCTGATCGCCGAGGGTGGCCCGCTCGACCAGATCGTGGCGCTGTCCGAGACGTTGACGGCCCTGGCGCCCAACCTCGAGCGGATGAGCGCCAGCATCGACCTGCTGCAGGAAACGGTGGGGATTCTCAGCGCCGCGGTCGGGCCGCTCGGCGACCTCGCCGGCAAGTTGCCGGGACGCTGGCTCAAGGGCAAGGGCGACCGCCCGGGCGTCGACTACACGCTCGGGCCCGCCTGACGCCTTGACCTGAACGCAACTCGACGTTTTACGGTCGGGTCATGACTCGCATCGAAGGCCTCGGACCCGTCGGCATCACCCTGAACATCTCACCGGACGAGACGTACCTCGACGAGGCGGCCCGGCTGGAATCCCTCGGCTACTCGGCGATCTGGCTGCGGGGCGGTCAGATCGACAGCCTGGACCGGATCCCGGCCGTCGTCCGGGCGACCGACTCGATCCCCGTCGCGACCGGCATCATCCCGGTCGGCGTGTACGACTCGGACGCTGTCGCACAGCTTTTTGCGGATCTGCAGACCACGGCGCCGGACCGGTTCGTCGTCGGGCTGGGCGGCCCGCAGGTCCCCCGGCCGCTCCGGGCGTTGAACGAGTATCTCGACCGGCTCGACCGGTCCGATCCGCCGGTGCCGGCGGAGCGACGGATTCTGGCCGCGCTGGGCCCACGCAAGCTGGAACTCGCGCGGGACAGAGCCGCGGGGGCCGTCGCGCTCCTCGTCACCCCCGACTACACAGCCAAGGCGCGGCGCAGCCTCGGCCCGGACGCCACGCTGGTCGTCTCGCTGATGACGGTGCTCGGCACCGACGCCGCGCAGGCCCGCGACACCGCCCGCGTTCCGCTCCGATTCCTGTCCGGGGTGGGCGGCTATGCCACGAATTTCGAACGGATGGGTTTCGGCGCCGACGACATCTCGGGGCTGAGCGACCGGCTTGTCGACGACCTGGTCGCCTGGGGTGACGCGGACGCGATCGTCGCGCGGGTACACAGCCACCTCGCGGCCGGCGCCGATCATGTCGCCGTGAGCGAACTGGGTGAGCGGCCGGGCGAGGTGGCCCGGCAGCTCGCCGGACTGTTACCACTTCGCGCATAGGACCGACCGGCCGACAGCCCCCGACCCGTGCCTCTGGTATGTATTTCGCATGACACGAACCATCGTTGCGCTGTTGATCCCTGCCGCCCTCCTGCTCGGGGCGTGCAGTTCCGAATCGACCACCACCGAGGCCGAGTCCCCCGCGAGCGCAACGACCGAGGCCACCGAGGCATCCTCCGCAGACCTGCCCGCTGTCGCGGATCTGTGCAAGGGCCTGCTCCAGTACGCGAACGGCGCGGAGGCTCGCGCCCAGCAGAGCGGCGAGACGTTCGACCGCACGAAGGCCCTCGACGACCTCTTCACCCAGTCGGCGGAGACGCCGGAGTGGAAGGACGCCCCGCAGGAGCGCAAGGATCAGATGATCCAGGCCTACGACGCCGCCAAGACCGGGGCCTGCTGACCAGCTTCGGAATTAAGGACCGGAACTGTCCTCAATTCTTCGTAGCGTGCGCGCACCCGGTTCGGCACACCCCTTTCGGATGACGACTGGGCGACCGGCGTGCCCACGTCCTACTTGGTCGAACTCGTCACGTACTGGCGCGACGAGTTCGACTTGCGGGCGCAGAAGAAATCGCTCAACACCATCCCGCAGTTCGTGACCGAGATCGACGGGCAGAACATCCACTTCCTCCACGTGCGCTCCCCCGAACCGGACGCACTGCCCCTCGTCCTCACCCATGGCTGGCCGGGTTCGTTCGTCGAGTTCCTCGACGTGATCGGCCCGCTCACCGACCCCACAGCGCACGGAGGCGACCCCGCCGACGCGTTCGATGTGGTCGTGCCGTCGCTGCCCGGATGCGGATTCTCCGGACCGGTCCGCGAATCGGGCTGGGACACTCCCCGTATCGCTACCGCGTGGGCAGAGCTGATGAGCCGGCTCGGCTACCAGCGCTACGGGGTCCAGGGCGGGGACATCGGTGCGGACGTCTCACCCCGAGGTCGCCCGCATCGCCCCGGACGCGGTGGTCGGGGTGCATCTCAACGGCAACGTCGGGGTTCCGTTCCACGAGCTGGACGAGGCGGAGCGAGCGAGCCTGTCACCGCTGGAACAGGACCGCCGCGACCGAGGAGTTCGGCTACATCGCCATCCAGTCCACCAGACCCGCGACTCTCGGAGCCGCCCTTGCCGATTCGCCGGTGGGTCAGCTCGCGTGGATCGTCGACAAGTTTCGCGAGTGGACGCATCCCCGCGGGGCGCTCCCCCACGACGTCGTCGGCATCGACCGACTTCTCACCAACGTCATGCTGTACTGGCTCACCGACACCGCGTCGTCGTTCGCGTACGTCGGCTACATGCAGGAATCATCGTGCGGCGCCGACAAATCCGCGTCCGGGGTTCCGACCGCGGTCATCGTGTTCGCCCACGACGTCGGCATCCGCCGCTACGCCGAACAGGAACACGCGATCACGCGGTGGACCGACGTCGAGGACCGTGGCGGTCACTTCGCCGCACTCGAAGAGCCCGAGACCCTGACCGCGGACATCCGGGAGTTCTTCGCCGGACTCCGCTGAGCGCGACACGACGAAACCGCCGGCCCCGGGCGGCGGGGCCGGCGAGTTCGTCGACGGTGTTGCGTCAGTTGCCGATACCGGCAACCTCCTGTGCGATTCCGGCCAGTCGCGTCTGGGCCGCGGAGACCACGCCCTGGCGATTCTTGTGGGCCTCCTCGTAGGCGACGACGATGCGTACGTCGGAGGGATCGGTCAGTTCCTTGACCGCGGCTACCGCCTGGGACACGTTGAGGTCGTCGTAGTCGGCGATCGGGAGTTCGTCCGCCTCCAGGACGCCACCGGCGGCGCGTGCGGAATGGATCGCGTCGGCGATTCCGTCGGCGCCTTCGTTGCGAGTGACCTGCTCCGCCGTTTCGAGGGCGGCATCACGCGAGGCGGCGAGCGTCTTCACGACGACGTCGCCCGCGTGGGCGCCTCGACCGAGCAACGCGCTCAGCATCGGCGGGGTGGTGCGGGCCGTGTCGAGGGCACGGTCGATGCCACGCGCGGACCACGAGACGGGGACGTTGATCAGCCGGATCGTGGCGCCGGTCGCCGCCTGGAACGGGGTGCGTCGCAGGGCCGCCGGCCCACCGAGCGCCTCCTCCGCGAGCACCGTGGTCAACCAGTCGACGGTCGCGGCGTGCGCGGTGACCAGTCGATCGGCCAACCGGACGACGTCCTGCTTCCCGGCCGCGGTCGCGAGGGCCTTCACGTACCGCGCCCGGTCGAGCAACTGGTGTTCGAGGGCGAGGTCGCCGAGCAGGGCCTCGTCGAACGGCTGCGCCTGCTCCGCCATCGCCTTCAGCGACGCCGCCAGCCGGCCGAACAGCGGACCGACGATCTCCGGCACTCCCCCGAGATCGCGGATGGCGCGTTCGATCGCCTCTGCGCGGAGGCGCCCGTTCTCGGCGTTCTCGGTGAGTTCTCGGCGCACGGCCTCGGTGCGCGCTTGCGCGACGCGGGTTTCGGCGACCTGGATCTCGGTGTTGGTCAGATCGAGTACGGCGTGCAGCTGGGTGATCAGAGTGGGGACGGTGGTAACGGTCATGATGTGTCCTTTCCGGTTCGTGGGGTGCAGTCGGATCGGGCGTGCGGTCAGATCAGGCTGGAGATGAGATACGCCGCGAGTAGGACGCCGGCGAGAACGGCCGCGGCGGTGACGGCTGCGAGGACCGCCGATCCGGTCACGGACATCGCGGGCACGGCGGCAACGAGCGCAGCGACGAGAGCGGTCCCGAGCGAGAAACGACCGTCGGGCTCGTCCTGCTGGTTCTTCGCGTGCCGGGGAGTGCTCGTGCGGGCTGCATTGTGGGCAAGGGTCATTGTTCGATTTCCCGTCTGGAGTCGAATGCGGACCAGAGTCGGGACTACACGAGGGAATGTTCGCCGGACGACGCTGTCGGCGCCTTCGTGCAGATCCCGGGTTTCGCGATTTACAGCGTCAATTCGCTGACGACATCGACTGCACGGGCAGTGTCGGGTTCGGCCATTGCGTGTTCTCTCCCTGCCGCAACGTCACATGCTCGTCTGCGTGCGGCGCGTTCGGATCCTCAACTTATCTGCTCTGGCTGATATAGATTTCATCTTATCTACTCAGCAGTAAAGTTCAACCCATCCAAGCAAGAGAATCGGTCGACGTGGGGATGGCGACACCGAAACCGCCGGGACCAGCGAAAATGACACATACAGCGGATCCCAGTGCTCGAGAAGACCGGGGGCGGGCACCGACATCGACCCGACGATCGGTCGAACCCGGCAACTTGATCACTCTCCGGATGCGCCGCTTTCCGACCCCTCCAACCGGGACGCCAGATCTGCGTTCTCGGATTCGAGCGCGAGGATCCTCTGAATGCCCGGGACGTTCACTCCGTCCTCCATGAGCTGCGCTATGCGCGCCAACCTGACCAGATCGTCGTCGCTGTATCTACGGGTGCCGCCGCTGGTCCGGGCAGGGGTCAGCAATCCGCGACGCTCGTACAGGCGCAGGGTCTGCGGGCCGATGCCCGTCAACTCCGACGTCACCGCAATTCCGTAGACCCCGCGACAGGAGCGGGGTAAGGCGTCGATGGTCACAACAGGCTCCCTTCTGCTTAAGGAACACCCGATGTTAACAAACGAACGAAATGAATCTGCAACACCGGATATAGATTTTGCATATTCCACTCAGCATGCACCCTCGGCTGCGGCGAGGGCCAGGGCAGGGTGACGTAATCTCGGAGCCGAACCGAACGCGAACCGACGCCACCCGGGCAGGGTTCGTGGAGGTGTCGTGGCCGCGAGTGCCACGGCCGCTGCGCCAGAGATGAGAAGACGGTGCCCCGCACTCAGGAACACGCAGATCGTTACCGCGACGCCCTCACTGCGCTCACTGCGGCTACCCAGCGACCGGCAAATGTGGTCAACACCGGTGCGGGCTATGCGATCCGGGTCGATTTCGAGTACAACCGCTACCTTCTCGCATCCAACGCTGCCGACGGACTGACCGACGCCGCCGACGACACATCCGAATGGCGGGTGAGCCTCTACCAGGGAGTCACCGACGGAGCTTCGGACGAACTGCTGGCAGCCGCCGAGCACGCATGGCTCGTCGACGCGTTCGACCTCGCGTTCGCCGATATCCGGGCCGAGGGCAAATGGCAGTCGGCCGACGCCTCGTTCGACGCGTTCAACTCCACCGACGACCAGTCCACCAGCTGAGCCGGTAGGCGCGACTCAGGCCCGACCAGGGACCTCGGACTTCACGAGCTGCTCCAGCTCGGCGTTGCGGGCCGCGAGGATCGCGTTCTCGGCTTCGAGCTGAAGAATCTGACCGATTCCGATCAGATTGACACCGGCCGCGACGAGTTCGGTGATCTTCTGGAGGCGCGCGACATCGTCCTCGCTGTACCGGCGTGTTCCACCGCCCGTGCGAGTCGGTGTGATCAACCCTCGCCGCTCGTACAAGCGCAGCGTCTGCGGCCCGATACCCGTCAGCTCCGACGTTACCGAGATCCCGTACACACCCCGCTGCGATCGAAGCGGCACATGAGAGGACGTCACCGGATCTCCCTTCTTCTCAGGGCGCATCAATCCTATCAAGGTCCGGAAGACACAATGTGCCGCAGGGGGTGCAGGTTTGCTCTGCCCTACGCGGACCGCGCTTCCGCGCTCCTGCACCGCAGTTCCCGGGTGGCCTGAGTGTCACCCTGCCTCATCTGATTCCTTACCCGTCCGGTTCTCCGTCCGGCGCTCGCCCTCTCGAGCAGCAATCTTGCTCATTCCGCTTGAACTTCCTGTGCGATGTCTGTAGAACAAATCTATATTCTTGAACGCAGATAAGTTCTCACCACGAGATGGGCACCAAGGAGAACCGATGACCACACACAACCCGCAGAACGCTCCCCACGACGGAGAAGTGCTCGTTCTCGGCGCAGGCAGCGGCGGAGCGATCGCCGGCGGCCTGATCGCCACGCTGGCCCTCAGCGCGCTCACTCTCCTCTCGTCGCTGCCGACCTGACGGCCTGCCCGGCCACCTTTTCCACACCGACCCTTCACACCCGACAGGACACAGCGCTCATGCCCGCCAGCTCCACATTCCACGCTTCCGCCACCACTACTGCCACGCGAGGCGGAGCAACGATGAGCACCGAGGAAATCAAGGCCCGGATCGAGGCGATGTTCGCCGACGAGGTCACCGACACCTCCCCCGCACTCGTCGAATAGCGACGCCATTGCCGATGCCGGCAGGTCAGAGAAGGGCAGAGCCATGAACGTGTCCACCCAGCTCATCGCACCATCCTGCGAAATCCGTCGCATCCCCTCGAGGACGACGCCGACGCATCGCTCGAAGCCTGCGGCAGATGTCGCAGCAGCCGACCGACGGCTCGAGCCCGCGCGCCGCGAGCGCGACCAATACCGCGACGTGCCCGCGCAGTGCGAGGCCATCGGCCGGCTCGCCGCCTCCGATCCCCGCCGCGAAGTGTTGCGCCAGCGGCTGATCGAACGTTGCCTGCCGCTCGCCGAACACATCGCCCGGCGTTTCCACGGTCGCGGAGAACCGCTCGACGACCTGATCCAGGTCGCTCGCCTCGGTCTCGTCAAGGCCGTCGACCGCTTCGACGCCCGCTGCGGAGCGAACTTCGTGTCCTACGCCGTCCCGACCATCACCGGCGAAGTTCGCAGGCACTTCCGCGACACGGGGTGGGCCATGCGCGTCCCGCGCAGCATGCAGGAACTGCACCTCTCCCTCACCAACGCGACGACCGAACTGACCACCACACTCGGACGCGCCCCGACGGCGAGCGAACTGGCCGAGGCCGTCGGGATCGACAAGGACGAAGTGGTGCAGGGGCTCCGGGTCGCCGACGCGTATAGCACCCTCTCCACCGATTTCCCGCTCGGCGAGAACGAACGCCCGCTGTCGGAGACGATCGGCGACGTCGACCCGGCCCTCGCCCACGTCGAGGACCACGTGGTCCTCGCACCTCTGCTGGAATCACTTCCCGACCTCGAACGCACCGTGCTGGTCCTGCGCTTCTTCGGCAACATGACCCAGTCGCAGATCGCCGCGCGGGTGGGTGTGTCGCAGATGCAGGTGTCGCGGCTCCTGACCAAGACGCTGGCGGACCTGCGCGGGAAGGTCGCCGAGGTGGGCGGTCAGATGCTCTCGTAGGCGGCCAGGAAGTCCTCCCACGTCCGCTTGCCCGTCGCTGCGACGTCGAGTGACAGGTTCGCGCCCTCCCGGTACGCGCGGCCGGCCTTCCCTGGCATCCGCACCGGCATCATCAGCCGACGCCGTCCGGTCGCCTGCAGGTATCCGCGCACCAGCTCGGCCATCCCGTACACGGCCGGCCCGGGCAGGTCGGGAACCAGGCCCGCCGGTGCCCCGAGGGTCAGTTCCACCAGACGCGCCGCGACCTCCCCCGAGTCGACCGGCTGGAACCGCAGTCCGCCCGGGACCGGAATCACCGGCAGTTTCACCATCTTCTGCAGCATGGTCAGCACCAGGTCGTGGAACTGGGCCGCGCGCAGCGTCGTCCACGGCACACCCGAGTCGGCCACCGCTCGTTCCGCGGCCAGCTTGGATCCGAACCAGCCGAGCGGAACGCCGTCGGCGCCGATCACCGAGATGTACACCAGGTGCTGCACCCCGGCGCGCGAGGCTGCCTCCGCCAGGTTCCGCGTCGCCACCTCGTCACCCTTGGGTCCGCCCGCCAGGTGCAGAACGGTCTCGACGCCCTCCAGTGCGGCCTCTATTCCCTTGCCCTCGAACAGGTCACCGGCCAGATACTCGACGCCGTCGCCCGGCTCGCGGCCGTGCCGGCTGAGAACGCGCACGTCCCGTCCCGCCGCCCGCAGCAGTGGGACGACCTGACGTCCGAGCGTGCCCGTGCCGCCGGTGATCAGAATGGGTGATGTCATGATCTCTCCAGATTCGTTGGGTGCGGGACTCGGTTTCCCGGTCCCGACAGCTGGTGTTCGGTGGATCTACTGCTAAGACACGCGGCGAGGAAGGAATGTGACACGGTGGACGACCGCGATCGGCTGACGGAGCGTTTCGAGGAACACCGGCTCCGGCTGCGGGCCGTCGCGTACCGGATGCTCGGCTCGGTGAGCGAGGCCGACGACGCCGTCCAGGAGGCGTGGCTGCGCATGAGCCGCGCCGACACCGATGACGTGGACAATCTCGAGGCGTGGCTGATCACGGTGGTGTCGCGGGTGTGCCTGAACGTGCTCCGCTCACGCGAGCAGCGGCGCGAGGAACCTCTCGACGTGCAGGCACACGATCCGGTCGTCGGTCACGGGGACGGTGGCGACCCCGAACACGAAGCGATGCTGGCGGACTCGGTCGGCCTGGCCCTGCTCGTGGTGCTCGACACGCTGACGCCGACCGAGCGGCTCGCGTTCGTTCTGCACGACATGTTCGACGTGCCCTTCGACGACGTCGCCCCCGTCGTGGGCCGCTCCTCCCCGGCGGTGCGGCAACTCGCCAGCCGCGCCCGCCGACGGGTGAAAGGGGCCTCCCCGGCGCCGGACACGGCGGATCTGGACCGCCAGCGCCGTGTCGTCGATGCCTATCTGGCCGCGACCCGCGGCGGCGACTTCGACGCTCTGGTCGCCCTGCTCGATCCGGACGTGGTGCTCCGGGCGGATCCGGCGGTCGGACCCACCCCGGCACCTCTCCTTATCCGGGGTGCCCGGGTCGTGGCCAGGGGCGCGCTCGCCTCCTCGGAACGGGCCCGGTCCACGCAGGTCGCCCTGGTGAACGGGGCGGCCGGGCTCGTGATGGCTCTCCACGGTCGGCTGCACCTGGTGCTGGCGTTCACGATCGCGGACGGCAGGATCACCGAGATCGACGTCATCGCAGAACCTGATCGCGTCCGTCGACTCGATCTCGCGGTGCTCGATGACTGACGGGACGCCGGTCACCCGTACAGGGTGATGACCCTGCGGACCCCGACCCGCAGCATGGAGGTTGTCGACACTGCCGGGAGAGGGGCGCGGACGTGGCTACTGCCTCGGACGACGATGCCCACCCCAGAGCGCGGCCGCGCCGTCCCCGTTCCCGCCGATCGCCGAATACGCGTTCCTCTCGAACTGCCACACCGGGGCGCTGATCGCGCCGGACGGTTCCGTCGACTGGCTGTGCGTGCCCCGGTTCGACTCACCAGCGTGTTCGGATCCCTCCTCGACCGCGGGGCGGGGATGTTCCGGATCGGCCCGTTCGGGCTCAACGTTCCGGCGTCCCGGCAGTACGAGCCGGGAAGCAACACTATCTCGGCGGTGTGGAACACGCCGACCGGCTGGGTGACCGTGCGCAGTGTGTTGACGATGGGTCCGAGCCGCGGCGAGGACACCGTCACTCCCCACACACGGCCACCCGCAGACGAAGATGCCGATCACATGCTGGTCCGCACGGTCACCTGCCTCGACGGCAGGGTGGAGGTGGAGTTGGTGTGCGAGCCCGTGTTCGACTACGGGCGCACACCGGCGGAGTGGGTTCTGGTGGGCGGCGATCGGCACACCGCCGACGCGAGCGGCGCGGGTCGGACCCTGCGCCTGCGGACGGACATGGCGCTCGGCATCGAGGGTGGGCGGGTCCGCGCCCGCCACGTGCTGGAGAAGGGTGAAACCCTCTACTGCAGTTCCCCGACCACCGGTGGCGGGAGGCGATCCAGCGATCCGCCCTCACCATCAAGGGACTCACGTACATGCCGACCGGCGCCACCGTCGCGGCACTCACCACATCCCTGCCGGAAACTCCCGGCGGCGAGCGCAATTGGGACTACCGGTACACGTGGATGCGTGACTCCACGTTCACTCTGCAGGCCCTGCACTATCTGAACCTGGACTGGGAGGCCGACAAGTTCATGCAGTTCATCGCCGATCTCGAGTCGAACGGCGATGGCGCACTGCAGATCATGTACGGAATCGACGGCACCCGCGACCTGACGGAGTCGACCCGCGACGACCTGTCCGGCTACGCGGGCGCGCGACCGGTGCGCATCGGCAACGGCGCGTTCGACCAGCGGCAGAACGACGTGTTCGGCGCCGTCCTCGACTCGATCCTGTTGCACACGGTGCGTAGCAAGCGCCTCCCCCGCCGGCTGTGGCCGCTCGTGCAGCAGCAGGCGACGTGCGCGGCGGCGGTGTGGCGCAACCCCGATCAGGGGATCTGGGAGGCTCGCGGCGCACCGCAGCACTAGTGTCGTCGAAGCTGATGCGCTGGGTGGCACTCGACCGGGCGTCGAAGATCGCGGGCATCCGCGGCGATCGCCCGGCCGAGGAAACCTGGTGTGCCACAGCCGAAGAGATCCGTGCCGACATCCGCGAGCACGGGGTGAGGAACGGGGTGCTGCGCCAGCACTACGACACCGAGGCGCTGGACGCGTCGACCCTGCTCGCCGCGGTGTTCGGATTCCTTCCCCGCGGGGACCAGCTCCTGCGTGCCACGGTCGACGCCATCGCAACCGATCTCACCGAAGACGGATTCGTCCTGCGCTACCGCACCGGCGAAACCGACGACGGACTGTCGGGGAAGGAGGGCAGCTTCCTGATCTGCTCGTTCTGGCTGGTGTCGGCACTGACCGTGGTCGAACAGGTACAGGAGGCAACCGATTTGATGGAGCGGTTGCTCAGCGTGTCCTCGCCCCTGGGGCTGTACGCCGAAGAGTTCGACACGAGCGCCGGCCGTCATCTCGGCAATTTCCCGCAGGCGTTCTCCCACCTCGCGCTGATCGAGGCCGCGGGGCGCATCATCCTGCACGAGCGGATGCGGGAACTGATGTGAGCCCAGGCGGGCCCCCACGTCCCGTCACCGTAGGCTGAGATCGTGTCCCGAGCAGAGTCGAATCGGACGTACAGCGGCCAACCGGTTGCGGAACGTCGCGTAGCCCGCCGGGCGCGGTTCCTCGACTCCGCCCTGTCGGTCTTCGCGGAGAAGACGTACGCCCACAGTTCGATCAGCGACATCTGTGCCCACGCCGGCCTGTCGCGTCGCCAGTTCTACGAGGAGTTCGGCAGCCGCGAGGACATCCTCCTCGCGCTCTACGACACGATTCAGGACGAGGCCCGGGACGCGGTGCTCGCCGCGAACGACCGGGCGCCCTCGCGGGATCCCCGGACCGTCGCCGGCACCGTCATGACGGCCTACATCGAATCGGTCGGCACGGACGAGCGGCGGGCCAGGATCATCTTCGTGGAGGTGGTCGGGGCGGGCCCGCGGGTCGAGCAGTACCGCCTCGAGCGCCGCACGCAGTGGGCGCAACTCTTCGAAACCGTCACCCGCACGATCGACGGCGGCATCGTCGACCCGCCCGAGCGGTTCGAGATGGTGTCGATCGCCTTCATCGGGGCGGTCAACGATCTCGCCCACCACTGGAGCACCGCCTCCCCCAGGCCGTCCCCGTCGGTGCTGGTGGACGTTCTGAGCACGATGCTCATCGCGCTGGTCACCGACCAGACCTGAACCGAACTTACTCGCGAGTATTGCGATACCCGTCACACCTCATCTAAGGTCTGCTCACAAAGTGAGACATAGACGTCTCACTTCGGCCGGGGAGGACCACATGATCGGATCGAGAGCACGACGACGTCGAATGCTGCTGGTGGGAGCGATGGTGGTGGGCGCACAGCTCGCCGTCGCCGCGCCGTCGGTCGGGGCTCCCGCCGACGACGGAACGCCGGTGGACGTGCAGCCGGCTACTACCGTCCCCGCCTGGCCCGAGGCCGACCGGGGGTTCTACGAACCACCGGCGGACGTGGTCGCGGCGGCCGAGCCGGGCGAAATCATCGCCGCCCGCGAAGTGCACCTGGCGAACCTGTCGGTGCTTCCGGTGAACGTCGACGCGTGGCAGCTGTCGTATCGCTCCACCAACTCGCGGGACGAGCCGATCCCGGCGGTCGCGACGGTCGTCAAGCCGCGGGGCACGATCGACGGCGTCCGCAATCTGCTCTCGCTCCAGCCGGAGGAAGACTCCCTCGGCAAGTACTGCGCCGCTTCGTACGCACTGCAGCAGTGGTCCGTGCCCGCGCCGCTGACCGGTCAGATCGTCGCGCCGCTGCAGTTCCTCGAGGCGCAGGCCGCCCTCGCCCAGGGATGGGCCGTCGTGATGCCGGATCACCAGGGCCCGAACGCCGCGTATGCGGCCGGGCCCCTCGCGGGCCGCATCACCCTGGACGGGATCCGGGCGGCGGAGAACTTCGGCCCACTGGGCCTGACAGGCAGGCAGACTCCGGTCGGGTTGATGGGCTATTCCGGAGGCGCGATCGCGACGGGTCACGCCGCCGAACTCCACGCGAGCTACGCACCGGACCTGAACATCGTCGGTGCGGCCGAAGGCGGCATCCCGGCCGATCTCGGCGCCCTCGTCGATCTCGCCGACAACAACCTGGGCGCGGGAATCGTGCTGGGCGGCGTGTTCGGCGTGAGCCGTGATTATCCCGAGCTCGCGGAGTATCTCGACACACATCTGAATCCACTCGGCAAGCAGCTCCTGACCGCCAAGAGCAACCTCTGCGTGAGCTACCAGTCGGCGCTCCTGCCGTTCGCGAACCTGCGGGGCCTGTTCGACAGCCCGAGCGGTGACCCGCTGCGCGATCCGGTGGTCGAGTCGGTACTCGACCGGACGAAGATGGGTCACCGGGTCCCGGACGTCCCGATGTTCATGTACCAGGCGAACCCGGACTGGCTGGTGCCGGTCGGGCCCGTCGACACACTCGTCGACACCTACTGCCAGGACCCGGACGCCCGGGTGACCTACACCCGCGACCACGCCAGCGAGCACCTGTCCCTCGAACCGGTCGCGGCGGCGAGCGCCCTGATGTGGCTGCGGGACCGGTTCGCCGGGGTCCCGGCCGAGACCGGATGCAGCACCCACGACGTCGGATCGATGGCCCTCGACCAGGCGACGTGGCCGGTGTGGTCGTCGATCGTCGGCGACACGATCACGAGCCTGCTCGGTCAGCCGATCGGCACGTGAGGGCGCGGTCCGATCAGACGGCGCCGACCCCGGCGAGCAGTCTGCGCGCCCCCTCGTGGAGGCGGTCCCGGACGGTGGCGACGCTGATCTGCATCGTGTCCGCCACCTCGTCGCAGGACATTCCCCGGTAGTACACGAGGGCCAGTGCCTCCCTTTCGAGGGCGGGCAGCGCTTCCATTGCATCCAGTACCGCCGACCTGCACGAATTCACTTGCATGTACTCATCGTCAATGACCGGCGGGGTCGGAGACAGGGACCCCAGGGTGACGAACTGCCCACCCAGGGGTGAGCGTGCGGGAAAGACAGAGGGCCACCTTCCCGGGGGAAGGTGGCCCTCTGTGTGCGGAGGCAATTCCGCGGTGGAGCCTCCTGTCAGGATTGAACTGACGACCGCTCGCTTACAAGGCGAGTGCTCTACCACTGAGCTAAGGAGGCGGACACGCGCGCCCATCATATCCATTGCAGGAACGTCGGCCACTTCCGCCCACATTGGATAGCGTTGGAGCCATGAGTACCTCGGAGATCGCCACTGTCCTCGCTTGGCACGACGCCCTCAACTCCGGCGACATCGACACTCTGCTGTCGCTGTCGAGCGACGACATCGAGATGGGTGGGCCGAAAGGCGCCACCCAGGGCCTGGCGGCGTTGCGGGAATGGGCGTCTACCGCGGGCATCACGCTGATTCCGCAGCGAATGTATTACTACGACGGGGTGCTGGTGGTCGAACAGCAGGCCACGTGGGCGGACCCCGAGGAGACGCGTATCCTGGCCTCTGCATTCCGTGTCGTCCACGATCAGGTCATCTCCACGTTCCGCCACGAGACACTCGAGTCTGCACTCTCCGCTACCGATTTGACCGAGAAAGACCTTGTCTCCGACACGTAGTATGGCCAAGCTCACAGAAACCCTCCAACGTCTCACAGGCGACCGTCGCGCAACGGTCGATGCGGTCACCGCTGCACCCACACCGCTGCAGCCGATCGACCTCACCGACGACGCTGTGGTCGCCGAAGTACTCGACCTCGCCGTGCGTGTCGGTGAAGTGCTCCTCGCGTCGGGCACCGGTGCGATGGACACCGCCGAGCAGGTGCAGTTCATCGCCGCCACGTACGGCCTCGCCCAGTGCGATGTGGATGTCACGTACAACTCCATCGTGCTGTCCGCATACCGGGGGCCAACCCTCCCGCCGGCGAGCACGATGCGGATAGTGCACTACCGCTCGATGGACTTCACCCGTCTCGCGGCGGTGGACCGGCTCACGCGGCGGATCCGCCGTGAGGCCGTCACCCCCAGCGAGGCACACGAGGCCCTGACCGCGGTCACCACGGCGCCGCACCCGTACAACCGCTGGATCGCGACGCTCGCCTGGGCGTCCATGGCCGCGTCGGTCTCCGTGTTGATGGGCGGTGGGGTGCTGGTCGCATCGGTCGCCTTCCTGACGACGATGGTGATCTACCGGGTCAACCGCGTCCTCAACCGCATCGGCCTGCCGTTCTTCTTCCAGCAGGTGGCGGGCGGTCTGGTGGCCGCGACCCCGGCGGCGACGCTCTATACGTTCCAGGATCAGCTGGGTGTCGACATCAGACCCTCGCAGATCATTTCGGCCGGTGTGGTGGTGCTGTTGTCCGGGCTGTCGCTGGTCGGTTCGGTGCAGGACGCCATCACGGGGGCACCGATCACGGCGGCGGCGCGATTCTTCGAAGTGGTCATGATGACCGGTGGCATCATCGCCGGTGTGGCCATCTCGTTGCGTCTGACCGGCGTGCTGGGTTCGACGCTGCCACCCGTCAACGTCGAGATCACGGAACTCGTGCAACTACCCGTGCTGGTGATGTCGGGCGCGTTCGCGTCGATGTTCTATGCGCTGGCCTGTTACGCCGAGCAGCGCGCGCTCACGGCCGCGTGGTTCGGCGGTGCGGCCGGCGCCCTGGTCTACATGGTGGCGCACCAGTTCGGCATCGGCCCCATCATCGGTTCGGCACTCGCGGCCACAGTGGTCGGGTTCGCCGGTGGTCTGATGGCCCGCCGCGCGCTCACGCCGCCGCTGGTCGTCGTGGTGGCGGGTATCACACCACTGCTGCCGGGTCTGTCTCTGTACCGAGGTCTGTACGCCCTGCTCAACAACGAAGTGGTGATCGGACTGAGCTCGCTGCTGGCGGCGTTCGGTATCGGTTGCGCGCTCGCGGCGGGCGTCACGCTAGGCGAATGGATTGCCCGGACCATGCGGAGGCCGCGCATCCTGCGTCGCACAGACGACATCCGCCGCCCCGTCTTCAAGACGAGGCGGCGGAAGGCGGTCGAAACACACGCACAGAAGGCGGCCTGAGGCAGTTTCAGGTGACGGCCTCTGGGCCGTCTGCCGGGTACGACCGCCGGTGTCTCACCGGACGGTCGTCCCGGCACATCGTCGCCGAAACGCGGCGCCGGGGAGGTCAGCTCTTGTCGACGCTGTGCCGTCCGCCCGACTTCTCGTCGGCCTCCATGGCCTCACGCAGGCTCTTCGGCCGCATGTCGGTCCAGTTCTTCTCCACGTACTCGAGGCACGCGGCCCGGCTTTCCTCGCCGAAAACTACGCGCCAGCCTGCCGGCACCTCAGAGAACGTGGGCCACAGTGAGTGCTGGTCCTCATCGTTCACCAGCACGTAGAAGCGGCCTTCTTCGTCATCGAATGGATTGGTGCTCATCTCGCCTCGCTTGTCGCATACGTGTCCTGTGCGTTCACACTAGCAAGCGTGCCGTTGCGGCCACGCCTTGTTACGACAGATGTAACGATCTCTCCCGCCCGCACGGCAACATTCGACAGGAGCGACGACGTGATTCCGTGCGTTTTCTCCGTGCCGCCCTGCAGATAGATTCCCGCTGTGACGTCCGGTGAAACCGCCAATCTGTAATCTCGGCCCACTTCACGCGGCGGATGGATTTTCGGCGCGAGATCTCCGAGAAGAGGCTCGAGGGGGGCGGGAGTGAAACCGGTGGCCAGAATCAGTGCGTCGCAAGCGAGAGTGTCGGTGAGGCCGTCCACACCGCTGCGGACAGCCACCTCGATTCCGTCCGAAGTCTCGTCGACGGCAATGATCTCCGACGCGCGTCGCATGAAGAGGCGGCGACGCCCACGCACGCGTTCCTGGTATTCGGTCGCGTAGAGCTCGTTGATGAGCTCGATGTCGACCACCGAATAGTTAGTACTCCTATGGACATCCAGCAATCGCAGTCGCTCCGCCTCCGGGGCGCCGTGCAGGTCGTCGACCGCCTCGGGATCGAAGATGCGGTTGGCGTACGGGCTGTCGTCGGCCGGGCTGTACCCGTACCGCGAGAAGACGCTGTGGACTTCGGCTTCGGGGTAGTTCCCGTGCAGGTACTGCACGATCTCGGCGGCGCTCTGGCCTGCCCCGAGGACGACGAACCGATGGTGGACCGGGGCCGGCATCTCGCCGAGCCGGAACAGGAACTGGTGGTTGTGGAAGCACCGCGCAGAGGGGTTGGCCCACTCGGGGATTCGTTCCCGCAGACCGGCGCCCATCACGACGTTGCGCGCGATCACCGTGCTGCCGTCGGCGGTGCGGACCTCGAAACGGTCGATCACCCCGTCGTCACCGCGGATTCCGCGTACGGTCTCCACAGCGGTGCCGTATCGCACGTCGGCGTCGACTCGGCGCGCCGCCCACTGCAGGTAGTCGTGAAACTCGTGACGAGTCGGAAAGAAGGTCTGGTGATTGACGAAGTCGACGAGGCGACCCTGATCGAAGAGGTAGTTGAAGAAGGTGAATGCGCTACGCGGATTCCGGAACGTCACCAGGTCCTTCGGAAACGCGATCTGCATCGTCGCGCCGTCGAGAAGCATCCCGGGATGCCACCCGAATCGATCCTGCTTCTCGAAGAACTGCGCGCTGATCCGCTCGCGCGGGGGGCACTCCGCATTGTGTTCCTCGATGGCAATGGCCAGGGCGAGGTTAGCGGGACCGAACCCGACACCCACGACATCTCGCACTGGGAGATCTGTACCGACCGTTTCCGGCGATTCACTCATAGCTCGTTGTCCGTCCTCGACGCCGCGCCGCACCCGACCCAGCCGCCGTCTGCCTTCTGAAAAGATAGTGAAGCCTATCCTTATTTCCAGCACAGTACCAAGTACTTCCGGCCCTCGCGGCGGCGAACTCCGCCCCGGAACTGCGATCTGGATCACTCTTGATCATCGGGCTCCTTCCGCCCATGCGGTGACCAGCGACGACAACTCCGACGCCCAGCCACGGACCTCCCCGGCGTCCAGCACATCCGAGGAGAACGAGAAATACGCGTGGACGGGTCCGTCACCGATCGGCTCGTAGAAGCTCAGCGTCAGGTCCGAATCCGGAACACCCACCGGCACCGGCATCAAGCCGCCCAGCGCGTCGAGATGACCGAGCCTGGCCTGCTCGTGATGAACGAGCATGACCTGCGGACGGACCACCGGCGTCTCGCCGACCGCCTCCACGACGTCGGCGAACGCCACGTCCTGGTTGTCCAGCGCGTCGAGATTCGCGGTCCGGATACGCCGGAGCAACTCCACGGGATCGGGAGCACCGCTCGTATCCGTTCGCAACAGAACGATATTGAAGAAGCAGCCGACCAGGGCGTCCAGCGCCTCCTCCGTGCGTCCCGCGACGAGTGACCCCAGCGGAATGTCCGTGCCGGCGCCGTGCCGTGTCAACACGGTGGCGAGTGCGGCCTGCAACACCATGAACAGGCTGGTGCCCGTGTCGCTCGCGAACTTCCGGGCCGCGCTGTGGAGTTCCGCGTCGATCTCGACCGGCACGATCTCCGCCGTCCTCGGTCCGCGCACCGCCGGGGCGGGCAGTTCGAGCCGGGACGGCATGCCGTCCAGCGTCTCCCGCCAGTAGTCGAGCTGACGCGACCGACGGCTGTCCGGGTCCTCGGGATCGCCGACGAGCGCCTGCGACCACACGACGTAGTCGGCGTATCCGACGGGCAGCGGTTCCCATGCGGGTTCCTCACCGTGCGAGCGCGCGGCGTATGCGCCCATCAGATCACCGAGCAACGGCACCACGGACCACTCGTCGACGGCGATGTAGTGCATCGCGAGAAGCAGTGCCTGGGTGCCGTCGGCGCCGGTCACGAGATGCACCCGGAGCGGTGCGTGCTCGGTGAGATCGAGGGGCTCCTGCGCCAATTCGAAGACCGTGCGGTGGACGTCTCCGTCCCCGACGTCGACGAGTTCGAGCGCGGGCCGCACCGCTTCCTGCGCGACGACGGTGTCCCCGGCCTCCACGTACACGGTCCGCAGCGGTTCGTGCCGGGACGTGACGTCGTCGAGAGCCTGCGCCAGGATCTCGGGGTCGACGGTGTCGCGAAGCTGCAGCGACAGTGCGTGACTGGCCCGCGCCTCGGCGCCTGCCGCCCGGAACTGCTTCCAGAACCGGCGTTGCGGCCCGGACAGCGGGAGCGCCTCCGGTCGCGGGTGCGCCGACGTCAGCACCGGCCTGCCGGTAGACGAGGCGCCCGCGACCATCGCGGCGAGTTCGGCCACCGTGGAACTGTCGAACACGTCCCGGATACCGATGTCGACGGCGAACCGCCCGCGGATCCGCCCCACCAACCGCATCGATGCCATGGAGTTGCCGCCGAGGTCGAAGAAGTCGTCGTGGATGCCCACCGACGGCAGATGCAGGATGTCGGCGAACGCTGCGGCGATCTCCTTCTGCTCCGGCGTCTGCGGCGTGCCGTCCCCCGTCAGGGCCGACCAGTCCGGCAGCGGGAGCGCCTTGCGGTCGAGTTTGCCGTTGGGTGTCAACGGGAGATCCTCGTCCAGCACGACCACGAGAGTCGGCACCATGTAGTCGGGCAGCCGCGCGGCGGCGTGTTCCCGCACGGCCCGCGGATCGATCTGCCCGGCTGCGTGACCATCGGCCGATGTCACATAGCCCACGAGCCGGACGATGTCGCCGGACCGGTCCGCGACGACAGCCGACTGCTTCACCTCAGGATGGCTTCCGAGGGCCGCGATGATCTCGCCGAGTTCGATGCGGAATCCACGGATCTTCACCTGGTCGTCGACGCGTCCGAGGAAGTCGATGTTGCCGTCGGCCCGCCAGCGCGCCCGGTCACCGGTCCGGTACATCCGGGTGCCCGCGTCGCCGAAGGGGCTGGGCACGAACCGGACCGACGTGAGGTCGGGCCGGCCGAGGTATCCGCGGGCCAGTCC
Source organism: Rhodococcus jostii RHA1 (assembly GCF_000014565.1). Taxonomy (NCBI): domain Bacteria; kingdom Bacillati; phylum Actinomycetota; class Actinomycetes; order Mycobacteriales; family Nocardiaceae; genus Rhodococcus; species Rhodococcus jostii. Next base: position 4,985,601 of record NC_008268.1, on the reverse strand, counting down.
GCGACCGGCGATGTACAACTCGCCCGCCACCCCCGGCGGCACCGGCTGCAGGCGGTCGTCGAGGACGTACGCCTGCTCGTTGGGATCGGGGATGCCGATCGGCACAGCCGAGTCCCATCCGGGCTGCGCCTGCCACAGCGTGTTGTTGACGGTGGCCTCGGTGAGACCGTACGCGGCCAGCAGGTTGAGCCGTTCCGCCCAGCGTCCGATCAGTTCCGGCGGCACGGTCTCGGTGCCCACCAGCACGGTGCAGCCTTCCGGGACGTCGCAACCCGACGGCAGAGCAGCCAGCAGGGACGGCGGAATGATCGCGTGCGTCACGGCGTGTGCGGCCATGAAATCGGTGAGTTCCGGTCCGGCGACGCGGGACTCGTCGGGGACGATGACCAGACGGGACCCCGTGCACAGCGCCATCGACAACTCGAAGACCGCGACGTCGAATCCGATCGACGCGAACTGCATCACCACCGAACCCGGGACGAGCTTCATCCGCCGTTCGGCGGTCGCGACGAGGCTGGGAATCCCGTCGTGAGTGAGGATCGCGCCCTTGGGTTTACCGGTGGAGCCCGAGGTGTAGATGACGTATGCGGCGTGGTCCAGGCCCTGCGGGGGCCGCGGCACCTGCACGGCGGGCCCGGTCTCGAGTTCCGTGACGACGGACTCGTCGTCGAGGAGAACGCGAGTGAGGCCGTCGACGTCCGCGATGCGCGGGCTCTCCCCCACCGTGGTCACCAGCACCCGCGCGGCGGAGTCGGCGAGCATGTAGGAGATGCGGTCGGACGGGTGGTTCAGGTCGAGCGGAAGGTACGCCGCCCCGAGTTTCAGCACCCCGAGCACGACCGCGACCATCTGCGCCGATCTCGGTACCGCCAGTCCCACAACGTCCTCGACGGACACGCCGCGACGATGCAGCAGTGCGGCAATACGGTCGGCGCGAACACTCAGTTCCGCGTACGTCACCTCACCGCCGGCGTCGACGACGGCCACGGCGTCGGGGGTCGCCGCCACGTGGCGCGCGAACGCCTCGTAGAACGTCTCCTCCGCCACCGGCTGTGACGTGTCGTTGAACCCGCGCACCACGAGTTCGCGTTCGTCGCCGAGGAACACGTCGAGGTCGCCGACCGCGCGACCCGAGTCGGATGCGAGGACGTCCAGCACCACGACCTGCCTGCGCGCGATCTTCTCCGCGGTGGCCCGGTCGAACAGGTCGGAGCCGTATTCGAGGCGCAGGTCGACCCGGTCGTCGTCGAGGTACTCGGTGAAGTTGAACACCAGGTCGAACTTGGCGGTGCGTTCCTCGAATGCCACCGGAGTGAGGGCCAAGCCGGGTGCGAGCGCCGAATCGGACGTCCGGCTGTGGTAGCCGACCATCACCTGGAACAGCGGGTTCCGGGCCAGGGTCCGCGCCGGATTCACCTTCTCCACAACGGTTTCGAACGGAACGTCCGCATGCGAGAAGGCCGCCAGGTCGGTGTCGCGGACCCGTGCCAGCAACTGGTCGAACGTGGGGTTGCCCGACACGTCCGTCCGCAGCACCACGGTGTTGACGAAGAATCCGATCAGGTCGTCGAGACCCTGTTCGCTGCGGCCGGCGACCGGCGCGCCGATCGGCAGGTCGTCGCCCGCACCGAGACGGTGCAGCAACGCCGCCGACGCCGCGTGCAGCACCATGAACATGCTGGTTCCCGACGTCCGGGCGAGCGCACGCAGGGCCCGCGTCGTCGCGGCGTCGAGCGTCGCCTCGATCGCGCCGCCCGCGAAGCTGGGCCGCGCCGGGCGGGTGCGGTCGGCGGGGAGCACCAACTCCTCCGGCGCCCCGTCGAGAGTCTTCGCCCAGTAGTCGAGTTGACGGCTGACGAGGCTGGACGGGTCCTGCGGATCACCCAGGACGTCACGCTGCCACAGCGTGTAGTCGGCGTACTGCACGTCGAGCGGTTCCCACGCCGGTGCCGAGCCCTGCGCGCGAGCGGCGTACGCCGACATCAGGTCCCGCAGGAACGGGCGGTCCGACCATTCGTCGGTGGCGATGTGGTGCAGCACGATGGCCAGCACCTGCTGGTCCGCGACCCGGATGAGACTGGCGCGCACCGGGATCTCCGTCGCCAGGTCGAACGGGCGGCCGACGGTCTCGGTGACGAGCCGCACCAGATCGGCCTCGGTGCCGTCCACCACCGCGACGCCGGGCCGGGCGTCGTCCAGGATCACCTGCACCGGTTCGCCGTCGTCCTCCCCGAACACCGTTCGCAGCGACTCGTGCCGAAACACGACGTCGGTCAGCGCCTGCTCGAACACCCCGGGGTCCAGTGCACCCTGCAGTCGCAGGACGATCGGGAAGTTGTACGCGGCCGAGGTGCCTTCCATCTGCTGCAGGAGCCACAGGCGTTGCTGCGCAGCGGAGAGCGGCAGATGCTCGGGCCGCGGCCGGCCGACCAGCACCGGGCGCGTCGAACCGGTGTCGTCGCCGATCCGGGCGGCGAGTTCGGCGACCGTCGGTGCCTCGAACAGGTCGCGCAGGGTGAGGTCGGTGTCGAGCGCGGCCCGTGCCCGGCTGATCAGCCTGGTAGCCAGCAGCGAGTGACCGCCGAGGTCGAAGAAGTCGTCGTCGACCCCGGGGGCGGGGACGCCGAGGATCTCCCCGAACAAGCCGGACAGCACCCGTTCGGTGTCGGTGCGGGGTTCCGTGCGCGCACCGCCGCTGCGGCCGAGCACGTCGTCCGCCGACGGCAGCGCCTTGACGTCGAGTTTGCCGTTGACCGTCATCGGCAGGCTGTCGACCTCGATGACCGCGGCGGGCACCATGTAGTCCGGCAACGTTGCGCGCAGCGCCTGTGAGTACTTGTTGACGTCCCGCGGTTGACAAGTACTCACGACGGCGTAGCCGACGATCCGCTTGAACCCACCCGGGCCCGAATCGACGACGACGGCGGCCTGGCGCACGTCGTCCAGAGCTTCGAGCGCGGACGCGATTTCGCCGAGTTCCACCCGGTGACCGCGGATCTTCACCTGATCGTCCGTGCGGCCGAGGAAGTCGAGGTTCCCGTCCTCACGGCGGCGCACGAGGTCGCCCGTCCGATACATACGTACGGATTCCTCGAACGGGTCGGCGACGAAACGCTCCGCCGTCAGCGCGAACCGGTCGAGGTAGCCGCGCGCCAACCCGACCCCGGAGATGTACAGCTCGCCGGGAACGCCGTCCGGAACCGGACGCAACCACGCGTCCAGCACGTAGGCGGACGTGTTCCAGATCGGGGTGCCGACGGTGGGTGTCGCGCTGTCGGCGGTACCGGCACCGAGGGTGTTGATCGTGTACTCGGTGGGACCGTACAGGTTGTACCCGACCGTTCCGTCCGTGTCGCGCAACCGGTTCCACACCGAATCCGACACTGCCTCCCCGCCGAGGAGTACGAGCGGCGGCCGGTGCCGCCCCGGACCGTCGTCGAGCAGACCCTCCTCGACGAGGTGCTGCGCGTACGTCGGCGTCACGTTGACGACGTCGATCGCTTGGGTGTCGCAGTAGGCCACGAGCGCCTCGGCGTCACGCCGCAGGTTCTCGTCGCAGATATGGACCTCGTGGCCTTCCACCAGCCACAGCAGTTCCTCCCACGACATGTCGAACGCGAACGACACGGTGTGCGCGATGCGCAGCCGCCGACCGCCCGCGGCGGTCACGACGGGTTCGAAGATCGCCTCACGATGGTTGAACTGCATGTTGGTCAGACCGCGGTACGGGGTGACGACGCCCTTCGGCTTGCCCGTGGACCCGGACGTGTAGATGACGTACGCCGGATGGTCCAGGCGCCCGGGGGTTCCGGGCGCGAAACCGCCGAGTTCGGCCTCCGACAGCGGTGCGGACGCGACCCCGCCGAAGTCCACGGAGTCGACGGCCAGTGTGTCGACCGTCGCAGCGGCGAGCGTTCCGGCGACCTCCGACGTGGTGACCAGGACCGTCGGACGCGCGTCGTCGAGCATCGCGAGGAGTCGCTCGGCGGGGTGGTCCAGTTCGAGCGGCAGGTACGCGGATCCGGTGCGCAGCACGGCGAAGAGCGCGACCACCATCTCCACCGACCGCGGCAGTGCGAGCGCGACGATCCGCTCCGGGCCCGCGCCGTGGCCGAGCAGGACCCGGGCCATCCGATTCACGTCGGCGTCGAGTTCGGCGTAGCTCACGCGGCGGTCGCCGAACACCAGAGCCGTGTCTTCGGGTCGGCCGCGGGCCGCGTCGGCGAACAGATCGGCGATGGTTCTGTCGGGTAGGGCCTTCCGCTCGACCGGCACGGGTGTCGCGGCACCGGCGATTCCGCCGACCACACCCGACAGGTCGGTGGACCATTCCTCGAGCACGGTGAGGTACCGCGACAGCATGCGTTCGACCCGCGACTCCGAGATCTTCTCGGGGTGGAACTCGAACTTCACCTTCACGCTCGCGCCCGGCGTCACGACGACCGTGACCGGGTAGTGCGTGTGATCGATGCTGTCGCCGCCGCTGATGTCGTGCGCCGCATTGAGCGCCGACACCTGCTTCTCGTCGACGAAGTTCTGCAGCACGTACAGCACGTCGAACAGCTGCCGGTGCTCGGACACCCGCTGGATGGAGGCGAGCCCGAGGTAGTCGTACGGGGTCAGCGCCAGCCGCTCCGACTGGATTCGCCGAAGCAGGTCGGTGACGGTCTCGTCGGCGCGCAGCGTCGTCCGGACGGGGACGGTGTTGAGGAACATTCCGGCCACCGCGTCGATGCCCGGGACTTCCGGTGGGCGTCCGGCCACGGTGGTGCCGAACACGAGGTCCCGGCGCCCGGTCTCGATTCCGAGTACGACGGCCAGCGCGGCGTTCAGCACCGCGTTGAACGTGACACCGGCACCGCGGGCACCGGCACGAAGCCGTTCGCTCAGTTCCTCGGACAGCACGGCGTCTCGGCGCTGCGGCGGCTGCGGTTCCCCCGCGACCGTCGCGGCCAGCAGCGTCGGTTCGTCGAGCCCGCCGAGCGCGTCGGTCCACGCCGCCTGCGCGGCGTCCGCGTCCCGGGTGGCCAGCCACTGGAGGTAGTCCTCGAAAGATCCTTCCGGGGCGGCGAATCCGGAGTCGTCGCCACCTGATTCGTAGAGCGCGAGCAGCTGGCTGACGACGAGGCCGTTGGACCAACCGTCCCACAGCAGGAACTGCCGGTTGATCACCAGTCGGTCGTGGGAGTCGCCGAGCCGCAACACCATTGCCCGCCACAGTGGCGGGGAGGTGAGGTCGAACGGTGTCAGCCGGTCCTGCGCGGTCAGCTGTTCGGCGTAGGCCGCGCGTTCGGGCTCGTCGAGTTCCCGGAGGTCGAACTCGGCGATGGGCACGTCCAGACCCGCGCCGAAGAACTGCACCGGCGCAGGCAGGCCCGCACTGACGAATCCCGCTCGCAGCGTGGGGTTGCGCCGCTGCAGGGTGCGCAGCGCGGCCGCGAGCCTGTCGGTGTCGAGGCGGTGCTCGAAGTCGAGTGAGAACTGTGCCGTGTAGAGGTCGGCGCCGGAGTCGAACCCGGCCTGGAAGTAGAGACCCTCCTGCAGCGGCGACAGCGGCAGCACCGTGTCGACCCCACTCGGGCTCGCCTCGACGATCCGGTCGATCTCCTCCTGCGTCAGCGTCACGAGGGGAAGGTCGGACGGGGTGAGCATCGCCGGTCCGTCGTGCTCTCCTGCGGCGTCGGCCAGTTCACGCAGTGCGGCCACCCAGCCGTCGCTCAACGCGAGGACGTCGGCCTCGCCCAGGTCGGCGTCCGACCAGGCGAAGAAGGCCCGCAGTTCGGTGCCCCGCTCGGACTCGTCACACAGGGCGTTGATCACCAGCCGGTACGGTCCACCGAGATCTGCATCGGGATCGGTTGCCAGCGAATCGGATTCGACCGCGGGCGTCCAAGGTCCGGGCACCGCGTGCGGCATCCGACCCAGGTAGTTGAACAGCACCTGCGATTCCGCCCGTGCCGCCAGAAGGCCCGCGGTGCGCCCATTGACGTACCGCAGCATGCCGTAGCCGATGCCGCCGTCGGGGGCGCCGCGCAGCTGCTCCTTGACGTCCTTCAGCGTCTCGAGTGCGCCCGTCCGGCTGCGCAACCGGACGGGGGTGACGTTGGTGATCCAGCCGACGGTCCGGGACAGATCCACGCCCTCGGCGAGTTCTTCGCGGCCGTGCCGCTCGAGGTCCACCAGCAGGTCGTTCTCGCGCCCACGGCCGGCGAGCCACCGATCGGCCGACAGCCGCAGGGCCGCCAGCAGCACATCGGTGACGTCGGCGCCGACCACGGCGGGAACGGTGGTCAGCAGCGCCGTCGTGAGTTGCGGATCCAGCAGCACCGTCCGTCGTGCGCCACTGCTCACCACCGCGTGCCCGTCGGTGCCCCGCACCAGATCGGCACCGGGTTCGGTGACGCGCAGCCAGTGGTCGAGTTCGGCGAGCCGGGCGGGGGCCTGCGCCTGCTCGGTGACGATGCGGGCGAATCCGCGCAGCGACGTGGGCACCGGGTCGAGCGCCGCGTCCTGGCCGCTGTCGGCCGCCACCCACGCCATGGCGAGATCTTCGATCAGCGTCCGCCACGACACCCCGTCGATCACCAGATGGTGGGCGACGAGAAGGAGCCTGCCCAGCTCCTGCGGGCCGGCGTCGAACCACACCGCCGACAGCATGGCGCCGTCGTCGGGGGCGAGCCGGTCGGTCGCGGCGTCGGATTCTGCTGCCACGGTTTCGCGCAGCGCGGCGGCGTCGAGTCCGGTGACGTCGACACGACGCAGTTCCAGGTCTGCGGATTCGGTGATCTCGAGCGACCACACACCCGGCGCGTGCCGGGTGAGCTTCTGCCGCAGGCCGTCGTGGTGACCGATCACCGAGTGCAGGGCGGCCGTCAGGACCGTGGCGCTGGTGCCCGCCGGTGTGTGGAGCAGAACGGCCTGGTTGAAGCGGTTCTTTCCGCCACTCCACTCGGACAGCCGATGGACCACCGGCAGAGGCGACAGGACGCCGGTGCCCGACTCCTCCACGCGCGAAGCCGGCGCGACGACGGTGGCCGCGACGAGTCGCGCGAGCGCGGCCGGCGTCCGCTGTTCGAAGATCTGCCGCGGGGTGACGGTGATTCCCTCCCGGCGAGCGAGATTCACGAGGCGGATGGCGAGGATGCTGTCGCCTCCGAGCGCGAAGAAGTCGTCGTCCACGCCGACGGTCCCGAGACCGAGAACCTCGGCGTAGTGGGCGGCCAGCACCGCCGCCGGTCCGCTTTCGAGGACCGGCAGCGACGTCGTCTGCCCCGAACTCGTGTGCGCGGAGAAGTCCGGCGCGGGAAGCGCTGTGCGGTCCAGCTTCCCGCTGGGTCCGACCGGGAACTCGGGCACGGTCACGAACGCGACGGGCACCATGAACTCCGGCAGCGCCGCAGTCAGGCGCGCACGGACGTCGTCGACGTCGGCGTCCCCGACGACGTACCCGACCAGTTGCTGCTGACCGGGCCGGTCCGTGCGCACGACGGCGGCGGCCTGCCGCACTCCGGGGCACGCAGCCATCTGCGCTTCGATCTCGCCCAGTTCGATGCGGAAGCCGCGCAACTTCACCTGATCGTCGACCCGGCCGACGTACTCGACCGCGCCGTCGGCATTGACCCGAGCGACGTCACCGGTGCGGTACATGCGGGACCCGGTGCGGGAGAACGGATCGGCGACGAAGCGCTCTGCGCTCAACCCGGGCCTGCCCAGGTAGCCGCGGGCCAGCTGCGGTCCCGACAGGTACAGCTCTCCGGCGGCGCCCGCGGGCACCGGCTGCAGGTACCGATCGAGCACGTAGAGGCCGGTGTTGGACGTCGGCAGGCCGATCGGCACGGACGGCGCGGACGCGTCGATTCCCTGCACGGACGCGGCGTAGCTGACGTCGACCGACGCCTCGGTCGGACCGTAGAGGTTGTCGAGTTCCACTCCCGGCAGGAGTTCGGCGACGCGCCGGGCGGAGGCCACGGGAAGCGCCTCACCGCTGCAGGAGATGATCCGGAGCCCGGTGCACCGGGCCGCGGCGGGTTCGGCGAGGAACACCTCGAGCATCGAGGGCACGAAGTGCACACGCGTGATCGACCGTCGGATGATGACGTCGGCGAGGTACGCCGGGTCCTTGTGTCCGTCCGGCCGCGCCAGCACGAGGGTCGCCCCGGCGAGGAGCGGTCCGAAGAACTCGAGCACCGACACGTCGAAGCTGGACGGCGTCTTCTGGAACACGGTGTCCGAGGGGGTGATCGGCCGGAACCGCTGAACCCACAGCAGTCGGTTGACGATGCCGGCGTGCGGCACGACAACCCCCTTGGGCCGTCCCGTCGAGCCCGACGTGTAGATCACGTACGCGGGGTGCTGCGGCGCGAGCGCGACACCGGTCAGCGGCTCGGGCGAGAACGCGGCGGCGTCGGACACCCGGACCTGCGGAACGCCGGACCCGGCGAACGGCACGGTGCCGTCGGTGAGAACGCACACCGGCTCCGCGTCCTCCAGCATGTACGCCAGCCGGTCTGCGGGGTAACCGGTGTCGAGCGGAACGTAGGCACCGCCCGCCTTCCCGACCGCGAGGAGCGCCACCATCAGGTCCAGCGAACGGGGCAGTGCCACCGCCACCTTCGACTCGGGTGCCACCCCGCGGTCGACGAGCAGCCGGGCGAGGCGGTTGGCGCGCGCGTGCAGTTCGGCGTAGGTGAGGTGTTCGTCCTCGAACACGACGGCCACCGCGTCGGGTGTCCGCTCGGCCTGCTCCTCGAGCAGCGCCGTCACCGTCGTGTCGGGGAACTCCACCGCGACGTCACGCAGTGCCGCGTCGATCGGTTCACGCGACGCCAGCGGGACGGAAGACACATTCTGGTCGACGTCCCGGGTCAGCTCCGCGAGATACCCCACCGTCGACGCCGCGAACCGGGTCGCGGTCGCCGCATCGATGCGGGCGGCGTCGTACTTCAGCTCGAGTGCCAGCGCGTCGCCGGGCACGACGATCAGCGTCATCGGGTACGGCGGGTGCTCGTCGAACCGGATGCCGGTCAACTGCACCACACCGGTGGGATCCGCCACCGCGCCGTCGCCGAGCGGATAGTTCTCGAACACGACGAGCGTCTCGAACAGGTTCTGCAGTCCCGCTTCCCGGCGCAGCTCGGGCAGGCCGAGGTACTGGTGATCGAGCAGCGTCGACTGCTCGTGCTGCCACCGCGCGAGGGTCTCGGCCACCGTGTCGGTGGGCCGGTACCGCAGCCGGGTGGGCACGGTGTTGATGAACAGGCCCACCATGGCCTCGATACCGGGCAGGTCCCCGCCGCGGCCCGACACCGTCGAACCGAACACCACGTCCTCCCGGCCGGTGAGGCGGCCGAGGACCAGACCCCACGTGCCGTGCACGAGGGTGCTGAGCGTCAACCCCCGGGCCCGGCCCACCGCGGAGAGCGCGGCGGTGTCGTCAGCCGGCAGTGTCACCCGGACACTGCGGATCCCGGACTCCCCCTTCGACGACGGCGTCGGCAGGTCCACCGGCTCGGGGGCGTCGGCGAGCGCCTCCCGCCACACGGCGAGCGACGCCTGACGGTCCCGCGCCGCCAGCCATTCGAGGTAGCTCCGGTACGGCGTGGGCGTCGGCAGTGCCAGCGGCTTCCCCTCGACGCTGTACAGGGCCATCAGTTCCCGCAACATCACCGGCACCGACCACCCGTCGGCGACGATGTGATGAATCGACTGCAGCAGAAGGAACTTCTGTTGCAGATCCCCCGTCGCTTCGCTCGCCCCGGGCTCCACCCGAACGAGCGTGTAGCGCAGCAGGGGGCCGCGGCCGAAGTCGAAACCCCGGGCTCGGTCCGCCGCCAGCACCTGTTCCACGCGCTGCTCCGGATCCGCGACGCCGGTGAGATCGAGCACTTCCATCGGCACCTGGACGTTTTCGCCGACCACCTGCACGACCCGGCCGTCCGATACCGCCCACACGCCGACGCGGAGGGCCGCGTGCCGGTCGACGACCGCCTGCAGCCCGCGGTGCAACGCCGCCGCGTCGACGGGCCCGGTCAGTTCGATCACCTGCTGCACCACGTACGGGTCGGTGCCGGTGTCCTCGAACGCCGACTGGAAGTAGATGCCCTCCTGCAGCGGTGTCAGCGGAAGCACGTCGGCCGCCCCCGCCAGCATGTCCACATCCGCCTGCGTCAGCGACACCAGCGGGAAGTCCGACGGCGTGTGACCGCCGAGACGGTCGATTCCGGCCAGCACCCGCAGCACCGCGGTCCACTCGTCGGCGAGCGCCACGACGGCGTCACGATCGAGCACACCGGGCGCCCACGTCAATGTCGTGCGCAGGACGGGGCCGTCGGCGCCGTCCTCGGCGATCACGTCGAACGCCAGGGCATGTCCGAGCGGCATCCGCGGGTCGTCGGCGCCGCCCATGGCGCGGGGCAGCCAGTCGACTCCCTCCGCGGACGTCACCCGTCCGAGGTAGTTGAACAGCACCTGCGGAGTCGGCGCGTGCGCGAGTTCCGGCTTCGGGACACCGAGGTAGCGCAACGCGCCGTAGCCGAACCCGGAACCCGGGATGCGGCGCAACTGGTCCTTCACCGCCTTCAGCGCGTCGGCGATTCCCGTCTCGTCCGCTGCCGCACCGGGGTCGAGCACCACCGGGTAGACGGTGGTGAACCAGCCGACGGTCCGGGAGAGGTCGAGGGCGGGTCCGTCGCTGCGGCGCACGAGGTCTTCCTCGCGTCCGTGCCCCTCGAGGTCGAGGAGCACGGGGCCGGGCTCCCCGGCTCGCCACCTCTGCAACGCCACCGCGGCACCGGTGAGGAGCGCGTCGTTGACGTGGCCGTGGAACGCTGCGGGCACGGTGGCGAGCAGCGGCCGGGTGAACTCCGGAGGCAATGTCACCGTGAGCGTTTCGGCGTCGCCGGCGAGGTCGAGGGCCGGATCGAGCGCACGCGAACCGAGGAGCGGGTCTTCTGTGGTCGCCGCCTCTGACCAGAAGGATAGTTCGTGGTCGAAGGCACCCGACCGCGTCTGCTCGTCGAGCAGCTCGGACCAGCGGCGCAGCGACGTCCCGACCGGAGCGAGTTCGGGGACGCCCCCGGCCGCCACGGCCGTTCCCGCGCGGGCGAGGTCTTCGAGGATGACGCGCCAGGACACCCCGTCGACCACCAGATGGTGTCCGATCAGCAGCAACCGGCCGGGACCCTCGGCCGCGGAGAAGAGGACGGCCTGCACCATCGCACCCGCATCCGGGTCGAGCCTTCCGACGGCCGCCCGGGTCTCGATGTCGAGTTGCTCGGCGCTGCCGTCGAATTCGACGACCCGCAGGATTCCGTCGACCGTCGCCGGGGACGGTTCCGGCACGGACAGTGCCCAGCGGTCGCCCCCGCGGCGGAGGCCGCTTCCGTTACCACGGACGAGCGTCGCGCGCAGGGCATCGTGCCGCTCGAGCACCGCGGCGAGGGCCGCCTTCGCGGCATGCTCGTCGAGGGCGGCCGGAGTCTGCACGAGCACCGACTGGTGGAACGCGGCGATCTCGCCACCCCGCTCCGCAATGCGGGCGACGATCGGGGTGCTGCGAACGTCACCGACGGCGACGTCGTCGGAGTCCACGGCGGCCGCGGTCCGGCCCTCCTGGATCCGGGCGAGCGCCTCGGCGGTGCGGAGCTGGAAGATCTCCCGCGGGCTGATCGAAAGACCTTCCCGCCGAGCGTGGTTGACCAATTTGATCGCGACGATGCTGTCGCCACCCAACGCGAAGAAGTCGTCGGTGACGCCCACCGACTCCACCCCGAGGACACCCGCCATCAGCGCACACAGGGTTTCCTCGGCAGCGGTGCGGGGCGCGACGTTCTCGCCGGCCGCGCCGAGGTCCGGCTCGGGCAGTGCCCGCCGGTCCAGTTTTCCGTTGGGGGTGAGCGGGAACCGATCGAGGACGACGAACGCCGACGGCACCATGTACTCCGGCAGCTTCGACGACGCCCAGACCCGCAGTTCGGCGACGTCCGGAACCGAATCCTGCTTCGCCACGACGTAGGCGGCGAGATACTTTGCCCCCGAGGGCGTCTCCCGAACGACGACGGCACTGTGCCGGACGTCGGGATGCGACACGATGCCCGCCTCGACGTCCTCGAGTTCGAGTCGCATGCCCCGGATCTTCACCTGATTGTCGGCGCGGCCGAGGAAGTCGAGGGACCCGTCCGGCGCCCACCGCGCGAGGTCACCGGTTCGATACAACCGGGAGCCGTCGTTCGCGAACGGGTTGGCGACGAAGCGGGACGCCGTCAACCCGGGAGCGTCCACGTAACCGCGGCCGAGGAGGAATCCGCCGGCGTACAGCTCGCCGCCGGTGCCGAGCGGCACCGGGTTCAGGTGTTCGTCCAGCACGTACAGCTGGGTGTTGGGGTTCGGGCGACCGATGGACGTCGCGATCCGCGCCGCGTTCTCCCGGTAGATCACGTGCGACACCCCGATCGTCGCCTCCGCAGGGCCGTAGCCGTGGTACAGCGTGATGGCGAGCTGCGACCGGAACCTCTCGAACAGGCGCGGCGTGAGAACCTCACCGCCACACCACACATGCTTCAGCGCCGCCAGCAGATCCGTGCCCCGCGACAGGTCGAGCAGCACGTCCAGCATCGACGACACGAGGTAGACGAACGTCACCGATTCGCCGGCAATCAGGTCCAGCAGATACTGCGGGTCCCGTTCCCCGCCGGGCTCGGCAACAACCAGCCGGCCACCCGCCACCAGGGGCAGCAGAATCTCGTTCACGGAGATGTCGAACGACAGCGGCGCCTTGAACAGCGACGCGTCCGCGGGCCCGAAGCCCAGGATCTCGTCGCGCTGCCACAGCAGACGCGCGCAGACGGCCTCGTGACGGATCATGGCACCCTTGGGCCTGCCCGTCGAACCCGACGTGAAGATGACATACGCCAGCCGCGAACCCTGCACGGTCACCGCGGGCGGCTCGGTGGGCTGGTCGGCGTACGCCCACGCCGCGAGGTCGACCGGCACGGCCCGCTCCCCCGCGTCGGTGACTCCACCGGGTCCGGTGAGCACGAGCGCGGCCCCGGCGTCGGCGAGGACCGACGTCCGGCGGTCCTCCGGCCACGACGGGTCGAGGGGCACGAACGCCCCACCCGAACACATGACGGCGAGCAGTCCGATGACCATTTCCGCCGATCGCGGAAGACCGACCGCCACAACTGTTTCCGCCCCGACATCGCGGGCGCACAGGTGATGGGACAGCTGCGCCACGCGTTCCCCGAGTTCGCGGTAGCTGAGCCGGGTGCCGCCGGCGATCAGGGCCTCGGCATCCGGCGTCCGTGAGACCTGAGCGTGAAACAGGTCGGGAACCGTCACCGATTCCTGCGGGGACGCCGTGTCGTTGAACTCCACCAGCAACTGCCTGCGCTCGGCCTCGGTCATCGGATCGAGCGAGGCGATGGGCTGTGACGGGTCGGCGACGAACTGCCCGACGAAGTGCTCGAGCCTGCGGCGATGCTCCTCGAGTTCGGCGCCGAGACCGGCCGGGGCCCGGAGATCGATCTGGATGGGCTCCGAATCCTGCCCACCACGGATGGAGAAATCGAGGTCGCGGACCGGTCCGGTGGCCGAACCCCGCACCCACACCGGAAACCCGCCGAACGTCAGCGAATGCTCGAACATCATGGAATTGATTCCGGGACCGAAGATCTGACGGTCCGGATCGATCGACCGCAGGTCGCGGGCGAGGTCCTCGCCGCGGTAGCGCCCGTGCCGCAGCACCGAGATCAGCGTCGTGTCGATGCGGGTGGCGAGCTCACCCACCGTCATCTCGGGATCCACCTGCACCCGGAGCGGCAGGATCGTCGAGCACATTCCGGGGATGCGGCGCAGTTCGCGTCCGACCCGCGCCGTCATCGGCAGCGACAACGTGAGGTCGCGGCGGCCGGTGAAGCGGTGGATGTACGCCACGACCGCGGCGAGCGGCAGCCGGGTGCGCCTGATCCCGGCGTCGGAGGCGAAGGCGTAGATCGCGTCGGCGTCGTCCCCGTCGATCTCGACGAGGGCGGAGATCGGCGCCCCGGTGTGGTCGACGACCTGTGGGAGCAGCCGAGGCGGCTCCGGCGCGTCGATCACCTGCTGAACCCAGAAGTCGCGGTCGGACTCGAAGCGCGTCGACGCACGGTAGTCGCGGTCGGACGCCACGAGCGTGTCGAGGGGCCACGGCGCCGTGGACGTCTCGAGTTCCGGGTGCTCGTATCGATCGACGACGTCGGCCACGAGCAGGGTGATGCCGTACCCGTCGATGAGGCTGTGGTGGTAACGCTGGTACCAGATCACCGACTCGTCACCGGTGCGCAGCAGAGCGTGCCGGAACAGCGGTTCGTCGCCCTCGATGTCGACCACGGTCTCCATGTCGCGGTCCATCCACACGCGCGCACACGCTTCGGGATCCTCGTCGCCGCGCAGGTCCACGACCGCGAGGGTCCAGCTGTCGGGGGCTGTCGGCACCTGCAGCAGTTCGTTGCCTGCACCGCGCTCGAAACGCACGTGCAGGGCCTCGGCCCGTTCGACGGTCTTCCGGATCGCCTCGGCGGCACGGTCCAGGTCGATCCGGCCCGCGACCTCGACGACGAGCGAGAGGTTGTAGACCGGGCTGCCCGGGTTCAACTGCTGCCCAACCCACACCTCGGACTGCGCGGCCGTCGCCGGCAACGCGACAGGCGTCGAACCGACGCGAGCCGAGGAAGAAGTGCCCTCAGCCGAAATGCGCTGTGGGCGAGCAGCCGCCGAGTGGTCCGGAGACATAGTGATCCGATCGTCCGTCGAGAGCGCCCGTCCAACGACGGGCACCCGAAGGAGTTTAGGTTAGGCTACCCACCAGCAACAAGCCGGTTGCCAGCAAGTTCACAGGTGCCGGATATCACAGCGATAAATGGAGTTCAATCACCACGAACGCGTGTCCCCCGCACCGCTGCCGGCATTCATCCCGACGAAGCGGTCCCGACGTCGCCTTCGACCGCGTAAACATACCGTGCGTTCGCGGGTTCGGCACACGAGTGGCGGCCTCGAATGCCGGGGGCAGCCGCCCAGCAACCTAGTGGTGCCAGACCGCGGTGTTCCCGCCACGACGCTTGGCCGCGTAGAGGGCGGTGTCCGCGTGATGGAGCAGTTCGTCGACCGTGCGCGCCGTCGTGCTGCGCGCCATCCCCACGCTGATCGTCACGACGAGGAGTTCGTCGCCGACGTCGATCGGCGTCGTGATCGACGCGAGCATCCGGGTCACCACGTCGTCGACGTCGTATTCGTCGATGTCAGGCAGGATCGCGACGAACTCGTCGCCGCCGAGCCTGCCGACCGCGGACGGCGCGCGCATCGCGTGGCGCAAATGCTCGGACACCCCCTGCAGGATGCGATCACCGACGCGATGCCCACGGGTGTCGTTGACGTCCTTGAAACCGTCGACGTCGAGGAACAACGCGACAGCAGGTCCCGCGCCGGGCTCGAACAGACGCTGCAGATACTCCGTGATGGCGGCGCGATTGAGCAGTCCGGTGAGACTGTCGTGCGTGGCAGCGTGCAGAAGAAGAGCGTGTGCCTCCTCCGCCTGCTGCTGAGCGGTGACCTCCGCGGTGACGTCCCGGAAATGCACGACCAGCGCGCCGGAATCGGCTGCGGCGGTCACCTCGATCGTCATCCCCGGCGAATACAGCGAGTCCACCCGGGTCTGCTGCTCGCGGCCGGTGGCGAGAACCTTGCGGCACAGTGCGTCGAAGTAGCTGCCCTGCGTTTCGGGAAGAACCTCGGTGACGACACGCCCGAGCAGTTCGTCCCGCGACCGCCGCACGTGCCGCAGGCAGCCGGAATTGACGTAGATGATCCGCAGGTCCTCGTCGAGCGCCATGAACCCCAGGCCCACCCGATCGAGCAACGCCGCAAGTTGCGCGTCCCGGCCGGCCACGTGCCCGAGTTCGATGACCACTCCCGTCAGCTCGACAGGGGCGCCGGACGCATCGGTGGTGACGTCGATGCTGCGGGTGAGGATATACCGGGTCGACCGATCCGCCAGCACGATCCGGAACACGCATTCCGCGCCGACGGACCCGGCGGTGTCACCGAACATGCGGCGCACCGCGCCGATGTCATCGGAATGGACCCGCTCCCGCCACAATTCGAGCGGTGGCCGGGAACCGTCATCCCCGAAGATGGCGGCGGCCTTCTCATCCCACCACAAGGCCCCGTTCACGACGTCGTACCGGACGATGCCCACCCCGAGGCGCGGAATACCCAACGCCATCAGAACCTCGCCGTCACCGTGATTGCCCCCAGCCGCTCGAAATTCCACCCTACTCACAACTCGGCGGGTGCCGGCGCGTCAGTTGGCGAGGAACTCGAGCAGCACCTTGTTCACCACTTCGGGCTGTTCGAGGTAGCCGTAGTGCCCCACGTCGGAGATCTCGTAGTACCGGGCCGACGGGATCGCCTCGGCCACCTCACGCGAGAGATACGGCGGGATCATCCTGTCGTCGGCGAAACCGATGGACAGGCACGGTGTCGTGATCGCCCGGTAGGCCTGCCTGCGGTCGAAGCTGCGGTCCATCTCCATCTGCGCGCGCACGCCGTCCGACGTCCGGCCGCCGCTGAACTCGAACAGGTCGAGCCAGTCGCGGGCCGTGTGCGGGTCGACGAGCGACGCGGGCGACAGATTCATCACGGCCGTCACCGCGGCCCGGTACTTCGCCGGGAGTTCGACACCACTGTCGTGCAGGGCGCGCTCACCCTCGGTGAGGGTCTGCTGGAAGTAGTCCATGCGGGCGTGACCGGCCAGGAACGCCGCCTTGTACACGAGGTCGGGCCGGGTCAGGGCCAGTTCCTGCGCGACGCGGGCACCCATCGAGGTGCCGACGACACGGGCCGGGCCGCCGCCGAGGTGCTCGATCAGTCCCGCGGTGTCGGCGACGAGGTCGTCCATGGTGATCCCGTCGACGCTCTCACCGGACGGCGCGATGCCACGGTTGTCGAACGTGCAGACGCGGTAGCCGGCGTCGATGAGCGCAGGGGTCTGATGCAGATCCCACACCCGTCCCGGACTCCCGGTTCCCATGATGAGCACCACTAAATCGCCGGATCCCTTGACCTGGTAATTCAGGGGGATCCCGTTGATCGTGGCGATCGTCATGTTGCCTTCCTTCCATGGGCGGTCTCACCGTTTTAGATTGGATAGCCTAAGCTGGCTCGGCTGCCGCTCGCATGCGGCGCTGACCGACAAGCTCGTCCAGGAGGACCGCGTTGAGAGTCGCCACACTCGGATATCAAACCTGGGGTCACCGTACCCTGCAGGCCCTGCTCCAGTCCGACCATGAGGTCGTCCTCGCGATCACCCACCCCAAGAGTGACCACGTCTACGAACAGATGTGGGCGGACTCCGTCGCCGACCTGGCCACCGAGCACGGGGTGCCCGTGCACATCGCCACCAAGCCGGACGAAAACTTCAAGGCCGCGCTGAAGCAGGCCGACCCCGACATCGTCGTCGCCAACAACTGGCGCACCTGGCTGCCACGGGACGTCTTCGACTCTCCCCGCTACGGCACCCTCAATATTCACGACTCGCTCCTGCCCAAGTACACAGGATTCTCCCCGCTCATCTGGGCGCTCATCAACGGTGAAGAAGAAGTAGGCCTCACCGCGCACCTGATGGACGAGGAACTCGACGCCGGCGACATCGTTTTGCAGAGGTCGACGCCCGTCGGGCCCACGGACACGGTCACCGATCTGTTCCACCGCACCGTCGACATGATCGGCCCCATCACCCTCGACGCACTCGAGCTGATCGCGTCCGGTCGCATGGACTGGACGCCGCAGGACCGCTCGCAGGCCACGTTCTTCCACAAGCGTGCCCCCGAGGACAGCCTCATCGACTGGACGTGGCCCGCCGACGCCATCGAACGGCTCGTGCGCGCGCAGTCCGACCCGTACCCGAACGCCTTCACCCATTACAAGGGACAGCGTGTCCGGGTTCTGAAGGCCGCCGTATCCGAGGGAAATTACGGTGGAACGCCCGGGCGTGTCTTCATCCACGAAGGCGACGGAATGGTCATCGTCGCCGGACCCGACGCCCGCACGGGCAGGAACAAGGGTCTCAAGATCCAGCGCGTCCGGCTCGACGACGGCACCGAACTCGCCGGCACCGAATTCTTCCCCCACGGCGGCGGCTACCTCAGCTGACGGTCCCGCGCCGACACCATCTCCGGGTGAATGTGCCTTTCAACGCCTCAGAAGCGCCGAACGGCACATTCACCCGACGTGGTTGCGGGGGTCAGCGACCCTCCCATGCCGACCAGAGTTCGGCGTAGCGCCCACCGGCGGCGACGAGATCGGCATGTGGACCCTGCTCGACGATCCGGCCGTGTTCGAGGACGACGACCCGATCGGCGGCGGCCGCCTGCGTCAACCGGTGGGCCACCACCAGCGTCGTGCGACCACGGGTCGCCGCCTCGGCCGACGCCTCGAGTTCCCGCGCACCCGCACTGCCTGCTTCGGCCGTCGCCTCGTCCAGGATCGCGACCGACGGGTTGGCGAGGACGAGCCGCGCCAAGGCCAATTGCTGCGCCTGGGCGGCGGTCAGTTCGTGGCCGCCCTCCCCGACCACGGTCTGGACGCCGTCGTCCAGTGCGTTCACCCAGCCGTCGGCGCCGACGGCCTTCAGTGCCATCGCCGCGTCCTCCTCGGAGGCGTCGGGCGCGGCGAGCCGAAGGTCGTCGATCAGCGGTCCGGCGAACACGTGGACTTCCTGGCTGACGATGGCGACCCGGCGGCGGAGACCGCCCGGCTCCAGATCGGGCAGCGCGGTGCCGCCGATGCGCACCGACCCGGACGTCGGGACGATCGAGCCGGCCGCGATCGCCGCGACCGTCGTCTTGCCCGCTCCGGTCGAGCCGACGAGGGCGACACGTTCACCGGACTTCACGCGCAGGCTGATTCCGTGCACCACTTCGTGGCTGCCGTCGTAGGTATGCCGGACGTCGGCGAGTTCGAGCGTCGAATCGGCGGTCTCCCGGACGGTGGCGGTCCCGGTGCTCGACTCGTCATCGAGGTCGACGACGCCGACGAGCCGGGCCAGGCTCGCACCCGCCGACTGCACCTCGTCGAACGTGTACATCAGCATGCCGATCGGATTGAACAACCGGTGGAAGAGCAGTGACGCGGTGGTGGTTTGGCCGACGGTGACGATGTCCGCGTTCACCAGGGCGAATCCGGCGGCGAGGATGGTGGCGAGCCCCACGAACTCGGCCCGGTTGCCGCGCCCCGCGAACCGGGTGAACAGTGCGAAGACGCCGACGGACAGGTCGCGGGCCTGTCCCGACGCACCGTTGATCTGCGCCAGATGGCTGTCTTCCAGACCGTAGGCGCGCACCGTCCGAGCACCCTGCATGCTGCTGATCAGGGCCTGCGCACGCTCTCCCATCGCCACGCGTTCGGCGGCGTACACCGGTGCGGACCGCGGCAGGTACCAGCGCATCGCCAGCGCGTACATCGGCAGCGCCACCATGCCTGCGAGCCCGAGCCGCCAGTCGATGCCGAGCATCGTGACCATGCTGAGCACCACCAGCAGGACAGCCGTGACGAGGTTGGGGACCACGTCGGTGACGGCCTTGCCGATCACCGCGACGTCGTCGCCGACCCGCGACAGCAGGTCGCCCTTGCCGACGCGTTCGACCGTCTGGATCGGCAGCCGGAGCGCCCGGTCGACGGTGCGTTCGCGCAGATCCGCCAGGATTCCCTCGCCGAGGCTGCGGATCAGGAACGACGCGAACCCGGCGCACACGCCGCCGATCACAGCGGCGGACGCGATCACCGCGACCACCCACCCGATGGTGGACGGCGGCGCCCCGTCCTGCACCCGGTCGACGAGGACACCGAAGACGTAGACGGGAACCAGCGCCATACCGGCCGCGACGGCGGCGACCAGCAGGGTGAAGACGCTCCGGCCGCGGCGGCGTCCCAGTTCGGACCTCAGCCACGCCCACGTGTCGCGTGCGTTCGCGATGGGCAGCAGTTCACTCATCGCAGGACCGCCTGACGGTAGTTCGCGTTCTCGGTCGCCAACTGCGAGTGCGTGCCCTCGCCGACCACCGTTCCGTCGTCGAGGACGACGACGCGGTCGGTCACGGACAGCAGCGCGGGGCTGCTCGTGATGAGGATCGTCGTCTGCCGGTCCGCGGAGCCGCGATGCCGCAGGTCCGCGATGCCGCCCGCGATCGTGTGTTCGGTGACCGCGTCCACCGCGGTCGTCGGATCGTGCAGCACCATCACCGGCGACTGTGCCACCAGTGCACGTGCGAGGGCGACCCGCTGCCGCTGACCGCCGGACAGCGAGGACCCGCGGTCGGCGACGTCGTGGTCGAGGCCCTCGGGGTGTGCCTCGACGACGTCCACCGCCGCGGACGCGGAGAGCGCCGCCTGCACCTCGGACGCCGTGGCGCCGGGCCTGCCCGCGGTCACGTTCGACGCGACGGTTCCGGAGAACAGGTCGCCGTTGTGCGGCTCGACGAGCAGCGCCCGGCGGGCCTGCGCGAGATCCGCGTCCGACAACCGCACTCCGCCCACCGTCAGTTCGCCGTCGTACCGGTCGGGCGGAACCTGCCCGGACAGCAGCGCGGCCAGCGCCTCCGCGTCCTGCGGGCGGTACGCGACGACGCCGAGCAGTTCGCCGGGGGTGACCCGGAGATCCAGCGCGCTCAGGGACCGGTAGGACACGCCGGTCAGGCTGAGCTCGCTGCCGTCGAGTGTTCGGCCGGACCCGGCGGGCAGCAGGGGTTCCGCGTCCAGGACCAGCGCGAGACGGTCCGCCGACGCGCGGGCGAGGGCGAGGAACCCGGGCAGACCGGCCAGGACGCCGAGCGGCTCGATGAAGAACTGGGAGAGTCCGACGACGGTGATCAGTTCGCCGATGGTGATGCGTCCCTCGAGGGCGAACCAGCCGGCGAGACCCGCGACACCGACGGCGAGGAGGGCGCTGACGGTCATCGACACCCCGGCGAACACGGCGGAACTCTTCGCCGTGTGCAGGGTGGCGCCGAGCGCCTCGCGGCTGGACGTCCGGTAGCGCCGCGACGCCGACACCTCGGCGCCGATCCCGCGCAGGGGCCGGAGCCCGCTCACGAGGTCGGTAGCCATGGCGGACGCCCGCGCGACGGCGGCCTGCTGATCGGTGGCCCGGCGGGTGATCAGCGGCGCCGCGAGCTGGAGGAGACCGAGGATGACGGGGGTGCCGATCAGAACGGCGAGTCCGAGGGGAACGTCGATCAGCAGCAGGGCGACGGCGGATCCGATTGCCGCGGTGAGGGCCGCCGCGGCCCGGGGTGTGATGTCCGCGATCCACGCCGCGCGGTCGGCGTCCGACGTCGACACGGACAGCAGTTCACCGGCACGCAGGTCGGTGCGCACTCCCCGCGGGTCGAGGATGCGGTGCGCGACCTCCATCCGCAGCTGGTGCGCCTCGTTCTGCATCGCCACGACGATGAACCGCGCACCGAAACGCCACGCTGCGGTGAGCACCAGGAACAGCAGCGCCAGGGCGCACAGCCACACCGCGAGAGCGAACACGTCTCCGGTCGCGACGGCCCGGTCGACGATCACGCCGATCGCGATCGGGACCAGTGTCTCGGCCACCTGATGCAGGCAGACGAGCACGGTGCCGATCCCCAGCCGAACACGATTCCGCACCAGCGTGCGAAGCAGAATTGCGGTGCCACCAGTCTTCACGCGCGTAACTCCCAATGCCGACGCTTCCCCACCCACCTACGAAGTAAGCAGACCCTAACTAGATGAACCCTAATCGATGGGCAACTAGCGTTGACATGCCCGGTTCTCATAGAGTCGCCGATACGAACTACTGCGCGTGATGCAGCAGCAAGCCCGAGAGGACAAAGATGGCCGCGAAGACGACCGCCGAAAACGACATCGCGGACGAGGATCTCGAACCCCTAGCCGACGAGACCGCCCGCCAGGCGCAGCGCGTTGTCGCTGCATACGCCGAAGATGCCGACGAGTGCAGGATGCTGCTCTCCATGCTCGGAATCGGACCCACCAGCAAGCTCGACTGAGAATTTCATCCACTTCGACTGCGAAGGAAGCCCGTGGCTGCCAGTTCGGAATCGTCAGCATCGTCATCACGCTCGACTTCTGATCCTGTGTCCGGGCAAGCCGACTTCGTCGTCGTAGCGAACCGACTCCCCGTCGACCTCGAACGCCTTCCGGACGGCACCACGCGCTGGAAGCGCAGCCCCGGTGGCCTCGTCACCGCGCTCGAGCCGATCCTGCGCCGCAACAAGGGTGCATGGGTCGGCTGGGCGGGGGTCGCGGACGCCGAACTCGACCCCGTCGTCGAGGACGATCTCGAGCTCTACCCGGTTCCGCTCAGCGCCGCGGAGATCGCCGACTACTACGAGGGCTTCTCCAACGCCACCCTCTGGCCGCTCTACCACGACGTCATCGTCAAGCCCGAATACAACCGCGACTGGTGGAACGCCTACGTCGAGGTCAACCGGCGCTTCGCGGAGGCCACGTCGAAGGCGGCCGCGCATGGGGCCACGGTGTGGATCCAGGATTATCAGCTGCAGCTCGTTCCGAAGATGCTGCGCATGCTCCGCCCCGACCTCACGATCGGGTTCTTCCTGCACATTCCGTTCCCGCCGGTGGAACTGTTCATGCAGATGCCGTGGCGCACCGAGATCATCGAGGGCCTGCTCGGCGCCGACCTGATCGGGTTCCACCTCCCGGGCGGTGCCCAGAACTTCCTCTACCTGGCCCGCAAACTCGCCGGTCAGCAGACGTCCCGCGGCAACGTGGGTGTCCGCTCCAAGCTGGGCGTCGTGCAGGTGGGGTTCCGCACGGTGCGCGTCGGCGCGTTTCCGATCTCCATCGATTCGGGGCAGCTGGACGAACAGTCCCGATCCAAGTCGATCCGGGACCGCGCCAAGAAGATCCGCAACGAACTGGGCAATCCCAAGCACATCATGCTCGGCGTCGACCGCCTCGATTACACGAAGGGCATCGACGTCCGCCTCGCCGCGCTGCACGAGTTGCTCGACGAGCAGCGCATCGATCCCGCCGACACGGTGATGGTGCAGCTGGCCACGCCGAGCCGCGAGCGGGTCGACAGCTACGTGCAGATGCGCGACGACATCGAACGCAAGGTGTCGCGGATCAACGGCGAGTACAGCGAGGTCGGCAGGCCGGTGGTGCACTACCTGCACCGGCCGATCCCCCGCGAGGAGCTGATCGCGTTCTTCGTCGCCGCCGACGTGATGCTGGTGACTCCGCTGCGCGACGGCATGAACCTCGTCGCCAAGGAGTACGTGGCGTGCCGCAGTGACCTCGGCGGCGCACTGCTGCTCAGCGAGTTCACGGGCGCGGCCGCCGAACTGCGTCAGGCGTTCCTGTGCAATCCGCACGATCTCGACAGCGTCAAGGACGCGATGGAGCAGGCACTGGGCCAGCCGAAGGAGGACGGCCGACGCCACATGCGGGCCCTGCGCAGGCAGGTCCTCGCACACGACGTCGACCGGTGGGCCAGGTCCTTCCTCGACGCCCTCGCTCACGGCGGCGCCGCCGGCCCCGCGCTGATCGCGCCCGCCGAGGCTTCCGAGGCCGACTACAACGAGGACGCGACCGGGGAGAACTGACCTCCCCGGCTCAGCTGACCGGACGTCACCAGGAAACCGACGAAGTCGCGGATCGTCTCGTCGGCGGGACGCGGAACGTAGCCGAGTTCGGACCGCGCCTTGCTGCCGTCGATGACGGGCGCCGCGAGCAGCGCCGACATCGCGGACCGCGACAGCACGTCGGAGCCGAACCGGGTCCCGATCGGTTCGGCGATCGGCAGCACGCGTTCGATGACGCTGAGTGGGAACGAGTACAGCGGCCCCCGACGACCCGCCGCACGCGCAGCCCTCCTCACGGCATCGTGCATGCCGAGCATGTGCCCCGAGATCAGGTAGTTCTCACCGGTCCGGCCCTTCTCCCCGGCGGCGATCAGTCCGGCGGCGACGTCTCGGACGTCGACGAAGTCGAACCCGCCCTGCACCGCCGCGGGAACCCGGCCGCGAGCGGCGTTGCGCAGCAATGCGTTCACTCGTGACAGTCCGTAGTCGACGGGCCCGTACACCCCGGTGGGATTGCAGATCACGGCATCGAGCCCGGCCTCGACCACTTCGCGGAGTTCGATCTCGCCCGCCCATTTGGACCTGTCGTACACCGGGATCGACGCGTCGACGGACCGGGGCGAGTTCTCGTCGAGCGTTCCGCCGCAACTGCTCTGATCGAAGGAGTGCACGGAACTGCAATGCACCATCCGCCGAACACCCACTGCGAGAGCGGCTTCGGCGACGGTACGCACACCCTTGGTGTTGACGGTCCAGGCCAGGTCGTCCTTCTGGGCGAGGGTGATCATCGCGACCAGGTGGTAGACCACCTCGGCGCCCTCGAGCGCCCGCTTCATGGATTCGACGTCGAGGACGTCGGCGTTCACCCACGTGACCCCGTATTCGGGTGCGTACCGGGAACGCACGCGGTCGATTGCGGTCACCTCGTGCCCCGCCTCGACCAGCAGATTCAGCAGATTGTTGCCCACGAATCCCGCGGCGCCGGTTACTGCAACCTTCATCGACGACTCCCCGTTCGGTTGTGGCCCCGCGACGCAACATCGTGCGTCGGCAGTCGGCCAGGAGACCCCGACAGTACTAGAACTTGTTTCACTTTGTGAAGGGGGTGACCGCCTCGACGAACATTCGCACTCGTGAGATCTCATGGGATCGGTGTGCGAACTCCAGCAGGGCCACACCCTCCCACGCGGCCGCGCGCACGGATGCGGTGACGGCACGCCCCGCCACGATCATCTTGCTCCACTGCAGGTCACGGAGACTGTCCGCGAAGTGAGCCGGTGAAAGCGGGACACCCGGTGACAGTTCGAGAACCGCACCGGGAGCGAGTCTCTCCGACATTGCGGTCGTGTCCTCACGGCGGACGGCGACCAGAAATCCGGTGGCGGCATTCCTGCCTGGGCGCCCGACGGTCCGCAGGCCTCGCATAAAACCTGTTACACCGAGCACGCCCTGATTCGCGAGAAGTTGCGGTGCCAGCTTCACCGACGCCGCCGCGCCCCGCCACCCCGCCGCGGCCAGCTGGGCGATCATCACGGACAGTTCCCAGTGCGCATACAACCCGTCGACGGCCACGACACCCGACTCCGCCACGAGGTCGTAGCGCAGGTGCATCGGCACCGTCAGCACCACTCCC
Organism: Rhodococcus jostii RHA1; assembly: GCF_000014565.1. NCBI lineage: Bacteria > Bacillati > Actinomycetota > Actinomycetes > Mycobacteriales > Nocardiaceae > Rhodococcus > Rhodococcus jostii. The sequence continues at coordinate 4,960,341 of NC_008268.1, read as the reverse complement.
GTCGACATCCGGGTCTCGAGGTCGAGGTCACGGACCACTGTCATTCCGCACACCACGTCCCGCTTCACATGGAACGTGATCGCGTTGGGGGCGATGAACGTGTCGTAGAACCGTTCGATCGCCGCCGTGCCGACGTGTGCCCGCGAGCCCACCGGGTCGTTGACCCGAGCGCCGTCCGAGAACAGCCCGACCCACGCGGCGCGGTCGTGCACCGCGACCGCGGACGGTGAACGCCCCACGGCAGCAAGTAGTTCCGCTACGGTCGGCGTGGGGTCCGGCACCGCTACACCGGGGTCAGCTGATCGACGAGCCAGCGGTCGTCGACCTTCTGCAGCGACACCCGTACGCGGCTGCCCGACGTCCGGGCGTCGGGAGCGTCGGCGCTCGTCGTCGTCTGGTTGAGGTACAGCAGAACCACCGCCTCGTCGGGTGTGGTCGACACGGGCGCGGCGGCCTGCACCGACACCTGCACGGTGAGTTGCTTCTCCTTGGCGCCCGGCGCGATGGTTTCCTGCACGAGGGTGGTGTAGTCGTCGCGGAACGAACCGGTGAGTCCGTCTGCGGCAGCGGCCAGCTGGTTGTCGACGTCGGCGAAATCGTAGGCCAGCATCGCGACGGCCTGCTTGCCCGCGGCGTCGACGGCCTCGGTGCGCGCCTGCTCCGCGAGTTGGTCCTGCCGGTGGTCGTACCAGAGGAATCCCACCACCACGGCAAGGGCGACCACCACCACCGCGGCCGCGATCTTCAGCGCTGTCTGCTTGGTGACGGCGAACTTTCGCTTGTCTTCGTTGTTGTCGGTCATGGGACGAACTCCACCTTCGATGCGGTCAACTTGCCGTCGACGTCGCTGACGGTCACTCGCATTCGGAAGTCGCGCGGTGAGGGTTCGGGCTGTTCCTTGCTGCTCACCATCGTCCGCGCGGCCACCAGAACGTTCGCCGAGATCGACGTCTCGCTCCCGTTCTCGACACCGGCCTCGACGACCTGGCCCTCGGTGGTCACATTCGCGTCCCGCACGACGCCGACGAACGGATCCTCACGGCCCTGGAACTCTTCGAGGAACTGACCCGATGCGCCGGCGATGATCCGGTCGACGTCTTCCTTCGCGGTCTCGGGATGGATGGTTGTCAGGTTGAGCACCGTCTGCCGGGCCGTGTCGACGAAGGCCTGACGGCGGTCGTCCCGTTCCCGTGCGGACTGTTGGTCGAGCAGCAGGACCACCGCCGCGACGACCAGTGCGACGACGACCACCGCGGTAACACCCCACGCGAGCAACGACTTCAGGGTACGACGCTGCTTCGGTGCGTCGGGGGCCGGAGCGTCCGGGGACGCGGCCTTCGCCGTCGACACCTTTTCCGCGTCGGGCGCGGCGTGCATGTCTGCCGGCTTGGCGAGGACCACCGGCTTCGGGGCCTCGGTCCCCCCTACCGGCGGGCCGGCGTGCCGGACCGCCCTGCGCCTGCCCCGGTCCTTCGCGGCGGAGGTCTGCTCGGTCGCCTGCTCCGCGGGGTCGGTTGCGCGCTCGTCTGTGCTGGAACTCAAATCTGCTGACCTGTCATCATCGTCTGCCACGTCGAGTCCTTTCCCTGCACCGCCAGATCCGGTTGGGTGTACGTCTTTCCATCCGAACCAATGAAGCTACCGGTGGCCGGGTCGTAGGGCACGGCCGCAACCGGTGCACCCGCGGCGCCTTCGTAGGAACTCGGAACGGCTGTGTACGAGGGTACATCCGGCGGCATGATCGGCCCGTACGGCGGGTTGTTGCCCGACGCCTCCCAGCCCTCGCGGCACGCCTCGACCGTCGGCGCGCGACGTCCCGGGAACTCCATGCACGGCAGGTTCCGCGCGCCGCGCACCACGGCCGGGTCGTCCGGAGCGGCCTTGCAGTACAGGTCGTTCGGTGTTGCGATCGGGTCGGTCTGATCTCCCGACCGGCGTTGCTCCGGAGGCAGGAATCCCGTCGTGCAGGCCGGCGGGTCGTGCAGTTGCAGGGCGAAGTCGACGATCGCGCCGTCCTCCACCGGCCCGCCGGTCGCGGCCGTCACGAGCGCCGCGGTCAGGGGTGGGTAGATGACCAGCACCTGTTCGATGCTCTTGTTGTAGATCACCCCGACCTGGCCGACGCTCACCAGATTCCTCAGCAGAATCGGCAGTGTCGGCTGCAGGTCCTGGAACAGCTGGGTGGCTTCCTGCGCCGTTCCCGGGCCCTTCTCCAGCACCGACCGCAGGCTCGGGTCGCTCGCCCGCAACTGGTCGGTGAACGTCACCAGGTCCTGGGTCCACGACCGGATGGCGTCGCTGCTGACCACCTGGGTGTCGAGCAGTGGGCCGACCTGGTCGATCAGGGCCTTCGTCGCGTCGCTGTTCGCGTCGGCCTCCTCGACGAACAACCGGGCCGAGTCGATGAGCCGCTGCAGGTCGGGGCCCGATCCGTTGAACGCCGTGAACGCCTCGTCGATCACCGTCTGCAGCCTGGTGTCCGAAATGCTGGCGAGCAGTTCGTCGGCCTGGTCGAGCATTTCGCCGACATCCTGCGGAATGGTGGCCCGGTCCAACGGGATCACGTCGCCGTCCGCGAGGTACGGGCCGTTCGCCTCGGCGGCGCCGTCCCGGGGAATCAGATCGACGTACTGTTCGCCGACCGCCGACACGCTCTTGACTGCCGCGTCGACATCGGCCGGAATCTTGTAGTCGCTGTCGAGTGACATCTTCGCTTCCACACCGTCGCCGGTGAGGGTCACGTTCTCGACGACACCGATGTTGGTGCCGCGGTAGGCGACATTGGCGTGCGGGTAGAGCCCACCGGTGGACGGCAGTCGGACGCTCACCTCGTAGCGCCCGACGCCGAACAGCACCGGCACCTTCACGTACTGGATCGACATCACCACGAGCCCGATGACGGTGAGAATCGAGAAGATGATCAGCTGAATGCGAACGAATCTCGTCATTCTCATGGTGTCGGCGCCCCTCCCAGTTGCGGCGGAAGGCCCGGGATCTGCGGCAGTCCGGGTATCTGCGGAAGCCCCGGAATCACCGGCGGTGCGGGAGCCGGCTGCAGGGGCGCCTGCAGGGGATCACCCGACTGCCCGGCCACCCCGGCGAGCGATCCCACGGCGCCCTCGACGCCGCCGAGCGATCCGCCGAGGCCGGTTCCGGTCAGGAAGTTGTTGTCGAGGCGTTCGTTGGTCATGTCGATCGTCATCATGAGGTTCGCGTAGTCACCCTGAATCGCCTTGTCCATCGTCTTCATCGGGAACGGGTACGTGAGCATCAGCGTGAGCACCTCGGTCAACGCGCTCCCTGAGTTGGCGAGCTCACGCAGCACCGGTGTGAGGTTTGCCAGATTCGCCTTCAGTTCCTCGCCGCTACTCTCCACGAGACGCGACGCGGTGTCGCTGAGCTTGCCCACCTCGACCAGTGCGGTGGTGAGGTTCTGCCGTTGGGTGACGAGCACTTCCAGCGCGGGCGGGATACCGTCCAGCGCCGCGTCCAGGGTGGCCTTCTGCTCGTTGACGGTGCCCGCAAGACGGTCCAGCCCCTCCATCGCCCCGATGATGTCGCCGCGCTGCCGGTCGAGGCTCGTGACGAGCTGGTCGAGCTGCGGAAGAAGGTCGCGGATCGAGTCCTCCCGGCCGTCCAGTGCGGCGTTGAGTTCCGTGGTGATGTCCCGGACCTGGGCGATGCCGCCACCGTTGAGCACCACCGACAGGGACGACAACGTCTGCTCGGTGGTCGGGTAGGCGCCCGCCCGCTCGATGGGGATCACGTCGCCGTTCTCGAGCCGGCCCTCGGGCTCGGCGTCGGTCGGCGGAGCCAGTTCGAGGTGCTGCGAGCCGAGGAGGCTGGTCTGGCCGATCTTGGCGGTCGCGTTGGCAGGCAGTTGGACGTCGCCGTTGATCGAGACGGTGACCAGTGCGTGCCAGTCCTGCACGTCGATGCCCGTCACCGAGCCCACCGTCACGTCGTTCACGCGGACGGGCGAGTTCTGCGACAGCGTCGTGACATTGGGCATCTGGATCTCGACCGTGTAGGCGTCGTCGCCCTGTCCCTCGGTGCCCGGGAGGGGAAGCGAGTTCAGCCCTTCCCACTCGCACCCGGTGAGGGTGAGGGACAACGTGATCGCCACGGCCGCGATACCGCCGCGACGCACCCGTGTGTGCTTCGTCATCGCCCACCTCCCGGCTGCAGCAGATCGTTCAGGTCCTTGGGCACGGCGACGGTCGGCATCCCGGCGAGGGCCCCGGTCATCGGCGGCGCAGACCGCGGAGGTACGGAGGCCTCGAGGCTCGGCGGGGTGTACTCGATCTGATCCGGGAACGCATTCACTCCCGTCGCCGGGTTGGTGAGGACGGGCAGATAGTTCATCGTCAGCGAGTTCAGGACCGGCGACAGGTACTGCGTGCACAGGTCCGCACTCCGATTCGCCTCGTTGGCCTGGAGGCTCTGGATGGCGCCGCACATGAAGTTCACGGGGTTCGCGAGGTTCGCAAACGCGACCGCACCGACCAGTGACCCCTGCGCCGGCTTGTAGATGTTGCTGAAGTTGGCCAGCGCCGTGGGCGCCACGTGGAGCACCTGCTCGATCTGCGGCCTCTTGTCGGCGAGCACCTGGGTGGCGTCCGCCAGACGGCCGACCTGCTCACTGAGGGCGGCGCGGTTCTCCGCCACGAACCGGTTGACGTCACCGAGCGCGAGGTCGAGATCGTTCAGCGCGGTTCCGAGTTCGTCGGAGTTGGTAGCGAGCATGTTCGACACCGACGCGAGCCGTCCCTCGAACTGCACGATCTGCTCGTTGCTCGACGACAGAGCCGCCACGAACGTCTGCAGGTTGCGGATGGTGGAGAACAGGTCGGTCCGGCCGTCGGACAGGGTCCGCATGGTCTCCGACAGTTCCCGCAGCGTGTTCCGCAACGACTCTCCGTTGCCGTCGAGATTGTCGGCGGCGGTGTCGATGAACGTGCCGAGCGACCCCTGCGGGTCGGCGCCCTGCGGCCCGAGTGCCTCCGACAGCTTGTTCAGCTCGGTCTTGATCTCGTCCCACTCCACCGGAACGGCCGAGCGCTCCACGGGGATGCTCGCGCCGTCGCCCATCGTCGGCCCACCCGCGTACACGGGTGTCAGCTGAACGAACCGTCCCGACACCAGGCTGGGTGCGACGATGACGGCCTTCGCGTCGGCCGGGATCTCGACGCTCTTCTGCACGTTCATCGTCACCCGTGCGAAATCGGCGCCGGGCTCGATCGAGTCGATCGTCCCCACCTTCACACCGAGGACGCGGACGTCGTCGCCCGAGTACAGCCCGGTGGTCGTCGGGAAGTACGCGGTGATCGTGTTCTGGAAGAGCTTGGGCACGAACATCACTGCGGCGCCGACGATCAGCACCACCACGACCGCGGCGACGCCGCCGCGGATCAGCCACTTCTTCCGCGTGTTGGTGATCTCCGGGTTCGTCGTCATCGCGGCGGTTCCCTCAGCTCGATGGACGGACCTGTCTGCAGGTAGGCCTGAAGGTCGTTGGGGAGGTGCTCCGGCCACGTCACCGCGTCGCTGAGCCCCTGGAGCAGGTTGCCGATGCCGATGTTGTAGACGTACGCCATGAAGAACGGCCCGCTACCGACCGACTCGCCGAGTTGAGTGGCGTACGGCGCGAGGCCGTCGAGCGCCTGCGAGATGTTGTCCTTGTTCCGCTGCAGGACATCGACCACCGAGTTCAGTTTGTCGAGCGTCGGTTTCATCTGCTCCTCGTTGTCCTGGACGAGTCCCGTGAGCTGCCGGGACACCGCGGAGATGTTCACGATCAGCTGGCTGATCGCCGTGCGGCGACGGTCGAGCTCGCCGAACAGCTGATTCCCGTCGACGATCAGCGAGTTGATCTGCCCGCTGCGCTCGGCGAGGATTCCCGTCACGTTCTCGGCACGCGAGAGCAGCTGTCGCAGCGTCTCGTCCCGCGAATTGATGCTCTCCGACAACCGGGTCAAGCCGTCCAGTGCTGTACGCAGCTCGGGCGGTGTGTTCTCGAAAGCGCCGGACATTGCGTTCAACGCGTTGTTGACCTCATCGGTGTCGAGCTCGGACACGGTGTTCGACAGATCCCCGAGCGCGTCGTTGAGGGAGTACGGAGAGTTGGTGCGTTCCAACGGAATCGTCGACCCCACCGGCATCGTCTCGTATCCGAGCGGGGTGACGGCCAGCGACTTGCGCCCGAGAACGGTGTTGGTCTTGATGTTCGCCTCGGTGGCGTCGCCCAGGACGATGCCGTCCTCGATCGTGAACGTGACGAGCACGTGCTGCTCGTCGAGTTCGACCTCGGCGACCTTCCCGACGTCGACGCCGGCGAGCGTCACCGCGTCGCCGGTCATCAGCCCACCCGCGTCCTCGAAGTAGGCGGAGTACTGCGTTCCGCCCGAAAGGAATTGCAGCTGATCGTATTGCAGGGTCGCGATCACGATCATGCTCGCGATGGCGACACCGATGATTCCCACCTGCACGGGATTACGTTCGCGTTTCATGGCTACGGTGCACACCTCCCTGCCGTCTGACCGCCCGGCATGTTGAGGAGCAGATCCGATCCGTCCGGGCCGGAGAACTTGAACTTCACCGTGCAGACGTACATCTGGAAGAAGCTGCCGTACGTGCCGATGCGGATGAGCCGCCGGTAGGCGTCGGGCAGATTCTGGAACACCCAGTCGAGGTCGTCCTCCCCCGCCTGGAGCTGGGTTGCAGTGCGGTTGGCCTCGGCGATCGTGCTCTGCAACGGTGGCCGCGCACCTTCGAGCAGATTCGCGAGATCGCCCGTCGCCCCCGCGATGCGGGGAATGGCGTCACCGATCTGATCGCGGTCCTGGGAGAGCCCGCTGACCAGCTGCTGCAACTGGTCGAGCGTCGACCGGAACTGGTCGCCGCGGTCGTTGATGGTGCCGAGCACCTGGTTGAGGTTCGTGATCACCTCACCGATCAACTGGTCCCGGTCGGCGAGGGTGTTCGTGAACGAACTCGTGCTGCCGAGGAGCGAGACGAGCGTTCCGCCCTGCCCCTGGAACACCTGGACCAGCGCCTGGGACAGGTCGTTGACCTGCTGCGGGTCCAAGGCCCGCAGCAACGGTTTGAACCCGCCCAGCAGAAGGTCGAGATCGAGTGCAGGAGAAGTATTCTCGACGGGAATGGATCCACCGTCCGGTAGCGGTTCCACCGAACCGGCGCCTTCGAGAAGTTCCATGTACCGGTCGCCGACGAGGTTCTCGTACCGCACCGTGGCCTTGGTCCCGTCGAACAGCGAGTACTTGGTGTCGACGGTGAAGTCGACGTCGGCGAGGTTGTCGTCGTCGATGCTCACCTTCTCGACGGCGCCGACGGGAACGCCGGCGATGCGCACCTTGTCGCCGGGCTTGAGCCCGGACACGTCGGTGAACGTGGCGTGGTACCCGTCGGAGCTGCTGAACCGGTACTGGCTGAACACCAGGGCGAGTCCGGCGAAGATCACCGACATCACCGTCGCGAAGATCAACAGCTTGACCGTGGTCGCTCGCACTGTCACTGCCCACCCTGCCCGGGGTACACACCCGCGAACAACAGCTGGAACACCTTGGGCAGGTGCACCTGGACTTCCGTCGACGGCACGAACGGCACCGTTCCGGTGTCGGCCACGACGAAGTTCGCATGCTTGCTGAGATCAGGATTGGGAAGACCGTGGCAGTTCGGCCCACCTGTCGCATTCACTTTCGGCAGGTCCTTCGGATAGGTGTACGGCTCCTGCCCGTACATGAAGCTGGCGCTCAGCGCGATGCCCGGCTGATTGCCACCGATGAGCTGTTCGGCGAGGGGGATCACATTGTTCAGGCCGACGATGAAGCAGGAGATCTCGGGCGAGTACTCGGCCAGTAGATCCGTCGTCGGGAGCAACAGGTCGAGAGAGGAGTTCAGGTTCTGCTCGTTCTCGGTCAGTACGGTGTTGGCCGTGTCGGCCAGCCCGGTGACGTTGAGCAGCACGGCATCCAGGTTGTCCTGTTCGTCGACGACGGTGCCGCTGGTGGCCGTCGCGTTGTCGAGCACTCGCAGCAGATCCGGTGCGGTGTCGGCGTACACGTCGGTAACCTGCGCGGCCTTCGCGAAATCTTCCTGCAGCTGAGGAAGACTCGGATTCATCTTCGCCAGGTAGCTGTCGCTCTGCTCGAGCAGGGCGCCGAGTTCCTCGCCGCGCCCGCGCAGCGCCGAGGAGATCGCGCCGAGGGTGGCGTTGAGCTTCTCCGGCTGTACCTGCGCCAGCACGTCGGACAGGTGCTGGAAGACCGTGTTGAACTCGACGGTAACGTTGTCGGACGCGATGACGTCCCCTGCCTGAAGAGGGGTGGACGACGGGTTGTCCGGCATCACGAAGTTGACGTACTTGGCGCCGAACACGGTGGTGGACTTGATCTCCACGGTGGCGTTGGAGGGAATCAGCGACATCATGTCGGGGTACATCGCCAGTTTCAGCTCGGCGCCGTCCGTCACGTGTTCGATGGAGCCGACGCGGCCGACCTCGACACCGAGGAGCTTGACCTTGGCGTCGGGTTCCATCACCAGCCCGGAACGATCCGACGTGACGGTGACGGGCGTGGTCTCGCTGAAGGTTCCGTTGAACATGGCCAGTGACACACCGATGATCGCGAGAAGACTCACCACGAGGACGAGTGCCGCGAGCTTCTTCTTCCCACCCGAATCAGTCATCTACCGGCACTCCTATCCCGAAAGGTTGAAGTTGCCGGACGCGCCGTAGATGGCGAGCGAGATGAGCAGGGTGACGGTGACGACGGCGATCAGCGAGGAGCGCACCGCGTTGCCGACGGCCACACCGACGCCGACCGGACCGCCCGAGGCGTTGAAACCGTAGTAGGTGTGGATGAGCATGATCGCGATCGCCATGACGATGGCCTGCGCGAACGACCACAGGATGTCCGTCGGTATCAGGAACGTCGAGAAGTAGTGGTCGTACACGCCGGACGACTGGTCGTACAGCACCACGGTCGCGAACCGGCTGGCCATGAACGACGCGATCACCGCGAGGGCGTACAGCGGGATGATGGCGATCATCCCCGCCATCACACGGGTGCTGACCAGGTACGGAATCGACGGGATCGCCATCGTCTCCAGCGCGTCGATCTCCTCCGAGACGCGCATGGCGCCGAGCTGGGCGGTGGAGCCGGCGCCGATGGTGGCCGCAAGCCCGATGCCTGCGATGACCGGCGCCGCGATACGCACGTTGATGAAGGCCGCGAAGAAGCCGGTGAGGGCCTCGACGCCGATGTTGCCGAGCGAGCTGTACCCCTGCACCGCGATGGTGCCGCCGGTGAACAGGGTCAGGAAGCCGACGATGACGACCGTTCCGCCGATTACCGCGAGCGCACCCGTGCCCATGCTGATCTCGGCGATGAGCCGCAGCGTCTCCTTCGGGTAGTGCATCAGGGCGCGGGGCGCCCATCCGATGGCACGCGCGAAGAACAGCGCCTGCTCACCGAGCCGGTCGATCGAGCGGGACGCCGACGCGAACCGTTTGCGAGTTCGGGGAAAGCGCCCGGCCGCCGCTAGTGCCATCTACTCCACCACCATGTCGATCACCCTGCCGTCAGCTTGATGCCGACGGCGGTGACGAGAACGTTGACCACGAACAGGGCCATGAACGAGAACACGACGGTCTGGTTGACGGCGTCACCGACGCTCTTCGCGCCACCCCTGACGTTCAGGCCGAGGTAGGCGGCAACGAGACCGGCGATCATGCCGAACAGACCGGCTTTGACTTCCGAGATGACGAGCTCCCCGAATCCGGTGAGCAGGGTGATGCCGTTGACGAACGCACCCGGGTTGACGTCCTGGATGTAGACCGAGAAGACGAAGCCACCGAGGATGCCGATGGTGCAGACCAGCCCGTTGAGCAGGAGCGCCACGACGGTCGACGCCAGCACTCGTGGCACGACCAGGCGGTGGATCGGATTGATGCCCAGCACCCGCATCGCGTCGATCTCTTCGCGGATGGTGCGGGCGGAGAGGTCTGCGCAGATGGCGGTGGCGCCTGCACCCGCCACGATGAGCACGGTGACGATGGGACCGACCTGGGTGACGGTGCCGAGAGCGGCGCCGGCGCCACTGAGGTCTGCGGCGCCGATCTCGCGGAGGAGGATGTTGATCGTGAAGCTCACCAGGACGGTGAACGGGATGGCCACCAGCACGGTGGGCACCATCGAGACCCGGGCGACGAACCACGCCTGGTCCACGAACTCGCGACGCTGAAAGGGCCTCGAGAAGACTGCCCTCAACGTTTCGCCCGACATCGTGAAGAACCCGCCGACCGCACGCAACGGCACCTCGAGGAGGTCTACCATCCGTCCTCCTCGTCCATGATCTCGCCCAGCACCGACTGTCAGTTCGAGCCCAGCCCCCCAGCGGTCTGTGACTCAGGCCATATTAACTAGAACGTGTTCACCTGTCAAAGGTGGTCGCTCATCAGCAAGAATCGTCCCACATTCAGCACGCCCCGAGGTCCGAATTCGACTGAAATGCCGGGCGTTTCTCCCCCCGATCGGAACCGACGGTTCACGCTGAGCGGGAAGGCCGAGGTGTGGATTCAAGAGGTTATGGCACAAGAACTTTGAACGAATTTCATCGCATACCGACGACCGTCGGAATCGTCGTCGGCCCCGGTTCCGTGCAACCGCGTGAGGAGGCCGGCCTCGGGAGTCGCCGGACCGGCTGGGCACGCTTGATCGAACCGTTCGACGACAGCAGAATTAGAACACGATCTAGTCATATCCGGCACACCACTCGAACACCCCTCCACGGTTACCAGGCCCCCGTTCCGCCGCTCTTCAGTTGCCTTCAGTATCGCCCATCGCGGGGGCATTACCTGCGGAAACGATACGGAAACAACCTTCGTGTCGGTTCCTCGTCCCCGGGGACGCAGATCAGCCCAGTTCGCGGAGCGCCGCGGAGGCCGAGAACATGGCGGCAGGATCCCGATCCGCGAAGTAGTTCCCGAGCTCCGCCGCGAGCGCGCCGGGTGTCCACCGACCGTCCGCGGCGTCGAAACGCCGCTCCACGACCGGTGCCGCCATCAACGCCACCATCGGGCCGTAGACGACGAAGACCTGACCGTTCACGGAGTCGGCGGCAGGCGATGCGAGGTAGGCGACCAGCGCGGCCACGTGCTCGGGAGACAACGGGTCGACCCCCTCGGCCGGTGCCTCGCCGAAGACGTTCTCCGTCATCGACGTGCGGGCCCGGGGGCAGATCGCGTTGGCTCGGACGCCGTACCGCGACAGCCCACGGGCCGCCGACAGCGTGAGCGCCGTGATACCCGCCTTGGCGGCGCCGTAGTTCGCCTGCCCCTCGGGGCCGAGCAGTCCCGCCTCGGACGAGGTGTTGACGATGCGCCCGTACACGGGCGCACCGGCTTCCTTGGACTTGCCCCGCCAGTACGAGGCGGCTGAGCGGCACAGCAGGAAGTGTCCGCGCAGATGAACTTTCAGCACCAGATCCCAGTCCTCGTCGGACATGTTGAACAGCATGCGATCCCGCGTGATGCCCGCGTTGTTCACCAGGATGTCGAGGCTGCCGAGCCGGCTCTGCGCCGCCTCCATGATCGCGTCGGCGGTGGACCGTTCCCCGATGTCGCCTGCCACGAACTCGACCTTCGCGCCCAGGCCCCGGATCTCGTCTAGGGTTGCCTCCACGGCGTCGTTCGCGACCAGGTCGTTGACGACGACGGACGCACCGGCGCGGGCCAGTGCGATCGCCTCGAACTTTCCGAGGCCGGATCCGGCGCCGGTCACGACGGCGACCTTGCCGTCCACGTTCACATCGCGGTCAGCCACAGCATTCATGAACACGCTCTCCTGGTTCTGTGCACTCGCCGGAGGTCGCGAACACGACCCGGCGGTAGGTCGACGTCACTGTAGAACGTGTTCTCATTCCGGGCAACAATCCTCAGGGGTGCTCGGTGAGTGCGGCCCTCGGACACTGGGCGATCGCCGTACGCACGTCTTCCTCCCGGTCGGCGGGAGGAACGGCACTCGAAATGTGCAGCTGATCGTCGTCGTCGAGCTCGAAGATGTCGGGTGCGATCCCCACGCACACACCATTGGCCTCGCAACGGTCGAAATCAACTCTGACCTCCATGGCAACCCTCACTTCTCCTCGTCTCGCCACTCGCGGATCCGGGTGCCGCCGGGCTGTGGCACACTTCGTTCCTGCGATAACACTAGAACCTGTTCCAGTCGTGTGCAATGATTCGTTCCACGACTGCGAGCACGCCTACCGGGCACGCTCCGGGGCCGGTCGGGGCCGGCTCCGCGAATGCACCGCAGAGACTGGAACCTGTGCCAGATTTCAGCTGATTCCGCTCTCGGACTGGAGAGGTATTTCGATGCACATCACCTACACACCGCAGCAGCAGCAGCTGCGGGAAGAGCTGCGCGCGTACTTCGCGAAGCTGATGACGCCGGAGCGTCGAGAGGCACTGGCCGCCACCACCGGCGAATACGGCGAGGGCAACGTCTACCGCGACGTCGTCGCCCAGATGGGCAAGGACGGCTGGCTGACGCTCGGGTGGCCCAAGGAGTACGGCGGCCAGGAACGGTCGGCCATGGAGCAGCTGATCTTCACGGATGAGGCCGCCATCGCCGGCGCCCCGGTCCCCTTCCTCACCATCAACTCGGTGGCACCGACGATCATGCACTTCGGCACCCCCGAGCAGAAGTCGTTCTTCCTGCCCAAGATCTCCGCCGGCGAACTGCACTTCTCCATCGGCTACTCCGAGCCCGAAGCGGGCACCGACCTCGCCAGCCTGCGCACGACCGCCGTCAAGGACGGCGACGACTACGTCATCAACGGACAGAAGATGTGGACGAGCCTGATCGCGTACGCCGACTACGTGTGGCTGGCCTGCCGTACCGATCCCGAAGCCAAGAAGCACAAGGGCATCAGCATGCTGATCGTCCCGACCACCGCCGAAGGCTTCTCGTACACCCCCGTCCACACGATGGCGGGTCCGGACACGAGCGCCACCTACTATCAGGACGTTCGGGTTCCGTCGTCCGCGCTGGTCGGCCCCGAACACGGCGGCTGGGCACTGATCACCAATCAGCTCAACCACGAGCGCGTCGCCCTCACCTCCGCCGGTCCGGTCCTCACCGCCCAGCGTGAAGTGCGCGAATGGGCGCAGAACACCAAACTGCCGGACGGCCGCCGCGTCATCGACCAGGAATGGGTGCAGATCAATCTGGCCCGGGTCCACGCCAAGGCCGAGTACCTCAAGTTGATGAACTGGGAGATCGCCTCGTCCACCGACCACGCGCCGGGCCCGGAGGCGGCGTCGGCCAACAAGGTCTACGGCACGGAGTTCGCCACGGAGGCGTACCGGCTGCTGATGGAGATCCTCGGACCTTCGGCCACGCTGCGGCAGAACTCCCCCGGTGTCCTGCTGCGCGGGCGACTCGAACGGATGCACCGGTCGTCGCTGATCCTCACGTTCGGCGGCGGAACCAACGAGGTGCAGCGCGACATCATCGCCATGACCGCCCTCGGCCTGCCCCCAGCGAAGCGTTAGGACTACGACAATGGACTTCACCCCCACCGAGGCCCAGCAGGATCTGGCCGGCCTCACCAAAGGAATCGTCTCGGACCTCGTCACCAACGACCGTCTCCGTGAACTCGACGACGCGGAGGACCGCCTCGATCGCCGGCTGTGGTCCGCACTCGCGTCGTCCGGCGTCCTGAGCGCCGCGCTGCCGGAGTCGGTGGGCGGCGACGGTTTCGGCGTCCTCGAGCAGTGCAGCATCCTCGTCGAACTGGGCCGCGCCGTCGCGCCGGTGCCCTATCTGTCGTCGATCGTGATGGCGGCAGGCGCGATCGCGAAATACGGGACCGAGCAGCAGCGGTCCGACTGGGGTACTCCGGCCGCGTGTGGAGAGAAGATCCTCACCGTCGCCCTCGACGAGGAACTCAACGACAATCCGGGTGCACCCGTCACGCGCGCCGAACGCGGCGCGGACGGCTGGACCCTCGACGGCACCAAGATCGTCGTCGACGCGGCACCGTCCGGCGACCTCTTCCTGGTCCCGGCGACCACCCCGGACGGTGTGGCCGTCTTCCTCGTCCGCCCCGACGACGCCGGAGTGACCGTCACCCGCCAGCAGACCGTCGACCTGGCCAGCACCGGTGAGGTGACCCTCCACGGAGTGTCGCTGGCCGAGGACCGCGTGCTCGGCGCCGTCGACCGGGGCAGCGAGATCGTGGCATGGCTCGTCGAGCGCGGCTCGCTCGGCGCCTGCGCGTACCAGTACGGCGTCCTCGACGAAGCCCTGAAACTCACCGCCGCCTACGCCCGCGAGCGGGTGCAGTTCGGGCGGCCCATCGGCAGTTTCCAGGCCGTGGCCCAGCGCCTCGCGGACGGCTACATCGATGTGAAGGGCGTCCGGCTCACGCTGTGGCAGGCGGCGTGGCGGCTCAGCGAGGACCTGCCCAGCGAAGGCGACATCCAGACCGCCAACTTCTGGGCGTCCGACGCCGGGCACCGGGTGGCCCACACCCTCGTCCACGTCCACGGTGGCGTCGGACTCGACGAGGACCACCCCGTGCACCGGTACTTCCTCGCCGCCAAGGCACTCGAGTTCCGGCTCGGCTCGGCCACCCAGCAGCTGCGGATCCTCGGCGCCGAACTGGCCACCGTCCCGGCATGACCGCCACGCTCGCGCGCACGGTATCGGAACTGCTCCTGGGCGTCTCGAAGTCGGGCGCCCAGGGCCTGTACTTCGAGGACCGGTTCCTGTCGTGGTCCGAACACGTGCGGGCGAGCCTGCGGCGCGCCGCGATCCTCGAAGATCTGCTCGATGCACAGCGGCCCCGGCACTTCGGTGTCCTGATGGACAACGTCCCCGAGTTCTCGCTCCTCGCCGGGGCTGCGGCGCTGTCCGGCGCCGTCCTCGTGGGGCTCAACACCACTCGACGCGGAGAGGCGCTGGCCCGCGACATCGCGCTGGCCGACTGCCAGGTGGTCTTCACCGAATCCGGGCAGTCCGCGCTGCTGGACGGTCTCGACCCGGGTGTTCCCGTCGTCGACGTGGATTCCCGCGCATGGTCCGCCCTGCTCGCCTGCGAGCGCCCCGAATTCACGCCGAGGGCAGCCGCGGCCGGCGACCTGTTCATGCTCATCTTCACGTCCGGCACGAGCGGCGATCCGAAGGCGGTGCGCTGCACCCACGCGAAGATCACCGGGCCCGGCATCATGCTCGCCGAACGCTTCGGCCTGACCCCGGACGACGTCGTCTACATGTCGATGCCCATGTTCCATTCCAACGCCATGATGGCGGCATGGTCCGTGGCACTCGCGGGGCACAGCTCGATTGCGCTGCGGCGCAAGTTCTCCGCGTCCAACTTCCTGTCCGATGTGCGGAAGTTCGGCGTCACTTACGCCAACTACGTCGGAAAGCCGCTGTCGTATGTGCTGGCTACCCCGGAGTTGCCCGACGACGCCCACAACACCCTGCGAGTGATGTACGGCAACGAGGGGTCCGCGCCCGCGGTCGCGGCGTTCGCGCGCCGCTTCGGCACCGCGGTGGTCGACGGATTCGGCTCCACCGAGGGCGGTGTCGCCATCTCCGGCACCCCCGGGACGCCGGCAGGTTCTCTGGGCAAGCTCCCCGAGGGCATCGCGATCCTCGACCCCGAGACCGGCAAGCCTTGTCCCCCCGCCGAATTCGATTCCGCAGGCCGGGTGCTCAATGCCGAGGCCGCGACCGGCGAACTCGTCAACGTCGCGGGGTCCGGTGCGTTCGCGGGCTACTACAACAATCCCGAGGCCGACGCCGAGCGGATCCGCGACGGCAAGTACTGGAGCGGCGACCTCGCGTACCGGGACGCCGACGGGTTCGTGTACTTCGCGGGGCGTAGTTCCGGATGGTTGCGCGTCGACGGCGAGAACATCGGTTCGGCGCCCATCGAACGCATCCTGATGCGGTACGACGGCTTCGCCCAGGTGTCGGTGTACGCGGTGCCCGACCCCGAAACCGGGGACCGGGTGATGGCGGCCGTCGTCCCGACGCGTGACTTCGACCCGGTGGCCTTCACACGCTTCCTCGACGCGCAGTCCGACCTGGGTCCGAAGCAGCGTCCGAGTCTGATCCGGGTGTGTGCCGAGTTCCCGCGGACCGCCACGTTCAAGGTCCTCACCCGCGTGTTGAGCGCCGAGGCCGCCGAGTGCACCGATCCGGTGTGGGTCCGCGACGGAACCGGCTACTCCCCCAGGTGAGTGGCAAAGTGTGCTGACGCATACTTTGCCACTCACATCGGCTACCGGAAGCTGTCGAGGCGGGAGACCGCCGAGTCGAAGCCCTTGAGGAGTTCGTCCATCACCTCGGCCACCGGACGGATCTCGTTCATCCGACCGACGATCTGCCCCACCGGCATCGCGACGACATCCGGGTTCTCGGACGCGGCGATCCGCTGATGCGCCTCGCTGACCAGCAAATTCTGCAGCGGCATCGGCAGCGGCGCCGGTGCGTCCGGCTTCGACCAGGCGTCGGTCCACTTGGTCTTGAGCAGGCGCGCGGGCTTCCCCGAGTAGATCCGGGACCGCACCGTGTCGGCGGACGTCGCACCCAGCAGGGCACGCTGGATCGCCGACGGCCCCTCCGACGACGCGCTGCCGAGTTTGTACTCGGACGTGGTGAGCCAGTACGACCCCATCCACACCCCCGCCGCCCCCAGCGACAGCGCAGCAGCGACCTGACGTCCACTGCCGATACCCCCGGCCGCGAGGACCGCGGCGGAATCACCGATGGCATCCACGATCTCGGGAACCAGCACCATCGACGCGATCTCACCGGTGTGCCCACCGGCCTCGTACCCCTGCGCGATGACGATGTCGACACCGTTCGCGACGTGCCTGCGCGCGTGCTCGACGGCGCCGGCCAGCGCGGCCACCGGAACGCCCTTCTCGTGGGCCTGGTCGATGACGTCCTTCGGTGGCGAACCGAGGGCGTTGGCGATCAACGCAATTCGATGATTCAGCGCGACGTCCACATGCGAACGCGCCACCGAGTGCAGCCAGCCGAGCACACCGGTCGCGTGTTCGGCACCCGAATCCAACGGCGGCACCCCCAGATCGGCCAGGGTCCGGTCGACGAACGCGCGGTGTTCCGCGGGGATCAGCGACTCGAGGTCCACCGACGTGCCCTCGGTGGGCACCTTCGCCGGCATCACGATGTCGACGCCGTACGGCTTGCCGTCGGTGTTCTCATCCATCCACGACAGGACGGCCTCGAGCTCCTCGGGGTCGTTGAACCGGACGCAGCCGAGCACACCCAGACCGCCGGCCCGGGAGATCGCCGCGGCAACGTCTTCGGAGGGAGTGAACCCGAAGACCGGGTACTCGATGCCGAACTTCTCGCTCAAACTCGTGTGCATTTACGCGCCTTTGCTTTCGGGCGAGCCGTTGCCGTTGTGGTCGTCGGCCGGTCGGGTCTCGGTCTGTTCCTTGGCCCAGCGGTAGTCGGGCTTACCCGCCGGCGAGCGCTTGATCTCGTCGACGAACCAGAGGCTGCGCGGAACCTTGTATCCCGCAATCTCCTTGCGCGCCGCGTCGGCGATCTCGTGCAGGCCCGGCCGCGCCCCACCCCGGGTCTGGATGACGGCGGCGACGCGCTGGCCGAAGCGTTCGTCGGGAATGCCGACCACGAGCGCGTCGAAGACGTCGGGATGCGACTTGAGGGCGCCCTCGACCTCCTCGGGGAAGATCTTCTCGCCGCCGCTGTTGATCGACACCGAGCCGCGGCCGAGCATTGTCACCGTGCCGTCCGCCTCCACCTGCGCGAAGTCGCCCGGGATGGAGTAGCGGATGCCGTTGATCTCCTTGAACGTGGCCTTGGTCTTCTCTTCGTCCTTGTAGTAGCCGATCGGGATGTGCCCCTTGCGCGCCAGGATGCCGACCACGCCGGACCCGGGCTCCACCGGGTTCCCGTCCTCGCCGAGGACGGACGTGGACGCGTCGATCTTCACCGTCGGGCCGCCGCCGTGCGAGTCGCCCTTCGCGACCACGCTGAGGCCGCCGAAACCGGTCTCGGACGAACCGATGGAGTCGGTGATCATCCGGTTGGGCAGCAGTTCGAGGTACTTCTCCTTGATGCTGGGCGAGAACAGTGCCGCCGAACTCGCCATCAGGAACAGCGACGACAGGTCGTAGGGTTCGCCGCTCGCCTTGTCGCCCTCCACCAGCGCGTCGAGCATCGGCCGCGCCATCGCGTCGCCGGTGATGAAGATGAGGTTGACCTTGTGCTGATCGACGATCCGCCACACGTCGTGGCCGTCGAATTCGGGGTGCATCACGCACTTTCCGCCGCCGAACAGACTCTGGAACACCGCCCACTGGCTGCCGCCGTGGATCATCGGCGGGATCGGGAAGCGGGTCATGCCGGGGCTCTCGGCGCCCAGCTTCGCGAGATCCCACTCGTCCTCGACGTATTCACCGGTCATGAAGTTGATGCCGCCGCCGAGCACCCGCCAGACGTCCTCGTGACGCCACATGACGCCCTTGGGCTTGCCGGTGGTGCCACCGGTGTAGAGCATGTACAGGTCGTCGCCAGTGCGCTCGCCGAAGTCGCGGTCGGGGGAACCCTGCGCGAGTGCGGCCTCGTATTCGATGCCCTCGTACTCGAGATCGGTGCCGTCCTCGACCACGACGGTGGTCTTCAGGAGCGGCGTCTCGGGGAGCACGTTCGCCACCTTGTCGGAGTAGCGGCGCTCGTGAACGAGCGCGACCATGTCCGAATTGTCGAAGATGTATTGCAACTCGTTCTCGATGTACCGGTAGTTGACGTTCACCATCACGGCACGGATCTTGAAGACCGCCACCATGGCCTCGATGGCCTCGATGGTGTTCCGGCAGTAGATGCCCACTTTGTCGCCGGGCTGAACACCCTGTTCGCGCAGGTAGTGGCCGAGGCGATTGGCCCTCTCCTCCATCTGCGCGTACGTCACTTCCCGGTCGTCGGACACCAACGCGACGCGGTCCGGAACGAGGTCGATTGCGTGCTCTACGAGGTCTGCGATATTAAGGGCCACGTCAACAAAGTAGAACGTGTTACCGTTTCTGGCAAGACCCAATTTGAGAGCCAGCTCACACACCCTTCGGGAGACTTCAGTGTCCTCTACAACGACCGAGAAATCCGACATTTCGGCACAGTCGCCGCACTGCCTCGTGGAGAAGCGCGGGCACGTCCTCATCGTCACGATGAACCGCCCCGAGGCGAAGAACGCGCTGTCCGGCGAAATGATGGCGATCATGCGGGACGCGTGGGATCAGGTCGACTCCGACCCGGACATCCGGGTCGCCATCCTCACCGGCGCAGGCGGCGCATTCTGCGCGGGCGCCGACCTCAAGGCCATGACGTCGCAGCACCCCGGCGACTCGTTCTCCGGCGGCGGCTGGGACCTGTCCAAGATCGAGGCGCTCCTGAAGGGACGGCGCCTCACCAAGCCCCTCATCGCCGCAGTCGAGGGTCCCGCCATCGCCGGCGGCACCGAGATCCTGCAGGGCACCGACATCCGCATCGCCGGAGAGAGCGCCAAATTCGGTGTCTCCGAAGCCAAATGGGGACTCTTCCCCCTCGGCGGCTCCGCCGTGCGCCTCGTCCGGCAGATCCCATACACCGTCGCCGCCGACATCCTGCTCACCGGACGCCACATCAAAGCCCCCGAGGCCAAGGAGATCGGCCTCATCGGACACGTCGTCCCCGACGGTCAGGCCCTCGACAAGGCCCTCGAACTCGCCGACCTCATCTCCGCCAACGGACCCCTCGCCGTCCAGGCGATCCTGAAGACCATCCGCGACACCGAAGGCATGCACGAGGAGGAGGCCTTTCAAGTCGACGCCGCGCTCGGCACCGAGGTCTTCAAGAGCGCCGACGCGAAGGAAGGCCCCCGCGCCTTCTCCGAAAAGCGCGCGCCGAAATTCGAGGGCCGCTGACCCGGGGTGCACTGATCCCGGGTGAATGTACCGTTCGGCGCAGCTAGGGCGCCGAGAGGTACATTCGCCCAGGGTGTGAGGGCTATCCACTGCCCGCTACTTATCCACAGGCTCACCAAATCGCCTGGTGACCGAGCACGCCGCCGACACCGGATGAGCCATCATCGACTCCATGCGACGGGGAGTGTGGGGGCATCGCCTCGAAGACCTGTACGGAGTGAGCCGGTCCGGAATCATCCGCACCGCCGAGTTGAGGCAGTGGGGTGTGTCGAATTCGGCGATCGACGCTCGATGCCGTCCGGGCGGGCCGTGGCAACGCATCCTTCCGGGTGTCGTGATGCTCGGCAACGGTCGGCCGACCGCGCGTCAGCGTGCGGTGGCCGCGATCGTGCTCAGCGGCGAGAACGCAGTGCTCACCGGGCGGGCCGCGCTGCACGAATACGGCTACGGAACGTCGTACTCGGGCGACGCCCATGTTCTGATTGCCACGCATCGGCGCGTGCAGTCCACAGGCTTCGTTCTCGTCGAACGTACGACGCGGTTGCCGGTGCCGGTGACGCGCAACGGGCTTCCCTGCGCCCCGCTACCACGCGCGTTGCTCGATGCGGCACGACGGTGCCGCACCCTGGACAGCACTCGATCCCTCATCGCCGAGGTGGTCCAGCGAGGCGAGGTGAGCGTCGCCGAACTGATCGCGGAGTTGGACTCGGGTAGTGGACGGGGTGCAGCACTCCCCCGGACAGTGCTGCGCGAAGTGAGTGCCGACGTCCACTCGGTGTCCGAAGCCGAAGCCCGCAGACTGTGGTTGCGCAGCGGACTGCCACGAATGGTCTTCAACCGCAGGATCGTCGACGCCGCCGGGCAGTTCATCGCCATGCCGGACGGCTGGATCGACGACGTCGCATTTGCGTGGGACATCGACTCCCTCGACTGGCATCTGGCGCCGAAGGCGTACAAGTCGACCGTCGAGCGCCGCACCCGGATGCAGAACCACGGCATCATCGTGCTGCCGACGCTACCGAGCGCTGTCCGCGACGACCCCGACCGCGTGATCGCCGACCTCCGGTCGCACTATCAGCTGGCGTCGTCCCGCCCCCGGCCGGAGGTCCGGATGCTCGAAGCGCGCGGGTGAATGCACCGTTCAACGCCTCAGGTGCGCCGAAAGGTACATTCGCCCGGCCGGGGGAGGTCAGCCGCGGACCGCCGCGGACAGTTCGCGGACGTGGTCGGCGTCGCGGCAGGAGACGAGGAGCATGGTGACGCCGGCGTCGGCCCAGCGTTTGACGTCGGCGCGGACTTCGTCGACGTTGCCGATGATCATGGTCTCGGTGACCATCTCGTCGGGGACGACGGCGGCCGCTTCGTCTTTGCGGCCTGCGCGGAAGAGGCGCCCGATTTCCTCGACCTGCTCGCCGTAGCCCATGCGGGTGTAGACCTGGGCGTGGAAGTTGAGTTCGGGGGCGCCCATGCCGCCGACGTACAGCGCGGTGATCGGTTTGAGGCCGGCGATGGCGGCGGCGCGGTCGTCGGTGACGATCACCTGACAGGTGGCCGCGACTTCGAAGTCTTCGCGGCTGCGTCGGGCGCCGGGGCGGGCGAAGCCTTCGTCGAGCCATTCGTTGTACATGGGCGCGAGGCGCGGCGAGTAGTAGATGGCGAGCCAGCCGTCGGCGATCTCGGCGGTGAGCGCGACGTTCTTCGGACCTTCGGCGCCGAGCCAGATGGGGATGTCGGCACGGAGCGGGTGAGTGATCGGCTTGAGCGGTTTCCCGAGGCCGGTGCTGCCGGCGCCGGTGTAGGGCAGCGGGAAGTGCGGGCCGTCGCTGGTGACGGGTTCCTCCCGCGACAGCACCTTCCGGATGATGGAGACGTATTCGCGGGTGCGGGCGAGCGGTTTCGTGAACGGCTGCCCGTACCACCCTTCGACGACCTGCGGCCCGGACACGCCGAGTCCGAGGATGGCCCGGCCGCCGCTGAGGTGGTCGAGGGTGAGTGCGTGCATGGCGGTGCTGGTGGGTGTGCGGGCGGAGATCTGGACGACGGACGTGCCCAGACGGACGCGTCGGGTGCTCGAACCCCACCAGGCGAGGGGGGTGAAGGCGTCGGATCCCCACGATTCGGCGGCGAAGACGGCGTCGAATCCTTCGGCTTCGGCGGCGGCGATCAACTCCGGGACATTCGCCGGCGGCTGTGCGCCCCAGTATCCCAGTTGCAACCCGAGCTTCATCGTGTGCCTCCGCATCGACCGTCGTCATAAGTGACCCTTGCCACAAACACTAGAACCTGTTCTACTCGAAGTTGTGAGCATGGGAAAGAGCGCGGTGGCCGAAAAATTCTCGAACGAACCGTTGAGCGCCCCGCTGAAACTTCAATTCGACTACACCCGATCGGTGGGTCCGACCATCGGAGCCTTCGTGACCGCGCTGCGCGACCGCAAGGTCATCGGCGCCCGCGGTTCGGACGGACGCGTCTACGTGCCACCGCCCGAATTCGACCCGAACACCGCCGACCCTCTCACCGACTTCGTCGGGGTTTCCGACGCCGGGACCGTGGTGAGCTGGACGTGGATGCCGGAACCGATTGCCGGACAGCCACTCACCACGCCCTTCGCGTGGGCGCTGATCACGCTCGACGGCGCCGACACGTCCCTGGTGCATGCCGTGGACGTCGGCTCCCCCGCCGCAATGAGCACGGGTATGCGGGTCCGGGCGAGATGGGCGCAGGAGCGCGTCGGGCGCATCCAGGACATCGTGTGCTTCGAGCCCGGGGAGTCGGCGGGCGAACCCGAACCGACCACGGAGTCGGAACCGGTCACGATGGTCACGACGCCGATCGATCTCGACTACATGCACTCCGCCTCCGCAGAGGAGAGCTACTACCTCCGAGGGCTGAAGGCGGGCAAGCTGATCGGTGGTCGCACCGGACCGGACGGCAAGGTGTACATCCCGCCGCGCAGCGCCAACCCCACCGACGGCATCCCGACGAAGGAACAGGTGGAACTGCCGGACAGGGGCATCGTCACCACGTTCTGCATCGTGAACGTCCCGTTCCTCGGACAGCGGATCAAGCCGCCGTACGTCGCCGCCTACGTGCTTCTCGACGGCGCGGACATCGCGTTCCTGCACCTGATCCTCGACTGCGACGCCACCGACGTGCGGATGGGCATGCGCGTGGAGGCCAAGTGGAAGCCGCGCGAGGAGTGGGGTTACACCCTCGAGAACATCGAGTACTTCAGGCCGACGGGTGAGCCCGACGCCGAGTACGACACCTACAAACACCACCTGTAAGGGCGCGGCACAATGACAGATATCGCAGTCGTCGGGTTCGCGCACGCACCGCACGTGCGCGAGACCACCGGCACCACCAACGGCGTCGAGATGCTGGTTCCCTGCTTCCAGCAGCTGTACGAGGACCTCGGAATCACCAAGTCCGACATCGGTTTCTGGTGTTCGGGGTCGTCGGACTACCTGGCCGGCCGTTCATTCTCCTTCATCTCCGCCGTCGACTCGATCGGGGCGGTTCCGCCGATCAACGAGTCGCACGTCGAGATGGATGCGGCGTGGGCGTTCTACGAGGCCTGGATCAAGATCATGACCGGCGAGGTCGACACCGCCCTCGTCTACGGCTTCGGGAAGTCGTCGGCGGGCAACCTCCGCAAGATCCTGTCGATGCAACTCGACCCCTACCTGGTCACCCCGCTCGCGCTCGACTCCGTGTCGCTCGCCGGACTGCAGGCCCGCCTCGGACTCGATGCCGGAAAGTGGACGTCCGAGGAGATGGCGGCCGTGGCCGCGCGCAGCCGGGCCGCGGCGGAGAGCAATCCGAACACCCAGCTGTCGGGGCACGTCGACATCAACGCACTGCTCGCCAGCCCGTTCGTCGCGGACCCGTTGCGCGCCCACGACTGTGCACCGATCACGGACGGCGCCGCCGCTGTCGTGCTCGCCGCGGGCGATCGTGCCCGTGAGCTGTGTGAGCGGCCGGCGTGGATCACCGGGATCGAGCATCGGATCGATTCCCCGAACTTCGGTGCCCGCGACCTGACGGTCTCGCCGTCGACGACGGCGTCCGCCCGCGCCGCCACCGGAGGGGACGTCGGCGGAATCGACGTGGCCGAACTGCACGGGCCGTTCACCCATCAGGAACTGATCCTCCGCGAGGCCATCGGACTGTCCGATGCGACGGCGATCAATCCGTCGGGCGGCCCGCTGAGCGGGAATCCGATGTTCGCGGCGGGTCTGGAACGCATAGGTTACGCAGCCAAGGCCATCATGGACGGCAACGCCGGGCGCACGCTGGCGCACGCTACGAGTGGTGCTGTGCTGCAACAGAATCTGGTCGCAGTCTTGGAGGGACGCAACTGATGGCGAATCAATTGGCCGCGGTGCTCGGCACCGGTCAGACGCATTACGTGGCGAAGCGGCACGACGTGTCCATGGCGGGGCTGGTTCGCGAGGCGATCGACCGCGCGATGGAAGACGCCCGGGTGGGCTGGGACGACATCGACGCCGTCGTGATCGGGAAGGCCCCCGACCTCTTCGAGGGTTCGATGATGCCGGAGCTCGCGATGTCGGACGCGCTGGGCGCCAACGGCAAACCGCTCCTGCGCGTGCACACCGCAGGCTCGGTCGGGGGCTCGACCGCGGTGGTCGCGTCGAGTCTCGTGAAGTCGGGGGTGCACAAGCGGGTGCTGACGGTGGCGTGGGAGAAGCAGTCCGAGTCGAATGCCATGTGGGCGCTGTCCACCCCCATTCCATTCCACATGCCGGTCGGCGCGGGCGCGGGCGGCTACTTCGCCCCGCACGTCCGCTCGTACATCCGGCGGTCGGGCGCACCCGATCACATCGGCGCGATGGTGGCGGTGAAGGACCGGCTGAACGGCAGCCTCAATCCGTACGCCCACCTCAAGCAACCCGACATCACGCTCGAATCCGTGCAGGCCTCGCAGATGCTGTGGGATCCCATCCGCTACGACGAGACGTGTCCGTCCTCGGACGGCGCCTGCGCGATGGTGATCGGCAACGAGGAGGCAGCCGAGCAGGTCACGGCGGACGGTCGTGAGGTGGCCTGGATCCACGCCACCGCGATGCGCACCGAGCCCACCACGTTCGCGGGACGCGACCAGGTGAATCCGCAGGCCGGCCGGGACGCGGCGGCCGCGCTGTGGAAGGCCGCGGGCATCAAGGACCCGCTCGACGAGATCGACGTGGCCGAAATCTACGTCCCCTTCTCCTGGTTCGAACCGATGTGGCTCGAGAATCTGGGCTTCGTCTCCGAGGGTGAGGGCTGGAAACTCACCGAGGCGGGCGAGACCGCGATCGGCGGCCGGCTTCCGCTCAACGCGTCCGGCGGCGTCCTGTCGTCCAACCCCATCGGCGCCTCGGGCATGATCCGGTTCGCCGAGTCGGCGATGCAGGTGATGCACCGCGCCGGCGACCATCAGGTGAAGGACGCACGCAAGGCACTCGGCCACGCCTATGGCGGCGGTTCGCAGTACTTCTCGATGTGGGTGGTCGGTTCCGACCGGCCGAACAATTAGGAGCGGGACATCACCATGAAGTTCACCGTCGGCATCGCCATGAATCCCCTCGACCAACTGCCTGCTCTCGCGAGAACAGCCGAGGAGTGCGGGTTCTCGTCCATCGCCCTCCCCGACTCACTGTTCTTCATGGAGAAGCAGAGCGCCGACTACCCGTACACACCGGACGGCTCGCGGATGTGGAACGAGGAAACCCCGTGGGTGGATCCGCTGATCGCGGCGGCCGCGATGGGCGCGGTGACGTCGAAGATCGAGTTCTACACCCAGGTCCTCAAACTGGGCTCCCGCAACCCGGTGCTCCTCGCCCGCCAGGTGGGTTCGGTCGCCAACCTCATCGGTAACCGTTTCGGTTTCGGCGTCGGGATCGGCTGGGCACCCGAAGAATTCGAATGGTGCGGAGTGCCGTACAAGAAGCGTGGTGCGCGCGTCGACGAGATGATCGACGTCATCAAGCTGATCCTCGGCGGCGGCATGGTCGAGTACCACGGCGAGTTCTTCGACTTCGACCGCCTGCAGATGAGCCCGGCGCCGACGAAGCCGGTGCCGTTCTACGTCGGCGGGCACACCGATGTCGCGCTGCGGCGCGCCGCCCGGGTGGGCGACGGCTGGACGTCCGCGATGATCAAGTTCGACGATCTCGTCCAGGTCATCGCGCGATTGCGGGAACTCCGGGAGGAGTACGGCCGAGCCGATCTGCCCTACGAGATCCAGACCGTGTGCATCGACCGTTTCGGCAAGGACGGCTACGCCGAATTGGCGGACGCCGGAGTGACCGACACGATCGTCGTCCCGTGGGTTTTCGACGGCATCGGCTTCGACGGACCACTCGAGGCCAAGCAGGACTCGCTGCGCAAGTTCGCCGACCAGTACATCGGATAGGGGTGTGGACATGACGACGACGGACCATCCTGCCCGCCTCGCCGGGCAGGCTTCCCGCGAGGCGGCGAGCGGCAGGCGCAAGGACGAGTGGCTGGCCCTGTTCGCCGAGGACGCTGTTGTCGAAGACCCGGTCGGCCCTTCGGGTTTCGATCCCGAAGGCAAGGGTCACCGCGGCCTCGACGCGATCTCGCGGTTCTACGACATGACGATCGCGACCACCGAATCGCTCGAGTTCCTCATCTCCGATTCACTGGTGTGCGGGAACGAGAACGTGAACATCGGGACCATCCGGTCCACGGTGGCGGGATCTCGGATCGACGCCGAGGGCGTGTTCATCTACCGCGTGAACGAGGACGGCAAGATCACGTCCCTGCGGGCCTTCTGGGAGGTCGAGCGGGCGATGAAGACACTGCGCAAGGCCTGAATGCCCCGAATCACGTGCCGGCGTCGTCGAGGCGCCGGACGAAGAGGATCGCGTCGAGTTCGCCGAGGCCGGCGGGGTCCAGCGGGAAGTACGTGGAGTTGCCCGACGGATCGGCACGCTTCTCCACGTCGCCGATCCTGCGGGCCACCGGCGCGGCAGGTACGAGACAGCTCTCCCCCACGGCGAAGAGCCGGCCCTCGACGGAGTCGGGTGGCGGCGTCCCGATGTCGTGTCCGGGCGCCTCCCCGACGGCCCCACCGATGACCGTGTACGCATCGCCGAGCCGCAGGCCCAGGTGGGCACCGGCGCACCACCAGTGCAGATGCAGTCCGGCGAGATCCCAGTGGGTTTCGCCTTTCGACAGATGGCCGTTGTGAGCGAAGACGAACGTCGGGCCTCGGTCGGCCTCCCGCTGCACCAGCGCGGACAGGTTGTCCGCCATGAGGGTGTCGCGGATTCCCAGGAGCCTCGTGATGCGGCGTGGAGAGTTCTCGGCCATTCCCGCGTGATAACTGAGCAGGCGGGTGGCGACGCGACCGTGAAGCTCGGCCTCCCACACTTCGTCTCGCGTGCCTTCGTCGACGAGGCGAGGCGCCTGCGACGCGAGCAGCGTCATCAGGTCGTCGGCGACGAGACGCAACTCGACGGCCTCGTGGGTGGCACCGACGGCCTGGGCCGGGTCCATGGCGACGGCCGGGTTGCTCCAGCGGTCGTCGTCGCCGATCAGCGCGGAGATCCTGTCCGGAGTGCAGGGCAGATCCTGCTCGTCGAGGTGGGTCCGCAGGTAGGTGTCGAGGAAGGTCAGGGCCTGCCTCGGGCTGTCCGCGGACGTCATCTCGATGGGGGCGTCGAATCCGAAGAATCGGAGTTGCTCGTCCGGTTCGCGTCGACGGTTGTATTCGGCCATCCACTCGATCAGGTCGCGGTTCGCCCGGGACTCACCGAAGCCGTGGCTGAAACCGTGCTGCATGACGTCGTCGAGCGACCGATGGTCCGCACCCCGCACGAAGGAGTCGACGAGTATCCCCTTCAGGCAACTGCTTTCGATCGCGATGGAGCGATAGCCCTCGTGTTCGACGAGGAACCGGAACACCTGATTGCGGAGCAGTACGAAGCTCTCCTCCCCGTGCATGGGCTCGCCGAACCCGAGGAGACGGGGCGCGGGGTCCAGGCGGCGGAGGAATGCGCCGATGGCAGCGGTGACGCTCGGGTCTCCCGGCGCCGAGAACATGCCACCCAGGTCGTGGACGATGGACCGCACAGTCACGACCTACTCCCACCTTCCTCGGACAGAAGGAGAACAGCGGCGCCGGAGAGGATGAGGGTGCCCTCCGACGCCGCTGAATCAGGGGGTCAGTGTCTGACCGGGCAACCGCCTGACGCAGTCTTGTAATCGACCTGAAACTCCTTGATACCGTTGAGCCAGCCCGAGCGCAACCGCCGCGGATCTCCCAGCTTACTGATATCGGGCAGGTGATCCGCAATCGCATTGAAGATCAGGTCGATCTCGAGTCGCGCCAGATTGGCGCCGAGGCAGAAGTGTGCGCCCGTTCCGCCGAATCCGACGTGCGGGTTGTTCTCCCGCATGATGTCGAACTTCTCCGGGTTCTCGAACGCGTCCTCGTCGAAGTTCGCGGAGCCGTACAGCATTACGACTCGCTGCCCCTTCTTGATCTGCACTCCGCCGAGTTCGGTGTCTTCCAGTGCGGTGCGCTGGAACGAGTTGACCGGGGTCGCCCACCGGACGATCTCGTCCGCCGTCGTCTTGGGGCGCTCCTTCTTATAGAGCTCCCACTGATCGGGATGGTCCAGGAACGCCATCATCCCGTGTGTGATGGCATTGCGGGTGGTCTCGTTGCCTGCGACCGCCAGCAGGATCACGAAGAAACCGAATTCCTCGGGAGAAAGCTCATTTCCATCGATATCCGCTTCGATCAGCGTCGTGACGATGTCGTCGGCGGGGCACTTCTTGCGCTCGTCCGCCATCTGGTACGCGTAGCCGAGGATCTCCATCGACGCGGCCTGCGGGTCGATGTCCAGCTCGGGGTCGTCGTAGCCCGTCATCTGGTTCGACCAGTCGAAGACCTTCAGGCGATCCTCCTGCGGCACACCGAGCAGTTCGGCGATCGCCTGCAGCGGAAGTTCACACGCCACCTGGGTGACGAAGTCGCCTGCCCCCGATTCGGCGGCCTCCTTCACGATCTTCTCGGCGCGTTCGGTGAGTTCTTCGCGCAGGCTGTTGATCGCGCGGGGCGTGAAGCCGCGGGAGACGAGTTTGCGGAGCTTGGTGTGCTCGGGAGCGTCCTTGTTGATGAGGATGAACCGCTGCATCTCGATGTTCTCGCGCGGAATGTCGTCGGCGAAGCGCACGATCGCGGTGTTCTCGTGTGTGGAGAAGACGTCGCTGCGCCGCGACACCTCCTTGACGTCCTCGAGCTTGCTGACGACCCAGTAGCCGTCGTCGTGGAAGCCACCGATCTCCGGCGGCTGCGGGTTCCACCAGATCGGGGCAGTCTTCCGCAGTTCGGCGAATTCCTGGTAGGGGATGCGCTCTGCGTAGACGTCCGGGTCGGTGAAGTCGAAACCCTCTGGAAGATTGGGCTGCGCCACTGCTGTCTCCTGCCCTAAGCCATACACCACTCCGTGATGTGGAACACGTTCTACTAGCATTGAAGCACAAGCCGGGCGACTAGCAAAGGAAAGCTCATTCAGACCTTGCCCGGACAGCAGAACCTGTTCTATTTTCTGAGGACAAGGAAAGGAGCCCACCGTGGGCACACCAGTAATCGTCGAGGCAGTACGCACCCCGATCGGAAAGCGCGGTGGCTGGCTGTCCGGATTGCACGCCGCCGAGATCCTCGGCGCCGCTCAGCGGGGCATCCTCGACCGCTCCGGCATCGATCCCGAACTGGTGGAGCAGGTGATCGGTGGTTGCGTCACCCAGGCCGGTGCGCAGTCGAACAACATCACCCGGACAGCGTGGCTGCATGCCGGACTGCCCTGGCAGGTCGGCGCCACCACGATCGACTGCCAGTGCGGCTCCGCGCAGCAGGCCAACCACCTCGTCGCCGGTCTGATCGCCACCGACGCGATCGACGTCGGAATCGCCTGCGGCATCGAAGCGATGAGCCAGGTGCCGCTCGGCGCGAACGTCGGCGAGAACGCCGGACCGCGCAGGCCCGCCGACTGGGACATCGACATGCCCAACCAGTTCGAGGCGGCCGAACGCATCGCCCGTCGCCGCGGAATCACCCGCGCCGACGTCGAGGCGCTCGGAGTCCGTTCGCAGGCGCGCGCCAAGCAGGCCTGGGACGAAGGGCGTTTCGACCGGGAAGTGCTGCAGGTGACCGCACCCGTCGTCGACAAGGACGGCAACCTCACCGGTGAGACCCGGGTCGTGACGCGCGATCAGGGTCTGCGCGACACCACCGCGGAGTCGCTCGCCAAGCTGAAGCCCGTACTCGAGGGCGGCATCCACACGGCGGGCACGTCCTCGCAGATCTCCGACGGCGCCGCCGCCGTCATGCTGATGGACGAGGCCAGGGCGCGCGCCCTCGGTCTGGAGCCCCGGGCCCGCATCATCTCCCAGGCGCTCGTCGGCTCCGAACCCGAATTCCACCTCGACGGTCCCGTCCAGGCCACGGCGCGCGTCCTCGAACGCAGCGGCATGAAGATCGGCGACCTCGACTTGTTCGAGGTGAACGAAGCGTTCGCGTCGGTGCTGCTGTCGTGGGCGTCGGTGCACGAGCCCGACATGGACAGGGTCAACGTCAACGGCGGTGCGCTCGCACTCGGACATCCCGTGGGCAGCACCGGCTCTCGGCTCATCACCACCGCGCTGCACGAACTCGAGCGCACCGACGGGTCGACGGCACTGATCACGATGTGCGCCGGCGGCGCACTCGCCACCGGCACCATCATCGAGCGGATCTAGGATTTCCCGATGAATGCACCCGCACCCGCCCGACCGCCCGGCCTCGACTCGAAGTGGACGGTCTCCTTCATCAAGTGGATGTCGAAGATCAACGTCGTGCTCTACCGGCGGACGGGCGGGCGCCTGGGCAGCAAGTGGCGGGTGGGCAGCGCCTTCCCCCGCGGGTTGCCCGTCTGCCTGCTCACCACCACGGGACGGAAGAGCGGCGAGCCGCGGATCAGCCCGCTGCTGTTCCTCGAGGACGGCGACCGCATCATCCTCGTCGCCTCGCAGGGCGGCCTCCCGAAGCACCCGATGTGGTACCTCAACCTGCGCGCGAACCCCGACGTGACCGTCCAGGTGAAGTCGCGGGTCCGGCCGATGACCGCCCACGTGGCGGACCCCGAGGAACGCGCGCGCCTGTGGCCGCGGCTCGTCGCCATGTATCCGGATTTCGACAACTACCAGGCCTGGACCGACCGCACGATCCCCGTCGTGGTCTGCACTCCCCGATAGCGTTTGTATGTACCGCCGAGTAACGGGTGCCATGTCGGGGGACTTCTTGCAGTATTGACGCGTACGGACTTGTACGACGGCCGAGGGCGAGGAATTGCAGACATGAGTACACAGGTTCAAGATCGGATACACGACCGTCGAGAGCTCACCGCGGTCCTGCTGCGTGCACTCGAGCAGCGCCACGAGGTGCTCGACGCCATCGTCGACAGCGAGGACCACGCCGAGGCCCTCACCACCGTCGCCGGGCTCCTCGACACCTCCGAGGCGTACGCGGAAGCCGTCCTCAACCTGACGTTCCGCCGCCTCACCAAGGTCGAACGGCTCCGCATCCAGACGGAACTGAAGGACCTCGACGCCACCCTCGAATGGACGTCGACGGACCGGCCGGCGAGCACCGGGCGGAACTTCCGCCTCCGGCCGTTCACCGACACCGAGGAAGACGCCGAACTGTTCCGGCGCCGCTGCGGCGAGCAGGTCGACGACGCGGGCGCGCAGTGGTCCGAGGATCGGGTCGAGAAGGAACGCACGGAAGGCCTGAGCCGAGTCGACGACGAGTCCGCCGCATGGTTCGTGTGCGAGGACACCGCGGAGAACACGGCCGTCGGCATGGTATTCGGTGAACTGTCGGGACGCGAGGTCGACGTGGCCATCTGGATCGCCCCCGACGCCCGGAAGAAGGGCTACGGCACCGCGGCCGTGAAGCACAGCCGTCAGGAGCTTGCCGCGGAGTTCCCGGGAACGGTCCTGGTCGTCCGCGCTCCCGCCTGACCCGCACGTGAGTGGCGAAGCGTGCGGGAGCACGCTTCGCCACTCACGTGCGGTGGTCGGGGTCGCGCTGTTTGGTGACGCCCTGAGCCCAGCGGTAGTCGGGCTTGCCGCTCGGTGTGCGCTGGACGGTGTCTTCCACCCACACCAGCCGCGGAATCTTGTAGCCGGCCAGGCTCTGCCGCACGTATTCCTCGAGTCCGGCGAAGTCGACGCCCCGACCGTCGCGCGCCTGCACGACCGCGGAGACCCGGTGCCCCCACCGTTCGTCGGGGACGCCGACCACGATGGCGTCGTAGACGTCGCGGTACGCCTTCACCGCACTCTCGACCTCTTCGGCGAACACCTTCTCGCCGCCGGTGTTGATCACCATGTTGCCGCGGCCGAGCAGGGTGATCGATCCGTCGGCCTCGACCCGCGCGCGGTCGCCGGTGACGACGACCGGTCGCCCGTCGACTTCCCGGAAGATCTCCCGGGTCTTCTCCGGGTCGTTGTAGTAACCCAGCGGGACGTACCCGCCCTTCGCGAACCAGCCGTCCTTCCCCGACCCCGGCTCGACGGGAACGTCGTCCTCGTCGATCACCAGGGCGTACCGGCCGGCAGGTACCCGGGGACCACCCACCTGTTTCTCCCCCTTGGTCGCGAAACCGATTCCGCCGAAGCCTGTTTCCGACGCGCCGATCGAATCGGACACCAGCAGTCCCGGGAACGCGTCGAGGAAGGCGTCCTTGATCACCGGTGAGAACAGCGCGGCCCCGGATGCCACGACACCCAGGCTCGACGTGTCGGTGCGCGACGGCTGATGCGCCTCGATCAGCGGCCGTCCCATCGCGTCGCCGGTGATGATGAGGATCTGTACCTTGTGCCGCTCGACGAGTTCCCACGTCCGGTCGGCGTCGAACTTCGATTCCAGCAGCACGGTGTTTCCACTGAACAGCGCGGTCAGCGTCGGCATCATCGCGGCCGCGTGGATCAGCGGCGGCAACGCGAACCACAGGGTCGGCTCACCCTGCGACCCGACCCGCGACTGCTGGTACTCGTCCTCGATCGCCTCACCGGTGTAGAAGTCGAGACCGCCCGCGAGGACGCGCCAGATCGCCTCGTGCGTCCACACCACACCCTTCGGACGTCCGGTGGTGCCGCCGGTGTACATGATGAACAGGTCTTCGGAGCTGCGTTCGCCGAAGTCCCGGTCGCCACTGCCGGACAGCGCCTCCTCGTACGGCACCGAGTCGCTGGGCACACCGGCGCCGCCGAGATCGTCCTCGACGACAACAGTGTGCCGGATCCTCGGCAGCGAAGGCAGGACCTCCGCGATGCGCGGCGAATAGAGCCGATGATGGACCACGGCGTCGAGTTCCGCGTTGCCGTAGACGTAGGCGAGTTCGTCGCTGGTGTAGCGGTAGTTGATGTTGACCGGGACCGCACGAATCTTGTACGCCGCCAGCAACGTCTCCATGGTCTCGATGGAGTTGTGCAGATGCACGCCGATGTGCGAGCCGGCGGTCAGCCCGACCTCCAGGAAGTGGTGGGCCAGCCTGTTGGCGCGGTCCTCCAGCTCGCGGTAGGTGACGCGTCGGGCGCCGCAGATCAGCGCCACCCGTTCCGGCATCGCGTCGACGGAATGCTCGAAGAGGTCTGCAAGGTTGTAAGCCACGGGGGGGCGTCCTCTCTCAGACGACTGTGAGTGGTAGGGGTATTCCTCGATCGGTGAACGCGAAGTCGGCTCCCGTGCTGAACCGGGTGAGCGCCACCTCGGGTGCTTCCTTCGCGGGCGGCTCACCGATCACGATCTCCACGGTCAGCACCGCTTCCGTCTCCTCGACCACCTGCACCGCGAACCGCGGCGACACCCCGCGCACGAGCGCAGTCAACGGCCCGAGGTGCTCGGCGTCGATCATGGACGGCCACGCGCCGTCCTCCCCGGCTCCGCAGTTCCGGCCGAGGGTCAGCAGCGTGCGGTCGCCGAGGGTGATCGTGACGTCCACGTACTGACGGGGATTGAACGCCGGATGCACGGCGAGGACGACGGCGAGACCCTCGAGATCAGCGGGCAGCCCGAGCGCGTTCCGGATCCGTTCCGACGTGAGGCCGGCGATGCCGGTGAGTTGCTTGCGCGCGATGTCGAGTGCGGCTTCGGCATCGGTGCGGGCCCGCACCGCGAGCAGGAAACCGAGGGTCAGCAGGTGCTGCTGCAGGCACACCTCCTCCGCGATCCGGGTCAGAGCCGAATGGGAGAAGTCCGGGAACCGCAGGTCGTCGAGGAGCGCACCCGCGTAGTCGTGCTGTCCCGGCCCGCCGGTGACGATCGGCGACAACTCGACCGTCGCCGCCCGCGACTTCCCCACCGTCACCAGCCCTTCCGGAATCGGAGGTGGCACGTTTGTGTCGTCGATGGTGACCGTCCAGAGGCAGTGCGGTGTCCGGTCCGCAGGTCTGCGGGGCGGACGGTGCACGGGACGCACCTGCGCGTGCGGGTTGGTGGCCAGTGCAGTGGCGTCGAACGTCGGGTCCTCGATGTCGTGGCACATCGCCGTGACGTACTCGTCGCCCATCGGTTCGACGTCCATCAACGCCCCGCAGTGATCCAGCCAGAACTCGCCGTGATCGTGATCGGTGACGTGGTACCGGAAGTCCATGAACTGGGGCGGCGCACCGATGTCGAGTTGCAGACCCTTGAAGATCGTCACGACGCCGTCGCCCTCGAATCCCAGCGCGCGTTGCATCCGCCGCGTGTAGAGGGGGCTCGACGCCATCCACTCCTCGATCGCGACCTGCGTCATGCCCTCGCGACCGAACGCCCCGATCAGGTGCGGCATACCGGAGCGGTCGATGAGATGACCGCACAGGAGCAGTTCCGGAACGAGAATCGCGAGATCCTCGCGGGACAGATCGGCGAACGACGACGGAACCTTCACCGTACTCACCACAGCGGGACCGGGGCCTTGCCGACCGGATACCACCCCGGCAGCCGACCG
Organism: Rhodococcus jostii RHA1; assembly: GCF_000014565.1. Classification (NCBI taxonomy): domain Bacteria; kingdom Bacillati; phylum Actinomycetota; class Actinomycetes; order Mycobacteriales; family Nocardiaceae; genus Rhodococcus; species Rhodococcus jostii. Next base: position 4,925,337 of record NC_008268.1, on the reverse strand, counting down.
GACGTCGCGCGCTCGATCCGCGCGTTCATGCCGTCGGACATCGCGTTGTTCGTGATCATCTCGAGGAACAGGCTCGAGACGTTACCGAAGTCGAAGAAGTCACGCTGCCAGGACCATTGGAAGTTTCCGCCGTACCGAAACCAGCTGCCGCCGATTCCCGTCACCTGATAGTGCGTGCCGTCGTCGCGGGTGCGTTCGGACACCTGCTTCCAGAATCCGATGACGTCGCCGCTGCGGTCGTCGATGACGAACTGCTGGTACGGGTACTCCCAGCCCTCGAGCCCGTCCATTTCCTGCCCGAGTGCAAGGTCGCGGATCTCGTCCCGGCCGACGGCCATGAAGTCGTCCTTCGGCCCGTAGTTCCATCCGTACGTGGCGTCCTCGGTGTACATCTCGGCCAGCGGCTTCCAGTCGCCGAGCGATTCGCACCGCTTGTTCTCGTCCACCCAACGCTGCACCATCTCATCGAGCTCCGCACGATCGAACTGCACCTCCGGGCCGATCCTTCGATCGAACTGCACCATCAGCTGTCTCCTTCAGAGTCGTCGTCCGCGAGGATCCGCAGGGCCTGGGTCGGGCAGAAACGCACGGCGCTCTCGACTTCCGCGCGCAGGTTCTCGGGTGGGTCGGTGTCGAGGATCTCGACCTTGCCGTGCTTCGGGACGACGAAGACGTCGGGTGCCTCCATCTCGCACACGGCATGACCCTGGCACAGGTCGAGATCGGCTTCGACCTTCATCACGTGCTTCGCTTCCGGTACCTCACGGTGCACGGCTGCTGCAGCTGCACCACCATCTTGCTGTGATCGTTGCGGTACGTCTCGGAGGGTTGTGCCATCTCGAACTCCCAGTCCTGCAGAAGAATCGAGAAGATCGCCTTCAACTGCATCAGCGCGAACGCGGCCCCGACGCAGCGGTGCCTGCCCGCGCCGAACGGAATCCACGTCCAGCGGTTGACGATGTCTTCCTGGTTGGGGTCGATGTAACGCTCGGGATCGAACGTGTCGGGGTTCGGGAAGTCCTCCGCGATCCGGTTGGATATCGCCGGTGTGGCTGCCACCAGGTCGTTCTCGGCGATCCGGTAGCCCCCGACTTCGAACTCGCCCCGCGCGACGCGCAGCAGGATGATCAGCGGCGGGTGCAACCGCAGCGTCTCCTTCAGCACCGCTTCGAGTTTCGGGATCTGCCGGAGCGCCCCGAAGCTGATGTCGGAGCCGTCCGAATAGAGGTCGTCGAGTTCGGCGACCACCTGCTTCGCGTAGTCCGGGTGCCGCAGCAACTCGATCAGGGTCCAGGCCGCGGTGCCGGACGTGGTGTGGTGCCCAGCGAACATCATCGAGATGAACATGCCGGTGATCTCGTCCGCCGTGAAGCGCTCGTTGCCGTCCTCGTCCTTGATCGAGACGAGCACGTCGAGCATGTCCCGATCCTCCTTGCCCTGAGGAGGGTTCTCGATGCGCCCGTTCATGATCTCCTGGACGAGGGCCACCAACTGCACCCTCGCCTCGTCCCGCCGGCGGAAGCTCTCGATCGGGGCGTAGGCGTCGACGTACGCGATGGGGTCGGTGCCCTGCTCGAGCTCGTGGTAGAGGTGCGCGAACCGGCCGTCGAGTTGCTCCCGGAACTTCTTACCGATCAGGCAGGCCGAGGACGTGTAAATGGTCAGCTCCGCGAAGAATTCGAGGAGATCGATCTCCCCCTCATCGCCCCACTGCGCCACCATGCGGTCGACCTCGTGCGCGATCGTCGCGGCGTGGCCCTTCATCTGCTCGCCGCGCAACGCCTGGTTGTGCAGCATCTCCTTGCGACGCTCGGGGCTCGCGTCGAAGACGACCCCCTCGCCGAAGATCGGCTTCATGAACGGGTAGGCGGCCTGCTGGTCGAGATCCTCGTCGGTGGAGCGGAAGAAGAATTCGTTGGCCTCGGCGCCGGACAGCAGCACCACCTTCTTGTCGGCGAGCTGGAACACGCCGACGTTGCCGCACTCCTCCCGGACACGCCGCATCAGCGCGATCGGGTCGGTGCGCAATTCTTCGAGATGTCCGTGCTCGTGCTCACCGCCGGACACACGTTGCGGGGTAGCCAGGTTCATTATCCGTCCTTTCGCAGGGGCGCCTCGGGCTGCACCTCGATCAGCACCATGTGTGCACCGCGGGGCGCACTGACGGCGGCGACGACGGCGTCCGCGATCGCGGAGGCGCGCAGGAAGTACGAGTGCCGGGCGAATCCCCATTTCGCCCAGTCTTCGAGGACGGGTCCGATGACCTCCTCGGTGGTGTTCATCCCCATGGACGTCTGCGTGGGTCCCGGACGCACGACCGACGCCCGGACGCCGGTGCCTTCCAGTTCCATTCGCATCTGCCGGCCCATCATCTCGACACCGGCCTTCGCGGCGTTGTAGGCGCCCATCCGGGGCCGGGGGGTGTCGGCGCAATCGGATCCGATCAGGACGAAGTCTCCGCGCCTGCGTTCGATCATGCCGGGAAGGATGCGGTGCGCGAGACGCTGCGCACCGACCAGGTGGACGTCGACCTGTCCCAGGAACTGGTCCGGGTCCATCTCGTGCGCGACGGAGAACTCCAGGTCGCCGGCCCCCGACAACGCGATCTCGGTGGGACCGAGCACCTCTTCCGCCGCGGTGACGAATTCGTCGACGGATGCGGTGTCGGTGACGTCGAGGTAGTGCGCGAACGCCTCTCCCCCGTTGCTGCGGATCTTCTCCGCGATCTCCTCACAGTCGGCCACCCGGCGGGCACCGAGCGCGACGGGGTGACCGGCCTCGGCCAGCGCGTAGGCGGTCGCCGTGCCGATTCCCGACGACGCCCCGGCGACGATCGACGGGCGACGCTGCGGGTTGGGCTCGAACCTAGGCATCGCGGACCTGCACTTTCATGGGGAGGGTGGCGAAACCGCGCACGTTGGTCGAGTGGACGCGCACACTGTTCGCCTCGTCGATGTCGTAGTCGTCGATGCGGGAGACGAGTTCGGTGAGCGCGATCCGCGCTTCGAGCCGCGCCATGTGGGCGCCCAGGCAGAAGTGGGTGCCGCCGCCGAAGCTCGCGAGCTTGTTGGACGTGTCCCGGCCGATCCGGTATTCATCGGCGTCCTCGAACACCGCCGAGTCGCGGTTCGCGGAGCCGATGAGGATCAGCACCTTGTCGCCGGCGGGAATCGTCCGATCGTGGAAGTCCAGGTCGACGGACGCCGTCCGCGCGACCATCTGGCTGGACGTGTCGAAGCGCAGGGTCTCCTCCACCCACTCCGGCACCCGACTCGCATCCTCGAACACGTTCCGAGCCTGGCCCGGATAGCGGAAACCCCAGTACAGCGCATTGCCGAGGAGTTTGGTGGTGGTCTCGTTGCCCGCCACGACCATCAGGAACATGAAGGCGATGATCTCGTCGTCGGTGAGCCGGTCGCCGTCGATCTCCGCCTCGAGCAGGGCGGACGTGAGGTCCTCGGTCGGTTTCCTGCGCCGCTCGGCCAGCATGTCGGCGTAGTAGCCGACGAGGTAGAGCGACGCCTCCATCGCGGCGTGGGGCACGTCGAGGACGCCCTCCTCGCGGTGCACCACCAGGTCGGCGAGGCGCCGGAGTTCGACGCGGTCGGCCTCCGGCACCCCCATCAGTTCCGAGATCACGTCCATCGGGAGCTTGCCGGCGAACTCGCCGATCCAGTCGAACTCACCCGCCGCGAGCGCCGGGTCGAGGTACTGTCGCGTCAGATCCAGGATCCGCCCCTCCAGTTCGTTCACCCGCCGCGGGGTGAAGCCGCGGGACACCAGCTGCCGCATCCGCATGTGCCGCGGATCGTCCAGCGCCAGAAAGGACATCGTCTTGTGGGCGTGCGGACCGTAGGCCGCCGGGTCGAGCGACACCCCGTTCGCGCTCGACAGGCGCTGGTTGTCGCGGAACGCCGCGACGACGTCCTCGTGCCGGGACAACGCCCAGAAGTCGAGTTCCTCGTTGTAGTAGAGCGGCGCTTCTTCCCGCAGTCTTCGATACGTGACGTACGGATCTTCATGGAAGCCATAGTCGTACGGGTTGAACGTCACCGGATTGTGTGACACCCCGGGCATCGAGGCTGCGGTCATGGCATCTACTCCAGAATCAGCTTGGCGGAAGTTTCGAGTCGATCGGCGAATTGGGCGTAGGACCCGTATCCCATTCCGGCGCGAACCAGGCCGCCGGCGTACAACAGCTCCAGCGCCTCGAGGACGTCGGGATCGTGGCCCTCGCCCAGTGCGGTGGCGAGGCGGTCGCGGATCTCCAGCCCAATGCGGGCTCGGAGGTGTTCCACGTCGGGGTCGCGGCCGAGCAGTGCGTTGGTGACGGCTCCGGCGAGTTCGGGTTCGTCCGCCACCAGGAGAGCGATGTGGCGGAGCACGGCGACCACGCGTCCGGTGCGATCGAGTCCGTCGTCCGCCGGCTGCGGTGAGCCGGCGAGACGCCGCCAGAAGACCTCGGCGACGAGGTGCTCCTTCGACGAGAAGTACGTGTATGCCGTCGCGGGCGCGACACCGGCGATCCCGGCCACCGAACGGACGGTGAGCCCGGCGAATCCCTCTTCACGCAGTACTTCGACGGCCGCCCTGGTGAGGCGGTCGACGGTGTCGGCCTGCTTCTCGGTCAGACGGCGGCGGGTGGACTCGAAATTCATACTACTGGACACGTGTCTGGACGCTACTACAGTTACCGGCCGCTGGCAACGAAAATCGGGGCCTCACACCGGACTGCGCGGATGAATCCGCACCGGCATCGTCTTGATGCCGCTGATGAAATTCGACCGCAGCCGGGCCACCGGCCCGGTGGATTCCACGCGGTCGATTCGCGCGGCGAGGGTCTCGAACAGGATCCTCAGTTCGAGCCGCGCCAGGTGCGCGCCGAGGCAGAAGTGCACCCCGCTACCGCCGAACGCGATCTGCGGGTTGGGACTCCGGCCGATGTCGAACCGGTACGGTTCGTCGAACACCGCCTCGTCCCGGTTCGCGCTCGGGTAGTAGATCACCACCTTGTCGCCGGCCCGGACCAACTGGTCGCCGATGTACGCGTCCCGGGTGGCCGTGCGCCGAAAATCCATCACCGGGGTCACCCACCGCAGGATCTCCTCCACCGCGCTCGAGGCCAGGTCGGGCTCCGACTGCAGTCGCCGCCACTGATCGGGATGATCGATGAACGCCTGCATCCCGCCGGCGGTCGCGTTGCGCGTCGTCTCGTTCCCCGCCACCACGAGCAGGACGAAGAACATGTTGAATTCCATCTCGGTGAGCGTGTCGCCGTTCTCGTCCGGCTGCACGAGCTTGGTGACGATGTCGTCCCGCGGCTCGATGCGGCGTTGCGCGGCAAGCTCGTTCGCGTACAGGAAGATCTCGGCGGCGGCCAGCTCGCCGTCGGCCTGGGTGGTGCCGTACTCGGGATCGTCGAAACCGATCATCCGGTTGGACCAGTCGTACAGCCTGTCGACGTCCCCGGGCGGCGCCCCCAGCAGTGCCGCGATGACCTCCAGCGGTAGCGGCGCCGCCGCCTCGGGGACGAAGTCGACGTCGCGCGCCTCGAGGAGTCGATCGACGATCCGGGTACAGATGTCGCGGATGTGCCCCTCGAGCACCTTCACCGTGCGCGGGGTGAATCCGCGACTGACCAGTTGCCGCAACCGGGTGTGGTCGGGTGGGTCGAGGTTGACGAGCATGGCGGCCTGCTTCGCGCGGGTCTGCTCGTCGAAGTCGTCGATCTGGGTGGTGCCCACCGCCGACGAGAACGTCACGCTGTCGCGGGACACGGCGACGACGTCGGCGTGCCTGGTCACCGCCCAGAATCCGGTGCCGTTCTCCTCGGGTTGCCAGTAGACGGGTTCACTCGACCGCAGGTGGTCGAAGAATGCGTAGGGCACCCCCTCGGTGTAGACGTCGGGGCATTTCAGATCAATCCGAGATGCGGTCATTCACTGCTCCTCGATCGACAAACGAATGGGATGCGTCTTAAACTACACACTTTCATTTAGAATGGAAGACCGTATGCTGAGGCCATGGCGAAAGGACAGAACGCACCGATCCGACGGCGCACCCTCACCCGCGACAAGGTCGTCGATGCCGCAATCGAGATCATCGACGAGCACGGCTGGGAGCAACTGTCGATGACGAGCCTCTCGGCGCGGCTGAACGTCGTCACCGCCTCGCTGTACAACCACGTCCGCAACCTCGACGACATCCGCGGCGCCGTACAGGTGCGCACCATGACGGAACTCGGCGCGCACCTGCGCGAAATCGCCATGGGCCGAACCGGTCCCGACGGCCTCCGCGCCCTCGTCGACGCGCACCGCGCCTGGGCCACCCAGCATCCGCACCGGTACCAGACGCTGACCACCAGCCCGGTGGACCGCGACGCCTTCATCTCCGCGGCACTCGATGCGAACACGGCGCTGCGCACGATGCTGGCGTCGTGCGGACTGCCGCCCGAGGACACCCTCGACGCGGCCGTCAGCATCTTCGCCGCCATGCACGGTTTCGTCATGCTGGTGAACACCGATTTCCTCGGCGACGAACTCGACCTGGACTCGATCTACGAATCGGTGCTGCGCGGAGCACTGTCCAGCGTCGGGTGGCCGGAGCGAACGCACACCCCGTCCTGAAAGGCCATTACCCCAATTGTTGCCGTTCTCAGGCCCAGGCGTCAGAAGGGTTCGGCCGCCACGTCGAGATCGCGGCGATCACGTTCGCCGACACCCGGGCCCACGCAACAGCCGGCGACACCGTTCGGTTGCCGCGAATCCCTCGCGCGCCCGGGTGGTCGGCACGTCGGAGGAGATCACCTCGTCCCCTAGCCCGCCGGCGCGTGGAGAGACGACACTGGCGGTGAGCTGGCCGCGCAGGCTCACCCTCGGTACTGCGAGGAAACCGGGCGACGACATCACTCGAATTCGGGGGCCCGCCCACCGCCCCACAACTGCTCTGTGAGGTCCTGGAAACACACGAACGTGACGGGGTCATCCTTCCGGCGCAACACCGACCTGCTCACCGCTGCACGCACAACGAAACCTTCGCGATGGGCGAGTTCGATTACCTTCCCCGCAAAGTCCCGCAGCAACGCCACCGATGCGGGGCCGCCCGGCGACGACGCCGAAACGACCACGTCCGCGACCGAACACCCGGCAAACCAGTGCTCGGGATACCCCAGCATCCGCTCGAGTGCCGGGTTGGCATGCACAATCACCCCCTCTTCATCGACAGCGAGGGCGGGAACCGGAAGCCGCTCGAGCAACCTCAGCGCCGGAAGCTGCTCCAAATAGCACAGCGCGGTGTTCGGGTCCGACCGTCGCCTGTCCCTACCCGGCCCTGCCGACGCCCACCTCCGTCTCACCCAGCGGACCAACACATCGAACCGTGCCAGACCGAACAGTGGAGGCAACGTCGATCGTCGGCCAGATCGTGGAATTATCGTTGCCTGCGATCGTCCGTCACCCGCACATTCACCGGGAGGACACTGTCGAACAATTTTGGTGCAAAACAACATACATTCTCTCCGTGCGTAATTCCGACACCAAGTGCTCGGCTATCCGCGGGCCTCTGCGTCAGCTTCATTGGGCCGCTTTCGCCCAGGCACAAGTCGATTCCACGAGCCGCTATCCGCCGCCAGAGCGACGTGATCACCGAGAGTATTTGCGCTCGTGCTATTTTCGACCTTGATTCGTACGCGGCGTCGCCCGCCGCGTACTGCGGGACGATTTCACTCGCCCGTGCGGGACGCGGGTTCTGCCGATGTAGGCGTCGAGTTCCCGCGGCGTGATGCATTCCATAGTAGTGGCACGGGGTCGAAAGACTTATCCCTACGGGACGTAGGGCTGATCATTCCGGGACACGTCGCGGCCGGCCGCCTACGACGAAGTCGTGGCCCATGTGATGCCGGACCATTCAATCACCGCTCACCGTGAGGCGGAACCCACCAAGTCCGCCAACTCGTCGAGCGACCACGGCGGTTCGGTCTCGTGGTCGCGGTAGGCCAGCGCCGTCGGCGTCGGCCGGTCGAATCTGCCGACAAAGCACCCTGATCCGGCGAAGATCCCGCCGGTGATTCCGGCGGCGAGGTCGGTGGCCAGGAACGCGTACAGCTGGGCGACGTAGTCGGCGGGTGCCGGATGCAGCGAGCCGTAGCGCGTTGCGTCGTCGAGCATCCCGCGTCTGTGCAGTTCCTCGATGTGCCGCTCGTACTCCGCTCCCACCGACAACCGGGTCTTCGCACCGGGGCACACGACGTTGGCGCGGACGCCGGACTCGGCCAGTTCGGCCGCGATGGCGAGGGTCAGGCTGTTGACCGCCCCCTTGCCGGCGGGATATCCGGTTCCGCCGTAATCGCCGAGGAACGCGAACGAACTCGTGTTCACGATGGCTCCGCGCCCCCGTTCCGCCATCAGGGGCGCCGCGGCCCGGCACGTACGGAACGTCGCCGTCAGGTGCGCATCGACGAGTTCGCGCCACTGTTCGTCGGTGACGGTGAGGATGGACGACCCGGCAGGCTCCGCGACGCCGGCGCAGTTGATCAGCACGTCCACCTGGCCGAATGCACATTCCGCGGCGTCGACCAGCGCCTCCGCGACGCCGTCGACGGCGGCCGAACCAGCCACCGCGATCGCCCGGCCACCGCCGAGCACGATCTCCTCGGCGACCTTCTCCGCCGCATCGGGATCACGACCGTTGACCACCACGCCGGCTCCCTCCGCCGCGAGCGCGTGCGCGACCGCCCGGCCGATCCCCCGGCTCGAGCCGGTGACGACGGCGCCTCGCCCGTCCAGCCGTCTCTCGTCGCGTGAATTCATCGCACCTCCGGCAACTCGTCATTGCGGCATCCAGTTGTTCAAACTATAGTCCAGACACATGTCCAGTTTTCAGAGATCGCTGTGACACCCACCCGATTCGGAAGCGAAAATCCATGACTCTGCGCCCCACCGACAGCTCCGCTCTCCTGATCGACGGCAAACTGATTCCCGGTTCCGGCGGCACGTTCGAGGTGATCAACCCGGCCACCGAGGAGGTACTGGGGAGGGCCGCCGACGCCAACACGTCCGACATGGACGCCGCGATCGCAGCGGCCCGGCGGGCCTTCGACGACACCACGTGGTCCCGCGACCACGCCTTCCGCGCCCGCTGCCTGCGGCAGCTGCGCGACGTATTGCAGTCCCACATCGAGGAACTGCGCGACATCACCATCGCCGAGGTCGGCGCCCCCGCCTTCCTCACCAACGGACCGCAACTCGAAGGCCCGGTCGCCGACCTCGGGTACTTCGCGGACCTCGCCGAAAGCTATTCCTGGGAACAGGATCTGGGCATCGCCACACCGATGGGCATCAAGACCCGCCGACGCGTCCTCAAGGAGGCCGTCGGCGTCGTCGGGGCCATCACACCGTGGAACTTCCCGCACCAGATCAACTTCGCCAAGATCGGCCCCGCGCTGGCGGCCGGCAACACGGTGGTCCTCAAGCCCGCCCCCGACACTCCGTGGTGCGCCGCCCTCGTCGGGCATCTGATCGCCGAGGAGACCGACCTCCCGGCCGGTGTCGTCAACATCGTCACGTCGAGCGACCACTCCCTCGGCGCTCAGCTCTCCACCGACCCCCGCGTCGACCTCGTGTCGTTCACCGGATCGACCACGACGGGCAAAGCCGTGATGGCGGCCGCGTCCGATTCGCTGAAGAAGGTGTTCCTCGAACTCGGCGGCAAATCGGCGTTCATCGTGCTCGACGACGCCGACCTCGCCGGTGCGTGCGGGGTCGCCGCGTTCACCGTGTCCACCCATGCGGGGCAGGGCTGTGCCATCACCACCCGGCTGCTCGTTCCCCGCGAGAAGTACGACGAGGCGGTCGAGGCCACGGCCCGGACACTCCGCGGATTGCACGCGGATGATCCTGCGAAGCCCGGCACCATCTGCGGTCCCCTCATCTCCGCGCGGCAACGCGCCCGCGTCGAGGACTACCTGCGGCTCGCGCGTGAAGAGGGTGGCACGATCGTGGTCGGGGGTGGCCGCCCGGCCGATCGGGACCGCGGATTCTTCGTCGAACCCACTCTGATCGCCGGCCTCGACAACACCGCGCGGGTGGCGCGGGAAGAGATCTTCGGACCCGTGCTGGTGATCATTCCCCACGACGGCGACGAGGACGCGATCAGCATTGCCAACGACTCGCCGTACGGGCTGTCCGGGTCGGTGTGGGGCGCGGACCCCGCACGCGTGAAGCGAGTGGTCGACGGCGTGCGCACCGGAACGCTCAGCGTCAACGGCGGCGTCTGGTATTCCGCCGATGCCCCGTTCGGCGGTTACAAGCAGTCCGGAATCGGCCGCGAGATGGGTGTGGCCGGCTTCGAGGAATACCTGGAAACCAAGCTGGTCGCGGAACCGGCCCAGTAAGAGGGAGTCAATCGATATGGGACGTTTCGACGGGAAGACCGCCATCGTCACCGGCGCCGCCCAGGGCATCGGCGAGGGCTACGCGCGCGCCCTCGCCCGCGAGGGTGCGAACGTGGTGGTGGCCGATCTCAATGCGGAGCTCGGTGAGACCGTGGCCAAGCAGATCAGCGCGGACGGCGGGATCGCGGTGTTCAAGGACGTCGACGTCGCCGACGAGGACTCGGCGAAGCACCTCGCCGATTTCACGGTCGAGAAGTTCGGCGGCATCGACCATCTCGTGAACAACGCCGCGATCTACGGCGGCATGAAACTCGACCTCCTCATCACCGTGCCGTGGGACTACTACAAGAAGTTCATGGCCGTGAACTTCGACGGCGCCCTCAACGTGACCCGCGCGGTGTGGCCGCACATGAACAGCGGCGGTGGCGGATCGATCGTCAACCAGTCGTCCACGGCCGCCTGGCTGTACTCCGGTTTCTACGGACTCGCGAAAGTCGGGATCAACGGCCTCACCCAGCAGCTCGCCCACGAGGTGGGCGGCATGAACATCCGGGTCAACGCCATCGCGCCCGGACCGATCGACACCGAAGCCACCCGCACCGTCACGCCGGGAAATATGGTGGCAGACATGGTCAAGACGTTGCCGCTGAAGCGGATGGGCACCCCCGACGACCTCGTCGGCGCCTGCCTGTTCCTGCTCTCCGACGAGGCCGGCTGGATAACCGGGCAGATCTTCAACGTCGACGGCGGACAGATTTTTCGGTCATGACCACGACCGAACAGGTATCCGTCGGCTACATCGGCCTCGGCAACATGGGTGCGCCCATGGCCAAGCGGCTGCTGGACCGCCCCGGCGGACTCATCGTGTGCGACACCCGGCCGGAGGCGCTGGAACCGTTCGGCAAGGCGGGCGCGAGGGTGACGTCGAGCCCGCGGGAGGTGGCGGAGAACGCGGACGTCATCTCGGTGACCGTGCTGAACGACGAGCAGGTGCGCGCGGTCGTCACACAGATCCTCGACACCGCGCGGCCGGGCACCGTCGTGGCAGTGCACTCCACCATCAGCGACGTCACCGCCGTCGAACTCGCCGACCGTTGCCGGGCGCACGGCGTCGACCTGATCGACGCGCCCGTCAGCGGCGGCGCCCCCGGCGCGCTCGAGGGGAAGCTCGCGGTGATGGTCGGGGCGAGCGACGACGCGTTCGAGAAGGTGCGGGAGCCGTTCGGGCACTGGGCCGAACTCGTCGTGCACGCCGGAGATGTGGGCGCGGGAACGCGGATGAAGCTGGCCCGCAACCTGCTGCATTTCATCTCGTTCACGGCTGCCGCCGAGGCGCAGCGGCTCGCCGAGGCCGCCGGTCTCGACATCACCGAACTCGGCAAGGTTGTCCGGCACACCGACGCGATCACCGGTGGCGCCGGCGCGATCATGCTCCGCGACACCACCGACGCTCTCGACGAGACCGACAACTGGTACCCGATCATGACCCACGTCCGGGACCTCGGGGAGAAGGACCTGTCGCTGGCGATCGGGCTCGGCGAACGACTCGACGTCGCGCTGCCGCTCGCCCGGCTCGCGCTCACGGGCCTGGGTCCTGGACTCGGCGTCGACAGCACCGTGGACAAGAAGGAGCAACCATGACCGACGACACCCGCACCCGCGGCCTGGCCATGATGGAGAAGGTCTACGGATTCGAGATGCAGGACGGGCCCGGCGCGCATTTCGCCGTCACCGCCGACCACCTGTTCGCCGACATCTGGTCGCGGCCCGGGCTGAGCATCCGCGACCGCCGGCTTCTCCTCCTCGGTGCGCTCACCGCGCAGGGGCTCGTCGACGTCGCCGAGATCCAGGTGGGGGCGGCCCTGCACAACGAGGAACTGGACGAGGACCAACTCCGGGAGATCGCGCTGTTCCTGTGCCACTACGTGGGCTGGCCGTTGGGGACGAAACTCGACTCGATGATCGGCGGGGTGCTACACAAGCGGAAGAAAGCGGCCAGAGCGGCCGCCCCGGATGCAGAGGCCACATGAGCACCGAACACCTGACACCAGAGCTTCTCCGACTCGCCGACTCCACGCCCGGCTTCATGCCGGAGGACGAGGGGACGGCCCTGCACGAGGCCGCGATGCAGTACCTGCCCCCCGGCGGGGTAGGCGTCGAGATCGGCACGTACTGCGGTCGTTCGACGATCTATCTCGGGGCGGCGGCAAAGGCGCGGGCCGCCCGCATCGTCACGATCGATCACCACCACGGTTCCGAGGAGCATCAGCCCGGCTGGGAATATCACGAACCGGCGTTCGTCGACCCGCACACCGGTCTGCTCGACACGGTCGGCCGGTTCCGGCACACGATGGCCGACTCGGGGCTCGAGGACTACGTCGTGGGTGTGCTGGGCCGGTCGTCGACGGTCGCGACGTTCTGGCGCACTCCCGTGCACTTCGTGTTCATCGACGGCGGCCACACGTCGGAGGCGGCGTCGGCGGATCTCGAGGGGTGGGCGCCGTGGGTGAACGTCGGCGGCGCCCTGGTGATCCACGACGTGTTCCCCGACCCGGCGGACGGCGGACGCCCGCCGTTCGAGATCTACGAACGGGCGCTGGCGACAGGACAATTCAAGGAAACGTCCGTCACCGGGTCGCTTCGCGTCCTCGAGCGGGTGGGCGGTCAGACAGGCGAACCGCTGGCGTGACAGTAGTCGCCGCAGCGGTCGAGGCCGATCGGTAGTCCCACGGGCAGCGCCGCGTCCCGGAAGATCCCGTGTCCGGGCGTGGTGCGGGACAACGCGTCCGCGGCGAGGATCATCGCCCCGCCCGTCCACGTGGTCTGCTCGACCGGCCACCGCTTGCCGTCGCTGTAGACGAGCCCCGTCCAGTACGAGCCGTCCGGATCCCGCAGATGCTGCATGGCGGTGAACTGTGCGAGCGCGCGGCTGTGTTCCCCCATCGCGTCGAGCGCCAGCACCAGTTCGCATGTTTCGGCGCCGGTCACCCATGGCCGGTGGTCAACGCAGCGGATGCCGAGTCCCTCGACCACGAAGTCGTCCCACCGCGACGCGATGCGGTCCGACGCGACCTCACCACGGACGGCGCCCCCGAGGATCGGGTAGTACCAGTCCATCGAGTATTCGTCCTTGATCGCGAACGCGTCCGGGTGCTGCCTGATCGCGTGACCCAGTGTGTATTTCGCGAACTCCCATTCCGGCTGCGGGTCGTCGACCAGCCGGGCGAGGAGCAGCCCGCAGTGCAGGCTGTGGTGAATGCTGGAGTTCCCGGTCAGCAGCGCCTCGGGGCAGTCCTGACCGTTCTCGCCGCGGGCCCACCAGATTTCGCCGCTCGACGACTGCATGTCGACGACGAAATCGAGACCGCCCTGCACGGACGGCCACAGGGTGTCGACGAAATCCCGGTTACCGGTGATCAGGTAGTGGTGCCACACCCCCACCGCGAGATAGGCGCAGAAGTTGCTGTCGGAATCGTGATTCTCCACGGCCCCGTCACGGAACTTCATCGGCCACGAACCGTCCGGTCGTTGTGCGCGCCGCGACCACTCGTACGCGCCCTCCGCCTCGTCGATCAGGCCGGCGACGGTGAGTGCCATGGCAGACTCGACGTGATCCCACGGGTCGGTGTGCCCACCGGGAAACCACGGCAGCGCCCCCGACGACTCCTGCGCTGCCGCGATCGACCGTGCCGTCTGCCTGACCTGGCTCTCCGACAACACGTTCGGAACCGACGGGACGCCGGCGGCTCTCACCGCGGCGCCTTCACCACGCTCGGTTCCCTCGGCTTCTCGAGGTAGAACACGACGCTCTTGCCGACCACGGGGTTGAGGACCTTCTCTGCGGTGCGCGTGAGCCAGGGGGCTTTCATCATGTCCCACACCAGAACCTGGTGGTACGCCTTCGCGAGGGGGTTGTCGTTGTTTTCCACCCCCACCGCACACTTGAGCCACCAGTACGGCGAATGGAGGGCGTGGGCGTGATCCCGGCCCCGGACCTCCAGGCCGGCGGCCGTCAGCTTCTCCGCCAGCTCGTCGGCGCGGTAGATGCGGACGTGGCCACCCTCCACCTCGTGGTACGCGTCGGACAGCGCCCAGCAGATCTTCTCCGGCAGCCACCGCGGAACCGTCACCGCCGCAACACCACCCGGCTTGAGAATGCGGGTCAGCTCGGCGATGGCCCGGCCGTCGCGCGGCACGTGTTCGAGGACCTCGGAGATGAGAACCACGTCGAACGTCGCATCCTCGTACGGCAGGTTCAGCGCGTCGCCGACCTCCACCCGAGCCGAGGCTCCCGCCGGGACCTCACCGACCTCGGCCATCGCCACGAACATCTTCTCGACATCCGCAAGTTCGTCGGCGTTCTGGTCGAAGGCGATGACGTCGGCGCCGCGTCGATACAGCTCGAACGAGTGCCGCCCGGCGCCCGCCCCGATGTCGATCACCTTGTCGCCGGGCTTCACACCCAGCCGGTCGAAGTCCACGGTCAGCACGGTCGGCCTCCTTGACGGGTCTGCGCTATCGCTTCGGCATAGGTCTGCGCGGTTTTCGCGGCCACGGCGGCCCAGCTGTAGCGCTCGAGCACGCGCCGACGGCCACCGTCGCCGAGCCGGGCCCGGCGCTGCGGATCGTCGAGTAACGCGCCCAGCACGTCCGCGAGTTCCTGGGGGTCGCCCGGCGTCACCAGCACACACGCCTCCTCGTCCGTTCCCACCACCTCGGGAATGGCACCGGCGCGGCTCGCCACCAGCGGGGTGCCGCACGCCATCGCCTCGACGGCGGGCAACGAGAAGCCCTCGTACAGCGACGGGACGCACGCGACGTCGGCCGACGCCAGCAGCGACGCCAGTTCGGCGTCGTCGATACCCGACACCGTCCGGACGACGTCGCCGATAGCCAGCTCCTCGATGAGCTTCTCCGTCACTCCGCCGGGCGCGAGTTTGGTGACCAGCACCAGTTCGACGGCGCGCTCGGTGTGCACCTTCGCCACCGCCTCGAGGAGCGTCGACACCCCCTTGAGGGGCATGTCGGCGCTGGCGACGCACACGACGCGGCCCGGGACCCGTGCGGCGGCCGGGGGCCGGAAGATCTCGGTGTCGACGCCCAACGGGACGGTCCGCAGGTTGTCGGCGGGAACGTCGAAGGCCGCGCTGATGTCGTCGGCGGAGGACTGCGACACCGTCAGCAGCGCGGGGATGGCACGCGCCACCCGCTTCTGCATCCGCAGGAATCCGTACCAGCGCCGGACCGTCACCTGGCGCCACCACTTCGCCGACGCCAGGTCCAGTTCCCGGTCGCGGGTGATCGGGTGGTGGATGGTGGCGACGACGGGGAGTCCGGCCTTCTGGAGTTGTAGCAGCCCGTAGCCGAGGCACTGATTGTCGTGCACCACGTCGAACTCGTCGGCGCGCTGCTTCAGCAGTCGCGCGGCGCGGAGGCTGAACGTGAGCGGCTCCGGGAACCCGGCCGTCCACATGGTCGCGACCTCGAGCACGTCGACGGCGTCGCGGAACTCGCGTGGGTGCGGCGTTCTGAACGGATCCGGCTCGCGATACAGGTCGAGGCTGGGGACCTTCGTCAGCGTCACCCGCGGGTCGACGTCCGGGTACGGCTGCCCCGAGAACACCTCGACCTGATGGCCGAGTTCGACCAGCTCACGGCTGAGATGGCGTACGTACACACCCTGCCCACCACAGTGGGGCTTGCTTCGATACGACAAGAGTGCGATGCGCACGGACTTCGGCCTCTCCTCGAGCAGTTGGCAAGCAATACTAGAACACGTTCCTACTCGGGTGTGCCCTCATCCCATCCAACCGCACTCACTCATCCCACCGCGGTCGACTCGCGCAATCCCTCGAGTTTTCCGGACAGACGGCCCAGGTACGCCAAGACCTCTTCCTCACTGCGGTCGGGCAGTCCGTACACGACCTCGGTGACGCCGAGGTCCTTCCACCGCCGCAGTTTGTCCACGTCCGGCTTGCCGTCGAGCACCACGATCCGCGGTTCGCCGGCCCGGCCGGCCTCACGCCACATCCGTCGTAGCGTCGCAACGCGGTCGTCGATGTCCTGCTCGATCGGAGTGGTCATCCACCCGTCGGCCGATTTCACGATCCATCGGAAGTTCTTGTCGTTGCCGGCGGCGCCGACGATCACCGGAGGCACCCGGGACGGCTTGGGCCACGCCCAGCTCGGACCGAAGCTCACGAACTCGCCGTCGTAGGACGCCTCGTCCTGCGTCCACAGCGCACGCATCGCCTCGAGGTACTCGCGCAGCATCGTCCGGCGCCGTCCGGGCGGAACGTTGTGATCGGTGAGCTCGTCCAGATTCCACCCATACCCCACGCCGAGGGTCACCCGCCCGCCGCTGAGGTGGTCGAGCGAGGCGATCGTCTTGGCCAGCGTGATCGGGTCGTGCTCCACCGGCAGCGCCACCGACGTCCCCAGTTCGATCCGCTCCGTGACCGCCGACGCCGACGCCAGCGCCACCCACGGGTCGAGGGTGCGCATGTAGCGGTCGTCGGGCAGCGAAGCGTCGCCCGTCTGAGGATGCGCCGCATCGCGTTTCACCGGAATGTGCGTGTGCTCGGGCACGTAGAACGAGTCGAACCCGTTGGCCTCTGCACCCCTCGCAGCCGAGGCCGGCCCGATCCCGCGGTCACTCGTAAACAACGTAATGCCGAATTTCACGAATTCTCCTTGGCCGTGAGCCTTTTCCTTCTTGCACACTAACTTCTGGACACCTGTTTATCAATGTGTCCAAACAACTCTCCAGTTTCTCCGCGCAGCAGGTGAGTGGCAATGCGTGCCCCAGCACACTTCGCCACTCACCTGCTCAGGCGCCGTACACCGGGACCGGGGTTTCGGCCTTCGCGAGCAGGTCGGCGACGACGGGTCCGATCTCCTTCGGTTCCCAGCGCGCACCCTTGTCCTGGGTGGGGCCGTGCCGCCAGCCCTCGGCGACGGTGATCTTGCCTCCCTCCACCTCGAACACGCGTCCGGTGACGTCCTTCGACTCGGTGCTGCCCAGCCACACGACGAGCGGGGAGATGTTCTCCGGCGCCATCGCGTCGAACCCGTCCTCGGGCGCGGCCATCGCCTCCGCCATCGCACCGCCGGCGCCGACGGTCATCCGGGTGCGTGCGGCCGGGGCGATCGCGTTGACGGTGACGCCGTAGTTCTTCAGTTCCGCGGCCGCCTGAATGGTCATCTCCGCGATCCCCGCCTTCGCGGCGGCGTAATTGCCCTGGCCGATCGAACCCTGCAGTCCGGCACCGGAACTGGTGTTGACGATCCGGGCGTCGACCGGGTTGCCCGCCTTCGCCTCGGCGCGCCAGTACGCGGCGGCGTGACGCAGCGTCGCGAAGTGTCCCTTCAGATGGACGCGCACGACGGCGTCCCACTCCTGCTCGCTCATCCCGACGAGCATGCGGTCGCGCAGGAACCCGGCATTGTTCACCAGCACGTCCAGGCGTCCGTACGTGTGAATGGCGGTGTTGATCAGGTTCTCGGCGCCGGCCCAGTCCGCGACGTCGTCGCCGTTCACGACGGCCTCGCCGCCCGCGGCGACGATCTCCGCGACCACCTGTTCGGCCGGGCTCTCCCCGGTGGCGGAACCGTCGATGCCGGCTCCGATGTCGTTGACCACGACCCTGGCGCCCTCGGCGGCGAACGCCAGCGCATGGGCGCGTCCGATTCCGCGTCCGGCGCCCGTCACGATGACGACGCGACCGTCGACCACTCCACTCATGCCTTCTCCTCTGTCGATGCTGTAGCTGCCGCCAGGAAGGCGGGACGTTCTCCGCCGCCGTGGACGGTCAGTGTCGAACCGCTGACGTACGCCGCCAGCGGTGAAGCCAGGAACACCGCGCAGTTGCCGATGTCCTCGGGACAGGCCATCCGGCCCAGCGGGACGGTGTCCCCGACCGCCGCGATCCCCGCCTCGTCGCCGTAGTGCAGATGCGCGAGTTCGGTGCGGACCAGGCCGACGACCACCGAGTTGACCCGCACCTTGGGTGCCCACTCGACCGCGAGACTGCCGGTGAGACTGTCGACCCCCGCCTTAGCCGCACCGTATGCCGCGGTGCCGGGCGACGGTCGCGAGCCGCTGACGCTGGAGATGTTCACGATCGCACCGCCCGAATCCTGCTTCTGCATCACCGCATTCGCGGTCTGCGACACCAGCAGCGGGGCGAGCAGATTCAGCTCGACGATCTTGGAGTGGAACTTCGGACTCGCATCCGCGGCGAGCGCGAACGGTGCGCCACCGGCGTTGTTGACCAGGACGTCCAGCCGTCCGTGCCGTTCCACGATCCGATCGACGAGACCCTGCACCTGCTCCGGGTCACGGATGTCGCAGGGCAGGAATTCGATCGCCCGGCCGTCCACCTCCACCGGCGCTTCCCCCGGCCGGCGGGCGCAGGCCACCACCGTTGCGCCCGCCCGCAGGAAGGTGCGGCTGATGCCTGCGCCCACCCCGCGAACGCCGCCGGTCACGAGCACGATCGCCCCGTTCAGACCTGAATCCACGAATACCTCCGCTGTTGCATGTTCCGGCAGGCCCAGCTCAGAGCTGTCGGGCCCGCATATGTGCTAACTTACCAAGCAATCGCTTGGTTCGGTACAAGACGTTAGGAACATGCCATGGGCATCACCTCCACCACCGACGGAGACGGCATCACCACGGTCACCGTCGACTACCCGCCCGTGAACGCCATCCCGTCGCGGGGCTGGTTCGAGTTGGCCGACGCCGTACTCGATGCGGGCCGGAATCCGGACACCCACGTGGTGATCCTGAGAGCGGAGGGACGCGGGTTCAACGCCGGCGTCGACATCAAGGAAATGCAGGCCACCGACGGTTACGGCGCGCTGGTCGACGCCAACCGGGGTTGCGCGGCCGCGTTCGCCGCCGTCTACGACTGCGCCGTGCCCGTGGTGGTCGCGGTCAACGGATTCTGCGTCGGTGGCGGCATCGGCCTGGTCGGGAACGCCGACGTGATCGTCGCGTCCGACGACGCCGTCTTCGGACTGCCCGAGGTCGACCGCGGCGCACTCGGCGCCGCCACCCACCTCGCCCGACTCGTCCCCCAGCACATGATGCGCACGCTGTACTACACGGCGCAGAACGTCACCGCCCAGCAACTCCAGCACTTCGGATCGGTGTACGAGGTGGTGCCGCGCGAGAAACTCGACGACACCGCCCGCGACATCGCCGCCAAGATCGCCGCCAAGGACACCCGGGTCATCCGCTGCGCCAAGGAAGCCATCAACGGCATCGACCCCGTCGACGTGAAGACCAGTTACCGCCTCGAGCAGGGCTACACGTTCGAACTCAACCTGGCCGGTGTCTCGGACGAGCACCGCGACGAGTTCGTCGAGACCGGCAAGCCCCGCTCCCACTCGAACAACAGGAAAGGCTGACATCGATGGTGAGCAAGCGCGACAAGAGGATCTCGCTCGACGACGCGGTCGGGGAACTGCGCAGCGGAATGACCATCGGCATCGGCGGGTGGGGTTCGCGCCGCAAGCCGATGGCGCTGGTGCGGGCGCTGCTGCGTTCGGATGTCACCGACCTCACCGTCGTCACCTACGGCGGCCCCGACCTGGGGTTGCTGTGCTCGGCGGGCAAGGTCACGAAGGCCTACTACGGTTTCGTGTCCCTCGATTCGGCCCCGTTCTACGACCCGTGGTTCGCGAAGGCGCGGACCGCGGGTGAGATCGCGGTCCGCGAAATGGACGAGGGCATGGTCAAGTGCGGCCTCGAGGCCGCCGCCGCCCGGCTGCCGTTCCTGCCGATCCGCGCCGGGCTCGGCTCCGACGTCCGGAGATTCTGGGGCGACGAACTGCGCACCGTCACCTCCCCCTACCCCGACGCATCCGGCAAGTCGGAGACGCTGATCGCGATGCCGGCGCTGAATCTCGATGCGGCCCTGGTCCATCTGAACCTCGGCGACAAGCACGGCAACGCCGCCTACACCGGAGTCGACCCCTACTTCGACGACCTGTACTGCGCGGCCGCCGAGAAGCGGTTCGTCTCCGTCGAACGCGTGGTGGAAACCGAGGAACTGGTGAAAACCGTTCCACTGCAGAATCTCATCCTCAACCGCATGATGGTCGACGGCGTGGTGGAGGCCCCGAACGGCGCCCACTTCACCCTCGCCGGAGACAGCTACGGACGCGACGAGAAGTTCCAGCGCCACTACGCCGAATCGGCGAAGACCCCCCAGGCGTGGCAGCAGTTCGTCGCCACCTACCTGTCCGGCAGCGAGGACGACTACCAGGCCGCCGTGAAGAAATTTGCAGAGGAGCAGGCATGAGCGAGACGATCACCGAAGTCACCCGCGCGGAGTACTGCGCGATCGCGTGCGCCGACATCTTCTCCGGGGCAGGCGAGATCATGGCCAGCCCGATGGCCACCCTGCCCCTGATCGGCGCCCGGCTCGCGCGACTGACCACCGAACCCGACCTGCTGATCACCGACGGTGAGGCCCTGATCTTCGCGGACACCCCCGCCGTCGGCGCGAAGGCCCCGATCGAGGGCTGGATGCCGTTCCGGAAGGTATTCGACGTCGTCGCCTCCGGCCGGCGGCACGTGGTGATGGGCGCCAACCAGATCGACCGGCACGGCAACCAGAACCTGTCGGCGTTCGGTCCGCTGCAGCAGCCGACGCGTCAGATGTTCGGCGTCCGCGGCGCACCCGGCAACACGATCAACCACCCCACCAGCTACTGGGTGGGCAAGCACACCTCGCGGGTGTTCTGCGACACGGTCGACATCGTCTCGGGCGTCGGCTACGACCAGATCGACCCGGAGAACCCCGCCTACCGCTTCCACCACCTGCACCGGGTAGTGAGCAACCTCGGGGTGTTCGACTTCGGCGGACCCGACCACACGTTCCGGGCGCTGTCGCTGCACCCCGGCGTCACCGCCGACCAGGTAGCCGACAACACCTCGTTCGAGGTCGCAGGGCTCGCCGACGCCGGCGTGACCCGCGAACCCACCGACGAAGAACTGCGGCTGATCCGCGAGGTCCTCGACCCCCGCAGCCTGCGCGACCGGGAGGTCTCGGTATGAGCACGCTCCGCACCGCGCTGACCGAGCTGGTCGGCGTGCAGCACCCGGTGGTCCAGACCGGGATGGGCTGGGTGGCCGGACCGCGGCTCGTCGCGGGCACCGCCAACGCCGGCGGTCTCGGCATCCTGGCATCGGCGACGATGACATACACCGAACTCGAATCGGCGATCACGAAGACGAAGACCCTCACCGACAAACCGTTCGGCGTCAACATCCGCGCCGACGCGTCCGACGCCCCGCACCGCATCGACCTGCTCATCCGGGAGAGCGTGCGCGTCGCGTCGTTCGCGCTGGCACCGAAGCAGGAACTGATCGCGAAGCTGAAAGCCGCCGGCGTGGTGGTCATCCCGTCGATCGGCGCCGCCAAACACGCCAAGAAGGTGGCGTCGTGGGGCGCCGACGCGGTGATCGTGCAGGGCGGCGAGGGCGGCGGGCACACCGGCCCCGTGGCCACCACACTGCTGCTGCCCTCGGTGCTCGACGCCGTCGACATCCCCGTCGTCGCAGCGGGCGGCTTCTACGACGGACGCGGACTCGCCGCCGCCCTCGCCTACGGCGCCGCAGGCGTCGCGATGGGCACCCGCTTCCTGCTCACCCAGGAATCGACGGTCCCCGACTCCGTCAAACACGAATACCTCGCCCGGGGACTGCAAGACACCACCGTCTCCCGCAAGGTCGACGGCATGCCCCACCGGGTCCTCAACACCGACCTCGTCAACAGCCTCGAACACTCCGGCAACATGCGCGGCCTGGTCGCCGCCGCCCGCAACGCATCGAAGTTCAAGGCCATGACCGGCATGAAATGGTCGACGCTCGTCAAGGACGGCCTCGCCATGAAGAAGTCCAGCGACCGCACCTGGCAGCAGATCATCATGGCCGCCAACACCCCGATGCTGCTCAAGGCCGGGCTCGTCGAAGGCAACACCCACGCCGGCGTCCTCGCCTCCGGACAGGTCGTCGGGCTGCTCGACGACCTGCCCACATGCAAAGACCTCATCGACGGCATCGTCGCCGACGCCATCAAACGCATCGACGCACTCGGCGCCCTCCGCGCCTGAACCAACGGGACGCTCGTTCGATCGGACGCAACGAGCGTCCCGTTCGTCCGGCTAGGCGGTGGCGGCCTCCGCCGCGCTCAGCTGGATGACGCGGCCTTCGCCGCGCTCAGCTGGATGACGCGGCCTCCGCCGCGATGCGCGCCCGGACCTCCGGCCGTCGCAGCGGGGGCATCGTCTGCGGCGGCTGCTTCCGCGGCGGCAGTGCCGCGAGCAGCTTCGTGGTGGCCTCGGTGACGACGGCTACCGCCTCCTCGAAGGGCTCTCGGTTGGCGTCCGACAGCTTCTGGATTCCGCTGACCTTCCGGACGTACTGACGCGCCGCCGCCTCGATCTCCTCCGCGGTGGCCGCCGGTTCGAGTCCGCGCAGCTCGGTGATGTTTCGGCACATGACTCGACGATAGCGCCGCCCGGCCCTCTGCGCGGCTCCTCGGCACTGGGCGAATGTACCTTTCGGCGCACCTGAGGCGCCGGAAGGTACATTCGCCCGCCGGGGGTAGCGCGGCCTCAGCTGCGGGCGGGCTCCAGCGCGTCTTCGTCCGCGGGCACGGCGTCCGTCTCGACGTCCGGGAGTGGGGTGCGGGACCGCGCGGCCACGACGGCCGCGCCGAGCAGGACCAGCGCGATGAGGCACTGCGAGCTTCCGATCACCTCACGCACGGCCGCTTCCACCCAGCCGGACGACGAGGACTGCAGCACGAAGTTCGGGCCGATCAGGAAGATGAGGGTGGCGGCGCCGATCAGGGGTCGCCAGCTGCGGTACTGCGGTGCGATCAGGATCGGGATCAGCAGGATGCTGTACGCCCAGTGGTGGGTGACGGCGAACGGCGCGGCGAGCAGGGATGCCAGGGCCACGATCGACAGCGCGATCAGGTGCTCACCGGACCGGGTGAAGCGGTACGCCGACCACGCCGCGGCGGACACGATGACGGCTGCGCTGAGCACCCACAGCACGCTGGCCAGCCGGCCCTCCGCCCCGAGTCGCGCGATGACGCCGGTGACGGCCTGGTTGCGGAAGAAGTCGGGCGCGCCCGCACGGCCGGTGGCGAAGAACTCGGTGGTCCAGAACCACACCGACGACTGCGGCAGGAGCCAGAACCCGAGGCCGACGGTCACCAGGATGGTGGCGAGGGATCGTCCGATCGAGCGGAAGTCGCGGCGGACGAGCAGGACCAGGAGAAAGGCTGCCGGGGTGATCTTGACGGCCGCGGCGAGGCCGATCGCGACTCCGCGGAACCGCTTCGGGATCGCACCGGTGCAGTCGGCGACCACCAGTGCCATCAGGATGATGTTGATCTGACCGAAGTCGAAGTTCGAGCGCATCGGCTCGAGGAGAAGCACCGGGCCCATCGACAGCAGAGCGAGAAGTTCGGGGCGTGCGACGTCGAGCTTCGACAGCGCCGCCTTGACCATCCACCACACGAGCACGAGGTTGAGGGCGCACCACAACGCCTGCAGGACCGCGGGGTCGATCTCCGCCATCGGCGCGAAGAGGATGGCCGCGAAGGGTGCGTAGATGAACCTGAACCCGGAACTGCTCGGGAAGTCCGCGGAGTAGAGCGGCAGCCCGCTGACGAAGGCGTAGCCGGCGTCGCGGAACACGGAGAGGTCCATCAGGTAGCCCGTCGCCGCATCGAACTCTCGGTAGGCCACCGCCCCCAAGGAGAGGACGCCCACGAGGAGCGCGACGGCGTGGAGACGACAAGCCCTGAACTTCGATTCACTCTGTAACAAGAATTTGTTCTTTCATGATCGGCGTCGTGGTCAACGATCCACCGTAGCGGGCCGTGACCCAATCGTGACAAAGGCGAGGTCGCGGTGCCCGAACCGCGCGCTTCGTCATAGTCTATTTAGACTGATATTTTTCAACCATGCCTGCGCGCGCCCTCGACAATCCTCTCGTCCTGCCGGTGCTCGGCCTGCTCCTCGAATCGCCGATGCACCCGTACCAGTTGGAGGTCACGTTGCGCGAGCGCAGCGAGGAGGGCCAGTGGCCGCTCAATCGCGGTTCGCTGAACAATGTGGTCGCGGCCCTCGCCGCGGCGGGCTGGATCGAGGAACACGAACGTGCGCAACGGGAAGGTCGGCCCGCCCGCACCGTCTACGCCCTCACCGAGGCCGGGCACGCGGAACTCGTGAGGCGACTCGACCTCCAGATCCGCAGTGCCGCACGAGAGTTCTCACCGTTCTTCGCGGCGATCAGCTACCTCGGCGCGCTGGGACGCGAGGGCGCCGTCGACGCGCTGACCGAGCGCGCCGAACGACTCACCGCGAGAATCGAATCCGACCAGGAACGGCTCACCCGAGCGCTCGACGACGGAGTGCCCGCGCTGTTCGTCGTCGAAGCGGATTACGCACTCCACGCGGCGCGGGGCGAACTCGCCTGGATCGCGTCGACGATCTCCGACATACACGCGGGCCACCTCACGTGGCCCGCCCCGCAGACGAAGGATGTGCAGCCGTGAGTCTCCTGTCCGCAGCTACCCCGGTCAGGCTGTTCCGAACGTCCCTTCGAGCCGGTTCCGCGAACCGGGATGGACGAGACGCGCGGCGCTGACGAGCCCCCGCGAGGACCACGTGCGGCGCCGGATCATCAGGCACGGTTCGGCGCGCTCGATGTGGAGGAGCCGGCATTCCTCGGGTGACGCGAGGATCGCTTCGACGACGTGCTCGCCCCTCGTCAGGGGAGCTTCCACGCTCAGATAGTGATTGGGCGTCTGCTGGGTGAAGTCCTGATCGAGGTACCCGGGCGCCTCGGCGGGATTGACGAACCGGTCTTCGAGCTGGATCGGTGTGTCGTCCTCGTAGTGGATCATCAGCGAGTGGAACACCTTGCCGCGGATCGAATCCCGGATGAAGGCGTTCGCCGGATCGGCGTCTTCCTCACGCACGTACACCACTTCGGTTCGATGGCGGTGTCCGCGTTGCTGGATCTCGTCCGCGATGTTCTTGACCTCGAACAGGGACGACGCTGTCTTCGTGGCCGCGACGAACGTCCCCACACCCATCAGGCGCACCACGAGACCCTCGGCGCTGAGTTCGCGCAGCGCGCGGTTGATGGTCATGCGGGAGAGGCCGAGAGCGCCCACGAGCTGATTCTCCGAGGGCAGCTGATCGCCCTCCTGCCAGCGGCCGGCGTTGATCTGCGACACGATCAGCTGCTTGACGCGTTCGTACGCCGGGGCCGACTCCGTCCCCGGTCCGTTGTACAACGCAGCAAGCTCCGCGTCGATTACTGCGATCTCCACCACTGACACCCATCCCTCTGCAACACCGATGAACTTCCCGTGCAGTCGGCCGTTGCAGTCTATCGGCCGACTGCACGGGTAAGCCCTCATCGCGCGGTGCGCCTCGTGTCACCTCACCATGCTGCGCAGTTGCCTGGTCGCGACGGAGAGGGCGGCGAGGTCGTGCTCCCCCGATTCCGTGACGGCGTCGAGCGTGTGCCGGGCGCGCGCCAGCCGGGCGGCATTGCGGTCCTCCCACTCCCCGATCTTCTGTTCCGCGGTGTCGACCACTTCGCTGCCCGAGATCACGTCGAGGCACAGGGCCCGGACAGTGTCGTACAACTCGTCGCGCAACGACAACCGGGCCAGCGCGTTCCACCGGGTTCCCCGTCCCAGCTGCGAGACCCCCACCAGGAGGTGCACCAACCCGAGGCACTCCCCGAGCCGGTAGTACACCTCGGCCACTTCGCGGGGATCGCGTTGGGTGATGTCGGCGATCTCGACGATGTCCAGCAGCGCGAACCGGTCCAGGAGCAGTTGCACACGTCCGGCCAGGTCCGCGGGGACACCGCGGGCCACCAGCGCGGCCGTTCGACTCCGGAGATTCTCCGCGTCCTCACCGCAGAGCCAGCCCGCGACGTGCGGTGTCAGGTCCGCGACGCGGTCACGGAATCGGGCGATCTCCGCCCCGACCGCGAGCGGCTGGGGCCTGCGGGTCAGCATCCAGCGCGACGCCCGGTCGAGCAGCCGCCGGGTGAACAGCGTGAGGTCGTCCGAGAGCGCGGCGTCGAGGTCGGCGTCGCGGATGTCGCGCCGGAGCGACGGCAGGTCGAACACGGCCGACACCACCGCGAAGGCCCGCACGGCGTCGGCGCTGCTCGCCCCGGCCTCCTCGCCCAACCGGAAGGCGTAGGTGATGCCGCCGTTGTCGACGACGTCGTTGGTGAGGACCGTCGCGACGATCTCCCTGCGCAGCGGATGGTCGCCGATGGCGTCGCCGAAGGACTCCCGGAGCCTGCGCGGGAAATACCCGGCGAGGGCGTCCGAGAATGCCGGACTGTCGGGGAGGTCGCCGGCCAGCAGGTCCGACTTCAGCGCCAGCTTGACGTGCGCCATGAGGGTCGCGAGTTCGGGCGAGGTGAGACCCGTCTCCGCGCGCTCCCGGGCGGCGATCTCCTTTCTGGACGGCAGCACCTCGATGGCGCGGTCCAGACCGTAGCGCCCTTCCAGATGGCCGATGAGCCGTCCGTGCACCGTGAGGGACGCGGCGGCGTCGGCCCGGCTCGTGCCCAGCACGTCGTTCTGGGCGACGTTGTCGGAGAGTACGAGTCGCGACACCTCCCCGGACATCTCGGCGAGCAGACCGGCGCGGTCGTCGGCGGGGAGACGGCCGCCGCTGACCAGGGCGTCGAGCAGGACCTTGATGTTGACCTCGTGGTCGGAGCAGTCCACGCCCGCCGAGTTGTCGAGAGCGTCCGTGTTGATTCGCCCTCCGGAGCGGGAGAATTCGATGCGTCCCAACTGGGTGAAGCCGAGGTTGCCGCCCTCACCGACCACCCGGGCCCGCACGTCGGCGCCGTCGACGCGGACGCCGTCGTTGCTCTTGTCCCCCACGTCGAGGTGGGTTTCGGTGCCCGCCTTCACGTATGTCCCGATGCCGCCGTTCCACAGCAGATCCACCGGTGCCCGCAAGATCGCGCGGACGAGGTCGGGTGGGGACAGTTCGGTGGTCCCGGGGTTCAGTCCGAGAGCGCGCCGCGCCTCCTCGCTGATCGGAACACTCTTCCTCGATCGTTCCCACACACCGCCGCCGGCGCTGATCAGACCGGGCGCATAGTCCGCCCACGACGACCTCGGCAGCGCGAAGAGCCGTTCCCGCTCCGCGAAGGATGTGGCCGCGTCGGGGTTCGGGTCGAGGAACACGTGCCGGTGGTCGAACGCGGCGACGAGCCGGATGTGCGGGCTCGCAAGCATTCCGTTGCCGAACACGTCGCCGCTCATGTCGCCGATCCCGACGGCCGTGAACTCCTGCGACTGGGTGTCGATCCCCATTTCCCGGAAGTGCCGCTTCACGCTCTCCCACGCGCCGCGGGCGGTGATGCCGAGCGCCTTGTGGTCGTACCCGACGGATCCGCCCGACGCGAACGCGTCACCCAGCCAGAACCCGTACCGTGCCGCAACGTCGTTGGCGATGTCGGAGAACGTCGCGGTGCCCTTGTCCGCGGCGACGACGAGGTACGTGTCGTCGCCGTCGTGCCGCACCACCCGCGGCGCCGGGATCACGGCACCGGTCGCGAGGTCCACGTTGTCGGTGACGTCCAGCAGTCCGCTGATGAAGCTGCGGTAGCAGCGAACACCCTCAGCGCGCTGGGCGTCCCGATCGCGCAGCGGGTCGCCGGTGGGAGCGGGCGGGCGCGCGACGACGAACCCGCCCTTCGCGCCGACAGGCACGATCACCGAGTTCTTGACCGCCTGCGCCTTCACCAGGCCGAGCACCTCGGTGCGGAAGTCCTCCTTGCGGTCGGACCACCGCAGCCCTCCCCGCGCCACCGCGCCGAACCGCATGTGCACGCCCTCGACCCACGGCGAGTAGACGTAGATCTCGAAGCGGGGCCGCGGTTGTGGCAGTTCCGGGATCCGCTGCGGATCGAACTTGAACGACAGGACCTGTCGTTCCCGGCCCGGGCGGGCGTAGCGGTTGGTGCGCAGCGTCGCCAGCACCACGTTCAGGTAGGCGCGCAGGATGCGGTCGGCGTCCAGGCCGAGGACGTCGCCGATCGCCGTTTCCAGCGACGCGATCAGTTCGCCGCACTCCTCAGCGCCGTCCGGATCCGTGCCGTCCGGATCGAACCTCGCGGCGAACAGCCGGATCAGTGCCTGGGAGATCTCCGGATGATCACCGAGGACCGTGGCGATGTGGTTCTGGCTGTACGGGAATCCACCCTGCCGCAGGTAACGCGCGTATGCCCGCAGCACCTCCACCTCACGCCAGTCCAGGCCCGCGCGGAGCACGAGTTCGTTGAAGCTGTCCGTCTCGGCGCGGGACGCCCAGGCCGCGGCGAACGTCTCCGTGAAACGACGCGGCAGCGCGTCGTCCACCGGCCCCGGCGACGCGTAGCGGATCCCGAACTCGTACATCCAGCACACCGTTCCGCGACTGTTCGCGACCGTGTACGGGCGCTCGTCGAGGACCGCGACACCCATGCTCTGCAGGATCGGGAGTACATCGCTGAGCGAGGCGGGTGCACCGCCGACGAAGAAGGTGAAGCGCCACTCCGCCGCGTTCGCGTCGAGCCGCGTGTCGATCGCGCCGTCCGTCAGTCTCTCGAACACCATCAGATCGGCATGGGCTCGCCGGGCGTCGAAATCGTGCTTGTACACCTCCGGGAAATGCTCCGAATAGTGTGCGAGGAGATCACGTTCGGCGGTGTCGAGTTCGTCGCGGAACCGGTCGTCCCAGGTCCGGCAGGCCCGGGAGATTCGACGCTGAATCTCCAGTCGCCGGGTGTCCGTCACCTCGGTGTCCACCGGGACCCGCATCGTGAAGTGCACCATCGCGAGCGGGTACTCCGACACGTTCGTGGTGTATTCGACTGCGGTGCCGTCCAGTTCGTCCAGCAGGACGCGCTGGGCCGCCAGGCGCGTCCGGGTGTTGTACCGATCGCGGGGAATGAACACCAGCGCCGACATGCTCTCGCCCGGGACGTCCGTGCGCAGGAAGAGGTGAATGTGCTCGCGCGCGGTGATGCCGGCGACCTCGGTGAGGGCCGAGTGCAGCGAGTCCGGGCTCGCCGCGAACAACTCGGTCAGCGGCAGCGCCTGCACGACCTGCAGCACGGCCTGCCCGGAGAACGAGTCGATGTCGAAACCGGCCCGGTCGAGCAGGGCCCGCACCCTGCGTCCCGCGCCCGGGATGTCCAGGACGTTCTCGTGCCTTCCCGCGGGGGTGAACGCGCCGACGAAGCGGTGCTCCACTCCTCCGGCCCGAACTCCGACCACCGACGGGTACGACGACCGGTGCACGGACACCGGAAGCGCCGCCTGCCCGATCGCGAGGACGGGGCCGGGTTCCGGGGCCGGCGCCCGATCGCCCTCCCGGTCGTGGAGCACGCCGAGACTCTCCTCGGGTGCGCCGTCGGCGCCGTACCGCGCGTACCCGAGGACGGTGAAGTTGCCCGCCTCGCACCAGCGCAGGAAGTCGGCGGCCTCGCGGAGTTCTTCGGACAGCGAATCCTGCCCGGTCTGCGAGTCGAGTCGGTCGGAGACCTGGATCTGCAGTTCGCGCATGCGCGCCAGATCGCGGTCCACCCGGCGTACGTCGGCGAGGACGTTGTTCAACGCCTCGACCAGTGCGGTGACGACCGAGTCCGGCGTGTCGGAGCGCAGACCCGCGTGAATCCACGACTCCGCCGTCCCGGAGTCGGAGATCGGGAGAAGGTCGGTGAGGGTGCCCGACTCCGAGCGGCGGGCGACGAGGACCGGATGCAGCGCCTCCTCGATCGGGGCGCCGACCCTGGCCGCGGTCAGCAGTACCGATTCGACGAGCAGGGCCATGTCGTCGGTGACGATCTGCACCGCGGGCCCGATCCCGCTGGGGTCTGCGGCGTCGATTCCGCGCACCACCGCGGTCCCGGGGTTCCGGTTCCACCCGGTCTCGAGGTGTGTGTTCGCGATGCGATCACGCGCCTGCGGATCTGCGCCGTCGGCGGAGGGATGGCCGGCGGTGCGGAGGTAGAGGTCGCGGAAACGCTCGGGCGCTTCCGGAGCGGAAAACTGCTGTTCATCGCGCTCGCGCGAATGTGAGGACGTCGAAATTACTCTCATGTCAGTACCTTCCGTCGGAAGCATCGACACTCCCGACTGGTGCAGTGGCGGGCCGGCACGCCTCTCGGCTGGGTCCTTGGAGAACGCTTGACAGGGGGTTGTCTATACAGGACTATACATCTAAGGCGATAAAAAACGTGAGTCAGAGCACACTGGATTCAGGACATGGGACAGAGCACCCGGGACCGACCCAGCAGCGCCGGACTCGTCACAGAGAGACAAACAGGCCTATGACACACGAGGGACCTCCCGAGATCAGCCTCGCGCCGGAGCGTCGCACCATCGACGTCGTTCCGGACGACGAGCGTCACGGATCTCCGCGCAGCCAGTTCACGCTCTGGTTCGGCGCCAACATGCAGATCACCGCGATCGTCGACGGCGCCCTCGCGGTCGTCTTCGGCGCCGACGCACTGTGGGCCATCGTGGGCCTGCTGATCGGCAATGTCTTCGGCGGTGCCGTCATGGCGCTGCACTCCGCCCAGGGACCGCGTCTCGGCCTGCCCCAGATGATCTCGAGCCGGGCCCAGTTCGGCGTTCTGGGCGCCGTGCTCCCGCTGGTTCTCGTCGTCCTGATGTACCTCGGTTTCGCCGCCACCGGCAGCGTCCTCGCAGGTCAGGCTGTGAACGAGATCCTCCACATCGACAGCCCGACGGTCGGCATCCTCATCTTCGGCGCGATGACCGCGTTCGTGGCGGTGACCGGATACAAACTCATCCACGTGGTCGGCAAGATCGCGACCGTCGTCGGCATCCTCGGATTCACCTACCTCGCGATCCGCTTGTTCGCCGAGTACGACGTGGCCGCGTTCGTCGGGAACAAGGACTTCGACATCGTCACGTTCCTTCTCGCGATCTCGCTCGGCGCCGGCTGGCAGCTGACGTTCGGACCGTACGTCGCGGACTACTCCCGCTACCTGCCGCGCTCGACGAGCGAGCGGACGACGTTCTGGTCGACGTTCGCGGGCAGCGTGATCGGCTCGCAGTGGTCGATGACGCTGGGCGCACTCGTCGCCGCCGTGGCCGGGGATGCCTTCCTCAGCGACCAGGTCGGCTTCATCGGCGAACTCGCCGGACCCGCCGCGATCGCCCTGATGATCTACCTGGTGATCCTGGTCGGGAAGCTCACCGTCAACTGCCTCAACGCCTACGGCGGATTCATGTCGATCCTCACCACGGTGACCGCTTTCAACGGACAGTCACGTATCTCGTCCCGGGCCCGCACCCTGTACATCATCGGGTTCGTCGCCATCTCGATGCTGATCGCGATCGGCGCCAGCGCCGACTTCCTCAACAACTTCAAGAACTTCGTCCTCGTGCTGCTGATGGTCTTCACCCCCTGGAGCGCCATCAACCTGATCGACTACTACCTCATCTCCAAGGAGCGCGTGGACATACCGGCGCTGTACGACCCGGCGGGCCGCTACGGCCGCTGGAACAAGACGGCGATGATCTGTTACACCGTCGGCGTTCTCGCGCAGATCCCGTTCCTCGCCCAGAAGCTCTACACCGGGCCCGTCACGGAAATGCTGGGCGGCGCGGACATCTCGTGGATCGTCGGCATCGTCTTCACCGGCGCCATCTACTACCCGCTCGCGCGGCGCAGCAGCAACCCGCCCCCGTCGATGATCTATCCGGCGAATACCGCGATGGCGGATTCGCGACTGTGAATCACGCTGACACCCAGACTATTCCCTCTTCCTCGTTCGACCATCAAGGAGTACACGACATGACCACCACGACGCCTCCGGTTTCCGGACCCCGCCACGTGTCGGCGCCCCGCGGCACCGAACTGACGACACTCGGCTGGCAGCAAGAAGGCGCCCTGCGCATGCTGATGAACAACCTCGACCCCGAGGTCGCCGAGCATCCCGACTCCCTCGTCGTCTACGGCGGCACCGGCAAGGCCGCGCGCAGCTGGGAGGCGTTCGACGCGATGGTCCGGACGTTGAAGACCCTGAAGTCGGACGAGACGATGCTGGTGCAGTCCGGGAAGCCGGTCGGCGTGTTCCGCACCAGCGAGTGGGCGCCCCGCGTCCTCCTCGCGAACTCGAACCTGGTGGGCGACTGGGCCAACTGGGAGGAGTTCCGCAAGCTCGACGCCCTCGGCCTGATCATGTACGGGCAGATGACGGCCGGGTCGTGGATCTACATCGGCACGCAGGGCATCCTGCAGGGCACGTACGAGACGTTCGGCGCGGTCGCCCGCAAGCGCTTCGGCGGCTCGCTCGCAGGCACCATCACGCTGACGGCCGGACTCGGCGGCATGGGCGGCGCCCAGCCCCTCGCCGTGACGATGAACGACGGCGTCGCGATCTGCGTCGACTGCGACGTCACCCGCATCGACCGCCGGATCGCGCACAAGTACCTCGACACCAAGGCCACCGACATCCACGACGCCCTGCGTCTCGCGATCGAGGCCCGCGACGCGAAGCGCCCGCTGTCGATCGGCCTCGAAGGCAACGCCGCGGAGATCTTCCCCGAACTGCTCGCCATGAACGCACCCATCGACATCGTCACCGACCAGACGTCGGCACACGACCCGCTGTCGTACCTGCCGCTCGGGATCGATTTCGCCGACATGAAGGCGATGGCCGACAAGGACCCCGTGAAGTTCACCGAGGACTCCCGCGCATCGATGGCACGGCACGTCGCCGCGATGGTCGGCTTCCTCGACAAGGGCGCCGAGGTGTTCGACTACGGCAACTCCATCCGTGACGAGGCCCGCAAGGCCGGCTACTACCGCGCGTTCGACTTCCCCGGATTCGTGCCCGCCTACATCCGTCCGCTGTTCGAGGAGGGCCTCGGCCCGTTCCGCTGGGCCGCGTTGTCGGGTGACCCGAAGGACATCGCCGCCACCGACAAGGCGATCCTCGAACTGTTCCCCGAGAACGAGCACCTGAAGCGCTGGATCACGATGGCGGGCGAGAAGGTGGCGTTCGAGGGTCTGCCGGCCCGGATCTGCTGGCTCGGCTACGGCGAACGGCACAAGGCCGGCCTGAAGTTCAACGAGATGGTGGCGTCCGGCGAGCTGTCCGCGCCCGTCGCCATCGGCCGCGATCACCTCGATTCCGGATCCGTCGCCTCCCCGTACCGCGAGACCGAGTCGATGCTCGACGGCTCCGACGCGATCGCCGACTGGCCGTTGCTCAACGCACTCGTCAACACCGCGTCGGGGGCGTCGTGGGTGTCCATCCACCAGGGCGGCGGCGTCGGCATGGGACGGTCCATCCATGCCGGTCAGGTGTGCATCGCGGACGGCACCGACCTGGCCGCCGAGAAGCTGGAGCGGGTTCTGACCAACGATCCCGGCATGGGCGTCATCCGGCACGTCGACGCCGGATACGACCACGCGATCGACGTCGCCAAGGAGCGCGGCGTGCGCGTGCCGATGTCCGAAGGATGATCGCAGGCCCGAGCGACCGTATTTTCGAACCACTGGAAGGAACAGCAGTGACAGCGAACACCTCCCGCTCCACAGTGCTGACCGGCATCGGCACCCTGGTGACCAACGACCCGACAGTGGGGGAAGGTCCGCTCGGGCTGATCCGCGACGCCGCCGTCGTCTTCGACGGCGGCGTGGTGGCCTGGGTCGGCAGCGCCGACTCGGCGCCGGCCGGGGACGTCGGGCACGATCTCGACGGCCGGGCGGTGCTGCCGGGCTTCGTGGAGAGCCACTCGCATCTCGTGTTCGGCGGGGAACGGGCGGAGGAATTCGCGGCGCGGATGGCGGGACAGCCGTACGCGGCGGGTGGCATCCGCAACACGATCGAGGCGACACGGAACGCGACCGACGAACAACTGCAGGCGAACACGCGGCGACTGCTGGACGAGTCCCTGCGGTCGGGCAGCACCACCGTGGAGTGCAAGACCGGGTACGGGCAGACGGTCGCGCACGAACTGCGCAGCACGAGGATCGCAGCGTCCCTCACCGATGAGGTGACGCTGCTCGCCGCTCACGTTCCGCCGCCGGAATACGCGGGGCGGGCCGACGACTACGTCGCCATGGTGTGCTCTGAGATGATCGACGCCTGTGCACCGCAGGCGAAATGGATCGACGTGTTCTGCGAGACCGGCGCGTTCGACCGCGATCAGGCACACGCCGTTCTCACCGCCGGGATGGCGAAGGGCCTGATCCCCCGCGTCCACGGCAATCAGCTCCGCGAGGGCCCCGGGGTCCAGCTCGCCGTCGAACTGGGGGCCGCGTCCGTCGACCACGTCTGCTACACCACGCAGGCCGACATCGATGCGCTGGCGCAGAGTTCGACGGTGGCCACTCTCCTGCCCGGCGCGGATTTCTCGACCCGCAACAAGTACCCGGACGCCCGGGCCCTGCTCGACGCGGGTGTCACGGTGGCGCTCGGTGCGGATTGCAACCCCGGCACCAGCTACACCACCAGCCTGCCGTTCTGCATCGCGATCGCGGTGCGGGACATGCACATGACCCCGGACGAAGCCATCTGGGCGGCCACGGCGGGCGGTGCCCGCGCGCTGCAACGTGCCGACGTCGGGGTCCTGCGTCCCGGCGCGCGGGCCGATGTCCTCGCGCTGGACGCGCCGTCGTACCTACACTTGGCCTACCGGCCCGGCGTCCCCCTGGTCAGCGATGTGTGGCGGGGCGGCGAACTCGCCTGGTCCGCGCACACCGGTCACGAGAAAGCGAGGGCCCTGCGATGATGGAGAACCTGCTGATTCCCCCGCCCCCCTGGGTCGGCAGGGTGGACGGCACGTCGAGTCACCACCTCCGCTGGCACCAGGCCGTGACGCCTCTTCACGACGGCGCCGAGCCCGGCGCCTGCGTGCTGATCGGTTTCTCGAGCGACGAGGGCGTGGAGCGGAACAAGGGACGCCGCGGGGCGGCGCGCGGCCCGGACGCGCTGCGGGGCGCGCTGTCGTCGATGGCGCTCGCCGAGCCGCTCCGCGTCTACGACGCCGGCACCGTCGCGGTCACCGACAATCGTCTCGAGGCCGGGCAGATGGCGCTCGGCTCCGTGGTCGCCGCGACGCTCGACGCCGGCCAGTTCCCGGTGGTCCTCGGCGGCGGCCACGAGGTGGCCTACGGGACGTATCTCGGTCTGGCACAGGCCGCCGTCCGCACACCCAAGCGGCGGATCGGGATCCTGAACCTGGACGCCCACTTCGACCTGCGGTCCGATCCGGTCCCGAGTTCGGGCACACCGTTCCGGCAGATCCTCGAACAGGAGCATGCGTCGGGCACCGCCCTGCAGTACTCCGTGCTCGGCATCAGCCAGCCGAGCAACACCACCGCACTGTTCGACACCGCACGCGGATACGACGTCCGCTACCTCCTGGACGACGACTGCTCGGTCTCCGACCGGCACCGGGTGGCCGTCTTCGTCAGCGAGTTCCTGTCGGACGTCGATCTCGTCTACCTCACCATCGACCTCGACGTCCTTCCCGCCGCGGTCGCGCCGGGAGTGAGCGCTCCCGCCGCGTACGGCGTTCCGGCGGAGACGATCCAATTCGTGTGCGACGCCGTCGCCGCCAGCGGAAAACTCGCGGTGTGCGATGTGGCCGAGCTCAATCCGTCGTTCGACATCGACAACCGCACGGCCCGCACCGCCGCCCGGTTGATCCATCGGATCGTCACGAAACGCATCCCGATCGCGGTGTGAGGTCACCCGGGGAGCGTCCGCTCAGACCTCCCCCAGCACTGCGCGCAGACGGGTGACGAACGCGGCGGGGTCGTGGGCGAAGCCGATGTGGTCGCCGGGGAACATGGTAGGCTCGACGCCCAGTTCGGCGGCGAGCGCCCGCGACGTACGGTCGCAGAGTTGGCCACCCGACTCCTCGCCGATCCCGACCACGACGCGGGTGGGCGCCGAGCTCAGGGCGGTGACGTCCGGGCACCAGCGGGTGGTGGGGCGCAGCATGTGCGCGTGCTGGAAGTAGTCGTCCGCCTCCGTCTGCGCATCCCGTTCGCCCGCGAACATCTGCTGGAACGCTTCCTCGGGCAGGTGGATGTTCGCCAGGGCCAGGAACTTCCTCCACGCCCCCACGACATCCCCGGTCAGGTGGGTGTCGATGATCTCGTCGGTCTTCACGCGCAGCTGCTCGCGGTCGTCGAGTAACTCGTCCAGCGGCGGCTCGTGGGCGATCACGGTGTGGACCAGCTCGGGGTGCGCCTGCACCAGCGCGAGCGCACTGACGGCGCCGCCGCTGGAGCCTGACACCACGGCAGGGCCCGCGTCGAGGTGCATCAGGAGCCGGGCGAGGTCGTCCGCGCGCATCTCCGGGGTCGAATCGCGATCCCGGTCGTCGACCGGGCTGCGGTGGATGCCCCGCGGGTCCGTCGTGAGCACGGTGTAGTCGGACGAGAGCAGATCCGCCGCGGGCGCGAAGGAGTCGGCGTCCATCGGGGCGCCGACGAGCACCACGACGGGACCCGTGCCCCGCACTTCGTAGTACAGCCCGGCACCGGGGACGTCGAGGATCCGGGCGTCGGCGGTGGCGGTCGATGTGGAATTCATCGGTTCTCCTCGTTCGGGATGGTGATTCTCGGTCGCAGGTAGGACCGCCCCCGAGGGGCAGAATCATCGGTCGAGGGGGGAAATTTCTTCCGCAGACCTGGTACAGCGCCCAGGATTCGCAGGAATCGTGGGCGTACCACTGGAAGCACGCGCGCCTTGATGACAGGATGATATCCACGCGAACGGGATCTCGATGTGAGGTCCCGGGCGGCAACTGCAGGGAGTGAACGGTATGGCGCAGGGTGTTGTGAAGTGGTTCAACAGCGAGAAGGGCTTCGGATTCATAGCGCCGGACGACGGCAGCGCGGACGTGTTCGTTCACTACTCCGAGATCTCGGGCAGCGGCTACAAGTCGCTGGAGGAGAACCAGCGGGTGGAATTCGAGGTCGGACAGGGCCAGAAGGGCCCGCAGGCCCAGAATGTCCGGGCCGTCTGACCGACGCCCCATGACACTGCGACGAGGTCGCAGATGACACTGTGACGAGGTCGCACCCGAGCGGTGCGGCCTCGTTGTCGTGACAGGCCCCGGGACAGCTATCTCGCGAGGCCGAAGCTTCCCACCTGGTTGCCGCCCACGTACACGGCCCCGGTGTAGGTCCCGTCTGCGTTGGGGGACATCCTGTCGGTCAGGAACCCCAGACCCGATGGGCTGTAGTCGATGACGGTGTTTCCGTTCCCGTCCTGCGAGGTCGTGCCCGCGAGACCGGTCAGACCGAACGCGAAGTTGTTGACGACCGTGCCGCCCTGGAACGTCTTGCCCTTCCAGATCAACTCACCCGCCGGCGCGGTGGTCGTTCCCTGATACGTGCCGGACGGCACGGCGGGTTCCGCCACGCCCGTCCCCGCGCCGGCGAAAACCGCGCCGATCATCGTTCCCGCGGTGACGATCCCTCGTGTGATCGTGCGCATGAAGCCTCCCTCTGCCGTGCCGCACGGAGTGTGCGCTGTGCGTCCGTGGTCGAGTACCCGCTTCCGTGCCGTGGACACCGGCACCCCTGGACAAATTCGCCGGTCTCCTTCATAGTCGATATGCCACCAAGTGGCATTGCCATTTCATTAGGTGGCAATCTCGATCTTCCGACAGGAGTTTCCGTGACCGATCAGCTGCTCGACTCCGCCGAGTTCCGCGGCGCAGTGCGTGCATTCGCCAACCGTGAGATCCACCCCGGCGCGGCGTTCCGTGACGAGACGCGGGAGTTCCCGGCGGAGTTGGTGAAGCGACTGGGCGAACAGGACCTGATGGGCATCTCGGTGCCCGAGGAGTTCGGCGGACTGGGCCTGTCCACCAAGACACAGCTGATCGCGATCGAAGAGGTAGCCCGCACCGACGCCGCCCTCGCCTCGATATACACCGCGCACTACCTGGGGCTCGAGCCGATCCTCGTCGGCGGAACCGAGGAGCAGAAGCGCCGGTGGCTGCCCCGGCTCGCGTCCGGTGAGCTGCTCGCCGGGTTCGCCCTCACCGAACCGGACGCCGGCTCCGACATCGCCTCGATGCGCACGACGGCGCGGCGCGAGGACGACGGGTGGCACCTGTCCGGTTCGAAGACGTACATCTCCAACGCCAAGGAGGCCGACCTGGTCGTCCTCTTCGCCAAGACCGATCCGTCCGCTGGCTTCCGCGGCATCACCGCCTTCGTCCTCCCCCAGGGCACCCCCGGCGTGAGTTACTCCGAGCCCCAGGACAAGCTGGGCATCCGGTCCGCCCCCACCTACACCGTCTTCCTCGACGACGTGGTGCTTCCCCCCGACGCCGTGGTGGGAACGGAGGGCCGCGGCGGCAACATCGCGCTCACCGCCCTCAACCGCGCCCGCATCGACGTGGCCGCGATGGCCAACGGAATCGCCCTGCGCGCTTGGGAACTGGGACGCTCCTACGCGGCCGAGCGCAAGCAGTTCGGACACCCCATCGCCGAATTCCAGGCGATTCAGCTGCTGCTGGGCGCGTGCGACGCGCAGCTCGTCGCCTCCCGCGTCACCGCGGACTGGGCGGCGGACGTGAAGGATGCCGGGGCCGACCTGCGCCGCGCCGCGTCCGTGTCGAAGTACGTGGCCACGGAGGCCTGCTTCTCGATCGTCGACCAGACCGTGCAGATTCACGGCGGCGCCGGTTTCATGCGCGAATCCGAGATCGAACGCCTCTACCGCGACTGCCGGATCCTCCGGATCTTCGAGGGCACCTCGCAGATCCAGCTGCTCACCATCGCCTCCAACGCGCCGTCCCCGCGCTCGACCGAATTCTGAGAGGGCCTGTCATGCCTCCCCTGCCTCCCCTGGACGGCGTCCGCGTCGTCGATCTCTCCCGCGTCCTCGCCGGACCGTATTGCACGGCGCTGCTCGCAGACGCCGGCGCCGACGTCGTCAAGATCGAGCCCGCTGCCGGCGAGGACTCGCGGCACCTGGGCCCGTTCCGCGACGGCGAGAGCATCTATTTCAACGTGCTGAACCGCGGAAAACGCTCGCTGGCACTGAATCTCAAGGACGACTCGGACCGGAAGGTGCTGTTCGACCTGCTCGACACGGCGGATGTTCTCGTCGAGAATTTCCGGCCCGGCGTGACCGCCCGCCTCGGCATCGACTACGACACCGTCCACACCCGCAACCCCCGGCTCGTCTACGCGTCCATTTCCGGTTTCGGGCAGGACGGGCCGCTCGCGGGTTCGGCCGCCTACGACCTCGTCGTGCAGGCGATGTCGGGGATCATGAGCATCACCGGTTCCCCCGAATCCGGGCCGACCCGGCTCGGCGAATCGTTCGGCGACCTCGTCGCGGGACTGTTCGCGGCGTGGGGCATCAGCTCCGCCCTGGTCGGTACGCGGGAGTCGGGTGTGGGGCAACACCTCGACGTCGCCATGTTCGACAGCATGCTGGCCATGCTCCCCACCGCGCACAGCCAGTTGCAGGCGTCGGGGGTCGCACCGGTGGGAGTGGGCAATCGCCATCCCGTCTCCACCCCGTTCGACACGTACCGGGCGTCGGACGGCCTGTTCGTCCTGGCCGTCGCCAGCCAGTCCGGATTCGAGAAGCTCGCCCGCACCATGGATCGCGCAGACCTTCTCGGCGACAACCGTTTCGCCGACGACACGTCCCGCACCGATCACGAACCGGCCCTGCGCGCGGAGATCGAGATCTGGGCGAAGGACAAGACGGTCGCCGAGGTGGTCGCCGTCCTCGGCGCGGCCGGACTGGCGAGCTCCGAGATCTGGAACGTGGAACAGGCGTTGTCGTCCGAGCAGAGCAGACACCGGGGACTCGTGGAGTCGTTCGATCATCCGGTCGCGGGAACGATCGACTACGTCCGGCAGCCGGTCGTGTTCGGCGACAGCGCGCGCCCCGGGGTCCGCCGCAGCCCGCTGCTCGACGAACACCGGCAGCCCCTGCTGTCCGAGATCGCGTCGCGGTAGATTCACGCCGACACCCGCGACCGTCAGGAGAGAACCCATGGCCCCCGGAGATGTGACCCGCAGCGCGAGCCGCACCTTCGAACTGCTCGGCGCGATCACCGAGCAGGGCGGCTTGACGCTCGGCGACGCCGCGAAAGCCGCCGGCCTCGCCACGAGTACCGCACTCCGCCTGATCCGCAGCATGGAGCAGAGCGAATTCCTGGTCCGCGGCGACGACAACGTCTACCGGGCCGGGCCGCGACTTCTCCAGATCGGCGCCCGGGCGATCAGCGACAACCAGCTGCTGTCCCGGGCCCGGCCCGCGATGGTCGCGATCGCGGAGGGAACCCGCGAATCCACGTACCTGTCGACCCACGGCCCGAAGGGCACAGCCCTGTATCTCGCGCAGATCGAGGGCACCCACGCGATCCGGCACATGGGATGGGTGGGGCAGACGGTGCCGCTCGAGGGCACGGCCGTCGGCGCCGCGCTGCGGGGCGACCTGCAGAGCGAGGGATACGCGATCGCCCACGACACCATCGAGGACCAGTCGACGGGTGTGGCGGCCCCGATCTACGACGCGGTGGGGCGGATCGTGGGCGCGCTCAGCATCATCGGGCCGACGTTCCGCCTCGACGACGCACTCTGCGCCCAGCACGGTCAGGTTCTCGTCGAGCGTTGCCGTGCGCTGTCGGCCGAACTGGGCTCCCCGACCCGGTGAGCGGCGGTCAGCTACTCATGCTGGTCCGGACGAACTCGCGGAACGTGAGGACCATCGGTTCGCGGGCCCGGCCCCGCCGGTAGATCAGCGAAAACGGCGCTTGATAGCCGAACGATGCCGGCAGGATCGGGCGGAGCCGGTTCCGGTCCACCCAGTACTCCGCGTAGTGCTCGGGCAGGTATCCGATGTACGCGCCGGACAGCACGAGGATGAGCTGCGCCTCCATGTTCTCCACCGTCGCCGAGGGTTGGGGGAACCCCTGGCGGGCGAGTTCCTGCTCGGACCAGTAGCCGCGGGTCACCATCCGCTGTTGCGTGATGACCTCCGGCGGCACCCGCTTCCTGCCGAACAGCGGATGCTTGTCGCTGCAGTACAGCCAGTGCTGCTCCCGGTGCAGCGCCTGGGAGACGAGACCGTTCATCGGTGAGGCGAACGCGCCGACCGCGACGTCGATCCGGTCGTCGAGCACGCCGACCTGCAATTCGTGCGGGGTCTGGATCTTCAGGTCGAGGTAGACGGCGGGGTGGTCCTTGCTGAACACGCCGATCACGTCGGCGAGCGGCAGCGTGGCGTCGGTGACGGTGGAATCGAGAACGCCGATGGTGAGGGTTCCCCGGAGCTCCCCCTGCAGCGCGGCGCCGTAGCGTTCGAAGCCCTCGAGTTCGCCGAGGATGCGCAGGCATTCCTTGTGGTAGAGCTCGCCCTTGCTGGTGAGACCGAATCCGGCCCGGCCGCGGTGACACAGGACGATGCCGAGGTGCCGTTCGAGCTGGCTCATGTAGGTGCTGATCGCGGAGGCGGACAGTCCGAGTTCCTGCTGCGCGGGCGCGAACCCCTGGTGACGGACGACGGCCGCGAAGATCTGGAGGAGCTTCAGATCGGGCAGCGAGCTGCGCATCGCACTCCTCCGGCGGGGTCGAAAACAGGGTGTGAGCTGGCTCGCACCATTACTTCACGATTTTCTGAAGTGATTATTTGTATCAAGTGATTTATTTCACGTCAATGTTCTCCTACCGTCTAGGGCAACGGTCTGACGAGACCGGCACCGACGGGACCACCGCGCCCGTCATCACCGATCCGCTAGGACACGTGAAGGACGCACCATGGACATCACCATCATCCTGATCTACCTGGGCGCGATGCTCGCGTTCGGCTGGTGGGGCAAACGCCGGGCGAGCAACTCCAGCGAATACCTCGTCGCCGGCCGCCGCCTCGGCGGATTCCTCTACACCAGCACGATGGCGGCGGTCGTCATCGGCGGCGCCTCCACCGTCGGCGGCGTCGGCCTCGGCTACACGTACGGCATCTCCGGAATGTGGCTGGTCGTGTCGATCGCCGCCGGCGTTCTCCTGCTCAGCCTGCTCTTCGCCGCGCGGATCCAGCGCCTGAAGGTCTACACCGTCTCCGGGATGCTGAAACTCCGGTACGGCATCGACGCCACCGGCGCGTCCGGTCTCGTGATGATGGCCTACACCCTCATGCTCACCGTCACCTCCACGATCGCCTACGCCACCATCTTCAACGTGCTGTTCGGCTTCGACCGGACCCTGTCGGTGGTCCTCGGCGGCCTCATCGTCGTGGCCTACTCCGCCATGGGCGGCATGTGGTCGATCACGCTCACCGACGTCGTCCAGTTCGTCATCAAGACCATCGGCGTCTTCGTCCTGCTCCTCCCGTTCACGTGGAGCAAGGCGGGCGGGTACGCCGGCATCAAGGAGCGCGTGGGCGAACAGGCACTCGGGCTCGGCACCATCGGCACCGGCACCATCATCACGTTCTTCGTCGTCTATACGCTCGGCATCCTCATCGGACAGGACATCTGGCAGCGGGTGTTCACCGCGAAGTCGCCGGAGGTCGCACGGTGGGGCGGCGTCACCGCCGGCATCTACTGCCTGCTGTACGGCGTCGCGGGCGCACTGATCGGCCTGGCCGCGTCGGCCCTCATGCCCGACATCGGGTCGTCCGACGACGTGTACGCCGACGTCGCCGTCCACGTCCTGCCCGTCGGCCTCAGCGGCATCGTCCTCGCCGCCGCGGTGGCCGCGATGATGTCGACCGCGTCCGGCGCACTGATCGCCACCGCCACCGTCGCCCGGCAGGACGTCCTTCCGCTGGTCGCCCAGATCTTCGGCCGCACCCGCCCCGAGCTGGACACGTCCGATCCGGAAGCCGACGTGCGCGGCAACCGCCTCTACGTGATCGTGATCGGCCTCGTCAGCATCGTGATCGCCGCGCTCATCAACGACATCGTCTCCGCGCTCACGATCGCCTACGACATCCTGGTCGGCGGGCTCCTCGTCCCGATCCTCGGTGGCCTGGTCTGGAAGCGCGCCACCGGAACCGCGGCCATGGCGGCCATGGCGGTGGGTACCGTGGCGACCATCGCGACGATGTTCGTCGTCGGTGACGTCATGGCGAACGAACCGGTGTACGTCGGACTCGTCAGCGCTCTGGTGGTGTTCGTGGCCACCAGCCTGATCACCGAACCCACCCCGGCGAATGTGATGTCCGTGTGGAACGCGCGAGTGTCGGGAAAGGACGAGGAAGACCCGGTTCCGGTCCCGGCACCGATAGCCTGAGTGGCATCAGCGCACGAAAGTGAGTGCGCACGAACGGGAGGAATGATCGTGCCGAAGATCGTCGACCACGACGAGCGGAGACGGGCGCTCGCCGACGCCGTTCTCGCGTTGATCGCCCGGGAGGGGATCTCCGCCGTCACCACGCGAGCGGTGGCGGAGGAGAGCGGGTGGTCGACCGGAGTGTTGAACCACTACTTCGGATCCCGGCACGAACTGCTCCTCGCGGCGCTGCGCCGGGCCGGCGACATCCAGGGCGACCGGTACCGCACGATCCTCGACGAGGAGGGCGCCGGCCCGATCGAGAAGCTGCGGAACATCACCGCCAGCATCCTGCCGCTCGACGAACGCCGACTGGCGATGACCCGCGTGTTCCTGTTCTTCTACGCGGAGGGTGCGGCCGAGGAAACGGCGCGCGGTGAGATCGCGGCCTTCCTCGCCCGCTGGCGGGGCGTCGTGCGCGAGTCGGTCGTCGCCGCACAGCGGGAGGGCACCGTCTCCACCGACCTCGACGCGGACGCCGTCACCGTCGCGCTGGTGGCACTGACCGACGGTCTTGCATTGCAGGCCATCCTGGATCCCGTTGTCATGAAGGCGATCAGCGCGGAGGACGCGGCCGCGCGCTGCGTGGACGCCGCCGTGCGACGGACCACCGAAGAAGCGGGAGCAGTAGGTAGATGACCGACCGCGTCGTCGTCCTCGACGACTTCATTCCGGCCGAAGCGCTGTCCGATTCGC
The DNA here is from genome assembly GCF_000014565.1 of Rhodococcus jostii RHA1. NCBI lineage: Bacteria > Bacillati > Actinomycetota > Actinomycetes > Mycobacteriales > Nocardiaceae > Rhodococcus > Rhodococcus jostii. The sequence continues at coordinate 4,880,867 of NC_008268.1, read as the reverse complement.
TTGCCGCCGCGGGTATTTCCGCGGACGTCGTGCACCAGTCCGAGTTCCCGTCCGGCCCGGGCGTCATCGCCCTGCTCGTGGGCCCGGAGAACACCGGCCTGGGGCCCCGTCACCTGGCGGATCTCCCGGACCTGCGACTGCTGTCGGCCACGTCCGCCGGGTACGACCACCTGCCGGTGTCGGCGGCCCACGAACGCGGCCTCTGGGTCACGCGGGCGGTGGACTACTGCACCGAGGAGGTCGCGGATCACGCGCTCACGCTCACCCTCGGACTGCTTCGATCCACCCACGCCCTCGACCGCTCCGTGCATGCCGGCGGGTGGGACGTCACCGCCGCGCCGCCGCGGCGGATCGCGGGAACCGTGCTGGGCCTCTACGGATTCGGCCGGATCGCCGGCGCTTTTGCTCTGCGCGCCCGAGCCCTCGGGATGACCGTCCTCGTCAGCGGCCGCGGGCTGGGCGACCGCGCCGGGGAACTGGCGGCCGAGGGCATCGAGGTGGTCGGGTTCGAGGAACTGCTGCGCCGCTCCGACGTGCTGAGCCTGCACGTCCCCCTGACTTCCGAGACGCGGGGTCTGATCGGCGAGCGTGCGCTGGCCGCGATGAAGCGCGGCGGATATCTGGTGAACGTCTCCCGCGGCGGGCTCGTCGATCACGACGCGCTCGGCGCCGCGCTGCGCAGTGGACACCTCGCCGGTGCGGCCGTCGATGTTCTTCCGAACGAACCGCCCGCACAGGACGATCCGATCCTGCAGATCCCGAACCTCGTGATCACCCCGCACGCCGCGTGGTACTCACCGCAGGTCGCGCGCACCCTGGCGCAGCAGTCGGCCCGCAATGTCGCGGCGGTCCTGACGGGCGCATCACCGGTGGGCGTCGTCGCCGCACCGGGGATGTGATCGCCCGTCCTTGTAAAGCCGCTGTCAGTCCTTGTAGTCGGGGGCGGTGCGGTCCAGCATCCGCAGAAGCGCCGCCCACGCCATCTCGTAAGCCTGATCGTCGGCGTAGTCGTCCGTGGCCTCGCCGGCGAACTGCCGCGCGGTGTGCTCGGCGATCTCGGGCGACGGAACGCGCAGTTCACCCGACGCCTGGGCGGCGATCTGGATGTCACACGCCTTCTCCAGATAGAACATTCGCAGAAACGCCTCGGCGGCGGATTCACCCACGGTGAGCAGTCCGTGATTGCGCAGGATCATCGCGGGGTGGTCGCGGAGATCCTCGACCAACCGCACGCGTTCGGCCGTGTTGAGGGCGATGCCCTCGTAGTCGTGGTAGCCGACCCGGTTGTAGAACTCCATCGAGATCTGGTTCAGCGGCAGCAGTCCCTGCTCCTGCGCGGCCACTGCACACCCGGCCTTCGTGTGGGTGTGCAGCACGCACTGCGCGTCCGGCCGGGCCTCGTGAATCGCGCCGTGGATCACGAATCCCGCAGGGTTGACGTGATATTCGGACGGTTCGACGAGTTCGCCGTCGAGACCGATCTTCACCAGGCTGGAGGCGGTGATCTCCTCGAAGAGCAGGCCGTACGGGTTGATGAGGAAATGATGTTCGGGCCCGGGAATCCGGACCGAGACGTGCGTGAAGATGAGGTCGGTCATCTTGAAATGCGCGAGCAGGCGGTACACCGCCGCCAGTTCACGACGCAGTTCCGCCTCGGTCTTCGCCGGGCTCGTTCGGCCCTGCGACGTAACGGTGGGTGCACTCATGCGGGATCTCCTTGATCACCGAAGGGATTTCGGCTTAAATATATCAAGCGATTTATTTAAGTGCCAGCCCTCGGATCAGTCGAGCCGCCCACCCAGCATGCCCCGCAGCGAGCGCAGGCAGAGTTCACGTAGCTCGCCCTCGGCGATCGACGGGTGGTCGAGCCAGTCCATGCAGACGGCACGGACGAAGGCGATCCATCCGCGCACCGCGACGCCGACGAGTTCCCGCTCACCGTCGGGGGGATCGAGCGCGTCGACTATGCGGCGCTGCTGGGCGTCGAGTTCCCGCTCGACGATGGCCCGGATGTCGGCGTCGGCCGACAGCGCGCCGTGGTTGATGGCCCGGACTCCGTGCCGGTGGCTCGCGACGTGCTCGAAGTACGCGTCGAGGCCGGCCGCGACCTGTTCCTCGACGGGGAGAGTGGAGTCGGGGGCCGTCACGTCGAGCAGTCGTTCGGATTCGCGTTCGACGATCGCGGCGAAGAAATCCCGCTTCGTCGGGAAATAGTGGTACATCAATCCGCGCGACACCTCGGCGAGTTCGGCTACCTCCTCGATCCACACGTCCTCGTAGGGGCGGTCCGCGAACAGCCGCGCGCCGATGTCGAGCAACTGCGCGCGCCGCTGTTCCGGGGCGAGTCGTCGGCGGGCGCTGGTCATGCCAGTCACCGTACTGCTTGACACCGGTTCAGTAAGGGGTACCTTGCGTACTAGACATCAATTCAGTAACGCAGGCCACATCGACACGGGGGTCGACATGAGCGTCGAATCACTGCACACCACGGCGGATGCGACCATCCCGCATCCTCGATGGCGGCTTCCCGTCGTCGGCGACGTCTTCGGGATCAGCATCCGCACTCCCTTGCAGAATTCGATGGAGATCGGCAGAAAACTCGGGCCCATCTTCGAGCGCAACGTCCTCGGCAATCGGTTCGTATTCGCCTCCGGTGCCGACATGGTCGCAGAACTCTCCGACGAATCCCGGTTCGCGAAACACCTCGCACCCGGCGTCGCGTCGTTGCGCGAGGTGGGCGGCGACGGATTGTTCACCGCGTACAACCACGAGCCGAACTGGAGCAAGGCGCACAACCTCCTCGCCCCGGCGTTCACGAAATCCGCGATGCGGTCGTATCACCGCACGATGCTGGATGTCGCAGGCGAACTGACGGAGCACTGGGACGAGCGGGTGGACGGCTCCCCCGTCGACGTGTCCTCCGACATGACGAAGCTGACGCTCGAGACCATCGGCCGCACCGGCTTCAGCTATTCCTTCGACTCGTTCGGACGCGAGCGCCCGCACCCGTTCGTGCAGGCGATGGTCGGTGCGCTGAGCCATTCGCAGCGCACCACGTTCGTGAAGTCCAGCGCGCTCGGGCGCCTGCTGATGCGACGGTCGGATCGACGCAACATCGCCAACCTCGAACACATGGCCGAGGTCGTCGACGAGGTGATCCGCGCCCGCCGCGACAGCGCCGAGGACGGTCCCGAGGACCTGCTCGAACTCATGCTGCGGGCCGCCCGGGAGAACGACCCCCATCGCATCGACGAGTTGAACATCCGCCACCAGGTGGTGACGTTCCTGGTCGCGGGACACGAGACCACCTCCGGTGCACTGTCGTTCGCCCTGTACTACCTGTCGCGGCATCCCGACGTCCTCGCGAAGGCGCAGGCGGAGGTCGATGCAGTCTGGGGCGACGAAGAGCCCGCATTCGAGCAGATCGCGAAGCTCCGCTACGTGCGCCGGGTGCTCGACGAATCGTTGCGGCTGTGGCCGACAGCCCCCGCGTACGGCAGGGAGGCGACCGTCGACACCACCCTCGTCGGCAAGTACCCGATGAAGGTCGGCGACTGGGTGCTCGTCCTCATCCCCGCCCTGCACCGCGACCCCGTGTGGGGTGACGATCCCGAGGCGTTCGACCCCGACCATTTCCTCCCCGAGCGCATCCGGTCCCGCCCCGCGCACGTGTACAAGCCGTTCGGGACCGGCGAACGCGCCTGCATCGGAAGGCAGTTCGCCCTCCACGAGTCGGTCCTGGTCCTCGGCACGATCCTGCGTCGATACGACATCGTGGGCGACCCGGACTATCGACTGAAGGTCGCCGAGCGCCTCACCCTCATGCCCGAGGGCTTCACGCTGCAGCTCCGCCGGCGTTGACCCCCGCTTCGGTCGCCCAATGTCACATCGGTCTACTTCGACTGCACCGATGTGACATCGGGCGAAGCGTGTCACGTGGTCGCGCGGGCCAGAGCTTCCGTCACGACGTGTTCGGCGATGGCGAGGGACGACGTCGCACCCGGTGAGGGCGCGTTCCGGACGTGGATTACGCGTTCCGACCCGGTGATGACGAAGTCGTCCTCGAGGCTGCCGTCGGCGTTCATCGCCTGAGCGCGGATGCCCCGGGGCCCACGGGTGACGTCGGAGCGGCGCACGTCGGGCACGTACTTCTGCGCCTCCTTCACGAACTGGCCCGTGCTGAGGACGGTGCGGGCCTCGCGGACCGCCGCCGCGGTGTTGTGCACGGCGAACCGCCAGAACCCGGGAAACCCGACCGCCGACATCACGTCCGACGCCGACCATCCCCGATGGTCGTACGCCTCCCGCCCGAAGGAGAGAAAGGCGTTCGGTCCGAGCATGATTCGTCCGTCGATCCGCTTGGTGAGGTGAACGCCGAGGAACGGGTACCGCGGGTCCGGAACCGGGTAGATCAGCCCCTTCACGAGCGAGGACCGCTCGGGTTCGAGCAGGAAGTAGTCGCCGAAGAAGGGCACCACGCGAGGCGATCGCGGTTCACCGGACATCAGTGCCACCCGGTCGGACTGGAGTCCGGCGCACGTGACCACCAGGTCGAAGACCTCACTGCCCTGCCCGGTGGTGACCACCGTTTCCGCGGTCCGGCTGTCCAGGCCCACGACCTCCCGGCCGAGGAGCACGCGTCCACCCGCGGCGGTGATGTCCGCGGCGAGAGCCTCCGCGACCGCCACGTAGTCGATGATCGCGGTGTGCGGCGAGTGCACGGCGGCGACTCCCCGCGCGTGCGGTTCGATCTCGGGGATCTCCTCCCCCGCGACCTTGCGGATGCCGGGGACCCCGTTGGCCACCGCTCTGTCGAAGATGGCGTCCATCCGCGCCACTTCGGACGAGTCGTGGGCGACCACCACTTTGCCGCATTCCTCGTAGGCCACGCCCTTGTTCTCCGCGTACTGCTGCAGGAGGGTGACACCACGTCGGCACAGGCGCGCTTTGAGGCTGCCCGGCAGGTAGTACAGGCCGGCGTGGACGACGCCGCTGTTGTGTCCGGTCTGGTGGGCCGCGACCCGGGTCTCCTTTTCGAACAGCGTCACCTCGACGGCGTCCATGCGGTGCAGAAGTTCCCGGGCGACCGCCAGACCGATGATGCCGCCGCCGATGACGGCGGCACGAATCTTCGCCATGAGCACCCCTCCGTATATACCGTTTTCGAGATACCATCGATGGTATGTCGACCACCCCTCGACGCACGTCTTTTCCCGGACTGGAGCACCTGTCCGATCGGCGTCGAGCGCTGCTGGACGAGCTCGTCACCACCCGCCGCGAGCACGGCCTGACGCAGACGGAGATCGCCGCGCACATGGGCACGTCGCAATCGGCCGTGGCACGGCTCGAACGCGGCGACGTCGACCCCCGCCTGTCGACGCTCGAACGGTATGCGGAGGCCGTGGGCCGGACGGTCGACTGGACGATCTCAGCGCATCGGGAGTCATCATCATGATCTGGCCACCACCCACCCCACCACCGGTCCCGCCGTTTCACACGCCCTGGCAGCCGGACCCCCGGCAACCACCCGCGCCGATGCCCGTCACGTCCGTGCCCGCTCCCGCTCCCGGTCCCGACTGGCTGGCCGAGCGCCTGTTCGACAAACGGATCGTGTCGCTGACCGGCCGACTCGACTCCGAGGCCACCAACCGTGCGGCGGCGTCGCTCGCGTTGCTCGACGCCTCGGGCGACGGGGAGGTCCAGTTGTGGCTGCACGGCGTCGACGCCGACGTCGACGCGGCCGCCACGCTCCTCGACACCCTCGACCTGATGGGGGTTCCGCTGCACGTCCACTGCCGCGGCGACGTCCGCGGTATGGCGGTCGCCTTCCTCGCGCCCGCCGACCGCCGGACGGCGGCGTCGCACGCCACGTTCCACCTCCGTGAACCGCAGACCTCCTGCACCGGTCCGGCGTCGGACGTCGCCATCGCCGCCGAACACCACGAGCAGCAGCTGCGGCGGCTGCAGCAGCGGATCGCCGACTCCTGCGGGCGCCCCGTCGACGCGGTGAGCGGTGACATGCGGGACCACCGGATCCTCACCGCAGACGAGGCGCGCGACTACGGGTTGATCGACGCCGTCACCGGCGCGCGCTCCGTCGACGGCGAGTAGACCGGCAGCCGCACTCCTTTTCGGCTCCCGCACACGTTTTCGGGCGCAATTTCGGGTGCGCGAACCGAGAAAGAGTGCGTCTGTGCCGCCGGACGTCCACGGGAGGACTCTTGCGCCCCGCACCTCGACGGGGGAATCATCCGAGGATGACGGTCGAACGATCGCGCATCACGGTCCACGGGGTCGTGCAGGGGGTCGGCTTCCGCCCGTTCGTCGCGCGACTGGCCGACGACCTGGGACTGCACGGCCACTGCGGCAACGACGACGTCAGCGTGTTCATCGAGATCGAGGGCAAGTCCGCGTCGGTGTCCGAGTTCGTGCGCCGGCTGCGCACGGACGCGCCGCCGATGGCCGTGATCGTCGACGCGGTCGCCCAGCCCGTGCCGGTGCGCGGCGACGAGTCGTTCCGGATCATCGACAGCAGGCACGTCCCCGGTGCGCGGACGCTGGTGTCGCCGGACGTGGCGACCTGTGCGGATTGTCTTCGCGAACTGGCCGATCCGCACGATCGGCGGTATCGCCACCCGTTCGTCAACTGCACCAACTGCGGGCCCCGGTTCACGGTGATCACCGACCTCCCCTACGACCGGCCCAACACCACGATGGCCGAGTTCCCGCTGTGCGCGAAATGCCTCGCCGAGTACCGCGACCCCGCGGATCGACGGTTCCACGCCCAGCCGGTGTGCTGCCCCGACTGCGGTCCGCACCTGTTCGCCGAGGTCGACGGGCACCGGATCGACGGGGACGACGCCGTCCTCACCGCGGTGCAGGGGGCGTTGCGGGACGGCCGGATCGTGGCGGTCAAGGGCCTCGGCGGATTCCACCTCGTCTGCGATGCCGCGAACCCCGTCGCCGTCGAGACTCTGCGGGCGCGCAAGCACCGCCCGGACAAGCCGTTCGCGGTGATGACCGCGGACCCGTCCGCCGCCGCCGAGCTGTGCGAGATCTCCGAGCCCGAGAGCGCACTGCTGCGACACGCGGCCCGGCCGATCCTGTTGCTGCGCAAGAAGAACACTGCGTCGGTTGCCGACGGCATCGCACCCGGGATCGACGACCTCGGCGTGATGCTCCCCTACACCCCGCTGCACCACCTCCTGTTCACCCGGACCCCCGGCGCCGGCGTCGACCCACCGCGGGTGCTGGTGATGACGTCCGGCAATCTGAGCGGCGAACCCCTCTGTTTCGACAACGACGACGCCCGCACTCGATTGGCGGACATCGCCGACGTGTTCCTGATGCACGACCGCCGCATCGCGGTGCCCTGTGAGGATTCCGTGCTCGCGGTCGAGGCCGGGGCGGTGCTGCCGATCCGCCGCTCGCGCGGGTTCGCACCGCTGCCGGTCGTGCTCCCCGCGCACGGCCCGGAGATCCTCGCGGTGGGCGCGGAGATCAAGAACACCTTCTGCCTGACCCGGCAGGACTACGCGTTCTGCTCGGCGCACCTCGGCGACATGGGCAGCCTGGAGAGTCAGCGCGCCTTCGAGACGTCGGTGCGGCAGTTGACGCATCTGCACGGGATCACCCCGGAGGCCGTGGTCGCCGACCGGCACCCCGGATATTCGACGCACCACTGGGCCCGGCGCTACAGCGACAGGACCGGCGTCCCCCTGCTCACCGTGCAGCACCACCACGCGCACGTCGCGTCGCTGATGGCCGAACACGGACTGGTCGGGACGACGGTGCTCGGTGTCGCGTTCGACGGGACCGGGTACGGCTGCGACACCACCGTGTGGGGCGGCGAGCTCCTCGTCGTCGGCCCGAACGTCCTCGACACGAGGAGGGTGGGACACATCCAGCCCTTCTCGTTGCCGGGCGGTGACGCCGCGGTCCGGAATCCGGTGCGGGTGGCTCTGGCTCTGCTGCACGAGTGCGGGATCACCGACGTCGACGGGTTGCCGTGCGTGGAGGCGATCCCCACCACGGAACGCGCGGCCGTGGAGTCGCAACTTCAGTCGGGTCTCGGTTGCGTCAGGACGACGAGCGCGGGCCGCCTGTTCGACGGCGTCGCGTCGCTGCTCGGGGTCCGGCACCGGGTCACCTACGAGGCGCAGGCGGCCATCGAACTCGAGGCCCTCGCCCGGACCGCCCCGCACCCGGCTCCCCTCGCCATGGAAGTGCAGAACGACCAGCTCAGGCTGCCTCTTCTGCTGTCCGGACTGGTCGCCGGACTCCGCGACGGGACCCCGCCCGCGGCCCTCGCACTGGGCTTCCACCATGCCCTCGCCGCCGCCACCGCCGACCTCGTCGACCGGGCCGCCACCGTGACCGGCGCGTCGACGATCGGACTCACCGGAGGAGTCTTTCAAAACCGTTTATTCCTCGCACTGGTGAGAGCACACTGGGAGAGCAGCGGTTATCGAGTCCTCACCCACCACCGGGTGCCTCCCAACGACGGAGGACTCTCCCTCGGCCAGGCGGTGATCGGTGCCGCGGCAACCATGCGCGGACCGTGACGTCGGCAGCCCCCGACCGGCCGGTCCGGGACGGGAGCTAGTGAATGACCACCACCGCAGAGGCGGGCGGGCACCTTGTCGACACGGACCTGTCTGCGGATCTCGCCGCCGCAGCATTGTCACTCGCCCGCAGATTCCATGACGGCGCGACACTCTGGGTGATCTCACCCCAGTGGGAACCACACGCCCATCACGTCGCCGTCGAATTCGTGCATCCCGTGATCATGGGCAAACGGGCGCTGCCGTCGGTGGCACTCGTCGAACCCGATCCGGTGGCGCAGGCCCGGGTGGCGAGCAGGCCCGGCGACATCCTGCTGGCCGTGGCGTCGGCGAACGAACCCGCCGTGGTCGACGCGATGCGCCGCGCACCGGCGTGGGGCGCGATGACGCTGTGGATCGGGGCAGGCCCCCGACCTCCGGCCGGTGCGGCGAACCACATCCTCTGGGTCGACTCGGAGGATCCGATGGTGCCGGCCACTGGGCGGTTCGTCCTCATGTATCACCTGCTGTGGGAACTCACCCACGTCTGCTTCGAGCACTCGGGACTGCTGAAACCCGACGCCGAGGAGTGCGACGAGACGGTCTGCGTCACGTGCAGCGACGAGGGTCGTCTCGGTGAGGTGGTGATCGAGCCGGCCGAACCGCTCGGACCCGCCCTGGTCCGCACCGCCGCGGGCGAGGAGTGGGTGGACGTCAGCGTCCTCGGCGACGTCCAGCCCAACGACCTCCTCCTGGTGCACGCGGGTGCCGCGATCACACGACTCGACGACGCCGGTCAGGAGGCGAACCGATGACGACACACGACTCGGAGAGCACCAGCTTCCTCTACCCGTTCATCGACTCGGAGGAAACCGACGCCCAGAGCCTCCTCGACGACCTCGCCGCGTCCGCGCGAGGGAAGGCCGCCGAGAGCGCGCGCCTGCAGAAGGAGTCCCTCGACGAGTACGGCGACGGACTGACCGCGGCCGGCATCGACATGGCCGACAGGTTCCGTCGCGGCGGCCGGCTCTACACGTTCGGCAACGGTGGCAGCTCCACCGACGCCGCCACGCTGGCATCGCTGTTCAGCCGTCCCGCCCGCGGACGTCCGGTGGCGGCGTGGTCGCTCGCCGCCGATCAGGCCGTGGTGACGGCGCTGGGCAACGACGTCGGCTTCGATCTGATCTTCAAGCGGCAGATCATCGCCCACGCCCGGGACCGCGACGTCGCGATCGCATTGTCGACGTCAGGCAACTCCGACGACCTGATGACCGCGCTCACCGAGGCGAAACAGCGGGGGCTGCTGACCATCGGGTTCGCGGGCCACGAGGGCGGCCGGATGGCGGCGATGGCGTCCGCCGGCGAACTCGACTTCTGCTACACCGTCCACTCGCAGAGCATCCACCGGATCCAGGAGAGCCACGCGATGCTCGGGTACCGGCTGTGGTCGGTGGCCCAGGAACACATGACGCGGCCCGCTCCCAACTCCGTGGAGGCTTCATGAGCACCACCGAACCGGCCACCTCGGCGGAACGCGAAGACCGGGTCCTCGAGCGGATCGACAAGTTCCGGCAACGCCGCCCGCGGCTGCTGGACGAGGTGGTGACCCTCGCTCACGGTGCGGGCGGGAAGTCGTCGGCGGCCCTCGTCGACGCGGTGTTCGTCGAGGCGTTCCGCAACGAGGAACTCGAGCAACTCGGTGACGCGGCCGCGCTCACCATGCCCTCGGGTGAGCGGCTCGCGTTCTCCACCGACTCGTACGTGGTTCAGCCACTGCGTTTTCCCGGCGGCTCCATCGGGCATCTCGCGGTGCACGGGACCGTGAACGATCTCGCCGTGTCCGGTGCGCGCCCGCAGTGGTTGTCGGCGGCGTTCGTCATCGAGGAGGGTTTCCCGATCGCCGAACTGCGGGAGATCGTCGCCGACATGAGCGAGGCGGCCGTCCTGTCCGGAGTGCAGATCGTCACCGGCGACACCAAGGTCGTCGGCAAGGGCGCCGCCGACGGCGTCTACATCTCCACCGCCGGTGTCGGTGTCATCCCGGAGGGCAGGCGGCTGTCGCCCGATCTCGTGCGTGCCGGCGACAAGGTTCTGTTGTCGGGAACCATCGGCGCACACGGCATGGCGGTCATGCTCGCCCGCGGTGACCTGGCGATCGAGGCCGACATCGCCTCCGACACGGCCCCGGTGAACGCGCTGGTGGAGACGCTGCTGGAGGCGGCCCCGTCGACGAGGTGGATGCGGGACGCCACCCGCGGCGGCGTCGGCACCGTGTGCAACGAACTGGCTCACGCCTGCCAGCTCGCGGTGATCGTGGACGAGCAGTCCCTGCCCATCGAGCCGCAGGTGCTGGGCGCCTGCGACATGCTCGGCATCGACCCGCTGTACGTCGCGAACGAGGGGAAGTTCGTGGCCGTCGTCGCGGCGGACGAGGCGGATGCGGCCGTCGCGGCGCTGCGAGCCCATCCGCGGGGAGCCGATGCCACCGTGGTCGGCGAGATCCTGGCCGAACCGCCCGGCATCGTCGCACTGCGAACCTCGTTCGGCGGCAGCCGGATCGTCGACATGCTCGTCGGTGACCCGCTCCCCCGAATCTGCTGAAGAACAGCCCGAGAAGGAGAACCACGATGTGTCTGGGGATACCCGGTCAGGTGGTCGACATCGTCGACGCCGAACAGCATCTGGCCAAGGTGGACGTGAACGGCGTCCAGAGAACGATCAGTGTGCGACTGCTCGCCGAAGAAGGTCTCGTCGTCGGTGACTGGGTGCTCGTGCACGTCGGTTTCGCGATGGCGAAGATCGACGAGATCGAAGCGCAGCTGACGCTGGATCAGGTGCAGAAGATGGGCGCCGACTACGTGAACGAGATCGACGCGTTCAACTCGTCCGAAATCGCGTGACAACAGCAAGAACGAGGTAACAGGGATGAAGTTCGTCGACGAATTCCGGGACCCGGCGGCGGCTCGCGCCCTGGTCAAATCCATCACCGAACTGGCCCGAGGTGACGAGTTCAAGTTCATGGAGGTGTGCGGCGGGCACACTCACACCATCTACCGTCACGGCATCGAGCATCTCCTGCCGGAATCGGTCGAACTGGTGCACGGACCGGGATGTCCGGTGTGCGTCATCCCCATGGGCCGTGTCGACGACGCCATGTGGCTGGCCGAACAGCCCGGCGTCATCTTCACGACGTTCGGCGACATGATGCGGGTGCCCGGATCCAAGGGCAATCTCATCGAGGCCAAGGCCCGCGGCGCGGACGTCCGCTTCGTGTACTCGCCGCTGGACGCGCTGAAGGTGGCACTCGACAATCCCGACCACCAGGTGGTGTTCTTCGCCGTCGGGTTCGAGACGACGGCGCCGTCCACCGCGGTGACGTTGGTGCGCGCGCGGGCGCTGGGCGTGAAGAACTTCAGTGTGTTCTGCAACCACGTCACCATCGTGCCGCCGATCAAGGCCATCCTCGAGTCCCCCGACCTGCGGTTGTCGGGCTTCCTCGGCCCGGGCCACGTGTCCACTGTGGTTGGCCTGCGGCCGTACCGGTTCGTGTCCGAGGTGTACGGCAAACCGATGGTGGTCGCAGGCTTCGAGCCCCTCGACATCCTCGCGTCGGTGCACATGCTGCTCCAGCAGATCCGGGAGGGCCGCTGCGAGATCGAGAACCAGTACAAGAGGGTGGTGCGCGCGGAGGGCAACGTGCAGGCGCTGAAGTTGATGGCCGAGACGTTCGAACTGCGTCCGCACTTCGAATGGCGTGGGCTCGGGTTCATCTCGCAGAGCGCACTCAAGGTCCACCGGAACTACGCCGAGTTCGACGCCGAGGAGAAGTTCTCGATGCCGGGGGTGCGGGTGGCTGATCCGAAGGCGTGTCAGTGCGGTGAGGTCCTCAAGGGCGTCATCAAACCGTGGGAATGCAAGGTGTTCGGGACGGCCTGCACACCGGAGACGCCGATCGGCACGTGCATGGTGTCGCCCGAGGGCGCGTGCGCCGCGTACTACAACTTCGGCCGGCTCCACCGCGAGACGGCGCAATTGCTGGGTCAGCGAGGCTGACCGGTGATGCCGCGCGAACACAGGATGCCGTCCGGACACCGTGTGTTCGCGCAATACGCGCACGCCCCGAATGCCCTGGGCTACTGCGGTCCTCCCGGTTCGGAGCGCCTGCAGGCGGTCGCGTGCGGTGGGGCGCCGGACACCGACGTGGTGGCGCTGGCCAAGCAGTTCAGCGGCGCCTGGCCGTACCAGGAGGTGATCGCCCAGCTCGCCGGAATCCCGGACCCCTTGGACGAGAGGGTTGTTCGAGCCTACTGGACGTCGGACGAACTCTCGGGCCGCATCGACCGCGCCGAGTTCGGCGCCGCCCTGCTCGCCCGCCTCGCCTCACAGGCCGGCCACTACTGGAAGCACCTCACCGAGGACCTGCTCGGGGAGGCGGCCCCCACCCACAACTTCCACGTGTTCGGCGTGTATCCGTGGTCGCGGTTACTGGACACCGGAATGCCTCAGCCGCTGCAGGTTCTCGACTCGTGCCGCATCCGCTGGGGTGAGGTGGTCGGCATCGATCACGATCGTGCCGTCGTCCGGTCGCGCCGCCTGTCGTGGGACGGCACCCGGCTGTCCCTCGGCCCCGAGCAGGACGACCCGGCCGACTACCGCGTGCCCGAGGGGGCTTTCGTGAACGACCTCACCGTGGGCGACCGGGTGGCCGTGCACTGGGATTTCGTGTGCGACCGTCTCGATCCGGATCGGGTGGACCGGTTGCGCGGGCAGACGGAATGGCAACTTGCACAGACCAATCAGCGGCTGATTCGGCAAGCGACCCCGTCTCGCGGAAACGGACCGACACGAACGTTTCCCGGCTACCATGACTGGAACCCACTGCCTGTGGCCGGATCGGAGCCGACATGAAGAAGATTCTGAACTCGCTGTCCGAAGAAGAGTTCGTCCTGATCCGCGAGACCAAGAAGGCTCAGATGGCCGACTTGGACGAGGACAAGCTGATCAAACTGCACACCCGCGTCCGCCGTGCCCGCAACAAGCACGTGAAGCTGTACCGCCAGGAAGGCGCGGCGAAGGTCGCGGACAAGGGCGCGCGCGGAGCCGGTAAGGCGGCCAACAAGCGCAATGCGGACAAGGTGGAAGTCTTCGAGGCAGCGCTGAGCAGGGTGAGCGGCCAATTGGCGACGGCTGCCCGCGCAAGCGCACGCGACCTGAAGGACGCGCGACTCGCCCGCGCCCGGAGCGACGCCCCGTCCTTCAGCGAGCTCGGCGACAGCGACGGCAAGGTCGGCTCGTCCGGCAAGGCGCGCGTAGACGCCACCCGGAAATCCTCCGGCCGCAAGAAGTTCGAAGCATCCACCATCGCCGCAGGCGCACGGCGGCAAGCGAAGAAGGACAAGCGATAAGTCCGATGTGCGACGATGGATTGCATCATGCCTGACATCATCGAGTTGATCTTCGCCGACCACGAGTGGTTCCGACGACAGTTCGCCGCACTGGACGAATTGAAGGCTCACCGCCGGGTGGATATCACTGCCGTCGAGGGGGTGTGGACACCGTTGGCGAAACGCCTGGATCTGCACGCGGCAGCCGAAGAGGAAATCTTCTATCCCCAGCTTCTCCGCGTCGGCGAGGAGGACGCCGAGGAGGAAACCCTCGACGCGATCGGGGACCACAACGACATCCGCGACGGCGTCCGAGCCGCGGCGGGATACCCCATCCTCTCCGAGGAGTGGTGGGCGGAAGTCGACCGGACGCGCCGGGCCAACGACGAGCACATGGCCGAGGAGGAACGCGAGGGTCTCGCTGACTTCCGCAGCGCATCGGGGGATCTTCGCGAGTCGCTCGGGCGGCGCTTCGCCGAATACTTCCTCGTTCACCGGTCCACGAAGGATGTGGACACCTCGGACAAAGATCCACAGGAGTACGTCCGGGAGGTCGAGGAGGAACTCGACGAGGACAGCAGCGCGGGGTCACTTCGGATCGGAAGCTTGAAGGGCCGGTAGCGACGCACTCCCCACATCACAGACCGCGCGGTCTGTGTTCTATAGTTCGGCGGGTCCGCGGCATCGGGCCGACCGGTTCTGTGGGGAGATGGGGTTGTGGCGCAAATTTCCCGGCCGATGCCCGATGCGCTTCCCCCGATGTCGTTCGAGCGGACCGTTCCGCGCAGGTACGTCCATCGCCAATCCGTGGCCGAGGTCTTCCTCACCGACTGTGTGTCGCTGCCGGGGCCGGATCGGTTCGTGGTCGCCGCGCAGTGGCCCCGCCTGCACGGCTTCTACCGCGCCCGGGATGGGCGCTACGACACGATGCTGCTGGCGGAAACGCTCCGGCAGACCGCGATCTACCTGGGACACACCCGCTTCTCCGTCCCGCTGCCGAACCGGTTCGTCATGCAGCATCTCCGGGTGCAGGCGCTGCCCGGCGCGCTCGCAGTGGGCACGGCGGCCGCCGACGTGATCGTCGAGGTCGCCGTGTCCGAGCATGTGTACCGCGGCGGGGCGCTGTCCGCCTTCCACGTGGACCTGCGGTTCCGGCTCGGCGGACAGAACGTGGGCACCGCGACGGGTCATGCGTCAGTGTTTCCGCCGGCCGCGTACTCGCGGGCCCGGTGGGGTGAGCGCGGGCCGCGGTCGATCGGGGCGCCGTGGTGTCCCGCACCCGGCCCGGCGGGGCTGGTCGGTCACGTCGACGACGCACACGTCGTCCTGGGTCCCCGGTGTTCCGAGAACGAGTGGGAGTTGCGAATCGACGACGCGCACCCCGTGCTGTTCGACCACCCGTGTGATCACATTCCCGGGATGCTGATGCTGGAGGCATTCCGGCAGGCCGCCTACGCCCGGCTCGGCGTGCCGGAAGCGCACCTCGTTTCCCTGGGCGCCACGTTCCACCGTTTCGCCGAAGTCGACGAGCGAGCCACGATCCGGCTGGACGTCGTCGACGACGGCGCGCTATCGATCCGCGGATCGTTGGTGCAGGGCGGACTGGCGGTCGTGCGAGGGACCGCGGCGCTGGCCCCTACCGCGGTGAGCGCATGCGCTCGCTAGTCGGCGTCGTCGGGTGTCCAGCGGGCCCGGCGGATCCGGGTGATGTCCTGATGCCGGGCCGCGGGCATGATCCCGGGGAGCAGGAACCCCCACATGTCGTCGACACGTTGCTCGAGGTCGGTGCGCTGCGTCAGCACCTGGGAGACGGTCTGGACACCGGTGAAGGCGCCGATGACGAACCGCGCCAGCCTCGGCGGGTCGATGTCCGCGAGGAGATCCCCCTGGTCGACGGCCCGCGTGGCGAGCATCTCGCAACTGTTGATCCAGTCGAGATAGGGGTCGGCGGGGCCCTGGTCGTCGGCGCTGAGTTCGAGGGTGACCCGGATACCGGCCCGCACGATCGGGTCGTTCACGATCTGCCGGGCCATCTCGTGACAGAGCATCACGATCTGCTCGATCGCCGAAACCTGCTCGCGGCCGATCGCCTCGACCGACGCGATGGAGATCCGGTGTTGCTCACCGATGATGAACCGCGCCAGGTCCTCTTTCGAGCGGAAATGGAAGTACAAGGCCCCCTTCGTGATTCCGGCGTTCTCGACGATGTTGCCGAGTCTGGCTCCTTCGAACCCCGACTTCTCGAACATCTCCGCCGCCCCGCGGACGATCTGCTGTCGTGTCGCCGCAGCACGCGCCTGCTGAACCACGTTCACACCTTTCCCTGCCGCACGAGAGAAGAACGATGACGATGAAAGCACGGACTACGCGCCCATTGCCCGGAGAGACGGTACCAGCGTCGACCGCGACCGACGATGGTCGAACACCCTCCACGCCGGTCCGTGTCGCGGTGGTGGGAGCCACCGGCTTCGTCGGATCGGCCACCGTGACGGCACTGGCGTCGGCCGGAATCCACTGCACCGCGGTGGCGCGCACACCTTCACAGTCCGAGATTCCGGGCGTCGTGTCGGCCCGGGCGGATCTCACCGATCCGGCGAGCCTCGAAACGGCGCTCACCGGCGCCGATGTCGTGATCCATGCCGCCTCCCACACCGGGAACGACCCGGCGCACTGCGTCACCGTCAACGTCGCGGGCACCGAGAATCTGCTTGCCGCGGCGGCCCGGAACGGCATGAACCGGGTGATCTATGTCAGCACCATCGGCGTGTACGGGTCCGGGCCGCACACCGGAATCGGTGAGTTCGAGGCCACGCCCGCACCCGTCTCGGCGCTGAGCGCGAGCAGGCTGACCGCCGAACACCGCGTCCTCGAACGGGGTGGTTGCGTCGTCCGGCCCGGCTTCGTCCACGGCCCCGGCGACCGCTGGTTCGTCCCCGGCTTCATCCAGATAATCGAGGCGTTGGGGGCCTGGGTCGACGAGGGACGATCCCGGATCTCGATTATCGCGGTGAACGATCTCGCCCGGCTCCTCGCCGCCCTCGCCGCGCAGTTCCCCGCACGCCCCGGCGACGTGTTCCACGCCTGCCACCCCGACTCGGTGACCGTCCGCGAACTCGGGCAGGCACTCGCGGACTCGGGCCGCCTCCGGTTGCCTGCCACGAGCCTCACCTTCGACGACGCGTTGACCGCCGGCGCCCGGCACGGCCTCACCGAACGACACCTCGACCTGATCGGCCGCGACCACTGGTACGACCCCAGCCGCCTGTGGACCGTCACGGGTGCGAGCGTCGACCACGGTCCCCTGGACCGCTTCCGGGCGTGACGTCCGTCGACGAGCCCGGGGACGGCCACGGGCTCGGACTCTCCGTCGAGCGGAACATCCCGTCTTCGTCCGCCGTCCGCGAGCGGGGTGTATACCCGGATAGAGGATGATTTCCCCCACCTGACGGAGTGTCGAGATGGCCCTTCTCGCCGAGATCGTCGTGGACACCGAAGGCGACAGCCGGGTAGTGGTCCTGATTCCCATGATGTGGTTGTTCTTCGCGGTCCTGGT
Organism: Rhodococcus jostii RHA1; assembly: GCF_000014565.1. Classification (NCBI taxonomy): domain Bacteria; kingdom Bacillati; phylum Actinomycetota; class Actinomycetes; order Mycobacteriales; family Nocardiaceae; genus Rhodococcus; species Rhodococcus jostii. Next base: position 4,863,387 of record NC_008268.1, on the reverse strand, counting down.
CACTTTCGTCGTCACCCGGACCATCACCCGCCGTATCCGGTCGCGGTCGGGAGCGGCGCCAACGGACGACGGCGCGGAGTCGGGGGGCGGTCTGATCAACGACATCACCGTCGGCGGCGTGCACCTGCACCACCAGGTTTTCGGGATCCTGTTCATGACGCTGGCCGGGCTGGCACTGATCGCCACCACCCCGGAGGGCACCGCACTCAACGTGTTCGCCGCCCTCTTCGGAGTGGGCCTCGCGCTCACCTTCGACGAGTTCGCGCTGTGGGTGCACCTCGACGACGTGTATTGGAGCACGTCCGGCCGGAAGTCGGTGGACGCGATCTTCTGCGCGCTCATGATCACCGGTCTGATGATCGGCGGCGCCGAACTCGTGACCGGCCGGATCGGCACCCCGGAGTGGTGGTCGTCGATCGGCTATCTGGCCATCTCCCTCGCCATCTCGGTGATCTGCATGCTCAAGGGCAAGTTTGTCACCGGGATCGTGGGGATCGTGTTCCAGCCGGTGGCGATCATCGGCGCCATCCGCCTCGCCAAACCCGACTCCTGGTGGGCGATGCGCCGCTACCCGAACAAACCGCGCCGGATGGCCCGTGCCCGGTCACGATTCGGCGAGCGCTACCACGCCCGCTGGAACCGGGCACGCGACTTCGTCGCCGGACCACCCGACGTCCGTGAGGCCGGGATGCGATGATCTGCGCCGTCAGTCGTCGTCGGCCGTCCGCGACCGCCCCATCATCTCCAGCCCGGCCATCGCCTTCTCGGCGCCCGCCTCGTCCACCTTCTCCATGGCGAAACCCATGTGGATGACGATCCAGTCGCCCGGTTCCAGGCTGACGTCCTCGGGCAGCATACCGACGTTCACCTTGCGCTGTTCGCCGACGACGTCGACGAGCGCGAGTTGGTTGCCGTAGCCTTCCAACATGCGCACCACCTGACCGGGAATACCGAGACACATGATTCAGCCCTCCGTCCCGTCCGGTTGCAGCGTTGCCGCGGAGTCGGACTCCAGCAGTTGATCCACGATGTCGAACACCAAGTCGACGGCCTGTCCGACGGCGGCCTCGACCCGCGGTGAGAGCCCGATTCCCTCGCCGGTGTTCGCCACCTGGCAGCCGAGGACCACGGTCCGCGGCAGGGTTCCGCCGAGCGCGCGCAGACTCCCGAACACCGCCCCCGGATCCATGCTGTGCGCGTCCAGCGGCGCCGCCGGAACGGAATCGGGCCCCACCTCGAATGCCCTCAGCGCGCCGGGCTCACCACGGCCGGGCACCGCGTCCACCAGCAGCAGGGCGCCCCAACCGTCGAGCAGCTCGTAGGCCAGATGCGTTCCACGAATGCCGAAATCGACGGCGCGGACTCCCGGCGGCAGCGTCCTCGTCGCGACCCCGCGCAGCACCTCGGGTCCGAAACCGTCGTCGCCGAAGAAGATGTTGCCCACACCGGCAACCAGAACCCGCCTGCCCACCGTCACGTGCGTCTCACATTTTCCGGATACGCAGATATCGCCTGATGTCTGGGATCGCGATGACGGCGACCGCTACGCCCGCGACCGCAACCAACGCCAGAGCCGCGGTGGTCATCTCTCCGAGAATCTTCATGACTGTCCATCCTTTCCGGTGTCTGCCGAGACCGGCTCCACCTCATCCGGGGCGAAGTACAGATACCGTCCGTACCACTCGTGCAACTCCGACGCAGGGTCGTCCTCCAGCACGACGCCGACGTGGGTGCCACCGTCGACGTCGGCGTGCACGGTCACCACGCGAGCCAGCTGTCCCGCGAAGAACAGGTCCTGGGCGTCGGCGCGCCGCGACGGGTGGATCCGCACGACAGTGCCCTTCGCCACCCGGACGCCGTTCACGATCACGCCGTCGACGTCGGGGCGAACGGCTTTGTCGGCATCCGGATCCCACCACGGCGTGTCGTCGGTCAGTTCCGGGACGAGCCCCATGTCGGGGAGGCCCGTATCCGGGAGGTGCGGGTCCGGGAAATCCGGGTCCGGGAGGTGCGGATCTCGGAGGATGCCGTGCATCTGGGCGAGCGTCGCGGGCGACATCTGGTCGCACCGGTCGATGATTTGGGCGGCGAGCGGGTCGGTGGCGCGGGCCTGCCGCTTCTCCTCCTCGGTGAGGGTCATGACGCGCAGTGTGAGGATCTCGTCGATCTCGGTGGCGTCGAACAGTGCCCCGTCGCTCTGCTCGGCCACCTCGGGGTGGTCGTACAGGATGATCGGCGACACCAGGACGAGATCCGTCTCCCCCGGCAGCCCGGCCAGTACCGGGTAGCACCGTTCGTGCGCGCACGTTCCCGCGAGTTGCTCCGCCTCCGCGGGAGGTTCGAGGAGTGAGACGAACTCGGTGTTCTCCGCCGCCAGGATCAGATGGGCGCCGATCAGCGACTGCCGGATCGCCGAGTCCTTGTCCCAGCCGGCGGCGTCCTGCGCGGTGGTCGCGTTCTCGACCGACACCCGCACGCGGTTCAGCCCGTCGACGCCGTCGCTGCCCACCGTCACGACCGCGTGCGCGGGCCACCGGGTGCGCACCACCCGGCCGGCGAGGGATCCGTCCTCGTCCCGCAGTTCCTCCACCTCCGTGCCGCCGTCGATGTGGACGTCGAGACGGCGTTCGCCCGGCCACTCCGCGGGGCGCAGGATGCCGAGATCGAATTCGCGCTCCACCGCCTCGTCCCAGCTGAGCCAGCTCGCGCCCGCGACCGTCAGTTCGTCGACGGGAACGAACTCCGCCGAGTCTGCGTCCACGCGTTCGATGCTGCGCACCTGAAGCTGCAGGAAGCGGAGGGTGACGTTGACCCCCGCTCCGTCGCCTGCCTGCATCAGGGTCTGACAGGACATGCGCGGTTCCTCGCCGACCCCCGACTCCGCCGCACCCGACGGTCCGAGGACTCCGAACTGCCACCGCGACTGATTCTTCGACGAACTCGCACGATACGGATACAGCAGGTAGCCCTCGTACAGGACCGCGTCAGCCACGGCACGTACTCGCTGCAGGGACGCCGGGGAGATCATGCGATCACCTCCCCGGCTCCCTGCAGCAGGTCCGAAATGGCGACGTCCAGTCCGATCAGACCGTGCGCCGCCTTGTAGCGCGCCAGCGCGGCGAGCGTGTCGTGGTCGAGGCGCACCCACCCCGTGTTCGGGTAGTGCGCCTGAACCAGTTCGCGCCACACGCCGACCGGCAGGTCGTAGGTCGACTCGCGGTCCCACGGGATCCGTTCCACCCCGAAACCGACGACCCCGCGAGTGAAGACCGTTCCGCTGAACAGGAACACGAGCGGCACCGTCGACCCGGCCTCGTCCAGGGCGTGCAGATACTTCGAGGCTGTCACCTCGAAGTCGTACGTGCACGGCAGCGGCAACTCCACCACACTCGACCCGGTGAACCCCTGGGCCACGGTGCTGGTCTGCATCCATTGGAAGGGTTTGAGAGTGGCCGTCCACCGCTCGCGGGGCCCGAACAGATCGAGGAGGCCCTCCGCCTCGCCGTCCGTGTAGCGGCGGCGTTGCGGGTCGATGCGGACCTGGCAGCGGACGGCCATCGCGTGTACGGTGGCACCGCTGGACTCCGTCACCTCTACTCGCGCAGTGAGATTCGGCGCAACCGCGAACGGTTCCGGGAACACCTCCTCCACGCGGAACGACAATTCGGTCACGTCGGCTCCTTCGCGACGCGACTGCGCGCACGCACCGTCTCGAAGAACGTGTCGATGACCCGGCGGGCGTCCTGGCCGCCGTCGAACCCCCGCCACACCTGCCGCAATTCGCCCACCAGCTGGTAGCAGGCGTCGATGGGAACGAGGTAGCACTCGGGGTCGCCGTGCTCGGGGACCCGCAGGAGCAACGCCTCCGTGTCTGCGGACAGCCGGCCGAGGGCCGGGTTGGCCGCGAGGACGCTGTCCCAGGCGTCGAGCGGCAGCTCCGATTCGGTGGCACCTGCCGGTCCGGGATAGAAGGCGACGGTCTTGGCCAGCAGCGAGTTCCGGAACACGAAGGCGAGCCCGACAGGGATTTCCAGTTCGTCCCAGCGGCCCGGTGCGAGTTCGAAGTCGGGGAACGACAGGTAGCGGTCCGGGACGGCCCGGAAGCGCAGTTCGGCGCTCTCGTCGGTGAACAGCAGGTAGCACCCACGGCACACGCACATCAGTTGCCGGTCCTGAACGTTCACGACGTGCTGATGGGCGTCGGCGATCGGCACGGCGCACATGTCGCACCGTTCCCCGATCACCGGTGCGGGCCGTTCGGACGCGATGCGCTGCAGGATGCGCAGTCCGTTCCCCGACGGGCTCATCACGCCACCTCCGCGGCGGGCACCGCGACGGAGACGACGCCGTCACGGACGAGGACCGGCAGCGGCGACAGCGTGTCGGCATCGGCGTCGCCGTCGAGACGGAGGCCTGCTCGGCGCGGGTCGAAGTGCGCCCGGCACGACGGACAGCGCAGCACCGCGTCACCCACCTGCCCGCCCGCTTTCCGTTGCAGCGTGGCCCCGGCCAGCGAGTTGGTGCAGGCGGCGCAGCGGTCGCGGTAGGCGAACAACTGCTCCCCGATCCGGCACACCAGAATCGGGAGCCCGGCCACGGAGAATCCGGCCACCTCCCCGGGCGTGAGGTCCTCGAGTTCGGGCACCGACACCCACGTCCCGGTACCGCTCGACCCGTCCGATCCGTCCGGATGAACGTGGGAGAACAGCGATTCCGCGGAGATCAGCCCCGAACCGGCGGCGGGGGTGGCACCCACCACCTCGATGTCCACGGTCTCCGGTGCGGCGGCCAGCACGGCGTCCTTGACGGCGAGTTCCAACGTCACCGCCGAGGACGGACAGCTCTGGCAACTGCCGGTCAGCCGAAGCCGCACCACACCCTCCACCACGCCGAGCAGTTCGACGTCACCGCCGTGTGAGCCCAGGTAGGGGCGCACACTGTCGAGCGCGGTGGCGACCCTCGTCTCGACGTCGTGCGGATGAAGTCCGTTCACCAGCAGCAGGCTGGCCACCAGTTCGTCGGCGGCCAGTCGTTCGACGAGGTCGTCGTCGCGCTCGCCGATGATCTCGAGGACACGCTGCAGCCCGGCGCCGTAGAGTTCGACCACCTCGCGGACCAGTTGCTCGGCGCGCTCACGTGCCACCGAGCCACCTGTCGAACTCGCGTCCAACAGGCTGTCGATCCTCTCGCCGGCTGTCCGCCACCGATCGGGGTCGTCTCCTACTTCGTCACTCCCCCACGTCTCCGATCCGCCACGCTCCATGCGTACCTCGTCACTCGCCGGTCACGGACTGGGTGGGCGAATGCAGCTTCTCCAGCGTCTTTCCCTCACCGAGATACATGTGCACACCGCAGGGCAGGCAGGGATCGAAACTGCGGACGGTCCGCATGATGTCGATGCCCTTGAAGTGCTCCCGATCGTTCTCCTCGAAGATCGGCTGACCCTGCACCGCGTCCTCGTACGGCCCCGGCGTACCGAAGCTGTCGCGGGGATTGGCGTTCCACGGGGTCGGCGGATACGGGTGGTAGTTCGCGATCTTGCCGTCGCGAATCACCATGTGGTGCGACAGAACTCCGCGCACCGCTTCCGTGAAGCCGCAGCCGATGCCCTCGTCGGGGACCTCGAACTTCTCCCACGTCTTCGTGTGCCCGGCCCGGATCTCGGCGAGCGCCTTCTCCGCGAAATGCAGCGCACACGCCGCCGCGTAGGCCTGGAAGTACGTCCGCGCCCGGTCACGCTCGATCGTGTTGCTGCCGTACCGCGGGATCTTCCATTCCAGCTCGACCGGGCCCTTCAGCGCGGTCTTCGGCAGGTTGATCTTCACGCTGTGACCGGTCGACTGCACGTACCCGATGTCGACGAGACCCGCGAGGGCGGTACTCCAGAGCCGGGCCAGCGGCCCGCCGCCGGTGTCCAGCGCGAGATGGTCCGTGCCGTCGAACCACCGCGGCGACATCACCCAGCTGTACTTGTCCTCCATGTCGCGTTTCTGCGGGTGCGGGTTGGTGTGCTGGTTCCACGGATGCCTGCGGTCGACCGGGTTCCCGAGCGGATCGTTCTTCACGAACATTTCCTGGTCGGTCCAGTCGTCGTAATAGGAACTGCCCAGCAGGATTCGGATGCCCAGATTGATGTCGACGAGGGACGTGGTGATCAGTTTGCCGTCGACCACGATGCCGGGCGTGACGAACATGGCCCGTCCCCACTTCTCCATGTCCTTGTAGGAGAAGTTGCACACCGCGGGATCCTGGAAGGATCCCCAGCAGCCGAGGAGCGTCCGGCGCAGGCCGACCTTCTCGTAGCCGGGTATGGCCTCGTAGAAGAAGTCGAACAGGTCGTCGTGCATGGGGACGACCTTCTTCATGAACTCCACGTAGCGCATCAGACGCGTCGTGTAATCGGTCATCAACTGGATCGTCGCGACCGTGCCCACGCCACCCGGATACAGGGTGGACGGATGGACGTGCCGACCTTCCATGAGGCAGAACATCTCTCGCGTCCACCTGCTGACCTGCAACGCCTCCCGATAGAATTCACCGGTGAACGGGTTGAGCGAACGCATGATGTCGGCGATGGTCTTGTAGCCGTGCTCGCCGGCGTGCGGCGCCTCGGTCTTCTCGGCCTGCGCGAGCACCCCCGGATTGGTCTCGGAGACCATCTTCTCGCAGAAGTCCACACCGACGAGGTTCTCCTGAAAGATGTTGTGGTCGAACATGTATTCCGCGGCCTCGCCGAGGTTGACGATCCACTCGCCGATGTGCGGGGGCTGCACACCGTAGGCCATGTTCTGGGTGTAGCACGAACACGTCGCATGGTTGTCACCACAGATACCGCAGATGCGGCTGGTGATGAAGTGGGCGTCGCGGGGATCCTTACCCTTCATGAAGATCGAATAGCCGCGGAAGATCGACGAGGTGCTGTGGCACTCCACGACTTCCTTCTGTTTGAAATCGATCTTCGTGTAGATGCCCAGGCTGCCCACGATGCGCGTGATCGGATCCCACGCCATCTCGACCAGGCCGTCGGATTCCGACTTGTGCGAAGGTTCCGGAATGATCGTTGTCATCGACGTACCTCTCAGTGTTCGAGGCCGTCGGACTACCGCCCGAGACCCCGAGCGGGACTACCAGGTGCGTGTGGCGCCCGTGGTCAGTTTCGTACCGCGACTGCGCCAGTGCGGCTCTTTGTCCAAAGTGGTCTTGGTGATCTTGCGGAGGCTCCGAATGGCGGATCCGTACAGTCCGGACGCCGCGGCGGAGATCTTGCCGCCCGGCGGTTCGTCCATGAACGGCATGAACTTGTCCGGGAAGCCCGGCATCGTGCACCCGATGCAGATACCGCCCACATTCGGGCACCCACCGACACCGTTGATCCAGCCCCGCTTCGGGACGTTGCACTTGACGACCGGACCCCAGCACCCCAGCTTCACGATGCACTTGGGCGAGCCGTACTCGGTGGCGAAATCACCCTGCTCGTAGTAGCCGGCGCGGTCGCAGCCCTCATGCACCGTGGCCCCGAACAGCCACTGCGGACGCAGAGCGTCGTCGAGCGGAATCATGGGCGCCTGCTCGGTGGCCATGTAGAGGAGATACGTCAGCGTCTCCGACAGGTTGTCCGGTTGGATCGGGCAGCCGGGAACGCAGACGATCGGGATGCCCGCCTTCGACTTCCAATCCCAGCCGAGATAGTCGGGAACGCCCATCGCACCGGTCGGGTTACCCGCCATCGCGTGGATACCGCCATACGTGGCGCACGTGCCCGCCGCGACGATCGCCGTCGCCTTCGGAGCCAGACGATCGAGCCATTCACTCGTCGTCACCGGCTGGCCCGTCTCGGGATTGTTGCCGAACCCGCACCAGTAACCCTCGTCGTGAAGTTGCTCGTTCGGGATGGAACCCTCCACCACCAGGACGAAGGGTTCGAGCTCGCCGCGATCCGCCTTCCAGAACCACTCCAGGAAGTCGTCGGCGCCGCCCTCGGGGCCGTTCTCGAAGTCGATCAGCGGCCAGTGAACGGCCACTTTGGGTAGGCCCGGCAGGGCTCCCAGAGCAATCTCCTCGACACTGGGCTGCGTCGCAGCCGTCAAGGCCACCGAATCGCCGTCGCAACTGAGTCCCGCATTGATCCACAGCACGTGAATCAGGGTGTCCTCGGCGTTGATTGCTTCCTGTGTCGGCATATCAGGTCGCTTTCCGGAGTGAACACAACTCCTGTCGCCACCGGAGTCGACCGTCGGCCCACCTGTGTGGCGCTGATATTTATTTAGCTCCGCCGTCGAGCGGATGTCAACGGTCCTCGGCGCGTCGCACCGCGCAGTTCGACCCCGTCGTGTATGGGCGTCATTGCTTCGCAATCCAGTCGTACCACTGCGCAATGCCCTGACCCGTCGTCGCCGACAGCGTGATCATCTGCAGGTCGGGGTTCACCGACCGTGCGTACTTCGTGCAGAGATCGACGTCGAAGTCCACGTACGGCAACAGGTCCGCCTTGTTCACGATCACCAGGTTCGCCGCCGCGAACATGTGCGGATACTTGAGCGGCTTGTCCGTCCCCTCGGTCACCGAGATCACCACCACCCTGCTCTTCTCACCGAGATCGAACAGTGCCGGACAGACCAGGTTCCCCACGTTCTCGATGAACAGCAGCGAGTTGGGCTCGGGGTCGAGGGCGGTCAGCGCGTCCCGCATCATCTCGGCGTCGAGGTGACACCCGGCTCCCGTGTTCACCTGCACCACAGCACATCCCGTCGCCTTGATGCGGTTGGCGTCGAGCATCGTCTCCTGGTCACCCTCCACCACCGAGACGCGTCGCTGCCCACCGATGTCGGCGATGGTGCGTTCGAGGAGAGTCGTCTTCCCCGACCCCGGCGAACTCATCACGTTCAGGGCGAGCACCCCGCGCCCCGCCAGCCAGCCCCGGTTGCGCTCCGCGGTGAGGTCGTTCTTCGCCAACACCTTCTGCTCGAGGGTCACCGTCTCGGTCGCAGGCTCGTGCGGGTGTTCGTGGGTGTGCTCGTGGTCGTGGTCGTGCGGATGCTCGTGATCGTGCGGATGCTCGTGGTCGTGGTCGTGGGGGTGCTCGTGGTCGTGGGGGTGCTCGTGGGGCACCGTGATCCTGGTTCCGGTCTCGTCTCCGCATCCACAGGTGGCACACATTTTGCGTCAGCTCACTTCCATCGAGAGGATTCGTAGTTCCCGACCCGACGTGACCTCCACGTCCGCACTTCCGCACGGGCACAGCAACACCAGGTCCGTGAGCGCGAAGTCCGCGCCGCACTCACGGCAGTGCGCACCGCCCGGGGTGTGGTCGATGTCGAGACGGGCACCGTGCGCGACGGTCCCTTCGGTGACCAGTTCGAAACAGAACTGCATCGAATCGGCGACCACGGCCGTCAACGCCCCCACCTGCACGCGCACACTGTGGACCGTCCGTCCCGCGGCGGTCTCGCAGACGGCGTCGACGACGCTCTGGGTGATTGCCAACTCGTGCATCACGGCCCCGTTCAGGACTCGTCACCTGTGGATTCGAGCGTAGCGCTTCGCGCCCGTGAGTACTTATCAACCGCGGGCGGTTAATAAGTACTCACAGCAGACGTAGTCTGAGGATCCGCCATCCACATCAGGGAGGGCGCATGGACGCCTGGAGCATCCGAGACTTCGAACCGGAGGATCTCGAGTCCGTCGTGCGCATGGACAGCAGTTCCACCACCACAGACCAACCGCCCCTGTTCGCGCTGTCGGACGTGGTCGGAAGTCTGCTGAACCGTCACCCGGCGGTCGTCGCGACGAAGGACGGTCTCATCATCGGGACGGCGGTCGCTCGCGTCGATGAGGACCGCGCCTGGGTCATGCGCCTCTCCCTCGATCCCGAATGGCGTGCCCAAGGGCTCGGCAGCGCCCTGCTGTCGCAGCTCGAGCACCAGCTCCTCGCCAGAGGAGTGCGGCGGGTGAGCGCGCTCCTCCCCGAAGGTGAGACCGGTGCCACCGCGCTGAGCAATTCCGGATTCACCGCCCGCAGCGGAGTCACGTACTACGAGAAGCTCGGGACGGTGTCGCCCCGTACGGCCGGGGTCCTGGCGACGCTCGGCGGCGCGGTACCGCCCGCCGGACTGTGGAAACAGGTCGCCGGCATGTCTCGGGAGAAGTCGCTGATCGAACGCAAGATCGTGCTCCCCCTGTCGCGGCCCGCGCTGGCCGCCGACCACGGCGTGGCACCGCCGCGCGCCGTGGTCCTGTTCGGACCACCGGGAACCGGGAAGACGACGTTCGCGCGTGCCATCGCCAGCCGGCTCGGCTGGCCGTTCGTCGAACTGTTCCCGTCGCGGCTCGCGGCCGGCGAGAACGGTCTCGCTGCCGGTCTCGGCGAGGCGTTCACGTCGATGGGCGAACTCGAGCACGTCGTCGTCTTCATCGACGAGGTGGAGGAGGTGGCGGCGCGGCGCAGGCCCGGATCGCAGTCAGTCGGGGTGGTGAACGAACTGCTGAAATCGATCGTCCACTTCCGTGAACGCGGCGGACGGTTGCTGGTGTGCGCCACCAATTCCGTTCGCGCACTGGATGATGCGTTCCTACGTCACGGACGTTTCGACTATGTGCTGCCGATCGGCGCGCCGGACGCGGAGGCCCGGCACGCACTGTGGGAGCGGTACCTCGGCAACGAGCAGGTCGACGTGTCCGCCCTCGTCGCCGCGACCGAGGGTTACACGCCCGCCGACGTCGCGCACGCGGCACGGACCGTTGCGCAGGCGACGTTCGAGTGCAGCGTCGACTCGGGGGGACGCTGCCATGCCGGTACCCAGGACTACCTGGACGTGATCGGCACGGTGCGTCCCACCCTCACCGCCGAGATGATGCAGGCGTTCACGGAGGACATCGCCGGTCACGCCCGCACCTGACCTGTGAGTACTTGTTAACCGCCCGCGGTTAACAAGTACTCACAGGCGTTCGATGATGGTGGCGTTGGCTGTGCCGCCGCCTTCGCAGATGGTCTGCAGACCGTAGCGGCCGCCGGTGCGCTCGAGTTCGTTGAGGAGGGTGGCCATCAGCTTCGTGCCGGTCGCGCCGAGGGGGTGTCCGAGGGCGATCGCGCCGCCGTTGACGTTGACCTTCGCCGGGTCGGCGCCGATCTCCTTGATCCAAGCGAGGACGACCGGCGCGAAGGCCTCGTTGATCTCGATCAGGTCGATGTCGTCGATGCTCAGGCCCGTCTTCTCCAGCGCGTAACGCGTGGCGGGGATCGGGGCGCTGAGCATGAAGATCGGGTCGGCGCCGCGGGCGCTGAGGTGGTGGATGCGGGCACGGGGAGTCAGGCCGTACCTCTCGACCGCTTCCGGTGAGGCCAGCAGCACCGCGCTCGCACCGTCGGAGATCTGGCTCGCGACCGCGGCCGTGAGACGTCCCCCTTCGGTGAGGGTCTTCAGCGCCGCCATCTTCTCGAGGCTGGTCTCGCGGGGACCCTCGTCCGTCGTCACGTCACCGAACGGAACGATCTCGCGGTCGAAGCGCCCCTCGGCGATGGCCGTCCGCGCCCGTTCGTGGCTCTGCAACGCCCAGCGCTCGAGTTCCTCGCGGCTGATGTCCCACTTGTCCGCGATCAGTTCGGCGCCGTTGAACTGCGACACCTCCTGGTCGCCGTAGCGTTCCGTCCAGCCCGTCGATCCGCCGAACGGGGTGTCGAATCCGTACTGCTGACCGACCACCATTGCCGAGGCGATCGGGATCTGGCTCATGTTCTGCACACCGCCGGCGACGATCAGGTCGGCGGTGCCGCTCAGGATCGCCTGCGCACCGAAGTGCACGGCCTGCTGACTCGACCCGCACTGCCGGTCCACCGTGACCCCCGGGACCTCCTCCGGGTAGCCGGCGGCCAGCCACGCGGTGCGGGCGATGTTGCCCGCCTGCCCGCCGATCGCGTCGACGCAACCGAAGACGACGTCGTCGACACCCGCCGGGTCGAAGCCCGTGCGCTCGACGAGGGCCTTGATGACGTGCGCGCCCAGGTCGGCGGGGTGCACGCCGGACAGGCCACCGTTCTTCTTGCCGATCGGTGTGCGAACGGCGTCGACGATGTAGGCCTCGGTCATGTGAAACTCCTAGTCAGTTATGGGGACTCGCAAGTCCGTCGAGGACGATCGAGAGGTATTGCTTGGCGACGGTGTCGACCGTGACCGAGCCGCCGGGCCGGTACCAGCGGACGGCGACCCAGGCGGTGTCGCGGAGGAATCGGAAGGCGAGCTCGACGTCGATGTCGGATCGGAAGCTGCCGTCCTTCACACCCGCCTCGAGCACACCCATCCACAGCTCGCGGAATTCGGTGTTCAGTTCGGACAGGTACGTGAAGCGCTCGTTCGCGACGAGGTGCTTCACCTCGTCCTGATAGATCGCGACCGCGGAATGCGACGCGTCGATCGCCTCGTAGGACGTGGTGACCAGCGCTTCGAGGGTGGCGCGGCTGTCGAGGCCGGACGCGACGATCTCGCGGTACTTGCCGAACAGGTCGTCGAGGAAGCCCCGTAGGATCTCGTCGACCATCGACTCCTTCGAGTCGAAGTGGTGGTACAGGCTGCCCGACAGGATGCCCGCGGCGTCGGCGATGTCGCGCACGGTGGTGGCCCGCAGGCCGCGTTCGGCGAACAGGGTGGCCGCGATGTCGAGGAGTTCGGTCCGGCGTCCGGACTTGCCGGACGTGTCGTCGGCGGGGGGTGGCGTCATCGTCACATCCTATCAACCAAGCGCTTGTTAGGGCCTTCGGCCCCGTGCGTGGTTAAGGAGTCCAGACACTCGTTAACCACGCACGGGGCGGCTACGCCCTCTGCGACGAGATCGACACGACCTCGCCGGTGAGGTACGTGGTGTAGTCGCTGGCGAGCATGGCGATGGTGGCAGCGATTTCCCACACCTCGGCGGCGCGGCCGAACGCCTCGCCGGACGCCAGCTTGTCGAGGAGTTCCTCGCTGGTGACCTTCGCGAGGAACGCGTGCCGCGCGATGGACGGCGCGACGGCGTTGATCCGGACGCCGTACTCGGCGGCCTCGATCGCGCTGCAGCGGGTCAGGGCCATGACGCCGGCCTTCGCGGCCGCGTAGTGTGCCTGCGAGTGCTGGGCCCGCCACCCGAGGACCGACGCATTGTTGACCAGTACACCGTTGTGCGGGACCTCCTTGAAGTAGCGCAGCGCGGCGCGGGTGGCGCGGAACGTTCCGTTGAGCGTGATGTCGAGGACGCGGTCCCACTCCTCGTCCGTCATGTCGACGAGCGGTGTCTCGCCGCCGAGTCCGGCGTTGTTGACGAGGACGTCGATCCGGCCGAGTCGTTCGGCGGCGGCGGCGATCAGCGCATTCACCTGCTCCGTGCTGGACACGTCACACGTCAGCGCCTCGACCACCTGGCCCGGGAATTCGGCGGCGAGCTTTTCCTGCGTCTCGCCGAGCCGTCGTTCGTGCCAGTCGGACACCAGCACGTCGGCGCCCTCGAGCAGGGCGCGTCGCGCGGACGCGTAGCCGATGCCGGTGCCCGCCGCGGCGGTGACGACGACCTTCTTGTCTTTCAGCAGGTCGTGTCCCGGAGTCTCGGCGGGCGCGGTGGCGAGTGGGGATGTCTGTGTCACGGTCGTGCCTCTCGGGGGAGTCCGAGCACGCGCTCGGAGATGATGTTGCGCTGGATCTCGTTGGATCCGCCGTAGATCGTGTCGGCGCGGGTGAAGAGGAAGAGCCGCTGCCAGTCGCCCAGTTCGAGATGTTCGGGGTCCGTGACGTCGGACGCCGGATCGGCCGGGGCGAGCAGCGACGCCGCGCCCTGCACTTCCATGGCCAGCTGTCCGAGGTCGCGGTGCCAGTTGGCCCAGAGCAGCTTCGCGACGGACGCCTCCGCGCCGGAGGTCCCGGCGTCGACCGCCTCCAGGGTGCGCAGTGCGTGCGCTCGCATCACCCGCAGCCCGACCCACGCGCGGGCGATCTTCTCGCGGATGTTGGGGTCGGTCGCCGCACCGTTGGCTTTCGCGAGGTCGACGACGCCCTGCAGTTCGCGGGCGAATCCGATCTGCTGCCCGAGCGTGGACACGCCGCGCTCGAAGGTGAGCAGACCCATCGCGACGCGCCAGCCGTCACCCGGCTCCCCGACCACCAGATCCGCGTCCGTGACGGCGTCGTCGAAGAACACCTCGTTGAACTCGGACGTGCCGGTCAACTGCTGGATGGGCCGGACCGTGACGCCGGGTTGGTCGAGCGGGACGAGCAGGAAGCTCAGGCCCTGGTGCCGCTTGGATCCCGGTTCGGTGCGGCAGAGGACGAACGCCCACTGGGCGACGTGCGCGAGGGACGTCCACACCTTCTGCCCGTTGATCACCCACTTGTCGCCGTCGAGGCGGGCGGTGGTGGATACGTTCGCGAGGTCGGAACCGGCGCCCGGCTCGGAATAGCCCTGCGCCCACAGTTCGGTCACGGTGTTGATGCCGGGGAGGAAGCGACGCTTCTGTTCCTCGGTGCCGAACGCGATGAGCGTCGGGCCGAGCAGTTCCTCGCCGACGTGGCTGACCCGCGCCGGCGCCCCCGACTTCGCGTACTCCTGATGGAACACCACCTGCTGGGCAAGCGTGGCTCCGCGCCCGCCGTGCTCCTTCGGCCAGCCGAGGCAGGTCCATCCCGCCGCGGCGAGATGACGGTCCCACGCGAGCCGTTCCTCGAAGAACTCGTGCTCGCTGCCGGGGCCGCCCTTGCCTTTCAGCCGGGCGAAGTCGCCGGTGAGGTTGTCGTTCAGCCACGTCCTGACGGTCTGCGCAAAGTCGTCGTCGGTGATCAGCCCGTCCGGGCTCTCGCTCTGGTCCACGTCTGTAAGATAACCTACCAAGCACTTGCTAGGTAGGTAGGGAGCCCAGTGACCGAACAACCGACAACCACCCCGTCCGCCCTGAAACGGGCCGCACGCGAATTCGGCGAGCTCACAGCCGTGGCGGACGGCGACGTCCGTCTGACCTTCACACAACTGCACGACCGTGTCCGCGATTTCGCCGCCGCACTCAGCTCACAGGACGTGCGGCCCGGCGATCACGTCGCGGTGTGGTCGCCCAACACGTATCACTGGGTGGTCGCGGCGCTCGGCATCCACTACGCCGGTGCGACTCTCGTCCCGATCAACACCCGGTACACGGCCACGGAGGCCCTCGACATTCTCGAGCGCACCAAGACCACCGCACTGGTGGTCGCGGGCAACTTCCTCGGCACCGACCGGTACGCGTCGCTGCGCGACGAGTCGAGCACCTTCGACCTGCCGACCGTCGTCCGGGTTCCGGTCGACGGCGGCGACGCCGAGTTGCCCGGCGTCTTCGACTTCGACGACTTCCTCGCCCTCGCCGACGAGGACACGCGTGCCGAGGCCGATGCCCGCGCGGCCGCCGTCTCCCCCGACGACGTCTCCGACGTCATGTTCACGTCGGGCACGACGGGCCGCAGCAAGGGCGTGATGAGTGCGCACCGGCAGTCGGTGGGCATCGCGCAGGCGTGGGGTGAGTGCGCCGAGGTGACCTCCGACGACAACTACCTGATCATCAACCCGTTCTTCCACACCTTCGGATACAAGGCGGGGTTCCTGGTGTGCCTGCTGAACGGGGCGACGGTGGTACCGATGGCGGTGTTCGACGTGCCGAAGGTGATGGCGACCGTGCACGACGAGCAGATCACCGTGCTGCCCGGCGCCCCCACGATCTTCCAGTCGATCCTCGACCACCCCGACCGGCCGAAGTACGACCTGTCCAGCCTGCGGGTCGCGATCACGGGCGCGGCCGCGGTGCCGGTCGCCCTGGTGGAACGGATGCAGTCGGAGCTGAGCTTCGACGCCGTCCTCACCGCCTACGGCCAGACGGAGGCGGTGGTGGTCACGATGTGCCGGACCGACGACGACCCGGTGACCGTCTCGACCACGTCGGGTCGCGCCATCCCCGGGATGGAGGTCCGGATCGGCGACCAGGGCGAGATCCTGGTGCGCGGCGAGAACGTGATGCTCGGTTACCTCGACGACCCCGAATCGACTGCCAAGACCATCGATGCGGACGGCTGGCTGCATACCGGCGACGTCGGCACCCTGGACGACCGCGGTTACGTCGACATCACCGACCGCCTCAAGGACATGTACATCTCCGGCGGTTTCAACGTGTATCCCGCTGAGGTGGAGAACGCCCTTGCCCGACTCGACGGCGTCGCGGAGTCTGCCGTCATCGGTGTTCCCGACGAGCGGATGGGCGAGGTCGGGCGGGCCTACGTGGTCGCCAAGCCGGGCGTCACGCTCGCCGAGGACGACGTGGTCGCGTTCTGCAAGGAGCGACTCGCCAACTTCAAGGTGCCCCGATCGGTGCGCTTCGTCGACTCCCTCCCCCGGAACCCCTCCGGGAAGGTCATGAAAAACGTTCTGCGTGAGGAGAAGAAATGACGGTTCCGGACGAGGGTGACGTCGTCACCTACGAGGTGCGTGACGGTGTCGCATTCGTGACGCTCAACCGCCCCGACTACCGCAACGCCCAGAACTCGGTGATGACGTACGCCCTCGACGCCGCGTTCGAGCGGGCCGTCGAGGACGACGACGTGAAGGTGATCGTCCTCGCCGGCAACGGGAAGCACTTCAGCGCCGGGCACGACATCGGGACCCCGGGCCGGGACCATCACGTGCACTACGACAACAAGGCCGTCATGTGGTGGGACCACGTCGACAAGCCGGGTGGCGACCAGCGGTTCGCGCGCGAGATGGAGGTCTATCTCGGGATGTGCCGTCGCTGGCGCGAGATCCCGAAGCCGACCATCGCGATGATCCAGGGCGCCTGCATCGCCGGCGGGCTGATGCTGGCGTGGGTGTGCGACCTCATCGTGGCGTCGGACGACGCGTTCTTCTCCGACCCGGTCGTACGTATGGGCATTCCGGGGGTCGAGTACTTCGCGCATCCGTGGATGCTCGGACCGCGGTTCGCGAAGGAAATCCTCTTCACCGGCGACCGGTTCACCGCGCAGCGCGCGTACGAGGTGGGCATGGTCAACCGCGTCGTGCCCCGCGAGGACCTGGAGCAGGAGACGCTCGCGATCGCCGGGCGCATCGCCGCCATGCCCCGGTTCGGGCTCGCGCTCACCAAGAAGGCCGTCAACCAGTGCGAGGACCAGATGGGCATGCGGAACGGCATGGACTCCGTCTTCGGCCTCCACCACTTCGCGCACGCGCACAACGCCGAGATCGACACCGATCCGCTCGGCGGCATGGATGCCAAGTCGATGGCGGCCAGTGCACGCAACTCGAACGAAGGGGCGAAGTAAGTGGATCTCGAGTTCGGCGCCGCCACCGTCGCCTTCCGCGAGGAGGTGCGAACCTTCCTGCGCGACAACGTTCCCGCCGAGCCGCTGCCGTCGATGGACACCGCCGAGGGTTTCGAGGCGCACCGCGAGTGGGAACGCACACTCGCCGACGCCCGGCTGTCGGTGGTGTCGTGGCCGGAGGAGCGGGGTGGACGGGACGCGTCGCTGCTGGAATGGGTGGTGTTCGAGGAGGAGTACTACCGTTCGGGTGCGCCCGGACGCGTCAGCCAGAACGGCATCTTCCTGCTCGCCCCGACGCTGTTCGAGCACGCGAACGCCGAGCAGTTGGCCCGCATCATGCCGCGGATGGCCCGCGCCGACGACATCTGGGCGCAGGCCTGGTCGGAGCCGGAGTCGGGTAGCGACCTCGCGTCGCTCCGTTCCACCGCGCGGCGCGTCGACGGTGGCTGGGTGCTGAACGGGCAGAAGACGTGGAGTTCGCGGGCGAGCTTCGCGGACTGGGGCTTCGGACTGTTCCGGTCCGACCCGGATGCCCAGCGGCACAAGGGCATCACATACTTCATGTTCGACCTGCGCTCGAAGGGCGTGACCGTGCGCCCGATCGATCAGCTGGACGGCGAACCCGGTTTCGCGGAGATCTTCCTCGAGGACGTCTTCGTCCCGGACGACCCCGCGAACCCCGGCGAGTCCGGGGTGATCGGCGGCGTGAACCAGGGCTGGCGTGTGGCGATGAGCACCGCGTCCAACGAACGCGGACTGTCGCTGCGCAGCCCGGGCCGTTTCCTCGCGACCGTCGATCGGCTGGTGGAGCTGTTCCGGAACAGCGGACGCACCGACGACACGGACCTGCGAAACCAGGTCGCCGACGCCTGGATCGGCGCCCGCGCGTACCAGCTGAACACGTTCGGCACCGTCACCCGACTGGCCGACGGCGGGCAACTGGGCGCCGAATCGTCGATCAACAAGGTGTTCTGGTCGGAGTGGGACATCGCCACGCACGAGACCGCACTCGAATTGCAGGGCGCCTCGGCGGAGCTCGCGGACAACTGGATGGACGGCTACCTGTTCTCCCTGTCCGGGCCGATCTACGCCGGCACCAACGAGATTCAGAAGAACGTGATCGCCGAGCGGCTGCTCGGCCTACCGAAGGCGGATCGATGAGATTCACACTCGACTCCTCCCATCAGGACTTCGCTTCCAGCATCGACGCGTTGCTGTCGAAGGCGGACATGCCGGCGGTGATCCGGTCGTGGAACACAGGCGACACGGGTCCGGGCCTGAAGGTGTGGCAGCGCCTCGCCGAGACCGGCGTCAACGGACTGCTCGTCGCGGACGAGCACGACGGGCTGGGCGCCGACGCCGTCGACCTCGTCGTGGCCGTCGAGCAACTCGGACGCCATGCCGTTCCCGGTCCGGTGGCCGAAACCGTGGCCGTCGCGCCCGCCCTGCTCGCGCAGGTGGGCCCGGACCGGTTGGCGGCGTTGGCTTCCGGTTCACTCGCCACGGTCGCGGCCGCGCCGCACGTGCCGTTCGCCGTCGATGCCGACTCGGCCGACCTCGTCCTGCTCGTCGACGGCGCCACCGTGAGCCTCGGACAGGCCGGGGCGGTGCAGAACTCGGTGGATCAGTCGCGACGGCTGTATCCACTGACCGCCGGGGACGCATTCGGCGACGCCGACTTCGCGCCCGCATTCGATCTCGGCGCCCTGGCCACCGCCGCCCAACTGCAGGGACTCGGGCAGACCCTGCTGGACGTGACCACCGACTATGCCAAGCAGCGCAAGCAGTTCGGCAAGGTGATCGGACAGTTCCAGGCCATCAAACATCACCTGGCCGAGGTCGCGGTCGGGCTGGAGATGTCGCGGCCGCTGCTGCACGGTGCAGCACTGTCCGTGCGGGACGGGTCCGTCGACAGTTCCCGGGACGTCTCCGCGGCGAAGGTCGCGTGCGGGGATGCCGCGTACCGGGCGGCGCGGGTGGCGCTGCAGGTGCACGGCGCCATCGGCTACACCCAGGAGCACGACCTGTCGCTTTGGCTCACCAAGGTCCGGGCGCTGGTCACCGCCTGGGGCACGCCGGCGTACCACCGCGGCCGCGTCGTCGACTCGCTCGTGGAGGCGTCATGAGTTTCGACAACGAGGAGCGGGCCGCGCTCCGGTCGTCGGTCCGGGATCTGCTGGGTAAGCATTCCGACTCGGCCGCCGTCCGCCGGGCGATCACCACCGAGCACTGCTACGACGACACCCTGTGGTCGAAGCTGTGCGAGCAGATCGGCGTCGCCGCGCTGGCCGTGCCGGAGAAATACGACGGCGTGGGGGCGTCGCTGCTGGAAGTGCATGTGGTGCAGGAAGAACTGGGCCGCACGCTGACGCCGTCGCCGATGCTGGGCAGCGCCGTGCTGGCCGCGCAGGCGCTGGTGCTGTCGGGGGACGACGACGCGTGCGCCCGACTGCTGCCCGGCATCGCGGCCGGAACTGTCGCCGCGCTGTGCTGGGCAGGTGCGGACGGCTGGTCCGGATTCGGGGTCACCGCATCGGGCGAGACGCTGTCGGGGACGGCGTCGTACGTGCTCGGCGGTGACGTCGCGGATGTGCTCCTGGTTCCCACGTCCGCCGGATTGTTCGAGGTCGACCCGGCGGCGGACGGCGTCACGCGTCGCCGCGTCCCGGCGATGGACCCGACGCGTCCGCTGTCGGAGGTCGTGTTCGACGGAGTCGCGGCGCGCAGGCTCGTCTCCCCCACCGACCTCGTCGACCAGTTGCGCACGGTCGCACTGGTCGCGTTGTCGGCGGAACAGGTGGGTGCGGCGTCCGCGGCGCTGGAGCAGACGGTCGAGTACGCGAAGTCGCGCAAGCAGTTCGGCCGGGCGATCGGGTCGTTCCAGGCACTCAAGCACCGCATGGCCGACATGTACGCCCTCGTCGAGACGGCCAGGTCCATGTCGTACGCCGCGGCGCTGTCGGGGACGCACGAGGACGCCGTCATCGCGAAGGTGTACTGCTCGGAGGCACTGCAGCACGTCGCGGCCGAGGCCGTCCAGCTGCACGGCGGCATCGCGATCACGTGGGAACACGACGCGCAGCTGCACTTCAAACGTGCGCACGGGAGCGCACAGCTGTTCGGGCAGCCGCGGGAGTACCTGCCGCAACTGGCCACCGCCACCGGACTGTAGGCGGCTCCGCCGCCCGTGCGTGGTTAAAGAGTCTCCGTGCTCGTTAACCACTCACGGGCGGCGGAGCCGCTCCAAGTAGCTGGCGACCCCGTCTTCGTCGTTGCTGGGCAGGATGTGGTCGGCGAGGGCGAGGACTTCCGGCAGCGCGTTGGACGGGCAGAGAGCCGTGCCCGCCCACGTCAGCATCGGGACGTCGTTGATGGCGTCCCCGGCGACGGCGACCTCCTCCGTCGAGATCCCGTCGACCGCGCAGAGCTCGGCGAGCGCGCTCGCCTTGGACACGCCGGACGCCGCCATTTCGACGTACGGTGCCCCGGAGTGCGTCAGTTCGACGCCGTCGACGCCGGCCGCCACCGCCGCCCGGTACAGCTCCGCGCTGGGAACCTCGGGGTGCCGGGCGACGATCTTCACCATCGGCTCGTCGATGTCGGGCAGCAGTTCCGACAGCGCCATCTCGTGCGGGTGCCGGTGGTGGTCGGCGAACTCGCACAACGCCGCGTACGCCGGTTCGGCGACGAAGCGCGTCGGACCGATGTTCGCGAACACGACACCGGGCATCAGGGTCCGCACCCGGTCCATGGCCGCTGCGGCCGACGCCATCGCGATGGTCGTCGTCGCCGTGATCACCGGGGTTCCGTCGGCCAGGTCGAGTACCACCGCGCCGTTCGCGCAGATCGCCTTGCCGCGGAATCCGCACGACTGCGCCAGCTCGTGGACCGAGTGCCGGGCGCGGGCCGTTGCCCACACCACCTCCACCCCCGACAGTCGCGCGTCCTCCATTGCCTGCGCGGTGCGAGGGGAGATCGTGCGGTCCGACCGCAGCAGGGTGCCGTCGAGGTCCGTCGCCAACAGCCGAATTTGCGTCACCTCCGCATGATGCCAGGGCGCATGTACCCCTCACGACCCCACCACAGTCGATAGCCTGGACAGCATGAGTCCTCGAGTACCCAGCATCGTGCTGAATTCCGGAACCATCATCCCGCAGCTCGGCTTGGGCGTCTGGCAGGCGGACAACGACGAGACCGAACACGCCGTGGGGTTCGCCCTGGACGAGGCGGGCTACCGGCACATCGACACCGCCGCCGCATACGGCAACGAGGAAGGGGTCGGCCGCGGCATCGCGAACTCGGGAGTCGCCCGCGAAGACATCTTTCTCACCACCAAGTTGTGGAACGCCGATCAGGGCTACGAGCCGGCGTTGAAGGCGTTCGACGCCAGCCTCGGACGTCTCGGCGTCGATTATGTCGACCTTTACCTGATCCATTGGCCGCTGCAGGACGACGACCGCATCCTCCGCACGTGGGATGCGCTGGAGAAGATCGCCGAGTCGGGTCGCGCGAAGGCGATCGGTGTGTGCAATTTCGAACCGCGTCACCTGCAGTTGCTGATCGACCGGGGCGGCGTCGTTCCGGCGGTCGACCAGGTGGAGTTGCATCCGCATCTGGCGCAGCAGGAGATCCGGACGTTCGCCGTCGAGCACGGTATCGCCGTCGAATCGTGGAGCCCGCTCGGCGGCACCAGCAACTCGGGGTGGGGCGACGACTCGAAGCCGAACACGCTGCTCACCGACCCGATCATCACCCGCATCGGCGACCGGCACAGCAAGAGCCCGGCCCAGGTGCTGATCCGCTGGCACCTGCAGAGTGGGCTGATCGTCATCCCCAAGTCGGTGCACGAGTCGCGGATCCGCGAGAACATCGACGTGTTCGATTTCGAGCTCAGCGAGCAGGACCTCAGCGAGATCGAGACGATGGACGACGGCGTCCGCGTCGGAGCCCACCCGGACGAGTTGAACATCGACGCACCGGAGTAGGCGGCTTCGCCGCCCGTGAGTGGTTAACGAGTCCAGAGACTCGTCAACTGCGCACGGGCGCGGAGCGCCTAGAGCTTCACCGGCATCTCCTCGAGCCCGGACACGAAGTTGGCGGGACGACGCCGCAGTGGGCCGTCGTCGACGAGCACCATGTCCGGCAGCCGCGACAGCAGTTGCTCGAACATGATCTTCGCTTCGAGCCGGGCGAATTGGTTCCCCAGGCAGAAGTGGGTGCCGAAACCGAATGCGACGTGCGGGTTCGGCGACCGTTCGATGTCGAACACCTCGGGACTGTCGAACACGGCGTCGTCGAAGTTGGCGGATTCGAAGAGCAGCATCATCTTCTCGCCCTGGCGCAGGTCGGTTCCGAAGAATTCGACGTCGCGGGTGACGGTGCGGCACATGTTCTTGATCGGCGAAGACCAGCGCAGCATCTCCTCGACCGCCGCCGGGATCCCGTCGGGGTCGTTCACGAGCCGCTGATGCTGGTCGGGGTGACGCATCAGTTGTTCCATGCCGCCGCTGAGGACGTGCCGGGTGGTCTCGTCGCCGCCGATCAGGATCAGCAGGGTTTCGCCGACGATGTCCGGGTCGCTGAGCCGGTGCCCGTCGATCTCGCTGTGCACGAGGATGCTGGTGAGGTCGTCCGTCGGATTCTGCCGCCGCTCCTCGATGGTCCGGAGCGTGAATTCGTTGAATGCCAGGTACGCGTTGGCCTGGGCCTGGAGTTCTTCCGGGGTGGCGTTGCTGCCGAGTGCGTTCATCAGGTCGTCGGACCATTGCAGGAACGTGTCGCGTTCCTCGGGCCGCATGCCGAGCATGTCGCCGACGACGGCCATGGGGAGCGGCGCGGCCAGGTCGCGCACGAAGTCCACTTCGTCCTTGTCGCACGCGGCGTCGATGAGGTGATCGCAGATCTCCCGGATCCGGCCGATCTTCGCTTCCACCTGTTTGCGGGTGAATCCGGCGTTGACGAGGCGACGGTGTTGCAGGTGCTGTGGATCGTCCATGTCGATCATCTGCGGCAACGGGCCCAGCCCGGGCCGGATGCCGCCCGCGTTCGAGAACAACTCCGGGTCGCGTTCGGCCGCCAGGACGGCCTCGTACGACGCGGCGCCGAGAATCCCGTCCGCCCGATACACGGGTTCGTGGGCGCGCATCCATGCGTAGGCCTGCCGAGGGTCGCCGAGTTCGCCCGAGTAGAACCGTCCGTCGATCAGATCGAAATCCGGCCTGTTCGTCATCGAGGCACTCCTCCGCATTGAATCCCGCCGATCGTGCCCCGATAATAGAACGTGTTCCTATTATGACGCAGTGGTATAGCGGCAAGTTTCACAGATCCTCGGCTCGATAATTGACACGAGTTCTATTACCTGGAGGTGTACGTGGTTACCAACGACGGCAGCAGCGGGCTCGCGAAGACGTCCGTACTCGTCACCGGTGGCGGCAGTGGCATCGGACTGGGTGTCGCCACCGCCCTCGCGGCCGACGGCGTCCACGTCACGATCTGCGGTCGCAACGAGGAGAAACTGGCACGCGCAGCGGAGCAGATCACCACCGGCGATCCCGCGGGGACGGTCGACACGGTCACCGCCGACGTCACGAACGAGGACGACGTCATCCGCGCTGTCGCAACAGCGGCCGAGCGCACCGGGCAGCTCCACGGCGTCGTCACCTGCGCAGGCGGGAACGAAACGGTGGGACCCGTGACCCAACTCGACGTGGACGCGTGGCGGCGGACCGTGGACCTGAACGTCACCGGCACCATGCTGACGATCAAGCATTCCGCGCGGGCGCTCGTCGCCGGAGGCGGCGGTTCCATCGTCACCATCTCCTCGATCGCGAGCAGCAACACGCACCGCTGGTTCGGCGCATACGGTCCGTCCAAGGCGGGTGTCGACAACCTGACGCAACTCGCCGCCGACGAACTCGGGGCCAGCAACGTCCGCGTCAACTGCATCCGCCCCGGACTGACCCGCACCGACCTCGTCGCGCTCATCACCGACGGCGGGCCCGTCCTGGACGACTACCTGGCCAACACCCCGATCGCACGGGTCGGCGAGGTCACCGACATCGCCGCGCTCGCCAAGTTCCTCCTCGGCCCCGACTCCACCTGGATCACGGGGCAGATCATCAACGTCGACGGCGGCCAGATGTTGCGTCGTGGACCCGACTTCACGTCGATGTTCGAGCCCATGTTCGGCGCCGACGGTCTGCGCGGGGTGGTCGGGCCGTGACGTCGCACCAGGTTCTCGGCAAGCAGGTCGACATGCCCGTGGAGATCCGGGCCGCGTCCGCGTTCATGGCGATGTATTCGGTGCCGACCCGCGCCGCCCAGTCGCTGATCGACTACACCGGCCTCGAGATCCTGCAGTTCCGGCCGGGACGCGGCATCTGCGTCCTCGTGTTCGTCGACTACGTGGACGGCGACCTCGGCCCGTACAACGAATTCGGGGTGGCGTTCCTCGTCCGCGACCACCGGGCCGACAGCACCTCGGTCCCCCGGGACCTGAAGGCGCTGGCCCGGGGCCGGGCGGGTGCGCTGATTCATCACCTGCCCGTCGACGGCGACTTCACTCTGGCCGCCGGCCGCGGCATCTGGGGCTTCCCGAAGGTCCTGGCCGATTTCGACGTCGACCACACCGGTTCCGTCAGGCGCGGTTCGGTGAGCCGGGACGGCCGGCTGATCGCACAGTTGAGTGTCAAGCCGGGTATTGCGGTGCCGGGTTCGGGGGCAGGCACGTCGCTCGCCGCCTATTCGCACCTCGACGGGCTCACCCGATTCACCACCTGGGACATGCACCCGACCGGGATCCGCTCCCGGCCCGGAGGGGCGGAGCTCAAACTGGGCAGCCACCCGATCGCGGACGAACTACGGTCGCTGGGACTTCCGAAACGGGCACTCGTCACGTCCTCGATCCCCGAATTGAAGATGACGTTCGGGGACGCGCAGCCCGTCTGACCGCACATGAGTGGGGGGGTTGCGCCGATGACCGAACTGGGGTCCAATACCGGCTACGGTTCTGGACGCTTGACCAATTCGTGGCACCCCTGGGGGGACGGCCGCCGAAAGGACGATCGGTAGTGCAGATCAGACGACGCAGCGTGCTCGCGGGGGCGGCCCTGACTCCGACGTTCGCCACGCTCGGTTCCGGGACGGCACCCGCAAATCCCGACCCCGACTCCGAATTCCTCATCGGGGTCGGCATTTCCGACGCCACCGGGCCGGTCGCCGACGTCGGGATGATGGGGTACTCCAGCTTCGAGCAGCGCGCCGAGGGACTGCATCAGCGGACCCGTGCGCGGGCGTTCGTGTTCGCCGAGCCCGGTCGGCAGCGCGTGGTCTACGTGTGCGTCGACGTGTGCATGATCTTTCAGTCCGTGCACGACGCCGTGCTGGCCCGGCTCGCGGAACTCCACGGCGGCCTGTACACGGAGCGGAACGTTATGCTCACGGCGGTGCACTCCCACGCGGCGTGCGGCGGGGCGTCCCACGACTACGCCTACAACCTCGCCGTGCTCGGCCACAATCGTCAAGTGTTCGACGCCGAGGTCTGCGGCATCGTCGAGGCGATCACCGCAGCGCACGATTCCCTCGCTCCAGGTTCGGTGTCGTACGGGCGCAGCGAACTCACCGATGCCAGTGTCAACCGTTCGCGGATCGCCTTCGGCCGCAACCCCTCCGAGGACCGGGATTACTACCCCCTGGGCATCGACACGTCGATGCGGGTCCTGCGAATCACGCAGGGCGGCAGAGACGTCGGGGCGATCAACTGGTTCCCCACCCACGGCGCTTCGCTCACCAACACGAACCATCTGATATCCGGCGACAACAAGGGTGCGGCCGCCTACTTCTGGGAGCACGACCACGAGGGTGTCCGCTACCTCGACGACGACAAGCCTCGTTTCGTCGCCGCGTTCCCGCAGACGAACACCGGCGACATGTCCCCCAACCTCGACCTCCGGCCCGGCCACGGACCCACCGACGACGAATTCGAGAACACCCGCATCATCGGGCGACGGCAGGTCGCGGCCGCACGCACGGCGTGGGAATCGGCGTCAGACATTCTCACCGGCGGTGTGGACAGCCGAATCATGTACCTCGACATGGCGAATCAGGAGGTCGGCGGCGAATTCACCCCCGACGGCCGCACCTATCGCACGTCCCCCGCGTGTGTCGGGGCCGCCATGAGCGCGGGCAGCACCGAGGACGGTCCGGCCATCCCGATCTTCCCGGAAGGCACCACCAACCCGCTCGTCGACGCGCTCGGCGGGATGGACGCTCCGATCCCGCAGTGGCTGCAGGACGCGCAGGCCCCGAAACTCGTGCTCGTGGCCGTCGGTCTGCTGCCACCCGACGGGTGGGTTCCGCACGTGCTGAAGATTCAGATCATCCGCATCGGCGGCGTGTACGTGGTGGGCGGCCCGGCGGAATTCACGATCGTGTCCGGGCTGCGGATCCGCCGCACCGTCGCCGACAGACTCGGTGTGCCGCTGGAGAACGTGATCTTCCAGGGCTACGCCAACTCGTACGCGAGTTACTGCACCACCCCGCAGGAGTACGACGCGCAGCAGTACGAGGGCGGCTCGACCCTCTTCGGCCGCTACACGCTGCCCGCGTACCAGCAGGGATTCGCGGCGCTCGCGGACGCGATGCGCACCGGCCGCGACGTTCCCCGCGGCCCAGCGCCCCGCGACCTGTCGCAGTTCCAGCCGTACGCCGGTCCGGGCGTCGACCACGACGAACCACCGGCAGGGCGCGTCTTCGGCGACGTACTGACCGAGCCCGCCGCGAAAGTGTCGGCGGGCGAACAGGTCACGGTCGAGTTCGTCACCGGCCACCCCCGGAACGACCCGCGCCGGCGTGGCACGTTCCTCGAGATCCAGCGCCGGGGCGGCGACGGCTGGGTGCGTCACGCCGACGACGGCGACTGGTCGACCAAGTACCGCTGGACGCGCACCGGGTCGAACCGGTCGGTCGCGCAGATCACGTGGGACGTCCCCGCCGGAACTCCCGCCGGGCGCTACCGTGTGCAGCACTTCGGCAACAGCCGCGACGCGGCAGGCGCGATCACCTCGTTCACCGGGACGTCGAACGAATTCGAGGTCGGATAGCCGTCCACGTGCCCCCGATCACACGCGGTGACGCGGTGTCTGTCCCACCACATCGGCGTTGCACCCCAACGCATTTCACGATCATCCGTCACACCACCGACCGTGGGATGAAACTACCCGGCAATACTTCCGGACGACAGTGGGCGCATGAACGATGCCGAGAGAGAACCCGGAGTTCATGTCAACGCGTGTGAGGTGTGCGGCCGGCTTCCGCACCCCCGTCGCGTCCGCCTGGCGCTCGCGAAACTGTGCGCCGTCTTTCCCGTCGAACTATTGCTCCATGCCCTGGTCATTCACTTCCACGTCTCCTATCTGATGACCGTCACGGTCCTGACCGTCAGCACCACGGTGCTGGTGATCTGGGTGGTGGAGCCGTCGGCGATGAGACTGCTCGGCGGCTGGCTGCACGGTCCGCCCGACGGCAAGCACGGCCCTCTCCCGACGGGGCAGTCGCTCTGGCGCATCCGTGTCCGGGTGAGCGACCAACCGGGACAGCTCGAATCGCTGGCCCACAATCTCGCGAAGCTGGAGGCGAACATCCTGACGGTGCACGTCCATCACCTGGACGGCGGTTCGCTCGACGAGTTGATCGTCGGCGCGTGCCGCGAGACGTCGCCGGAGGCGCTCGCGCATGCCGTCCGGGCCGGAGGCGGACGCAGTGTGGGAATCTGGCCGGCGTCGGCGCTCGCGCTGATCGACGGCCAGACCAAGGCACTGACGTTGGCGGCGCGGGTGGCGGCCGATCCGTCCGAACTGCCCCTGTCGATCGCGGAGCTTCTCGGCGCCCAGTACGTCGATTCGCGGGTGAGCGACCATCCGCCCACGGGGGCGTCCGTCGAGATCCCGTCGGGTGAGGGTGAGCCGCTCGTCTTCGTGCGGCCGGCGGACGAGCCGTTCACTCCGGCCGAGATCGCCCGCGCCCGTCGCCTGAGCGAGCTGGCGCAGCGAACCCGCGAGACCGCGAACTCGGGGGGACTCGCCGGGCCTGCCACGTGATCTTGCGGACATCCCGGACGACGGCCACGGTGCGAGAGACACTACGACGGTGATGTTCGCCCGCACTTCGACTGTCCTGACGATCGGCGTCGCCACGCTGGGCCTCCTGGCCACCACCGCCGGTGCGGCGCCGACGTATGCCGTGACCGCCACCGTTCCCGTCGGGCAGACGCCGATGCAGGTGGCGGTCGCACCAGGCGGCGCCGTCACGTACGCCACGAACTCCGGGGCCAACAGCGTCTCCGTCATCGACACCGCCACGAACGCCGTCACCGCCACCGTCCCGGTGGGCGGCGGACCCACCGGAATCGCCGTCACCCCGAACGGTGCGAGGGCGTTCGTCGTGAACACCGCCGACCGGAGCGTGTCCGTGATCGACACCGCCACCAACACCGTGGCGGCCACGATTGCGGTCGGCGAATTCGCCTTGGCGGTCGCGGTATCCGCAGACGGGGCCCACGCCTACGTCACCAACGGCGTCGAGAGTACCGTCTCCGTGATCGACACCGCCACGAATACGGTGACCGCCACGGTTCCGGTCGGCGCCTTCCCCATCCAGCTCGCGGCCAACGGCACGCACGTGTACGTCACCAACTCCTCCGACAACACGGTGACGGTGATCGACACGGCGACGACGACCGTCGTCGACACGATTCCCGTCGCCTCCCACCCCAGTGCCGTGACGGCCACGAACGACCGGGCCTACGTGCGGAGCGGCGCGGAGATGTCGGTGATCGACGCGGCCACCAACACGGTGACCGCCACATTCGGTGTCGACGGGACGATGGGCGGTGCCGCGGTGACCGCGGACGGACACACCCTGTACGTCGTCGACTCCGAGGGTGGGGCCGTCACCGTGTTCGATCCGGGCACCAACACCGAGGTGACGTCGCTCGCCGTCGGCGGCAGCGCCGGTGGCGTCGCGGTCTCCGCCGACGGCGCGAGGGCCTACGCCACCAGTCAGAACGAGAACACGATCGCCACCATCTCGCGCGCACCGGGCGACGCGACGCTGCCGCGCTGACGTCAGACCGACACCACCGCCGGATCCTCCTCCACCGACTGACCTTTCGGCCGACGGTCGAGTGCGGTGGCGAGGACGAGAACGGCGAGCGCACCCACGGTCAGTGCGGCACCCATCCAGATCGGGGACGTGAAGCCGAGTCCCGCGGCGATGGTGATGCCGCCGAGCCAGGCCCCGAGTGCGTTGCCCACGTTGAACGCGGCGATGTTCGCGCCGGACGCCATGGTCGGCGCCTGCGCCGCGTAGTTCATGATCCGCATCTGCAGTCCGGGGACGGTCGCGAAACCGAAGGCGCCCATGAAGAACAGGGCCACGATAGTCATCGGCTTGCTCCCCGCGGTGAGGGCGAACACGACGAGCACGACGGTGAGCACGGCGAGGATCGTGATCAGCGTGCGGGTGAGTGCCTTGTCGGCGGCACGTCCACCGAGGACGTTGCCGACGAACAGACCGCCGCCGAAGAGCACGAGGAGCCAGGGGACACTGGTCGAGGCGAATCCGCCGACCTCGGTGAGGGTGAACGCGATGTACGTGAACGCGCCGAACATACCGCCGAATCCGAGGATGGTGACGGCGATCGAGAACCACACCTGCGGAGATCGGAAGGCCCGCAGTTCGCTACGCAGACCGGCGGATTCCGGTGCGTCCGCCGGACGGGACACGGACGGCACCAGCGTTGCGATGCCGATCAGCGCCACGACACCGATGACGGTGATGGCCCAGAACGTGGAGCGCCAGCCGAACTGCTGACCGAGGAACGTGCCGAACGGGACACCGAGAACGTTGGCGATGGTCAGACCCGCGAACATCGTCGCGATCGCGCCTGCCCGCTTGCTTGCGGGCACGAGGTCGGCGGCGAGGACCGAGCCGATGCCGAAGAACGCGCCGTGGCACAGGGCCGCGAGGACGCGTCCGCCCATCATGACGTCGTACGTCGGGGCCAGTGCCGACAGCAGGTTGCCGCCGATGAACAGCACCATCAGCGCCTGGAGCACACGTTTGCGGTCGAAGTGGGTGACGGCTGCGGTGATGACGATCGCTCCGATGGCGACGGAGAGGGCGTAGCCGGAAATGAGGTAGCCGGCCACCGACTCGCTCACCTGGAAATCGGCCGACACCTCCGGCAGCAATCCCATGATGACGAATTCGGTGAGACCGATCCCGAAGCCGCCCATTGCGAGGGCGAGCAGACCCAGTGGCATCGCAGCCACTCCTTTCGTACAGACTGGGAGATAAGAGCGCTAGCTCGAATACCGCGTCTGCATTAGTTGCAGGCGCGGTATAAATAGTTGCACACGCCTTCTATGTGCGCAAGCTGGTATTCTGATCTGGCAGTCGTATCCACAGGAGGTGGGCCATGGCAGTCGCTGACGACGCCGTCGAGATCCGGTCGCAGGGATGGCGCACGCTCGCGGCCCTGCACGGGCTACTCGAGGCGGAGCTCGAACGCGCCCTGCAGCGTGGGCACGATCTCTCGGTGGTCGAGTACACGGTGCTCGACGCCCTCAGCCGCCAGGACGGCTGGCACATGCGCATGGCGCAACTCGCCCGCGCGGCGGCGTTGAGCAGCAGCGCTACGACCAGGCTCGTGAACCGTCTGGAGAACCGCGGACTGCTCACCCGCATTCTGTGCGACGACGACCGCCGCGGCATCTACACCGAGCTCACACCGGCCGGCCGGGCCGCACTGGACGAGGCTCGTCCCACTCACGACGCCACGCTGGAGGCGGCGCTCGATCGGGCCGCCGACATTCCCGAGCTCGCCCATCTCGCCCGAGCCCTGCACGAAGTCCCCGCATAGGTGAGTGGCACAGCGTGCCGGAGCACGCTGTGCCACTCACGTCAGGACAGCGGCGTGAAGTCGCGTGACGCGATGTACTCGGGCCGCGGACGCGCCGCGGCGAACGGCTCGACGAGGGTGTTCTCGACACTGTTGAACACGAGGAACAGATTGGACCGGGGGTAGGGCGTGATGTTGTTCCCCGACCCGTGCATGACGTTCGAGTCGAACCACAGCGCGGTGCCTGCGGCACCGGTGAACTGGTCGATCCCGAACTCCCCCGCCATCCGGGTCACGTCTTCACGACGCGGAACCCCGACCTCCTGGGCGACGAGAGACGACGTGTAGTTCTCGTCGGGGGTGGCGCCGACGCACTGGACGAATCGCTTGTGCGAACCGGGCATCACCATCAGCGACCCGTTGAACGGGTAGTTCTCGGTGAGCGTGATCGAGCAGCTGACGGCCCGCGGGACGGGGAGACCGTCCTCGGCGTGCCAGGTCTCGAAGTCCGAGTGCCAGTAGAAGCCGGTGCCCTTGAACCCGGGCATCGAGTTGATCCGGCTCTGGTGGATGTAGACGTCGGAGCCGAGGAGTTGCCGTGCGCGGTCGAGAATTCTGCCGTCGCGGATCAGCTCGGCGACCACGTCGCTGCGCCGGTGCACGTCGAAGACGGAACGGACCTCGTCGGTGCCGCGTTCGCAGATGACGCGCCCGCTGTCACGCATCGCGGGGTCCCGGGACAGCCGGTCGAGTTCCTCCCGGCACGACTTCACTTCGCCGGCGTTCAGGATGTTGTCGATGATGGTGAAGCCGCGTGACTCGTGTCCGGCGAGGGCCGACGAATCGAACGGCCCGTCGGCGGGTGTGCCCCACACGGCGGGTTCGGCCCGTTGGAGCATCGACGGCTCGGCGGCGATCCGAGTGGGGTAGCGATCGTGGTGGTTGGTGTATCCCTGAACCTCAGCTACCTGAGTCATTGTCCCTCCTCGGCACTTACCTCTACTTCTCTGTCGCTACGACGACAGAGTCTTCTGGTCGGCGCGGAGCCGCTGGACGGCGTCGTCCAGGTGTTCGGCGAGCAGTTTCTGCACCTCTCCAGCTGTACCCGTCCGGATCGCCTCGCGCAGGGTGGCATGTTCCTGCGCCTGCTCGCGGATGTCGTCGTAGGTGGTCTGCAACGCACCCAGGCACATCCGGGTCTCGATCAGCAGCGTCCTCGCCGCGCGAATGAGCCGCGGGCTCTCCGAACTCTCCACCAGGATCTGATGGAACTGCTGGTCGGCGTCCGAGACGGCGGCGGCGTCGCCGCGTTCGGCCGCGGCCTGCATCACGAGCACGGCGGGTTCGAGCGCCAGGTAGGTGGATTCCCGGCGGCCGTCGTCGAGAATCATCTCGAGCGCCCCGCGCTCGATGACAGAGCGGCTGCGGTACACGTCGACGACGTCGTCGAGGGTCAGCTCCGTCACGAAGATCCCGCGATGACGGATGCTGTGCAGTATGCCCTCGGACACCAGTCTCTGCATGGCTTCGCGCAGCGGCCCGCGCGAGACCTGGAAATGCGCGGCCAGTTCCGCCTCGCCCAGCTGCGCACCCGGTTCGAGTGCACCCTTCATGATGGCGACCCGCAGGCGGTCCGCGATGAATTCGGCAGTCGATTGACGACTGACGGGTTCCAGGTCAGTCAGAGCCATGACTGTGGCCTTTCTCGAACAAGGTTCCTAACGACGGGTGCACCGCCGTGTGGCCCGCAAGACGCAGGCCTTCCCAGATGGTCACCTGGTTTGCCGTGAGGACCGGCTTGCCGAGGCGCTGCTCGAGAGTACTCAGCGCACCCAGCGTCCTCATGGCCGTGTCAGGGATGAGCAGGGCTTCGGCGTCCGGGTGGTCGTTCTCCACCGCGAGTTCCACCACGGATTCCGGACTGAGGAGACCGACCTCGGCCGCGGTGTCGATTCCCGCACTCGACATCGACAGCACCTCGATACCGGCGGCGGCGAGGAACTCGACGAACAGTTTCGCGACGTCCTCCGGGTAGCTGGCGGCCACCGCGACGCGGGTGATCCCCAGCGCGTGCAGGGCGTGGACGAACGCGAAACTGGTGCTGGACGTGGGTACACCGGTGGCCGCGGCGAGCGTCTCGGCCTGCTGCTTCGCCCCGTCGGGACCGTAGACGAAGCTGCCCGAGGTGCAGGCCCACACGACGGCGTCCGGCTTCTCCTCGGCGAGGAGTGCGGCCCCGCCTGCGAGCTTCTCAGGGCTCCCGAGGTCGAGTAGTTCGGGCACGGCGTGCAGGTCGGTGCCGTAGATGTGCACGACCGGCAGATCCACTCCGAGCATCTCCGCGGCGAAGGGGTAGTCGTCCTCGGCGGCGTGATCGGGGTAGATGAATCCCACAGTGGGGGTCGGCGTGCTCGTCATACGTTCTCCTCTTTCCGTGTCGTGAGGGGTGATGTCAGAAGACGTTGCGGAGCCACTTGCCGGGGCCCGTCATGGGGAGTTTCATCCGGCCGAGACAGGCCCAGATCGTGAGCTGGTTGGCGGTGAGGACCGGTTTCCCGAGCTCCTGCTCGAGCGGGGCGATGACGTCGTACGTCGGCAGATTCGTGCAGCTCACGAAGATCGCCTCCGACCTGGGGTCGTCCGCGGCGATGATCCGCTCGGCGATCGTGCGGTAGTTGACCTTCCAGATGCCACCGCCGAGCCCGAGATGATCGGAGCGCACCACCTCGGTGCCCGCCTCGTGGAGGAACGCGTGCAGTCGTTCGGTCAGCGGGGCGTCGTACGGCGTGATCACCGACAGCCTGCTCAGCTCGAGGTGTTCGATCGCCTCGACCAGCGCACCGGACGTGGTGATCGCGTGCTGGGCGCCGGCCTCGCAGATCGCGTCGCACAGGGTTCGCTCGTATTCGAGGCCCTTGATGAAACTTCCCGACGTGCACAGGTAGGCCACGACCTCGGGTTCGACGTGCAGGACGTCGCGCGTCGCCGCCATGAGGTGTCTTCGCTCGGACACGAGTTCGGCCATCTCCAGGCTGACGGGCACGGGTTCGTACGGCGTGCGCGCCAGATGCAGGCTCACCTCGAGGGGAGCCCATCGCCACAGTTCTCGTTCGAGCGCCAGGTCGAACGGGGCGATGATGCCGATTCCCCGTTGCGCGATAGGCCCCTCGAATTCGGGAATGTTCAGTTCCAACACCAGGCCTCACCTTCGTTTCGGCCACGCCCGAGCATTATCAGATTGTTGACAATCATACGAGTTACTCATACGGTGTCAACGTGAGTCGGAACCCGATCGTCGCGGTGCTACATGCCCACGTCCTGCCGAGCGACGAACTCATGGCACCCGTCGCGTCCCGTGCCGAAGTTCGCTACACCGGCAAGGCGGGGCTGAGCGACGCCCTCGACGGCGCAGACGTGCTGTTCCTCTACGACTTCCTCACCGACGCGGTGCCGGGAGCCTGGCACGCCGCCGGCTCGCTGCAGTGGCTGCACATCGCCGCGGCAGGCGTCGATCCCGTGATGTTCCCCGAGGCCCGCGACAGCGACGTCACGATCACCAACTCACGGGGCGTGTTCGACGGGGCGATCGCCGAGTACGTGCTCGCCCAGATCCTCTCGTTCGCGAAGGATCTGCCGGGCTCGCTGCGCCTGCAGCAGTCCCACACGTGGCAGCACCGCGAATCCGAACGGATCGCGGGCCGCACCGCCCTGATCGTCGGCACCGGTCCCATCGGCCGCGCGATCGCACGGCTTCTCCGCGCGGCGGGTATGAAGGTCAGCGGGTCGGGCCGCACCGCACGCAACGCCGACCCCGACTTCGGGACGGTCACCGCAACGGAAGATCTCCCGGAGCAGCTCGCCGCCGCCGACTACGTGATCGCGGTGGCACCGCTCACCGACCAGACCCGCCACCTGTTCCGCGACTCGACGTTCGCCGCGATGAAGCCGGGAGCCCGGTTCGTGAACGTCGGACGCGGTGAGCTCGTCCGCACCGACGACCTCGTCGCAGCGCTCCGGGCGGGGACGATCGCGGGCGCCGCGCTCGACGTGTTCGACACGGAACCGCTCCCCGCCGGCCATCCACTCTGGGACATGCCGAACGTCTCGATCACGCCCCACAATTCGGGCGACTTCGCCGGCTGGCGAGATGACCTCGTAACCGTGTTCACCGACAATTTCGAACGCTGGGTTGCGGGGTACCCGCTCGAGAACGTAGTTGACAAGCACCTCGGGTACGTACCGAGCCGATGAAGACAGGGCCCGAACGTCCAGGCTGAAGGAGTTCTCATGAATCCCACCGACATGACCGCCGTCGAACTGGTCACGGCCTTCTCGTCCGGAGAACTTTCGCCGGTGGAAGCGACGCAAGCGATGCTCGACGCCATCACCGAGCGTGACCGCACCATCAATTCCTACTGCCTCGTCGACGAGGAGCGAGCCCTCGCGCAGGCCCGGAAATCCGAGGAGCGCTGGACCACCGGCTACTCCAAGGGGCTGCTCGACGGCGTGCCGATCTCGATCAAGGACATCTTCCTCACCGACGGCTGGCCGACGCTGCGGGGATCACAGGCCGTCGACGAGGACCAGCCGTGGGACGTCGACAGTCCCGTGGCCGCCCGGCTTCGCGAGGACGGCATGGTGTTCCTCGGCAAGACCACGACCCCCGAGATCGCCTGGAAGGCCGTGACCGACAGCGCCCTGTGCGGGATCACCCGCAACCCGGCCGACCCGACCAAGACGGCCGGCGGATCCTCGGGCGGCAGTGCCGCGGCAGTCGCGGCCGGTCTCGGTCCCTGCTCCGTCGGCACCGACGGCGGCGGCAGCGTGCGCATCCCCGCCTCGTTCTGCGGCGTCGTCGGTTTCAAACCCACCCACGGTCGGATCCCCCTGTTCCCGGCGAGCCCGTTCGGGCCGCTGGCGCACGCCGGCCCCCTCACCCGCACGGTCGAGGATGCGGCACTGCTGATGGACATCCTGTCGCTGCCCGACCCGCGCGACCCGACGTCGCTCGCGCCGTTCGCGACCACCTTCCGCGGCGAGATCGGCCGCGACGTGGTCGGACTCGGAGTCGCGTACTCCCCCACGCTCGGCTACGTGACCGTCGATCCGGAGGTCCGGGCGATCGTCGACCGAGCGGTGCAGGCCCTCGACGCGGCCGGTCTGCCGGTCACCGCCGCCGACCCCGGCTTCAGCGATCCGATCGAGGCCTTCGAGTTGCTGTGGGCGGCCGGCGCCGCGGCCATGCTGAAGAACTTCCCGGAGGGTGCGCGCGACAAGGTCGACCCGGGGCTCGGCAAGGTCTGGGAACGGGGCGAGAAGTTCAGCGCGGTCGACTATCTCGACGCTCGCGCGGTCGCCGCGGACATCGGCATCAGGATGGGCAAATTCCATCTGACGCACAACGTCCTGCTCACGCCCACGGTCCCGATTCCGGCCTTCGAGGCCGGTTACGACGTGCCGCCGGGCAGCGATCTCACGAGCTGGCCGCAGTGGACTCCGTTCACCTACCCGTTCAACCTGACGCAGCAGCCGGCGATCAGCATCCCCGTCGGCCGCACCGCAGCGGGTCTGCCGGTGGGTCTGCAGATCATCGGCCCCCGGCACTCGGACGATCTGGTGCTCGCGGTCGCGCGATACGCGGAGCACGTCCTCGGCTAGGTCGGCCGAAAAGCACACGGTTCGCTCGGCATCCGAGGATGATCAGCAGTAGGCCCGGTGCCGTGCGAATATCTGCTCTGCTGCCGGGTGACAGTTGCCTGACAGGGATTTTCGGGGTCGGGGAGAGCCCGGGAGAGTAGATGACAGCGACGCCGGTGTCCGGGGCCCTGCCGCATTCGCCGCAGGGCCCGGATCCGCTCGCCCCGGGCACGCTCGTCGCCACCCGATACCGGCTCCTGGGCCGGTTCGCCGGACCCGACTGGGTGCAGTGGTGGCACGCGCACGACACCGAACTGTGCCGGGACGTCGCGCTCAGCCTCGTCGACTCGGCGCACGTCCGCGCCACCGACACACGTCCGGATCCGGTGGCGCGCTTCTGCCGGAACACCACCGGAACCAGCTTCAGCCACGAGGGCCGGATCGCACAGGTCTACGACATCGCGGCGGTCGGCGACCGGATCGCCGTGGTCGCAGAATGGACGCCGGGGTGGCGTGTCGCGGATGTCGCGCACACGGTCCCACGGCCGTTGGATGCCGCTCGCACCGTGCGGCACCTGGCCGCCGCGACCGCAGACGCACACCATTTCGGTGCCCGCATCTCACTCGATCATCCCAACCGGGTGCGGATCTCCCACGACGGACTCGCGGTCCTCGCCTTCCCCGCCACACTTGCCGACGGCAGCGCAGCCGACGACGTCGCGGGGCTCGGTGCGCTGCTGTACGCCCTGCTGCTCGGCACGTGGCCGTTGTCCTCGTCCGGCGCGACCCGCGCAGCCGGGCTGCCCCCGGCCGGCAGGCGTGGTGACGGTTCGGTCGTCCCGCCGCATCGTGTGCGGCCCGCGATTCCACGACGTCTGTCCGACGTGGCCATGAACGCGCTTGCCCGGCGACCCGGGATGGCCACCGCGCAGGCGATCGTCGACGCCCTCGACCGCATCTTGGCGGACGCGCGGGCCCGCTCGGCATCCGCATTCGCCACGACTACGAAGAGAGCCCGCCCGGCACCCACCAACCTGTCACCCCGGCCGAACGCGCCGCTTCCCGCGTTGAGCGGTGCACTCGCCCTGATCGTCGCGCTCGGCGCCGCCGGGTGGGCGGCGGGCGCCACATTCAGCTCGTCGGACGCTCCCCCGGCCGCCGTCGCAGACAGCATGCTCAGCCAGATCGCGCCGGTTCCGGACCCCCGTCAGGCGCCGCTCACCCCGTCGTCCGCGGCCGCCTACTCCCCTCTGCGCTTCCCCGACAACGGTGCCACTGCCTCCCTCGCCGTCGACGCGAACCCCGCGACATCCTGGGCGACCGACCGTTACCCACAGCAACTTTCGGCGGCGAAGCAAGGAATGGGTCTGATCGTGTCGTTTCCCGGGCCCGTCGATCTGCGGACCGTCTGGATCGACTCCCCGACACCGGGCACCACGGTCGAGATCCGGACCGCGCCCGTCGCGTGGGCGAGCATCGATCGCACCCAGCTGATCGGCAGCGCCACCCTCGGTGACGGGGTCACCCAGATCGTGGCCCGGACGCCCGCACCCACCGACCGGGTCCTGATCTGGATCTCGGGACTGTCCGGCGGCGAGTCCGGGTTCCAGTCGCGCCTGTCGGAGATCGGCTTCCTGGGTAGCGGCGCATGAGCCCCAACATTTTCGGACCCACCCAGCCGAACACGGGTAGCACCGCGCGCGACCATCTCGCCAACGAGCGGACCTACCTCGCCTGGCATCGCACCGGCATCAGCGTCGCCGCGCTCGGTGTGGCGGTCGCCAAGTTCGCACCGAATCGCGGCGGTCATGCCGTGGCAGCCGGACTGATCCTGATCGGCGCGGGACTACTGGTGTCCGCGTACGGCACCATCCGCTATCGGGTCATCAGCAGGCAGATCGAATCCGGGGAATTCGCACCGGCGACGTTCACCGCCGTGGTCACCTCCAGCATCGTCACAGTGCTCGCGCTCCTCGCCGTGGTGGTCCTACTCTGACCCGGGCAGGGCCGTGACGCAGCGGAATCCGATGTGGCTCATCCCGGTGTCGACCATCTGCGGCCGCCGTGCCGCGGGCCGATACCGCCGACAGTAACTGTCCGCACACAGGAACGACCCACCCTTGATCACCCGCCGGGGCACCCGGAATTGGGGCTGTCGGGCGTCGAAGCTCTCCGACATGCCGGGCCCACGCGGATTGCGTGGTGCGCAGCACGACTCCGCTGTGTCGGCGTGCCGATCCGAGTACCAGTCGGCGGTCCATTCCCACACGTTTCCCGCCATGTCGAACAGACCGTAGTCGTTGGGCGGATAGCTACCGACGGCGGTCGTGGTGCCGTACCCGGGGTCCGGGCGCCACGGGAACTCCCCGTGCCAGTAGTTCGCCAGCGGAGGGGATTCGCTCTCGGCGGCGTCGCCCCAGGTGAATTCGGTGTGGTCGAGTCCGCCGCGCGCCGCGGCCTCCCATTGCGCCTCGGTGGGGAGGGACCGCCCGGCCCACTCCGCGTACGCTGCCGCATCCTCGTGGGCGACGTGGACGACGGGATGCGTTTCGCGGCCGGTGATCGTCGAACCCGGTCCCGTGGGGTGCCGCCACGACGCACCGACGGTCCAGGTCCACCACTGACTGAGGTGACGCAGATCGACCGGGCCCCGAGTGGGGGTGAACACCATCGATCCGGGTTGCAGATTCTCGGCGGGAGCACCGGGGAATTCGGCGGGGTCCAGCGGCCGCTCGGCGACCGTCACGTACCCGGTGTCGCCGACGAACCGGGCGAATTGCGCGGTGGTGACCTGGTGGGTCTCGATGGCGAAGGCGTCGACCGCGACCCGATGCGCCGGACCTTCTTCCGGATAGTGCCGATCCGAACCCATCGTGAAGGTCTGAGCGGGGATGTGCCGGACTTCGGAGACGGTCTGGGTATCCACACGCCTGCCCTTCTGCCTGATCAGGTGACGGCCGGCGAGAAGACGCTCGTCCAATCGTTCTTCATGCTTACCACGGTCCAGTTCTTTTCTCGTGCGTGTTCGAGGGCCTGTTCCG
This sequence comes from Rhodococcus jostii RHA1, assembly GCF_000014565.1. NCBI lineage: Bacteria > Bacillati > Actinomycetota > Actinomycetes > Mycobacteriales > Nocardiaceae > Rhodococcus > Rhodococcus jostii. The sequence continues at coordinate 4,823,521 of NC_008268.1, read as the reverse complement.
CGCCCGCGACATAGTCGAATTCGCGATCGGCGTCGTCGTGCAGGATCAGCACCCGAAGCGACGGGCGGTCGGGTAGCCCGGAGAACGCGAGCATCGGCAGGTCGCCGTTGGAGTTGCCGACCGACAGGATCGGCCGTCGCCCGATCCTGCTCCAGATTCGAACCGGTTTCTCCGGCCCGTCGTCGAAGAAGTCCATCGCGGCCTTGTAGAGCAGGTCGCTCGTGTCCGCCCCTTCACGGTACGAGAGGCCGAGGGCACTGCCGATGACGCGTTCCGGCGGAATCCCGTACAGCCGCCCGGCGACCGGGCGCATGAAGTCCCGATCACCACCGGACGCGATGTAGATCGTGAATCCGTTCGCCTCGAGATAGCGCAGCAACTCGACCATCGGCGCGTATCCGCAGCCTGCGTACGGGCGGCCGAGCGTCGGGTGATCCGCGTCGTCGAAGAAGGCCCGCACCCTTGCGTCGTAATTCTCGACGGTGATCGAATCGAATGCTTCGGTGACTGCGCCCATCAACAGTTTCAGGTCGCCGTCGTCGCCCTGATAGTGCTTGACCATCGCCGCGCCGAGCCACTGAAGGTCGTGCTCGTGGGCGGCCTTCCACGGTTGCGTCTGCTGGAGGTCGGGATCCTTCGCGGCCATCTCGGCGAAGCGCCGGATGGTGAAGTCGAGCTGGATGGGCATCGGCTTCTCGCACCAGAGTGTGCCGTCGTTGTCGAACACGGCCACCCGGTCGGCGGGCTCGACGAAGTCCGGTCCGCCCGCCGACGTCACCCGTGCGACGAAGTCCTCGATCGCGGACCGCGTCGATCCGTCCGACCAGGAACCACCGAGCCCGGCGCCCACGTCGGTCAGTCCCTCGACAGGTACGCGTGCAGCTTGGCCACCGCGTGGTCGATGGTGAAACTGGCCGGCTCCTGTCGCGGTGGGAAGTCCTTGAACGTCTCGAGGAATTGGGTGGTGATGAATGTTCCATAGATCGTGATGTAGTCGTGGTCGAGGAACCAGTCCCAGTAGGTGTTCGAAGTGATGTCGGCCCGCTCGAAGGGGTCGGTGCGCAGGTTGAACACCTTGGGTACCCGCAGGGCGGTGAACGGCTCCGCCCACAGCCCGAGGGTGCCCTGCGCCCGCTGCTCCATGAACACGATCTTCCAATTGTCGAACCGGATGCCCAGCACGTCGCAGTCGTCGGAGAAGTAGATCATTCCCCGGCGCGGGGATGTCTCGACCTCACCGGTGAGGTACGGGAGCAGGTTGTAGCCGTCGATGTGCACCGTGAAGGTCTTCTCACCGATCTCGTAGCCGGTCTTCAGCTGCTCGACGACATCCGGTGCACCCGCGGCGGCAAGGAAGGTGGGGAGCCAGTCGTGGTGCTGCACGATCTCGTTGGACACGCTGCCCGCGGGGATCCTGCCCGGCCAGCGGATCACCTCCGGGACGCGGAACGCACCCTCCCAGTTGGTGTCCTTCTCACTGCGGAACGGGGTGGTCGCACCGTCCGGCCAGGTGTTCGCGTGGGGACCGTTGTCGGTGCTGTAGATGACGATGGTGTTCTCGGCGAGGCCGAGTTCGTCGACCGCGTCGAGCAGTTGGCCGACATGCTTGTCGTGATCGATCATCGTGTCGTGGTACGGCGACTGCCAGTGCCCGGCCTGGCCGATGCTTTCCGGCTTCGTGTGGGTCCGCAGGTGCATGTGGGTCGTGTTCATCCACACGAAGAACGGTGTGTCCGCTTCCTTCTGCCGCGTCATGAAGTCGATTGCCGCCGTTACCGTCTCGTCGTCGATGGTCTCCATCCGCTTCTTGTTCAGCGGCCCGGTGTCCTCGATGCGCTGCTTCCCGAGCGGCCCGTACCGCGGATCGACCTCACCGGCGTCCTCCTCGGTTGCCCAGCAATGGAGCACACCGCGCGGCTTGACCAACTCGTGCAGTTTGGGATAGTCCAGGGCGCTCGGGAAGTCCGGCAGTTCGGGTTCTTCCTCGGCATTGAGGTGATAGAGGTTGCCGAAGAACTCGTCGAACCCGTGCACGGTCGGCAGATACTTGTTCAGGTCGCCGAGATGGTTCTTCCCGAACTGTCCGGTGGCGTATCCGAGGGGCTTGAGCAGTTCGGCGATGGTGGGGTCTTCGGGCGACAATCCGATGTCGACGCCCGGAATCCCCACCTTGCTCATGCCGGTGCGGTACACGCTCTGACCGGTGATGAACGACGCGCGACCCGCCGTGCAGCTCTGCTCACCGTAGGAGTCGGTGAACTTCATGCCCTCGTCGGCGAGGCGGTCGATGTTCGGCGTCCGGTACCCCATCAGTCCGTCGCTGTAGCAGCTGAGATTGGTGATACCGATGTCGTCGCCCCAGATGACCAGGATGTTGGGTTTCGCGTCCGTCATCTGTCTCTCCTCGCATCATCGGGGGAATCGCAGTCATGACGTTGCTCGCGGCGCCCTCGCGCCACATCACCCGTACCGGGTGAGAACCTCGTGTCCCGGAACGGCGGTCAGTCCGGGGGGATCGAGGGCGGCCGATCCACGGTGAGGATGTACACGCTGATCACCATCACCCAGGCCGGGAAGACCAACGTCACCCAGAGACTGAAACTCACGACCACCAGCAAGGTGAGGGACAGCGCGTAGGTGGCGACAGCCAGCCACCGCGGCATCAATCCGGTGCGCAGCCAGATTGTTCCCAGCGAAATCATGAACACCCCGGCCATGCGCACCCCGTAGACGTTGTTCACATGCAACATCACCTCGCGCCCGAAGAAGACGAGGTCGTTCTGCGGAACGTTGGTCAGCCGGGAGACGGCGAGGAGCCCGCCTGCGATTGCCGTCGACACGAACGTCATGGCGAGAAACAGCAGCCCACTGCCGAGGAAGACGGTCGAGAAGAATCGGTCTTCGAGGTCCCCGAGCCGGTCGCGGATGACACCGATGAACCACAGGAACGCGATGCCCGCGAACGGTGCGAGTATCAGCGCCGTCGTGATCTGCCGTTGGTGGTGTAACCACGGGGTGGCGGCTTCGCCGGGCAGCCCGGTGCGCAGCAGCACGATGCTGGAGGCGAAAAGGACACCGAAGACGACACCGGCGACGGCCGCGGCCCGTGGAGTCCGTAGCTGGTGGAACTCGGCCTCGCTCTGTGTGCCGGCCATGAGTTCAGTCTTCGCCGAGGCCGAGCTCCAGGGCAACAGGGACGCACAAGCGTGACCGGATCAGCCCGCGTCGTCCGCCCTGCCCGGTCGCACGACGACGGGAACCCCCTCGTACGGGGCCAGGGTGATCGGGAAGCTGTGGAGTTCGTCGACGGTGCCGATCTGTTCGTCGGTGAACAGATTGACCGCAGGCGATCCGGCCGGCAGGGGACTGGGACTGCACGGTCGCGGGCGATCTCCTCGGACGTGAAGTTGAGAACCGTCACTTCGAGACTCGCGTCCGCCAGTTCGTGGACCATGACGAGCAGCCCCTTGTGCGACACCGTGGGCACGTCGAGCTGGACCGCGGTGGCGATGCCGAACCGGTTACGGACGTCGATGATCCGGGCTAGACCGCAAGCGAAGGACGTCGGGTCCTGCAGTTGCACCGGCAGACTCCCGTACAGGCTGGTGCCCCGGGGAATGCCCGACTCCGACCGGGCGGCTTCGGGATTGACCCCCATCAGGTCGTGCGCACCGCGGTTGATCCACCGGGTGTCGCCTTCGGCGAGAAGGTCGGCGACGTCCTCGGACGGCACGGGCAGCAGCCCGCACAGATCCCAGCCCGACAGGGCGAAGACACCGGGCTGGAGTGCGTTGAACATCGCCAGGAGCAGATGCGCCTGCTTGACGGTGTCGATGTCGGCGGCATCCATCCTGTCCAGGTCGCGGATGCCGAGCGCCGCGGTGATGACACTGGCGGTCGTGCAGGCGATCCCGTTGGTCGTGAACGTGCGGTTGTACGGGGCCCACCGTCCGGTGAGCCTCTCGCACAGATCTTTACGGATGCGGTCACCGAGATCCGACCCCTTGATCGACTCGCCGCCATATGCGAACTCGTCGTCCTTGTGCAGCGTCGCGAAGTGGACCAGTTCGAACGTCAGCTCGTCGTGGTTCTGCAGGGCGTGAACGAGCGACGCGGCGTCGACACCGTGATCGCGGGCGAGGTTCATGGTGAGCCGGAGAAATTCGGTGTTCCCCATGACGAGGGCGTGATGGTAGGCGGGACGATTGATGAAGTCGTAGGACAGGTCGGCTCCGGTCGTGCCCATCGCCTTGATGTCGTCGATGGTGAGGTTCAGTTCCTGGAACGTGAATCCCCCCATCTTCCGCACGATGCTGGCGATCAGGTGATTCGCCGCCTCGGACAGTGGATGCCCCTCCGACCACCCGGGCAGTCCTTCGGTTCGGCGTTCGACCCCGAGGAATCCGTTGGCGTCCAGTCGAAGCGCGCCCGCACCGAGGTCCGCGATGGAGTGGCACGCGTCGCCGATCACGAGACGCATGCCCGCAAACGACGGATCCAGCCAGTTGATGGAGGGCTGCCCGGCCTTGAAATAGTGCAGGTACACCCATCTCCGCTCGATGCCGTCCACCCCCTTCACCACGGGGGTGACACTCCAGTTGGTTTCCTTGACACCGAGTTCGTAAAAGATGACGCGCTGGAGTTGGCCGATGATGTACCCGGCCCTGGCGAGTTGCGCCTCCGTGTCGGCGTCGATGTTGACCGAGTCCCGGCCTTCCGGCACACGAGGAAGCAGGTGCCAATCCTGCTGTTCGATCTCCACCATGTGGTAGATGCCGGGGTAGTCGGCGTACGCCATCTCGGCGAGCCGGAAGTCGGCGCCCTTGCCGGTGTGACCGGGGACGATGTCGTCGATGACGATGCCGTCGTACGCGGCGGCGACGACGCAGAGCCTGCGGAACTCCTCCTCGGTCCCGAATGCCGAGTCGATCTGCATGCTGATGCGATCGAAGTGGCCGTCCACCGACGGCGTGGCCCGCCACCCGTTGATCCCGCCCGCCTGCTTCACCGGCCCGGTGTGGACGGCCGTCACCCCGATCTCGGAGAACGCCTGCCACAGGGACTCGTCACCGAGGGAACTCAGGAAACTCGCGCCCGGTGCCGTGATGATCGAAATCGGGTACGCCGTGAACCACACCGATCCGCGTTCCACCGCTGCGCGCGGATTCGGATCGGCATACGGGTTCTGCCACATGCTGCCCTTGCCGGACAACTGCTCCGCGATCAACTTCGCATCGTGCAGGATCGACTGATTGATCAGCCACTCCACATAGTTCGGGTTGTCCGGCACGGGCTCACCCGTCTGCGCATCGACCCTGGTCGCACGGCGGACCGACGGTTTCAACGGCCGAGGGCGCGCCGGGTAGAACTGCTCGTCGTAGCTGATCTCGCTGGGCTCGTGATGGATCTCGGGGTTCATGGTCCTCCGTCGTCATCTCGTCTGCTCGCCGCACGGTCGGCTACCCGTCCACCGTGCCACGGAAACGACCGCCCGGCATGGGGAGTTGGAGGACTGTCAGCGGACCGGGGAACTTTCGGGTGCGACGAACTCGGCGGAGGCCTCGGACCACAGGCTCACCCGCCTGTCCCGGCTCTCGAAGAACTCGATCTCGCGTCTGATGCCGGAACTCTGATCCCATCCGGGGAGGTCGAGGATGATCAGTTCCTCCATCGCGTCCATGAACACCGGTCGACGGGTCCCCACATCCTGACGATCGCCGTGTTGTCCTTTCCGGTGAAGGTCAGGTTGACGGGATGAGACATCGACACCTGCCTCGGCGACGCCATCGACACCTTCGTCGGCTGGGACACGATCGTGCTGCCCGCCTTCTCCGCCGGTGCCGCCGGTTTCCATCTGGGGTGCGCCCAACTTCGCCCCCAAGGAGTGCGTCGCGATCTACGAACTCGCCAAGGCCGGCAAGTACACCGAGGCCCTCGAAATCTTCAAGCGGCTGTGGAACGTCCTCGACTTCCTCGGCAAGGAGGGCTACGCCGTGGCCACCAAGGCGGCCGCTCAGGCCGTCGGCGTGGACCTCGGAGTGCCCCGCGCACCGTACGGTGAGCTGCCCGCGGACAAGAAGGAAGAGCTCACCAAGCTCATCGCCGAGACCGGACTCACCTACGCCCGCTAGTCACCACCAAGAAGACCGCGCGCGTTCATCACGGAGTGACCCTTCCCCGACACGTGCGCAGAGGCCGGCAGCAATCACCCCCGCTGCCGGCCTCGCCTCTCGCCGGCAGGCACAGAGAAGTTCAGTCCTGGCAGGGTGGAACCAGGCCACCGCAACGCAGACGAACACACGGAGGAAGATCGTGCGCTGGAGTCGAGTAGTCAACGTAGTGAAGTGTCACGTCGGGGGCGAGATCAACAACGTCGTCACCGGCGGAATCGGCGACGTCCCCGGCGCCACGGTCTTCGACAAGATGAAGCACTTCCGCGAGCATCGCGACGACCTCCGTCAGCTTCTGCTCCACGAGCCGCGGGGCTCGGTGACCCAGTGCGTCAACTTCGTCGTCCCGGCGACGGACCCCGAAGCCCAGATGGGTTACGTCATCGCCGAGTCCACGGAGTACCCGGCCATGTCGGGCAGCAACACCATGTGCGTCGCCACCGCGCTGCTCGAGACCGGCATGATTCCCATGGTCGAACCGGTCACCGACATCGTGCTGGAAGCACCCGCCGGGCTCATCCGCATTCGCTGCACCTGCGAGAACGGCAAGGTGACGAGCGTCGAATTCGAGAACCAGCCCGCGTTCGCCTACGAGATCGGGGTGCCGCTCGAACTCGACGGCTACGGCACCCTGACCGTCGAGGTGGCGGGGGGTGGCATGGCCTACGTGCTCGCCGACGCCGACCAACTCGGATTGAAGTTGCAACCCGACGAGGCGCGCGAGATCTGCGACCTCGGACAGAAGCTCAAGACCGCCGCCGCCGAGCAGATCCCCGCGGTGCACCCGACCAATCCCGAGTTCGCCGGAATCACCCAGACCGAGTTCGTCGGCCCGCTCTCACGCACCGACGGGGTGCTGACCGCCCGGAATGCCGTGGTGGTCTCCCCCGGCCGACTCGACCGCTCGCCCTGCGGCACCGGCACGTCCGCCCGACTGGCGGTGCTGAAGGCGAAGGGCCTCATCGAGGTCGGGGAGAAGTTCGTGCACGAATCGGTGATCGGCAGTCGCTTCGAGAGCCGGATCGACAGACTGACGAAGGTCGGAACGTACGACGCCGTGGTCCCCCGCGTCAGCGGCCAGGCGTACATCACCGAGCTCAGCCAGGTCGGGCTCGACCCCGCCGACCCGTTCCCTACCGGCTACACCCTGTCCGACACCTGGCCGACCGGCAACTGACCCGCACGTGAGTGGGAAAGTGTGCTCGGGCACTCTTTCCCACTCACGTCGGGATAAGAGGTTTGACGGCGCGGCCGAGGAACTCGACGAAGCCCAGCAGGTCCGGTTCATCCTCGGTCGGCGCGAAAGCTACCGACGTCGCGCCCAGGCGGGCAAGCCTTCGCACCTCCTCGGCGACGGTGTTCGCGTCACCCGCGACCCCGATTCCGGTGTCGGCCGGCTTCTCCCACCGCGCCAGTTCCTCGTCCACCCGTTGCCGCGCACCCTCCCCGGTAGCGGCGATCTTCGGGACGACCAGGTGATGCGATGACACCCCGTCGGCTCCGATTTCGTCGAGGATCAGGTCGCGGGTTCTGCGGATGTCGCCGTCGCCGACCGCGGACGCGAGGAGGTTGCCGTCACCCAGACGTGCCGCCAGGCGGACCGATTTGGAACCTTCGCCGCCGAGCATCAGCGGAACCCGTTCAGCGGGAGGCCAGTCGAGTCTCACCCCGTCGAGCCGAACGTACCGCCCCTGCGTGCTCACCGACTCGCCGTCCAGCAGTGCCCGGAGCGCCACCGTGTATTCCTCGAGGAGGGTCATCGGCGACGCCGCCCGCGCACCCACCTGCTCCATCCAGCCCTGCACACCGTGTCCGATACCCGCGATCACTCGACCCGGAAACAACCGAGCGAGCGTGGCGATCTCCATCGTGGTGAGCGCGACATTGCGCAGCGGGACGGGCATCAACCCGACGCCGACGTGGATGCGCTCCGTCCACGCGAGTGCCGCGGCCGCCGTAGCAACGCCGCTCTCCTTGAAACAGTCTTCCCACAACCAGATCTCGTCGAGACCACTGTCCTCGGCCACCCGCGCGAAGTCCTTCAACCTCTCGGGTTCGATCGTCGGGATGAACGTCACGCCCAGTCGCGGCACCGCAGTCGTCATCGATCCATCATGGAGGATGACGCCCGGCCGTCGCGGGGCATCGCCATCATTCGCGCGGCGGCGCGGTGCTGGATTCGCGCGGCGGCGCGGTGCTGGCGCGGACGACCAGCGACGTCTTCATCAACGATCGTGTGCGGGTGCCGCCGCCCAGCCGATCGAGCAGGATCGTCGCGGCCGCGCGGCCCTTCTCGACGATCGGCTGATGAATTGTGCTGAGACCGAGAAGCTCTGCAACGGGTGCGTCGTCGAATCCGATGACGGACATGTCGTCGGGCACCGTCAGGCCGCGCTCGCGTAACACCTGCCACGCCGCCACCGCGTGCACATCGGAGGTCGCCACGAGAGCGGTCGGCCGAGCGGCGTCGAGCAGGATCCGGGTGGCCTCGGCACCGGCGGCGCGATCGATGTTGCCCGCCACGACGATCGACAGTTCCTCCACCGGGAGGTGGTGGTCACGGGCCGCGGCGTAGTAACCGGCAAGCCGCTCCCGCGCGTTGCGTTCGGTCGCTGCGCCGACGTCGTCCGCCGTGACCATCCGGCAGTCGGAGTCCTGGCCGAGTTTGTCGACGATGATCCCGATGCGTCGATGGCCCAGGCTCAGGATGTGGTCCATCTGCAGATAGGCGCCGTGCCGGTCGTCGATGGCCACGAACGGCAGTCCCGCACTTCTGGGCGAATCGACGACGACGGCCGGGATACCGCGCGCGATGATCGCCTCGACCAGAGGATGACCGTCGGGGACGTTGTGGATGACCACACCGTCCACGAGTCCACGGAGAACCAGCGAGTTCGGTGGTGAATCCGGGGAGCCACCACGTGAGGCCGGAAACAGGGTGAGGGCGATGTCGGCCGAGTTCCCGATCTCCGCGATGCCCTTCATCAGCAGGGTCACGGACGGATCCTCGAGCGCTTGCACCGGGGAGTCGGGCACGATCACCCCGACCGCGCCGATTCGCCCCGACCGCAGACTGCTCCCGGCGATGTTCGGCCCGGCGTAACCGAGTTCCGCGGCGACGGAATAGATGCGTTCCCGTTGTGTCGCAGAGACCTTCGACGATTTGCTGAAAGCGTAGGAGACGGTGGCGACCGATACTCCGGCCGCTCGGGCGACGTCCTTCATCGTGACCAAGTGGTGCTCCCTCGTCGGCGATCATCGGCCGCAACCGGCCGTTGCGCACCGGAGCGCACAATTGGCAAAGCCCGATCCTAGTCCGCGTCCGGACGCTCCCCACGTCCCCCTCGGCATCAGCCATTGACAGCTCCCCAGCCGGTGATACGATTCACCACCATAAGTTAATCGTTTCACCATTTGCGGTTTCATCATCCACGGGAGCACTCATGACCAAGGTCCTCTACCTCTACGGCGGCTGGCCCGGCCACCATCCGTACGACATCGCCGCATGGGCACGCGAACTGTTTTCCGAGCTGAACTACCAGGTCGAGGAGTCACAGGACATCTTCACCCTCGACCGTGACCTGACCGGATACGACCTGATCGTGCTCGGCTGGAACAACGCGCTCACCACCGAAGACCTGAGCGATTCGCAGGAGAAGAACCTGCTCGACGCCGTCGTGGCCGGAACCGGGGTCGCAGCGTGGCACGGCGCCGCCGCCGCGTTCCGGGCGAGCCTGAAGTACCACTTCCTCCTCGGCGGCGACTTCGTCGAACATCCTGCGGGAGAGGCTTTCCCGCAGCCGTACAAGGTGACCATCACCGACCGCGAGCACGAGGTGACCGCTGGTGTCGAGGACTTCGCGGTGGCGTCCGAGCAGTACTACATGCACGTCGACCCGAACAACCGGGTGCTCGCGGAGACCGAGTTCAGCGGCGAGCACCTGCCCTGGCTGGAGGGACTGCGCAGCCCGGTGGCGTGGGTGCGCCAGTGGGGCGCCGGCCGGGTCTTCTACCACTCGATCGGCCACACGCCGGCAGACCTGTCGGAGCCGAACGTGCGCCGACTGACCAAGCAGGGACTGCGCTACGCCGCCCGCGTAGCGAACTGACACAGCAAGGAGACACGATCATGGCGAAATTGACCGGCGGGCAGGTGGTCGCCCAGGTCCTGAAGCAGTACGGCGTCGAGTACGTCACCGGAATTCCCGGCCACGGGATCTGGTCGCTCACCGATGCGTTCCTGGAGAAGGGGTCCGAGATCCCGTTCATCCAGGTCTACCACGAGCAGAGCGCCACGCACCTCGCGGACGGGTACTACCGGGTGTCCGGGAAGCCGATGGCCGCGGTGGCGTCGATCGGGGCGGGTGCGGCGAACACCGTGCTCGGTCTCGCGACCGCGTACAGCGATTCGACGAGTCTGCTGTGCATCACTGGCGGGCCGCCCACCCACATGCGCGGGCGTGGTCTGCTCCAGGAACTGGAGCGGCACACCGACAACGGCTTTCCGCAGGTCACCGACGCAGTGTCGAAGCGCAGCTGGGTCGCCACCCGCGTGGAGGAATTGCCGTTCATCATGCACCGTGCGTTCAGCACGATGCTGACCGGTCGCCCGGGGCCTGCGCACATCGAGGTGCCGATGGACGTGCAGGCCGAGGCCGCCGACGTCTCGCTCCACGACCTCGCACGGCGGCTGCCGGTCGGGCTCCAGCAGCCCGACCCGTTGGCGATCGACAAGGCCGTCGACGTGCTCCGTGACTCTCGACGGCCGGTGATCGTCGTCGGCGGCGGCGCCATCACGTCCGACTCGGCAGACGAGGTGCTCGCCCTCGCCGAGACGTGGCAGATCCCCGTCGTCACCACGTGGAACGGCAAGGGCGCGTTCCCCGAGGACCACGCACTGTTCGCGGGCAGCGTCGGCCAGACCGGAACGATCGTGGGCAACGCCGTCGCCTCCCGCGCCGACGTGGTGATCTCCATCGGTTGCCGGTTCACCGACTGGTCCTCCTCCAGCTACGCGCAGGGAGTCACGTTCTCGATTCCGCCCGCCAAGCTCATTCACATCGACATCGATCCGCACGAGATCGGCAAGAACTACCCGGCCGAGGTCGGCATCGTCGCCGACGCCAAGCCGACCGTCGCCGCGATCGTCGCCTCCCTCCCCCGCAGTAGCGCCGACCGGTCCGTATACCTCGCCGAACTCGAGCAACTGAAGACGGAGTGGGAGACCAAACTCGCAGGCCGTCGCGATTCCGACCGGTTCCCGTTCACCTCCCAGCGCCCCCTCGGCGGTCTGCGATCGGTGATGGAACGGGACGGCATCATCGTCGCCGGCTCCGGCAACACCCAGGGCGCCGTGAAGCAGACGTTCCCGGTGTATCACCCGCGCACCCACCTGACGTCGGGTGGATTCTCGTCCATGGGCTGGGCCGTGCCCGCCGCGATCGGCGCCAAGCTCGCCGCCCCCGACCGGCAGGTGGCGTGCGTGCTCGGTGACGGCGACTTCCTCATGACGTCGCAGGAGATCGGTGTCTGCGTGCAGCACGACATTCCGGTGGTCTTCGTGGTCCAGGACAACGCGGGCTTCATGTCGATCCGCGGTGGCCAGCGCAAGCAGACCAGCCGGCACATCGGCACCGAGTTCAACCGCCCGGACGGCACCCCGTACAGCCCCGACTTCAAGGCACTCGGCCAGTCGTTCGGACTCGAATCGTTCCGGGTGGACGACCCGGCCGACCTCGAGAGCACGTACCGGAAGGCCTTCGACTCGAAAGCGCCTGCGCTGATCGAAATCCCGACCGATCGTGATGCGGCGGGACCCTGGGTTCCCGGCTGGTGGGACTTCCCCGTTCCCGCGTACATCGAGGACGAGCGTCAGGACGAGTACTGGGCGACCCGAGCCAAGGAACAGCACCTGTGAGAACGTCCGGACACGATCAGATCGACGCGTATTCACCGCTGCGCGAGGGCGCGGTGGTCGATGTGGGCGACTCCGACACGGTCACGGCCGATGTCGTGGTCGTCGGATCCGGGATGGGTGGTTCGACGCTGGCGTGGGCGCTCCGCGATCGGGACGTCGATGTCCTGGTCGTCGAGCGCGGACGATTCCTCCCCCGCGAGGTGGAGAACTCACAGGCCGCGGAAATGTTCCTCGAGGGCCGGTACAAGACCGCGGAACCGTGGTTCGACGGCAGAAACGGTGAACCGTTCCAGCCGGGCGTGTACTACTGGGTGGGAGGCAACACCAAGTTCTACGGCGGCAGCCTCCCCCGCTTCCGCGTCACGGATTTCGAGGAGACACAGCACTACGACGGCATCTCACCGAGGTGGCCGTTCAGCTACGCCGATCTCGAACCGTTCTACGCCGAGGCGGAGCGTCTCTATCAGGTGCACGGCATCGACGGCGAGGATCCGACGGAACCGCCGCGGTCGTCTCCGTACCCGTTGCCACCGCTGCCGCACGAGCAGACGATCGAGCGTTTCGCGTCCTCGCTTCGCCAGCAGGGCCTGCACCCGTTCCACACGCCGAACGGCATGAACCTGACCACACAGGAGCATCGCCGGCAGTCGACGGCGTCGGACGGCACCCCGTCGCAGACCGATCACAAGAGTGAGGCGGAGAACCGGGCGTTGCGGCCCGCTCTCCAGTCGGAGCGGGTGCGTCTGCTCACCGAAGCGAAGGTGACGCGTCTGCTCACGGACGCGAAGGGCACGCGAATCATCGCCGCGGAGGCCGAGTTCCGTGGTCGCACGATCCGGATCACGGCCAACCAGTTCGTGGTCTCGGCAGGGGCGGTCAACACCGCGGCGCTGTTGCTCCGCTCGGCCGACGAACGGAATCCGGACGGACTCGGCAACTCGTCGGGGCTGCTGGGCCGGAACTACATGGTGCACAACAGCACGTTCTTCATGGGCGTCAACCCCTTCCGGACGAATACGACTGCGTGGCAGAAGACGCTGGGAATCAACGACTGGTACGTCGCGGGCCCGAACAACGAGTACCCGCTCGGCAATCTGCAGATGCTCGGCAAACTGCAGGCCGCGCACGTGAAGGGGGCGCGGCCCTGGGCTCCGATGTGGGCGCTGAAGGCGGTGGTGGATCGCAGCCTCGACATCTACCTCACCACCGAGGATCTGCCGACGCGAAACAACCGGGTCCGGATCGACGGCGACCGGATCATCGTCGACTGGACTCCCAACAACACTGCACCGCACAGTGAACTGGTTCGCCGCGTCTCCGCGGCGGTCCGCAAGGCGGGGTATCCGATCATCCTCACCGAGCGGATGGGCATCGCGACGAATTCGCACATGTGCGGAACCGCGGTCGCGGGTACCGATCCGGCGGCGAGTGTCCTCGACCCGAACTGTCGCAGTCACGACGTCGACAATCTGTGGGTCGTGGACGGGTCGTTCTTCCCGTCGTCGGCGGCGCTCAATCCCGCGCTGACCATCGCGGCCAACGCGCTGCGCGTGGCGCCGGAGATCGCTTCTGCCGCAGTGTGATGTGATCCGATCACGGTTCGCCCGGCCTCGTTCTCAGAGGCCGGGCGATCGCGTGATCACCTCGAGCCACTCTCACCTCACGCGGGCGAGCGGAGACTCCTCGGTCGCACGGGTTTCCCCGGTCGCACTCGCGACCAGCCCGGCGAGGACGGCGCCGGCGAGGACGACGTAGAAGGCCTGCAGGAGTCCGAACTGCTCCCCGAGCAGCCCGAGGAGCGGCGGCCCGACCAGAAATGCCATGTAGCCGAGCGTCGACACCGCGCTGACGCGTCGCGCGGCGTCGGCACCCGAGTCGGCCGCCGCGGACAGCGCGAGCGGAAATCCGAGAGCGACACCGGCACCCCACAACACGCAGCCGAGCGCGGCGAGAACCAGGTTCCCGGCCAGGATCACGATCAGGACCCCCGCCACCGCGAGCGCCGCGGACCAGCGGACGGTCGCAGAGCGGCCGTACCGGTCGACGACGCGCCCGCCGAGCAGGCGGCCCGACGTCATCGCGGCCACGAACACGACGTAGAACGCGGCGCCGGTGGCCGATCCGACGCCGTACCCGTCGACGATTCCCAGTGGCAGCCAATCGTTGGCGCTGCCTTCCGCGAACGCCATGCCGAGCGCGATCAGGCCGAGGAGAACGATCCGGGTGTCCCGCCAGATGGTCAGGCCGGACGTGCCGGATCGTCGACGCGTGCGCCCGACCTCTCGTCCGGTAGCCGGAGGGAGTAGTGCCACGACGCTCACGCTCGACACGATGACCACGACGGCCAGCACCCCGAGATGTACCGGCACCGGAACGTCGAGCAGTTCGGCGATCGCCCCGAGGCCGGCGCCGGCGAGCGTTCCGAGACTGAACGCACCGTGCAGCGACGGCAGAAAGCTGCGTCCCATACGCTTCTCGATCGCTGCGCCCTCGACGTTGAGCGCCACCTCGCACATGCCGAATCCCGCACCGGTGAACGCGAGTCCCAGACCGACCAGGGCCGCGATCGCGACACCCGAACCGAGTCCCACCGTGAACAGGCCGAGGCTCGCGACGGTGGCCGCGGCCGTAATGACGTGACGGGCGCCGACTCGGGCGACGACGGGACCGGCGAGCAGCAGTCCCGCCATCGATCCGATCGACAGTCCGAGGATGATCAGCCCCATGTCGCCCGTGCCGACTCCGAGGGAGGAGCGAATGGCCGGAGTGCGGGTCACCCAGGACGCATAGGTGATCCCCGTCCCGACGAAGATGACGAAAGTTGCTGTTTTCCAGCCACGCTCGCCCCGCTTCAACGGCGGACTCTCGGTAGGCACAGCTGTCTCCTGTTCGTGTCGGGGGATGGTTAATCGTATCACCCGCTCATGACACGAAAGGCGGTCCGGCACCTCGGGAGAGGTACCGGACCGCAGAACCGGAAGAGCAAGACCTACCCGGTCGCGACCTCGTGCCTGGTCGTCTCCGACGACGGCTTGTGGTAGCGCGGCACCAGGCGCATCAGCGCGGGGCCGCCGATCGCGATCAGCGCGAGGAGGATGGCCGGCAGCAGCGGCATCCATTCGATACCGAGGTTGTCGACGACGACGGTGATCGCGGCAGGCCCCACGAGCATGCCCACGTAGCCGATTGCGTTGACCAGTCCGATGTTCCGTCCGGCGTTCTCGGGATCGCGTCGCCCGGCCGCCGACAGCATGAGCGGCGCCATGCACGCCAGGCCGAGTCCCAGCAGCACGAAGCCGGTGAGGGCGAGCGGAGCCGAGCCGCCCAGCATCGTGAGAAGCGCACCGGCGGCGCCGATGACACCGCTCGCACCGACGATGAGTCGCGCACCGAAGTACTCGGCCAGCTTGTCGCCGAACAACCGGCCGACGAACTGAGCTCCCGAGTAGAGCGTGACAGCCGTCGCTGCCAGGCCTGCCGTGGTGCCGACCGCGCGGCGAACGAATTCCTGACCCCAGTCCAGGACCGCGCCCTCGCTCAACATCGATCCGAGCAGAAGCACACCGAATCCGATCATCACGAGGAGCGTCGCGGTGGTGGCCGAACGCTTTCCCGGGTGCGCGGGGTCGGCGGCGCCCGGAATCTCGTCCTGTTCCGGAGGCAGCAACTCGTCGAGAGACAGAAGCCATTTGCCGAAGACGACACCGAGTACCGACAGGACCACGCCGATCGAGATGTAGGCGACGGCCGGGCTGTCGGTGAAGTGCCGGGCCAAAGCGCTGCCGACGAGGCCGAGCACGAAGCCACCTGCCGGGTAGGCGGCGTGGAACGCAGACATGATGGGTCGCCCGTAGTACCGCTCGACCTGCACACCGTGGGTGTTGAACGCCGTGTCGAAGGCACCGCGGAGCAGTCCGATGAGCACGCCGATCACCATCGCTCCGACCAGTCCGTCGAGGAACGCGAGTGGGATGTAACAGAGGGGGTAGACGACCATCGTGGGCATGGCCGTGTTTCTCGGACCGTACCGATCGATGAAGGGGCCGATGGCGAAGCAGCCGACGGCGGCGCCGATGCCGATCGACAGCGCGAGGAGGCCGAACTGGGAGTCGCCGCCGTCGCCTTCCCATCCGAGGTGACTACGCAACGAGGTGGTGCTCGTCGACCACATCAACATCACGGCGCCCAGCTGGAAGAAGCCGAAGAATGTCGCGATTCGCGCCTTACGCACGCGTGTATGGTCGAGCACGGGAGCGGTGCCTGCTCCATGTGTTGCCATGATTTCGTCCTTGCGGTAGGTCTCGGACCGCCGCGGACGCCTACGGGGGTAGGCGTCCGTTCAGCGAGTAGCGAGTGCGTGAACTTTCGATCAACGCCGACTGGATGGCCGGAATCTTGGTGAAAACACTACGAAGGTGACGCGCCGCACAACAGGTACAGACCGTGTACCTCCTGCGCGCAGACTGCACAGAATGAGAACCCGGCGACAGTGTCATGGTCGCGAGCTCCGCCGAGCCACGACCGACGACCCTTCGAGCAGATCCAGCCCCTTCACCGCGAGCAGCAGGCTTTGGCGGGTGGCGGCGTCGTCCAGGGACTTGCCCAGAATCGCGGCGATGCGGTCGAGCCGGTTGTACAAGGTCCGGCGCTGGATGAAGAGTTTCTCCGCCGCTTCGGTCTTGCGGCCGTCGACGGCGAGGAATGCTCGCAGTGTCGGCAGCAGCGGGGTCGTGGACTGCGCGTCCTTCGTGAGCAGTGGGCCGAGCTCGTCCTCGACGAAGCTGGCGAGCTCGGGCCCCTGCGCCAACGTCACGAGCAGACGTTCGACGCCGAGGTCGTCGAAATGCAGCATGGGTGAGGCAGGGAGGGAGCGCGACACCGCGGCGGCACTCTTCGCCTGCGTGACCGCGACCTGCAGCATCGATGCGGGCACCGTGCGGCTCATGCCGCCGCCGTGCTCCATTGTCCCGAGCAGGCCCGCGAGCTCGGCGCGGGTCCGGCCGGACTCCGCCGCCACGGCCACGACGTAGTCGCCCATGTCGGCGCTGATCGCACCCGTGTCGATCTGACGGCCGGCGCGCGGACCGGACGAGTCGTCGCGGGCATCCTTGTTCGCGATGACGACGACGATCTGTCCCGACCCCAGCTGGTACCCGAGTCTTCCTGCCTGGTCGACGAATTCGGCGCCGGAGAGATCGCCGATCAGCAGTCGCGTGATCAGTGCCGTGCTCCGCTGATCGTCCCTCGCTTCGCGGCTCCGGTCGGTCAGCAGCGAGATCGCGACGGACGCGGCGGCACGCTCGGTCGCGAAGCCCGCGGTGGACCGTTCGGTCGCGGGCCGGTCGGTGAAGACGTGAATCCAGCCCCACGGCTGACCGCGCATCAGCACCGGCCTGCGGACGCATCCACTGTCGTCGCTGTGGAGGCCCCGCGCGTGCCGGTCCCAGTCCTCGATGCCGGCCTCTTCGTCGAATTCGCCGACGTACGCCATCACGCGATGTGCGATGTTCTCGAGTACCACCGTGCCGTCGGTGAGTTCGGCCAGCGTCTGCACGATGGAGAGGTAGTCGGCGCCGTCCAGGAGGAGGTTCGAGAACGTGGACTCGACTTCCCGTTCGTGGGTGAGCGCCTGCAGGCGCTTGTCGGTCAGGATCTCGTGCACCTGCGACGAGACGCCGGCGAACGACACCTCGCGGGCAAGGGCGATGATCGGCAGGCCGCAGGCCTGCCCTTCGGCGACTACCGCATCCGGTACGCGGTCGAACATCCGTCCCGACTCCTCGATGACGAGAGCGGCGGCCCCGGCATGAGCGGCTGCGCGGACGAACACCTGCTGAAGGGCGTCCGTGCTGCCCATTCCGAGCCCGGCGGTCAGGAGTAATTCTCCACCCCGGAGGAAGCGGGCGATATCCGAGATCTCCGACGAATGCACCCAGCGGACCTCACGGTCGAGGCTGTCCGATCCGGTCAGGACACGGGCTCCCGCGTCTTTCAGGAGATCGATGTCGAGAGCGTCGGCGACGGTGAAGACCATGCTCAATGGTACACAGAACGTGCATGAACCGACGCAAATAGTTCCCACAATGCAACTGTCGGAAACGTGTGTGGCACCGCGATGCTGAGTGGCAACAGATCCAGCCCCTCGCTCATCCGAAGGAAGCATCCCATGTCATTCGTTCTCAAGGCCGCCGTCAGTGAACCAGCGCAGCGGGCGAGCAACCCCGCCGTGGTCGACACCGTCGCCGCCGTCATCGCCGATGTCCGCGCGAACGGCGACGAGGCCGTCCGGAAGTACTCCGAGAAGTTCGACGGCTGGTCCCCCGAATCGTTCCGGCTGAGTGAGGACAGGGTGGCGGAGATCGTGAAGTCCGTTCCCGAGACCGTCCTCGACGATCTGCGATTCGCGCAGCGCCAGATCCGCGACTTCGCCCAGGCGCAGCGGGACTCCATCCAGGACCTCGAGGTCGAGACCCTGCCGGGGGTGTTCCTCGGGCACCGCAACGTCCCGATCGACGCGGCCGCCGCCTACGTACCCGGCGGGCGCTACCCACTGACCGCGTCCGCACACATGACGGTGCTCACCGCGAAGGTCGCAGGTGTCGAACGCGTCGCCGCGACGACGCCCCCGAATGCCGGCGAGCCGCCGCAGATCAGTGTCGCGGCGATGCACCTCGCCGGCGCCGACGAGATCTTCGTTCTCGGCGGAGTACAGGCGGTCGCCGCACTCGCGCTGGGCACCGAGACCATCGACCCGGTGTCCATCCTCACCGGCCCCGGCAACGCCTACGTGGCCGAGGCGAAGCGCCAACTGTTCGGCGAGGTCGGGATCGACCTCTTCGCCGGGCCGACCGAAACGCTCATCGTCGCCGACGACCTGGCCGACCCGTTCACCATCGCCGTCGACCTGCTGAGCCAGGCCGAGCACGGCCCCGATTCGCCGTGCGTGCTGATCACCACGTCGGAGTCCGTGGGACGGGCGGTGATCGACCATATCGACGCCCTGCTCCCCGGCTTGGTCACCAACGCCATCGCCGGCCCCGCGTGGCGTGATCACGGTCAGATCCACGTGGTGGACACGCTCGACGAGGCGTACCGGCTCGCCGACGTCTTCGCGTCGGAGCACGTCCAGATCCTCACCGAGGACCCCCGTCAGGCCCTGACCTCCATGCGGAACTACGGCGCCCTGTTCCTCGGCGAAGGCACGTGTGTTCCCTACGGCGACAAGCTGATCGGAACCAACCATGTTCTCCCGACGCTCGGTGCGGCCCGCTACACGGGCGGTCTGTGGGTGGGCAAGTTCCTCAAGACGCTCACCTACCAGGAGGTGCGCGATCTCGGCAGCAGCGCGAAACTCGGCGAGGTGTGCGGCCGCCTGTCGCGGCTGGAGAAGTTCGAGGGGCACGCCCGCTCCGGCGACCTTCGCGCCGCCAAGTTCGGCAACGCCCCGCTCCCGTGGGGCGACATCCCTACCCGGGTGACGTCGGAACGATGACCCGCACCGAACACGACCTCCTCGGCGACCGCGAGGTCCCCGAGGACGCCTACTACGGCATCCACACTTTGCGGGCGACGGAGAACTTCCCGATCACCGGCATTCCGCTGGCCAGCCATCCCGACCTCGTGTCGGCGCTGGCGTCCGTCAAGCAGGCTGCGGCGCAGACCAACGCGGGCCTCGGCCTGTTGCCGCGGCGCGAGGCGGACGCCATCGTGGCGGCCTGCGAGGAGATCCGGGCCGGCGCCCTGCGCGACCAGTTCGTCGTGGACGTCATCCAGGGCGGTGCAGGCACGTCGACGAACATGAACGCGAACGAGGTGGTGGCCAACCGGGCTCTGGAATTGCTCGGTCACCGGCGCAGTCGCTACGAGTATCTCCATCCGCTCGAGCACGTGAACATGAGCCAGAGCACGAACGACGTCTACCCCACCGCGATCAAGGCCGGCCTGCAAACCGCCCTGACCAGGCTGCGGGCGGCCATGCGGGACTTGGCGGCGGAGTTCGCGGTGAAGTCGACGGAGTTCTCCGACGTCCTCAAGGTCGGCCGCACCCAGTTGCAGGATGCGGTTCCGATGACCCTGGGCCAGGAGATCGCGACGTTCGCTCTCATGATCGACGAGGATTCCCAGCGGCTCGGGGAGGCGGCGACGCTCATCTCCGAGATCAATCTGGGCGGAACGGCGATCGGGACCGGTCTCAACGCGCACCACGAGTACGCGTGGCGGGTGCGCGAACATCTTGCCGCGATCACCGGGATCGAGGTGACGACGGCGTCCGACCTGATCGAAGCCACGCAGGACGTCGGGGCGTTCGTCCAGCTGTCCGGGGTGCTCAAACGTACCGCGGTGAAGCTGTCCAAGATCTGCAACGACCTTCGGCTCCTGTCGTCGGGCCCGCGTGCCGGTTTCGGTGAGATCACGTTGCCGCCCGTGCAGGCAGGATCGTCGATCATGCCGGGCAAGGTGAACCCGGTGATCCCGGAGGTGGTGAACCAGATCGCCTTCCGGGTGGTCGGTAACGACCTGACGGTGACGATGGCGGCCGAGGGTGGGCAGCTTCAGCTCAATGCCTTCGAGCCGGTGATCGCGCACAGCCTGTTCGAGACGATCGAACTGCTCACTCGTGGATGCACCGTCCTGCGTGAACGCTGCGTGGTCGGTATCGGCGCGAACATCGACCATCTGAAGAACATGGTGGACGCGTCCATCGGCGTGGTCACGGCCCTCAACCCGCACATCGGGTACACCGCGGCCACCGCGATCGCCGCCGACGCACTCGCGACCGGGCGCACCGTCGCCGCGCTCGTGCTCGAGCGGGGTCTGCTCAGCCGCGAGCAACTCGACGACGTGCTGCGGCCGGAGAACCTCACTCGACCGCTCGTGCCCTGACGGCCGCGGGCAGCTCATCCCCCGCCGGGATGAGTTGCTCGTGCGGGGTTGACATCCCCGACACTGCCGCTAACCTTTAGTTATACGTATAACCATTTCACCGACTGCCGGTTCACGTCGACCCGCCCGGCAGATCCGTGACACCACTCTCTACGACCGAGGAGCAGGACCCATGAGAGACGCATCCGTGGGGGAGCCCACAGGCCCGAGCAAACACAGCTACGACGTCGTCATCGTCGGCAGCGGAATGGGCGGCGGAACGCTCGCCTACGCGCTCGCGGACTCGGGAGTCGATGTGCTTCTGATCGAGCGCGGCGACTTCCTGCCGCAGGAGAAGCAGAACTGGGACCCGCAGGAAGTCTTCGAAGGTCACCGGTATGCGAACGCCGAGCAGTGGTACGACACCGAGGGCAGGCCGTTCAGCCCCGGCACGTACTACTACGTCGGCGGGAACACGAAGCTGTACGGCTCGTCGCTGGCGCGGTTCCGGCGTGAAGACTTCCAGTCGACGCAACACGAGGCCGGCGAATCTCCCGAGTGGCCGTTCTCGTACGACGACTTCGCCCCGTATTACGCACGGGCAGAACAGGTGCACCGGGTCCACGGCGATCACACCGACGACCCGACGCTCCCCCGCGACGAACCCTTCCCCTACCCGGCGATCGGACACGAGCCACCGGTGCAGGAGGCGGCCGACGCACTGCGGCGCCTCGGGTACACGCCGTCGAACATCCCACTGGGCATCGACCTGCGCGACGGCGGCGGATGTATCCGATGTCGGACCTGCGACGGGTTCCCCTGCCGGGTGCTGGCGAAGTCGGACGCGGATGTGTGCTGCGTCCGGCCTGCCATCGCGTCGGGCTCGGTGGAACTGCTGACCAACGCGTACGCCGAGCGCGTGCTCACCGACGAGACCGGGCACCGGGCGACCGGCGTGCAGATCCGGCACCGCGGCACCGAACTCGTCGTCGATGCACGCACCGTGGTGGTGTCCTGTGGCGCCGTCAACTCCGCGGCGCTGCTGCTCCGGTCGGCGAACGCCGCGCACCCGGACGGTCTCGCCAACTCCTCCGGCATGGTCGGACGAAACTACATGGTGCACAACAACTCCATCATGGTGGGCGTCAACCCACTGAAGAAGAACACGTCCGAGTTCCAGAAGACGTTGTACATCAACGATTTCTACACGCACGGCACCGCCGACCACCCCTACCCGCTGGGACACGTGCAACTCATCGGCAAGTTGCAGGGCGAGATGATCAAGGGCCAACGGCCGCTGATCCCCAAGTGGGCGCTGAGCCAGGCCACGGCCCGCAGCATGGACTGGTGGCTGTTCACCGAGGATCTGCCCGATCCGGACAACCGCGTCACCCTCACCGACGACGGCAACATCCAGATCGCGTGGAC
The DNA here is from genome assembly GCF_000014565.1 of Rhodococcus jostii RHA1. Classification (NCBI taxonomy): domain Bacteria; kingdom Bacillati; phylum Actinomycetota; class Actinomycetes; order Mycobacteriales; family Nocardiaceae; genus Rhodococcus; species Rhodococcus jostii. Next base: position 4,801,144 of record NC_008268.1, on the reverse strand, counting down.
CCCCAACAACACTCGCGCCCACGAGGTACTCGTCCGCGAGGTGCGCAAGATCCTCCGGAAGATCGGCTATCCGTTCGTCTTCAGCCAGGGCACCGGCATCGAGGTCAACTCCCACCAGGCCGGCACCGTGCGGGCCGGAACCGACCCCGCGACCTCCGTGCTCGACGCCGACTGCCGCGCCCACGACGTCGGCAACCTGTACGTCGTCGACTCGTCGTTCTTCCCGTCCCTGCCCGTGATGAACCCTGCCCTGTCCATCGCGGCCAACGCCTTCCGCGTCGCCGAGAGCATCGCCGACCGAGTCGGCAAGACCCGTTCCCACGACACCCCGGCCCAGTCCGCGTCCCTGTGACGCTTCGCCCCCACCACACCCAGAAAGCCTCTTCGATGACAACACAGAAACTCACCGGCGGACAGATGGTCGTCGACTTCCTCATCCGCGAGGGAGTCGAGAAGGTCTTCGCGATCCCCGGACACGGCAACACCGCCCTCCTCGACGCGTTCGTCGACCGAGCCGACGAGATCGAATTGGTGCCGGCCATGCACGAACAGGGCGCCGCCCACATGGCCGACGGCTACTACCGGGCGTCCGGCAAGATCGCCGCGATCTGTACCTCCATCGGACCGGGCGCGACCAACACCCTCACCGGGCTCGCGACCGCGTTCGCCGACTCGATGCCGATGCTCCTGATCACCGGCGCCGTGCACACCTACATGGAGAACCGCGGGGTGCTCCAGGAAATCGACCGCCCGCACGGCAACAACTTCCCCCGCATGGTGGAGCCGGTGGTCAAGCGGTGGTGGCAGCCCAGCCGCCTCGAACAGCTGCCGGTGGCGCTCGCGCAGGCGTTCAACACGATGCACGAGGGCAGGCGCGGACCCGTGCTCGTCGACATCCCGCAGGACCTGCAGGCCGAGTACGGCGACTACACCCCCGACACCGGTGCCCGCCGTCCCGCCACCCGCGCGACCGGCGACCCGGCCGTGATCGCCGAGGCCGCACGCCTGCTCGCCGGTGCGAAACGTCCCGTCATCGTGGCCGGTGGCGGCGTCATCCACGCCGAGGCCGCCGCCGAACTGATGGCCGTCGCCGAGCACCTCGGCGCGCCGGTGACCCATTCGTTCCAGGGCAAGGGCGCGTTCCCCGCCGACCACGACCTCTACGCGTGGCCGTGCGGCGACATGGGGTCGATCCCCGGCAACGGCGTCACGCGCACCGCCGACGTGATCCTCGCCGTCGGCTGCCGGTTCAGCGACCGCATCACGTCGTCGTACCGCCCCGGCGTCACGTTCGACATCCCGAACACCAAGCTCGTGCAGATCGACATCGACGGTTTCGAGATCGGCCGCAACTACCCGGTCGAGGTCGGCGTCGTCGGCGACGCGAAAACGTCCCTCGCCGCGCTGCGCGACGTGCTCGCCGACCTCGGGCCTGCCCTCGACTACCGCAGCACCGACTACTTCGCCGAACTGCAGGACCTCAAGGCGCAGTGGGAAGAGCACCTGCGGCCGATGCGGACCACCGACTACCTGCCGATGACCAACTCGCGGGCGATGGTCGAGATCCGCAAGGCCCTTCCGCGCGAAGGCATTCTGGTCACCGACTCGTCGAACCCCGCGAACCAGGCGTTCAACGAGTTCCCGATCTACGACCCGAAGACCAACATCGTGGCCGGCGGCTTCTCTGGCATCGGATTCGGTGTGCCCGCCGCGATCGGCGCGCAGATCGGCGCCCCGGACACCCCGGTCCTGGCGATGGTCGGCGACGGCAGCTTCCTCCAGACCGGCACCGAGATCGCGACCGCCGCGATGCTCGGAGTGCCGCTGGTGATCGTCGTGCTCAACAACGGCGGCTGGGAAGCGATCAAGGACCTCCAGATCAGCCTGTTCGGCGAAGAACGCGAAATCATCTCCGGGTGGAAGAACCTCGACGGGACACCGTATTTCGCCGACATCACCCGGTTCGCCCAGTCACTCGGCTGCAGCGCCGAGCGCGTCGAGGACCCGGAGAAGCTGGCCGACGCGATCGAGCGCGCCTTCGCGACGCCGGGCCCGGTGATCATCGAGGCGATGAGCGCCCACGAGCTGCCGTGGACCGAGATGCACCCGACCGGCTGGTGGGACATCACCGTTCCCGCCTACCACGGCGAGGTCCGTGACGACTACGTCGCGCAACGCGGATTCTGATCGGAGACCGGCATGGGAGAGATCAAGCTCGGCCTGAACCTGGAGTTCGCCCGATTCGAGAACGGGTCGTTCGACTGGGCCATGGACCAGGCCGCGGAGATCGGCTACAAGTACGTGGAGCCGATGGTCTACTGGGGCCGCGAGTTGCTGAGCACGGCCGGGTACTTCCACACCCGGTCGATGCTCGACGACCCGCTCATCATGCGGGACGCCGCCGAATCACGCGGGCTGAACATCTCCTCGCTGTCCAGTCATGCGCCGCTGGCCAAGCCGGACGTGAGCGTCGACTATCTCAAGCAGTCGATCCGCTACGCGGCCGAGGTCGGTTCGCCGATGATCATGGTCGACGACGGGCCGCTGCCGACGTGGACCACCGAGGCGGAGAACTACACGCTGATGCGGTACACACTTCAGGAGGCGGCGAAGGTGGCCGAACCGCGCGGCATCAAGATTGCGATCGAAACGCACGGCGAGTACACCGCGACCCCGGAGCGGCTCGAGAAGATCACGACGCTGATCGACAGCCCGGCATTGACGATCAACCTCGATACCGGCAACAGCTATCTCAGTGAGAACGACCCGCACGAGTGGCTCGAGCAGATCATCGGCGGCGTCACGCACCTGCACGCCAAGGACATCGGGATCGAGGACGCGAAGCGGCTGCGCGGCAAGGTCCGCGGCATGCTCGGCTGCGCCTGCGGCGACGGCGTCATCGACTGGGAACGGATCGTCAACACACTGGATAAGGCCGACCACGACGTCGTCCTGTCGGTCGAGTGCGGTGGCCTCGACGCCGCGAAGAAGAGCTACACCTACCTCACCGATCTGATCACCCGCACCCAGGGCAGCTGACAACGGCGTCGCCGGTCCCGCAGGTGATCTCGCGGCACGCCGGGTCCTGAACCGACATTCGAGTCTCCGGTGCGTCGTGTCCATCGTGCCGCCCGACACCCCGTGTGTCGGGCGGCACGCTTCACCCCTACCAGTACTGCGGATGGCGATAGGCGCGATCCGGGAAGAGCGTGTGATGAATACTCCTGCCCGCACCGAGGCACGTCATCGCGTGGTGATCATCGGTTCCGGATTCGGCGGCCTGTTCGCCGCGAAGGCGTTGCGCCGCGCCGACGTCGACGTGCTCGTCGTCGACCGCACCAGCCACCACCTGTTCCAGCCGCTGCTGTACCAGGTGGCGACCGGAATCCTGTCCGAGGGAGAAATCGCACCGTCGACGCGGATGGTGCTGAAGAAGCAGTCGAACGCCTCGGTGATGCTGGGGGACGTCACCGACATCGACCTGACCGCGCGCAGGATCACCTCGACCCACCAGGGCAGAACCACCACCACCACCGAGTACGACAGTCTGATCGTCTCGGCCGGAGCCCGGCAGTCGTACTTCGGTAACGACCACTTCGCCGAACACGCCCCCGGCATGAAGACCATCGACGACGCACTCGAACTCCGCGGCCGGATCCTGGGCGCGTTCGAACGCGCCGAGCTGTCCACCGACCCCGAGGAGCGGGCCCGCCTCCTGACGTTCGTGGTGGTCGGCGCATGACCCACCGGGGTGGAGATGGCCGGTCAGATAGCGGAACTGGCCCACCGAACCCTCGTCGGCGCGTACCGGAACATCGACACCCGCGACGCCCGGATCGTCCTGCTCGACGCCGCGTCCGCGGTGTTGCCGCCGTTCGGCGACCGGCTCGGGTCCACCGCCGCCGAACGCCTCGAGAAGATCGGTGTCGAGGTGCGGCTCGGGGCGGCCGTCACCGACGTCGACGCGGACGGCGTGACGATCAAGGACGGGCGAGGCGAGACCGTCCGCATCGAATCCGCGTGCAAGGTGTGGTCGGCGGGCGTGGAAGCCAGCCCGCTGGCCAGGCAGCTGGCCGAGCAGTCGGGGGCCGAACTCGACCGCGCCGGGCGGATCGCCGTACACGAGGACCTGACGGTGCCGGGACACCCCGAGGTATTCGTGATCGGAGACATGATGGCGCGCGACCGCCTTCCCGGGGTGGCGCAGGTCGCGATCCAGGGTGGCCGCTACGCGGCAAAGCAGATCGCGGCCGGCGCCCGAGGACGTGACTCGTCACCCGACCGCGTTCCCTTCCAATACCGGGACAAGGGGGCGATGGCCACGATCTCGAGGTTCCACGCGGTCGTGAAGGTCGGGGGTATCGAACTCGCGGGACTGTTGGCGTGGATCCTGTGGCTGGCCGTCCACGTCGTCTACGTCGTCGGGTTCCGGAGCCGGCTGTCCACGCTCATGTCGTGGACGTGGACCTTCGTCGGGTCGTGGCGGGGACAGATGACCGTCACCGATCAACAGGTGGCGGCACGCAACGTCATGGGCAAACTCGTTCTCCTCGACCGGGGTGAGGACGACGATGACACCGTTGTCGCCAGAGCGAGCTGACACCCGGGGGACGCGCACGGTCCGGCCGATAAGCTGGGCTCGGTAACCGTGCGACGGAGAGGATCGGCATTCGTGACCACGATGCACGACGTCGCCCGAGCCGCAGGCGTGTCCCAGGCCGCGGTCTCGTACGCGTACAACCAGCCCCACAAACTGTCGGCAGCGCGGCGCGCCCACATATTCCAGGTGGCCGCGGAACTCGGGTATGCCGGCCCCAACCCCGCGGGACGCAATCTCCGCACAGGGCAGGTCGGTGCGCTGGGGCTGATGATCACCGACTCGCTGCGCTACGCATTCGACGACCCGGCCACCTCGCAGTTGCTCAAAGGCATATCGGAGGTCGGTGAACTCGCCGAGGTCGCGCTGACGCTGCTGCCCTGCCCACTCGAGTCGACCCGGGTGGCCGAGGGTTCCGGCGTGCTCGTGCGGGGCGCGGTGGACGGCTTCCTCGCGTATGCGATGCCGGACGGCCATCCCGGAATGCAGACGGCGATGAGCCGCCGGCTGCCGATAGTCGTGATCGACGGCCCCAACCCTGGCGGACTGCCGCGGGTCGGAATCCGGGATCGGCAGGCCGCCAAGGAGATCGCGGAGCACGTTCTGTCGCTCGGGCACCGGCGTGTCGGGTTTCTCGTCGACCGGCTCGTCCCCGACGGCAAGGGTGGGCCCGTCGACGCCGCCCGCACCCGGGCCGCACGAGACCACGTGATGAAGGAACGCCTCGCCGGATACGCGTCCGCCTGCCGCAAATACACGGTGCCGTGGTCGTCCACCGTGGTCGTCGAAGCAGGCGGGTTCGACTACGAACTGTCGCGCACCGCCGTCGAGACGCTGCTCGATGCCGGTCCCGTGACCGCCGTCATCGCCGCCTCCGACCTGCTGGCCCTCGCGGCCATCGACGTCGCACACGAACGTGGTCTCCGGGTGCCGCAGGATCTGTCGGTGGTCGGTTTCGACGACATTCCCGCGGCCCGGGCCGCCGGACTCACGACGGTCCGGCAACCACTCGTCGACAAGGGCCGCGAGGCCGCGCAACTGCTGCTCGACATCATCGGTGGCGGAGCGGGACGGGAAATCACACTCCCCACCGAGCTCGTCGTCCGCGAGAGCGCCGGACCCGTCACTGCGGACCGGTAAGTTACCCTGCTGCACCTCGCAGTTCGGGATTGCCGTCGACGATGGAGTAGAGCGCCTCGGTGATCGCCTTCACCCGCGCGAGTCGCGTCAGTTCCCGCGGTACCACCAGCCAGTAGGTGCGGTGGGCGATGAAGTCGTCGCGGAGAACCGGCACCAGATCCTCGTCCAGCGCCCCGATGTAGCTCGGCAGCGGCGCGATCCCGACTCCGTGCTTCACGGCCTGGTAGTGGCCCGCGATGTTGTTGGTCTGGATCTGGGCCTGGAAGTCGGGAATCAGCGCGTCGAGGATCCGCAGCGGCTCGACGTCCAGGAACGCATCCACGTACCAGATGAGCGTGTGGTGCCGGAGATCCTCGAGTGACGTGATGGGGTCGTGTGCGTCCAGGTAGCGCCGCGACGCGTACAGACGAAGGTCGTAGTCGGCCAGTTTGCGGACCACCACGGACCGCGGCGACGGACGCTCGAGGGTGACCGCGATGTCGAAGTCGCGCCCGGTCAGCAGGTCGTGGGTGGTGGACGTGACGAGTTCGGTGAACAGGTCGGGGTGCACGGACCGCAGTGCGGCCAACCCCGGCACCAGCACGAACGACCCGAAACCGTCCGGAGTGATGATCCGGACGGTGCCCGTCAGCCCGCCCAGGGACGACGTTTCGTCGAGAGCGGCGAGCACCGCGGATTCCACCGCCTCCGCGTGGGGAACCAGTCGCCGGCCCGCCTCGGTGAGCTGCCACCCCGACACGCCACGATCGAAAAGTCTCGTGCCCGTGTCCTTCTCGAGCCGGGTGATTCTCCGCGAGACGGTCGTGTGATCGACACCGAGTCGCTTCGCCGCATCGGCGAGGCGGCCGGTTCTCGACAACTCCAGGAGGTAACGCATGTTGTCTGCGGTGAACATCGCTCTCATCCTCGTGCAAAAGTGCAGTCCGAAGTGCCATTTTACTCGTTGACGCAGGCATTGTTGCCCAGCAGACTCGTGGGCACCCCACCTTTCCCAGGAGTGAACCCCATGGCCGTTATCTCGCATTGGCTCAACAACAAGTCCTACCCCGGAACGCGTGCCGATACCGCTCCGGTGACGAATCCGGCGACCGGTGCCGTCACCGGTCAGGTCGCCCTGGCCAGCGTCGAGGACGCCCGCGCCGTCATCGACGCCGCCGCCGCCGCGTTCCCCGCCTGGCGCGACACCTCCCTCGCCAAGCGCACCCAGGTGATCTTCACGTTCCGGGAACTGCTCAACGCCCGCAAGGGCGAACTCGCCGAAATCATCACCGCCGAGCACGGCAAGGTCGTCTCCGACGCACTCGGTGAGGTGTCCCGCGGCCAGGAGGTCGTCGAATTCGCCTGCGGCATCGCACACCTGCTCAAGGGCGGCATGACCGAAAACGCCTCCACCAACATCGACGTCTCCTCCCTCCGCCAACCCGTCGGCCCGGTCGGGATCATCTCCCCGTTCAACTTCCCCGCCATGGTCCCGATGTGGTTCTTCCCCATCGCCATCGCCACCGGCAACACCGTCGTCCTCAAACCCAGCGAGAAGGACCCGACCGCCGCGATCTGGATGGCCGAACTCTGGGCCGAGGCCGGCCTGCCCGCGGGGGTGTTCAACGTGCTGCAGGGCGACAAGACCGCCGTCGACGAACTGCTCACCAACCCCGCCATCAAGGCCATCAGCTTCGTCGGCTCCACCCCCATCGCCCAGTACGTCTACGCCACCGGCACCGCCCACGGCAAACGCGTCCAAGCCCTCGGCGGGGCGAAGAACCACGCCATCGTCCTCCCCGACGCCGACCTCGACCTGGCCGCCGACGCCATGGTCAACGCCGGCTTCGGCTCCGCCGGCGAACGCTGCATGGCCATCAGTGCCCTGGTCGCGGTCGGCGACATCGCCGACGAACTCGTCGCCAAGATCAAGGACCGCACCGACACCCTCAAGATCGGCGACGGCACCCGGGACTCCGACATGGGACCACTGGTGACCAAGGTGCACCGCGACAAGGTCGCCTCCTACATCGACGCCGGCGAAAACGACGGCGCCACCATCGTCGTCGACGGGCGCACCGTGCAGGCCAATGGCGGCAAGGACGGGTTCTGGCTCGGCCCGACCCTGATCGACCACGTCACCACCGACATGTCCGTCTACACCGACGAAATCTTCGGACCCGTCCTCTCCGTCATCCGCGTCGGCTCCTACGACGACGCCCTGGAACTGGTGAACTCCAGCCCGTTCGGCAACGGCACCGCCATCTTCACCAACGACGGCGGCGCCGCCCGACGATTCCAGAACGAGGTCGAGGTCGGCATGGTCGGCATCAACGTCCCCATCCCCGTCCCGATGGCGTACTACAGCTTCGGTGGCTGGAAGAACTCCCTCTTCGGCGACACCCACGCGCACGGCACCGAAGGCGTCCACTTCTTCACCCGCGGCAAGGTCGTCACCACCCGCTGGCTCGACCCCAGCCACGGCGGCCTCAACCTCGGATTCCCCCAGAACAACTAAGGAACCTCTCCCATGACCGCACACCTCTCACTCCCCCGTTTCGCCAGGATCGGGGCCGGAGCAGTCGACGAGATCGGCTCGGTTGTCGACCAACTTGGCTTGCAGAGACCGGTTCTCGTCACCGACTCCTATCTGACCGGCACCGGCGCGGCCGACCGGATCATGAGCCTCCTCAGGTCCGCGGGCAAGGAGCCGGCACTGTTCTCCGGCACCGTGCCCGACCCCACCACCGATTCTCTGGAGGAGGGGCTGAGGATCGTCGCCGAGCACAACGCGGATTCGGTGATCGGGTTCGGCGGCGGTAGTCCGATGGACACCGCGAAGGCATTGGCAGTGCTGTCCGCGAACGGCGGCGAGATGCGGTCGTACAAGGCACCTCACGTGTACGCCGGGAAGGCGCTGCCGATCATCGCGATACCGACCACCGCCGGAAGCGGCTCGGAGGCGACGCAATTCACCGTCATCAGTGACAGCGCTTCCGACGAGAAGATGCTGTGTCCGGGACTCTCCTTCCTGCCGATCGCCGCGATCGTGGATTTCGAACTCACGATGTCGATGCCGCCGCGGTTGACCGCCGACACCGGAATCGATGCGCTCACCCACGCCATCGAGGCGTACGTCAGCAAGAAGGCCCAGCCGTTCACCGACGGACTCGCGCTGTCCGCGATCCGCACCATCGGCAAGCACATCGGCACCGCGTACGCCGACGGTGAAGACCGCACCGCGAGAGAAGCGATGATGGTCGCGTCCATGCAGGCCGGTATGGCGTTCTCCAACTCGAGCGTGGCGCTGGTGCACGGGATGAGCAGGCCGATCGGTGCGCATTTTCATGTCGCACACGGACTGTCGAATGCCATGCTGCTTCCCGCGATCACGGCGTTCTCCGTGAACGGAGCGGAGAGCCGCTACGCCGACTGCGCGCGAGCGTTCGGCGCTGCACCCGAATCGGCAGGCGATTCCGTCGCCGCGCAGTTCCTCGTCGAGACCCTGAGCACGCTGTGTCACGACCTGAAGGTTCCGACGCCGCTCGCCTACGGGATCGACCGCGACGCCTGGGACGGCCTCATTCCGTTGATGGCAGAGCAGGCGCTGGCGTCCGGATCGCCCGGCAACAATCCGGTCGTCCCCACCGCCGGCCAGATCGAGACGCTGTATTCGGAGGTCTTCAGCTAGCGCTAGAACTCGACGGTGCCCCGGAGGTACCGCCGATACGCCCCGGACAGGTGGACGCGGTCGCCGCGCACCGCGCAGTGAACGGTTCCTCCCCGCGCCGACAGTTGGCGTCCGACAAGGCTGTTTCGGCCCAGGACGTCAGCCCAGTACGGTGCGATCTGCGAGTGCGCGGACCCCGTCACCGGATCCTCCTGCACGCCGGCCGCGGCGCCGAACCATCGCGACACGAAGTCGAGTCCCTCGACGTCGGATGCCGCGGTGACGACGATTCCCCGCACCTTCAGCGGGCTGAAAACGGCGAAGTCGGGTGCCATCGACACGATGTCGTGTTCGGATTCGGCGACGAACACGAGGTCGGTGGCCTTCAGGCACTCCCGCACCGGAATGCCGAGTGCCGCGACGATCCGGGGATCGGCCGCGGTCGGCACCGGCGGCTCGGCCGGGAAATCCATCACCAGCGTCGCGTCCGGTCCACGGTCGACGTGCAGCCAACCGCTGCGCGTCCAGAACTGGATGCGGTCGGCGTCCGGGTGTACGTCCTCGAAGATCTGCGCGGCGGTCGCGAGGGTGGCATGACCGCACAGGTCCACCTCGACGGCAGGGGTGAACCACCGCAGGTGATACGCCGGATGTTCCGGGTCGTGGGGCCCCGCGTCCGCGGGAAGCCCGGCGGTGTAGAACGCCGTCTCGGACAGGTTGTTTTCTTCGGCGAGTTGCTGAAGCACCGAATCTTCCAGCCAGTCGGTCAGCGGCATGACCGCCGCCGGGTTGCCCTCGAAGGGTCCGGCGGCGAATGCGTCGATCTGATAGATGTCCAGCTTCATAGCGTCCGATGGTGGTGGACGATCCGGCGCCCGTCGAGGGCCATCGCGCACACGCTGGACCGGTCCCGACGTCAGGCTCGCGCGAAGCTCATCGTCTCGCCTTCGACGCCGCGCATCCACAGGTCGTTGCACGCGGCCGCCAGTTCCGGCAGTCCCTCCTCGATGGCGGCGAACACGTTGCCCGGCACCCAGCCGACGTCGCCGTTGAGCAGGAGGTTGTTGCGGCCGTAGAAGATCGCGAGGTCGGTGGCGCCCTGCGCGGCGTGCGCCTCGGAGCCCGGCTCGTACCCGTAGGCGGAGTTGCCGATCTCCCAGGGCTCGAAGTCGAACAGGCAGACGTCGCCGGGAATCGGTGTGACGGTGGGATTTTCCCGCCGCGGCGCCGCGGTGATCCGCGGGATCAGCGTGTACACCTCGTTGCGCGCGTACTTGGCGTGGTACGCGTCGCCGCTCTGCGGGAGCACGTTCCACACCGCGTCGCAGGTGAGTGGTGCGTCCTCGTCGAGAAGCCGGGCACGGCAGGTCACGCCGCGCTTGTCCAGGCTGATGGTGATGTAGCGAGCCACGATTCCTCCTTCGGAGCCCGTGAGTACTTCTTAACCGCCCGCGGTTAATAAGTACTCACGGGTGCTTGTCACACTTCGTCGAGTACTTCGGACCAGATCTTCAGGGCGTCCTCGATCTGTTCCGCCGTCACGATGAGCGGTGGAATCATCCGTACCACGTTCATGTGGGCGCCGCAGGTCAACAGCAGCAGCCCCTTCTTCGCGGCCAGCTGCTGCGCCGCAGACGCTTTCGTGCGGTCCGCGCTGCCGTCGGCGGCCGTGAACTCGCTTCCCACGAGCAGTCCGAGACCACGGACGTCGCCGATCCCGTCGATGGCCCGGGTGCGCGCACCGTCGAGCAACTGGACGCCCCGCGCGGCGGCGTTGGCCACGAGGTCTTCCTTCTCGATCACCTCGAGCGTCGCGACCGCGGCCGCGCAGGACACGGCGTTGCCGCCGTACGTTCCCCCCTGCGACCCCGGCCAGCCCTTGGCCATGAGCGCCTCGGACGCCGCGATGCCCGACAGCGGGAAGCCGCTGGCCAGACCCTTGGCGATGGTGATGATGTCGGGCCGGACGTCGAAGTGCTGGTGCCCGAAGAACTTGCCGGTGCGGCCGAAACCGGTCTGGATCTCGTCGATGACGAGCAGGATGCCGTAGCGGTCGGCGCGCTCGCGGAGCCCCTGGAAGAACGCGGTGTTGCCGGGCACGTATCCGCCCTCGCCGAGGACGGGCTCGACGACGAACGCCGCCGTCTCGTTCGGGGCGGTGAGCGTCGCGAAGATGTAGTCGAGTTCCTTCAGCGCGAACGCGGTCGCCTCCTCCTCGGACCAGCCGTAGCGGTAGGCGTTGGGGAACGGTGCCACGTGCACACCGCCCATCAGCGGGCTGAAGCCGGCCGAGAACCGGGTGCCGGACGTGGTCATCGTCGCCGTCGCGACCGTGCGTCCGTGGAATCCGCCGTGGAAGACGATCACGTTGGGGCGGCCGGTCGCCTGCCGCGACAGTCGCAGCGACGCCTCGACGGCCTCGCTCCCCGAGTTCGCGAAGAACAGCGAGTCGAGCCCCGCGGGCAGCACCGACCCCAGCCGATCGACCAGTTCGAGCATCGGCTGGTGCATGACCGTCGTGTACTGGCCGTGGATCAGGGAGCCGATCTGCCTACGCGCGGCCTCCACGACGTGCGGGTGGCAGTGCCCGGTACTGGTGACGCCGATGCCCGCGGTGAAGTCGAGATAGCGCCTGCCGTCGGTGCCGTAGAGGTAGCACCCTTCACCGTGATCGACCGTCACGGGTGTGGCCTGTGCGAGCAGTGGAGATAGCCGAGTCACGAGAACCCTCCCACGCGTAGATGCCGGTGGATATCGGCAAGTGCATTGTCAGATTGTTGACAATCTGTATAACATGGGGAGCGTCCCTTCGGCAACGGAGAATGGGGAAAAATCATGCTCGAGGAAGCAGCAATCGCATCGGTGCAGACCGGCCTGTTCATCGGCGGCAAGTGGCGCGACAGCGCCCGCACCATGCCGGTCCACGACCCGTCCAACGGACAGATCCTGTGCACGGTCGCCGACGCCGACGCCGCGGAGGCCCGCGAGGCGCTCGACGCGGCGGTGGCGGCGCAACCGTCGTGGGCGGCCACGACACCCCGCGAACGCAGCACCATCCTCATGAACGCACACCGACTTCTGCTCGAGAACGTCGACCGGCTCGCGCTGGTCATGACGCTCGAGATGGGCAAGCCCCTCACCGAGGCTCGGGGTGAAATCGCCTACGCCGCAGAGTTCTTCCGCTGGTTCGCGGAGGAGGCCGTCCGCATCGACGGCGGCTACATGACGGCGCCCGGCGGCGGGTCGCGGTTTCTCGTGACCCGTCAGCCCGTGGGGCCGAGCCTGCTCATCACCCCGTGGAACTTCCCGATGGCGATGGGCACCCGGAAGATCGGGCCCGCGATCGCCGCCGGGTGCACGTCCGTCATCAAGCCGGCGGCCCAGACGCCGCTGTCGATCCTGGCGCTCGCCGACATCCTCACCGAGGCCGGGCTGCCGGACGGCGTCGTCAACGTCGTCACCACGTCCAGCCCCGACGAGGTCATCACTCCCCTCATCCTCGACGGCAGGGCCCGCAAGCTGTCGTTCACCGGTTCCACCAAGGTCGGGAAACATCTGCTCGAACTGTGCGCGCGCACGGTCATGCGCACATCCATGGAACTCGGCGGCAACGCGCCGTTCCTCGTCTTCGACGACGCGAATCTCGACGACGCCGTCGACGGGGCCATGGCGGCGAAGATGCGCAACATCGGCCAGGCCTGCACAGCTGCCAACCGAATCCTCGTGCACAGTTCGGTCGCCGAAGAATTCACACGCAAACTCACACAGCGGATGGAGGCCCTGCCCGTTGGGCGCGGCACGGAGGACGGCGTCGTGGTCGGACCGCTGATCGACGAGGCGGCCGTCGCGAAGGTGAGCAGTCTCGTCGCGGACGCGGTCGAACGCGGCGCCTCGGTGCTCACCGGCGGCGAGGCACTCGACCGCCCGGGCAACTTCTACCCGGCGACAGTCCTGACTGGTGTGCCCGACGACGCGGAGATGTGCCACAACGAGATCTTCGGTCCGGTGGCCGCGATCAGCACGTTCGAGACCGAGGCCGAGGCCGTCGAGCGGGCCAACGACACCCCGTACGGGCTGGTGGCCTACGTGTACACCGACAGCCTCAAGCGCGGCATCCGCGTGTGCGAGGCGCTGGAGTCGGGCATGGTCGGCCTCAACCAGGGTGTGGTGTCGAATCCGGCCGCGCCGTTCGGCGGCGTGAAGGAATCCGGACTCGGGCGCGAAGGCGGAACCACCGGCATCGACGAATTCCTCGAGACGAAGTACATCGGCGTCGCCGTCTAGGAGCTAGAGCCAGGTGTCTTCCGACGACGTCGTGAGGAACGCCTCGAGGTCGTCGCGCCACGGCGCAGGCACCGTCTTGTCCGGTTCGATGCCGGTGTACTGCCCGCGGTAGAACAGCAGCGGTCGCTCCTCCCTGATCTCGCTCAGGGAGGAGACCCGGCCGAACGCGACCCAGTGGTCGCCGCCGTCGTGCACGCTCTCGAGCGAGCAATCGATGTGGGCCAGCGAACCGGTGAGGATCGGTGAGCCCAGCGGCGACTCCGTCCAGTCGATCCCGGCGAACTTGTCCGGGTCGCGGGAACCGAAGCGGGCGCACGTCGACTGTTGTTCTTCCGCGAGCACGTTGACGCAGAAGATGCCACTGCGCTCGATAGCCGCCCACGACCGCGACGTCTTGGTCGGGCAGAACAGCACGAGCGGGGGTTCGAGCGACAGCGCGGCGAACGACTGGCACGCGAACCCCACGGGCACGCCGTCGTCGATCGTCGTGATGATGGTGACGCCGGTGCAGAACTGGCCGAGCACCGTCCGGAACCGTCGCGGATCGATCGCCTCGGCCGCGACGGCCCCGTCCCCGGTCACCTCACTCACGGCTGCATCCCGACGCTGAAGTCGTGACCCCACAGGCTGACGGCCGTGCTCTCCCTCGCGATCCAGCTCTCGTCCTCCACCTGACGTCCCTCGCAACCGAATTCGATGTCGAACCCGCCGGGGGTCTTCATGTAGAACGACAGCATCAGGTCGTTGACGTGACGGCCGAGCGTGGCCGACATCTTGACCTTCTTGCGGAGCGCGCGGTCGAGGCACAATCCGACATCGTCGGAGTTCTCGACCTCGATCATCAGGTGCACGATGCCGCTCGGCGTCGGCATCGGCAGGAACGCGAGACTGTGATGCCGCGGGTTGCAGCCGAAGAACCGCAACCACGCCGGCTTACCGTCCGCGGGCCGCCCGACCAATTGCGGGGGCAGCCGCATCGAATCGCGCAGGCGGAAGCCGAGAACGTCGCGGTAGAAGCGCAGCGACGCCTCGTCGTCCGTGGTCGAGAGGACGACGTGCCCGAGGCCCTGCTCACCGGTGACGAACTTGTGCCCATACGGGCTGACCACGCGCCGGTGCTCCAGCGCCGCGCCGTGAAACGCCTCGAGCGTGTTGCCCGACGGGTCCTCGAACGTGATCAGCTCGTCGACCCTGCGGTCCTGCAGTTGTTCGGCCGTCCCCTCCTTGAACGCGACGCCTGCCGCCGACAGGTTGTCGCGGACCTCCTGCAGCTCCGCGGCATTGGCCGTCTCCCAGCCCGACACCGACAGCCGGTCGTGCTCCCCGGGGAAGATCACGAGGCGCGCCGGGAAGTCGTCCATCCGCAGATACAGGGCGTCCGGGTCGGAGCCCTTGCCCTCGACCATGCCGAGCACCTTGAGACCGTACTCGCGCCACGCGGACATGTCGGTGGCCTCGATGCGCATGTACGCCAGTGAACGAATACTCATCACTTACCCCCGTCCAGAAGGAAATCGGTGGCCAGACGATTGAACTCGTCGAACTTCTCCAGCTGCGCCCAGTGTCCGCACCCGCCGAAGACGTGCAACTGTGCCCGCGGAATCATCTTCAGCGCCACCAGCGCCCCGTCGAGCGGGTTGACCCGGTCTTCGCGACCCCAGATCAGCAGCACGCGCTGGCGCAGCTTGTATGCGTCGCGCCACAGCATTCCCAGCTCGAAATCGGCCGAGGAGAACGACTTTCCCATCGCCTTGGCGGCCGCGAGCGACTCGGGTGTGCTCGCGGCGGCGAAACGTTCGTCGATCAGTTCGTCGGTGATCAACTTCTGGTCGAACACCATGATGCGCAGGAACGCCTCGAGATTCTCGCGAGTGGGTTGGTAGCCGAATTTTCCGAGGTTCTTGACGCCCTCGGTCGGGTCCGGGGCGAACAGGTTGACGCTCAGTCCGCCCGGGCCCATGAGCACCAGCCGGCCCGCGCGGTCCGGGTAGTCCAGCGCGAAACGCACTGCGGCACCGCCACCGAGGGAGTTGCCGAGCAGGTGGACACGCCCGCCGACGCCGAGGGTGTCGAGCAGATCCTTCAACGCGGACGCACTGTGCACGAAGTACTGCGGGTGCTCGGTCGGCTTGTCCGACAACCCGTATCCCGGCTGATCGACTGCGAGCACGTGGAACTTCTCGGCGAGAACCGGGATGTTCCTGGCGAAGTTCGACCACGACGAAGCGCCCGGCCCGCCGCCGTGCAGCAGCACGATCGTGGTGTCGTTGCCGACTCCGGCCTCGTGGTAGTGCAACTTCAGGTGGGGCCGGACCTGGGCGAACTTCGAGGTGGACTCGAACGTGAGGGCCTCTTCGGTAGTCGTCACGTGTTCTCCTAGACCATCGTGTCGGTGATGGGCAGACCGAATTCGCCTGTGCCGTACATGACGTAGGCGCGCTCGGGATCGTTGGCCGCGTGGACGCGTCCGGCGTGCGCGTCCCGCCAGAAACGCTGCAGCGGCGTGCCGTTGGCCAGCGCGGTGGCACCCGAGCTCTCGAACAGTTTGTCGATGGACGAAATGGCGCGGCCCGTGGCGCGCACCTGGTCGCGGCGTGCCCGCAGCCGCAGCTCGAATGGGACTTCCTCACCCGCGACGAGCAGTGCGTATTCGTCGGCGACGTTTCCGGACAGCTGGCGCCAGGCGGCGTCGATGTCGCTCGAGGCCTCGGCGATGCGGACCTTGGCGAACGGGTCGTCCTTCGCTTTCTCACCGGCGAACGCGGCGCGGACCCGCTTGCCCTGATGTTCGACGTGCGCGTCGTAGGCGCCGTAGGCCATCCCGACGATCGGCGCGGAGATGGTGGTGGGATGAATTGTTCCCCAGGGCATCTTGTAGACGGGTGCGGTGTTGCGCTCGAGCCCGGGAGCGGTGAGGTTGCTCATCGCCTTGAAGCTGAGGACGCGGTGCGTCGGAACGAACACGTCCTCGACCACCACGGTGTTGCTGCCGGTTCCGCGAAGTCCCACGACATTCCACACGTCGTCGATTCGGTAGTCCTCGCGCGGGATCAGGAAGCTGACGAAGTCGACGGGGCGTCCGTCCTTGATGACGGGTCCGCCGAGCACCGCCCAGCTGGCGTGATCACAGCCGGACGACCAGGCCCAGGCGCCGTTGACCGTGTATCCGCCGTCGACGACCTGCCCGGCGCCCATCGGCGCGTACGAGGACGAGATGCGGACGTCGGTGTCGTTGCCCCACACGTCTTCCTGAGCCTGTTGCGAGAACAGGGCGAGGTGCCAGTTGTGGACACCGATGATCGACGAGACCCACCCGGTGGAACCGCAAGCGCTCGCGATCTTCCGCACCGCGGAGTAGAACAGCACCGGATCCGCCTGGTAACCACCCCACTGTTCGGGCTGGAGCAACCGGAAGAATCCGGTCTCCTGGAGCGCCTTCATGGAATCGTCGGGAATACGACGTAGATCCTCGGTCTCCTGCGCACGCTCTCGCAGCGTCGGCAGTAGTGCGTCGAGCCGCTGCATCACCTCGTGACTGTCATGGTCACCCACAGGACGCTCCTGTCTCGTTCGATGGTTCACTTATCTTCTGAGACTAGAACACGTTCCCATTTATGTCGAGGTACCGGCAAAGGTGCTGTTTGACGGCCCGGGTCTGGAAGAAAGCCCCCGAAAATCTGGCGGATCGTGTCGAAGTTCTATAACGTGTTCTACTAACAGCATGAAGGGATGTGAGGGCACAATGGCGCAGATTCGCGAGATCGATGTGGGCACGGTCCAGACCCGCTTCGCGCGTGGTTGGCACTGCCTCGGTTTGACCAAGACGTTCAAGGACGGCAAACCGCATTCGATCGAGGCATTCGGCACCAAACTCGTCGTCTTCGCCGACAGCAAGGGCGAACTGAAGGTTCTGGACGCGTATTGCCGGCACATGGGCGGCGACCTGTCGCAGGGCACCGTGAAGGGCGATTCCGTGGCCTGCCCGTTCCACGACTGGCGCTGGGGCGGCAACGGCAAGTGCACCAGCATTCCCTACGCCCGCCGGGTTCCCCCGATCGCCCGCACTCGGGCATGGCTCACCCTCGAGCAGAACGGTCAGCTGTTCGTCTGGAACGACCCGGAGGGCAATCCCCCGCCCGAGAACGTGACCATCCCCCGCATCGAGGGCGCCTACAGCGACGAGTGGACCGACTGGACCTGGAACTCCATGCTGATCGAAGGGTCCAACTGCCGCGAGATCATCGACAACGTGGTCGACATGGCGCACTTCTTCTACATCCATTACGCGTTCCCGACGTACTTCAAGAACGTCTTCGAAGGCCACATCGCGACGCAGTACCTCAACACGAAGGGTCGCCCGGACGTCGGGATGGCGACGCAGTACGGCATGGAATCGCTGCTGCGCTCCGAGGCCGCGTACTACGGGCCGTCCTACATGATCAATCCGCTGTGGAACAGCTACGGCGGGTACGAGGTCGAGAGCGTCCTCATCAACTGCCACTATCCGGTGACGAACAATTCGTTCATGCTCCAGTACGGCGTGACCGTCAAGAAGCCGACCGGCATCGACGACGAAACAGCCGACAAGCTGGCCGCGAAGTTCACCGAGGGCATCGCTGAGGGCTTCCTGCAGGACGTCGAGATCTGGAAGAACAAGACCAAGATCGACAACCCCCTGCTCTGCGACGAAGACGGTCCGGTCTATCAGCTGCGACGCTGGTACGACCAGTTCTACGTCGACGTCGCCGACGTCACCGACAAGATGACGCAGCGTTTCGAGTTCGAGGTCGACACCACCAAGGCCAACGAGGCCTGGCAGCACGAGGTGGAGGAGAACCTGGCCCGTCAGAAGGCCGAACGCGAGGCCGCGGAGCGGTCCGAGAACACGACTGCGGAGCGGTCCGAGAACACGACTGCGGAGCGGTCCGAGAACCGGGAAGCGCAGGTCTGATCATGAGTGCCTCGACCGAATGGGCCAAAGCTCCCGACTTCGCCGGGCAGCCTGCTCGGCTCGAGGCCATTCATGCGCAGACGTTGGCCGACAAGGCCAACTACCTCGACGACGGCATGAACGAAGTCGAGTGCCGTACGTGCGGAACCTGTGTGCTGGTGCGCAAGAACAGCCTCAAGCACACGAGCGTCCAGTGGACGGACGACCCTGCGAAGACGTGCCCGACGTTCCGGGACGCCGTCGGCGAGGGACAGTCCACCGCGCTCCGCGAGGGGTGCCCGCGACTGTGGGACAGCATCAACCACGCGGTGATGGAGGGGTTCATCGACGTGCGAGATCGCATCGAATAGTCGTCGGTACCGCTGCGACGCGGATGCGTCGCCCAATGTGACATTCGTGCAGTCAGGCTGCACGAATGTCACATTGGGCGCTTAGGCTGGATGTGCCGTCGGATACGGCGGTTCCAGCCGAACCGGAGGCGTGCCATGACAGGCCGAATCGTGCACTTCGAGATCCCCTTCGACGACGGTGACCGCGCACGAGCGTTCTATCGGGACGCATTCGGGTGGGCCATCGCCGAGATCCCCGACATGGACTACAGCATGGTCACCACCGGACCCGTCGGTGAGAGCGGCATGCCCGACGAACCCGGTTACATCAACGGCGGCATGATGCAGCGCGGGGAGGTGACCACTCCCGTGGTCACCGTCGACGTCGAAAGCATCGAATCCGCCCTCGAAAGGATCGAATCCCTCGGTGGCAAAACCGTCACCGGCAGGACCCCCGTCGGGAACATGGGATTCGCCGCCTACTTCACCGACTCCGAGGGCAACGTCGTCGGGCTGTGGGAGACCGCCCGCTGACTCGTGAGTACTTATTAACCGCGGGACGTTAACAAGTACTCACAGGCGCTCGCGTTGCAGTTCGAGCGCGATGTCGATGAGCTGGTCTTCCTGGCCGCCGACGAGCTTGCGCTTCCCGGCGCGGACGAGGAGTTCGGCGGACGAGACGCCGTACCGTTCGGCCTGGCGTTCGGCGTGCTTGAGGAAGCTCGAGTAGACGCCGGCGTACCCCATCATCAGCGCCTGGCGGTCGAGGAGGCATTCGGCGGGCATCGCCGGACGCACCACGTCCTCGGCGGCATCGGCGATCGCGAAGAAGTCGATCCCCGTCTTGACTCCGATCTTGTCGCACACGCCGACGAACGCCTCGACCGGCGCGTTACCCGCACCGGCACCGAATCGTCTTGTGCTGCCGTCGATCTGCTTGGCACCTGCCCGCACGGCGGCGATCGAGTTGGCCACACCGAGTCCGAGGTTCTCGTGACCGTGGAATCCCACCTGGGCGTCCGAGCCGAGCTCCTGCACCAGCGCCTCGACGCGGTCCGACACCTGCTCGAGCACGAGCGCGCCTGCGGAGTCGACGACGTACACGCACTGGCAGCCCGCGTCGGCCATGATGCGGGCCTGCTTGGCGAGCTTTTCCGGTGCGATCGAATGCGCCATCATCAGGAAGCCGACGGTCTCGAGACCGCGGTCGCGGGCCAGCCCGAAGTGCTGGATGGACACGTCCGCCTCGGTGCAGTGCGTCGCGATGCGGCAGATCGAGGCGCCGTTGTCCTGGGCGACGATGATGTCGTCCTTGATGCCCAGCCCGGGCAGCATGAGGAAGGCGATCTTCGCGTTCTTCGCCGTGTCGACGGCGATCGAGATGAGTTCCTGCTCAGGGACCTTGGAGAACCCGTAGTTGAACGAGGACCCACCCAGTCCGTCGCCGTGCGTCACCTCGATGACCGGGACCCCGGCGTGGTCGAGCGCTCCGACGATGGCCCGGACCTCCTCACCGGTGAACTGGTGCCGCTTGTGGTGCGAACCGTCCCGCAGGGAGGTGTCGGTGACTCGAATGTCCCAGCTGCTGCGCATATTTCCCGTCGCTCCGCTCGCCCCGTCGAAATGAACCATAGTGCTCATGCCTCCACGCTCAGGAGCTTCTGGGCGATCTCCTCGCCCACCTTGGTCGCCGCTGCGGTCATGATGTCGAGGTTGCCCGCGTACGGCGGCAGGAAGTCGCCCGCGCCCTCGACCTCGACGAACGTGGTGACCGTCGCCTGCCCGCCCGACACGACGCTCGGGTCGTCGAACTGCGGTTCGTTGAGCAGCCGGTAGCCGGGGACGTACTGCTGGATGTCCGCGACGACGCGGTGGATGGAATCGGTGATGGCGGCACGGTCGGCGTCCTCGGGGATCGCGCAGAAGATCGTGTCGCGCATGATCATCGGCGGGTCGGCCGGGTTGAGGATGATGATGGCCTTGCCGCGCTGCGCTCCGCCGATGGTCTCGATGCCGCGACTGGTCGTCTTGGTGAACTCGTCGATGTTGGCGCGGGTGCCCGGGCCTGCGGAGACGGACGCCACCGACGCGACGATCTCGGCGTACGGCACGTCGACGACGCGGGAGACGGCGTACACGATCGGGATCGTGGCCTGCCCTCCGCACGTGATCATGTTGACGTTGGGGGCGCCGAGGTGTTCGCGCAGGTTCGCCGGCGGAACCACGGCCGGTCCGACGGCGGCGGGTGTCAGGTCGACGGCGCGGATCCCGGCGGCCTCGTACCGCGGTGCAGCCTCCCGGTGCACGTACGCGGACGTGGCCTCGAAGACGAGGTCGGGTTTCTCCGGCTGGTTCAGCAACCAGTCGACGCCCTCGGCCGACGTCTCCAGTCCCAACTTGCGGGCCCGTGCCAGGCCTTCGCTCTCGGGGTCGATCCCGATCATCCAGCGGGGTTCGAGCCACTCGGATCGCTGCAGCTTGTAGAGCAGGTCGGTGCTGATGTTTCCGGAACCGACGATCGCCACACTTGCCTTGGTCATGAACAAACTCCTACTTGAACTGCAGGGATACGGATCCGAGCCCACTGAACTCGGCGCGGAAGTGGTCGCCCGGGTGCGCGTCGATGGCGCGGGTGCACGATCCGGGCAGCACGATGTCGCCGGCCTTCAACCGGACGCCGAAGCTCTCGACCTTCTGCGCGAGCCAGGCGACGGCCGTCACCGGGTTGCCGAGCACGGCGTCGCTGCGTCCCTCGGCCTTGGTCTCGCCGTTACTGGTCAGAACCGCGTCGATGGACTTGATGTCGATGTCCTCGGGCCGCACCCGGTTCTTGCCGAGCACGAACCCGGCGGACGACGCGTTGTCGGCGATCGTGTCGGGCAGCGTGATCTTCCAGTCGGTGATCCGGCTGTCGATCAGCTCGATGGACGGTGCGAACGCCACGGTGGCGTCCAGGACGTCCTGCTCGGTGCAGCCGGCGCCGGGGAGGTCGGCGCCCAGCACGAATGCGACCTCGACCTCGACGCGCGGGAAGCAGAACCGCGCCGTGTCGACGGGCTGGTCCTCGAAGACCTCCATGTCGGCGAGCAGGTGGCCGTAGTCGGGTTCGTCGACGCCCATCATCTGCTGCATGGCGAGGGACGACAGGCCGACCTTGTGCCCGACGACCTTCGCGCCGTCCTGCAGCCGGCGGCGGATGTTGATCAGCTGGATCTCGTAGGCGTCGACGACGTCGATGTCGGGATGGTCCGCGGTCAGGGGGCCGATGGGAGCGCGGCCCCGTTCCGCGGCGTCGAGCTGATTCGCCAACTCGGTGCGTAGTTGGGTCGAGAGCATGGTGTGAGGACCTTCCCTGAAGTTCGTTTGCGTACGCACGCCCACCGGTTTCCACTGCAACGTGTTTCGTTCTTGTTTGTTGGCGTCAGTAATACTTCCTGGCAGAAAGGATGGACTGACAACCCCATCATTCTATAACGTGTTCTACATGAGCAAGCACGAATACGACATCGTGGTCGTCGGTAGCGGTGCCGGTGGAATGACCGCGGCCCTCACCGCGGCCCACAAGGGACTCAGCGTCGTCATCCTCGAAAAGGCGCCGCACTTCGGCGGCTCCACCGCGCGCTCCGGCGGTGGCGTGTGGATCCCGAACAACGAGGCGCTGATCGCCGCGGGAGTCGAGGACACCACGGACGCCGCGCGGACCTACCTGCACAGCATCATCGGCGACGTCGTCCCGAAGGACCGGATCGACGCCTACATCGACCGCGGCCCCGAGATGCTGTCGTTCGTGCTGAAGAACAGCCCACTGAAACTGCAGTGGGTGCCCGAATACTCCGACTACTACCCCGAGGCCCCCGGCGGACGGCTCGGCGGACGGTCCGTCGAGCCGACACCGTTCGACGGCAGGAAACTCGGCGCCGACCTCGCGAAGCTCGAACCCGACTACGTCAAGGCGCCGTCGAATTTCGTGATCACCCAGGCCGATTACCGCTGGCTGAATCTCCTGATGCGCAACCCACGCGGCCCGCTGCGCGCAGCCCGGGTCGGCCTCCGCTTCCTCGGCGCCAAGCTCACCGGGAAGCGCCTGCTCGTCCGCGGTCAGGCGCTCGTCGCGGGACTGCAGGCCGGACTGAAGGCCGCCGGCGTCCCGATCCTGCTCGACACCCCGCTCACCGACCTGTATGTGGAGGACGGCGTGGTCAAGGGCGTCAACGCCACGGTCGACGGACAGCCGCAGGTGTTCCGGGCACGCCGCGGCGTGGTGATCGCGTCGGGCGGTTTCGAGCACAACGACGAGGCCCGCAAGAAGTACCAGCGGGCACCGATCGGCACCGAGTGGACCGTCGGCGCGAAGGCCAACACCGGCGACGGCATCTGGGCGGGCGAAAAGCTCGGTGCCGCGCTCGATCTGATGGAAGACGCCTGGTGGGGACCGTCCATCCCGCTCACCGGCGGCCCGTGGTTCGCGCTGTCCGAGCGGAGCCTGCCGGGCTGCATCATGATCAACGGATCCGGCAAGCGCTTCGTCAACGAATCCGCACCGTACGTCGAAGCGACGCACGCGATGTACGGCGGCACGCACGGCCAGGGCGACGGACCGGGCGAGAACGTGCCCTGCTGGCTCGTCCTCGACCAGCGTTACCGCGACCGGTACGCGTTCGCCGGAGTCACCCCGCGGTCCCCGTTCCCCGGTCGCTGGCTGAAGGCCGGTGTCATCGTCAAGGCGGGCACCGTCGCCGAGCTGGCCGGGAAGATCGGCGTGCCGGTCGACGCGCTCACCGAAACGGTCTCGCGTTTCAACACTTTCGCCCGCAACGGCAAGGACGAGGACTTCGGCCGTGGTGAGAGCGGGTACGACCACTACTACGGGGATCCCCGCAACAAGCCCAACCCGAGCCTCGGGGCGCTGGAGAAGGCGCCGTTCTTCGCCGTCAAGATGGTCCCGGGCGACCTCGGCACCAAGGGCGGTCTCCGCACCGACCGCAACGCCCGCGTGCTGCGGGCTGACGGCAGCACCATCGAGAACCTCTATGCGGTGGGCAATGCCAGCGGCCCGGTGATGGGCCACACCTACGCCGGACCCGGCGCGACCATCGGCCCGGCGATGACGTTCGGCTATCTCGCGGTTCTCGATATCCTCGACAAGTCCTCGCAGGCCGATTCCCCGACGTCACTCACCGGAGACACCACCAATGCCCATTGATCCGAACATCGCCATCGGAGCAGAACTGCCCGTTCAGGAGTTCTCCTGGACCAGTTCCGACGTGCAGCACTACCACCTCGCGCTCGGTGCCGGGTCCCGTCCGCTGGACGAGAGGGAGTTGCGGTACCTGACCGACGGGAAGCCGCAGGTGCTCCCCACGTTCGCCACGGTGGCCGCGAATTTTCACGCGACCGAGGCCCCGCGTGTGTCGTTCCCGGGCGTCGAGATCGACCTCGCCAAGGTGGTCCACGGCAGCCAGGAAGTGACCGTGCACCAGCCGATTCCCCCGGAGGGCACGGCCCGCACCACCACCCGCATAGCCGAGGTGTGGGACAAGGGCAAGGCCGCCGTCATCGTGCAGGAGTCGACGACCACCGACCTCGACGGCACTGCCCTGTGGACCGGGCGGTCGTCCATCTTCGCCCGCGGTGAAGGCGGTTTCGGCGGTGAGCGCGGGCCGTCCCAGTCCGTGGAGTTGCCCGACCGGCCTGCCGACGTCGAGGTCGACACCCCCGTCCTTCCGCAGCAGGCGCTGATGTACCGGATGTGCGGCGACCGCAACCCCCTGCATTCCGACCCGAAGTTCGCTTCCGCCGCAGGGTTTCCCGCCCCGATCCTGCACGGCCTGTGCACCTACGGGATGGTGTGCAAAGCGGCCGTCGACGCAGTACTCGACTCGGACGCATCGCAGGTCGCGGGCTTCCGAGTCCGGTTCGCGGGCGTGGTCTTTCCCGGCGAGACGCTGCACACGCGGATCTGGCGGGACGAGGGCAGGCTCCTCATCTCGGCCACGGTTCCCGAGCGTGATCATGCTCCGGCCCTGGCCGACGTGGTGCTGACCCTGGCCCAGGCGTGACAGTTACCGAAATTTGACCGAATGTGCCCAGTTCGGGCGGATATTCGCGAATATCAGGCACGATGCCGCAACACTTTGTACGCTTTCCGTGACCTCATCGAGACGTGTCAACCGATGGTCGGGGCGGTTCCACGGCTCTCCACGAGCAGTAGCGAACAAAGGGGGGACCTCGTGTCCCAGCGCAGACATCTCCGTCCCGTGCGGCGCGCTGCCGTTGCCGGTGCTCTCGCGTTCTGTGCGACCGCCCTCGTCGCTCTCCCCGCGAACGCCGCACCCGTGGCGGGCAGTTCCGACAGCGGCAGCACCGGCGGCAGCTCGATGGGTTCGTCCGTTCTCCCGACGCCCATTCCCACCCCGACCGGGCTGGCTGCGCTCGCGGCCGCGACGACCCAGACGGGCAAGCCCTATCTGTGGGGTGGGACGGGTCCGGACGCGTGGGACTGCTCGGGGCTGGTGCAGTGGGCATTCCGGCAGGCGGGGGTGAATCTGCCACGCACCACGTGGGAGCAGGCCGAGGTCGGCGCACCCATTCCACTGTGGGCGCTGGCTCCCGGCGACATCGTGGTGCTCAACCCTGACGCGTCGCACATCGGTATCTACGCGGGCTTCGGCCAGGTCTTCAATGCGTACGGACGCGGCGTCCCCGTAGGTCTGGCGCCGCTGTCGCAGTTCCACATCTACAGCATCCGCCGGTTCTGACTCTCGGTCGTGCGTCTGCCGACGTACGGCCACACCGCGACGAGGAACAGCACCACCACCGCCACCGGCCCGAAGAGGGACGCCCACGCCGGCCCTTCCGGCAGTGTCGCTGCCAGACCGGCGGCGGCCGCCGTGACGACCGCGCCCAGCAGTAGCGTCGAGATTCCCGGTGCGAGGCCGGCGTACGCGACGAGCAACAGTGCCGTCGCGGCGACCCCCGCGGCGGCGGCCGCGAACGCCGACGCGTCGCCCAGGACGAGCGCGATCAACGCTGCCTGCACCGCGACCACCGCGACCCATCTCATCGGAGTGCCCCCGACGGCCGGCGGGCTCGATCGGCGAGAGCCAGCGCCAGATCCAGTGCGGAATCGTCGTCCCACGCCACCACCGGAACACCGAGCACACCCATGTTCCGGTACATGTTCCGCCGCTCGAGCCGCCACATCCTGCCGGTCATCGCATCGAGTTCGTACTCGAACGGCGGGCCGCGCAGCACGTCGACGGCCACGACGACGTGACCGCGACGCCTCAACTCCAGCAACGACAGCGCGAAGTTGGTGTCCAGCATGGTGGAGAACGCGATGACCACGGCCCGCGGCGGCAACGCGACCCGCGGGACGAGTGTGCCTTCGGCGGCGCCGGCGTCGGAGTCGAGGACGGTGTCGAGGATCCGGTAGAACTGCCTGCGTCCGATGTCGGCGCCGAGCCATCGCAGCCGGAGCCCGTGGACGACGACCCCGGCCCGGTCGCCGCGCTGCAGGGCCGTCTGCACCACCTGCGTGGCCCCGCGCACGGTCCGGTGCAGGCTCTCCGACGCCGGGCCCGGTGCCTGCGGGGTGGTGTCGAGTACGGCGACGACGTCCGCGGCGCGGTCCATGATCCGTTCGGTGACATGGAGGCGGCCGCGCCGGGCACTCACCGGCCAGTTGACGCTGCGCAACGGATCCCCCGGCGCGTGCGGCCGGATGTCCCCGAACTCGACGCCCGAACCGAATCGGCGGGTGCGATGCGCGCCGATCCGGTCCGGAAGGGTGGCGTGGGGCAACGGAGTCGGCATCGGCGGCGCCAACGGGAACACCCGCAGTTCCGCGACGGGAACCGGCAGCGACGCCGTGAGCAGGCCGCCGCCTGCACGTGCTGTGACCGTCAGCGCCGGTTCGTACCGGCCCCACCGGTCGGCCGACACCACATAGTCGCCGTCACCGACCTGCTCGACCGTGTAGCCGTCGGACGGCGTCGGTGCCACCGCGAGTTGCGCCGCACCATCGCACGCCGTCACGTCCACCGAGAAGTGCACGGACTCGGATTCGAAACACCGCAGCATGCGTGCCGACACCTCGACGCGGACGCCGGTGGCCGGGCGGGGCAACCACATCACCGTGCCGAGCGCTCCCAGCATCGGGGCGGCGAACACGATCAGTTCCCACCACCGCCCCACGACACCCGCCGTCAGCGCCACGGCCGCACAGGTCGTCAGCGCGAGGGCTGCAGGCGACGCACGCCACGTCAGCCGGTGCTCCGTCATCGTGCCCTCGGCGCGGGGAGACGGCGCAACAGTTCCGCGAGGACGTCGTCGCTGCGGATGCGGCGCACCCACATCTCCGGGCGCAGGCTGATGCGATGCGCGACAGCGGGAACGGCCAGGGCCTTGATGTCCTCGGGTATGACGAAGTCGCGGCCCGAGAGGAGCGCACGCGCCCGAGCGAGCTGCACGAGGTCGAGTTCCGCGCGGGGGCTGGCCCCGACCTCGACCTGCGGGTGATGCCGGGTGGCGTTCGCGAGCGCGACGACATACCCGAGGACGTCGTGATGAACGCTGACCTGCTCGAGCGATTCGCGCATCGCCAGGAGGTCGGCCGCATCGACCACCTGCTCGACGACGACGGCGGCGGATCCCCGGTCGAGCCGTCGGCGCAGCATCTCGTGCTCGTCGGTCTCGGTGAGGTACCCCAGTCGCAGGCGGAGCGCGAACCGGTCCAGCTGCGCCTCGGGCAGCGGGTAGGTTCCCTCGTACTCGATGGGGTTGTCGGTGGCGAGCACGACGAAGGGACGCGGCAGGATCCGGGTGGTGCCGTCGACGCTGACCTGCCCCTCGGCCATCGCCTCGAGCAGTGCGGCCTGGGTCTTGGGCGGGGTGCGGTTGATCTCGTCGGCCAGGAGCAGGTTGGTGAAGATCGGGCCCGGACGAAACTCGAAGCGCCCCGACGGCATGTCGTAGATGGTGGCGCCGAGCAGGTCGGCGGGCAACAGGTCGGGGGTGAACTGGACCCGCGTGAAGTCGAGCCCGAGCGCGGCAGCGAAAGATCGTGCCACCAGGGTCTTTCCGAGTCCGGGCAGATCCTCGATGAGCACGTGCCCGCCGGCGAGTACCGCGAGCAGGATCGACGTGAGTTCGTCGTGCTTGCCGACCACCGCCCGTTCGACCTCCGCCAGCACCGCGTGGGCGCGCGCGGTGGTGACCTCGGCGGGCATCGTCACAGCTGCTCCAGCCGTTGCAGGATCCGGTCGAGCACGTCCCGGCCCGGACCGGGTGCGGCCCTGTCGGAGCGCTGCACGCACTCGGGATCGACCCACTGCCACAAGTCGCCGAAGAACACCTCACCCGCGGCCGCCGTGTCGGCGGGGTCGAGTCCCTGCCGCTGTCCGGTGGACTGCTGGAACTCGCGCGCCAGGAGCGGACGCAGATGGTGATCCCAGTCGCCGCGCGTACCGTCCGCCCAGCTGATCAATGATTCCGTCCGCGCCATCCAGCGGGCCGTCGCCTCGGCCCGTTCCGCCTCCAGGCCCGGCGGCTGGTCGTCGACTTCCCCGGGTGCCATGCGTCGTCGAATCTCGAAGAGCACCAGCGCGGTCACCGCTCCCGCGACCAGCACGGCCGCACTGTACCGGCCGGCCGCCACCAGCGGGACCTCCACGGCCAGCACTGCCCCGACACCGGCTACGGCGACGGCGAGCACGCGTCGATCCCCAGGTCGTCGAGCACGCGCCGGAGCAGATCGGCGGCCTCGTCACGGTGCTGTTCGCCCATCGGATGCAGGCTGAACCGTGCCTCGGAGAACAGCCGCACCAGCGGCGCCGCCGCCTCGAAGCGCAGCGCTCCGAATTGTACTGCGCGAGCGAGCACTTCGGACGGGGTGTCCGACTCCCGCGGTTCGGCGCCCGGCGCCTCGCGCAGCGCATTTTCCATGGCGGCGTAGCTGGCGATGATGGCCTCACGCGGCGGCAGACTCGGTGCCACGACCACGGCGAGACCTTCCTCCGCCGCCCGGGCCAGCGACTGCGAGGCAGCCGGACCGTCGGGGGAACTCGCCGCGGTCCAGCCGCCGACCCGGGCCCGGAGGGGGCGCCGGGCCACGGCGCCGAGGATCAGCACGGTCACCAGTATCGGACCGACAATCGCTGCCGCGGTCCACAATTCCGCCAGGTCCTCGCGGGATTCGTTCACCATGTCGGGCGGTGGGCGTGTGTCGGTGGGCACGGACGCGTCGGTTCGGTCGGCCCCGTCGTCGGTGGTCGGGCTCGCCGTCGACCGCTGACGGTCGAGCGGCTCGTCACCGCCGACGGACCCGAGGAGGAACGCCGCGGTCACGAGAAGCGCGGCGAACGCCGACCATCCGAGAATGTGTCGGCGCGAGACCGAGGACCCGGTGTTTCCGGTGAGCCCGACCGGCGGCGGGTCGGGTGCGGCCCTCGGCCGACCGCTGCGAAAGGCGGACGCGAGCGCCACCGCCGCGACGACGACGGCGATCGCCGAGAGGATGATGAGAGCGCGCGTCGCACCTGCGCCCGGCTCCGACGGTGTCGCGGGGGTGTCGGGCGCGGGGACCACCCGGACGGCAAGGGTGACCGTCACGACGGCCGCCAGCAGGGCGACCGTGTGGACGAGCCTGGTTCGCACGCGACGGTCCGGCATCCTCACTCCCGAGTTGCCCCTCCATCGTGACACGCGGGGACCGGGAAAATCACCCGTTCACGGCGGCGGACAGCGCAGCATGTTCGGGACGTATCCATCCACGAAGGAGAGTTACTTGACCACGTCCCCGGTAACCGGAGCCGAACTGGCGCGATCGCTGGAATCTCTGGGGGTTGCGGTCCCCTCGGCCGTGCCCACGCACTGGTACAACCTTGCAGCCGATCTTCCGGAACCCGTTCCGCCGCATCTGCATCCCGGCACTCGTGAGCCGCTCGGACCGGAAGACCTGGCACCTCTGTTCCCCGCGAGCCTGATCGAGCAGGAGGTCGCGACCGAACGGTACATCGAGATCCCCGAGACGGTCCGCGAGATCTACGGCATGTGGCGGCCGTCGCCGCTGGTGCGCGCACGCAGGCTCGAGCGAGTGCTCGGCACGCCGGCACGGATCTACTACAAGTACGAAGGTGTCAGCCCGGTCGGATCACACAAGCCGAACACGGCTGTGGCACAGGCCTATTACAACGCACTCGAGGGCACCACCAAGCTCACCACCGAGACCGGCGCGGGCCAGTGGGGCGCGTCGCTGTCGTTCGCCGGCGCCCTGCTCGGCCTCGAGGTGGAGGTCTGGCAGGTTCGCGCCTCGTTCGACGCCAAGCCGTACCGCCGACTCCAGATGGAGGCATACGGCGGCATCTGTCATCCGTCTCCGTCCGACCTGACAGAAGCCGGTCGGGCCATCCTGGCCGAGCACCCCGACACCACCGGTTCGCTGGGCATGGCGATCAGCGAGGCCGTCGAGGTGGCCGCCAACGATCCCGGCGCGCACTACTCGCTGGGCAGCGTCCTCAACCACGTCATGCTCCACCAGACCGTGATCGGCCAGGAAGCTCTGGTCCAGTTGGAGGAGGCGGGTGAGCCTGTCGCGCACACGGTATTCGGTTGCGCCGGCGGAGGTTCCAACCTCGCGGGCCTGACGTTCCCGTTCCTGGGTCGCAATCTGCGCGAGGGCACCACCACCCGCCTCGTCGCGTGTGAGCCGGCGGCCTGCCCGTCGCTGACGCAGGGCGAGTACCGCTACGACTTCGGGGACGTCGCAGGCCTGACGCCGCTGTTGAAGATGTACACCCTCGGCAACGACTTCGTTCCGCCCGCCATCCACGCGGGCGGACTGCGGTACCACGGCATGTCGCCGATGGTCTCGCACGCCGTCGCCCTCGGGCTGATGGACGCGACCGCGATCGAACAGGACGACGCACTCGCCGCGGGCCTGCTCTTCGCCCGCGCCGAAGGCATCATCCCCGCGCCGGAATCCACGCACGCCGTGGCCGCTGCCATCGAGCACGCCCGCACGGTCACCGAACCGGAGGTCGTGGTCATCGGACTGTCCGGCAACGGCCAGCTGGACCTCCCCGCGTACAGCCGGTACGTCTGATCGATTCACCGAGGCAGACCCACGTACGGGTCTGCCTCGGTGGTCACCGGCTCAGCGTCGACAGTCTGCTCACAAGCCGGTCGAAGTCGAGCGTGCCGTCGAGCCCGGCGAACACGTCGTCCCGCGACGCGTCGGCGACCAGGGTCAGCGCGGTTCCCCGGTCGTACAGCACGTCGACGACGTTCGCGAACCGCCGCACGGTCTCCGCGCCTGCCTCCCGCAGTCGGGGGACACCGGTGATCACCCAGCACCCGAACCGCTCCGACAGTTCGAGGTAGTCGGCGGGTGCGGTCGGGGTGCCGCACAGCACCGCGAACTCGAACCAGACCGTGCGGTCCCGCACCGCGGCGGCCGTCACCGTGCGGGTCCCGACGGTCAGAGCGACGCGCTCGCACAGGGCCGGGGGCTCGGTCTCGGAAACCCGGACGAAGCGTCCGGAAGCGAACCCGGCGTCCGCCGTGGCCACGGTGCGGTAGTCGACGGGACCGGCCACCCGCACGACGGTCAGATTCTGTTTCAGCACGGCGATCGCCGGCGCGAACAGGTGATGGAACAGCGGATTCGGCAACAGCCCGTCCGGTGGATAGTTCGACGTGGCGACCAGCGTGATTCCGCGGGTGAACAGGACCTTCAGCAGTCGCGCGACCAGCATCGCGTCCCCGACGTCGTGCAGGTGGAACTCGTCGAAGCACAGGAGCCGGACATCCCCGAGTGCCGCGTCGATCGCGAGGTCGATGGACCCCAGCGCGTGCGCGTCGGCGTGGAGTCGGCGGAAGAACGAGTGGAAGTGCACGCGCCGCTTCGGGACCGCGGCCGACCCGTAGAAGCGGTCCATCAACCACGTCTTGCCACGTCCGACGGGCCCCCACAGGTACACGCCGCGAACTCCGGGCCTCCCCTGCTCCAGGCCCTCGGCGGTCTCGTGCAGGACGGCCGCGGCCGCGCGCTGCGCGTCGTCCAACAGAACCTCTACATCCACAGAGGAAACACTACGAATGTAGAGTCTCGGGCGACAAGCCGATGTGAGGAGGAAGACACCGTGCCCGAGCGGCGTGAGCAGATAGCCGACGCGGCCATCGCGATCATCGCGCGCGAGGGCATGCGGGCGCTGACGCATCGGGCCGTCGACCGCGCCCTGGATCTTCCGGGCGGGTCCACGTCCTACTACTTCCGCACCCGGCGTGCCCTGATCGAATCCGCCGTCCGCCGGCTCGCCGAACGCTCGCGGCAGGAATTCGAGACCACGGCGGCCCCGCCGCTCGACCTCGCATCCCTCGCCGAGGGCGTGGCCCGGTCGCTGGACCGGCTGCTGCACACCCGCCACGACGACGTCGTCGCGCGGCACGCTCTGACCGTCGAACTGTCCGGCGATGCCGAACTGCACGCACTCCTCGCGACGTGCCTGTTCTCCCGTGCCCGCGCCACCGAATTGTTCGACGCCCTCGGCGTCACCGACCCCGAGAACGCGGGCGCGGACTTCGTCAGCGTCGTCGAAGGCCTGGTCTTCGACCGTTTCGCAGGAGCCAGGTCACTCGACGGCATCGAGCCCGGCACCGAACGCAGCGTGCGGCAGCTGGCCCGCGCCGTCGAGTCGTATCTGCGCGGTGTGACGGCCTGAACGAAGGTCACCCGGCGCGGTGTGTACGACGAGAATCCCGCATTTCTGCCAAGATCGTGGCGTGAACCCCCAGTACCTCAGCCGTCTCCCCGACAGCGGTTTCGACCGCGTCGACGCACTCCTCGACCCCGTCGACACCGACCTCGCGGACGCCTTTCCGGGTGATCGGCAGCAACCGCAGCCCGTCCACACCGTCTATGTGAGTGCGGCGGACGCCGGACCGGACACCCCGAGGGTGTGGGGCGAGCAGGCTGTCGAACTGCTGGACAGGCACACGAATGCGCTGTCCGAAATCGGAACGACCGGTGCGCTTCCCGACGTCCGCGCGATGCTCGAGCACCGTCCGGTCATGGATCTGCGGATCGATTTCGAGGACGGCTACGGCTGGCGGAGCGACGACGTCGAGGACGCGGCCGCACTGGAGGCGGGGCGCACGCTGCGACTGCTCTCGTCCGACCCGTCCGGCCCGCGGTCGCTGGGCATCCGCGCGAAGGGTCTGGCCCCGCACGAGCGCCGCCGCGGGATCCGGACGCTCGAACTCGTCCTCGAAGGCGCGGGTGGGGTTCCCGACGGCTTCGTGTTCACGGTGCCGAAACTGCGTGCGGCCCAGCAGGTCACCGCCGTCGTCGCGTTGTGCGAGGAACTCGAGCGCGCGTACGGGCTCCCCGACAGGTCGCTGCACTTCGAGTTGCAGATCGAGAGCCCGCAGGCCGTGCTCGGACCCGACGGCACCGTGACCGTCGCGAAGGCCATCCACCTCGCCGACGGACGCTGCACCGGATTGCACTACGGCACTTACGACTACAGCGCGGCCTGCGGAATCGCGTCCCGGTTCCAGTCGCTCGAGCACCCGGTGGCCGACCACGCCAAGTCCGTGATGCTGGTGGCGGCGGCCCAGACCGGGGTGTGGGTGTGCGACGGATCCACCCAGGTCATCCCGCAGGGCAGCGACGAGGAGATCCACGCCGCGCTGGCCCGGCACTACCGGCTCGTCACCCGCTCGCTCGAACGCGGGTACTACCAGGGATGGGACATGCATCCCGGGCACCTGATCACCCGCTGGCTCGCGACGTTCGACTTCTACCGCGCCGCGCTGCCCGCCGCGGCCACCCGCGTGCAGGCGTACCTCGACCGCCAGGGTGGCGGGGTGATGGACGAACCGGCGACCGCACAGGCCCTCGCGACGGTGATCCTGCGGGGACTGGCGTGCGGCGCGTTCGACGAGGACGCCGTCCGCGCGCAGGCCCCGGGATGCACGGTGGACACCCTGCGCGACCTCCTCACCCGGGCGGTGATTCCGGGGAGCTGAGCACCTCGCCGCGCACGAGGACCGCCCGCAACACCACTTCGACGCCCTACACTTGCCCCACGCCCGATCAGGAGGTAGCCGCACCCGTGAGCCCGAACACCTTGACCCCGCCCGGCTTCCGGAGTCTGCCGGACCTGGCCGGACGCACACTCGGCGGGAAGATCGTCCCGGACAGCGGCACGGCGCGGTTGCGCCTGTGGGGTTCCGTGACCGAGGCCGGTCGGGCAGGCTTGGCATCATGACCCACGGTTTCGACTCCAGCTACCCACGCGACCTGGTCGGATACGGCCAGCACCCGCCCGATCCGCAGTGGCCGGGCGGCGCGAAGATCGCCGTCCAGTTCGTCCTCAACTACGAGGAGGGCGCCGAGAACAACGTGCTCCACGGCGACGAGGCGTCGGAAACGTTCCTGTCCGAGATGGTCGGGGCCCAGCCGTTCCCGAACCGGCACATGAGCATGGAATCGATCTACGAATACGGATCCCGCGCCGGACTGTGGCGCGTGCTCCGGGCATTCGAGCGACGAGGACTCCCGCTCACGATCTTCGCGGTGGCGAAGGCGATGCAGCGGAACCCCGAGGCCGTCAGTGCCTTTCGCGAACTCGGACACGAGATCGCCTGCCACGGTCTGTGGTGGAAGTCGTACCAGCTCTCCGACGAGGACGCCGAGCGCAAGGACCTGGCCGAGGCGGTGGAGATACTGCGCGACCTCACCGGCGAGGCACCGCTGGGCTGGTACACCGGCCGCGACTCCCCGCTCACCCGGCAGCTGGTCGTCGAGCACGGCGGCTTCGAGTACGACTCCGATTCGTACGCCGACGACCTCCCGTACTGGGTGAAGGTCGATGCCCCCGGGAAGGGCCTCGTCGACCACCTGGTGGTGCCGTACACCCTCGACACCAACGACATGCGGTTCGCGTCGCCCGGCGGTTTCCCGAGCGGCGAGCAGTTCTTCGCGCACCTGCGGGACGCCTTCGACGTCCTGTACGCGGAGGGAACGGCCGGGGCGCCGAAGATGCTGTCCGTGGGCCTGCACTGCCGCATCGTCGGCAGGCCCGCCCGCACCGCGGCGCTGGAGCGTTTCCTCGATCACGTGCAGTCCCACGACGACGTCTGGGTCGCCCGGCGCATCGAGATCGCCCGCCACTGGCGCGACGTACACCCCGCCTG
The DNA here is from genome assembly GCF_000014565.1 of Rhodococcus jostii RHA1. Classification (NCBI taxonomy): domain Bacteria; kingdom Bacillati; phylum Actinomycetota; class Actinomycetes; order Mycobacteriales; family Nocardiaceae; genus Rhodococcus; species Rhodococcus jostii. The sequence continues at coordinate 4,765,994 of NC_008268.1, read as the reverse complement.
AGGACGGACCCATGCCCCCGCGACGACCGTCGATGCTGGTCACGAATCTGGCCAACCGCGATCCCGGCAGCTCTCAGACCGTGATCCTGGAGGAGTTGCGCCGGGTGATCCTCAGCGGCGGCGCCCCACCCGGCACCCCGATCCCGGTGGACGAGGTGGCCGAGCACTTCGGCGTCAGCCGTATCCCGATCCGGGAGTCGCTGAAGACGCTGATCGGCGAGGGTCTCGTCGACCACCGGGCCAACGCCGGGTACACGGTCGCCCGGCTGACCGTCGACGAACTCGAGGAGCTCTACCTGGTGCGGGGCGTCCTCGAGTCGGCGGCGCACTCCGTGGCGATCACCCTCGCCGACGACGCCGACGACACCCGGGCCAGGCAGGCGTACGCGGCACTCGACCGCTCGGTTCTCGAGGACGACCTGACCGCGTACCACCGGGAGAGCCGCAACTTCCACCTGGCCCTGGCGTCGCCCTGCCGGATGCAGCGACTGCTGCACATGTTCGAATCGGCGTGGAACATCACCGAGCCGGTGCAGCCGATGTCGCAGGTGGGAACGCCGGCGCGGCTGCAACTCCATCTCGGGCACCGGGACATGCTCGCGGCGTTCCTCGCCCGCGACGCCGCGGCGTTGAAGGCGGCCACCGACCGGCACAACGAACAACTCGACACGGTGATCGCCGCTCTCCCCACGGACACCGGAATCTTCCGGGACACGCCCGGGTAAGCCGACCAGCAAGATATATTCTCAGCTCACACCGGCGCCCGGCGAGAATATATCTTCGCCGTCACAGGCAGGAAATATCCGAAAACTACTTTTGCTCCCAGCACTTCGGTGGTGTGCTTTTCACCGAGGCACCCCTTACGTCGACGCAGTCGTGTCCGTACTGCACCAGGGAGCAAAACGATGACTCAGACAGCGCCCTCCAACGAGGGGGAAACCGTCCCCGGTGCACACCTGGCCGGCGCCGGGCTGATCAAGCCCGGCTATCACCCGAGACTCACCAACGACGATCTCGCGCCGCTGAAGACGCAGTCGTGGTCTTCGTACAACATCTTCGCGTTCTGGATGTCCGACGTGCACAGCGTCGGCGGCTACGTCACCGCGGGCAGCCTGTTCGCGCTCGGGCTGACCAGCTGGCAGGTCCTCGTCGCCCTGGTGGTCGGCATCGCGATCGTCAACGTGTTCGCGAACCTGGTGGCCAAGCCCAGCCAGGTCACCGGTGTCCCCTACCCGGTCATGTGCCGCAGCGCCTTCGGTGTTCTGGGCGCCAACGTGCCTGCCATCATCCGTGGACTCATCGCGGTGGCCTGGTACGGAATCCAGACGTACCTGGCGTCGCATGCGTTCGTGATCCTCGGCCTGAAGATCTGGCCGGGTCTGGCGCCCTGGGCGGACGTGCACGAGCACGGATTCCTCGGACTGTCGGCGCTCGGCTGGGCCGGGTTCATGACGATGTGGGTGCTGCAGGCGCTGGTCTTCTGGCGCGGCATGGAGAGCATCCGCAAGTTCATCGACTTCTGCGGTCCCGCGGTCTACGTCGTGATGCTGATGCTCGCGATCTACCTGATCAGTGAGGCCGGATGGTCGAACATCAGCCTGAACCTCGGCGAGGTCAACTACACCGGCTGGTCCGCTGTGCCCGTGGTGCTGGGCGCGATCGCCCTTGTCGTGTCGTACTTCTCGGGCCCGATGCTCAACTTCGGCGACTTCTCCCGATACGGCAAGACGTTCGGCGCGGTCAAGCGCGGCAACTTCCTCGGTCTCCCGGTGAACTTCCTGTTCTTCTCGATCCTCACCGTCGTCACCGCCTCCGCGACCCTGCCCGTGTACGGCCGCCTGATCACCGATCCCGTCGAGACGGTCGCGCAGATGGACAACCTGTTCGCCGTCGTCCTCGGCCTCCTCACCTTCATCGTCGCCACCATCGGTATCAACATCGTCGCCAACTTCGTCTCTCCTGCCTTCGACTTCTCGCACGTCAGCCCGCAGCGCATCAGCTGGCGTACGGGCGGAATGATCGCCGCCGTCGGATCCGTCCTGATCACACCGTGGAACCTGTACAACAACCCCGAGGTGATCCACTACACGCTCGAGACGCTGGGAGCGTTCATCGGACCGCTGTTCGGAATCCTCATCGCGGACTACTACCTGGTGCGCAGGCAGCGGGTGATCCTGGACGACATGTTCACCATGTCCGAGAGCGGAACATACTGGTACAAGAAGGGTTACAACCCGGCTGCGATCATCTCCACCGTCGTCGGAGCTCTGGTCGCGATGATTCCCGTGATCCTCAAAGCCCAGCCGTTCGGACTCGACGTGTGGGGCATGGCGGGTGCGGCCCAGTACTCGTGGTTCCTCGGCATGGGTGTCGGATTCGTCTGCTACCTCGGGTTGTCCGCCGGTGCCCGTCGTGCGAATCGCACGGCCCCGATCGAAGCGTAGGTCGACGAACGTGCACATCAAGATCATCAATCCCAACACCACCCAGTCGATGACCGACAAGATCGGCGACTGCGCGCGCTCCGTCGCGGGGCCTGGGACGCTCGTCGAGGCGGTGAGCCCCCAGATGGGTCCGGCTTCGATCGAGAGTCATTACGACGAAGCACTCAGCGTCCCCGGCCTTCTCGAGGAGATCGCACGTGGTGAGGCGGCCGGGGTGGACGGGTACGTGATCGCCTGCTTCGGCGACCCCGGCCTCGACGCGGCCCGTGAACTGGCCTCCGGGCCCGTCCTCGGGATCGCCGAGGCGGCCATGCACGCCGCGAGTTTCCTCGGCCGCGGGTTCAGCGTCGTCACGACGCTGGGACGAACCCGGGGCCGGGCCTGGGAACTGGCCGAACGGTATGGGATGCAACGCTTCTGCCTCGGTGTGCACGCGTGCGAGATCGCCGTCCTCGACCTCGACCGCGATCCGGATGCGGTGAAGGTGATCACCGAGGCCTGCCGCTTCGCCCTCGACCGGGACGGTTCGGACGCGATCGTGCTGGGGTGCGCGGGCATGGCGGACCTGTGCGCCGTCATCTCGGCGGAGCTGGGGGTGCCGGTGGTCGACGGCGTGGCGGCGGCCACCCTCATGGTGCAGTCCCTCGTGACGCTCGGATTGCGGACCGGCGCGCGCGGAGAATTCGCGGCTCCCCTGCCCAAGAAGTACACCGGACTGCTCGAGGGTTTCGGCCGCTGACGGTCAGAAGGACGGCGGGGTGCTCGTGATGAGGAACCTCGCCGGTTCCGCGGCGTCGTTGAACCACCGGTGCGGCACGGTGGCCGGGTAGTACAGAGTGTCTCCCTTGTCGAGCACGTAACTCTCCTCGACGCCGACTTCCACCCGGACGCTGCCGTCGATGACGTAGATGAACTCCTCGCCGGCGTGTTCGGTGTGCTCGCCGGCCTGCGAACCCGGTTGCGCCGTCACCTCGTTCGGTTCCATCGCGCGCACCCCCGTGGAACAGAACCGGAGCACGGCTCCGTCCGACAGTGCGAAGCGTCTGCCCTCGCGGCTGCGCACCAGACTCGTCGGCGTGCGCGCACCTTGTTCGAGCAGGGCGTGCGCCGTGGTTCCCAGTACCTGGGCCACCCGGTGCAGATTCATGACGCTCGGCACCGAGTGGCCGTTCTCGGCCTGACTCAGGAACGGCTGCGACAGTCCCGTTTTGGCCGCCACGTCGCGCAGCGTCAGCCCCGCGTCATGCCGGGCCGATCTGATCGCGGTGCCGATGGCGACGGCCAGCAGGTGTTGATCCTCGTCCATGAGGCGAACGCTAGCACCGTGTTTCGCGGAATCCGCGACTGATAACACGGACGAAACGAAATTGACCCTGCTTAGTAAAGATTGGCGTGCTCAATAGAACGTGAACTCGAACGCTCCCTTCACTCGGACGGAGATCGACCCATGTCCTTCCACGCAGTCGACCAGCGCCTGCCCTTGGTGCGGCAGGCGGCCTTCGGTCTGCAGCACGTGCTCATCATGTACACCGGCTGCATCACCGTTCCGCTGGTCTTCGGGGCCGCAGTAGGACTCGACAAGTCCACCGTCGCGTTACTGATCAGCGCCGACCTTCTGATCGCCGGGATCATCACGATCATCCAGAGCCTCGGGGTGGGGAAGCTTGCGGGCGCACGGCTGCCGATCGTCTGTGGCGCGACGTTCGCCGGGCTGACTCCGATGATCCTCATCGCCAAGGAATACGGGCTGCAGGCGGTGTACGGCTCGATGCTCGCAGGCGGCGTCGTCGGACTCGCCCTCGCCGTACCCTTCGCGCGGCTGATCCGGTTCTTCCCACCGCTGGTCACCGGCGTCGTCCTCACCGTCGTCGGCATCTCCCTGATCGGCGTCGCCGCCGGTCTCGTCGTCGGAAACGATCCGACGGCAGCCACTTTCGCGGATCCCGGCAACATCATGCTCGCCGGGGTCGTCGTGCTCGTCGCGATCGCATTCCTGTGCCTCGGCCGCGGGATCTGGACCCAGCTCGGCGTGCTCCTCGCCCTCGTGACCGGCACGCTCGTCGCAATTCCGATGGGCCTGATCGACCTGGGCGGCGTCTCCGGCAGCCCCTGGTTCGGCATCACCGCGCCGTTCCACTTCGGGGCACCGGAGTTCCCGATCACGGCAGTGGTGGCGATGAGCATCGTGATGGCCGTGGTGTTCGCGGAGTCGACGGCGAGCATGCTGGCCCTCGGCGAGATCACCGGCAAGCCGCTGACCAAGGGCGACGTGGCTCGCGGACTCGTCGGCGATGCGCTGTCCGGCGTACTCGGCGGCATCTTCAACGCATTCGTCGACACGATCTTCACGCAGAACGTCGGAGCCGTCGCCACCACCCGCATCCACAGCCGGTACGTGACGGCTACCAGCGGTGCCATCCTGATCGTCCTCGGACTCGTCCCGAAGATGGGCACCGTCGTCGCGGCCCTGCCCGCCCCGGTCGTCGGCGGTGTCGGCATCATCCTGTTCTCGACGGTCGCCGTGGTGGGGATGAACACGCTCCGCAAGGTGGATCTCAGCGACCGGATCAACACCACCATCGTCGCGGTGTCGGTGGGCATCGGCCTGCTCCCCGAGTTCGCCGAGGGCATGTTCGAGCATTTCAACTCGTCCGCCCAGATCCTGCTCGGCAGCGGCATCACACTCGCCGCGATCTCCGCGTTCTCCCTGAACCTGCTGTTCAATCACACCCGGATCGGCGCCGCGGCCCGCGCCGCCTCCGCACCCGTCATCGCAGCCGACCCCGTTTCCCCGACCTCCGAGGAGCCGCATGTTGCCGCCCGTGCCTGAGCCGTTCGACGTCCCCGTCATCGACATCTCCCCGTACGTGACCGGCGGGTCCGACTCGGAACGCGCCCGGGTGGCGCGCGAGATCGACTCCGCCTGCGCCACCGTCGGATTCATCCAGATCCTCGGTCACGGCATCCCCGAACCGGTGATCGAGGGACTCGCCGGCGCCGTCGACGACTTCTTCGCGCTGCCCCTGGAGACGAAGAAGACGTATCGCGTGGAGGGCGCGAACCGCGGGTACAGCCCGCCGAAGAGCGAGTCGCTCAGCCTGAGCCTGGGCGTCGAATCGGCCACCCGGATGAACGACTTCTTCGAGGCCTACAACGTCGGGACGGAGGCCCGGTCGTTCCCGGACCTGAACCTTTCCGAGGCCGACTACGGACTGAACGTGTGGCCCGAGGTGCCCTCGTTCACCGACTCCGTCCAGGAGTACTACGCGCACGGCGAGCGCGTCGCCCACACCCTGACGCGGATCTTCGCCGACGCCCTCGGGCTCGATCCGGGTTTCTTCACCGCCCTGACCGACCATTCCATCGACGTCCTCCGCATGAACAACTACGCGCTGCCGGAAGGCAGTGTCACCCTGGACGGCGAGCTGACCGGCATGGGTGAGCACACCGACTTCGGACTGGTCACGGTGCTGTGGGCCGACCGGGTGGCCGGCCTGCAGGTTCTCGGGCGCGACGAGCGCTGGCACGATGTGAGTCCCGCGGAGGGCGCACTGCTCGTCAACCTCGGCGACCTCACCGCCCGGCTCACGAACGACCGGTGGATGTCGACGCTGCACCGGGTGACTCCGCCCGTCGTCGACGGAACGATCAAGCGCCGCCGATCGGCGGCGTTCTTCCACGACGGCAACGTCGACGCGGTGATCGCGACCCTGCCGGGACTGTGCGAACACTCCGACGACGGGTACGCGCCGGTGACGGTCCGTGAGCACATCAAGGCGAAACTGGCGGGTTCCCGTCACGGCAAGAAGAACACCGCCGCGGGGCGGGAGACCGAGCGGGTCCTCGCCGCCGCGGAACGGGCGGCCGCCCGGTGAATCGTGGGCACGTCGTATTGATTCACGGCGCGTGGGCGGGCAGCTGGGTGTGGGACACACTTCTGGAGCCGTTGCGCAACAGCGGGTACGAGCCGCACCCGCTCGATCTTCCCGGCGTGGGGAGCTGGCCGGACGGCGCGCGAACCGATCTGGACGACGTCGCGGATGTGGTGGTCGCACATATCGATTCGCTGGACGGGCCCGTGTTCGTGGTCGGCCACTCCGGAGGCGGCATCGTGGCCACCCAGGTGGCCGAACGCCTTCCGCACCGGATCTCGGGTATGGCGTACGTCGCCGGAATGATGCTGCCCTCGGGAAGCACTTTCGGCGACCTCTGCGGAGACCTGGGTCTACCGGAACCGGTCGGGATCTCGGCCTGGCTGGAGTCCACCCCCGACGGGTCCGGAACCGTCGTGCCGCCGGAAGCGGCGGCCGCCGTGTTCTTTCACGAGTCGTCGGCCGGTGCTGCAATTGCTGCTGCGCGAAAGCTGCTGCCGCAACTCGAGACTGCACGTCTGATGGCCCCGGCGTGGACGCCGGAGCGGTTCGGCTCCGTCCCCCGCCTGTACGTGGAGGCGACGCTCGACCGTTCGGTGCCGCTCGTGACGCAGCGTGCGATGCAGGCCCGGGTGCCGGGCGCGCAGGTGGTGACGCTGGACAGCGATCACGCCCCGCAGCTGTCGGCGCGCGCGGCCCTTCTCACGGCACTCGTCGACTTCTGCGCCTCGGTCGGTCCGAGAACTGTTTCCGCACAGGAAATCTGATGGACACACGAGCCTCCTATATTTCGGAACACGTTGCCCATGGCTGAAACGAGCAACGGGCGAACCCGTGTCCGGCGGGCGCGAACCAGCCGCACTCCCGAGAACCCATGGAGGATGCGGATGCATGCCGATCTGATTTCCGATGTCACCGTCTACTCGAACGGCAGCTGGCTGCCGCACCGCGACGTCCTGATCGCCGACGGTCTGATCACCGAGATCCGCCCGACCGCTCCGGCGCCGTCGGGGGCCACGGCCGTCGACGGGTCGGGTGCCTACCTGATCCCCGGATTCGTCAACACCCACACCCACCTGCAGCAGTCGTTGATGCGCGGCATCGGCGAGGGGCAGCCGCTGCTCAGCTGGCTGCTGACCGTGGGTGAGGCGTCCGCGGTCATCACCCCCGAGCGGGCGTATCTGGCCGCGGTCGCCGCAAGTCTCGACGCCCTGCGCAGCGGCACCACGGCGCTGGTCGAGCACATGTGGCCGCATCCGTCTCCGGACGTGCACGACGCGGTGCTGCGCGCCCTGGAGCACACCGGGGTGCGGGCGCTCCTCGGTCGCGGAGTCGCGGACCGGGCGGACGCAACGCGCAAGTGGGGCGTCGACCCGCGCCTCCTGCAGCCGCTGGCCGGGGTGCTCGAGCACACCGACCAGCTGGTCAAGCAGGCCGACGGCACACGCGTCACGGTCGGTCTGGCCGTCCCGAATCCCCGATCGCTGACGCCGGAGGGGATGGCAGCGGTGCGGCAGTTCGCCGGCGAACTCGACATGACCGTGTCGATCCACCTGCTGGAGACGCCCACCGACGACGTGATGTGCCGTGAGCATGCCGGCGCAGGCGCGGTCGACTATCTCGACACGAACGGGTTCCTGTGGGACCGGTTGCTCGCCGTGCACTGCTGCGAACTCGACGCCCACGGGCGCGAGGTGCTGGCCCGCTGCGGTGTGGCCGTCTCGTACAACCCGATGAGCAACATGCGACTCGGAAGCGGTGTCGCCCCCGTCCCGGAGATGCTCGAGGCGGGGATCGCGGTCGGGCTCGGCGTCGACGGCGCCGCCAGCAACGACACCCAGGACATGCTCGAAACGCTGCGCATGGGCGCCTACGTGCAGCGGGCCCACCGCAAGACGGCCGACCTGTTCGGATTCGACGCCATGATGGACCTCGCGACGGACGGCGCGAACGGGAATCTCGGTTTCGCGTCCCGCCCGGACGGTGTTTCCGTCGGTGGCCCAGCCGACCTGACCGTGATCCGCTTCGAGCGCGACTTCGGTTGCCTGCCGGTCCGCGATCCGGGCGCGACGCTGTTGACCACCGGGAGCCGGCAGATCGTCGACACCGTCCTGGTCGACGGCGAAGTACTGATCCGGGACGGGCACAGCACCAGGGTCGACGAAGCGGGGCTTATCGCCGAATTGACCGCCACCGGTGCGCCATAGTGGTAGCCAGAGGTACCGAAAAGGCGCACGAGCGAGGAGCCCTCATGACCGAACCGCCCGGCCTGATCGCGTTCAACGCACTGAGCGACGCGCGGGCCGCCGATCTGCTCGTGCAGTGCTGCTCGTCGGCGGTGTGGGCGGAGCGGGTCGCCGCGGGCCGCCCGTTTCCGTCCGCCGACGCGCTGTACACCGCCGCCGACAACGTTCTCGGCGACCTGACGGAGTCCGAGATCGACGCGGCCCTGGCCGGCCACCCGAGGATCGGCGACCGGGCCGACAACCCGTCCTCCGCTCGCGAACAATCGGCGGTCGCCTCCGCCGACGACGTGGTCCGCGCGCGCCTGCGGGCCGGGAACGAGGAGTACGAGCAGAAGTTCGGGCACGTCTACCTGGTGTGCGCGTCCGGCCGGTCGGCGCAGGAACTGCTCGACGTGCTGCGCGACCGCCTCGGCAACGACAGCGCGACGGAGCGCAAGATCCTGCGGACCGAACTGGCCGCCATCAACCGGATACGCCTCGAACGCCTTCTCGGCGAGATCGGAGACACCGAACACTGATGTCCAAGATCCTCAGCACCCATGTGCTCGACGCCACCGACGGCACACCCGCGGCCGGGATGTTCGTTCACCTGCTGTCACCTGAACGCGACGTCATCGCGAGCGCGTCGACCGATGCGGACGGCCGCATAGCCGAGATCGCTCCCGAGGGTCTGATCGCGGCCACCTATTCGCTGGTCTTCGAGACCGGCGAGTACTTCGCCGCCCGCGGCCAGGAGACGTTCTACCCGGAGGTCTCCGTCACGTTCGTCCTCGACGACCCGCAGCGCGGTTACCACGTCCCGTTGCTGTTGTCCCCCTATGCCTATTCCACCTACCGCGGGAGCTGAAGAATGACCGACCTCACCGGCGCCATCGTCCTGGGCGACCACCAGTACGGCAAAGCCGAGAACCGCATCGTGCGGATCTACCGCGACACCCCCCGGCACGAGATCCGGGACGTGAGCGTGTCGACCTGCCTGCGCGGCGACTTCTCGGCGGCGCATCTCGCCGGCGACCAGAGTTCGGTGCTGCCCACCGACACCCAGAAGCAGACGGCGTTCTCCTACGCGAAGGAGAAGGGACTCGACTCCATCGAGGAGTACGGGCTCACGCTGGCACGGCACTTCGTGGACGACGTGGCCCCGGTCGAGGGCGCCCGCATCGAGATCGAGGAATACGCCTGGCAGCGCGCGGTGGTCGACGGAGCGGAGCACGACCACACCTGGGTGCGCAAGGGTGAGGAGGTGCGCACCGCGGCGATCACCGTCGACGGCGACGGCACGTGGGTGGTCGGCGGGCTGAAGGATCTGGTGATCCTCAAGTCCACGGGCAGCGAGTTCTTCGGATTCCTGAAGGACGAGTACACGATCCTCGAGGAGACCCACGACCGCGTGATGGCGACTTCGCTTGTCGTGCAATGGCGGTTCGTCACCACCGACGTGGACTGGAACGGTGTCTACGCCGGCATCAAGGAGCGGATCGTCGCGACGTTCGCCACCGTACACTCGCTCGCACTCCAGCAGACGCTGTACGAGATCGGCAAGGCGATCCTCGAACGCTACCCCGTGCTCGCGGAAGTGCGCCTGTCCGCGCCGAACAAGCACCACTTCGCCCACGACCTCGCCCGCTTCGGTGTGGAGAACGACAACGAGGTATTCCACGCCGCCGACCGCCCCTACGGCCTGATCCAGGCGACGGTGCAGCGGTCCGACGCTCCGGACGCCGGACCCGCCTGGTCGGCGTACGCGGGCTGGCTCAGCTGATGAACGCCGGCCCGGGTACCGTCGTCGTCTCCGGCGCGTACGTCGCCACTGTCGACGCGGCGGGCACCGAGTACCCGGACGGGTACGTCGTCGTGCGGGGCAACCGCATCGTCGACGTCGGTGCCGGCCGCGCGCCCGTGATCGACGGTGCGCGGGTGGTCGACGGACGGGGTTGCCTGCTCACTCCCGGGCTGGTGAACACGCACCATCACCTGTACCAGTGGATCACCCGCGGGCTCGCCGCCGACGACACCCTGTTCGGCTGGCTGACCACCCTCTACCCGATCTGGGCGGGCATCGACGCCGACGCCGTCCGGACCGCCGCCACCGGCGGTCTCGCCTGGCTGGCGAAGCACGGGTGCACGACCACTACGGACCACCACTACGTCGTGCCACGCGACGGCGGCGACGTGTTCGGCGCCGAGATCGAGGCCGCGCAGACCGTCGGGCTCCGATTCCACCCCAGCCGAGGGTCGATGGACCTCGGCCACAGTCAGGGCGGGCTGCCACCGGATTCGGTGGTGGAGCGTCTCGAGGACGTTCTGAAGGGCACCCAGGACGTCATCGACCGCTGGCACGACCCGGCTCCCGACTCGATGCTGAGGATCGCGGTGGCCCCCTGCTCGCCGTTCTCCGTCACCGGCGACCTCCTGACCGAGGCCGCGGCCCTGGCCCGTTCGGCAGGCGTGCGGCTGCACACCCATCTCGCGGAAACCCTTGACGAGCAGGACTTCTGCCACGAGCGGTTCGGCTGCACCCCGGTGCAGTACATGGAGCAACTCGGCTGGGTGGGCCCCGACGTCTGGTACGCGCATGCCGTCCACCTGGACGACGTCGCGATCGCGGCGATGGCAGGCACCGGAACCGGGGCGGCCCACTGCCCCACGTCCAATGCCCGCCTCGGCGCCGGGATCGCCCGCGCCAAGGATCTCCACGCAGCGGGGGTTCCGCTGGGGCTCGGAGTCGACGGCGCCGCCAGCAACGAGGCGTGCAACATGCTCGAGGAGGCCCGGCACGCCGTGCTGTTCGCCCGGGCCCGCGGCGGCCCGGGCGAGATGACGGTGCGCACCGCCCTCGAACTCGCCACCCGCGGCGGGGCCCGGGTCCTCGGCAGGGAGGACGAACTCGGCTCCCTCGAGCCCGGCAAACTGGCCGATCTCGCACTGTGGCGGGTCGACACCCTCGCACATTCCGGCATCACCGACCCGGTGGCGGCGCTCGTGCTCGGAGTCACACCGCCGCTGGAGTTGCTTCTGGTGAACGGGCGGGCCGTCGTCGAGCGTGGGAGAGTGATCACCGTGAACGAGGAGAACGTCGCCGCGGAGGTCGAGCAGGCCCACCGGGCCCTGGTGCGTAAGGCGGGGTGAGTCGATGGATCTGTCGTTCGTGACGGAACTCTCGGTGCCGCGCAGCCGTGACGACCTGCCGGCCCCGGAACCCGGAACGGCGTTCCTGGCGGGCGGAACCTGGCTGTATTCGGAACCCCAGCCGACGGTGACCCGATTGGTGGACCTGACCACCCTCGACTGGCCTGCGATCACCGTCCACGACGACGGACTCGAGCTCGCCGCGACGTGCACCATCGAGAACCTCTGCAACGCACCGCTTCCCGCCGAGTGGACGGCGACGAGCCTGTTCCGTCCGTGCGCCGAGTCCCTGGTCGCATCGTGGAAGATCTGGCACACCGCGACCGTCGGCGGCAACCTCGCGCTGGCGCTCCCGGCCGGGGCCATGATCACGCTGTGCTGCGCGCTCGACGCCGAACTCCTGATCTGGACGGCCGACGGGGACGATCGCCGGGTTCCGGTCGACCGATTCGTCACCGATGCCGGTCGCACGGTGCTCGGAGCCGGTGACCTGATCCGCAGCATCCACCTCCCCGCCAGCGCGTTGCGGGGCCGCACGTCGCTGCGCAAGATCGCGTACTCGCCGCTCGGACGGTCCGGCGCGCTGCTGGCCGGACGGGTCGACGCGGACGGTTTCGCGCTGACCGTCACCGCGTCGACCGTCCGCCCGTTCGTCCTCCGCTTCCCCGCCGTTCCCGGCCCCGACGTGGTGAGCGAGTCCCTGTCGGAACGGATCTCCCCCGACGACTACCTGACCGACGCGCATGGCGCCGCGGACTGGCGGCGTCACGTCACGCGAGTACTCGCCGAGGAGATCAGGAGGGAGCTGGAATGAAGTTGACGGTCGACGGACAGTCGGTGGATGCCGACCCCCGGCCCGGTCAGTGCCTGCGCACCTTCCTGCGGGAACAGCAGCGGTTCGCGGTCAAGAAGGGCTGCGACGCCGGCGATTGCGGCGCCTGTTCCGTACTGCTCGACGGCGTCCCGGTGCACTCGTGTGTGGTGCCGGCGCACCGCGCCGAGAACCGCGAGGTGACCACTGCGGCCGGTCTCGGCAGTCCCGACCGACTCCACCCCGTGCAGCAGCAGTTCGTCGACGCGGCGGGCTTCCAGTGCGGGTTCTGTACACCCGGGATTGTCGTGACCGCGTCCGCGCTCGACTCCGGTCAACGCGCCGACCTGCCGCGCTCACTGAAGGGAAATCTGTGCCGCTGCACCGGCTATCGCGCCATTCGCGACGCTGTCGGCGGCGTGTGCACCACCGAATCGGACCGTGCCGGTGAGTCGTTCGGCCGGTCCATTCCCGCGCCCGCCGCCGCCCGGGTGGTGTGCGGCGCCGAGCCCTACACACTCGACCTGGCCGTCGAGGGTCTGACGCACATCCAGATACTCGGCAGCCCGCATGCGCACGCCCGCATCACCCGACTCGACACGTCCGCCGCGGAGAGGCTGCCCGGCGTCCACGCGGTGCTCACCCACCGCGACAGTCCCGACGTCGCCTTCTCCACGGCCCGCCACGAGTTCCGCACCGACGACCCCGACGACACCTACGTGTTCGACACGATCCTCCGGTTCCGGGGGCAACGGGTCGCGGCCGTCGTGGCCGACTCCGTCGACATCGCCCGGCGTGCAGTGGAACTGATCGACGTGGAGTACGAAGTACTGGAAGCGGTCTTCGATCCCGACCTGGCACGCCGTCCCGGTGCCCCCCTGCTGCACGGTGACAAGGGCGCCGATTCCCGGATCGCGGACCCGGCCCGGAACCTGGTGGCGGAAGTCCACGGCGAAGTCGGCGACCTCGCTGCCGGGCTCGCGGCGGCGCGGGACACGGGTGCCGTGGTGGAGGGCACGTGGCAGACGCAACGCGTGCAGCACGCGCATCTCGAAACCCACTCGGCCATCGGCTGGCTCGACTCCGACGGGCGTCTCACCCTCCGCAGCAGCACCCAGGTGCCCTTCCTCGTCCGCGACGAACTCGCCCACCTGTTCTCGCGCGACCGCTCACAGGTCCGGGTGTTCACCGCCCGCATCGGGGGCGGCTTCGGCGCCAAACAGGAAATGCTGGTCGAGGATCTCGTCGCCCTCGCCGTTCTGCGTACCGGCAGACCGGTCCAGTACGAGTTCACCCGCTCCGACCAGTTCACGATCGCCCCGTGCCGGCATCCCATGCGGGTCTCGGTGAAGGTCGGCGCCGACGGCGACGGAAAGCTGACGGCGCTCGCCGTCGACGTGCTCTCGGACGCCGGTGCGTACGGCAATCATTCGGTGGGCGTGATGTTCCACGGCTGCAGCGAATCCGTTGCCCTGTACCGGTCGCCGAACAAGCGGGTGGACGCCCAGGCCGTCTACACCAACAACCTGCCGTCCGGGGCGTTCCGCGGCTACGGTCTGGGCCAGGTCATCTTCGCGGTGGAATCCGCGCTCGATCAGCTGGCGACGCAGCTGGGCATCGATCCGTTCGAACTGCGCCGCCGCAACGTGGTCGTTCCGGGTGACGATTTCGTCGACGCCGAGGTGGAGCACGGCGACCTCACATACGGCAGTTACGGACTCGATCAATGCCTCGACCTGGCGGAGGCCGCGCTGCGCCGCGGCAACGACGTGCGCCCGCCGGACGGCCCGCAGTGGCGGGTCGGTGAGGGCATGGCGGCGTCGATGATCGCGACCATTCCGCCGCGGGGGCACTTCGCGGACGTGTCCTGCACCCTCGTCGAAGGTGGCCGGTACGAACTGCGGGTGGGCACCGCGGAGTTCGGCAACGGCACCACCACCGTCCACGCCCAGCTCGCCGCGTCCGCGTTGGGCACCACCGCCGACCGGATCAGCGTGCTGCAGTCCGACACCGACGTCGCCGCGCACGACACCGGCGCGTTCGGTTCGGCAGGCACGGTGGTCGCCGGGAAGGCGGTCCATCTTGCGGGAACCCGGTTACGGGAGCAGCTGTTCGAGGTTGCTCGCCGCGTCGCGGGTGCGACCGAGGACGCCGACTGCGCGCTGACACCCGAGGCCGTCGAGGTGGCTGGGCGGGTCGTCGAACTCGACAAGCTGGTGCCCGAGGGACCGATCCGCGCCGAGGGCAGGCACGATGGCACCCCCCGCTCGGTGGTGTTCAACGTGCACGCGTTCCGGGTGGCCGTCGACACCGTCACCGGGGAGGTCCGCATCCTGCAGTCCATCCAGGCGGCGGATGCGGGTACGGTCCTCAACCCGCAGCAGTGCCGCGGGCAGGTCGAGGGCGGCGTCGCGCAGGCGATCGGCAGCGCACTGTACGAGGAGATCCTGCTCGACGGCGCCGGGACGGTGCTCAACCCGCAGCTCCGGAATTATCACCTCCCGCAGCTCGTGGACGTGCCGGACACCGAGGTCTACTTCGCGGACACCTACGACGAACTGGGCCCGCACGGCGCCAAGTCGATGAGCGAGTCCCCGTACAACCCGGTGGCCCCTGCCCTGGCCAATGCGATCGCGGACGCCACCGGCGCCCGGCTCCGTCGGATCCCGATGACCCCCGCCGCCGTCTGGCGTGCGCTCCCGCGCCCGTGAGTACTTATTAACGTCCGGGGGGCTGTTTCGAAATCCCGGGACGGAGCGCCCGCGTGGCACCATGCCCTGACCTTGGGTTTCCTGAATAATGTGTTGGTGGCCAAGGGATATCGACCGGTGAATCGTGACCAGCAGTTTTTGTTGCCACCGGACATGCGGGAGTGGGTGCCGCCCACGCATCCGGTGTGGACGGTGATCGAGATCGTCGACACCCATCTCGACACCAGTGCCTTTCATGACTCTCGCCGCACCGGAGGCGCCGGGCGGGCCGGGTACGACCCGGACATGCTGGTGACCCTGCTGGTGTGGTCGTGGTCGCGGGGGGTGCGGTCGTCGCGGCAGATCGAGCGGGCCTGCTCGGAGGTGGTGTCCTACCGGGTGATCTGCGCCGGCGATGCCCCCGATCACGTGACGATCTCACGGTTCCGCAAGGACAACCACACCGCCTGCGAGGCCCTGTTCACGCAGGTCCTGATCCTGGCCGCACGGTTGGGTCTGGGCCGGCTCGAGACGATCGCGTTGGACGGGGTGAAGATCGCCTCGAACGCATCGAAGGACGCCAACCGCACCGAGGACGGGCTGCGCCGGGCAGCCGAGGCGGAGGCCGCGCGGATCGCCGCGGCCGCGGCGGCCGCGCACGCCGCCACCGATGACGCCGAGGACGACCTCTACGGCGAGGACGATCCGGGCCCGGGGCAGGTGCCGGCGGAGTTGGCCGATCCCACGACCCGCTCGGCACGCATCGCCGAGGCGTTGGCCCAGCTCGACGCGCAGAAGCAGGCCGAACAGTCCGAGCGGGACGGGAAGGCACAGGACTACCTGGCCCGGCTCGACGCGGGTGAGACGGTGATGGGCCGGGTGCCGGTCGGGGCCGAGGTCGCCGCCGCCGAGCGGCGTCTGGCCGAGGCGGTCGCCGCCCAGCAGGCGGTGATCGAGCGGTTCCGGGGGCGCACCGCGTCAGGGGGCGGGGGCGGGTTCGTTCCGAAACCGGTCGACGAGCACCACCTGGTGCGGCGTCGGCGCACCGAACTCGACACCGCCCTGCGCAAGCAGGGTGAGCGCACCGCTGCCGCCGGGCAGCGGCGCCGCAACATCACCGACCCCGATTCGCGGTTGCAGCCGCTGCGCGGCGGCGGGTGGCTGCAGGGCTACAACTGCCAGGCCTTCACCAGTGCGGACGGGTTGATCCTGGCCACCGGAGTCGGGACCGGCCCGGTCGACTACGACTACTTCCCCGACATGGTCGACAAGGCAGGCAAGGCCGCGCAGCTGATCGACACCTCCCGCCGCGACACGAACCCGGTCGGCGCGGACCCTGCCCGCCCGGCCCCGGCCCCGGCCCCGGAGGAGTTGATCGGGGTGATGCTCTTCGACGCCGGCTACTGCTCCCGCGCCAATCTCACCTCGCCGGGCCCGGACCGGTTGATCGCCACCGGCAAATCCCATCACCTCGAGGCTGCCGCCGCCGCTGATCCGGTCACCGGACCGCCACCGCCGCAAGCGGATCCGATCCAGGCCATGACCCGCCGGCTGCGCACCGAGGCCGGCATCGCCACCTACCGCAAACGCTCACCCATCGCCGAAACCGTGTTCGGGCACGCCAAACACAACCTCGGATTCCGCCGCTTCACCAGCCGCGGCCTCGACCGCGCCCGCAGCGAATGGGCGTTCCACGCCGCAGTGCACAACCTGGGCAAGATCCTCACCCACCTGACCGCAGGCACCCCGCTCCCGGCCACCTCATGACCAGGCGGGGACACCCCCGCCCGCACCGGCACCCGCCAAGTCACGAGAGAACCAAACCACCCTCACTCAATTCCGCAACAGCCCCCCGGCGGTTAACAAGTACTCACGGGCGGCGAAGGCGCAAGGCCTGGATTATCGGACGCTGCCCCTTGACCAGTTTCGTCTCGGCCACATCCGCCGGGAACCAGCGGGCGTCGTCGACCTCGGGGAACTGTTGACGCTTCCCCGACCGCGGCGGCCACTCCAGTTCGAACGTGTTGCTCTCGACGAACGTGACGTCCTCGCTCACCTCCGCCGCGTAGACGGTGATCAGCTTGCGTGAGGGTTGCCGGAATTCGCCGAGCAGCTCGTACTCGACGGCCGGCGGCGGCGCGCCGATCTCTTCCTCGAACTCGCGCAGTGCGGCCGCGTAGGGATCCTCGCCCTCGACGTATTCGCCCTTGGGGATCGACCACGCGGCCTCGTCCTTGCGCGCCCAGAACGGGCCACCCATGTGCACGATCCACAACTGGAGCACCCCCGCATCGTCGGTGCGATACAGGAGTACTCCAGCGCTGGTGACGGTCATGGACCCAGGCTAGGCCGCGGCGTCCTCCCGCTGCTCGCGCAGCTCGGCAGGTTCGATTTCCTGGGCGTAGTGGAAGTGCGGGCGCCGGTGTCCGAGGAACGAACCGCACCACGACATCACCGCGACGTACCGGTTGCGGAATCCGACCAGGTAGACGAGGTGCACGGCGAGCCACAGGAACCAGGCGAGCACACCGGTCAGCTCGATCTTGCCCACGCGGGTGATCGCACGGAACCGGTTGATGATCGCCATGCTGCCCTTGTCGCGGTACGTGAACGGCGTACCGAGGGCGCGTTTCCCGGTGATGATGGCCGCGACGTGCCGCCCACCCTGCATCGCGAACGGCGACTGCGCGGGCAGGTTGTTCAGCGACGCCATGTCGCCGATCGCGTAGATGTCGTCGTAGCGACCCACCGTGAGGTCCTCGTCGACCAGCAGACGGCCGCCGCGGCCGGTCTCGCAGCCGGTCCGTTCCGCGAGCACCGCAGCGAAGTCGTTGGCCTGGATGCCTGCCGACCAGATGATCGTGTCCGCCGTGAGGCGCTTCTCGAAGCCGGTGCTCGGCGACGACAGGGTGGCGCCGTGTTCGTCGATGTCGGTCACCATCGTGCCCAGCACCACCTCGACACCGGCCCGTTCGAGCGAGTCCTGGGTGTACTTGCTGAGCTTGCCGCCGAACACGGGCAGCGTCTCCCCCGCACCCTCGACGAGGGTGACGGTGACGTCTTCGGACGTGATGTCGCGGAGCGACTTCTCGAAGTAGCGGCCCGCCAGTTCCTTGATCTGACCTGCCAGTTCGACACCGGTCGGACCGGCACCGATCACGATGAAGTGCAGCAGGTCGCGGCGACGCTCCGGGTCGGAGGTGGTGTGCGCCTCCTCGAAGCAGCGGACGATCTGCCTGCGCAGCCGGTCGGCGTCGGCGACCGTCTTGAGCGCGTACGTGACCTCGGCGAACTCGTCGTGGCCGAAGTAGGCCTGCCGGGCGCCGGTCGCGGCGATCAGGCTGTCGTAGCCGATCGTGTGGCTGACCCCGCCGGCCTCGTAGACGACCTCTTTCTTGTCCGGGTCGACGTCGACGACGCGTCCGAGCCGGACGTCGCCGCTGGGGTACTTGGCGAGGATCGCGCGGATGGACGGGGCGATCTCGCCGGGCGAGATGACACCGGTGGCGACCTGGTACAGAAGGGGCTGGAACAGATGCTCGGTGGTCTCGGAAATCAGCACGAACGGCGTGCCTGCCTTGCCGAGCTTCTTCGCCGCCGCGAGGGCGCCGAATCCCGATCCCACGATGACGACTTGTGTGCGATCCACCGAAAACCTCCTACTGCTTCTGGCGTCTACTTAGCGCCGCGTATGAGCTCCACATTAGGGATCGCCCGTGGTTAATCGCCAGTAAGCTGGGGAAATCGAAATTGTGTTATCTCGATTGCTCATAAGTCTTCACCGAAGGACGTAACCTCAGGTCATGGAGTTCCGACAGCTTCGCTACTTCCTCGCGGTCGGCGAGGAGGGCAGTTTCTCGCGCGCGGCGCAACGCTGCTTCATTTCCCAGTCGGCGATCAGCCACCAGATCGCCAAGCTCGAACACGAGTTGGGCACCACCCTCCTGGAGCGGTCGACACGCGCGACGCGGCTGACCGCGGCCGGCGAACGGCTCATGCCCATCGCGGCGGAGATGATGGGCCTCGAGGCCCGCGCGCTGTCGGTGGGACTCGATCCCCGCAACCGGCTCCGCATCAGCGCGAGCATGAGCTTCGCGACACAGAGCCTCGAGGCGATATCGGCTGTCCGCGAAGACTTCCCACAACTCGACATCGAATTCGTCATCAAGGACTTCACCGACCGGATGACCGCCGTCGCGTCGGGCGACGCCGACCTCGCGCTCATCCGCGGCGGCGTCGACCGGCCGGGCCTCGAAACCGTGGAATTCGGGCTCGAGGACCTGGTGATCGTCACGTCGAGCAAACACCCGCTGGCAGGGGTCTCGACCGTCGATCTGAGCGAACTGGCGCCGTACCCCCTGCTGCTGCCGCCACGCAGCAGTCAGATCCTGATCCACACCGTGGTCGAGGACGCGTTCCGGCAGGTCGGACAGCGGGTCATGCTCGGACCGTCGATTCCCAGCGACCACACCGCCACCCTCGACGTCCTCACGACCCCGCGGTCGTGGACGGTGCTGTACGCCGACACGGCCGACGCGACTCCCCGTCGCGGACTGAGCTTTCTGCGCGAGGCGCACGACCGACTGCGCATCCCGGTGTGCGGGGTCGTCCGGAGCGGAACGGCGACGAGACCCGAACTCACCCACCTGTTCCGCGCGCTCGCACAGTCGATTGCCGGGTCCCGCGGATCGGCCGAAACCTAGGCGTCGATCAGTCCGTGCCGGTCCACCCACGTGAGCACGTGGTCGAGCATCGTGTCGGGAACCTCGAGCTGCGGGGTGTGCCCCACGTTGCCGAGAATCACGCTGTCCCACCGCGGGTTTGCCGTCGCCACCTTGCGGGCCGCCGCGACCGGGACCAGTCGGTCGCGGTCGCCGTGGAGCAGGAGAACGGGTTGTGCGATCGACCGCATGGTGTCGAGGTATCGGCGCGGGCGAGCCAGGACCCGCATGAGCGACCGGCTGGCCTGAAGGAACGCCGCATCCTCGGACGGCAGCCCGCGCCGGTATCCCGCGAGAGCCGCTGCGGCGTCGAGGGAATCTTCCGACGCCCGGCTCGGCTCGGCGAAGCACAGGTCGATCATCCGCTCGACCAACTGCCGGTCCGTCAACTTCCTGCTCGAGTACTGCAGGAACCGCTCCCCCACGAACGGCGTGAAGTACATCGCGAACTGCGCGGCGATCCGCGGGTCCGGGATTCGTTGCGCGACAGGAAGTGCGGGGTCGACGAGAACCAGCGCCGAAACCGCCTCGGGGTGCGCCGCCGTCTCGAACAGCGAGATCATGCCGCCCATCGAGTTGCCCATCAGGATCACGGGACCGCCGACGACGTCGCGGAGGAAACGATGCAGCACCTTCGCATTGGCGCCGACCCCCGTCCGGCGGCGCCCGGACGGACTGAGCCCGAATCCGGGGAGATCCACGGTCAGCACCCGGGTGCGCTCCGCGAGGGCCGGTGCGATCCGGACCCAGTTGAGATGCGAGCCGCCGAGTCCGTGAACCATCACCACGGGAGGAGATCCGGTGTCGGCACCGTATTCGACCCAGTGGACGGGACCGTCGAGGTCGACGACGCTGCCGGAGCCGCCCCACTGCTGCGCGAACTCCTGCCGGGAAGGTTCGCCGACTCTGTTCGGATCCACCATGTGTCCGTCCGTTCCGACTGTTTGGCGTGTCGAGGCCACCGGCCAGTCTACGGTGCATGCCGCGCCGGGGGTGCGAAGCATGGATTGCATGTAATTTTTGCTTGGTCCGTCGGGCCGCCGACTTAACTTATGTGCCGCTCATGCATTTAACTCGCACGTCACATCCGAGACGTTCCTCGTCACGTTTACGCGCAATAGTGGGCCAAACACGCAAGATTGCATGTAATCAAGAATGGAGAGACACGATGACCGGCAGCCACACGCTGAACGAGCTCGCCAAGGAATCCCGCATGGGTGGGCTCGGGACCGAGACCACCGACCGCGAGATCCGCCGAATCGACCTCTCGGACTTCGATGCTCGACGCTCCGACATCACCGAACAGCTGTGGAACGCGGCGGTCGACGTCGGGTTCTTCCAGGTCTACAACCACGGCATCGACCTCGCCGACGTGCGCCAGGCGTTTGCGATGTCCGAGCAGTTCTTCGCCCTCGATTCAGCTGTGAAGGCGCAGTACCCGCTGAAGAAGGGCTTCAACTCCGGGTGGGAGAGCAAAACCCAGGTGCGCCCGTCCATCGGCGTCCCCGACGAGAAGGAGTCGTACCAGATCACCCGGCCGCACATGGGCGACCTGTGGCCCACCGAGGAGGAACTGGCCGGGTTCCGCAACACGATGCTCGGATTCGAGGCGCAGTGCTGGGACGTGGCCATGCGACTGCTGTCGTGCTTCGCCGACAAGCTCGGGTTCGAGCGCAACTTCTTCGCCGAGGCCCACGACCCGTCGGTGGACAGCTACCAGAGCACCCTGCGGATGCTGCACTACTTCGCCATCCCGGAGCACCTTCGCGGCGACCTCGGCCTGTGGCGCGCCGGCGCCCACACCGATTTCGACTGCCTCACGCTGCTGTTCCAGCAGGAGGGCCAGGGCGGTCTGCAGGTGCTGCCGGGCAAGGAGATGGACACCCAGGAGTGGACGCCCATCGAGCCGTCCGAGGACGCGATCACCTGCAACATCGGTGACATGCTCATGCGGTGGAGCGACGACCGGTTGCCGTCCAACTTCCACCGCGTGAAGAACCCCGGACCGGACGGCGACCACGGCGCCCGCTACAGCCTCGCGTTCTTCGCCCAGGCCAACCGCGACGTCGTCATCTCCGGACCGGCGGGCAAGTACCCCGACATCACCGCCGAGGACTACCTCTACCAGCGCGTCAACGCGAACTTCGCCAAGGAAAAGTAAGTTGAACGCATGCAGCGCGGACCGGTGAGACCACGATGACGATCGGGGGCGTGCTGCTCGCGGCCGGGGCCGGTTCGCGCATGGGCATGCCCAAGTCACTCGTCGTCGGCGCGGACGGAGAACCGTGGCTCGCGCGCGGCGTGCGAGTGCTGTCGGCCGCGGGATGCGAGCCCACCGTCGTGGTGCTCGGTGCCCGCGCCGAGGAGGCCGAGGACCTACTTCCCGACGGCGCCCCCGTCACCGTCGGGATCGCGGAGGACTGGCAGTCGGGATTGTCCGCCTCCCTGCGCCGGGGGCTGGAGGTCGCGGCGACGTTCGACGACGTCGATGCCGTCGTCATCACCCTCGTCGATCTCCCCGACCTCGGTGTCGACGCAATCCGGCGGGTGGCGTCGGTGCCGCCCGGCGACGCCCGAGCGGCGCTCCGTCAGGCTCATTACGCCGGCCGTCCGGGTCACCCCGTGCTGATCGGCCGGGACCACTGGCTACCGTTGCGGCGCAGTCTCACCGGCGACTCCGGCGCACGCACGTACCTCGGCGCACACGGCGCCGAGACGGTCGACTGCTCCGACCTGGGGTCGGGACGCGACGTCGATTCGCCGCGCGAACTCCGCTAGCCCCTGAACGAACGGGACGCTCGTTCGATCTGACGCAACGAGCGTCCCGTTGGTCCGGCGGAGGTGGGTGTACGCGGCGACGCGACCGGCAGACAATGGAGACATGTCACTGGAAGCGAACAAGGAATTGATCCGGCGTTTCTACACCGAGATCGACGCAGGCAACATCGACGCACTGGACGAACTCGTCGACGAGAATTACCTCGACCATTCACCGCCGCCGTTTCCCGGCCTCGAAGCACCGGGGCGCGAGGGACTGAAGCAGGTATTCCGGTTGTTCTGGGAGGCCACACCGGGGACGCACGTGATCGAGGATCAGGTGGCCGAGGGCGACAAGGTCGTTACCCGGCTACTGTGTGCCGGAACGCAGACGGGTGATCTGCCCGGAATTCCCGCGACGGGGAACCGCATGGAAATGACCGCCACCGTCATCCACCGCATCGAGAACGGGCGGATTGCGGAGAAGTGGTCGGACAAGGACGTCCTCGCCATGCTCCAGCAGTTGGGCGTGATCCCGGCTGCGGGGCGGTGACCGCCGCCCCTCAGCGGCTGACGGCCTTCTTGTAGCGCCGGATCGCGAACGGCACGAAGATCACCAGCAGCACCGCCGACCATGCCAGTGAGGCGATGATCGGGTGCTGCAACGGCCAAGCGTCGGGAACGGTCATGTCCGGGTTGGTGTTTCCGAACAGTTCTCGCACGGCCTGCGTCACCGCGGACACCGGATTCCATTCCGCGATCACCTTCAGCGGACCGGGCAGGTTGGTGGTCTCGACGAACGTGTTCGCGATGAACGAGAGCGGGAAGATGACGATGAAGCTGGCGTTGTTGAACACCTCCGGCGTGCGGATCCACAGGCCGACCACCGCCATCACCCACGACAGCGCGTAGGCGAACAACAGCAGGAGCAGGTAGCCGAGCAGCGCTTCGCCGAGACTCGAGTGGATGCGCCACCCGATGATCAGACCCGTCAGTGACATCACGACAAGGCTGACGATGTTGATCAGGACGTCGGTGGAGGTGCGGCCGAGGAGAACGGCGGATGGGGCCATCGGAAGCGACCGGAACCGGTCGATGATCCCCTTCTGCAGATCCTCGACCATCCCGAGACCAGTCCATGTGGCCCCGAAGATGACTGTCTGCGTGAAGATCCCGGCGATCAGGAACTCGCGGTAGGACATCCCGGGAACCTGGATGGCACTACCGAACACGTACGCGAACAGCAGCACGAACATGATCGGCGACAACGTGGTGAACACGATGAGGTCGGGGACGCGCTTGATCTTGATCATGTTGCGCTTGGCGATCGTGAGCCCGTCCGCGAGCGCGGTGTGCACGGACGCGGTCTGTGGGGCGCTCATGAGACGTGCTCCTCTTCGGCTTCGTGTCCGGTCAGGGTGAGGAACACGTCGTCCAGGGTCGGTCGGCGCAGACCGACGTCGAACACCTTCACTCCTCGATCGGAGAGGCGGCCCAGCGCCTCGACGAGGGCGTCCGCACCGCCGGTCACCGGCACCGTCACACGGCGGACGTTCTCCTCCACCAGGATGTCCCCAGCGGCGAGTGGGGCCAGTTCGTCGCGCACGACGGAGAGTTCGATGCCCTCCCGGACGCTCAACTCGATGCGCTCACCGCCCACGCGGTCCTTCAATTCGTCGGCAGTTCCGCGGGCGATGACCGAACCGTGGTCGATCACGGCGATCTGGTCGGCGAGGCGCTCGGCTTCTTCCATGTACTGGGTGGTCAGGAGAAGCGTGGTGCCCCTGGCGACGAGATTGTCGATGACATCCCAGAGCGCCAGCCGGGCGCGGGGGTCGAGCCCGGTGGTCGGTTCGTCCAGGAACAACACTTCCGGCTCGGCGACGAGTGCTCCCGCGAGGTCGAGACGACGACGCATGCCACCCGAGTAGCCCTTGACGGGGCGATCTCCTGCCTCGACCAGGTCGAACTGTTCGAGCAGTTCGCGGGCGCGCGCCTTACTGCGCTTGCCCCCGAGGTGGTAGAGCCGCCCGACCATCTCGAGGTTCTCGAAACCGGTGAGGTACTCGTCGACGGCGGCGTACTGACCCGACGCCCCGATCCGGGATCGGAGCACCCGCGCATCGTGGACGACGTCGAGACCGGCCACCTCCGCCCGGCCGGCATCCGGGACGAGAAGGGTGGTGAAGACCCGCACCGCCGTCGTCTTGCCGGCGCCGTTCGGGCCGAGCAGCGCCATCACCGTTCCCGACGGGACCGCGAGGTCGACCCCGTCCAGTGCCGTGACCTTGCCGTATTTCTTGACCAGACCCTCTGCCGTTATCGCATCGACCATCAGAAGTTCCCATCCGTTGGCGTCTGGACCCAGTGTGACTCGAGGCACCGACAGGTTGCAGGAAATATTCGACGTTCCCGGCGGGCCCGGTGCGGCGGTAGTCTGAAATCCGAGCAGGTCAGCGCGCAGATCTTCGGCAGGAGACAGTGATGTCCGACGCGGCGTCGGAACTCCGGACGGGCCGTGCGGCCTTCGAACGACGAGACTGGCGCGACGCCTACGCCCGACTGTCGGGCGCCGACCGGCAGGACCCGCTGTCCGGTGACGACCTCGAACTGGTCGCCACCGCCGCCTACCTGCTCGGTGAGGACGACGCCAGCACCGAATGGTGGGAACGGGCGGTGCACGAGTGGGCCCGCGCGGGTCGGCCGGTGCGCTCCGCGCGGTGCGCGTTCTGGCTCTCGTTCGTTTTGATCATGCGGGGCGAGCAGGCGCGCGGCGGCGGCTGGCTGAGCAAGGCCCAGCGACTGCTGGACACCGCGGGGGTGGACTGCGCCGAACGCGGCTACCTACTGGTGCCGCAGGGACTGAGGCGGATCGACGCCGGTGACGGCACCGCCGCGCGCGACATCTTCCGTGCGATCACGGAGACGGGCACCCGGTTCGCCGACCCGGACCTGACGACGCTGGGGGTGCTGGGCACCGGTCATTCGCTCGTCCTGCTGGGGGAGGTCGCCGACGCGGTGTCCGCGTTCGACGAGGCGATGGTCGGGGTGACGTCCGACGAGGTGTCCCCGGTGGTGGCGGGGATCGTGTACTGCGCCGTGATCGAGCAGTGCCAGAACATGTGCGATCTCCGCCGGTCCAGGGAATGGACTGTGGCGCTGGAGGAGTGGTGCTCTTCGCAACCCGACCTCGTCCCCTACCGCGGTCAGTGCCTCGTCCACCGCGCCGAGATCCTGCAACTGCAGGGCGAGTGGCCCACGGCGATGGACTCGGCGCGGCGGGCACGCGAGCGGCTCGCCTCGCACGCCGCGGCCGGGTCCGCCGCCTACGTGATGGCCGACCTCCACCGCCTGCGCGGCGAGGTCGCCCAGGCCGAGAAGCTGTTTCTGGAGGCGAACCGCTGGGGCAGGCGGCCGCAGCCCGGACTCGCGCTGATGCGGATGGCGCAGGGGCGGGTCGGCAGCGCGGTCGCTTCGATCCGCTGTGCGGTGGACGAGTCCACCGGCGCCGTGGAACGCGCCCGGCTGCTGCCCGCCTGCGTGGACATCCTGCTCGCCGCCGGCGACGTCCCGGCGGCTCGCGCCGCAGCCGACGAACTCGACTCGATTGCAACACGATTCGTGATCCCCTACCTGTGCGCACTGTCCGCTCAGACGTCGGGGTCGGTGCTGCACGCCGAAGGTCGGGGCAGCGACGCGCTGACCGTTCTGCGCGACGCGTGGCGACGCTGGCAGGACATCGGCGCTCCCTACGAGTGCGCGCGGGTCCGGGAGTCGGTCGCGCTGGTGTGCCGCGACCTGGGGGACGACGACACCGCGCAGATGGAGCACGACCTCGCGTCCGCCACCTACCGGCAACTGGGCGCGGTCCCGGATCTCGAGCGACTCCGGGCGGAGTTCCGCCCCGACCCGGCGGTCAGCACTCCCCTGACCCCGCGTGAGGTGTGTGTGCTCCGCCTCGTGGCGGCGGGCAAGAGCAACCGGGCGGTGGCGACGGAACTGTTCCTCAGCGAGAAGACGGTCGCGCGGCACCTGAGCAACATCTTCGTCAAGCTGGGGATCTCGTCGCGGTCCGCGGCCACGGCCTATGCGTACGAGCATCGCCTCGTCGGGCCGTCTGCATGAAAGTACCCATACGGTCGTACGTATCTGCGCCATTCTCCCGACGCGCCGAGATCGGCCCGGTCATAGCGTTGAGCATGACCACCGATCACCACAGGGAAGAAGGCAGACGATGTCCACAGAACGCTTCGAGACGATCGTGATCGGCGCCGGACAAGCCGGCCTCGCCACCGGATACCATCTCACACGATGCGGGCAGCGATTCGTGATCCTCGACGCCCACGACCGCGTCGGAGACGTGTGGCGGGAGCGATTCGACTCGCTCCGGCTCTACAGTCCCGCCCGGTACGACGGCCTGCCCGGCTGGGGAATTCCCGCCCCGGCGTGGTCCTGGCCCGGGAAGGACGAGGTCGCCGACTACTTCGAGGCCTACGCGCAGCGATTCGCGCTCCCGATCCGGACCGGCACCACCGTCGACGGCCTGTCCCGTGACGGCGACCGTTACGTCGTCACCGCCGGGACGGACCGATTCGAGGCCGACAACGTCGTCGTCGCCTCCGGGACCTGGCAGTCCCCGGTCGTCCCGGATCTCGCCGAGCGCCTCGACCCCCGGATCCGGCAACTGCATTCGAGCGACTACCGCAATCCGTCCCAACTGCAGGACGGGCCGGTGCTGGTGGTCGGGTGCAGCCACTCCGGCGCGGACATCGCGCTGGAGGCCTCCCGTTCGCATCGCACCACGATCTGCGGGCCCGTCCGCGGGGAGGTGCCGTTCGACATCGAGGGACGCCTCGCCCACCTCGCGGTCCCGATCATGTGGTTCATGGCCAATCACGTTCTGACGGAACGCACCCCCGTCGGCCGGAAGATGTGCACCCACGTCCGCTCGGGCGGCGGACCACTCCTGCGGGTCAAGCGGGCCGACCTGGCTGCGGCCGGTGTGGAGCACTTCCCCGCGAAGGTCACCGGCGTCCACGACGGCAGACCGGTCCTCGACGACGGCACCGCATTCGACGTCCGCAACGTCATCTGGTGCACCGGGTTCCGCAAGGACACGTCGTGGATCCAGATCCCCGTCACCGGCTCCGACGGGTGGCCCGAGCAGTCCCGCGGAGTCTCACCGGACCATCCGGGACTGTATTTCGTGGGGCTGCCGTTCCTGCAGGCGTTCGCGTCGATGCTCACCGGCGGCGTGGGCCGCGACGCCGCGTACGTCGCGAAACACATCGCGAAACGCGTGGTCGTCCGCTCGCCGGAGGCGGTCGCCTGACTACGTCTCGGAGGCTCGCGGCCGGCGGCGCTCGATCTCGAACGCCAGGCACAACTCGGCCACGTCCCGCGGTCGCGAGAGAGACCTGCCGGTCCGCTCCTCGATCCGGCGCAGCCGGTGACGCACCGTGTTGGGGTGGCAGAAGATCGCGGTCGCGGTGTCGTTCGCCGAGCCGCCGGTGTCGAGCCAGGCCTCGAAGGTGGTCACCAGGATCTGACGCTCCGCGTCCGGCAGCTCGTCGAGGGGGCCGAGGATGGACGTCCGGATGCGGGTCATCGTGTCGGGTGCGCTCGCGGCGGCGAACGCGAGCGGGGAATCGTCGAACAGCGCGACCAGTGACTTCGACGAGGGTTCACCCGCGATGGCCAGCCGGGCGAGACGCAGCCCCTCACCCGTCTCGGCGAGATTGTCGAACCGCGGGCTGATCCCGACACGCGACGATGCGACGCCCTCGAGAACCTCGACGACGGTACCGAGCACCGCCGGCGCCCGGAGGTAGACGATCCCGACCTGTAGGTCGGGAAGCAACCGCCACGCCGAGCGGATGTCGCGCACGTCCAATTTGCTCGCGATCTCGGGGAGCCCCAGTCGTCCGATCTCTGGAACCTCGGCTGCTACAACGACATAGGGACCCGAAGTGGGCAGGCGCAGGGTGTCGGCGATCTCCCACAGATTGTGCCGGTCGGTGATCCGCCGGAACAGAAGCGCTTCCACCAACGCGGACCGCTCCTCCTCGTGGCTGAGGATCTGAATGGTGAGCTGCTTCCGGTAGGCGGTGGTCATCGCCTGGGTGAAGGTGTCCTGGGCGAGCAGTATCTGCGACGTCGCATCCAGGATCGAGTCGATCGACAGGTCGCCGTTCCGGCGTGCCTCCGCGATTGTCGCCTCCCACATGAATCGGAACCCCACACGGTATGCGTCCATGACGGCCGGCAACGGAACACCGGCGCGGGCTCGCGCGGTACCGGTCTCCGCCGCCGCGGGAATGTCCGGGTCGGCGTCGCCGGACAGTTGCCGGAAGACGAAAGCGATGTTGGCGGCGCAACTTTGCCGGAGCTCGTCCTTCGCGACGACGGCACTCGAACCGTAGAAATCGACTTGCACCCGGATCAGATCGGCGAGCTCCGCACCCAGTTCGTCGGCGTGGCCGAGCATCACCCTGCCCATCGCTGCGACAGAGGGGTCGGGGGACGCAGCCATACCGGACACGATAGTCGGCGGGACCCGGGCACTGTGGCCGGGCACATTCTGGGGGCCGTCATGTTGTTCCCGCCACCATCGCACTTCGCTGCGTGCGAGGTCACGATGGAAAGCAATCGACAACCGGTACCGAGTGGAGACCCATCTTGCCGAATCTGAGCATGAATCTCACAGCGTCCGCCCGAGACGTTCCCGGGAACGTCGCCCTCCGGTGCGACGACCTGCAGCTCACCTTCACCGAGTTCGACGACGCTGCCGCCCGGCTCGCCACCGTCCTCGAACGCGCCGGCATCGCACCGGGCGACCGGGTCGGGTTGATGCTGCCCAACACCCCCGCGTTCGCGATCGTCTTGTACGGCATCCTGCGGCGCGGCGCGATCGCCGTCCCCATGAATCCGCTGCTGAAATCGCGGGAGGTGGCGTTCTTTCTGTCCAACACGGGCGCGACGGCACTGTTCGGGTCGCCGGGGTTCGCGGATGCGGCCACCGCCGCCGCGGCGGCGACGGGCGCGCGGTGCTGGCTGGTGGACGACGCGGGTCTCGACGACCTGATGGCCGACGTTCCGCCGCAGCCGCGTCCGGTCGATCGCACGGACACCGACACCGCCGTCGTGCTCCACACGTCCGGGACGACCGGCAAGCCCAAGGGCGCGGAACTAACCCACGGCGGACTCGCGCGGAACGCCGAGGTCACCGCGCGCACCCTGCTCGAGATCGGGCCCGCCGACGTGGTGATGGGATGTCTGCCGCTCTTCCACGTGTTCGGCCTGACCTGCGGGCTGAACGCCGCCGTGTCGGTCGGTGCGACCCTCACGTTGATCCCGCGGTTCGAGCCACGCCAGGCGCTCGAGGTGGTCGAACGTGACGGTGTCACCGTCTTCGAGGGTGTCCCGACGATGTACTCGGCGCTGCTCGGCGTGGCGTCCGAGTTTCCGGAGTCGGCCACAGCGACACTCCGCGTCTGCGTATCCGGCGGCTCGGCGCTGCCGGTGCAGGTGCTCACCGACTTCGAGGAGGCCGTCGGGGCCGTGATCCTCGAAGGGTACGGACTGTCGGAGACCTCCCCCGTCGCCTCGTTCAACCACCCGGGCCGCGAACGCAAACCCGGCACGATCGGCACTCCCATCGAGGGCGTCGAGATGCGCGTGGTCGACGACGCGGGCGCCGAGGTGGCGCAAGGCGAACCCGGCGAGATTCAGATCCGCGGCGGCAACGTGATGAAGGGCTACTGGAACCTGCCCGACGCCACCGCGGCGGCCGTCTCCCCGGACGGCTGGTTCGCCACCGGCGACATCGGAAAGGTCGACGAGGACGGGTATTTCGTCATCGTCGACCGGAAAAAGGACCTGATCATCCGTGGTGGTTTCAACGTCTACCCCCGCGAGGTCGAGGAAGTGCTCTACGAGCACCCCGCGGTGGCCGAGGCGGCCGTCGTCGGTGTTCCGCACGAGTCCCTCGGCGAGGAGATCGGCGCCGCGATCGCGCTCAAAGCGGGTGCGCACGCCGACCCCGCCGAGCTGTGTGACTTCGTCAGGACCCGGGTCGCCGCCTACAAGTACCCGCGCAAGATCTGGCTCGTCGACACCCTTCCCAAGGGCCCGACCGGCAAGATCGTCCGCCGCGAGATCACCGTCCCCGCTTCCACCACCGAAAGCACCGCACCGTGACCACTGCACCCTCGTTCACCAGTCCCGACGAACTCGCCGTCCCCCTCGACCTCCTGCTCACGAAGCCGACGCGCGGGCTCCCGGCGAGAATGCAGCCGAACAGTTCGTGGACGCGTTTCGGGTTCGAACTCGCCAAGCAACCGCGCACGCTCGCCTCCCGGGGCGGGGCCCTCGCGCGTGAGCTCGGCGCGATCGCCGCCGGCCGGTCCGATCGTGCCCCGGCCAAGGCCGACAAGCGTTTCAGTGATGTCGCGTGGCAGCAGAATCCGCTGCTCCGTCGCACCATGCAGGCCTATCTCGCGGCATCGCACACGAGCGAGGCCCTGCTCGCCGACGCCGGCCTGGACTGGCGGGACACCGAGAAGATCCGGTTCGTCCTCGACAACATCGTCGAGGGCCTGTCCCCGACCAACAGCCCGCTCCTCAGCCCGCTCGGGTGGAAGGCACTGATCGACACCGGAGGTCTCAGCGCCGTCCGGGGACTGCGTGCCTTCGCCCGGGACATGAGTTCCCAGCCGCGGGTACCCGCCATGGTCGAGCCCGACGCGTTCGCGGTCGGCGAGACCGTCGCCACCACCAAGGGCGCGGTGGTGCTCCAGACCCGGGCCTTCGAGCTGATCCACTACACACCGCAGACGCCGACCGTCCGCTCGACCCCGCTGCTGATCGTGCCCCCGGTGATCAACAAGTACTACATTCTCGACATCGCTCCGGGACGGAGCCTGATCGAGTACCTGCTGCAGCAGGGCCAGCAGGTGTTCACGATCTCGTGGCGCAACCCTCTCGCCCGTCATCGCAGTTGGGACGCCGACACCTACGGCCAGGCGATCATCGACGCGCTCGACGCGGTGGAGCAGATCACCGGCGCCGATCGAACGCACCTGCTGGCCACCTGCTCGGGCGGCATCCTCGCCGCCATGACGGCCGCCCATCTCACCGAGATCGGTGAGGGCGACCGGATCGCCGGGCTGGCGCTCGCCGTCACCGTGCTGGACCAGAACCGGGCCGGATTCGCCTCGGCCGCGCTGAGCGAACGCGCCGCGAGCGCCGCGATCCGGGCGTCGTCCGCGCAGGGATACCTCGACGGCCGTACCCTGGCCGAGGTGTTCGCCTGGCTGCGCCCGACCGACCTGGTCTGGCGGTACTGGGTCAACAACTACGTGCAGGGACGTCGCCCGGCGGCCTTCGACGTGCTGTTCTGGAACTCCGACACCACCCGGATGACGGCCGCCCTCCACCGCGACCTCGTGATGATGGCCTTGCGGAACGCACTCACCACGCCCGGCGCGGTGAGCATGCTGGGCACCCCCGTGGACCTGTCGACGGTCACCGCCGACGCGTACGTGATCGGCGGTATCGCCGACCACATCAGCCCGTGGCAGTCCGCGTACCGTAGCGCCCGCCTGCTCGGCAGCAAGGACAACCGATTCGTCCTCTCGTCGAGCGGCCACATCGCCTCTATGGTCAACCCGCCGAACAACCCGCGCGCGTCGTTTCGCTTCGCCCAGGCCGACCACGAGACCCCCGAACAGTGGCTGGACACAGCCCAGACGGCGACGGATTCGTGGTGGCCAGACTACGCGCAGTGGCTCGGTGAGCGCAGCGGCCCCGAGATCGACGCGCCACAGAGCCTCGGCACCGGCGAGTATCCACCCGTGGCCCCGGCACCGGGCACCTACGTGCACCAGAACTGATACCCGACACACCCGAGGACAACCATGACCCTTCACCTTGCACAGCCGTCCGACCTTCTCGGATTGGTCGGGCAGACCGTCGGCACGACCGGTCCGCTCGGCACCACCGTCACCGCGGCGCAACGGAAACCGGCCGGTATCGAGGTGGCGTTCGGGTTCACCTACGACATCGAGGGGGCACAACGGCCCCCGTGCATCGCCGGGGGCGCGGTGTTGTACCGATGAGCGTGACCGAATTGTTCGCGGACCGCGGCGGGGACGACACCTACATCGTCCCCGTCGGCGGCCAGCGGATCCGGGTGAAGGTCCGTCGCGGAACCGGGGTGCCCCTGGTGTTGTGCAACGGGATCGGCGCCGGATTCGAGGTACTCGAACCCCTGGTGCAGAAGCTGGATCCGGAACGGCCGATCGTGCGGTTCGACGTTCCGGGGACCGGTGGGTCGCCCACCTCGCCCCTGCCGTACGGGTTCCCCTACCTCGCGTGGGTGCTGGGCCGGTTGCTCACCACACTGGGTATGGGCGTCGTGGACGTCCTCGGGCTGTCCTGGGGCGGCGCCCTCGCCCAGCAGTTCGCCCTGCAGAACCCGTCCCGGTGCCGTCGGTTGGTCCTCGTCGCGACCGGGACCGGGGTACTCATGGTTCCGGGTAGTCCCCGGGTACTGGGGAAGATGCTGACGCCGCGCCGGTTCACCGACCCCGGTTATGCTGCCTCGATCGCCGGCGACCTGTACGGCGGGAGCGCACACCGCAAGGGTGACGACGTCGCGAAATTGTTCCTGCAGCAACTCCATGCCGGTTCCCTCGTCGGCTACCTCCACCAACTGCTGGCCGGATCGGTATGGACCAGTCTGCCGGTGCTGCCCCTGATCCGGCAGCAGACGCTGATCGTCGCGGGAACCGACGACCCCATCATCCCGGTCGTCAACGCGCACATCATGAATCGACTCCTGCCGCATGCGACGCTGCATCTGCACTCCGGCGGGCACATCGACATCGTCACCAACGCAGGCGCTCTCGCGCCGGTGATCGGTACCTTCCTGCGCTGATCGGACTCAGGCCGTCAGCACCAGACCCGACGTCGGAACGCCTGTCCCTGCGGTGACGAGAACGTTCTGCACGCCGGAGACCTGGTTCACGGACGTGCCGCGGATCTGTCGCACGCCCTCGGCGATGCCGTTCATCCCGTGGATGTAGGCCTCGCCGAGCTGGCCTCCGTGGGTGTTGAGCGGCAGGCTGCCGTCGAGGTCGATGGCGCCGTCGGCGATGAAGTCCTTGGCCTCACCGCGGCCACAGAAGCCGAGTTCTTCGAGCTGCATCAATACGTATGGGGTGAAGTGGTCGTAGAGGACGGCCAGATCCATGTCCTGCGGTCCGAGCCCGGCCTGATCCCACAGCTGCGTGCCGACCAGCTCCATCTCAGGCAGTCCCGCGAGCTCCGGGCGGTAGTAGCTGGTCATGATGTACTGGTCGCTGCCGCTCCCCTGGGCCGCCGCCGCGATCACGGCCGGTTTCTGCTTCAGGTTCTTCGCCCGCTCCGGTGACGTGACCACGATCGCGATGCCGCCGTCCGACTCCTGGCAGCAGTCGAGCAGGTGCAGGGGCTCGGCGATGAAGCGGGAGTTCTGGTGGTCGTCGAGCGTGATCGGTTTGCCGTAGAAGAAGGCGTTCGGATTGGTGGCGGCATGCTTGCGGTCGGTGACCGCGACCCGACCGAAATCCTCACTCGTAGCGCCGTATTCGTGCATGTACCGCTGGGCGACCATCGCGACGAACGCCGCCGGCGTCGACAGGCCGTGCGGGTAGGAGAACGCGTTGTCGGTACCCGACGAGTTCACCTGCTGCACCAGACCGGAGTTCACCTGCCCGAAGCGCATCCCCGACCGCTCGTTGAACGCCCGGTACGCCACCACCACGTCGGCGACACCGGTGGCCACCGCCATCGCCGCCTGCTGCACGGTCGCGCACGCCGCACCGCCGCCGTAGTGGATGCGGCTGAAGAACTTCAGATCCAGAATCCCGACCGAACGGGCCACGGCCGCTTCGGTGTTGGTGTCCATCGTGAAAGATGTCAGGCCGTCGACGTCCGCGGGGGTCAGCCCGGCGTCGTCGAGCGCCGCCGTGACCGCCTCTGCCGCCAGCCGTAATTCGCTGCGGCCCGAATTCTTCGAGAAGTCCGTGGCGCCGATACCGGCGATGACAGCCTTGCCCGACAGCCCGCTCATGCACCCGCTCCGTTCGTGCGTCCGTCCAGGACGAGGGTCACCTTCGACGTGATGTGGTCGCCGAGAGCGTTCTTCCCGACGACGTCCAGCGTGACGACGCCGTCGCCCACCGACGCCACCGTGCCGCTCAGGGTGAGGGTGTCGTACGCGTACCACGGAACGCCGAGGCGCAACGCGATCGACTTGATCACCGCGTTCGGCCCCGCCCAGTCGGTGACGAACCGCTGCACCAGACCCGTGTCGGTGAGGATGTTGACGAAGATGTCCTTCGACCCACGTTGCTGCGCGAGGTCGCGGTCGTGGTGGACGTCCTGGAAGTCGCGTGTCGCCAGTGCGGCCGAGACGACGAACGTCGGGTCGCCGGTGACGGTCAATTCCGGAAGCGTCGTTCCCACCGCGACATCGAGAGTGGACGTCATGACTGCTCCTTCGCTCCGCGCTGCCACGCGTACAGGGTCCACGGCGTGCCGCCCGTCTCGTCGTCGCCCGGGAAGTCGAGGTAGATCGCTTCCACCGGCATCCCGACCGTCACCTCGGCGGGGTCGACGCCGCGCAGCTCACCGAGCATGCGGACGCCTTCCTCCAGTTCGACCAGCGCCACTACGAACGGCAGCGAGCGTCCCGGCACCTTCGGCGCGTGGTGGACCACGTAACTGAACACGGTGCCGCGGCCCGACGCGACGACGTAGTCCGTCGTCTCCGTCTTGTCCTTCCACAGCGCGGGCACCGGTGGGTGCTGCAGCGATCCGTCCTCACGCTGCTGGATCCGCAACTCGTGCGCGGCCACCCCGTCCCAGAAGAACTGGGTGTCCTGCGAGGCGCTGGGCCGCATCAGCTTGGTGGGGTCCAGATCGTCGAAAGATGCACCCTGCCCGTTCGCCGACGGTGACACCGGTTCGGCGGGTTTGGGCGCGAACTTCAGGATGCGGAACAGCATCTCGGCGACGACCTCGTCGGTGCCGTCGTCGCCGGCGACCCGCCACAGGCTGCGGGTGGTGAAGAACCAACCCTCACCGAGGCCCGTCTTCTTCGGACCCACGAGGTCCTCGAGGGTCGTGGTGATGGTGACCTCCTCACCGACCCTCAGGTAGCGGTGGTAGATCTGATCGCAGTTGGTGGCGACGACGGACGTGAACCCGGCCTCGTCGAGGATCGTCGTCATGCGGCCGAGCGGGTCGTCGGGTTGCCGGACGGCGTTCAGCCCCTGCATCGTCCACACCTGCGCCATCGCGGGCGGGGCCACGATGCCGTCGTGTCCCGCTGCCCGCGCCGCCGCCTCGTCGACGTAGATCGGATTCCGGTCGCCGATCGCCTCCACCCAGTTGCGGATCATCGGCAAGTTGATCGGGTCACGTCCGGGGCGAGGGGCGCTCGGACCCGCCGACCGGACCTCGTCCGCGGCAGCGAGAATCTGTTCGGAACTCATTTCGCGCGGCGCTCCTATCGCGGGACTCGGGGAAGTTTCAGGCCGGCTGTCGCGATCAGCTCACGCATCACCTCGTTGACACCGCCACCGAACGTGATGACGAGGTTGCGCTTCACCTGCATGTCGAGCCACCTCATGAGATCGGCGGTCTCCGGCTCGGACGGGTCGCCGTAGCGTCCGACGATCTCTTCGACGAGCCGGCCGATCCGCTGAATACGTTCGGTGGCGAACACTTTCGTCGCGGACGCGTCGGCGATGTCGACGGCGTCCGCCTCACTCGACGCCACCTGCCAGTTGAGTAGTTCGTTGAGGCGGAACGTCGCGTGGATCTCGCCGAGCGCGCGCCGCACGTCCGGCTCGTCGAGCAGGTCGTGCGCGACCGCCCAGTTGCGGATGCGGTCGTAGAGACCGCCGACCCGGCCCGCCGGCCCGAGCATGACGCGTTCGTGGTTGAGCTGGGTGGTGATGAGTCGCCAGCCCTGATTTTCCTCACCGACCAGCATGTCGGCGGGAACCCGGACGTCGGAGTAGTAGGTGGCGTTGACGTGATGCGCACCGTCGCACGTGATGATCGGCGTCCAGCTGTAGCCCGGGTCCTTGGTGTCCATGATCAGGATGGAGATGCCGCGGTGACGCGAATCCGCCGAGCCCGTCCGGACGGCGAGCCACAGGTAGTCGGCGTCGTGACCGCCGGTGGTGAAGATCTTCTGCCCGTTGACGATGTACTCGTCACCCACGCGTACGGCAGTGGTCCGCAGCGCCGCGAGGTCGGTGCCCGCTTCCGGTTCGGTGTAGCCGATCGCGAAGTGCACCTCGCCGGCGAGGATCGCGGGCAGGAACTTGCGCTTCTGCTCCTCCGTCCCGTACTTCTGCAGCGTCGGACCCACCGTTTGCAGCGTGACCGCGGGCAGCGGAACGTCGGCGCGGGTCGCCTCGTTGACGAAGATCTGCTGCTCGATCTCGCCGAAGCCGCGGCCCCCGAACTCCACCGGCCAGCCCACCCCGAGCCAGCCGTCCTTGCCCATCCGGCGGATGACCTCGCGGTAGGTGCTGCAGTGGCGCTCCGTGCGCATCACCTCGGCCTCGGCAGGCGAGATCAGCCCGGAGAAGTAGCGCCGCAGTTCCGCTTGCAGCTCACGCTGCTCGTCGGTCAGATCGATGAACACCGGGCCCCCACGAGGTCGAGTCGGTACGAGGCGCCGCCCACGAGGCGGGCCAGGTCTTTGGCGGTCGAGTAGTAGCGGTGCAGCGGGTACGTGACATCGACGCCGATCCCGCCGTGCAGGTGGTGCAGAACCTGCATGGCGGCAGGCACTTCGGCGGCGATCCAGTACGCCATCACGTCCAGATCGTCCTGGGCGTCCAGGCCTTCGGACACCCGCCACGACGCCGCGAGCGCCGACACGTGGAGGGTGCGGGACGTGACGTAGACGTCGGCGATCTGCTGCGAGACGGCCTGGAACGTGGCGAGCGGCTTGCCGAACTGGTGGCGCGTCGCGAGGTGTTCTCCTGCCAGAACCGTTGCCCCCGAGAGCAGTCCGTCCGCGACCGCTCCGATGGACGCCAGGGCGATGCGGTACAGCGTCTGCACCGCGTCGTCGCCGGCCGCGAGCAGTTCACCGCGCGCGCCGTCGAACATGATCGCGAATTCCGGGCTACCCGACGCCGAGGGGGTCGGCGTGAGCGTGACGCCCTCCGCGCCCGGGTCCACCAGCACCACCCCGGTGTCCGTGGGCACGAGGATCCGGTGTGCCCGCTCGGCGAAGGGAACCGCGAGCACGCGCCCGGTGACGGAGTAGCCGTTCCCGTCCGCGACCGCGGTCACCGAGGGCCGGGCCGGGAACTGCGCCCCGGGTTCGGCGAGCGCCGCGGTGAACGTGCGGCCGTCGGCGAGACCGGTGAGCAGTGCGTCCTGTTGGGCGTCGTCGCCCAGCGCGACGATGGGCAGCACACCGAATCCGAGCGTTGCGAGGGCCGGGACCCGAGCCGCCTTCCGCCCGACCTCGGTGAGCAGCGCACCGACGTCGGTGACCGAGAGCCCTTCACCGCCGAGACGTTCCGGCAGTGCGAGGGTCAGCAGGTCGGCGTCGGCGAACGCGGCCCAGAGGGCGTCGTCGTCGAGGTCGCGGGCCAGCAGTCCGGCCGCGACCTGGGCCACGGCCTCCTGGGTTTCGTCTCGAGTGAAGTCCACGCTGACAATCCCACTTTCAATTTAGAACGTGTTCTAGTTGTATCACCATCCCGGACCTCGCGAAAGACCATCGCGACGCGGCTCAGCCCCGCGGCAGCCCGAGAATCCGCTCGGCCGCGACCGTCAGCAGGATCTGCGTCGTTCCGCCCGCAATGGACAGGCAGCGCGTATTGA
Source organism: Rhodococcus jostii RHA1 (assembly GCF_000014565.1). Lineage (NCBI taxonomy): Bacteria > Bacillati > Actinomycetota > Actinomycetes > Mycobacteriales > Nocardiaceae > Rhodococcus > Rhodococcus jostii. Next base: position 4,727,418 of record NC_008268.1, on the reverse strand, counting down.
GGAACTCCCGCGCCAGCGGCCCCTCCACCCAGCCGTCCACGCCACCGAGTTCCATCGCGAATTCCGCGACCGCCTGCCGCTGGCGAACCCCGACCAGCTTGCGGACACTCGATTCCGGTCCCGGGTCCTGACCGTCCAGCTGCCGGAGGGTGGTGCGCAGTTCGAGCTGCGAGCCGACGAGCGCGTTGCCGATGAGATGCCCGAGCCTGTCGTCGGTCACGGGGTCGCCGACCCCCGCGAGCGCGAGCAGTTCCTCCATCGCCGCACCGAGCGAGGAGCCCCCGCCCATCGCGACCCGCTCGTTGGCCAGCGTGGTGCGGGCCAGCTTCCAGCCGTCGCCGAGATTCCCGACCACCAGCTCGTCCGGCACGAACACGTCCTCGAGATACACCTCGTTGAACAGGGCGTCGCCGGTGATCTCGCGCAGCGGCGAGATGGTGATGCCGGGGCTCGTCATGTCGACGAGGAAGTAGCTGATGCCCCTGTGTTTGGGCGCGTCCCGGTCGGTGCGGGCCAGGCAGATCGCCCAGTCCGCTTCCTGCGCCCTCGACGTCCACACCTTCTGACCGTTCAGCCGCCACCCGCCGTCCACCTTCTCCGCGGACGTCCGCAGCGCCGCGAGGTCGGAGCCGGCGCCGGGTTCGCTGAACAGCTGGCACCAGATGATCTCGCCGCGCAGCGTCGGGGTGGCGAAGCGTTCGATCTGCTCGGCGCTGCCGTGCTCGAGGATCGTCGGCACGGCCCACCAGCCGATCACGAGGTCGGGCCTGCCGACCCCGGCGGCCGCCAGCTCCTCCTCGATCAGGATCTGTTCGGCGGCGCGCGCACCCCGTCCGTAGGGTGCGGGCCAGTGCGGGGCCAGGTAACCCGACTCCGCGAGGGCCGCGCGTCGCTCCGACTCCGGCCGCGCCACCAGGTCGGCGATCTCGGCGCGGATCTGCGCCCGCTCGTCGTCGAGCCCGGACAGGTCGATCGACAGGTGCCTGCGAGCACCGGCCCGCGTCAGTTCCGTGACCCGCGCCCGCCAGCGGGCGGAGCCGCCGAGCAGCTGCCGCAGCGACGTCGCCCGGCGCAGGTAGAAGTGCGCGTCGTGTTCCCAGGTGAAGCCGATCCCGCCGAGCACCTGGATGCAGTCCTTGGCGGTCTCGACGGCGGCGTCGAGCGTGAGCGACGCCGCGACCGCGGCCGCGATCGGCAGCTCGCCGCCGTCCGCGTCCCACGCGTCCTCCGCCGCCACGGCCGCATCCCACGCCGCTGCACCGGACTGTTCGACGCGGCACAGCATCTCCGCGCACAGATGCTTGATCGCCTGGAACGATCCGATCGGTTTGCCGAACTGCTCGCGAATCTTGGCGTACTCCACCGCCGTTCGCAGACACCAGGCCGCGATCCCGGATGCCTCCACGGCGGCGAGGGTCGCGGCGAGGTCGGCCACGAGCCCGTCCCGCACGCCGGTGACCACCCGGTCGGCCGCCACCGCCACACGATCGCAGCGCACCCGCGCGAGCGGGCGGCTCTTGTCGATCGTGTCGGCGACCGTGACGTCCAGGCCGTCGGCTTCGCCGTCGATCAGACACCACACGACGCCGTCGCCCGCGTCGGCGGACAGCAGCACGGACACCCCCGTGTCACCGCCGATCGCGAAGCCCGCGTCGCCGGTGACGGTCAACCCGCCGTCGGCCCCGAGCGTCGCGTTCACCGGGGAGTTGCTGCCGAGAGCCACCGCGCACGGCATCGCGCCGTCGGCGAGGTCCTCGGACCACCGTTTCGCGGCGGCGCCGGAGCTGCGGCCGACGACGAGCGCGGCGAGAGCGGTCGAGAGAACAGGGCCCGGGACGAGTTCAGTCGCGGCCTGTTCGAGCATCGCGGCGAGATCGACGATCTCCGCTCCCGACCCCCCGACCTCTTCGGGCACGGCGACCGAGAAAATTCCGAGCGAGGCGAAGGACGGCCACGACGTCCGCCACGAATCTGCTGGTCCTTGCCGTACTGTGACCAGCGGGTCCGTGGACCGCGCCCAAGCCTGGATCGAACCCGCTGCAGCCCTCTGTTCCTCGGTGGTGGCGATTGTCACAACGGGTATCCGCCTCTCCTGAATGACACATTCGTCTAGAACGTGTTCTAATATGACACCTGGCCATGAGTCAAGGCGCGAAGGAAAACAGGTAATGACGACCAGCTCTCGATCACGGTCCTCGACGGTCGCTGCGGCGACGCTGGGCGAGGACGATCTCAGTTCCAACGCGCAGAAGGAACGGCGCAAGCGGATCCTCGACGCGACCCTGGCCCTGGCCTCCAAGGGCGGATACGAAGCCGTGCAGATGCGGGCCGTCGCCGAACGCGCCGACGTCGCCGTGGGGACGCTGTACCGCTACTTCCCGTCCAAGGTGCACCTGCTGGTGTCGGCGCTCGCCCGCGAGTTCGAGCGAATCGACTCGCGGGGAAAGAACCCGCCGGGCCGGAACCCGCTCGAGCGGATGCAGCTCATCCTCAGCCAGATCACCCGGGCCATGCAGCGCGACCCACTGCTGACCGAGGCCATGACGCGCGCCTTCATGTTCGCCGACGCCTCCGCCGCCGCCGAGGTCGATCAGGTGGGCAAGCTGATGGACCGCCTGTTCGCCCGCGCGATGACGGACACCGAGCCCACCGAAGACCAGTTGGCCGTCGCCCGCGTCATCTCCGACGTGTGGCTGTCGAACCTGGTGGCCTGGCTCACACGCCGCTCGTCCGCGACCGATGTCGCGAATCGGCTCGAACTCACCGTCGAACTGCTGCTCGGTGACGGAAGCCGCAGACCCGAGTAGGACGCGATCGGGGCACAGCCCCGGCCGAGAACGCGCTCACAGCCGTCACATCCCCTAGATTTGAACATGTGAGCGCCCATGATCTGTCCATCGAACTTCGTCGTGCCCTCTCGAGGGTTGCGCGGACCCCTCGCCTGCTCGTCGCTTCCGACTACGACGGCACGATGGCCCCCATCGTCTCCGACCCCGAGAAGGCGTTCCCCCACGCCGAATCGGTGCGCGCTCTCCGCGCCCTGGCCAGCCTCGCCGGAACGACGGCGGCCGTGATCTCGGGCCGGGCACTCAAGGACCTCGCCGCGCTGTCGCGGCTGCCCGCCGAGGTTCAGCTGGTCGGCAGCCACGGCTCGGAATTCGACATCGGGTTCATCCATGCGATCGACGCCGACGCCAAGAAACTTCTCGGTGAGATCACCGAGGAACTCACCCGGATCGCCACGCTGCACGCCGGTACGTCGGTGGAGGCGAAGCCGGCGAGCGTCGCCCTCCACGTCCGCAACGCCGACGCCGAGGAAGGTGCCCTGGCCCTGGCCGCCGTGCGCGCCGACGCCGGACAGCGCGTCGGCGTGCAGGTCACCGAGGGCAAGTCCGTCATCGAACTGGCCGTCGTCGCCACCGACAAGGGCCATGCGCTCGACCTGATCCGTCACCAGGACGGTGCGACGGCGGCCGTCTTCGTCGGCGACGACGTCACCGACGAGAAGGCGTTCGCGCGTCTCCAGGGCCCCGACCTCGGCGTGAAGGTGGGCCCCGGCGAGAGTCTCGCCGAATTCCGGGTGTCGACCACCGAAGACGTGGCCGCGGCCCTCGCGTTCCTGCTCGAGGAGCGCCGCACCTGGCTGTCCGGGGCACACGCCCCGCCGATCGAGCGCCTCACCATGCTCGCCAGCCCGCGGACCGTCGCACTCGTCACCCCCGACGCGACCCTCACCTGGCTGTGTCATCCCGAACCCGACTCGGCGTCCGTGTTCGCGCATCTGCTCGGCGGACCGGAGGCCGGCCATTTCAGCGTCGGCCCGCACCGCAGCGCGCTGCCGCTGAGCCAGCGGTACATCGACAGCACCATGACCGTGCAGACACGGTGGGCCAGCCTCTCCGTCACCGACTACCTGCCGCACGACGTCCGCCAGGGCCGCACCGACCTGACCCGGGTGATCAGCGGGCAGGCCGCCGCCGTCGTGACGTTCGCACCGCGGCCCGAGTTCGGGCAGGGCCAGGTCATCCTCGAGGCGGTCTCCGAGGGACTGCGGGTGCACGGGACCAACGAGCCGATCGTGCTGCGCTCCCCCGGCGTGCAGTGGAACGTGACGTCCGACGGCAACCAGCAGACCGCGCATGCCGTCGTCGACCCGTCCGGCGGTGACGTCGTCCTGGAATTGCGATGCGGTACCGAAGAACTCGGACCGTCGGAGACACCCGAGGAGGAGCGTCGCGCGCTGGCCGAATCGTATTGGTCGGACTGGGCGAAGAGCCTCACCCTGCCCACCCTCAAACCCGACCTGATGAAGCGTTCCGCGCTCACCCTCCGCGGTCTGGTGCACGTCGACTCCGGAGCAATCATGGCGGCCGCCACCACCTCGCTGCCCGAGGAGATCGGCGGCGTCCGCAACTGGGACTACCGCTACTGCTGGCTGCGCGACGCGGCGCTCACCGCGTCCGCGCTCGTCAGCCTCGGCTCGCTGAGCGAGGCCGAGGGCTACCTCGACTGGGTGCACGACGTCCTCGAGACGCTGCCCGGCCCCGAACGCCTGCACCCCCTCTACACGCTGCACGGTGGCGGTCTGCCGCCTGAGGCCGTCATCGACTCGCTCCCCGGCTACGCGGGCTCGCGGCCGGTCCGCATCGGCAACGCGGCCAACCAGCAGGTGCAACTCGACGTGTTCGGGCCCATCGTCGAACTCATCCACGACCTGTCCCACGCCCGCGAGAAGCAGGGCGTCGAAGTGGCGCTCAACGACCGCGACTGGGAACTGGTCTGCGCCATGGTCGAGGCCGTGGAACGTCGCTGGTTCGAACCCGACCACGGCATCTGGGAGATCCGCGACAACCCGCGTCACCACGTGTACTCGAAGGTGATGGGCTGGGTCACCGTCGACCGTGCGGTGGCGCTGGCCGAGCACTTCGGCCGCGACGTCGAGCCCGGCTGGACGTCGTTGCGCGACAAGATCGCCGAGGAGGTGCGCGAGAAGGGCTGGAAGGACGAGGTCCGCTCGTACACCGCCGCCTACGACGGCACCGACCTCGACGCCGCCACCCTGTACATCGGACTGTCCGGGCTGATCGACCCGTCGGACGAGAAGTTCGCCGCCACGGTCACGGCCACCGAGGCGGAACTGCGCAGCGGCTCGACCGTGTACCGGTACCACCACGACGACGGGCTGCCCGGCACCGAGGGCGGGTTCCACCTCTGCGCGGCCTGGCTGGTCGAGGCGTACCTGCTGATCGGTCAGCGGTCGCAGGCGGAGGCGTTGTTCGCGCAACTGGTCGACGCCGCCGGACCGACCGGGCTTCTCAGCGAGGAGTACGACCCCGTCGCCGAGCGGTCGCTGGGCAACCACCCCCAGGCGTACAGCCACCTGGGATTGCTGCGTTGCGCTCAGCTCCTGGCCTGAACGGGAGGCCGGGTCAGCGCTTGGCGGGCCCGGCCGTCGAACCCCGCAGCAGTTCGGTCTCGAGCATCTCGACGATCGCGACGCCGGAGTGCGACGGGGACATGAGCAGTGCACCCGCCCGGCGACCCTTCTCCTCCTGGGGTTGCCGCACGGTGGTCAGGCCCTCACGCAGTGCGTCGTCGACTCCGTCGAATCCGGTGATCGACAGCCGGCCGGGCACGTCGATGCCCTGCCAGCGCGCCCAGTCCAGCGCGCCGAGCGCGAGGACGTCGGTGGTGCACACGAGTGCGGTGATTCTCGGATTCACACCGAGCGCCTGCGCGGCAGCGGCGTGCCCCGACTTCCCGGTGTGCTCGAACCGCTCGACGACGGTCAGCGTCCGAGGGTCCAGGCCGGCGTCCGACATGGCGTCGCGCACTCCCTCGATGCGTTCGCGCTGCACGTGGAAGTTCGGTGACCGCAGACGCTCGGCGTCGGCGACCCCGTCCGAGCGGTCGCGCCCCAGCCTCATGCTCAGCACACCGATGTCGCGGTGGCCGAGCCCGATCAGATAGTCGGCGAGGCCCCGCATCGCGCCGCGATCGTCGATCCCGATGAGCGACGCACCCGGGATCTCGCGCGGCTGATCGCACACGACCATCGGCAGGTGACGTTCGCACACCGCCGCGAGGTACGGGTCGTCGTCCGCCACCGAGTACACGACGAACCCGTCGACGCCCGCCTGCTGCACGACCGCGGCGGCGTCCGCCTCCTCGCGTCCCGGGCCGGCCGGAATCAGCAGCAGACCCTGCCCGGCGGCCTCGCACGACTCGGCCAGTCCGGACAGAAAGCTCATCGCGGCGGGGTCGCGGAAGGAGTAGCTGAGGGCCTCGGTGAGCAGCAGTCCGACGGCACCGGCCCTGCGGGTGCGCAGGGATCGGGCCACCGGGTCGGGGCCGGGGTAGCCGCGGCGCTTGGCCGCCTGCAACACCCGGTCGCGCAGTTCCGCGGAGAGTTGATCCGGCCGGTTGTACGCGTTGGACACCGTCGTGCGCGAAATATTGAGCTCGGCCGCGAGCGACGCCAGCGTGGCTTGGCGACGAGGCTGTCGAGACCTGGGCATAGGGGGACGTTAGTACCTGGCCCCCGTTCGGGCGCGTCGGGGCTGCGCCGAAAGTGCACTACCAGGACCTATCCGCTAAAGTGCAACGGTAACGGTTTCCAATAGCGTTTAGCGTTCGTCTTCGGTCAGGAGTTTTCTGTGCGCGCTTCCTCAGGTTTTCGTGCCGCCACGGCGGCCGTCGGGCTGTCGTTCGCCGCGGCCCTCACCCTCACCGCGTGCGGCTCCGACACGACCGGTGACGGCACGCTGACCGTCGTCGCGTCGACGAACGTGTGGGGCAGCGTCGCGCAGGCCGTCGCCGGCGACAAGGTGGACGTCACCTCGATCATCACCGAACCGTCGTCCGACCCGCACTCGTTCGAGGCGAGCCCCACCGACGCCGCCAAGCTCACCGACGCCTCCCTGATCGTCTACAACGGCGGCGGGTACGACCACTTCGTCGACGACATCATCGGCACCGGCAACAGCGACCAGCTCACCGTCAATGCATTCGACCTCCTCGAGGGCGGCGCGCACGCGGGCGAGGACGAGCACTCCGGCGGCGACTCGGACGGCGGCGACTCGCACGAGGGCCACGACCACGGCGACGTCAACGAGCACGTCTGGTTCGACGTCGACACCGTCGACGCCACCGCACAGTCCATCGCGGACAAGCTCGGCCAACTCGACCCCGACAACGCCGACGCCTACAAGGCCAACGCCGCCACCTTCCACGGTCAGCTCGAGCAGATCTCCGCGATCACCGACGGCATCGCGGCAGCGCACAAGGACGCACCCGTCGCCCAGACCGAACCGATCGCCTACTACCTGCTGCAGTCCGCGGGCCTGAAGGACGTCACCCCGCCCGACTTCACGAGCGCCATCGAGAACGGCAACGACCCCGCACCCGCCGCCATCGCCGCGACGCGACAGCTGCTCACCGGCAAGCAGGTGCAGGCCCTCGTCTACAACGTGCAGACGCAGGACCGGGTCACCCAGGACGTGCGGGCCACGGCCGAGTCGGCGGGAATCCCCGTCGTCGAGGTGACCGAAACCCTGCCCGAAGGCCTGGACTACATTCAGTGGCAGACCAACACCGCCGAGTCGCTTGCCGCGGCTCTGCAATAGAACTGATCGGCTTGTGACAGAACCCACTTCGAAGAACGCCGGCGACGGTCGCGTCCCCGCACTGGAACTGACGGGGGCGCGACTGTCCTTCGGCGAACGCACACTCTGGCAGGACCTCGACCTCACCGTGGAACCCGGCGAATTCGTCGCCGTCCTCGGACCCAACGGGTCGGGCAAGACGTCGCTGCTGAAGGTGCTACTCGGCCAGCTCGCCCTCAGCTCCGGCACCGCGCGCATCGCCGGATCACCGGCGCGGAAGGGCAATTCGCACGTCGGGTACATCCCCCAGCAGAAGTCGCTCGACGACGGACTGCCGCTGCGGGGCCGCGACCTCGTCGGCCTCGGCGTCGACGGCCACCAGTGGGGAACCGGTCTCCTCCGGCGAGGCCGACGCCGTGCGATCGTCGACGCGGCAATCACCGAAGTCGGCGCCGAGAACTACGCGGACGCACCGATCGGTTCCATGTCCGGCGGTGAGCAGCAACGACTGCGGATCGCGCAGGCCCTCGTCGGCAACCCCCAGATCCTGCTGTGCGACGAACCGCTGCTCAGCCTCGACCTGGCCAACCAGAATCTCGTGTCGGGCCTCATCGACCGACGGCGCCGCACCCACGACACCGCGGTGCTGTTCGTCACCCACGAGATCAACCCGATCCTCCCCCTCGTCGACCGCGTGCTCTACCTCGTCGACGGACAGTTCCGCATCGGCAAACCCGAAGAGGTCATGACGTCGGAGGTGCTGTCCGAGCTGTACCGCACCGACGTGGAGGTGCTGCACGTACGCGGCCGCCTCGTCGTCATCGGCACCGGCGACGCCATCGACGCGCTCGGCAGCGCGGGCGGCCTCCGCCCCGGTGAGGGTGTGCACCACACGGACGAGGGACACGCATGAGCAACAAGTTCACCGACGCGATGTCGCGCATGTTCGACGTCTCGGCCACCGTCGACCTGCTCCAGTACGACTTCGTCCAGCAAGCGCTGATCGCAGGCGCCATCCTCGGCCTGCTGGCAGGAGCCATCGGCCCCCTCATCGTCAGCAGGCAGATGTCGTTCGCCGTGCACGGCACGAGCGAGCTGTCGCTGACCGGTGCGTCGGCGGCCCTGCTCATCGGTGTCAGCGTCGGGGCCGGCGCCATCGCCGGGTCGGTGGTCGCGGCGGTCCTGTTCGGGTTGCTCGGCGCGAAGGCCCGCGACCGTGACTCGGTCATCGGCGTGATCATGGCATTCGGGCTCGGCCTGTCGGTGCTGTTCATCTGGTCGTACCAAGGGCGCACCGGCACCAGTTTCTCGCTGCTGATCGGCCAGATCGTGGCACCCGGAGACAGCGGCCTCCAGCTGCTGCTGCTCTGCGCCGTGCTGGTCATCGGGGTCCTCGGCCTGATCTACCGCCCCCTCCTGTTCGCGAGCACCGATCCCGACGTCGCCGAGGCCCGCGGAGTCCCGGTGCGTGCGCTGTCGATCGTGTTCGCCGTGCTCGTCGGCATCACGGCCGCGCTCGGCGTCCAGATCGTCGGGGCACTGCTGGTGATGGCACTGCTCATCACCCCCGCCGCGGCCGCCGCCTACGTCACCGCCAGCCCACTCAAGGCCACGATCCTGTCGATCGTGTTCGCCGAACTCGCCGCCGTCGGCGGCATCCTGCTGTCCCTCGCACCGGGAGTGCCCGTATCGAGCTTCGTCACCACGATCTCGTTCGTCATCTACCTCGTCTGCCGGCTCAGCGGATCCTCACGACGCAAGAACGCGGGACGCATCACCCCCACCCACGCACACACGCACTGAGCCGCCACTCTCGGCAATCCGAAGGCCGAACCGGCCCTCACACGCCGAAGAGTGGAGGCTCAGTACAAGATCTGCCCTACAGGTGGTCGGGGAAATAGGGCGCCAACGTCGTCGCCACCTTCGTCGCCTGATCGCACGCCGCGTCGACGGTCGTGAAATCCTCCAACTCGCTGTACCCGATCATGAACTCCAGAATCCCCGGCTCGATCGCCACCGACACCGTGCACGCACTCCCGCCACGGAAATCCGACACCAGAGCACGCCGCCCGCCGATCTCCGTCTCACTCAGGACGTGGAAGCGGTCGCTCGACTCCACGCTGCTGACGGTTTCAGCAAGCGCGGAAATGACAACGCCGTAGTCAGGATTGCGCGATCGAAATGAGCATGAACGATTCGCCGGCTCATCCGAAAGCCGCGATCCTGCGCGCACGTCGATCTGCGCCGCTTGGAGTGCCTCCTGGGTAAGACCGTCACAGGGGTGGAACGCGATCGCCTTCGCCGGTTGCTGCGCAGCTGCGCCATCCACCGGAGTTGAACAGCCTGCAATTGCGCCAATACCCATTAGGCCGGTTACGAAGGCGATTCCGCCGGACCGACGCTTCACAAGTTCCCTCCGACCGACCCCAGACTCGACGCGATGGCCGCATCCTGCTCGTTGTATCGCGCGAGGACCGCCTCGAACATCGACTTCATGTCCTTCGCATACGTTTGATGCGCACCGAATAGCCCCACCGCGGTATTCGCGAACTCGATGTCGCCGCCTCCGATGGCCTTCTCGTCGAATTTGCGTGCCAGCTGCTTCGCCGAGTCGATGTCCTGCTCTCCAATTCCCAGATCAGCAGCGCGAAGTTTCTGACGAGCGTTGTCAGCCAAGTCGCCCATCAGATCCGCATGCTCCTGGCACAGCTTGATGCACTGCTCAATGCCTGCGGGGTCGAGTTCGAGCCTGCCTCCCCCGGTGATGTTCTCGGTGAAAGCCTTCCATCCGGCTTCCGGTGCTTCTGGCCCCGCCATGTCGGTGTCCCCTCCGTGTGTCGTGCTGTGTCCCCACCTGTGCCTTCGCCGGCGCGTGGCAATCTACCAACTGCGGGCACCGACCGACCTCGCTCGAGGAGTGGTACCGACCCTGATCAGGGTGTCGAGCGAGGATACGAGTTGTTCGGGGCCTGCCGGGTGCGCAGCGGATGGGTCGTGCGGTCCGATCGCGTAGCGTCCGTCGCCGGCGATGTCGATCCAGTGCATGATGCCGACGTCCCTGCCGGTGCCGTAGCGGGGGCCGCGGTAGACGCGGATCTTCCCACGGCCCGCGTAGCCCTTCTGTACGGCGGATTCGAGTCGCGGGGCGGGGGCCGCCCGATTGACCTCCTGCAGGATTCCCTGAGAGAAGTGGGTGTCCTGTTCGTCGCGCCGCTGGAATCGGCGTCGGCCGGCGGCGTTCTGCGGGATCAGCCCGATCAGTTGGGCGCCCAGACGCCCGGCTGCACCGGCGCCGATGACCACGTCGCCACCGATCTGGGGTGCCCGGCCGGGGAGTTGCGACGCGATCACCACCCGTTGCCCCTGTTGTGCACCGACGATTCGGATCGGGGTCTCGTCGGCGGTCGAACCGGAGATCTCGACATACACGTCGGGCTCGGCGAGCACACCCAACGCCGACCTCACATCGTCGTGCTCGGCTCCCGCGAAGGCTTCGCGTATCCGGTTCTGCTCGGCGACATAGGCATTGAGCCCGGGATGCGCACTCACGATCCGGAACGGATACGGGATGCGGTCCTGCCCGGTGCCGGCCCACAGGGCGTCGAACAGTTCGGGACGCAGCCGCCAGTTTCGCATGTTCATGCGCCGATCACCGGTGGCGAGACGAGGGGCAGTTTGCCGATCAACTCGTTGCCGTTGTCGAGGGTGATCAGGTAGTCGGGCGTCTTGTGTTCGTTGTCCTCGCCGCCGCCCTTGGCAGCTCCTCCGCCTCCCATCATTCCCCCACCCATCGGGCCGGTGCCCCGCATCCCGGCTCCCGCGCGACCTCCGGCGTTGGCCCCCGGAACCCCGGGTGCGGTGCCGGGCCGGGCCATGGCCCCCGGCCGATTTCCGGCGCCGACACCACCGCCAAGGGGGCCGACTCCCAGTCCGCCTCCACCGGAACCCCCACCCGCACCCGCGGAGCGCGAGCCGGCACCCGAGGACGAATCGGCGCCGGAAGGTATGCCCGACCGGTTCTGCGCCTGATCCCCCGTCGCCGAGGCCGGGGCCGTCGTCGCCGGTGTGGTGGCCGCCGACGGAGCGGTGGCCGCATTCTGCTGCGTGCTGTCCGCAGCGAGTGCGCCGTCCACATCGGACGGGTCGCTGACGGGCACGTCGCCGGAAGTCGGCTGCCCGCCGCTCGGTCCACCGAACTGGTCGCTCGAACTCGGGCTGCCGCTCGCGTAGTCGACACCGGGCCCGACCGGACCCGAAGGAACGTCGACGATGCTCTCCGGTTTCGTGAACGACGGGACGTTTCCGTCCGACGTCGCGAGTCCGGGGTTGTAGATCGTGGCCATCTTCTCGCGCGCTTCGCCCTCGCGCCGGTAGTACTCGTCTTCGGTGTCCGTGTCCCAGGGCGTCAGCTTGTCCCACAGGCCGGTGCCGATGGTTTCGGGAACCTGCGATCGAAACGACGCGACCGTCTCCGCCAGAGGCGTCAGCGCGTCCGCCACTCCGTGAAGTTGCTGCTGCGCCAGCGGCGCAGAGGTCGAGTACCGTTCGGTCTCGCCGTAGGCCGCCGACGAGGCAGCACCGTGCCAGCTCTCGCTGATCGTCTTCTTGATCGCGTCGCTGAACTCGACGATCGCGTCGTGGGCCGTCGTCCCCAGTTCGGCCCAGGCTCTTGCGATGCCGCTGACGTTCTCGACATTCATGCCGGCGACGGCGCTCGCGATCCGCGCGTGATCCCACTGGTCTGAGTGAAAGTTCTCGGGATCCTTGATGTATGCAGGGTCGGTCATGTGTCCCCCTCCGATGGCGCAGTCCACCACGCACGGTCAATTGTTCTGACGCAGCAGGGCCCTCACCGGTTCCGCCCGCCCCCGCGAGAGAATCTACAAGACTGCACTCGGAACCCTAGTATCGAATATGTGCCGGCAATCGATCTGAACAGCGACCTCGGCGAGAGCTACGGCGCCTGGACCCTCGGCGACGACCTGGCGATGCTGAAGCTCGTGACCAGTGCCAATGTGGCCTGCGGCTTTCATGCGGGCGATCCCACAACCCTGTCGGCCACCTGTTCGGCGGCGTCCGAGCTGACGGTCCGGATCGGCGCGCAGGTCGGCTACCACGACCTCGCCGGGTTCGGGCGCCGGTTCATCGACGTCGCGCCGCGTGACCTGACGGCCGACGTCGTCTATCAGATCGGTGCTCTCGACGGTCTCGCCCAGGTTTCCGGCTCCGCGGTGGCGTACGTGAAACCCCACGGCGCGCTGTACAACGCGATCGTCCACCATCGTGAGCAGGCCCGCGCGGTGGTCGCGGCGGTCAGCGCGTACGACGAGACGCTGCCCGTCCTCGGCCTGCCCGGTTCGGTGTTCCTCGAGGAGGCCGAGAAGGCCGGACTGCGGACGGTCACCGAGGCGTTCGCAGACCGCGCGTACACACCCGAGGGGACGCTGGTGCCGCGCACGACGGACGGGGCCGTACTGCACGATCCCGCGGTGGTGGCCGAACGGGTCCGCAGACTCGTCGTCGATCACACCCTCGAAGCGGTCGACGGTACGGTCCTCGCGGTCACCGCCGAATCCGTCTGCGTCCACGGCGATACGCCCGCAGCCGTCGAGATGGCCACCGCCATCCGGTCGTTGCTCGACGCCGAGGGCATCACGGTGGAGCCGTTCGTGTGATGCGCATCCTCGACGTCGGAGAAAGCGCGGTCCTCGCCGAGTTCGAGGACCTCGACACCGTGCTCGCGCATTTTCGTGCGCTGGACGACTCCCGGCCACCCGGGGTCGTGGAGGTGATCCCCGCGGCGCGCACCGTCCTGGTGCGGTTCGACCACGGCGCGACCAGTCGTGACCGCGTCGCGAAGTGGGTGCGGACCACGGAACCGGAGGCGACTGTCGCCGAGGATCCCCCGGACGAGATCCGGATAGCGGTGCGCTACGACGGTCCCGACCTCGAGGACGTGGCCGAGCTGACCGGTCTCGGTGTCGACGGCGTCGTCGCCGCACACAGCGGAACACCGTGGACGGTGGCGTTCTGCGGCTTCGCCCCGGGTTTCTGTTACCTCACCGGCGGCGCACCCGAGCTGCACGTGCCGCGCCGTGCGACGCCTCGGACCTCCGTCCCCGCCGGGACCGTGGCACTGGGCGGGGAGTTCACGGGAATCTACCCCCGCAGCTCGCCCGGCGGGTGGCAACTCATCGGCACCACCGACGAACCGATCTGGGATGCCGAACGCACTCCCCCCGCCCTGCTCCGCCCCGGCGTCGTCGTGCGCTTCGCGCCCGTGAGTACTTATTAACCGCCCGACGTTAATAAGTACTCACAGGCGCGAAGCGCATTATGCCATCGATCGCACGTGGCGCGCCGCGACCGACAACGACGCGAGATCGTGGGTGGACGCGGCGTCGATCTCCGACAGCGTCCGGCGAGCACGCTCGATCCTCGCTCGATTCGTACTCTCCCACAGCAGAATCCGGGAGTCCGGTTCGTCACCGGGCTCCCCCGACGACAGTACGTCCCGGGTCAGGAGGCGGACGGAGCGGTACAGGTCGTCCCGCAGCGCCACCCGGGCGAGGGTGTGCCACCGCTCGCCCCGCGGAAGCGCCGACACCTTGATCAGCCATCGATCCACGCCGAGGTGATCGGAGAGCGCGAAGTAGAGCGGCGCCACCTCGGCGACGTCGTGCTCCAGTTCGCGGGCGACGTCCACGATGTCGAGCAGGCTGAACCGGTAGAGGCCGTCCGCGATACGACGGGCGATGGACGTCTCGACGCCCGCCTCGTCGTAGGAGCGACGCGTGTCCTCCATCGCCAGCACCTCCGCGCCGCGGAGCCATCCGCCGACGTCACCGGAATGGATGTGGACGTGGCGCCGGAAATCGTCGATCTCGGCGTCCACCGACAGCGGCTGACGACGGTTGGCGAGGAACCACCGCGACGCCCGGTCGAGCAGCCTGCGGGCCTCGACGACCAGTTCGTACTCCGTCGCCGGCGGCAGCTTCGCCGCGGCGATGTCGGACCAGAGTTCCGCAAGCCCGAACACCTCCGACGCGATGACGAACGCGCGCACCACATCCGCGGGTCCGGCCCCCGTCTCCTCGCGCAGCCGGTACGCGTACGTGAGCCCGCCGCGGGCGAAGATGTCGTTCACGATCTCGGTGGCGAGGATCTCCTGGCGGAGGGGGTGCGCGTCGACGGGGAGGACGGAGCGCAGCGCGGCGGGGAAGTACGCGCCGAGCCGTTCGGAGAAGTACCCGTCGGAGAAGACGTCCGTATCCTCGAGTTCCGCTTTCAGATCCAGCTTGGCGTGGGCGAGGAGGGTCGCCAGTTCCGGCGAGGTCAGTCCGACCCCTGCCTCCGACAGTTCGGCGAAGCCGTCGGGGTTCGGAAGCGCCTCCAGGTCGCAGTCCAGGCCGCGCTTTTCGACCAGGTCGTTCACCATCCTCGCGTGCACGTCCACCATCCGGTGGGCATTCGACCGGGCGTCGCCGAGTACCCGGTTCTGCGCGCGATTGTTCGCGAGCACGAGTTCCGACACGTCGTCGGTGAGCGAACCGAGCAGGTCCGAGCGCCGCACCGGGTCCAGCCGCCGGTCGACGGGCAGCGAGTCGAGCAGGATCTTGATGTTGACCTCGTGGTCGGAACAGTCCACTCCGGCCGAATTGTCCAGTGCGTCGGTGTTGACGAGCCCACCCGTGCGGGCGAATTCGATGCGAGCGAGCGGCGTCATACCCAGGTTGCCGCCCTCGGCGACAGCGCGTGCACGCAGCCGGCCCGCATCGATCCGGACGGTGTCGTTCGCTTTGTCACCCGCGTCCGTGTGCGACTCCGACGAGGCCTTGACGTCCGTCCCGACGCCGCCGTTGAACAGGAGATCCACCGGGGCGGCGAGGATGGCGCGGATCATCTCCGGCGGCGTCAGCGTCGTCACCGACGAGGCGAGACCGAGCGCCGTCCGCATCTGGCTGCTCACCGGAATCGATTTGCTCTCACGCGACCAGACGCCACCGCCTTCACTGATGAGAGTCCGGTCGTAGTCGGCCCACGACGACCGCGGCAGCTCGAACAACCGGCGGCGTTCCTGCCAGGCCTGTTCCCGGCGGGGCGTGGGGTCGACGTCGATTCCGAGTTCGGCCAGATGCCGGGTGACGCTCACCCACGCACCCTTCGCGGTGATGCCCATCTTCTTGTGGTCGTAGCCGACCGAACCACCGGACGCGAACGCGTCACCGAGCCAGAAGTCGTACGTCCGGGCCACATCGTTGGCGGTGTAGGAGAACGTGGCAGTGCCCTTGTCCGCCGCCACCACGAGGTAGGGGTCGTCGCCGTCCCGGCAGACGACACCGTCCGGATGAACCGATTCGGCTGTGTCCGAAAGGTTGTCGGTGACGTCGAGCAGCCCGGAGATGAACTGCCGGTAGCAGTCCTGGCCGGTGGACGACGGGTTGCGCACGACGAAACCGCCCTTGGCGCCCGCGGGCACGATGACGGCGTTCTTCACTGCCTGCGCCTTGACGAGACCGAGGATCTCGGTGCGGTAGTCGTCGAGGCGGTCGGACCAGCGGAGCCCGCCGCGCGCGACGGGTCCGTATCGCAGGTGCACGCCCTCCATGTCCGGCGAATACACGAAGACCTCGTAGAACGGCCGCGGCCGCGGAAGTTCGTCGATCTCGCCGGAGCGGAACTTCAGCGACAACTGGGGACGAGCCGGACCGAGCGCGCCGTCCCGATAGAAGTTGGTGCGGGTCGTCGCCGCGACGAGGCCCGAGTATGCGCGCAGGATACGGTCGGCGTCGAGGCCCTCCACGTCGGCGAGCAGCAATTCGACCCGGCGCGCACACTGTTCGACGTCGTCGTCGCGGGACGTGCCGCCACCGGGACGGGATGGATCGAAATGCGCGTGGAACAGCTCGACGAGCGCCGACGCGAACTCGGGACGCGACAGCAGGACCGCCTCGATCCGGCCCTGGTCGTACGGCAGAGCACTCTGCCGCAGGAAGCGTGCGTACGCGCGCAGGAGCACCACCTCCCGCCAGTCCAGGCCGGCGGCGAGCACCAGCACGTTGAACCGATCCGCCTCCGCGCGGCCCGACCACATCGCACGAAACGTCTCCAGGACGGACTCGGGTTCGACGGATCCCGAGGCCACCGCGGACGCGACGAGCGGTCCCGCGGACACCCGGAAGTCGTAGAGCCGGCACACCAGTCCGTCGGCGCGGCGGAACACCGACGTCCGCTGACCCTCGACCTCGAGGTCGAGGCTCCCGAGAAGTCGCAGCACCCGTTCGAGCGACACGGTCGAGTCTCCGCTGTAGAGCGTGACCCGCAGTTGCCGGTTCTCGTTCGGTCCGACGGTGTCGACGTGCAGGTCGAATGCGTCGGCGGTCAGGCGGTCGAGGATCGCGACGTCGGGAACGGGCGGCCGATCCCGTTCTTCGACATAGCCTTCCGGCAGGGACAGTGCGAGCGTGGACGTGGTCGAGCTCATAGATTCTCTCCGTTGAGATCCGGGCGCCGTGTGTTGTCGTGGAAAACGAGAAAGATCCGTCCCGCGGGCGCCATTGACCGCGGGACGGATCGAGTGTCAGGACACGGATGTGTCGGCAGACGGGTGTCAGGAGTTGCGGTGTGCGTCCGCGATGTCGAGAACCGTGTCGAGGATCGCGAGCCCCTCACGGGCCTCGGCCTCGGTGACGGTGCACGGCGGCACGGCGTGAATGCGATTGAAGTTGGCGAACGGCAGCAATCCTCCTGCCTTGCACGCCGCGATCACCTCGTTCATCGCCGGGCTGGAGGCGCCGTACGGAGCCAGCGGTTCCTTCGTGGCACGGTCGGCGACGAGTTCGATCGCCCAGAACACGCCGAGTCCGCGGACTTCACCGATCGACGGGTGCCGGTCGGCGAGGCCCCGCAGTCCGGGGCCGAGGATCTCGCTGCCGATCCGGGCCGCGTTCTCGACGATCCGCTCGTCCTCCATCGCGTTGATCGTCGCGACGGCGGCCGCGGTGGCGAGCGGGTGTCCCGAGTAGGTGAGCCCGCCGGGGTACGGCCGGTCGGCGAACGTCGCCGCGATCTTCTCGCTGATCGCGACACCACCGAGCGGCACGTAGCCGGAGTTGACCCCCTTCGCGAACGTGATCAGGTCGGGAACGACACCGACATGGTCGATCGCGAACCACTTTCCGGTCCGGCCGAACCCGGACATCACCTCGTCGGCGATGAACACGATGCCGTAGCGGTCGCAGATCTCGCGCACACCGGCCATGTGGCCGGGCGGGGGCACCATGATCCCCGCGGTCCCGGGAACCGATTCGAGCACGATCGCAGCGATCGAGTTCGGCCCCTCGAGGCGGATCAGCTGGTCGAGGTGCTCGAGCGCGCGCTCGGTTTCCTGCTGCTCGTTCTCCGAGTGGAACTGCGACCGGTACAGGAACGGCCCGTGGAAGTGGACGACTCCGCTGTTGCCGTAGTCGTTGGGCCACCGGCGCGGGTCGCCGGTGAGGTTGATCGCGGTGTCCGTGCCGCCGTGGTACGAGCGGTACCGCGACAGCACCTTGTAGCGGCCGGTGTGCAACCGGGCCATGCGCACGGCGTGCTCGTTGGCGTCGGCGCCGCCGTTGGTGAAGAACACCTTGTTCAGGTCACCCGGGGTCCGCTCGGCGATCAGCCGGGCGGCCTCGGAGCGGGCGTCGTTCGCGTACTGCGGTGCGATGGTACACAGCTTCGCGGCCTGATCCTGGATGGCGGCAACGACTTTGGGGTGCTGGTGCCCGATGTTCGTGTTGACGAGCTGGGACGAGAAGTCGAGCATGCGGTTCCCGGCGCCGTCCCACACGTACGAACCCTCCGACGCGAGGATCGTCATCGGGGTGATCTGCTCCTGCGCGGACCACGAGTGGAACACGTGCGCACGGTCGAGGGCATATGCGCGCTCCCCTTCGACGCGCGCCGCATCGAGGGACTGACCGGTGGGCAGGAGTTCCTGGGAGACTGTCGTCGTCATGACCGTAGGTCCTTTCCGGCTCAGTTGTTCTGGGGGAATCCGAGGTTGAGGCCGCCGTGGCTGGGGTCGAGCCAGCGGGTGGTGACGACCTTGCCGCGGGTGAAGAAGTGGACGCCTTCGGTGCCGTGGGCGTGGGTGTCGCCGAAGAGGGAGTTCTTCCAGCCACCGAAGCTGTAGTACGCCATCGGGACGGGGATGGGGACGTTGATGCCGACCATGCCGACCTCGACCTCGTTCTGGAATCGTCGGGCGGCGCCGCCGTCGTTGGTGAAGATGGCGGTGCCGTTGCCGAACGGGCTGGAGTTCACCAGTTCCAGGGCGTCGTCGTAGGAGCCGACGCGGATGACGGAGAGGACGGGTCCGAAGATTTCGTCGGTGTAGACGGACATGTCGGTGGTGACGTGGTCGATCAGGGTCGGGCCGAGCCAGAACCCGTCCTTGCCGCCATTGGCCTGCACGGTGCGCCCGTCGACGACGATGGTGGCGCCGTCGTTTTCGCCGGCGTCGATGTAGGAGGCGACCTTGTCGCGGTGCACCTTGGTCACCAGTGGTCCCATGTCGGAGTCCCGGGTGCCGTCGCCGATCTTGAGGGTGTCGGTGCGGTCCTTGATCTTGGCGACGAGTTCGTCGGCGATGTCGCCGACCGCGACCAGGGCACTGATGGCCATGCAGCGTTCCCCGGCGGAGCCGAAGCCGGCGTTGACCATGGCGTCGGCGGCCAGGTCGAGGTCGGCGTCGGGGAGGACGATGGCGTGGTTCTTCGCCCCGCCGAGGGCTTGGACGCGTTTGCCGTGGGCGGTGCCGGTGGCGTAGACGTACTGGGCGATGGGGGTGGAGCCGACGAAGCTGATGGCCTTGATGGCGGGGTTGGTGAGCAGTTCGTCGACGGCGGTCTTGTCGCCCTGCAGCACGTTGAACACCCCCGCGGGCAGGCCGGCCTCGGCCCAGAGTTCGGCCATCCAGATCGCGGCGGTCGGGTCCTTCTCGCTGGGTTTGAGGACGACGGTGTTGCCGGTGGCGATGGCGATGGGGAAGAACCACATCGGGACCATGGCGGGGAAGTTGAACGGGGAGATGATCCCGACCGGGCCGACGGGTTGGCGGAGGGAGGAGACGTCGATGTTGGTGGAGGCGTTTTCGGTCATGCCGCCCTTGAGCAGGTGTGCGATGCCGCAGGCGAATTCGACGACCTCCTGGCCGCGGGACACCTCACCGAGTGCGTCGGAGACGACCTTGCCGTGCTCGGCGGTGATGATTTCGGCGAGTTCGCCCTTGCGGGCGTTGAGCAGTTCCCGGAACGTGAAGATCACTTGGGTGCGCTTGGCAAGGGAGGTGTCGCGCCAGGCGGGGAACGCGGCGGCGGCGGCGTCGATGACGGCGCGGGCGTCCTCGACGCTGGCGAGGGCGACCTGACCGGTCACGGCACCGGTCGCCGGATTCGTCACCGCAGCGGTGTTGCCACTCGTACCCGTGAAACTCTTGTTGTCGAACCAGTGCGTGATGGTCCGGGTCTGCGCTGCGCCATCGCTGTGTGTCATGGGTGTCCTTACCGAGAGAGCCGATACGCGGAAACTCCGCGCGAAGTGCGATGTCTTCACTCTGGTCCCTGAACCAAGCACTCGAGCCCGACGATCTGTAAGGAAATCCGACATCTGATTTACACTACGTAAATGCAGCCCACCATCGTCGACATCCTGGCGCTCCCGGTCGTGCAGGCGGGAACACCCGAGTTGATCGGCGGCGGACCGCTCGACAGACCGGTCCGATGGGTGCACGTCAGCGATCTACCCGACCTGTCGAACCTTCTCCAGGGTGGCGAACTCGTCCTCACCACCGGCCAACCCCTCGCAGACGACTCGTCGAGCGTGGCGTACCTCGAGGGACTGGCCGCGGCGGGCGCAGCCGGACTCGTCGTCGAACTCGGCGTGCACGTCGACACGGTGCCGGACGGGGTGGCACGCGCCGCCGACAGACTGTCGTTCCCCGTCGTCGCACTGCACCGTCAGATCCGGTTCGTCGAGGTCACCGAGGAAGTGCACCGCTCGATCGTCGCGGAGCAGTACGACGAGGTCGCCTTCGCACGGCACGCGCACGAGGTCTTCACCGACCTGAGCATGAAACGGGCGTCACTCGGTGAGATCGTCGACGCCGCAGCCGGCATGCTCGGCGCCCCGATCGTCCTCGAGGACCTCAACCGGCAGGTACTGGCGTTCGCGGCGCAGGGAACCACGGCGGCGGACCTCCTCGCCGAGTGGGAACGTCGATCGCGGCTGACGCCCGTGTCGCACCAGACCGCGGTCGACGGCCCGGAGTCGTGGACGACGACGCCCGTCGGCGCACATCGGCAGGAATGGGGACGACTCGTCGCCCCCCGACCCGTCGCCGCCGAAGGTCGGGCGCGGATGACCCTCGAACGTGCCGCGCAGGCGCTCGCACTGAACCGCATGGTCGAGCAGGACCGGACCGCACTCGAGCAGCAGGCCCAGAGCGGACTCGTCGACGAACTCCGCCGCGGACGCATCCAGGACGAGGCCGAAGCGACCGCGCGTGCCCATGCGCTCGGCCTCCGGCCGGCGCTGACCTACCTGCCGATGACCATCCGGGTCAGCGAAACCGCCAGCGCCGACCAGGTTCTCGCGCAGCGACGCCGAGTGAACATGCTGGACGCCGTCCGCCACGCGGTCCGGACGTCGCGGCAAACCGCACTCACCGCGAACACCCGCGCCGGGCAGATCGACCTGCTCCTGTCCCATCCACCGGCGTCCACACCCGACGCGCTGCCCGAACTCTGCGCGGCGATCCGTGCCGCACTCATCCGGCTGGACGGCGTCCTGCAGTGCACGATCGGCGTCGGTCCCGAATCGACCCGGCTCCTGGACGCCGCAGGCGGCCTGACGGAATCCGCTCACATCGCCGAGGTCGCGCTGTCGTTGCCACCGGGCGACAAGGTCTTTCACCGAGCAGCCGACATCCGGTTGCGCGGTCTCCTCGCCCTCATCCGGACCGATCCGCGTGTGCAGGCTTTCGCCGAGACCGAACTCCGCGGCCTGCTGGAGCATCAGGCGCGGCACGGCGGCGACAGCGTCGACGTCCTGCGCAGCTTCCTCGAACTCGGTGGCAACAAGACGGAACTCGCGAAACAGCTCCATCTCTCCCGCCCCACGCTCTACGCGAAACTGGCCACGATCCAGCGACTGCTCGGTGTCGGCCTCGACGACGCCGAGTCCCGGACGTCGCTGCACGCGGCCATGCTGATCCTGCGGCTCCGCCACCCGTGAGTACTTATTAACGTCGGGCGGTTAACAAGTACTCACGGGGCGAAGCCATTCTCGAACATCCTTCGGCAAGGAACGGCTCAGGGTGCCCGTATTCGAATAGTCGCGAGCCAGCACCGACATGTTGAGAATTATCTTCACAACTATTGGCATGAATGGTTGCTTTCTTCACTATTGGCACCTACCAATCGAATTTTCGACAGCACGGAGCTCTCATGAAGATCGGCATCCCCCGCGAAATCAAGAACCACGAGTACCGCGTGGCCATCAGCCCCGCCGGTGTCCACGAACTCAACGAACGCGGCCACGAGGTCGTCATCGAATCCGGCGCAGGCATCGGCTCGTCCTTCGCCGACGAAGACTTCAAAGCCGCAGGCGCCCAGATCCTCCAGGCCGCCGACCAGGTATGGGACACCGCCGACCTGCTCCTGAAGGTCAAGGAACCCATCGCCGAGGAATACGCCCGCCTGCGCCAGGACCAGGTGCTGTTCACCTACCTGCACCTGGCCGCATCGAAGGAGTGCACCGACGCACTGCTCGCGTCGAAGACCACCTCCATCGCCTACGAAACCGTCGTCGGCGCCGACGGTTCCCTCCCGCTGCTCGCCCCGATGAGCGAGGTCGCCGGACGCCTCGCCCCACAGGCCGGCGCCTACCACCTCATGCGCCACGGCGGCGGCCGCGGCGTCCTGATGGGCGGCGTCCCCGGCGTGCGCCCCGCCAAGGTCGTCGTCATCGGCGCCGGCGTCTCCGGCAAGAACGCGATCGCGATCGCCTACGGCATGCAGGCCGACGTCACCGTCCTGGACCTGTCCATCGCCCGCCTCCGAGAGATCGACGCCCTCTACCACGGCCAGGTCAAGACCATCGCTTCGAACAGCCTCGAACTCGAACAGGCCGTCCAGGGCGCCGACCTCGTCATCGGCGCCGTCCTCGTCCCCGGCGCCAAGGCCCCCACCCTCGTCTCCAACAACCTCGTCTCACGGATGAAGCCCGGCTCGGTGCTCGTCGACATCGCCATCGACCAGGGCGGCTGCTTCGAGGACTCACGACCCACCACCCACGCCGAGCCCACCTACCAGGTCCACGACTCCGTCTTCTACTGCGTCGCCAACATGCCCGGCGCCGTCCCCCGCACCTCCACCTACGCCCTCACCAACGCCACCCTCCCCTACGTCGTGGCGCTCGCCGACAAGGGCTGGAAGGAAGCCACCGCGACCGTCCCCGGACTCGCCGCGGGACTGTCCACCCACGACGGACAGCTGCTGTCCGCCGAAGTCGCTGCCGCGCACGGCTACACCGCAGTCTCCTGAGCGACTGATCCGACGAGAGCGTATCCAGCAGACGTGTGGATGCGGGACAATCGAACGATGGCTTGGCTCGAGGTCGTGCGCACCGGACCCTTCACCACCGTGCAGGATCGGGGCCGCCCCGGTTACGCGTCGATCGGCGTCGGCGAGTCGGGGGCCGCCGACCGAGACGCGCACGACAGCGCAAACAGGTTGGTGGGCAACCACTCCGGCGCAGCTACGCTGGAGGTCACGCTGGGTGGGCTCGCGGTGCGTGCGGCCGGGACCGTCTCCGTCGCCGTCACTGGCGCCCGCAACCCCGTTACCGTCAACTCCGAACCCCGGCCCGACTACACAATGCTGCACCTGACGACCGGCGACCTGCTGGAGATCGCGTTCGCGTCGGAGGGACTTCGCAGCTACGTCGCGGTGCGCGGAGGTTTCGACGTGCCCGCGGTGATGGGGAGCCGGTCCACCGACACTCTGTCGGGGATCGGCCCCGATCCTGTCGCCGAGGGTGATCGGCTGCTGGTCGGTGCGGATGCCGGCGACTGGCCTGCGGACGAGATCATCCCCCCACCCGTCGCTCCCGAGGATCCCCTGATGATGCGCGTTCGGCTCGGACCGCGGGACGACTGGTTCACACCAGCGTCCGTCGAGGCCCTTCTCCGCGAGACGTGGACGGTCAGCTCCGACACCAATCGCGTGGGGGCGCGGCTCGAAGGTCCGGGACCGTTGCACCGCGCCGTGACGGAAGAGATGCCGAGCGAGGCGATGGTGGCGGGGGCGTTGCAGGTGCCGCCCAACGGTCGGCCCATCCTGTTCCTGGCCGATCATCCGGTGACCGGTGGCTATCCGGTGATCGCCGTGGTGGCCGAGGCCGATCTGCCGGTGGCCGCGCAATTGCGTCCCGGGCACCGGGTCCGCTTCCACCGAACGGTGGCGTCGACCATCCCGCGGTGACGGTCTACCTCGCGGCCAGGGCGGTCCGGAGCCCGCGAAGGCGTCCGGTCACGGGATCGGCGCCGAGCGCCGACCGCCCGCGGAACTTCACTTCCGACGCCGTCTCCGGCGCGTCGTCGGACGTCGCCCGGAGGAACCGGTTGGGCAGCGCCAGTTTGTGAATGGTGCGCAGCGTCAGAAGGTACTGCCGCGCAAGCGAACCGGTGGTGTACGGCAAGTCGTACTTCTCGCACAAGCCGCGCACCGCGGTCGAGATCTCGGCGTACCGATTGCTGGGAAGGTCGGGGAAGAGGTGGTGCTCGATCTGATAGCACAGGTTGCCGCTCATGAAGGCCATGACGGCGCCGGCCCGGAAGTTCGCGGTGCCGAGCATCTGGCGGAGATACCACTCGGCCCGGTTTTCGTGCTCGAGCTCCGCGAGCGTGAACTTCTCCGCTCCGTCGGGGAAGTGCCCGCAGAAGATCACGACGTACGACCACACGTTCCGCAGGAGGTTGGCGACGAGATTCGCCTTCAGCGTTCGCCGCCACCGCCGCCCACTGAGAACGGGGAACAGCACGTAGTCCTTGCCCATCTGCCGCGCGATCTTGCCGAGCAGATCTCGCACCGGTGGACGCAGACGCCGACTCGCCTTGTCTTCGGCACTGGGCGGAAGCAGATCGTGGAGCGCGATGCCCCATTCGAACGACGCCGCGAGCAGCAGATTTTGAATCGGCTGCAGCAGGTGGATCGGACGCCATTCCTGATCACGAGTGACCCGCATGACGCCGAACCCGACGTCCTCGTCCATTCCGAGCACGTTGGTGTACTTGTGGTGACGGAAGTTGTGCGCATACTTCCACTGCGACGACGGCCCTACCTGATCCCACTCCCAGGTACTCGAGTGGATCTCGGGATCGTTCATCCAGTCCCACTGGCCGTGCGAGACGTTGTGGCTGATCTCCATGTTCTCGATGCTCTTGGCCGCACCCAGTGCGGTCGTACCGAGAACCACGCCCGTGGTCGTCCGGCTGCCGTGGATGTCCGTCGAGCACGCGCTGGAACGCGATGGTGCGGCGGATGTACGTCGCGTCCTTCTCCCCGAGGGACTCCGCGACGTCGCGGCGAAGTGCGTCGAGTTCGAATCCGAGCGCCTCGACGTCCTGCTGGGTGAGGTGCGCGTATTCCTTGATATCGGTGATTGCCATGACCGGCCTCCAACCTCGCGGCCACTGATGATCTCAGTGAACGCCGCTGGTAGCAGCCTGTCAACACTGTAGGTCTACGGTAGGTGCCGACAGCGTTGACAGCGACGCCCTCGGATCACTACCGGCTGTGCGGGCCAAGCGGCCCCGAGGACGCCCTGCTGTTCGCGGATCCGCAGCCTAGCCGCGGCGACGGCGAGCGATGTCGGCAAGCACGACACCCGCGGCGACGGACGCGTTGAGCGATTCGACGGGGCCTGCCATCGGGATGCTGAGGATGGCGTCGCAGTTCTCGCGGACGAGACGCGACAGTCCCTTGCCCTCGGAGCCGACCACGACCACCACGGGGCCGCTGCCGTCGAACTCGTCGAGTGTGGTGTCGCCACCCGCATCGAGACCGACCACCTGAACGCCCTTGGACGCCCAATCCTTCAGCGTGCGAGTGAGATTGGTAGCGCGGGCGATCGGCAGGCGGGCTGCCGCGCCGGCACTCGTCCGCCACGCGACCGCGGTGACCGACGCACTGCGGCGCTCCGGGATCACCACACCGTGACCGCCGAACGCGGCCACCGACCGCACGACGGCACCGAGGTTGCGGGGATCGGTGATGTTGTCGAGGGCCACGAGTAGCGGCGCCTCCTGGTGCTTGCGCGCTTCCGCGATCAGGTCGTCGGGGTGCGCGTAGCGGTACGGCGGCACCTGCAACGCGATGCCCTGATGCATGCCGTTGGCGCTGAGCCGGTCCAGATCGCTCCGGGGAACCTCGAGGATGGAGATGCCCGCGTCGGCCGCCCGCTGAACGGATTCCTTCAGGCGATCGTCGCTCTCGGTCCCGACCGCGACGTACAGCGCGGTCGCGGGGACACCGGCGCGCAGGCACTCGACGACGGGGTTGCGGCCCAGCACGTTCTCGGGGCCGTCGAGCACCTTGCGTCCGGCGGTCTGACGACCGCGGCCGGGCTGCTTGTCGGCTTCCCTGGCTGCGCGGGCGGCGCGCTTGGCGGCGGGGTGTTTGGTGCGGGCCTCCGCGGGCGGGGTGGCGCCGCGGCCTTCCAGCCCCTTGCGGCGCTGGCCACCGGAACCGGCGACCTGCCCCTTCTTGGTACCGGTCTTGCGGATGGCTCCACGCCTACTCGAATTTCCAGCCATTACTACTGTCCTGCCTTGAGAGACCACTCGGGCCCGTTGGGGGTATCGGTGACCTCGATGCCCGCCCGGATGAGACGGTCACGCACCTCGTCGGCCACAGCCCAGTTCTTCTCGGCGCGGGCACTCTGCCTGCGCTCGAGTTCGGCCCGGACCAGAACGTCCAGGGCATCGGTTGCCGCGGACGCGTCCGCGGTCTCCTGAGTCCAGTGCTCGTCCAGCGGGTCGACGCCGAGGATTCCGAGCATGGCCCGGACCTGCGACGCGATCCCGCGCGCACCCTCGAGATCTCCGCCGTCGAGGGCGATGTTGCCCTCGCGGACCTTTCCATGCACCTCGGCGAGCGCGGCGGGGACGGCGAGGTCGTCGTCGAGCGCGCGAGCGAACGCCTCGGTCCACAGGCCGACCGGAACCTCACCGGCACGTTCCTGCGTGCGCAGGACGAACGACTCGATCCGACGGAACGCCGCAGCCCCCTCGTCGAGCGCGGTGTCGGAGTATTCGAGCATCGACCGGTAGTGGGCACTGCCCAGGTAGTACCGAAGCTCTTGCGGGCGAACCTTTTTCAGCACGTTCGGCACCGAGAGAACGTTGCCGAGCGACTTCGACATCTTCTCGCCACCCATGGTGACCCAGCCGTTGTGCAGCCAGTACTGCGCAAAGTCGTCGCCGGCGCACTTGGCCTGCGCGATCTCGTTCTCGTGGTGCGGGAACACCAGGTCCAGACCACCGCAGTGGATGTCGAACGCGGCGCCGAGGTAGAACTCGGCCATCGCGGAGCATTCGAGGTGCCAGCCGGGACGGCCCCGGCCCCACGGCGTCGGCCACGACGGCTCTCCCGGCTTCTCCGCCTTCCACAGCGTGAAGTCGCGGGGATCGCGCTTGCATTCGCCTGCGCTCTCGCCCTGGTGGACGTCGTCGAGCTTGTGCCCGGACAGGCTGCCGTACCGGGGGTAGCTGCGGACGTCGAAGTAGACGTCCCCGCCCGCCGCGTACGCATGGCCGTTGTCGATGAGGCGCTGCATCATCTCGACCATCTGCGTGATGTGGCCGGTGGCTCGCGGCTCGACGGACGGCGGCAGCACACCCAGCTGCTGGTAGGCCCAGGTGAAGGACCGCTCGAAGGTGGCGGCCCACTCCCACCACGGCCTGCCCGCCTCCGCGGCCTTGTTCAGGATCTTGTCTTCGATGTCCGTGACGTTGCGGACGAACGCCACGTCGTAGTCGTGGGCGAGCAGCCACCGCCGCAGCACGTCGAATGCGACGCCGCTGCGTACGTGGCCGATATGGGGGTCGCCCTGCACCGTGGCGCCACACAGGTACACCGATGCGTGTCCAGGGGCCAGCGGAACGAAGTCACGCAAGGCCCGCGTCTCGGTGTCGAATAGGCGCAGGGTCACGACCAGCGATCCTACCTGGCGCTTCGACCGGGAATGACCAACGCGGTGGCCATGGCGGCGATCCCCTCGCCGCGCCCGGTGAGGCCGAGCCCGTCCGTGGTGGTCGCGGACACCGAAACCGGCGCGCCCAGAATGTCGCTCAGCACCTTCTGTGCCTCGTTTCGGCGCGGGCCGATCTTCGGCCGGTTCCCGATCACCTGGACCGCGGCGTTGGCGACGTCGAAGTCGTCCTCTTCGAGGAGACGGCGTACCTCGGCGAGCATCGCGGCACCGCTCACCCCGGACCACTCGGGCCGCCCGGTTCCGAAGACGGAGCCGAGGTCGCCGAGTCCGGCGGCGGAGAGCAGGGCGTCGCAGAGTGCGTGAACGGCGACGTCGCCGTCGGAGTGACCCGCGCAGCCGTTCTCGTCCTCGAACAGCAGGCCGGCCATCCAGCACGGCCGCCCCTGCTCGATCGGGTGGACGTCCGTCCCGATTCCGACTCGCACTAGTGCGCTCCCTCTTCCACCAGCGCGCGGGCCAGCACGAGGTCCAGCGGCGTGGTGATCTTGAATGCTGTGGGTTCTCCGACGATGCTGCGGACCCGTTCCCCGAGGCGCTCCACCAGGCCGGCGTCGTCCGTGGCGATGCCGTCGGCGGCAGCGTAGGCGCGCCGGAGCAGTTCCGCGGTGAAACCCTGCGGCGTCTGTACGGCCCGCAGTTCGGACCGTTCGGGGGTGCCGGTGACCGCGCCGAGAACGTCGACGGTCTTGATGGTGTCCGTCACCGGCAGGACGGGGATGACCGCATTGCGGCCGCATCGCAGCTCCTCGACCACCCGCGCGATGAGCGACGGTGGCGTGAGCGCGCGGGCGGCGTCGTGCACGAGCACATAGTCGGCGTCATCCGCGACGGCCAGTCCGGCGCGAACCGAATCGGTCCGCTCACTTCCGCCGGCCACGACGGTGACCTCACCGGGAAGGAGGGTTCGCGTCGACTCGACGAGCTCCTCCGGAACGATCACGACGACGCGGTCGACAGCCCCCGACTGCAGGAGCCCGTCGACCGCGCGTGTCAGCATGGTCGTCCCACCCAGATCAACGAATGCCTTGGGCCTGTTCTCGCCCAAACGTACTCCCTGACCTGCGGCGGGAACCAGCGCGACTACAGGACCTTTTCCGTCGGCCACTGTGTGTATCGCGACTGTCTAGGACGCGGCCGCGAGGACCTCGTCGAGGATGGTCTCGGCCTTGTCGCTGTCGGTGCCTTCGGCCAGTGCGAGCTCGCCGACAAGAATCTGCCGCGCCTTCGCGAGCATGCGCTTCTCTCCTGCGGACAGGCCGCGATCCTGCTCACGACGCCACAGGTCCCGAACGACCTCGGCAACCTTGTTGACGTCACCTGACGCGAGCTTTTCGAGATTCGCCTTGTAGCGGCGTGACCAGTTGGTGGGTTCTTCGGTGTGCGGTGCCCGCAGTACCTGGAAGACCTTGTCGAGACCTTCCTGGCCGACGACGTCGCGTACGCCCACGTACTCTGCGTTGTCTGCGGGAACCCGTACGGTGAGATCGCCCTGAGCAACCTTGAGAACGAGATATTCCTTCTGCTCACCCTTGATGGTGCGGGTTTCAATTGCTTCGATCAGCGCCGCACCGTGATGGGGGTATACGACGGTGTCTCCGACCTTAAAAATCATCTGTCCCGTGCCCCTTTCGATCATTCGAGTTTAACACGTGTCCGGAAGCTGGTCGCATCAACGGTGCAGGTCAGGGGCATCATGGCCTGACCGTAGGGGTTGACAGGGTCCCCGATACGTGCATTCCGGACACCCCGATCGGGCGGTTCTCCAGCGCCGAAACCGCACGCAGACAACCATTGTGAGTACCCAGCGAGCAGGCCACGCGGGCGAACTACTACTCTGCCTAGTTGAAGTGCGAACCTGACACCGGAGGACAACTCGTGACTGCTCTCGACAAGTCGACTCGCCGAGTCGCTACCGCCGTCGCTCTCGCTGCCGGCGCAGCACTCGTGCTGTCCGCCTGCAGCGCGGGCCAGATCACTCAGACGTCGAGTCAGGTCGCCGCGGTCAACGGCAACAGCGCGAACGTCGGCTCGATCGCCCTGCGCAACGTGCACGTGGTCTACCCCAACTCCGCCGAGTACAGCCTCGAGCCGGGCGGCAACGCCGTCCTCTCGTTCATCGCGATCAACAACAACGAGGACACCCCGGACAAGCTGACCCGGATCAGCACCGACTTCGCGCAGTCCGTCACCCTCGGCGACAAGGCGGGCGGGCTGGAGATCGCGCCGCAGACCGCTCTCGTCGCCGGCCAGCCGGGCGAGGACGCCGAAGCGAGCGCCGAGGCCGCCGGTCAGACGGACGAGAGCGCCGACGCACCGGTCGACGTCGTCCTCGTCACCCTGGACGGCCTGAAGGAGGGCGTCCGCCCGGGCCTCACCTTCCCCGTCACGTTTGCGTTCGAGAAGGCCGGCGACGTCACCGTGTCCGTTCCCGTCGACGCGGGCCACGAGACCGAGCGCCACGTCTCCGACACGTCGCCCGGATCCGAAGCCGAGGGCGGCGGACACTAACGGCCGTATCGGGTCCGCTGTCGGACCCGATACCTAGGCTGGCCCGGTGGCCAAACTCAAAACCAGCTTCCGCTGCTCGTCGTGCCAGTGCACGGTTCCCAAATGGGTCGGCCGGTGCCCCGAGTGCGGTAGCTGGGGATCGATGGACGAGGCCCCGATCGTCGCGTCCGTCGCGAGCCGCCCCGGCGCCTCGCTCGCGAAAGCCGGCGCCGGAGCGGTACTTCCGTCCACCCCCGCCACTCCGATCACGCGGATCGACAGCACGTCCACCCGCGCCAAGCCCACGGGCATCGACGAACTGGACCGTGTTCTCGGCGGCGGCGTGGTGCCCGGTTCCGTCGTTCTCCTCGCCGGCGAACCCGGCGTCGGCAAGTCCACCCTCCTCCTCGAGGTGGTCCACCAGTGGGCCCGCCGCGGCCCGGACGACCGTTCCCTCTACGTCACCGGTGAGGAATCCGCTGGGCAGGTGCGACTGCGCGCCGACCGCACCGGCGCCGTCCACGAGCGGGTCTACCTCGCCGCCGAATCCGACCTCGCGACCATCCTCGGCCACGTCGAGCAGGTGCGTCCCACCCTGCTGATCGTCGACTCGGTGCAGACCATGCTGGCCGCAGACGTCGACGGCGTGGTCGGCGGAGTCACCCAGGTGAAGGCAGTCACCAGCGCCCTCACCTCCCTCGCGAAGGCAAGCGGCGTGCCGGTGCTCCTCATCGGCCACGTCACCAAGGACGGTGCGGTCGCCGGACCACGGTCGCTCGAGCATCTCGTCGACGTGGTGCTGCACTTCGAGGGCGACAAGCACTCCACGCTGCGGATGGTGCGCGGCGTCAAGAACCGTTTCGGCGCCGCCGACGAGGTCGGTTGCTTCGAACTGCGGGAAGACGGCATCGCCGGCATCAGCGACCCGTCCGGACTGTTCCTCCACCACCGCGCCGAGGCCGTTCCCGGTACCGCCGTCACCGTCATGATGGACGGCAAACGGCCCCTCCTCGGCGAGGTGCAGGCGCTTGTGGCGGCCACGTCCATGCCCGCACCCCGGCGCGCCGTGAGCGGGCTCGACAGCGCCCGCGTGGCCATGGTCCTGGCCGTGCTCGACCGCCGGTGCGGGGTGCCGATCGCGAAGAACGACGTCTACGCGGCCACCGTCGGCGGAATGCGGATGACCGAACCGTCCGCCGATCTCGCGCTGGCCCTCGCCGTCGCGTCCGCGGTGAAGGACAAGCCGGTTCCGGACGGACTGGTGATCCTCGGCGAGGTGGGACTGGCCGGCGAGGTCCGCCGGGTACCCGGCGTCGGGCGCAGGCTCGCGGAGGCCCACCGCCTCGGATTCACCCGCGCCATCGTTCCCCTCGACTCCGGGGCGGCCCCGAAGGGCATGAAGGTCACCGAGGTCGGGAACCTGGGGGCAGCCATCGCGTCACTGCGGTGACGGTCGGATCGAGATGTCGCTCAGATCGACGACGTGCCGAACGGACGCTCCGGCACGCCGTCCACGAAATCCTTGGTCTTCTCGAAGTGCTCGGCGGTGACGGTGAGAAACAGTCCCCGCGACGTCGCCACCACCACGTCGGGGTCGGCCGTCGGCCCCTCGACGATGCGCGCCTCGGCGCTCGCATACACCTTGCGGCGGACCGATCCGTCGATGCGTGCGTGGAATTCGAGGACGGAACCCAGCGGGATGGGCCTGGCGAAGTCGATCTCCAGATGACCCGTGACCACCGGACCGTCGACGATCGATCGGCACACCATGCCCAGCGCCTCGTCGAACGCGGTCGAGAGGATGCCCCCGTGGATCACTCCCGGACCGCCCTGGTAGCGGGGTGCCACCTCGAGTCGGCCCCACACGTCGAGCCCCTCCCCGGCCGTGAAGCTCATCGACATCCCGGCAGGCGACTGGTCGCCGCACCCGAAGCACCGTGACCAGTGCTGCGGCACGGGCTGACCTGCGGCGGGGAAGCTGCCGACCGGTGCGGGCAGGGTCAGGTCGTCGGGCAAAGTCCAGGTACTACTCATGGATAGGTAATCTAAACGCGGGTCCGGACGTGTTTACGCGGCGGTCCCCGACAAGTGACGTCTACCTCAGCGGGAGTATTGCGCGATGAACGATGCCGAGTCGTCGTCTGCGCTGCGCGAAACGATAGCCCGGCTGGCTCCCGGTACGGCACTTCGCGACGGCCTGGAGCGCATTCTGCGCGGTCGCACGGGCGCGCTGATCGTCCTCGGCTACGACGAGCAGATGGAAGAGATCTGCGACGGCGGCTTCGAGCTCGACGTCGAGTTCGCGCCGACCCGTCTGCGTGAGCTGTCGAAGATGGACGGCGCCGTGGTCCTGTCCACCGACGGGTCCCGCATCGTGCGCGCCAACGTCCAGCTGGTCCCCGACCACAAGATCCCGACCGTCGAGTCCGGCACGCGTCACCGCGCCGCCGAGCGGACGGCCATGCAGACCGGGTACCCCGTGGTGTCGGTCAGTCAGTCGATGAGCATCGTCAGCGTGTACGTCGGCGGCATCCGGCACGTCATCGACGGGTCCGCGACGATCCTGTCGCGTGCCAATCAGGCGGTGGCCACCCTCGAGCGGTACAAGGCACGGCTCGACGAGGTGACCCGTCAGCTGTCGGTGGTCGAGATCGAGGATTTCGTGACACTCCGCGACGCCCTGACCGTGGTGCAGCGCCTGGAGATGGTGCGCCGCGTGTCCGTCGAGATCGAGCAGGACGTCCTCGAACTCGGCACGGACGGGCGTCAGCTCGCACTGCAGCTCGAGGAACTCGTCGGCGACAACGACGTGGCGAGGGAACTCATCGTGCGCGACTACCTGGCCGGCACCGGCCCGGCACCGGCCGAGGATGTCGCGAAATCGCTCTCTGCGCTCGACCGGATCACGGACGCAGACCTTCTCGACCTCACGACGCTGGCCCGGGCGTTCGGCTATCCGGGCACCATCGAAGCGCTCGAGGCGCCGATGAGTCCTCGCGGCTACCGCGTCCTCACCCGCGTTCCCCGACTGCAGTTCAACCAGATTCACCGGCTCGTCGGCTCGTTCGGGACGCTGCAGTCGCTGCTCGCCGCGACCGCCGCCGACCTGCAGTCGGTGGAGGGAATCGGCGGGCTGTGGGCCCGGCACATCCGCGAGGGCCTGTCCCGGCTCGCCGAGACGTCGATCTCCGGCCCGTACGACTAGGGCCTGTTCTCGTCCTTACTGCCGGCGGTCGGGGCCTGCTTCTCCGACCACGGATTCCAGTGCGACCCGGACCGCGTCCAGGTGTTCGGCCATGGCGCGGGCGGCCTTGTCGTAGCTTCCGGAGGCGATGCCCTCCACGATCCGGTCGTGCTCGTCGTTCGACTTCTGCTGCCGCCCCGCAACGAGATTCAGCGTTTCGGACTGCCGGGTGAGCGCCTCGCGGATGTCGACGATCACGGATTCGAACACGCGGTTCCGGCTCGTCCGGGCGATGAACGCATGGAACTGCGCATCCAGGGACACCCACACGAGGGGATCGTCCTCGTCCCGCATCTGGTCCACCAGGCCGCGCAGGGCGGCCAGGTCCTCCGCAGTGTGCCGCTGCGCCGCCCATCCGGCGGCGGGAATCTCCACGTGCGGGCGCGCCTCGACGAGTTCGTTGGCCGCGTAGTTCCCGAAGTCGAGGTCTCGGGCGATCGAATCGCTGACGACGAACGTGCCGAGGCCCGACTTCGTCTCCGTGAGTCCGAGCGCATGGCACGACCGCAGTGCCTCCCGGATCACCGACCGGCTGACCCCGTGCCGCGCCGCGAGGGATGCCTCCGACGGAAGTCGTTCACCGACCGACAGCTCACCCGACGTGATCGCGTCACGAAGATCCGCGAGGACCGCCTCCGCGGCGCTGACCCGCGCCGTGACAGGACGCCTGGCTGCCCAGCTGTCTGACAGGTTCATGGGGATATTCTGCTCACGCCCCGCCCGCAGCGTCAATACGGAACACCCCCCGGGGTTGACGCCTGCAAGTGAGCGAGGTAACAATTGCACCTGTCTGACAGCCTGGCAGGTGGATAGCCGGGTGGCTCGACCGAGAAATCTACCTCTTCGAGCAGCAGACTCCGTCCACCGCATCCGTGCAGAGCAGCAGCTCGCGCGAATCCCCGTGAGGAATGATCAAGTGCTCGAAACGCGAACAGAACACGATCTGCTCGGCGACCGCCAAGTGCCTGCGGATTCCTACTGGGGAATCCACACGCTGCGGGCCGTGGAGAACTTCCCCATCACCGGCCGGCCGATCTCCACCAACCCGTATCTGATCCGCGGGCTCGCCTACGTCAAATGGGCCGCGGCAACCGCCAACGAGAAACTCGGGATCCTCGACCACCGCCGGGCCGACGCCATCGGGCAGGCGTGCCGGGAGATCGTCGACGGCCGCTGGCACGAGCAGTTCGTCGTCGACGTCATCCAGGGCGGCGCCGGGACGTCGACGAACATGAACGCCAACGAGGTGATCGCCAACCGGGCACTCGAGATCCTCGGACACGGGCGCGGGGAGTACGCGGAGCTCCATCCCAACGAGCA
Organism: Rhodococcus jostii RHA1; assembly: GCF_000014565.1. Classification (NCBI taxonomy): domain Bacteria; kingdom Bacillati; phylum Actinomycetota; class Actinomycetes; order Mycobacteriales; family Nocardiaceae; genus Rhodococcus; species Rhodococcus jostii. The sequence continues at coordinate 4,692,444 of NC_008268.1, read as the reverse complement.
CGTGAACCTCAGCCAGTCGACCAACGACGTCTACCCCACCGCGGTCAACATCGCGACGATCTTCGCGATCGACGACCTGCTGGACGCGATGCGCGTCCTGCAGGAGGCCTTCGCGACCAAGGCGGTCGAGTTCACCGACACCGTGAAGATGGGGCGCACCCAACTCCAGGACGCGGTGCCGATGACACTCGGCCAGGAATTCGCCACCTACTCGGTGATGATCGACGAGGACCGCACCCGCCTCGACGAGGCCGCTCTCCTCGTCCACGAGATCAACCTCGGCGCCACCGCGATCGGCACGGGCCTGAACGCACCCGCCGGCTACGCCGAGGCAGCCTGCGACACGCTGCGGGAACTCACCGGATTCCCCCTCGTCCTGGCCACAGACCTGGTCGAGGCAACCCAGGACGTCGGTCAGTTCGTCCACCTCTCGGGCGTGCTCAAGCGGATCGCGGTCAAGTTGTCGAAGGTGTGCAACGACCTCCGCCTGCTGTCGTCGGGGCCGCGCGCGGGCCTGAACGAGATCAATCTCCCACCGGTACAGGCCGGTTCGTCGATCATGCCCGGCAAGGTCAATCCGGTGATCCCGGAAGTCCTCAACCAGGTGGCCTACGAGGTCATCGGCAACGACGTCACCATCACGATGGCCGCCGAATCCGGGCAGCTCCAGCTCAATGCGTTCGAGCCGATCATCGTGCACTCCCTGTCCGAGGGGATGCGCCACCTCGGCGCCGCCTGCCGGATCCTGGCGGACCGCTGCGTACTCGGCATCACGGCCAACACCGATCTGCTGCGTGCCCGGGTCGAGGACTCCATCGGACTCGTCACCGCGCTCAACCCGTACATCGGCTACACCGCCTCGACTCGGATCGCGCAGGAAGCGCTGGTCTCCGGCCGCAGGGTCGCCGACCTCGTGATCGAGGCGGGTCTGCTCGACCGCGAGGAACTCGACCGCCTCCTCAGCCCCGAGCACCTCGCCAACTTGAGAGCGTCCGGTTCGCCACGGCAGACACCCGTCGCCGCTGCCGCGGAGGTGGTCTCGTGACGATCGAGAAGGACGACACCTCCGGCGCAGACATCTTCGTCGAGGAAGACCTCGGCTACCGGAAAGCGCTCGGCCCCAGACAGATCCAGATGATCGCGATCGGCGGAGCGATCGGCACCGGCCTGTTCATGGGCGCGGGCGGGCGCCTCCAGCAAGCCGGCCCCGCACTCGTGCTCGTCTACGCCCTCTGCGGGTTCTTCGCATTCCTGATCCTGCGGGCCCTGGGCGAACTCGTGATGCACCGACCCACCTCCGGGTCGTTCGTGTCGTACTCGCGCGAATTCTTCGGCGAGAAGATGGCCTTCGCCGCAGGCTGGCTGTACTGGATGAACTGGGCGATGACGGCCGTCGTCGACGTCACCGCCGTCGCGCTGTACATGAACTTCTTCAAGAAGTACTGGGCACCGCTCGGGAACGTCGACCAATGGGTCTTCGCCCTCGCCGCGGTCGTACTGGTCCTCGGACTGAATCTCGTCTCCGTCAAAGTGTTCGGTGAACTGGAGTTCTGGTTCGCCCTCATCAAGGTCGTCGCCCTCGCCGCGTTCCTCGGCTTCGGCATCTACTTCGTACTGTTCGGAACGCCGATCGAAGGACATTCGTCGGGCTTCAGCATGATCACCGACAACGGCGGACTCTTCCCCAACGGAATCCTGCCCGCCGTCGTGGTGATCCAGGGCGTCGTCTTCGCCTACGCCTCGATCGAACTCGTGGGAACCACTGCGGGCGAGACGAAGAACCCACAGAAGGTCATCCCCAAGGCGATCAACACGGTCATCATCCGGATCCTGGTCTTCTACGTCGGGTCCGTCCTGCTGCTGTCGCTGCTGCTCCCCTACACCGAGTACCACGCCGGCGAGAGCCCGTTCGTCACGTTCTTCGGCTCCATCAACGTGCAGGGCGCCGACGCGATCATGAACCTCGTGGTGCTCACGGCCGCGCTCTCCTCACTCAATGCGGGCCTGTACTCCACCGGCCGAATACTGCACTCCATGGCCATGGCCGGATCGGCGCCCTCGTTCGCCGCCCGGATGAACAAATCCGGAGTGCCGTACGGCGGCATCGCCCTCACCGGATTCGTCATCCTGCTCGGCGTCGGACTCAACGCCGTCGTCCCCGCACAGGCGTTCGAGATCGTGCTGAACCTCGCCGCGCTCGGGATCATCAGCGCTTGGGCCGTGATCGTACTGTGCCAGCTGAAACTGTGGAAATTCGCCAAAGAAGGGAAACTCACCCGGCCCGGTTTCCGGATGTTCGGCGCCCCCTACACCGGGCTCCTGACGCTGGCCTTCCTCGGATGCGTCGTCATACTGATGGCGTTCGATCACCCCGTCGGAACCTGGACCGTCGGGTCCATCGCGATCATCGCCCCACTGTTGGTGATCGGCTGGTTCGGCGCGCGGAACCGCATCCGCAGCCTGGCCTCGGACCGCCCGACCGGATAGCGAGAGAGGACAACAGTGCCGAAAGTCGCCATCGTCACCACCGGAGGCACCATCGCCAGCATGCGGGACGGGCAGGGTGTCAGCAGGCCGGTGGTCGCAGGCCCGGACCTGCTGGGCAATGCGTGGACCGGGACGGAACTCCGTGTCGTCGACGTGATGTCGAAGGACAGTTCGAGCATCACGTTCGCCGATATGGACCGGGTGCGCGACGCCGTCACCGCGGAACTTCGCGATCCCGATCTCGACGCGGTAGTCGTGCTCCACGGAACCGACACCATGGAGGAGACGGCCTTCCTGGTCGACCTCCACCACGCCGACCCGCGGCCGGTGGTGTTCACGGGTGCGCAACGCACGTTCGACCACCCGGAATCCGATGCCCAGACCAATCTGGCCGACGCGGTCGCCGCGGGATCGGACCCCGCTCTGCGCGGAGCAGGTGTGCTCATCGCGTTCGGAGGCGCCCTGCACCCGGCGTCGGGTACGCGGAAGGTCGACACGACGTCACTCGACGCGTTCCGATCCGTCCACCCCGCCGGTGTCACCCCGCGGCGACGTCTCGATCCACTGCCGTGGCATCCGATCTCCGGAACCCGCGTCGACATCGTCGCCGCCTATCCGGGGGCCGACCGCGTCCAGATCGACGCGTGCCGGGCCGCCGGGGCCCAGGGGCTGGTGCTCGACGGGCTCGGATCCGGAAATGCGAACCCGGCGATCGTCGAGGCGGTGCGGGACTGCGCGTCCGCCGGGATCCCGGTCGTGGTCACCACCCGGGTGCCGAACGGCCCGACCTCCGCCACGTACGGCGGTGGGGGCGGCGGGCACGACCTCGTCTCGGCGGGTGCACTGTTCTCCACCGACCTCAGAGCAGGTCAGGCCCGCATCCTCCTCGCGGCGCTGCTCGCCGACCCCGAGCACACCGACCTCGACAAGGAATTCGATCGACGCTCACGCATCGACCCCGCACCGAGGATCAGCTGAGGTTGAACGGCTCCGGCGCGCTGCGGAGCTGACCGAGCTGGCCGACCACGGTGTACGCACCGGGCCCCACCGGATCGCGCTGGGGTTCCGGTTGCGTCAGGCAGTCGGGAGCGGACGTCTTGGCCGACCACTTCACGGTGAACTGAGCCTGCTCGCCGGGCGCGAGGGTCCGCACGTCGGCAGCGGACTGCGGGAAGCAGTCGATGTTGGACCACAGCCGCACGGCGCCGTCGATCGTGTAGACGAGCACCTGCTGGAGGCTGCTGCCCAGATCACGTTCGCACGGTGTGGTGCCGATGTTGGTGACGACCGTGGTGAAGCTCGGCTCCTCACCTGCCAGGTACGTCGGCTTGTCGGCGGCCACCTTGATGGCCAGCGACTGGTCCGGGCACTGTCCCGCCGCGACCGGCTGACCGCTCGGAGCAGCGCTGCTCGAGGCACCGCTGCTCGACGCCCCGGACGAACCGGACGTGCCCGAGGCGGCCTCCCCGCCGGCGGCAGCGGCGCCACCGCCGCCGCCACCGGAACCGCCCGATCCGCCACTGGACGTGGACGAACCCGAGGCTGTCGGGGAAATCGACACAGGAGTGGTCAACGAGGAACTCGCTGCCGCCGGATCCGTCTCGGAGTCACCGCCACCACGAAGTGAGTTGATCAACCACACCACGAGCAGCAACACGACGATGGCGCCGCCGATCGCCAGCGCCCTGCGGCGCCAGTAAATCTCGGGGGGCAACGGTCCATTCGGTTCCAGCACGACGTCAACGGTAGTTCGGCGTCGCGCGGCAACGGCTCAGCGGGTGCGGCGTGTCGCGGTCAGTCCGTGAGCTCACCGATGTCACCGACAGCGCCCTGCAGGTGGGTGCGGCCGTCGGACAGCTTGTAGGTGACACCCGCGATGGCGCACGCGCCGCTCTCCACCTTCTCCGCGATGATGCGCGACCGCTGCATGAGCAGGGCACCGGTCTCCACCACGTGGCGGCCCTCGAGTTCGTCGACGGTGCTGAGGCCCTCGCGGCGTCCCATGAGGATCGACGGCGCGACCCGTTCCACGATGCTGCGGATGAATCCGGGCGGCACGTTGCCGTCGTCGAGGGCGTCGAGCGTCGCCTTGACGGCCCCGCAGCTGTCGTGACCGAGCACGACGATAAGCGGCACGTTCAGCACGCCGACGGCATACTCGATGGACCCGAGCACGGCGTCGTCGATCACGTGACCGGCGGTGCGGACGACGAACATGTCGCCCAGACCCTGGTCGAAGATGATCTCGGCGGCGACGCGGGAGTCTCCGCATCCGAACAGGACGGCCGTGGGGTGCTGGCCGCCGACGAGCTTCGCGCGATCGGCGATGCCCTGGCTGGGATGGAGCGAGGTACCGCTCACGAATCTGTCGTTACCCTGACGCAGGGCCTTCCACGCGGACACGGGGTTGGAATTAGGCATGGGATCATTGTGCACCGGGCGTGACGCACCGTCGCGACGGGAATGTGACAACCGCGGAAAATCTGTTTCCCCCGTGAACGAAGGGACTTGTGAGGACGAAGTGGCCGTTGACTCCGCCGCGCTGATCAACTGGTACGACGTACAGGCCCGGGATTTGCCGTGGCGCCGCGACGGCGTCACCGCCTGGCACATCCTGATGAGCGAGATCATGCTGCAGCAGACGCCCGTCGTCCGAGTGGCCCCGATCTGGGAGGAATGGGTGCGGCGCTGGCCCGTCCCGTCCCGCATGGCCGCGTCGAGCCAGGCCGACGTACTGCGCGCATGGGGCAAGCTGGGCTACCCGCGTCGCGCGCTGAGGCTCCACGAGTGCGCCGGCGTGCTGGCCGCCGAACACGGCGACGTGGTTCCGAGCGACGTCGACACTCTCCTCGGCCTGCCGGGTATCGGTGCCTACACTGCGCGCGCCGTCGCCTGCTTCGCCTATGGACAGCGGGTCCCCGTCGTCGACACGAACGTCCGGCGAGTGGTGGCCAGGGCCGTGCACGGAAGCGCCGAGCCGGGAAATCCGTCGACGACGCGTGACCTCGCCGACGTGTCCGCGCTGCTCCCCCGCACCCGCGCGCGGGCCGCCACGTTCTCCGCGGCCCTGATGGAACTCGGGGCCACCGTGTGCACCGCACGCTCCCCCGAATGCGCCCGCTGCCCGCTCCCCAGCTGCGCCTGGGTGGATGCCGGACGTCCCGCGCACACCGGTGAGCGCCGGAAGGTCCAAAAATTCGCCGGAACCGACCGTCAGGTGCGCGGCAAGCTCATGGCCGTACTCCGTGAGAGCTCCTCCCCGGTCGAACGCGTGCGGCTCGACCAGGTGTGGCCGGGCGATCCGGGCCAACGCGACCGCGCCCTCCACTCCCTGCTGATCGACGGCCTCGTCGAACAGACCGACGACGGACTCTTCGCCCTCGCGGGCGAGGGCAGCTAGCTCACACCGGAACCGCTTCGATGACGGATGACCGGGGACCTTGCGTGATCGAATCCAGCGTGAATCCGTGGTCGGTCAACAGTCGGCGCCATTCGGTGATCGTGCGCTCGCGACCTCCCAGGAGAACCAGCATGTGGAGATCCAGCAGAGCCATGGGGTGGGTTGTCGCCGATTCCGGCAGGACCTGCTCGACAATCATCAATCGTCCACCTGGCGGGATCGCTTGCCGGCAACTGCCGAGAATCTTGCCGGCGGACGCGTCATCCCAGTCGTGGAGAATCTGAGACAGCACGTACACGTCACCATCGCCTGGGACGTCGTCGAAGAAGCTTCCGCCCACGACTGTCGTTCGTTCACCGATGCCCGCCGAACCAAACGTCGACGGCGCTTCCGCGACCACATGAGGCAGATCGAACAAAACTCCGCGTAGATGCGCGTGCCGATCGAGCAACCGGGTGATCAGCGCGCCGGTCCCGCCACCGACGTCGACGACCGTTCCCACGTCAGACCAGTCGTGGTCGAGCAAAGGCAGCAAACGCAACTCGACCAGCCCTGCTTGGCCCCGTGCGAACTCATCGGCTGCCGACGGATTCTCGGACAACCATTCGAAGTACGGGTTTCCGAACGCCGTTGAAAACGACTCCTTCCCCGTCCGGATCGAATGCGCTGCGTGCCCCCACACGAGGTAGGCCTCGTTCGACATCAAGCCGACCAAGTGACGAAGCGAGCCCGGAGCGTCTGCCCGCAGAAGCTCACCGGCCTCCGTCAACGCAAATCGCCCTCCACCGACTTCCGCAAACAAGCCTTCCGCGACGAGGACCCGCAGGAATCGACCGAGTGCGTCGGCGTCGGCGCCCACGCTCGCCGCGAGATCGCCGAGCAAGCACGCACCGTCCGCCAATCGGTCGGGCACACCCAGTTCGCAGACGGCTGAAATAGATTGGGACACGATGTATCCCATGATCTGCTTTCTCACTCGGTGGTTGACATCGCTCATGTTCACGCCACCTCGGACAGCCGCGGGAAGAGTGACATCATCGCAGCATCTTTCAAATACGACGCGCCTGCCGTACCGCCGGTGCCAGGTACCGTTCCGATGACTTTCAGGGTGATGCCCCAGTGGCCGCGCTTCATCGCAACCCACGCACGGTCCAGGCGCCGCATCGCCTCCTCGAGAACGTGTGCATCCGGATGCGTCTTCCGCATCGAGAGATACACGTCCTGCAACGTAGTGTCCCCGACATCGATCTTCCCATTATGCTCGAAGTCACGGGGATCGAGTGGAGCGCAGGCGAACTCCACTTCACGAAACGCGCGCGACTGCACCGCGCTCCGCCCATGGGTGAAGCCGCGAATAATCGAGAAGGCGTCAACCGGCATCGTCGTGAGAACCCGGAAGAGCGCAGGCACCGCTTCGAGGCGGATCGACGCCCGGTCGAGGCGACTCTTTGCCACTGCGGCCAGACCATGACCCAGGTCACGGATCGCCATCGAAATCGCTATCGCGACTTGCCGATACAGACCTTCGAAGATCTGGATGCAGCGGATGAACATCTGCTCGTCGTGCAGGCGCGTCGTCGGCAACAACGTCAGCCGAACTGCACTTCCGATCTCTTCGGGGACACCGTTCAGCGCCGGCGCGGCGTGTGAAGCAAACGAACTGTAGTCGGCGCCCGGCTGAGCCAGCGCCGCAAGACCGGCCGCAGCGACGGAAGGATCGAGCGAGAAATCGGGTGCGAGCCTGTCGAGTTGGGTCACGACCCGTGTCACTGCGCGCGTCCGGACCACCTGGGGGGCGTGTGCCGACCTCCCGAGTGCTCGCGCCTCCAACAACGCGAGGTCCATGGCCGCGGCAGCAACGAATGCGTCCACGCGCTGCGCGTCATCGGACCGGACGACCTGGTCGAAATAGTCGAGCCCGACATATGACAGATAGTCGCCATTCTGAGCATCGAACGTCATCGGTAGCCAGGCACCGAGAACAGGATGCGCACGGTTGTTGTCATGGAAGTTTTGCAGCATGGCGACCAGGTGGGGCCGGACCCCGCTACGCCCGACCGTCTGATAATGGGCCGCGACAGCCGCATGGGGAAACTCCGCGTGTCCCGCCTCCCATTGTCGGAGCGCATTCTCGATATTGCGTCCAGACAATTCATCGGTCGTCGCTTCAGCAGCCTGAAGGCACGCGCCTCCGACGCCGATCACGCCGGAACGAACAAATTTCTGCTCGGCTTCGAGCAGCGTTTCGGAAATCAATGCGAAACTCGCCTCTCATCCGTACTGCGGTGTTCAGCTAGCTTCGACGACGCGTGGCGAATGCGGATAGACACCCTAGGGAGACTTCTCGACACCCTTTCCGCTGGGGGGGTGACGTTTTCAACCCTGGGGTGCCTGTTCCGCCCGCAGGCACGTGCCCAGGATTGGGAGCGATACAGAACTCGAGGCAGGTCGATCCCACAGAAGGAAGAAATCTATGCACATAATCGCCAGAAGCGCACTCGAGACGATCAACGAAGCCGTTGTCGGCGGGAGCGTCCACAACCTGGGTGTCGTCAAGATATTCAGCCAACACCCTCAGTTGGCGCAATTCATTCCTGCCTCCAGCAATTTGGCGATCAGCTGGGTCAGGTTGGAGTGCGGTGAGGTGCTGGCGGTGCACAAGCACCCGGAGCCCAGTCTGATCCTGATCTGCGAGGGTTCCGGACGAACGATGGGCAGTGCTGAGCAGGAGGTCGGTGCGGGAGACATGATCCTCGTCCCCGGCGACTCCTGGCACGGCTTCGAAGGAACCCGGGACGGTTTCTGGGCGCTCTCGATCCAGTTCAACGGCAAGGCACTCTACGAGGACGCCGAGAAGCCCAACGCGGTGTTTGCAGGCGAGGTACCGAATCGGGCGGCTGTGCTCCTGGCGGACAACGAGAAGTACCTGCAGCAATTTGGTACCAGCAGCCTGTTGCGGCTGATCGATGACCCCTCGTTCGACGACCCCCACGTTCGGGAACGGCTGCTCGACTGCCAGCAGACCTGGTCGGACGTGTTTCAGGACCTGCTGCACCTGCGTGTCGCGATGACCACCGATACGGCGCACAAGCAGGTGGCGCTCGACCATCTGGTCGAGGAACTGGGCCATAACGACAACCTGCGCAACCAACGGGGATCAGCGCACGCGCCGGTCACCGATGAGACGTTCGTATCGACAATGGAGTGGTTCAGGCATCAAATGCTGTACCGGAGCGACATGGTGCGCACTCTGCTGATGCATGTGGTGCTTGAAGGTAGTGGCGAAATCTGGCACCGGGAAGCGGCGCGAGCGTTTCCGGCAATTCCGCACTTCCAAGAACACGGAGAAGACGACGGCCAGCACGTGAGTATGGGGATCGATCTGCTCGATCGCGCAACGCCGGCCGAGATTCGAGAACTCCGCGAAGCACTCGCCGAGGGATGGAAGATGATCACGCAATTGTGCGACAGAATCGCGTCGATCGCCCTGGCCGACACGGCGGTCCCCACGTACTCCACATGCTGAGCGTCCTCAGGAAAGTCGTCTGGTTCGAGGTTCCCAAACCCCGAACTCGACTCGACCCTGTGCCCAACGCCTCGCACCTTGCCAGATGGCAGCGGTGGTGTGACGCGGCGCAGCGGGACAGCGTGAACGCGCTCCGAGGCGAGCGACTGAGCAGATCCGTCTTCGGCGGACTTCGTCGTGACATCATGCTCGGGCTCGTGGCCATCGCGGTCAATGCAGGATGCGCCTTCGGTGCTGCGATCACGCTGAAATCGCTTATCCAGCACCTCGTCACCGGCGATTCAGCACTCACGACGAACCTCACGCTTGGTATCACCTGCATCGTGCTGACCTACTTGGCGTGGCTTGCATTGAATCACACCTTCATGCAAGCCGACGTGGTAGGCATCGGAGCCCGGACATACATCGAACAAAGGCTGCTGCACAAGAAACGCAGCATTGCCCCTTCCGACCAACCGGCCGACCTGGTCACCCTTCTGGACCGGGAGGCAGCACGCGTCGAAAATGCTTGGTCGGGAATCATTTTCATCATTTTGGCACTCGCAACCATCACCTTTACCTCCGCGTACTTCTTCGTGGCGTTGGGACTGAGCGCTCTGGCGGCCCTGTCGGTGATTCTCGTCAGTTCCGCGGTGATCTACTGGAACGCCAAACAATTGAATGCCGCGCACGCTGCACTGTCGGCGACGGCGGCAGATCGCATCGAAGTCGGCCTGTTTTCGCTGAACAATCGCCTGCTCGCGTGGCTCAAGAACTGGAACGACGAACTCTTTCGGCGCTATGCCGACAAGCGAGATGGCGAGGAGCGCGCGCTCCTGAAAGCGGCGCGTCTCATCGCGCGGATCAACCTCATATCGACACTCACTCCGATCGTTGCCATGCTTGCCGCGGTGTTTACCCAGCTGGCCCACGTTGGTTACGTCGATCCAGCAGGCCTGTTGTCCACAATGGCGCTGGTCGGAGGCTTGAAATCCGTCGCCAACAATATCCCCTTCATTGTTCAGAGTCTGTCCCAGGGCATTGTCGGGCACACCAACGTTGCGAAGTATCTATCCAGTCCGCACTCGCTGGACACCGATGCGACCGCAACGCGCCTACCGGCAACAACGGCGAAGCACATCGCCGTCGTCGGCGCCGCAGGCAGTGGCAAGACGTCCGTTCTGAAAATCGGTGCACGCCACAGCAGCCAGGTGAACAGCAAAACGTTCTTCGTACCGGATGAACCGTGGATATTCCCTGGCGGGCTCTACGAGAATTTGTGTCTCTATCGAAGCGAATTCACCGACGACGAGGCCCGTCGAGCCTTGGCACTGTCCCGACTTCCCGGAACCTTCTACGGCGACTACCTCTCGAGCAAGTCACGCGACCGGACCGAGGGCTGGAACGTGTCCCGCGGGCAGGGGAAGCGGCTGGAACTGGCACGGGCAATACTGGCCGAACCGAAGTTCGTTTACCTGGATCAGCCCACAGCAGGGCTGGACGACGACCTGGCGAATGGGCTGTTGGCCTCCCTTCTGCGCGGGCCGTGGCACGACACCACGGTCATTTATGCAACGGACAAGCCCGATGAAAAAGATGCTGCAGACGAGATATGGGTAGTGGCCGGAGGCGAAGTCGTGGAGGTGATGCGAAACCTCACACCACGTGCGGCGAACCCTGCTCGAGAACGCAAAAGGCTTCTCGCTCCAGAGGATCGGTCGGTCGCTCGCCGTCCCCAGGGCGTGGACCGAGCGGAACTCTCGACTTCGTCACGCCGCAGTCTGATGAGCCTGGGCGTCGCGAAGGTCGCGGTTGTCGCATGCGTCCTGTTTGCGTGCCGCGACGTTCTGACGATTGTCGGTGACTACACAGCTGCCAGCGGAATTTCGACCACGAATGCGCGGACAGCAGCGACAACCCTCATCGCCGCACTGTCCGCCGGGGCCCTCCTGTCGATTTTCACCTCCCTGTTCATAGTCAAACGCAGCATCGTGGCGGCATCCCGCAAATGTCGGAATTACTTCTCGACCGTCATGAGTCCAAAGCCCAGGCCGGCCTTCGACGAGGTCGATCAGGACTATCAGAGCAAACTGACCTGGGATCAACGACGTATCGACGAACTTCTGCCAGAAGTACTTCTGAATACGCTGGGTGCGGTTACATTGCTGCTCACGACCGCCGCGTTCGTATTGAGCAAGAACATTTTCGTCCTGCTGCCCCTTGTCGGGATGTGCTTCGCCTACTGGCACAGTTCGAAGCGATCGGGAAGGCGACTGCAGGACTTCAACGATAGAGAGATCGGTACGACGTCGACCGTGTTGGAGCGGGTCGAGGCCATTACCTGGAGCTCAGCGAGATTCGACTTGGCACGCGACAACTCGGCCCTCGTCAATTGGCTGAACAAGAGTTTGATGAATCGCGCCTTCGCTTCGATGGACAATGCGGGCGCGCGCCGCTGGTTCAATTACAAGCTCGATTTGATGGGTGTGCTCTTCCTGTCGGTCGTCGTCGGTTCAACTGTGTTTGTCCAGGCCGGCGGCGGATCCGGTCTCAGCGGTGTTCTCGCGCTCAGTCTCTCGTACAGCCTCATCGCTGTCTTCGCCCGAGTGGGCCGTTGCCTGGTGGACCTCAGACAGGTTCTCGACAGCGCGGATCGTCTCCTCACGCCTCCGACCGGCCCGGCGCAGTGCTGGACCCGCTCAGCAGTTGAAGACGCAGCGCTCGTATCGTTTTCGGAGGTAACGTACGTCGCGCCGCACACCGGGGCGGTGCTACTGGAAGAGCTTTCCGAGTCCTTTGCCAGCCGAGACGTCGTGGTCGTCATGGGCCCGAGCGGGGTCGGTAAGTCGACATTTGCGAAGCTGGTTGTGGGCAGTCTGCAGCCGACAACAGGCGTCCTCTCGACATTGGGCCGGACGACGGGATACGTCTCGAATTCCCACGCCGAAGACATCCTCCTCCTGACGTCGAGTCCGATCTTCAAGCCAGGCAGATTGATCGAACACTTCAACAGCCCGTTACCGCTCGAATTGGCTCGCGTCGTCGACTATCTCGACGTGGCAGACGTCGTCGGGCGACTACCGTCCGGATTCGACGAGCCCGTCCCTGCCACCGGTCAGTTGAATCTGAGCAAGACGGAACTGCAGCGGCTGGCGCTCCTCGACCTGTTGATCAATCGCCCGGCGGTCGCAATTCTCGACGAAGCGACTTCCGAGTTGAGTACAACAGCGGAGCTCTCGATATTGCAGGCCGTGATCTCTGCCTTGCCGGACACGCTCTTCTTCATCATCACGCACAATCCCGAGCTGACCGAACTTGCCAACCGAGTCTTCCACTTCAACGGCCAGCGACGCCTCCTCGAGGATTCTGGCCAGTCGCACACGACAGCCGATCGGAACTGGAATGGACAGGAGGAAGACCATGGAATGGCTGCCCCAACGCGATGCGTTCTGTAACAGTCACAACGTTCCACGGCCACAACTTCCGCTGAGGAACATCGCGCACTGGAACGCGGTACTCCAGGGCAGCGTGAGGAGCAATGACGCCCTGCATCACGAGCGAGCGTACGTCGCACCCGGATACTTCTACATGCCCGTGTGCGACGAGCCCGACGATCGGACATTGGCGGAGTTGTCGAGCCTGGCGTCAACCGCCGACTGGTTGTTGGTCCCTTCCCTTCGCAGATCCGATCGCCGTCGGCGCGCCGACGTCATTGCAGTTCCATTCATGAAGGCGGCATTCTTCCGGTCTTCGCGAAGTGTGGACCTCGCCCTGCGAACCGCGGTAGGAGCCAGCCAATACAAATCAATCGTCAGGCTCACGAGGAAGGCCGAAGCGGCGTGCACAACCGAGATACACCGTCTCTCGGACGTGGCAGAAGACAATCGGGTCCTGCGCGATTTCGCCTGCCTTCAGGCCTTGAATGTGGCCAAGTACCGACACGCCAAGAACCTCTATACGAGCGATGTGCTGCGTATGCTGGCACGCTCGTCCGAAGGTGAGAAATACTTCGTGAAGCTGGACTACGACAAGTATTCGAATACTCCGTTGGCCGGATCACTGAGCTACGCCGACGATCACCGTGGCGTGTTTACGAAACTCGTTCGGGGACTGGACCATGACCGAATTCCGCGTGGGTTGAATCTGTATATCGCCGACTACTACCAAATGTATCATTTCGCGGATCGGCTGGGTTTCGCGGACGTCTGTCTCGGCCGAGGCGCCATCGACGCGAAGGTCCGGGTGGGCGCAATTCACATTGTCGACCTGGACAACTGGCTGATTCCGGTCAACACACAGCGTACACAGGCGATGCAAGACTACGCGAGATCGCGACATGGAGACTGAGATGATCAGCGAAATAGCCTGGGCAGATGGAAGATGCGTGCGATTCGACGAGGTGATCCTGTCACCTGCCACCCATGGGTTGTCCTATGCCACCTCGGTGTTCGACGGTATCCGCACATACGGCGGCAGCATCTTCAAATGCGACGACCACATAGCGAGGTTGCGACGGTCCGCCGAGTTGTTCGGGCACACCGTGCACTATTCGAATGCGGACTTGGCCGACGCGTGCCACGAATTGGTGAGGGCCAACGATCTGGCCGATGCGTACATCAAGTGCTTGGTCTTCTATGACGACACCGATGTGAGTTTCAAGGCGCAGGGCTCTTCCAGCAAGGTGGTCCTGTTCGCCCTGCCCTTTCCTTCGAATTCGGCCGCGGAGCAATATCGGCTCTCGACGGCAACGTGGCGGCGTGCACCCGCCTCGTGCCACCCGTATCAGGCGAAAACGTCGTCTACCTACGCGTTGAGCTACTTGAGCCACCGCGGGCGGGCCGACGGCTACGATGATGTGCTCTTCCTCTCGACAGCCGACGCTGTGTGCGAGTCGAGCGGCTCGAACGTGTTCTTCGTCAAGGGAAACGCATTGTTCACGCCGACTGCCGAATTGGCCCTCGACGGAATTACCCGAAGGGTGATAATCGATGAGCTGTGTCCGCGACTGAAGCTCTCGGTAACGGAACGCGACATCGCCTACGACGAGATCGGATCGTTCGACGCCGCGTTTCTGTGCGGGACTGCGATCGAAATCATGGAGGTTTCCGGCATCGACGAGATCCGGTATGCGAAGTCCGCAGTGGTCGATGCGATTGCAACCGAGTATCGGCACTTGACCAACGGCCGGTCCGCGATCCGATGACGACCAAGCAAGGTGGGTCATCCTTCCCCCCAGGGTTCCTAGTTTCACGGCCGTCGGCCCGGGATAGTACTGGAAGGTGAAAGTCCATTTCGCCGAACGATATTCCATCCAGTGGGGTCTTCTGAATGAAACTGCTCATTCTCCATCGCGTTCCGTATTCCTTCATCGAATACCATCGTGTAATCGATCATGGAATTCACGATGTCGTCTACGTGGGCTCGAGTGCGCAACTTGCGACCGTGCCGCCCGAACTTCCTTGCACGAGGGTTGAACGCCCGGGTCGAGCGGGTCTGGCCGAGGAAGTTCGCACCCTGTTCTCCCCCGACGATGCCTTCGACCGAGTCATCAGCGTCTCCCAGTACGAGATGATGGAGGCAGCGCAGATAAGACGGAGCCTCGGAGTAGAAGGAGTATCACCGGAGCAGGTCCACATCGTGAACGACAAGGTAGCGATGAAAGCCGCAGTCGCAGGATGCGGACTTCGCGTGCCCAGATTTGTTCGCTGCGATGAGGCGCTCACCGCTTCCTCCGCCGATGTCACTCCCTGGGCTGGGAAGACGGTGCTCAAACCACTCGATGGAACCGCCAGCAAGGATGTTTTCGTTTTCGCCACCTACGCTGACGCCGGCACTGCGATTCTCAACCACCCTACGGGTCTGGAGGACTGGGATCCGGAACGCTTCCAGCTCGAAGAATATGTGGAGGGGCCGATCTTCCACTTCGATGGCGTGATGCTTGCCGGTGCGCCGGTGGCGATCGTCGCCAGCAGATATCTGGGCACTTGCCTCGAGTTTGCCCAGGGAGTTCCGCAGGGATCGATTCAAGTCGACGACGACGGTGGGCGTTGCAAGGTAGCGGTCGAGTACCTTCGGGCCGTGGGTATCGACAATGGCCCATTCCATCTCGAAATGATTGAGGCCGCAGATGGAATGGTTTTCCTGGAGGTCGGCGCCCGCCCTGGCGGCGGACATATCAAGGAGACATTCAGGCTTGCCACAGGCATCGACTTGGTCGCGGCCGGTTTGGCCTGCAACCTCGATTGGTCACCTCTCGAAATCAATCCACTGAAACGGTGGTTCGAAAGTACGGCGAGCAGTACGGTCTACGGGGATTTCATGTTCCCGGGTCACCTGCTTCCGTCGCGGTACTGCGCGATATCGGGTGGAGAACGGTTTCAGGCCCACCCAGACGTTGTTCGATGGAAGGAGCTGGATGCGGGCGCTTCTCTTCCGGAGACCGTGAGCTATTTCGATTTCGAATTGCCCGTCAGCGGCATCGTCGCCGGCCGGTCGAGCTCTGAAGTGACCTCACTCATTCGCGAAATCCTGACGACCGTGCAAGTCGTACCGATTGAGCAGCCCACGCAATGCCCCACAACTGGCTGACCGGACAGAACGTGAATCTGCCCGGTCAGTGCGGGAGAGGGCTGTCAGCTGTTGTCAATTTATCTAAAGCTATCTATCGGATTCTCGTATTTGTCGCCGGGTCCGCCGCAGCCTCCGCACCACAACGCCGCGGGCGGGGGTGACTCCGACACAGCATGTTCCTGCACCACAAGCGTCGGTGTGGGACACGGTCCAACCCACACCACCACACGGTGATGCGGGTAGCCGTGACACACGTACATCTCAACCATCAGCCACACCAGTGGCAGATAGTACGAGATCTACGTAGGCGCTCGTCTCCACCCGAATCCGAGCCTGCGCCTCAGCCAAGCGGCGCTCGGCGTCCACGAGATCAGTGCCGACCGCGACTATGACACCTTGACGATCCGCAGAGGACCGGAGTGGACCGAGGTGTTGCCCTGGTTCGAGAGAACACTGCAACCGGATGACCCCCTCGACCTGACGCGCGGCTTCGATGCCCTGCACGCGTTCGATCACCACATTCTCGTAACCAAAGAATGCGACGCAGCCTGCACCGCGCCCGGGTGCTCGCGATTGCGGCGGCAGCCCGGCAAGATGACAGATCGACTCCCGGACCAGATCGCGACCCATCGCACGGTGCACCAGCTCCCAAATGAAATCGCCTCCAGGACGGGTATTGCCCTCGATGATCCGGGGCCCGGCCGAACCGATACGCACTTCGGTATGAGCCGGCCCGAAGGAATGACCGATCGAACTGAGGAAATCGGTGACGAGACGGCGGAGCTCGGCAAGGGCCGATGCCGCGAGCGCGGCCGGCATCAGATGACCGGTTTCGATATACCGTGGCGGGCCGGTGGTGGTTTTTGCGGTCACCGCGATGATGTCGTGCCGGCCATCCGTGGTGAAGGATTCGACGCTGTATTCGGGGCCGTCGATGAACTCTTCGACGAGGGTCGGCCCGGGGCACTCGCCGCGAGAGCAGGCGAATGCGGATTCGACCTGGTCAAGGCTGGAGACGCGAAAAACACCGGAGCTGCCGGCGCCTTCAGCCGGCTTGACGATGATCGGGCCGCCCACTGACCGAAGAAAGCTCCGTACCTCGGAGGCCGAATCGCAGCTTCGGGTCAGCACAGCTCCGAGATCACGGCCGGCCAGGTGCTCGCGCATGGCGATCTTGTCGCGGGTCAACCGGACGGCTTCCCGCGCATTGCCCTTGATGCCCAATGCCTCTTTGATCACGGCGGCCGGCATGAGGCCGTGCTCGGTGAATGACACGACGGCATCGACGGGTTCAACCTCGTGCAGCTCCTGCGCCATGCTGAGCGCCTCTGCCTGGTTGCGGTAATCGAATACGCACAGCCGGTGGGCGCGCCTGGCCTGCCGCGCGGTGACCGATTCGGAATTCTGAAACACAGACAGCTCGACCGGTAGATCTTCGATCCTTCGGAAAGTCTCGTCATGTCCGCCGACGATCAAAATGTGAGCCATGCCGACCCAGCTCCTCGAGGTCCGCTGATTCCCGGAGGTCGCGCTCGTCCGGCCGGTCTCACTTCCGGCCCTCGATTACGCTGAAGCCGCAGGGCAGGAGCGTACTGCCGGTGAGTTCGAGGCCTGCGCGCTCGTATAGGCGCGCGTAGTCCTGAATCGTTCGCTCCCGGCCGCCCGTCATGACCAGCATGGCGACGTCCACCACATTTCCCCAGACGTATCCGCCGTCCCCGCTGATCACCCGCTCCAGGACCAGGATCCTGCCGCCGGGCTCGAGTGCGTTCGCGCAATTGATGAGGACGCGTACCGAGTCGTCGTCGTTCATCGTGTGGAGAACGCTCTTGAGCAGGTGGACGTCGCCCCCGCCAGGCACCTCTGTGAAACCGTCGCCGGGCACAATGCCACACCGCTCATCGACGCCATATTCCCGCAACGTGTGACCGGCCCTGGCCAGCGAGAACTCCAAGTCGTAAATCGTGCCCCGCAGATGATCGTGTTTGTGCAACAGCTGGGCGGTCACGATGCCGTAGCCACCGCCGACATCGACGACGTGCCGATTGTCCGTGAAATCGATCGCTTCCGCGGTCTCGAGACCGGCGCGGATCGAGATCTCGTGCCAGCCCAGATGGAAGCGCTGGGCGGAGTCGGGGTGCTCGGCCAGGTACTCGAAGAGGGATTTGCCGAAGAACTGGCCGAATCCTGTCTGTCCCGTACGTGCGCATTGGAGCAGCTCACTCCAGGCCAGGTACGTTTCTGCGCCGGCAAAGAGCTCCACCTCGCTTGCGATCGATTCCGGATTATCCCTGCGCAAGAATTCGGCTCGCGGCGTGAGTGCGCATCTGTCCTGCTCGTCCACGGAGAAGATCCCCGCGCTCATGAGTAGGCGGAGGATCCGCTTCAGCGCATCGGGATCAGTGCCGCTTCGTTGGGCGAGGTCGGCAAGCGCCATTGGGCCCGCCGCCAGCAGATCGGCGAGCTCCAGCTCGACGGCTACGAACAAGCAGCTGGATATGTTGTAGCCATGAACCATTTCTTTGACACAGAGACGGTCGGGCTTGTCACGGAAGTCGAAATACATTGTGCGCCTTCGAATAGGTTGTGGAGTACAGCAATACGTGGAACTCCCGGACTGCCGGGCGTTCAACCAGCGTGAGGTTTCACCGCATCGCGCGATAGATACCCAGGGGCTGGCAACCATCCACCCCCGCCCGCACCGACGTAGGTTCAGGTGGTAGTCGCAGGGTCCGACTCCGACCCCAGATTTCGCACCAGCCAACGCCCGTCGACGAGATGCACGAGGACCGGGCACACGTACCGGGGATCGTTCGGCTGCCACAGACCGCCCTCCAGCGCCGAGGCGTCGAGTACGTAGAGCGCCTCGACCTATGGGGCGACCATCCTGGTCGAAAGGCACCCACAGCGGATGAGCCGGCACCGGCCCGGCAAGGGCGGCCTCAACCGCCTCACTTTCCCAACCGTCAACAGTCAACAGTCAACTGACAGTGGTTGTCACGCACCCACTTCTGCGCCAGTACCGCCCGGAAGTCGGGATCCACATTCGGCCGGATCCACCGCACGAAGCTGCCGGTACGTCTGCCGGACCTCGGGCGGCAACGAGTCGATCTGCTCGTCGGTCAGCTGCGGAAGCCGGACGCACGCGTCGAGAACCACCCGACAGGCAGCCATGGTTGCCCTGCCCCTCGATCAGCGGGTCGAGACGAAGCCGTCAGCGGCGTCGCCGGGGTCTGGGGTTTCCTCGTGCGCCATCTCCTCGAACACCTGACCGCATCGCGCGCGCTCGTGTTGTCGAAAGGCCGGCACGTCCGCCAACTCCACCCGCCGGTGCCTGCCCGGCGACGAGTACGGAATCTTCCCGGCCCAGCAACCGCACCAACGTCGGCCGGGTAATGCCCAGCAGTTCCGCGGCCTCCTGCGTCGTCAACACCGTCCGATGCGGCTCCACCGTCACCGCCTGCCCCCGATCCAGAGCCGTGACCGCGTCGACGAGCAGCCTCCGGACACTGTCCGGCAACGGCGCCGAACCCTCCGGAGTCGAGATCGTCACATCATCCTGACCAGCGATAACATACTTCAACGCGGGTGAGAAGGTCCCGATCGTCGGCGCCCGGCGGCAACACCGTGTGGTTCATCCGAGCGGCCATACCTCAACCATGAAGCGAAAAAAACGAACACAATCTCCTGCGCAGCGGACGAGGTGGCTCTCAGCCCAGCCCGTGGAGGAACTCCTCGACCACTTTCCGGTACTGCTCCGGCTGGTCGTCGTGGACGAGGTGCCCGGCGTCCTCGATGCGGACGTACTCGGCGCCGGGATGCCGCTCCGCCATGGTCCGCATCTGACCGTCGGGGGTGATCGTGAACTCCCCCTCGATCAGCAGGGCAGGAACGGTGATCGACGCCCACTGGTCCCAGAAGTGCCTGCCGCCCCACTCCTCGGAGATGTCGCGGAACGTGTCGACGTCCCCGTGTAGGTACCAGCCGTCGGCGCGCTGCTCGAACGAGTCCAGGAAGTACTGTCCGGCAACCGGACCGAAGAACTCGAAGAGGTCTTCCCGTGTCGCGAACGGCTGCGGCCAGTTCGAGATCATCGCCGCCCAGTCCGCGGCGGTCCGGCCCCGGAAGTCGGGGGCCATGTCTTCGAGCACGAGCGCCGACACCTTCTCGGGGTGTTCGGCCGCCAGGCACCACGCGTGCAGGGCGCCCATCGAATGACCGATCACCACCCACGGCTCGGCGAAGGGCGCGAGTGCGGCGGCCAGATCTGCCACGAACGCTTCCGTCGTCAACCGCGACGGTGCGGGCCTGCCGTGACCTGCGGCGTCGAACGTGAAGACGTGGCCGTGCTCGCGCAACCACGGCACGTGCCGACCCCAGGTCCGCGCGCTGCCCATCAGCCCGTGCAACAGCAGAATCTGCTGCCCCGTCCCACCCTCGTCGTGCAACGCACTCTCACCTGCCACCCCTCCGACGCTAGCGGAGTAATCTCGCCCGCATGGCAGTGGTAAAGATCAACGCAATCGAAATCCCCGAGGGCTCAGGCCCCGAACTCGAGAAGCGCTTCGCAGCGCGCGCGCACGCCGTGGAGAACTCCCCCGGCTTCCTCGGATTCCAGCTTCTGCGCCCCGTCAAGGGCGAGAACCGCTACTTCGTCGTCACCCAGTGGGAGAGCGAAGAGGCATTCGCGGCGTGGCGCGACGGTCCGGCCCGGGAAGCACACGCGGGTGAGCAGAAGAAGCCGGTGGCGTCCGGAGCGTCTCTGCTGGAGTTCGAGGTCGTTCTCGACGTCGCGGCAGCGAACAAGGGCTGAGAGACGGGGCCGAGCGGGAGGATTGACACGACGGCCCGCCGGGTGCAAAAGTTCGCAGGACAAAGCGATGGTTCGGCAGGAATCCGGTGCAATCCCGGAGCGGTCGCGCCACTGTAAATCGGAGTAGTCCTTCACGGGAGCCACCTCGACAGCCAGATACTGCGGCCATCGCCTGGACCTAGGGGACGCGAAATCCCAGGAGGAACTATGGCACTCGCCTACGCACCCGGCTCGTCGGTCGACACGACCCGTCTCGCCGTCATCTCTTTCGCGATCGTTCTGTTCGCGATGCTCGCTCTCTACCTCGTTGGTTTCGACCAGGGCGCGATTTCGCGCAGTGGCATGTACATGCATGAACTGATGCACGACGGCCGCCACCTCCTGGGTCTGCCATGCCACTGACCGATTCCTTCGCGAAACTCCTCATCCGCGGCCTGCTGGCCGGCCTGATCGCAGGCATCCTGGCCGGTGGCGTCGCGTTCGTCCTCGGTGAGTCGCACATCGATGCGGCCATCGCGATCGAAGAGTCGAACAGCGCCGCCGAAGCCGAAGTCCACTCACACGACGCCACTCAGGCGGCCGAGCCGGCCGGGCACTCGCACGAC
The DNA here is from genome assembly GCF_000014565.1 of Rhodococcus jostii RHA1. Taxonomy (NCBI): domain Bacteria; kingdom Bacillati; phylum Actinomycetota; class Actinomycetes; order Mycobacteriales; family Nocardiaceae; genus Rhodococcus; species Rhodococcus jostii. The sequence continues at coordinate 4,671,064 of NC_008268.1, read as the reverse complement.
GAGGAAGAGGCACTGGTCAGCCGTGACGGACAGCGCTTCGGGCTGTTCCTCGCCACGTCCCTTGCGGGCCTGGCTCTGGGGGCGATCTTCGCCGTCGTCGCGAATTACGCACGTCGAGTGACGACGCTGTCCGGGCCGTTGCTCGGTCTGACATTGGCCACATTGGGCTGGTTGGCAATCGAGGCGGTGCCGTTCTTCAAGTACCCCGCCAACCCACCGGCTGTCGGAGACCCCGAAACGATCACCCAGCGCACCTGGCTGTGGCTCGCCGCAGTCGTGCTGGGTCTGCTCGCGGTGGTGACCTCGGTCTTCGCGGCGAAGGCCGTCGCGGCGCAGGAATTCCTGTCGCTGCGAATCGCGGCGCCGGTTCTCGCCTTCCTCGTCGTGGTGACCATCGGCTACCTCGTGCTGCCCACCGTCGACGAAGTGGGCGACGACTTCCCCGCAGTGCTGCTGTGGCAGTTCCGGCTGTCGTCCCTCGCAACGCAGGCCACGTTGTGGCTGGTTCTCGGACTGGCATTCGCGTTCCTCACGGAGCGCGCCACCCGGGCCACGGCACCCGCGCCGGCGAACGCCGCCTGACCCACAGGGCGTCAGCGGGATTTGTCCCATCGGGCCGGGTCCGCCTCCAGGGCGGCCCGGTCCCAGGCACCCCGCTCGGCGGCCGCGTCATACGTGCTGTGCAGGAACTTCAGCAGTGCGGCATCGGGATCGTCTGCGGTGCGCACGGTCTCGTACGGCAGCAGGAACTGGCCGTTCTCCTTGCTGTAGAAGGCTCCGTCGGGCCTGACCGGGTAGTCGGCGAACCCGTCCGGCTCCGGGTAGGCGTACGCGTAGAACGCGCCTTCGACGCCACCACCGGGCCAGAAACCGCAGCTGCTCAGCTCATGCGAGTAACCCTCGACCATCACCCAGTCGCCGCAGTTCGGCGCTCCCCCAGGATGAGTCGGTGCTGTTCTTCCGGAGAACCGCGTACAGGCCAGGTCGAGCGCACCCCAGAAGAAGTGCACGGGACTGACCTTCCCGATGAAATGGGAACGGAACTCGTGCAGGACGCGGTCGGCCTGCACGAGCTGCCGCCAGAACTGGTGCACCGACTCACCGTCGTACGAACAGTGCTGCGTGTCCTCCGCGAACGGGACGGCGGGGTCCACCTCGTTGGGCCGGGCCAGAATGGTCGTCGCCACACCCAGTTCGGCCAGCGTGTCCATCGTCTCCGCATAGAAATCGGCCACCGACTTCGGTTCGAGGGCGACCGTCCCGGTGCCGCCCGTGCTGGTGCGGATCACCAGTCGATGGTCGGCGAAGTCGAATTCGATGTCGAAACAGTCGGTGCCGTACGGAATCGTCGACGTCGTGAGACCGCGGGGGCTCACGTACAGCGGGACCTGCCACCAGTGGTTGATCAGCGGTGCGTGGGCCAAGCGGATCTTCCCGACGATCTGCGTCCACATGTGCAGGGTGTTCCGCGTCGACGTCCAGTCGTCCACCTTCAACGCCGGCCACGCATCTCCGGACCGTGTCTGCTCGCGCACAGTGCCTCCCTGCCGACGACGTGCATTTCAATGTGCCCCTCGTACGGGGTGATGGCAAGCGTGTCGCACCCATACCCGGGTAGGGGTGGCCTCCACTCCCCGGAGTGATGTGCCGCGACGTCGCCGATACCAGCATTGGGACATGACCACTCGCACTGCACCCTCGGTCCCGCAGCCGGTCGAGCGCGCGTACCGGCTGCTCGGACTCGCCCTGTTCGCCGGCGAGGTCGAGGCCATCGCGCACACGTCGCCGGCATTGGAGGGCCCGGCCGCCGACGTCGCCAGCCTCGCCCGGCAACTCGTGGTCCGCATCGTCGTCTACGGCGCGGTGCTGTTCGTCATGACCCGTTTCCGCAGTGGCAGGGCATGGGCGCGGAACACCCTCGCGATCGGTCTCGGCGTGTTCGGTGTCGCTTCGCTCGTGATGGAACCGATCACCTGGATGTGGGCCGGCAACGACCCGATGTCCGCCGTCTCCGGCCTGACCCTCGACGCCGCGGTGATCGCGACCGCCCGGCTCACCCATCTCGTGGCGGTGATCGCGGCGGTGGCACTCATGTTCCGGCCCGACGCCAACCGGTACTTCACGCGCCGCTAGTTCACCGGCACCGCGCTCGCCTGGGTCAGAAGCTGCAGGAACACGTCCTTCGGTTGCGCGCCGGACACGGCGACGCGGCGGTTGGCGACGAAGAACGGCACCGCCGACACCTGTAGTCGACGGGCGGTCTCGAGGTCGGCGCGGACCGCGTCCGCACCGGCATCGGACTCGAGTTCGGCGCGCACGGTGTCGGCGTCGAGGCCGGCGCGCGACGCGATGTCGACGAGCACCTCGCGGTCGTCGATCACGGCCCCCTCACCGAAGTGGGCACGGAACAGTGCCTCCACCACGGCATCTCGCTCATCGCCCGCCAAGTGGATCAACCGGTGGGCGTCGAAGGTGTTGGCGGCGATCACGGTGTCGAAGTCGAGACTCAGCCCCTCGTCGGCCGCCGTGCGCGCAACGTGACCGAACATCTGACGGACCTGCTCGGCGGGCATACCCTTGCTCTCCACCAGGGCGTCGAGTTCACTGCGCCGTTCCCCCACCGGTGTCTCCGGCGACAGCTGATACGACCGCCACACCACGTTCACCCGGTCGCCCCCCTCGAACTCCGCGAGGGCCGACAGGAAACGGTGCTTGCCGATGTAGCACCAGGGGCAGGCGACGTCAGACCAGATCTCGATCTCGATGTCGCTGTCGGTGTTCTGCTGTGTCTTCACAGTTCAGTGGAACGAATCGATGGTGCATTCTGTTCCGCCAGGTTCGACGCGGTGTTTGTCTTGGTTCGCCGCGCTGCATTTCCGCACGCCGGATTCGACCGAACGGTACGGTGAGGGGATCGACACGGCGAGAGTAACGTCGTATCGATCGTGCCGCTGAGTGAGGGGCGCTCGTCGCGATGCCCGGACAATCGGCGGTTCGATGATCATTGAACCCGAAGATCGTGGAATCCGAACTCCTCCAGGAGTAGCCATGGTTTACGTCTCCTCACCGAGCAAGCCCGTCGAGTCACTCGGAATCGTGTTGATCGCCGTCGGAGTCGTCCTGCTCGCTCTGCTCACCCTCTACCTGGTCGGATTCGACCAGGGTGCGATCTCCCGAAGTGGCATGTACCTGCACGAATTGATGCACGACGGCCGCCACCTCCTGGGAGTTCCCTGTCACTAGTTCCACCACGACGGAGCACGCGATGAACTCTCCAGCAGATTTCGAAGCACAGGCGAACAGGGTCGCGGAGTACGGCCCGATCCATCACGTCGAGATGGATTCGCCGTATTACCTGTCCAATTCCGCGTTCGACGCGTTGCGGCACGTTCTCCACGACGTCGGCGGCCAGGCCGCCCTTCCCGTCAAGTACGAGGAGAAGGTCGAAGAGGACTGGGAGATGAGCACATACGTCACGTGCGAATGCCTCGGGTGGCGCGGTGTGTGGAACTCCGAGGAGCGCCGCCGCGCCGAGAACGACCTGGGCGCCACGCTCTACTTCGGGCTGCCGTACTACGCGCGGTGGATCACGGTGGCCGCCAAGACGCTCATCAACAAGGGCCTGATCACGCCCGACGAACTGTCCGCCAAGATCGACGAGGTCCGCGCCCGGTCGGGTGGCGGGAACGCGACTGGAGGCCAGTCATGACGAAGTTCGAGATCGGCGACCGGGTCACCGTCAAGGACGCGACGTCGATGTTCCACACCCGGACTCAGGCATTCATCCGCGGGCACACCGGCGTGGTCGTCGAACATCGCCCGGAGTGGGTGATTCCCGAGGACGAGGCGTGGGGACGCGTGGAGGACGGCCGAACCGAGCCGTTCTACGTCGTCCGCTTCCGGCAGACCGACCTCTGGCCCCGCTACACCGGATTCGAGATCGACACGTTGGAAACCGAGTGCTCCGAGCGCTGGCTCGAGCCGGCAGGAGAGGCGGACACATGACGCATTCGCACGACGATCACGCCCCCATCCAGGCCTCGGAGGAGGTTAGCGAGTTCGAGATCCTGGAGACCGCCATTCGGGAACTGTCCATCGAGCACGGACTGTTCTCCCGCGAGGATCACCGCCGTTTCTCCGAATGGGCCGAATCGGTAGGGCCGTCGGGTGGTTCGAAATTGGTCGCGAAGGCGTGGGTCGACCCGGAGTTCAAGAAGCGACTGCTGGCCGACGGCACCGAAACGTGCAAGGAAGTGGGGATCGACTGGCGCGACCCGACCGGATCGGGCACGCCGAGCGACTACACGTACTTCTACGTGCTGGAGAACACCCCGAAAGTCCACAACGTCATCGTCTGCACGCTGTGTTCGTGCTATCCGCGGCCCGTCCTCGGTATGTCTCCGGACTGGTACCGCACCCCCAACTATCGCCGCCGGTTGGTGCGCTGGCCCCGCGAGGTGATCGCCGAATTCGGCTTACACTTCCCACCGGATGTCGAAGTGCGCGTGCATGATTCGAACCAGAAATCGCGGTTCATGGTGATGCCGATGCGCCCCGAGGGCACCGACGGGTGGAGTGAGGAGCAACTGGCGTCGATCGTCACCCGCGACACCATGATCGGTGTCGCCGTACCGCAGGTCGACTGGACCGCGACCACACCACCCTCGGACAACGGAGGAACCGCGCGATGATGACGGACAAGGCCTACGACGTCATCCTGAACACGCTGACGCCGGAGACGACCCGCGACGACGTCACGCTACCGGACCTCGACCGCAAGCCCGACCCGTGGGAATCGAGCATGCAAGCCACCGCGGAATGCCTGTCCTGGCGTGGCGCCTGGGACAATCTCGACAGGCGCCACACCGAGGACCAACTGGGCGAAACCATCTACCGCGACTTCCCCGTCCGCTCCCGGTCCGTCGTCGCCACCGCTCACGCGTTGATGGACAAGGGCGTCATCAGCCCGGACGAACTCGAGGCGAAGATGGAGGAAGTGCGCGCACGGTTCAACCGTCAGTAGCCGACTGCACTCAGGCCTCGAGTGCGGCGTCCAGCGTGATCTCGACTCCGGTGAGCGCCTTGCTCACCGGGCACGACTCCTTCGCGGCCTGAGCGGCCTTCGCGAATCCGTCGGCGTCGAGACCGTCAACCTCGCCGCGGACCGTCAGCTTGATGCCGGTGAGCTTGAAACCCGGATTGTCCGGTCCGAGTGAGACATCCGCCTTCACCTCGAGGCTCTGCGGGGTGCCGCCTGCCTCCGCGATGAGCGCGGACAACTGCATCGCATAGCAGGAGGAATGCGCCGCGGCGATCAGCTCCTCCGGGCTGGTGGTTCCACCAGCCTCCTCGGCCGCCCGCTTCGGGAACGAGACGTCGAAGGTCGCGACACCGGAACTGGTGAGTTCCACCTGACCGCTTCCCTGTTCGAGCGATCCGTTCCAAGCGGTCCGTGCGGTACGTGTCGGCATGCCACATCCTCTCGTGGTTCTTCGGTTTACGTGTCGAACCTACTCGTACCGGGCGGACATGCGCAGCGCGCGGGAACGCAGGGCGGCCCGCAGAGCGTCCGGTGCCAGCACTTCCGCGGCCTCGCCGAACGCCCACAGAACCCCGCGTGCGTGGGAGTCGTCGCCGAACACCGCTTCCAGCCGCACCCGGTCGTCGCCGACCGACCGCTCGGAGCGGACGGCGTAGGCACGCTCCACCAGGTCGTCGCGGCGCTCACGGTCCACGAGAACGTCGGCGACCACCGGCGTCCCGCGCGCCCGGAACGCCGAACGGCGACGCTCCCAGATCGCGGCGAGGTCGATGTCGGCAGATCGCTGCGCCGGCTCGTCGAGTTCACGGACGTCCTCGATGCGCTCGAGCCGGTACGTCCGGTCGCGGCCGGCGTCCGTCGCCACCAGATACCACCGTCCCGCCGCGTGGATGAGCCCCTGCGGGTCGATGACGCGCCACACCGCGTCGTTGCCCCGCGACGGGTACAGGATGCTCAGCCGCCGGCCCACGAACACCGCCTGCTGGATGAGCCCGAGGTGATCGTCCACCGGTTCCGGATCGGTCAGCCACGATCCCTGGGTGACGTACACCCGCTCCGCCACCTTCGTCGCCGCCGCCCGGTGTGCGTCGGGCATCGCCGCCACCACCTTGCGCATCGCCGACGCGAACGCCGGCGCCATGCCCAGCGATTCCGACGTCATCGCCGAGCCTGCCGCCAGCAGGGCCTTGGCCTCGTCGACGGTCAGGCCCGTGAGGTCGGTGGTGAATCCCGGAAGCAACTCGAAGCCGCCGTCACGACCGCGTTCGGCGTACACCGGTATTCCCGCCGTCGACAGTGCGTCGATGTCCCGCAACACGGTGCGCGGGGACACCTCGAGTTCGCGGGCCAGCGCCGACGCCGACATACGCCCGCGGTTACGGAGCAGGAGGACGAGCGAGAGCAGACGGTCGGCGCGCATGCGGAAAGTCTGGCAGAAATACATGACAGGAGATGTCATGTTTCACGGCGATAGTTGCCTCATGACAAACAACACGACAGACCCCCGGCCCCTGTACCGCGAAGCCCTCGCCTGGACCACCGCCCTCGTCGAGAAAGTCCGCGACGACCAGCTGACGGCAGCCACTCCCTGCGCCGACTTCGACGTCCGCACCCTGCTCGGCCACCTCGTCGCCACCGTGGAGCGTGCCCGCGTGATCGGTGAGGGCGGCGACCCGGGCACCGTTCCGCTCGTCGTCACCGACATCCCCGACGATGGCTACGCAGACACCTACCGGTCCGCAACGGACCGCATGTGGCCCGTCTGGGCCGACGACAGCCGGCTCGACGCGACGGTGACCGCGCCGTGGGGCACCGTCCCCGGCCGGGCCGCGATCTGGGGCTACATCAACGAGACTCTCGTGCACGGCTGGGACCTGGCCGTCGCCACCGGCCAGCCCTCCGAAACCCGCCCTGAGCTCGCCGAGGCCATGCTCGCCGTCGCACGGCACGCGATCCCGGCGGAGACACGCGGCGGCCACGTGCCGTTCGCGGACGTGGTCGAACCGCACCCCACCGCCGGACCCACCGAGCGACTCGCCAACTGGTCGGGACGCAAGAGCATCTGACCCGCACACACGAACGGGCCGCCGGTGGAAAACCACCGGCGGCCCGTTGTCGTTCGACTACTGCCTGTCTACTCCGAGTCGGCTGCGCCGGACTTGGCCAGGTCGACCGGAACCTCGTCGGGAACCGTGACCGGCTTCGTCTCGCCGCGGAACGTGAACTTCGCGTCCTCGCCCGCGCCTTCGCCGTCCCAGTTCTCGACGTCGACGTACACGATCTGACCGGGGCCGACCTCGCCGAAGAGGATCTTCTCCGACAGCTGGTCCTCGATCTCGCGCTGGATGGTGCGACGCAGCGGCCGCGCACCCAGGACCGGATCGAAGCCACGCTTGGCCAGCAGCGACTTGGCCTTGTCGGTGACCTCCATCGTCATGTCCTTGTTCTTCAAGGCCACCTCGACACGCGCCACCATCAGGTCCACCATCTGAACGATCTGCTCGGTGGTGAGCTGGTGGAACACGACGATGTCGTCGATGCGGTTGAGGAACTCGGGACGGAAGTGCTTCTTCAGCTCGTCGTGCACCTTGAGCTTCATCCGCTCGTAGTTCGACTCGTCGCCCTTACCGGACGTGAAGCCGAGACCCACAGCCTTGGAGATGTCCGAGGTACCGAGGTTCGAGGTGAAGATGAGCACCGTGTTCTTGAAGTCCACGGTCCGGCCCTGACCGTCGGTGAGACGGCCGTCCTCGAGCACCTGCAGGAGCGTGTTGTAGATCTCCTGGTGTGCCTTCTCGATCTCGTCGAACAGCACCACGCTGAACGGCTTGCGGCGCACCTTCTCGGTGAGCTGGCCGCCCTCTTCGTAGCCGACGTAGCCGGGAGGGGCACCGAACAGCCGCGACGCGGTGAAGCGGTCGTGGAACTCACCCATGTCGATCTGGATGAGAGCGTCGTCCTCACCGAACAGGAAGTTGGCGAGCGACTTGGCCAGCTCGGTCTTACCGACACCGGACGGGCCGGCGAAGATGAACGAACCGGACGGACGCTTCGGGTCCTTCAGGCCGGCACGGGTACGACGGATGGCTTTGGCGACAGCCTTGACCGCGTCTTCCTGACCGATGATCCGCTTGTGCAGCTCCTCCTCCATGCGGAGCAGACGCGTGGTCTCCTCCTCGGTGAGCTTGAACACGGGGATGCCGGTCCAGTTACCCAGGACCTCGGCGATCTGCTCGTCGTCGACCTCGGCGATGACGTCCAGGTCGCCGGAACGCCACTGCTTCTCCCGCTCCGCACGCTGGGCGACGAGGGTCTTCTCCTTGTCGCGCAGGTTCGCGGCCTTCTCGAAGTCCTGCGCGTCGATCGCGGACTCCTTCTCGCGGCGGGCGTCGGCGATCTTGTCGTCGAACTCGCGGAGGTCCGGCGGTGCGGTCATCCGGCGGATGCGCATCCGGGCTCCGGCCTCGTCGATGAGGTCGATGGCCTTGTCCGGCAGGAAGCGGTCGTTGATGTAGCGATCGGCCAGGGTGGCCGCGGCGACGAGTGCACCGTCCGTGATGGACACGCGGTGGTGCGCCTCGTAACGGTCGCGAAGACCCTTGAGGATCTCGATGGTGTGTTCCACCGTCGGCTCGCCGACCTGCACCGGCTGGAAGCGGCGCTCCAGTGCGGCGTCCTTCTCGATGTACTTGCGGTACTCGTCGAGGGTGGTGGCACCGATGGTCTGCAGCTCACCGCGGGCGAGCTTCGGCTTGAGGATCGAGGCCGCGTCGATGGCGCCCTCGGCCGCGCCTGCACCCACGAGGGTGTGCAGCTCGTCGATGAACAGGATGATGTCGCCGCGGGTGTTGATCTCCTTGAGGACCTTCTTCAGGCGCTCTTCGAAGTCACCGCGGTAGCGGCTGCCTGCCACGAGCGACCCGAGGTCGAGCGTGTACAGCTGCTTGTCCTTGAGCGTCTCGGGGACCTCGCCGTTGACGATGGCCTGAGCGAGACCCTCGACGACGGCGGTCTTACCGACACCGGGCTCGCCGATCAGGACCGGGTTGTTCTTGGTACGGCGCGACAGCACCTGCATGACGCGCTCGATTTCCTTCGAGCGGCCGATGACGGGGTCGAGCTTGCCTTCGAGGGCGGCCTGGGTGAGGTTGCGACCGAACTGGTCGAGCACCAGCGACGTGGACGGGGTGCCCGCCTCGCCGCGAGTGCCGCCGGCCTCGGCCGGCTCCTTGCCCTGGTAGCCGGAGAGCAGCTGGATGACCTGCTGACGCACCCGGTTGAGGTCGGCACCGAGCTTGACCAGCACCTGCGCCGCGACGCCTTCACCCTCGCGGATGAGGCCCAGCAGGATGTGCTCCGTGCCGATGTAGTTGTGTCCGAGCTGCAGTGCCTCGCGCAGGCTGAGCTCCAGGACTTTTTTGGCACGCGGGGTGAAGGGGATGTGGCCGGACGGGGCCTGCTGGCCCTGGCCGATGATCTCCTCGACCTGGCTGCGCACTCCTTCGAGGGAGATGCCCAACGACTCCAGCGACTTGGCAGCGACACCTTCGCCCTCGTGAATGAGGCCGAGCAGGATGTGCTCCGTACCGATGTAGTTGTGGTTGAGCATCCTGGCTTCTTCTTGAGCCAGGACAACAACGCGCCGTGCGCGATCGGTGAACCTCTCGAACATCGCTCTCCCTCACACTTTCCGACGTGCAGTCACGAGACCGGGTGTCTCGTTCCTGTTCGCCGCGTTTCGCTCCGGCACTACAAGCAGATCGCCAGCGCCTGCTGCGAGGGCCGAAGCCCCGAACCGACGAAGGTTCCACGACCCCAGCTATTACTCTAGTTGGCTGCCGATCGACCTGCTGCCCCTCCACCCCTTTAGATGGAAGTGCAGGCCTGCTTACCCGTATTTAACGCCCCAGCTCCGGCAATCGTTTCCCCTTCGCTGTACGCCTGGAGCGAACAGGTTCCGCGATGCCGATGCGGACCACCATGTCGTAGCCGCCGGGACCGGCTCGAATGGACACTTCTTTCCAGTTGTTCCCCATCCAGACGGTCCTGGACGGGATCCTCCGGGCACGTCCTGGCCGTGGTGTCACAGAAATGCGACAACCGCTTGCCCGCGAAGTTCGCGGCCCGCTTTTCGAACGAAGCCAGACCTGCGTGTCCGGACAGGGTATGTCGATGAGCTGTGAGTTCGCCACCCTTACGTTTCCGCCGGCGGCGACCGCGATACCCAGCGGGTTGCTCAGGACTCTCCCGGTAACCGGCGACGAGGCCAGAAAAGGTTACCCCGCGATGGGGGCGACGAACCGGCAGGGCACGTCGCGCGGGTGCGCGGGATCCAGCGCGTTCAGCACGAATCCCGCGGCCCGCGCAGAACCGGCGACGGCGACGTGGTCGGAGTAGTCCTGCTCACAACCGTCCTGGACGACGATGTTCGTCGTGTCGGGGCCCGGCTCGATGCCGCTCGTGTACGGGACGACCAGTTCGTCGTAGCGGGTGGCGATGTTCGTGTACTCGACGCCGGGGACGTAGACCCCGTCCGCCCGCATGCGGTCGATGAACGCGGAACCCTGCAGCATCTCGGGGCAGGCCCGGCAGACGGGGAAACCTGCCGCCACCTCGTCGTCGATGCCGAGCGACCGCATGTACCGCCCGACGCTGACCTGATCGGTGCCGTACGTGCCGTGCCACGGCGGTGCCAGTGACACGACCTTCGCGACCTTGTCTGCTCCGCCGAAGAACTTCACGTAGTTGTTCGCCTGCAGAGTGCCCTGGGAATGTCCCACCAGGTCGACTTTCGAGGCGCCTGTGCTCGACAGCACCTGATCGACGAATACGGCGATCTGAGCGGTGCCCGTGTCGATGGGAGTCATCCCGCCGATCGCATCGAGCGGCCACGGCAGGTCGGGGAAGTTGCCGTAGGTGAGGGAATACACGCAGTAGCCCTCGTTGGCGATGAGCGGTGCGTACACCGCCCAGTTGGTCTGGCGTGCGCCTCCCGTGCCGTGGACGAGGACCACCGGTTCGGGATGCGCGTCACTCGGTCGGCAGGACCAGTCGTTCGAACCCGGGGCCGAACCGCCCGGATTTCGCAATTCGAGAGGCACGCCGGCGAGGAACGAATCCGGCACCGGATAGGTCGGCGCCGCGGACGCCACCCCGGCCCACATCACGAACGCCAGGAACAGAATCCCTGAAACGGTCACGCAGCGCCGCACAGCTACCCCCCGACTTCCCGATTAACGAATCAGTGCGGGACGGTAACAGTGCAGGTCACCTCGCGGAGCGAATCAGCAAATTCTGTCCCCAGCTAACTTTCAGTTCGCCTTGTTGTAGGCGTCGATAATTTCCGCGGAGATACGTCCGCGCGCAGAAACCTTTTTGTTGTTCTTGCGCGCCCATTCCCGGATAGCGGCGCTCTGTTCTCGATCGACCGAAACTCGGGACTTGGTGGCGGCCGGAGCCGCCACGGCCTTGCCGCGCTTGCGCGAGCTCACCTTGCGCGCGTGGGAAACCCACACGTCGAGTTGCTCGCGCAATTTCGCCGCATTCTCCGAGGAAAGGTCGATCTCGTACTGAACACCGTCGAGGCCGAACTCGACCGTCTCGTCGGCAGACGCCTCTTGATCGACATCGTCGATCAGGGTGACAGTGACCTTCTTAGCCATGGGATGAAATTCCTCTCGAATGAAGCGACGTCTCATCGTCAACGTGAGCTACGACCCGGAGGTAACCATACCCCTGTTCTTCCGATTCGGAATACGAGGAATGGATCGAATTTATCCGCGCGAATTCACCCTGGTGAATCAGCGAGAAGAAGGGCGAACAATGGGAAAGAGGATTGTTTCGCGGATTCCCAATCCCGTCAAAGCCATCAGCAGACGGTCGATTCCCATTCCGGTGCCGGTGGTCGGCGGCATTCCCTGCTCCATAGCGGCGAGGAATTCTTCGTCGAGGGCCATCGCCTCGTCGTCACCAGCCGACGCGAGACGCGCCTGATCGACGAACCGCTCACGCTGGATGACCGGATCGACCAATTCCGAATAGCCCGTGGCCAACTCGAACCCGCGGATGTAGAGGTCCCACTTCTCGGTGACCCCGGCCTTGCTGCGGTGGTCACGAGTCAGCGGCGACGTCTCGACCGGGAAATCACGGACGAACGTCGGCTCGAACAGCTGGTCGCCGCACTGGTGCTCCCACAGTTCCTCGACGAGCTTCCCGTGCCCGTAACCCTTGTCCTTGGGGACCTCGAGGCCCACCTTCTCGGCGAGCGCCAGCAATTCCTCGACGGTGGTATCCGGAGTGACCTCGACACCGATCGCCTGCGACAGCGACGGGTACATCTCGAGGGTCTTCCATTCACCACTGAGGTCGTATTCGGTGCCGTCGGCGAGTGTGACGACCTGCGAACCGAAAGCGGCCTGCGCCACTTCCTGGACGAGTTCGCGGATCATCACGGCGGAATCGTCGTACGTGCCGTACGCCTCGTATGTCTCGAGCATCGCGAATTCCGGCGAGTGCGTCGAATCGACACCCTCGTTGCGGAAATTCCGGTTGATCTCGAAGACCTTCTCGATACCGCCGACGACGCACCGCTTCAGGAACAGTTCGGGAGCGATACGGAGATAGAGGTCGATATCCAGGGCATTGGAATGAGTGATGAACGGGCGGGCCGCGGCGCCACCCGCCACCGTCTGCAGCATCGGCGTCTCGACCTCGAGGAACCCGCGCAGCTCGAGCGCGTTCCGGAGCTCACGGACGACAGCCACCCGCTTACGCGCATTCTCCCGCGCCTCGGAGCGCACGATCAGATCGGCGTAACGCTGCCGGACCCGCGACTCCTCGTTCATCTCCTTGTGCGCAACCGGCAGGGGCCGGAGCGACTTGGACGCGATCTGCCACGAATCGGCCATCACGCTCAGCTCACCGCGACGGGAACTGATCACCTCGCCGTGCACGAACACGAAGTCACCGAGGTCGACATCGGCCTTCCACAACGCGAGAGCATCCTCACCGACAGCGGCGAGACTGATCATCGCCTGCAGCTGGGTGCCGTCGCCTTCCTGCAGCGTCGCGAAGCACAACTTGCCCGTGTTGCGCACGAAGATCACCCGGCCGACGACACCGACCTGGTCGCCGGTGGCCGTGTCGGGCTCGAGTTCCGGGTACTTGGCCCGGATCTCCGCCAGCGAGTGGGTGCGCGCCACCGACACCGGGTACGCCTCGCGTCCCTCCGCGAGGATGCGCTCACGCTTCTCCTGGCGGATGCGAAGCTGCTCGGGGGTGTCGTCGACTGGCTGGGCTGCTACTTCACTCACGGGTCACCAGCCTAATCGACGCCCGCGCGTGCCCCTATTCAGAGGTCAGCACCAACTCGACGGCTCGCCGTCGGCGTCATGCGACGGCTCGCCGTCAGCGTCATGCGACGGCTCGCCGTCAGCGTCATGCGACGGCTCGCCGTTAGTGAGCCGAGACGGTGGCCAGCTCCCGCACGCAGTGCTGCGTGGCGATGAGCGAGCCCAGCAACCCCGCAGCCTTGATCGCCTTGTACCCGCCGACGAGATCGGTCGCCTTGTGCAGACCCAGCTGCTGCAGCGCCGCCGCGGCGAGACTCGACGTGTAGCCCTCGGAGCAGACGATGATCCACTCGACGTCGTGGTCCACCGCGAGCGCCAGGTGCGCCGAGCTGGTGGGATCGCAACGCCACTCGAGGACGTTGCGTTCGATGGCGAGTGCGCCGGGGAGCGTTCCCTCGATCGCCCGCTGCGCCTGCGGGCGGATGTCCACGACGATCGCGCCACGCGCCACGGCCTCGGGCAGCTCGAATGCGTACATGCGGTCGATCTGGGTGCGGGCCTCTTCGAGCATCTGGTCGATGTTCACTTCGAACCACCCTCGGGGAGATCGGTGAGCTCGGTCCGGGTACGGCGCAGCGTGCCGTGGTCGGTGACCTCGTAATAGGACATGGCCGATAGTGGCGGTGAGTAGGCGTGCACGCTCAGCGTCGGCGTCACCACCTCCGCCCCGGGCGCGTCCGGCGCCCGCACCACGTCGTGGACCCAGCCGAGCGGGAACGAGGCCTGATCGCCGGCCTCGAGAGTGCGGTGACGCAGACGGTCACCCGCCCAACGAAACTCGGACAGTGCACCACTGAGAACCGTGAGTGCGCCGAAAGAGCCTGCGTGGTCGTGCAATTCGGTGTTCCGGTCGGGAACCCAGCTGATCAGCCAGACGTCGACGTCGTCGTCCGAGTAGAGCCGGGTCGACCAGCGCTCGTCGGTGGGCCAGCTCTGCGGGAGCAGGACGTCGTGGCGGCCGTCGAGGACCTCGGAAGCACCCTGATCGGTGATGCGCAGCAGGTCAGCCGGGCGAAGACGGGTGGGTACAGATGCAGAAGAATACGTTGCGAGCACGAGAGAGACTCCCAGAAGTGTGAATTGGTCAAGGCAGCGTTCAGCCTCGACAACACTCCTGAGCACTCGTGCAGAGATTCACGGGGACCATTCTGACATAACTTCCGCGAAGAGGGAACCCGTCACTCGAGCGGGCTGCGACGCGCACCCCGGCGAGCCTGATTCCGCTCGTAGACCAGGCGCAGGCCTTCGAGCGTGAGATCCGGTTCGTGCTCGTCGACGGTTTCCGTCTCGGGCATGATCAGCGGCGCGCGGTCACCGGTCGCGATCACCACCACGTCGGAACCGGAGAAGGCGGGCAGTTCCTTGCGCACGCGGCGGACCAACCCGTCGACGAGACCGGCGAAACCGAACACCGCACCCGACTGCATGCACTCGACGGTGTTCTTGCCGACGACGGAGCGGGGCCGCACCAGTTCGACCTTGCGCAGCGCCGCCGACTGCGACGCGAGTGCGTCCGAGGAGATCTCGAGGCCGGGCGCGATGGCGCCGCCGAGAAACTCGCCCTTGGCGGACACGACGTCGACACATGTGGACGTCCCGAAGTCGACCACGATGCACGGTGCGTCGTAGAGGTGATGCGCCGCAAGACTGTTCACGATCCGGTCGGCGCCCACCTCCTTGGGGTTGTCGACGAGCAGCGGAACACCGGTTCGCACCCCGGGTTCCACCAGCACGTGCGGGACGTGCCCCCAGTACCGCGTCAGCATCACGCGGATCTCCCGCAGCACCGACGGCACCGTCGACAGCGCGGACACACCGGTGATCTGATCCGTGTGCGCGCCGAGGAGGCCCCGGAAGATGAGGGCCAGCTCGTCCGCCGTCATCCTCGCGTCGGTGCGCATCCGCCAGTCCTGCACCAACTTCGAGTGTTCGCCGGACCCGGTGAACAGTCCGAGAACGATGTTCGTGTTCCGGACGTCGACGGTGAGGAGCATGGGTTACACCAAACTGGATTCGCGCTCGGCGTCGAGCGTCGACAGCATGCGCGGGGTGATGAGACCGGAGCCCTCCGGCGCGTGCGCGGGGTCGGCGCCGAGCTCGATCGGTGAGTTGGCGGCGTCGACGAACACGACACGCGGCTCGTAGTCGCGCACCTCCTGCTCGTTCATGACGCCGTACGCGATGAGGATGACGAGGTCGCCGGGCTTGACCAGATGCGCTGCCGCACCGTTGATCCCGATGACACCACTTCCCCGCTCGCCGGCGATCACATACGTTTCGAGCCGCGCGCCGTTGTCGATGTCGACGATGCACACCTGCTCGCCCTCGAGAAGGTCGGCGGCGTCCATCAGATCCTGGTCGACCGTCACCGAGCCCACGTAGTGCAGGTCGGCGTGCGTGACGGTGGCGCGATGGATCTTCGACTTCATCATGGTGCGAAACATGTTCCGGTCCTTACTCTTCTAGCGGGAAAGAAGTTCGTCTGCGGCCGACGCGTCCGACGGTGGTTCGGCGTCGCGTTCGAGGAATCCGGTGCCGACGGCGACACCGACGTTGTCGATCAGGCGGGTGGTCCCGACCTTGGCTGCGACGAGCAGCCTGCCGTCGCCCCGCTCGGGGGCGGGGCCGAGATCGACGCCCCGCACCTCGAGGTAGTCGACCTCCACCTCAGGGACGGACGCCAGCACCTCGCGCGCGGTGGCGAGGATCGCCTCGGCGCCCCCGGCCGCGGCGTGGGCGCCGGCGATCAGGGCCGCGGACAGTGCCGTCGCCGCGCTGCGCTGCGCCTCGTCGAGGTAGCGATTGCGCGAAGACAGTGCCAGTCCGTCGTGCTCACGCACCGTGGGCACGCCGAAGATCCGGACGTCGAAGTTCAGGTCGGTCACCATCTGCCGGATCAACGTCAGCTGCTGGTAGTCCTTCTCACCGAAGTACGCGACGTTCGGCGCGGCGATCTGCAGCAGCTTGGCGACGACGGTGAGCATGCCCGCGAAGTGCGTCGGCCTGGACACGCCTTCCAGCTCGGCGCCCAGCGGTCCGGGATGGATCGTGGTCCGCGGTCCTGCCGGGTACATGGTGGCTGCGGTGGGCACGAACGCCAGCTCGACTCCGGCCTCCCGCAGCAGTTCGAGATCGGCGTCGAGGGTGCGCGGGTAGGCGTCGAGGTCTTCGCCGGCGCCGAACTGCAACGGGTTGACGAAGATCGAGACGATCACCACCGCGCCGGTGAGCTTGGCCTGCCGCACCAGCTCCAGATGGCCCGTGTGGAGGGCCCCCATCGTCGGCACGAGCGCGACCTGGCGGCCGACACCGCGCAGCGCCTTCGAGACCCGGGTCAGCACGCTCGGGTCGTGGTGCACGGTCAGTTCGCCGCGCTTGTATCCGCCCTGCAGATCGCTCACGGAACTCACCTCCGGTCTTCCAGGATTTCCAGCAGTTCGGGTGTCGCACCGGCGCGTTGCGCCGACCTCAGGGACAGGGCGCGGTAGCCGGCCGCGATCCGCGGATCGACCTCTTCGAGTACCCGCAGATGCGTGGCGACCGCTTCCGAATCGCCCCGCGCGACCGGCCCCGTCAGCGCCGACGGCCCGCGCCGCAGGGCGTTGTCGAGCGCCGCGGACAGTAGCGGCTGGAGAACTCGTTCGGCCAGGCCGTTCGGATCGTCGCCGATCAACTCCTGGCCGAGCAGTTCCTGGCCTTCGAGGGCGACGCGCAGCGCGGCCACGGCGTCGACGACGAGCGTCACCAGGTGGTTGCTGCCGTGGGCGAGAGCGGCGTGGTACAGCGGTCGCATGTCCTCGCGGACCCGGACGGGCTCGCCGCCGATCTCGAGGACCAGCGACTGCGCGATCGCGTAACCGATATCGTCGGCGGCGGTGATGCCGAAACAGGCGGACGCGAGACGGACGGTGTCCTCGTCGTGCCCGGTGAACGTCATCGCGGGGTGAATCGCGAGCGGAACGACGCCCTGCTCGGTAAGGGGGTCGAGGATCCCGATGCCGTTCGCGCCGGACGTGTGGGCCACGATCGCGCGACTCGGCACCGCACGGGTGGAGGCCAGCCCCGCGATCAGCGACGGCAGTTCGGCGTCGGGGACGGCGAGAACGAGCAGTTCGGAACGGGCCGCGACCTCTGCCACCGGCAGAATCTCGGTCTCGGGAAGCCGGGTCCGGGCTCGGTGACGTGACGCGTCGGAGACGGCCGAGCAGGCGACGACGACGTGACCTGCCCGCTCCAACGCGGCACCGATTGCTGTACCGACCCGGCCGGCGGAGACGATTCCTACCGTCAACCTCGCAGGCGCAGGGCCATTAGTGATCCCGAAAGAGGTCACCTTCGTCCTCTCGTTCGTTCCAGTCCCGCTCGGCGGGTACCAGACGTTCCAGGGTGAGGATAGCCCGGCTCTAACACGGCCCGCCATGCGCAGGCAGAGTGATATATGCCTCACACGATGCGGGTTGATCCTCGGGCGCGTCCGGCCTTATTCGGCCCGGCGACGCCTGCCGCCGGTGCTCTGGGCGGCCCCGGATGCCGACTGCATGTTGGCCATGATCTCGGCGACCGACAGCCCGTTGGCGTGCGCACCCGACGGTTCGTCGTCCTCGGGCGCGCGTCGGCGGCCCGGCCGCGCTTCGGGCTCGGCCTCTGCCCCTGCCGCTGCCTCTGAGTCGGGCTCCGGCTCGGGCTTCGCGACAGGTTCGGGCTCGACCTCCGCGACCGGCTCCGGCTCGGGAGCCTGCCGAGTCTCGGCAACCTGCTCGGGCTCCGGTTCCGGCTCGACCTCGATCTCGATCTCGGGTTCGGTGTGTCCGGCATAGGCGGGCTCGACGATGGACGTCTCGGCGGTGACCGGATCGTCGTCCGGATTCGCGAAGTGGTGCGACGACTGGGCGGAACCACTCTGATGCCCCGCCCCGGCGGCATGTCCCGCCCCTGGGATGTACAGGCCCGACGCAGCAGGCTGGTAACTGCTGTACGACCCGCCTGCAAGTTCCTGCACACGCGTCGAATCCGCCCGCAGCGCGATCCGTTCGGTCGGCATCGCGCCGTCGAACAGGGCCTCGAGATTCTTGCGGAGCGACGAGAGTTCGGCACGCAGCGCGGCAAGTTCTTCGGCGTCGGCGCGCACCTCGCTGCGCACCCGCTTCTCGACGGTGAGCTCGTATTCGCGCCGTGCCGAGATCTCCCGCTCGAGCTGCAACTCGTAGACGGTCTGCAGGTCGTTGACCTTCGCCTTGTCGAGCGCCGACTCGCGCCGGTACTTCGTCATGGCGATGGCACCGACCGTGGCGGCCCACAGTGCGGCCACCAGGCCCACCCGCAGGAGTTGGACGCTGTCGCTGAAGATCAGGAAGAGGGACGCGATCACCGCGAGGGCGAGCAACCCCGCAACGATCATCTGGCTCGCGCTGCGCCTGTTGCGGCGCGCAGACTTGAGGCGACCAGGATTCGTCATGGTGCCAGGGTACTTGGCCGCGAAGGGTGCGCCGCGCATTCCATCGGACCTGCGGCGATCCCCTGTGCCCTAGTGCGCCGGCTCGTCCGAGGGGTCGTCGGGAGTGCGGCAGCAATGTTCCAACCACAGCGCCGCGCCGACGAGGGCAAGCGCGGCGACGAGACCCACCCACGCGCCGGGAGTGTCCGAGACCGCAGCCCGGAGCACCGACCGCTGCGGAAGCAGGTACAGCAGGAAACCGCCCCACACCCCCGCCGTCGCGGCACCGACGAGCGCGGACGCCTTGGCGAGCGCCGCCACCCGGGCGGCGGTGATCGGGTGCAGCTGACGCGGTCCGTCGCCCACCTGATGATTGCTGACCCGGGATCGCACCATGAACGCGAGCACGACCTCGATCAGCGCGACCGGGTACAGCGACGCCCCGGCGTACACGGGAATCGGCGGAAACGAGCCGTAGAACACCCGGACCAGGATCCAGGTGGCGGCGACGGCGAGAGCGGCCAGGAACAGCAGATCCCAGATCCGGGTGGGTTTCATCGTGCCCGTCGGTTCCGGCTTCATCGCGACCGCCGGTCCAGAACGAGTTGCGTCCGGTGCACGCCGGCCCGTTCGTCGTCGTCCAGCAGTGGCAGCAGCGCATCCACCCGGGTCGTCGTCCCGTCGACCCGCAGGACGGCCTCGGGTTCGACGTCCAGCCACGGAATCAGCACGAACGCACGCTCGTGTGCTCTCGGGTGCGGCAACGTCAGTTCCGGGTCGTCGCTGCGGACGTCGTCGCACGTGACGACGTCGACGTCGAGCGTGCGGGGGCCCCACCGTTCGATCCGCACCCGGTCGGCGGCGGCCTCGAGTTCCTGCCCGCGTCGCAGCCAGCCGTAACCGTCGAGTGCGGGATCGTCGACGACGAGAACCGCGTTGAGGAAGTCCTGCTGCTCCACACCGCCCCACGGCGCCGTCGAATACACCGGAGAGACCGCCACGACCGCGTCACCCAGCCCGTCGAGAACGGACTGCAGATGGGCAAGACTGTCGCCGACGTTCGATCCGATCGACAACACCGCGCGACTCATGGCCGCGACCTGTGCGCGACCACCGCGACGTCCGCGAACGTCAGCGGAATCGGCGCGGACGGCTTGTGCAACACCACCTCCGTGCTCCGGACGCGAGGGTCGGTCATCACCCCGTCCGCGATCTCCGCGGCGACGGTCTCGATGAGGTCCCGTGGGGGCCCCGCGACGATCGCGGCCGCGCGCTCGGCCAGTCCGCCGTAGTCGAGGGTGTCGTCGAGGTCGTCCGATGCGGCCGCCGGGGCGAGGTCCATCCACACGGTGATGTCGACGTAGAAGTCCTGACCATCCCGCTTCTCGTGTTCGAAGACGCCGTGATTTCCACGAACCTTCAAGCCGCGCAACTCGATTCGATCACTCACGTCCGGCTGCACCCTTTGCCCAGGCCTCGGCGACCGCGATGGCGTCGAGGGAACCCTGCGCATCGTGCACGCGCACTCCCCACGCCCCGTGGGTCGCGGCGAGCGCCGAAACGACGGCGGTCGCGATCTCCCGTCCGGCGGGCGGCCGCGGCTCCCCGTCCGCATCCGCCAACAGCGAACCCAGGAACCGCTTGCGCGACGCGCCGATCAGGACGGGGAATCCCAGCTCGTTGAACTCGGGCAGCGCCTTCAGCAGCGCCCAGTTGTGGTCGGCGTTCTTCGCAAAACCCAGACCCGGATCCAGCACCAGGGAACCCGGATCCACCCCGGCCTTCACGGCCAGGTCGACCTGGGTCATCAGCTCGTCCCGAACCTCCCGGACCACGTCGTCGTAGTGATCGGCGGTGCCGCGGTGCACGTAGTCGGCAGCCGAACGCCAGTGCATCAGGATCCACGGCACTCCGGCGTCCGCGACCACCGAGGCCATCGCGGCATCCGCGCGGCCACCGGCGACGTCGTTGATGATCGACGCACCCGCCTCGATCGCGGCCTCCGCGACGGACGCCCGCATCGTGTCGACACTGACGCAGATGCCCTCGCCCACCAGATCCGCGATCACGGGTGCGACGCGACCGGCTTCGACGTCGGGATCGACCCGCGCCGCGCCCGGGCGGGTGGACTCGCCACCGACGTCGACGATGTCGACGCCGAGACGCTTCAGCTCGAGACCGCGCGCGAGTGCGGCGTCACGATCGAGGAAGCGTCCGCCGTCGGAGAAGGAATCGGTGGTGACGTTCAGGACGCCCATCACCACGGTTCGGCCTGGCGAGGGCAGCTCGATCACGGTCACTTCCGCAGAATAAGGTCCAGAGCCTCGGAACGTGAGGCCGCGCTGGACTGGAGCAGACCACGCACCGCGGAGGTGGTGGTACTCGCACCAGGCTTGCGGATGCCCCGCATCGCCATGCACAGGTGCTCGGCCTCGATGACCACGATCGCACCGCGCGGGTCGAGCTTGCGCATGACGGCGTCGGCGATCTGGCTGGTCAGACGCTCCTGGACCTGCGGACGCTTGGCGTACAGGTCGACGACGCGCGCCAGCTTCGACAGCCCGGTCACCTTGCCCGTCTTACCGGGGATGTACCCGACGTGGGCAACCCCGTGGAACGACACGAGATGGTGCTCACACGTGGAGTACAGCGGAATGTCGCGAACGAGCACCAGCTCCTGGTGCCCCTCGTCGAACGTCGTGTTCAGCACCGTGTCCGGGTCGGTGTAGAGGCCCGCGAAGACCTCGCGGTACGACCGCGCCACGCGGGAGGGCGTATCCCGGAGTCCGGGACGGTCCGGATCTTCACCGATCGCGATCAGCAGTTCGCGCACCGCAGCTTCGGCACGCGGCTGATCGAACACCCGGCCCGTCTCGAGTGCCACGGGCTCACTACCGAGATGATTCACCGACAACCGAAACTCCTCCAGTACCGGGACCGATCGTCCCGAAGCAACAGCCTAGTGTCGGGCGGATCAGTTGGATCCGTCCGGTCCTTTCCAGGCCCTCGTCTGCGCATCGTCGTCGCCGGTGCCACGCTGCTCGTGCGGCGGGTTCCACTGGTTCCCCGGACCCTGGTTCCCGGGGTACTGCCCCTCCGGGTTCTGGTTGCCCGGATCGCGAGGCGGCCAGCCCGGAGCCGACCAACCCGCGGGGGCGCCGTAGTCCGGACGCGGCTGCGTCATCCCACCCTGCGGCCGGGCCGGTGCCGGCTGCGAGTAACCGTTGGCGGGCGCCGGCTGCGGGTACTGCTGCTGCGACGGAGCCTGCTGCGACTGCTGCTGGGCGAACACCGGCTCGGGCTGCTGGGGCCACGGCTCGCCGCGCTCGACCGCGAGTTCCCGCGGCGTCTTGACCGGCGGCTTGTCGGACGGCGTCCGGTGACCGAAGTCGTTGAACGCGGTGATACGCGGGCGCTTCTCGACGCTGTGGAAGATCTTCTCGAGATCCTTGCGGGTGAGCGTCTCGCGTTCGAGCAGTTCGGTGGCCAGGATGTCCAGCACGTCGCGGTACTCGTTGAGGATCGCCCACGCCTCGGTGTGCGCGGCCTCGATGAGGTTCCGGACCTCTTCGTCGATCTCGCGCGCGACCTCGTGCGAGTAGTCGGACTGCTGACCCATCGACCGGCCCAGGAACGGGTCTCCACCCTCCTGGCCGTACCGCACCGCACCCAGCTTGGCGCTCATGCCGTACTCGGTGACCATCGACCGGGCGATCTTCGTTGCCATGTCGATGTCGGAGGACGCACCGGTGGTCGGCTCGTGGAACACGAGTTCCTCGGCCGCACGGCCACCCATCGCCATGACGAGTCGGGCGATCATCTCGGACCGCGTCATCAGGCCCTTGTCGTCCTCGGGCACCGTCATCGCGTGACCGCCGGTGCGGCCGCGGGCGAGGATGGTGACCTTGTAGACAGGCTCGATGTCGGGCATCGCCCACGCGGCGAGCGTGTGCCCGCCCTCGTGGTACGCGGTGATCTTCTTCTCGTGCTCGCTGATGATGCGGCTCTTGCGGCGGGGACCGCCGACGACACGGTCGACGGACTCCTCGAGCGCGGCCTCCGTGATGACGGTGCCGTTCTCGCGGGCCGTGAGCAGCGCGGCCTCGTTGATGACGTTGGCCAGATCTGCACCCGACATTCCGACGGTGCGCTTGGCCAGGCCCTCGAGGTCGGCGTGCTGATCGATCGGCTTGCCCTGCGAGTGGACCTTCAGGATGGCGCGACGACCGGCGAGGTCGGGGGCGCCGACCGGGATCTGACGGTCGAAGCGGCCCGGGCGCAGCAACGCCGGGTCGAGGATGTCGGGGCGGTTGGTGGCGGCGATGAGGATGACGCCGGTGCGGTCACCGAAACCGTCCATCTCGACCAGCAACTGGTTGAGGGTCTGCTCACGCTCGTCGTGACCGCCGCCGAGGCCGGCGCCACGCTGGCGTCCGACGGCGTCGATCTCGTCGACGAAGATGATGCAGGGGCTGTTCTGCTTGGCCTGGTCGAACATGTCGCGTACGCGGGACGCACCCACACCGACGAACATCTCGACGAAGTCCGAACCGGAGATTGTGAAGAACGGGACGCCGGCCTCGCCTGCCACCGCGCGGGCGAGAAGTGTCTTACCGGTTCCGGGCGGCCCGTACAGCAGCACGCCGCGCGGGATCTTCGCGCCCAGCGACTGGTAGCGCATCGGGTTCTGCAGGAAGTCCTTGATCTCGTACAGCTCTTCGACGGCCTCGTCCGCACCCGCGACGTCGGCGAACGTGGTCTTCGGCATGTCCTTGTTGAGCTGCTTGGCCTTCGACTTGCCGAAGCCCATGACGCCGCCACGACCGCCGCCCTGCATGCGACTCATCACGAAGAAGAAGATGCCGAGCAGAATCACCATCGGCAGGACGAACAGCAGGATGGACGTGAGCCAGCTCTCCTGCGTGACCGTGGTGTTATAGCTCTGCAGGCCCTTGTCGGAGATCTTGTTGAAGATCTGCTCGGACGCCGACGCCGGATACTTCGCGAGGATCTCGGTCTTGCCGTCGGTGGCGTCGTTGCCGTCCTTCAGCCACAGGCGCACCTGCTGCTCCCGGTCGTCGATCTGCGCCTTGTCGACGTTGTTCGCGTCGAGCTGCGCGATCGCCACGGAGGTGTCGACACCCTGGAATCCGCGCGTGTCGTTGCCGAAGTAGCTGAAGGCGTAGATCACCAGCAGGATGCCGGCAACTATCGCCAGGTTTCGAAACACAGTCTTACGGTTCATACAGGTCGGCCGATATGGCCGGTCCTTTCGAGAGTGCGGGTCTTCCGGGTGCGCCTTCCGGCTGCCAACCGGACAAACCAGGTTACCGCGAAGGCACCCCGGCGACTCCAGGTAGCAGCCAACCGCCGTTGGGAGCGGTCTCTTTTCTTTCAACGCATGCGGTTGCCCATCGGTTCCCTCGGACTCGATCCGGGTCCGAATGTGCGGGAGTTCACCGCGCGGGCGCGACCCTCGGCCAACCGCCGCCCACCCGCTCGATGTGAGCGGCCAGGGCCAGGATCCTGGCCTCACCCCCGGGCGGCGCCGCGATCTGCACGGCCAGCGGGGTGCCCGAATGCGAGTGCGTGCCGACGGGGACACTCGCCGCAGGCCACCCGACGAGATTCCACAGCGCGCTGAGCGGGGCGTACCGCACGTTGGCCACGATGTTCGACAGCCACGACCGCTCGCTCCACGTCGTCGCCGCGAGCGGCGGCTGCGCGAGAGCGGGTGTGATCACCACGTCGTAGTTCTCGAAGAAAGCGCGTAGCGACTCTTCGAGCCTGCCCACCTGCTCCGGGCGGACGAACCGGCCCAGCGCGCGGCCCAGCGCGACGTGCCTGCGGGTCCGCGGCTGCAGTCGCCGCAGATCGAGTCCCTTCGCGTCGGCGGCCGTTCCCGCGGTCCAGCGGGCGAGCACGGGGAGCAGGTTGACCGGGTAGGGCAACGTCGCGGGCTCGACGTCGTGACCCGAGCCGGTCAGTTCCGTGCCGGCGCGCACGGCCGCGTCCCGCCACTGCGGATCGACCGTGGCAAGGAACGTCGGCGACCCTGCCGCCACCGCGATCCGCAACGGTTCCGATGCGCCGATCCGCGCGAGTTCGGGTCGATCGGCGAGGACGGACAGCATGAGGGCAGCGTCGTCGACGGTCGTGGCGATGGGCCCGTTCTCGGCCATGCCGAACCACGAGGTGGCGCCGAGTTCGGACGGCACGACTCCCCTGCCCGGTTTGATACCGAACACTCCGCAGTTCGCCGACGGGATGCGGATCGACCCCAGACCGTCGGTCCCGTGGGCCAGGGGCACCATCCCCGCGGCGACGGCGGCGGCGGCTCCCCCGGACGAACCCCCACAGGTCAGGGACGGATTCCACGGATTGCGGGTGATGTGGCCGGGCGCGTCGGTGGTTCCCCACACCGCCAGTTCGGGGAGGGTGGTCAGGCCCACGACCACCGCTCCCGCCGCCCGCAGTCGCGCGACGACCGGGTGATCGGCGACCCTCGGTTCGGCACTGGTCGCACCCGATCCCTCGCGCATCGGCAGCCCGGCCACCGAGATGACGTCTTTGATCGCGACGGGCACTCCTGCCAGCGGAAGTGTGGACAGATCCGGCCTGCGGGAGAGGGCGAGCGCGTCGGCTCGGGCCTGTTCGGCGAGGACGGTGACGAACGCCTGAATCTTCGGTTCACGCTGTTCGATGGCCGCGAGCGCGGCCTCGACATGCTCCATCGGGCTCGAGACGCCCGAGCGAACCTGCTCGGCGACGACGACGGCTGAGGTGAACGGGGAGTCCCCCATTACCCGAGTATATGGTGCAGCGAAGCAGGCATTTCGAGTATTCGCGCTGGATACGGTAGGTCTGTGGGGTTACCATTCGCTTGTCCCTGGATGGGACTCTTCACACCGCTCCAGACAACCTCGATGTGCCCAGAGAACCCGCCCAGTAGAACCCTCGATGTGCAATGACCAGAGGAAACGGGTCGGGCAGAGACGGATCGGCCGCTGGATCGGACTCTGCCGAACGGACCGTCGGAGTCACGAACTCCGAACACGAGAGCAGCGAAGCGACGGTCGCGGCCGGCCCGTCGACGGTGGTTGCTGCGCACACCGTGTCCGCACGGACGATGACCGCCGAGCAGACCGCCGCCGCCGAACAAACCGCCGCCGCCGAACAAACCGCGGCCGCCGGTCCGACCGTGACCGCCAGGCAGCCGGACACGCTCATCACCAAGCCGCCGAGCAATGCGGCTCTCGACGATGTGGAGGTCGGTCAGCAGGTCGACGACTTCGACTTGCTGATGGGCCTGGGCAGCGGCGCGTTCGGCCGCGTGTTCCTGGCACGACAGCGGTCGATGCAGCGACTCGTCGCGGTGAAGATCTCGCACGACAAGGGGAACGAGCCGCAGACCCTCGCTCAGCTCGACCACAACTACATCGTGCGCGTGTTCGACCAGCGGTTGCTCGAAGACCGCCAGCTACGCCTCCTCTACATGCAGTACCTGCCGGGTGGCACCCTGCTGCGGGTGCTGCGCCGCGTGCGTGTGACCCCGGAACAGGACCGGACGGGCAGTCTGCTGCTGGACGTGGTCGACGAGGAGATGCGGGAGAAGGGCGAGCTCAGGCCCACCGACTCGAGTGTGCGGGACGAGATCGCGTCGCTCACCTGGCCGGAGACCATCGCGTGGCTGGGGCGGCGACTGGCCGAAGCCCTCGACTACGCCGGTAAGCGCGGCGTCCTGCACCGCGACATCAAGCCCGCCAATATCCTGTTGACGGCCGAGGGTGTGCCGAAGCTAGCCGATTTCAACATCAGTTTCAGCGACACCGTCACCGGGGCGTCACCGCTCGCCTACTTCGGCGGGTCCCTGGCGTACATGTCGCCCGAGCAGCTCGAGGCGTGTCACCGCGGCATGCCGGGGACGGCGGCGGACCTCGACACCCGCAGCGACATCTTCGCCCTCGGGGTGATGCTGTGGGAGCTGATGTGCGGGCGGCGTCCGTTCGAGGACGAGGACGTGTCGAGCGAGTCGCTCGTCGCACTCGAAGCGATGCTGGACCGCCGCAGCCGCGACATCGACCCCGAATTTCTGGACCAGTTGCCCTACGACTGCCCGCCGTCGCTGCGACGGGTGCTGCTGACGTGTCTGGCACCGAAACCGGAGGACCGGTGGTCGTCCGGCGCCGAACTGGCCCAGCAATTCGACCTGTGCCTGAATCCGCGGGCCCGGGACCTCGTCGATCCGCCGCCGAACAGTTGGCGCATGCGGCTGCGCCGATTCGCCCTCCCGATTCTGGTGATCGGTATCGCGGTGCCGAATGCCCTCGCGGGCGCCTACAACTATCACCACAACAAGATGCTGATCATCAGCAATCTGACGCCGGAGGCCCAGCACTCGTTCGAATCGATCCAATTGGTGATCAATTCGATCGCGTTCCCGTTGGGCGCGATCATGCTGCTCTACTGGTGCCGATATCCGCTGCTCGTTCCGCGGGGTCTGCGCAAGGGGAAAACGTACGACCGCCAGACGCTGGCCCGGGCCCGCACCGACACGCTGCTGCTCGGCGACCGCGTCGTGCTCGTGGTGTTCGGGTTGTGGGTCATCGCGGGCATCGCCTATCCGATTTCCCTGCAACTCGCGGCGGGGAACGTGCCGCCGGGCGCGTACGTGCACTTCATCGCATCATTGATCGTGTGCGGTGCCGTGTCGGTGGCGTACCCGTTCTTCGTGGTGGCGTTCTTCGCGGTGCGCTGCATCTACCCGACCCTGCTGCCGCAGGACATCGCCAGCAGCGCCGACGCGCACAAACTGCGGGGTCTCGACCGCCGGAGCACGCTGTATCTCGCGGTGGCCGCCTCGGTTCCGCTGGCCGGTGTGGCCGGGGTGACGTTCCTGTCGCCCGACGAGATCACGCTGGTGATCATCGCGGTCCGCATCCTGTGCGTCGGCGGCATCTTCGCGTTCGTCGGCGTGTACTGGCTGTTCCGGCAACTGGAGCAGGACCTGCGGGCGCTGGAGCTCGCCGTATCCCACGAACCCGTCCGCTGACGGGCGGCGCGGAGATCAGCCGCCGTAGACGGAAGGCTCGAGGGTCCCGATGTACGGCAGGTCGCGGTAACGCTCGGCGTAGTCGAGGCCGTACCCGACGACGAATTCGTTGGGAATGTCGAAGCCGACGTTCGCGACGTTGACGTCGACCTTGATGGCGTCGGGCTTGCGCAGCAGCGTGACGACCTCGAGCGACGCGGGGTTGCGGCTCGACAGGTTGCGCATCAGCCAGGACAGCGTCAGACCGGAGTCGATGATGTCCTCGACGATCAGCACGTGCCGGCCTGCGATGTCCTTGTCGAGGTCCTTGAGGATGCGCACGACGCCCGAGGACGACGTGGACGACCCGTAGGAGCTGACGGCCATGAACTCCATCTGGGTGGGGATGGGGAGGGCCCGCGCGAAGTCGGTCATGAAGAAGATGGCGCCCTTGAGGACACCCACCAGGAGCAGATCCCCCTCCGGGGCGCCCTCCGGGTAGCGCTTGGCGATCTCCTCGGCCAGTTCGACGGTACGTCGACGGATCTCGTCCTCGGAGATCAGTACCGATGCGATGTCGCCTTCGTACACGCGATCAAACCCTTCGTCGGTCGTCCAATCCGACGTTCAGCCTGCCACGTCGTCGGCGGACCACGAACCTCGCGTCCGGTGTTCCGCCCCCGATCGCCACCTGCCCCTGTCCCCGCCACCGTGCGACGAGGTCGTCCACGGCCCGCAGCTGGGTGTCTCCGAGACCGCGGGCACCGGCCGCGAGGAGCCAGCTGCGCAGCACCCGCCGGCGGACCGGTGGCGCCGACAGAGCGAGCAGGGCGGTGTCGATTTCGCCTTCCACCACGGCCTTTGCCTGGGCGTCGGCGGCCATCGCGTCGAGGACCGCACCTTCCTCGCGCAGGTGTTCCCCGGTGCGGGCGAGGGCCCCGGCGACGCCGCCGCCCAGGACGTCCTCGAGCAGCGGCAGCACCTCGGTGCGCAGCCGCACCCGCACGAAGTCGGGGGAGGCGTTGTGCGGGTCCTCGTGCGGGCTCAGTCCCAGTTCCGCGCAGGCCTGCCGGGTCAACGCGCGGCGCACGTCCAGTAGCGGACGCCCCCACGGGGTGTCGTACGCGCTCATCCCCCAGATGGATCGACCGCCCGAACCGCGCGACAACCCCAGTAACACCGTTTCGGCCTGGTCGTCGAGGGTGTGTCCCAGCAGCACCGGACGGGTTCCGCGCGCCGAGTCGAGGGCGCGGTAACGGGCCTGCCTGGCGGCCGCCTCGAGTCCGCCCGACCCGGTCACATCGACGGGAAGCACCTCGGCGGACGCGCAGCCGAGCGCTCGGGCACGGGCGGCCGCCTCGTCGGCCACGTCGGCGGAACCCGGCTGCAGCCGATGATCGACGACGAGGGCACACACCGACCGTGCCTCGGCGGCGGCCGCCGCGGTCAGTGCCAGTGAGTCGGCGCCACCCGACAACGCGACCGCGATCTCACCGTCCGGGGCGTGCGCCGCGATCCAGCGCCGCACGGCGTGACGAACCTCGAGGATCGCCGGCTCCTCGGGAAGCACCATCACCGCTCAGCCCTTCCTCGAATCAGCCCAGAACCCGGGACACCCAGGCGTCCGGCGCGTCGATCTCCGCGAGCCGCGGCAAGGTGTCGGGGCCGGTCCACACGACGTTGAACCGGTCCATCCCGACCCTGTCCACGACCGCGTCGACGAATGCCTTGCCGCGCACGTACTGCGCCATCTTGGCGTCCATCCCGAGCAGTGCCCGGATGAGACGCTGCACCGGATTGCTCTTGCGGCGGCGCCGCTGATCGAACGCCGCCCGGATCGCGGCCACCGACGGCACGACCGCGGGGCCGACGGCGTCCATCACGTGGTCCGCATGTCCCTCGAGGAGGGTGCCGAGTACCAGCAGACGGTCGAGTGCTTCGCGTTGCGGCTCCGCCTGGGCCGCGCGCAGCAGTCCGACGATGCCGCCCGGTGCGCCCGACTCGTCCGGTTCCGTGCGCCCGCGGGCGCGCAGCGCGGACGACAATCGGCCGACCATGTCGGTGACGGACTCGTCCTCGGCGGATCCGAGGGTCTCCACCGACTCCTGCATGTATCCGGTGAGCCACGGTGAGGACGAGAACTGCACCCGGTGCGTCACCTCGTGGAGGCACACCCAGAGCCGGAAGTCGCTGGGCCGCACCCGCAATGTGCGCTCGACGGACACCACGTTGGGCGCCACGAGCAGCAGGGTTCCGTTGTCGCCGGTGAACGGGTCGTACTGGCCGAGGATCGCCGACGACAGGTACGCGAGCATCGCCCCGGCCTGAATGCCTGCCGGCTTGCCGACCAGCGTGCCGGGAGCGGCGTCGCCGCCCGTGAGTTGCGACATCGAGTGCGCGGCGGCGTGGATCCACCCGGCCCGGTCGAGGATCTGGGCGGTCGGCACCGGAAGTCCGTCGGCGAGGCCGGTGACTTCCCGGACGGGCAGTTCCGCGCGCATCGACGCGTCGGCCAGTTCCGCGACCACGGTTTCGGCGGTGTACCGCGACGTCACCGGTCCGCTGCGCGCGAGCT
Organism: Rhodococcus jostii RHA1; assembly: GCF_000014565.1. Classification (NCBI taxonomy): domain Bacteria; kingdom Bacillati; phylum Actinomycetota; class Actinomycetes; order Mycobacteriales; family Nocardiaceae; genus Rhodococcus; species Rhodococcus jostii. Next base: position 4,640,632 of record NC_008268.1, on the reverse strand, counting down.
TCACCCCCGTCCTGGCTGCAAGCTTCCAGTCGACGGCACCGCTGAAGGCATTTCCCTCGGCGGCCATCACTGGCACCCGCACGTGCGGAGCGCGGCCGCCAGTGCGTCGAGCGCGGGACGGCTGACCTCCGGCGGGCGGTCGTTGGACATCAGCGCGAACGTGAGCACACGCCCGTTCTGGTCCACCACGTAGCCGGCGAGCGCGCTGGCCGTGGACAGGGTGCCGGTCTTCGCCCGCACCCATCCGGCGCCCGTGCGGTTCCCCGACGCGTACCGGTCCGACAGACTGCCCGTGGCACCGGCCACCGGCAGGTAGTCGAGCATCGGCCGCAGGGCGGGATTTCCGTCGCCCGCGGCGGCCGTGAGGACCTGGTCGAGCGTGTGCGGGGCGATGCGGTCGTCGACGGACAACCCGCTGGCATCGTGCAGGGTGAACCCCGACAGATCGAATCCGGCCGCGGTCAGCGTCTGGCCGATGGTCGCGACGGCGCCGTCGAACGATGCTTCCGCGCCGGCATTCATGGCAACCTCCCGCCCGATCGCTTCGGCAAGCACATTGTCCGAGTGTTCCATCATCTGCCGCAACCGGTCGCGCAGCGGCGCGGACTGCACGCTCGCCACGGTAGCCGCACCGGGCGCCGCGACCCCCGACGTGACCGCCGACGGGGCGACGCCGAGCGCACCGGCGAGCGTCCGCCCGGCGTCGAGCGCGGGTGTCGAACTGCGCGGCGATTCGTCCACGAGCGGGTCGGCCCGTCCGCCGTCGATCATGATCGGTTCGGTGGGGGTGATGAATCCGGCGCCGACGTCCGTCGGGAACCACCCCTGCGCCATGGTGTCGCCCGAGTAGATGCTGATGTCGACCACGATGCTCGTGACCTGGATGCCCGCGTTCCGGATCTGATCGACCAGTTGCGAGATGTGCGCCGCACCCGGGTAGTAGCCGTTCTCCCCGACCGGTTTCGCGGTGAGAGTGGGATCACCACCGGCGACGAGGACGATCTCGCCGGGAGTCGCGCCCTGCACCACCTTCGTCGTCACACGGCGGTCGGTCGGCAACGCCAGCAACGCGGATCCCGCGGTGAGGACCTTGGTGGTCGACGCCGGGGTCATCGGGGTCTGCGGGTTGACGCTCCACAGGACCTGACCGGTGACCGCGTCGGCGACCGTTCCGCTGAACTTGCCGAGGTCGGGGTTCGCGGCGGCCGGACCGACCGCGGCGGCGATCCCCTGCGCCGTCGGCATCGGGGCGTCGTCCGGCACCGGCGTGACCTGCGGGGCCGCCGTGATCGGCGCCGGTTCGGGCGCGATCGTCAGTTCACCGCGGCCCGCCGACGCGTTGTGCGCGGTCACCGCGACCACGAGTACAGCCGCCATCGCGAGCACCACGACGACGACCGACGCGAACAGAATTCGCATGTTCCGACGGTGGCGTCCCGCCAACGAGCCCATCTTCTTCTTTCCCTGGCCCGGCAACGCGCCTCCGTCTTCACTGTGATTCGTGGGTGGTCAGACAACCAACCTTATCCTCGACCCGATATCCTCTCCCCGAATCATCATCGACACGACAGCGAGGAATCGGCGTGGAGTTCGACGTCACCATCGAGATCCCCAAGGGTCAGCGAAACAAGTACGAGGTCGACCACGTGACCGGTCGCGTGAAGCTGGACCGCTACCTCTACACCGCGTTCGGCTACCCGGCCGACTACGGCTTCATCGAGAACACGCTCGGCGAGGACGGCGACCCGCTGGACGCGCTGGTCCTGCTCCCCGAGTCCGTGTTCCCCGGCGTCATCGTCGAGGCACGTCCGGTCGGCATGTTCAAGATGGTCGACGAGGCCGGCGGCGACGACAAGGTGCTGTGTGTGCCGGCCGGCGACCCGCGCTGGGATCACATCCAGGACATCGGCGACGTCCCGCAGTTCGAACTGGATGCCATCAAGCACTTCTTCGTCCACTACAAGGACCTCGAGCCGGGCAAGCACGTCGAGGCCGCCGACTGGGTCGGGGTGGCCGAGGCGAAGGCCGAGGTCGAGGCCTCGTTCAAGCGTCTGAAGGACAACGGCGGGCACTGAGCCGGCGGCGAACCGTCTGGCACTGAGCCGGCGGCGAACCGTCTGGCACTGAGCCGGCGGCGAACCGTCTGGCACTGAGCCGGCGGCGAACCGTCTGGCACTGAGCCGGCGGCGAACCGTCTGGCACTGAGCCGGCGGCGAACCGTCTGGCACTGAGCCGGCGGCGAACCGTCTGGCACTGAGCCTCCCGATATTTGCGGCAACGGCGCCCACCCCCCGCGGGGGGTGGGCGCCGTTGGCGTCTCACTCCTGCGCGTCTCCCCGCGCCGCGGCCTGGAGGCCGGACTCGCTGCGGAGCGGCACTTCCTTCCACAGCAGGGTGAGGACGAAGGCGACGACGGCGAGCATCGACACGCTGAGGAAGACGGATCCGATTGCGTCGGCGAATCCTTCCCGGAAGGGCAGGGCCAGCACGTCGTCGAGTTTTCCGATCACCGAGCTGTCCGTGAGGACTCCGCTGACGCCGGTGTGGTCGGGGCTGAGCATGCCCTGGCCCATGGCGGCCTCCGCGGGGTCGTTGCTCTGTGCGGCCGCGGCCACGGCTCGACGGAAGTCGGCTGTGCCGGCGGCGGCTGTCACCCGCTCGCCGATGGCCGGGGTGAGGCGGGAGAAGAGGATCGACAGGAAGATTGCGACGCCTGCGGTGCCGCCGATCTGCCGGAAGAACGTGGCCGCTCCGGTCGATACCCCCATGTCCTGCGGGGGCAGTGCGTTCTGAATGGCGAGGGTGAGGGGCTGCATCAGGTTTCCGAGACCGAGTCCGAGGATCAGCATGAACACCATCACGACGGGCATCGGGGTGTCCGCGGCCAGCGTGTGCAGCAGGAACGCGCCGATCCCGATCAGGGCGGTGCCCAGGATCGGGAAGTACCGGTACCGCCCGGTCCGCGAGATCATCTGACCGCTGACCACCGAGCCGGCCATGAGGCCGAGGACCATCGGCAGGATCTGGAACCCGGCCAGGGTGGGGCTCGAGCCCTTCACCACCTGTAGGTACTGCGGTAGCAGGGTGATGCCGCCGAACATGACGGCGCCCACGACGAGGCTGATCACGACACCGAGCGCGAAGGTGCTGTTGCGGAAGAAGCGCATCGGGATGAGTGCGTCGTCCTTCATCGCCAGTTCCACCGACACGAAGGCGAGCACACCGATGACGCCGATCACGTAGCACGCCAACGACTTCGAGCTGCCCCATCCCCAGCTGTGCCCCTGTTCGGCGACCACGAGCAGCGGCACCACACCCACTGCGAGGGCGATCGCGCCCCACCAGTCGATCCGCCGGCTTCCGCTCGGTCGTCGCGGCAGGTGCAGCACGCGGGAGACGACCGTGAGCGCGACCAGTCCCACCGGCACGTTGACGAGGAAAACCCAACGCCAGCCATCGATTCCGAGGATCACGTCCTGCCCGGCGAACACTCCGCCGAGGACGGGGCCGAGGACGCTGGAGGTGCCGAACACGGCCAGGAAGTAGCCCTGGTATTTGGCCCGTTCACGCGGGGAGACGATGTCGCCGATGATGGTGAGCGCCAACGAGAACAGACCGCCTGCGCCGAGTCCCTGCACTGCGCGGAAGGCCGCGAGCATGTACATCGACGTCGAGAACGTGCACATCACCGAGCCGATCACGAACACCGTGATCGCGAACATGAAGAACGGCTTGCGGCCGTAGATGTCGGACAGTTTGCCGTAGAGCGGCGTCGCCAGGGTGGCGGTGACGAGGTACGCTGTGGTGGCCCACGCCTGCAGCGAATACCCGTCGAGGTCGTCGGCGATGGTCCGGATCGCCGTCGCCACGATCGTCTGGTCGAGCGCGGCGAGGAACATGCCGAGCATCAACCCACTGAGTACAGCCAGGATCTGCCGGTGGGTGTAGGCCACCGGCGTTTCGACCGAATTCGACACTGTTTCCTCGCTGCGCTGTCGTTTACTTGTAGTCCGCAAGTATGCGAGGGCGTCGAGGTTTCGGGCAACTGATGAACTGGGCTTTACCTGCGGATAAGCGTCTGCGACACAGCCGCACCCCGTCCCGGAGGTGCGGCCGCGTCAGCGGACCGATTATTCGCCCGTGAATTCGGGGGCGCGCTTCTCGAAGACGGCGGTGATCGCCTCGGTCAGGTCCTGCGACGGCAGGAACGCGGCGTTCCACGCGGCGACGTAGCGGAGACTGTCGTCGACGGCGGCCGCGCGGGAGTGGTCGAGGACGTCCTTGATGCCGTGCACGACGAGCGGCGGGTTCGCCGCGATCTCGGCCGCGGTCGCGTGCGCGGCGGCGAGGACGGCGTCGGCGTCCGCGAAGACGTCGTTGACGAGACCGATCTTCTCGGCGCGCCCGGAGTCGATGTCCTTGCCGGTGAGCGCGAGTTCCCGCAGGTGGCCGTCGCCGATGATGGCGGGCAGCCTGGCGAAGCTGCCCATGTCGGCGACGATCGCGACCTTCACCTCACGGATGCTGAACTTCGCGTCGGTGCTCGCGTAGCGGATGTCGCACGCGGAGATCAGGTCGACGCCGCCGCCGATGCACCAGCCCTGGACGGCCGCGACTACCGGCTTGCGGCAGTCGGCGACCGCGTTGATGCCGGACTGCATCCGCTTGATCATGTCGTGGAACGTGGTACGCGGGCCGGCCTGCGCCTTGTCTGCGAGGACGGACCCGAAGCTGCCGCTCATGGCGGGCAGGTCGAGACCGAAGGAGAAGTTCTTGCCGGAGCCGGCGATCACCACGGCCCGCACGTCCGGATCGGTGTCGAGTTCCCCGAAGATCTCGGGAAGCTCGCTCCAGAAATCCGGGCCCATCGCGTTGCCCTTTCCGGGTCCGATGAGCGTCACCTGCGCGACGTGATCCTTGCGCTCGACGGTGAACGCATTCCAGGTCTTCTGTTCGGTCATTACTCCAGAGTAACCACCGCTCTCCGAGGTCAGGCGAAATACCCTGGAGGTCTCTGCACCGTCTTGTGAACGGACAGCCGCCATGACGCACCGGACGACCCCGGCCGGCAACGCCGTAGTCGTCGGCGCCGGAATGGGGGGACTGCTTGCCGCGGCGGCTCTCGCCGGCTCGTTCCGGAGCGTCGTCGTCCTCGACCGCGACATCCTGCCCGACACGGCCGTCCCGCGCAGGTGCGTGCCGCAGGCCCGGCACGTGCACGCGCTTCTCGCAGGCGGGCAGGCCGCGATGGAGGACCTCCTGCCGGGGTTCGTGTCCGAGCTCCTGGCCCTCGGCGCCACCGCGGGCGACGCACTGGGCGACATCCGGTGGATCGTCGACGGGCATCGGATGGCGCGCGAGATCAGTGGCGTCCCCGGCATTCTCGCGAGCAGGCCGCTCGTGGAGTGGCAGATGCGCAGCCGGGTCGAGGCCCTGCCGAACGTGCGGATACGGGACCGTTCCGACGTCACGGGTGTCACCGTCGACGGCGGCCGGGTGACCGGCGTGACCATGCAGCACCGGGGCGGCGTCCCGCCGGAGGTCGTCGAGACCGATCTCGTCGTGGACTCGTCCGGCCGCAGTTCGCAGACTGTCGCCCGGCTCGGCGAGCTGGGGTTCGCGCCGCCGGCCGAGACGCAGCTGGCCGTGGACGTCAGCTACGCGACGAGGCACTTCCGGCTCGACCCGCCGCATCTGGACGGGGATTCCGGCATCGGGATGGCGCCGGGACCGTCGAGTCCGCGCAGCGGATTCATGGGCGTGCAGGAGGACGGCACCTGGATCGTCACTCTCGCCGGGTACGGGGACGACGTGCCGCCACTGGACCCGGACGGTTTCCTCGACTTCGTGAAGTCGTTTCCCGCCCCCGACATGTACGACGCACTGCGCACGGCCGAGCCGGTGGACGCCGGAGTGCGGTACCGGATCCCGACGACCGTCCGGCGGCACTATTCCGCGGACGATCTGCCGTCGAACTATCTACCGTTCGCGGACGCCATCTGCTCGTTCAACCCGATCTACGGCCAGGGCATGAGCGTGGCCGCGGTGGAGGCGACGATCCTGCGGGACTGCCTGCGGTCGGGGCGGACGCATCTCGGTCGCCGGTTCCTCCGTGGGGCGAACCGGTGTATCGATGCCGCGTGGACGCTTACCGTCGACAACGACCTGCGGATCCCGGCCGTGCCCGGTCGGCGGTCGGCGCGGGTCCGGTTGGTCAATGCGTACACGTCACGGCTCGATCGGGCGGCGTCCGTCGACCCGGCCGTGGGGTCGGCGTTCCTCCGGGTGACGCATCTTCTGGACCGTCCGGGGGCGCTGCTCCGGCCGGCGACGGTGTTGCGGGTTCTGCTCGCCTCCCGCTGACGGGCGACCGCGAGATTACCTGTATATTGAAGTCACAGATACCTCAACGATCTGCGCCGCCACGAGAGGAAATCCGTGCTCGACATCGCCTGGAACCCGACGCTGAACACGCTGACCCGCAACGCCTGGCGACTGTCCTTCGGCGGCGGAATCGCGCCGGTCCAGCGAACCCCGTCGACGCGCATCCACGAGGCGCCCCATCAGGACCTCTACCGGTTCGACGCCACCGAGACCGACGGCGGCCGGCCCGTCCTACTCGTCCCCCCGCTCGCGGCGCCCGCACACTGCTTCGACCTCCGGCCGGGCCAGAGCCTGGCCGCGCACCTGGCCGGTTCGGGCAAGGCGGCGTATCTCGTCGACTACGGCACCATGGGCTACTCCGACCGCGGCCTCGGGTTCGAGGACTGGATAGACGACTTCATCCCGGCGGCGGTCGAGCGTGTGTCCCGACTCCACGACGGTGCACCCGTCGACCTCATCGGCTGGAGCCTCGGGGGAACGATGTCGCTGCTCACGGCTGCGTGCCGGAACTATCTGCCGATCGGTTCCGTGACGGCGATCGGCACGCCGATCGATTACGAGTCGGTGACCATGATCGCGCCGCTGCGGATGGTCGGCCGGTTCACCGGCGATCGCCCCCTCACCACCGCGACTCAGGCGATGGGCGGGCTGCCTGCCCCGCTGGTCCAGGCGAGCTACCGCTTCACCGCGCTTCAGCGCGAGCTCACCAAGCCGTGGTTCATCGCCCGGAACCTGCACGACACCGAGACCCTCGCGCGCATGGAGTCCATCGACCGGTTCATGGCCGACATGCCGGGTTATCCCGCACGGTTCTTCCGCCAGGTCTGCACCCAGCTGATCCTCGGGAACGCGCTCGCCGCGGGGAGTTTCGAGACCCGGAACGGCGCGATCGCGCTGGCCGATCTCGCGGTGCCGGTTCTCGCGATCGGCGGCACCGAGGACGTCATCGCCCCGATCCCGTCGGTCCGGGCGGCGACGGACGTGTTCACCGGTTCTCCGTCGGTGCGGTTCGAGTCCGCGCCGGGCAGCCACCTGGGACTCGTCGCGGGCCCGAAGGCGAGGGACTCCACGTGGGCGCACATCGACGGCTTCCTCGACGGGGTCGTCGCGCACACCGCCTGAGATCAGGTCAGCCCGGCCCTCGCGACGGCACCCGCGAACAGGGCGGTGACTGCGGCGCCCATCGTCGATTGATCCACTTCCTCGGGGTCTACGGAGTGCTCGAGCACGAGACCGGAGATGAGGGCCATCAGCGAGATGGCCGTGGTGCGGACGTCGAACGTGTCGTCGACCCCCCATTCCTGCGCGCGTTCACCGATCAGTTCGACGAGCTTTCCCCGCAGTTGCCGCCGCTCCCGCAGGTAGGCCTGCGCGATCTGCGGGTCACGTGCCGCGAGCACGCCGAATTCGAGAACCAGCAGCGACCATCCCGGCTCGCGCACCATCCACGACGCGATCGCCTCGCCGCCTTTGCCCGCGGCGTCCGAGGGGTTCATGCCGGCGATCTCGGCGAGGACCCGTCCCGCCAGTTCGAGTGAGCGCGCGGCGAAGAGTTCGGCGAACAGGTCCTGCTTCGACTCGAAGTTCGAGTAGACCGCCCCCTTGGTGAATCCGGCCCGGCGTGCCACCTCGGCGAGCCTGGCCGCGCTGAAGCCGCGCTCGGCGAATTCCTCCGCCGCGGCGTCGAGGAGGCGCTGACGCACGACGTCACGTCCGGGACGCGTCGTGGGCGCCCATTCGGTGTGACGACTGTCCGGTTGACGATCTTCAGTCACGATACCTAGGGTATTCAATACCCACGGTATCGACAAGGATCGAGGACGTCCGATGACCATGACCGACAGCCAACCCCCCACCCCGGCTCCCGTGCACCACGACAGTCCGGTGTCGAAGTACGGCGCACCCAAGGTGATGGTCGCGCTGGTCTTCGGCGTTCTCCTCCTCCAGCTCGGCTTCATCCTCAGCTACGTGGCCGCGTTCCATCAGCCCACGCCCCGCGACATCGAGATCGGTGTCGTCGCGGCGGAGGGACTGCCCGCAGGCACGGACCAGCAGGTCGCCGACCGGCTCGATGCGATCGACGGCAGGCCGCTGCGCGCCCGTGTCGTCTCGGACACCGCGGAAGCCCGGCGGCTCCTCCACGACCGCGAGATCCAGGGTGCGTTCGTCATGAACCCCGTCGGCCCCGACACCCTGATCACGGCGAGCGCGGGCGGCAGTTCCATCTCCAGCGCGCTCGAATCGGTCTTCGCCGAGGCGGAGAACAGCCAGGGTCGCCAGTTCACGGTCCGCGACGAAATTCCGGTCGGTGCGCACGACAACCGCGGACTGTCCGGCTTCTATCTGGCGGTCGGGTGGGTTGTCGGCGGCTACCTGCTCGCGGCGGCGATCGGCCTGTTCGTCGGCGCCCCGCGAAGCCTCCGTCAGGCGTCCGTGCACACGGCTGTCCTGTTCGGCTACGCCGCGCTGTCCGGCGCCCTCGGCGCCCTGATCACCACTCACGTGCTCGGCACGTTCGCAGGCCACTGGTTCCCGCTGTGGCTCCTCGGAACAGGTGTCGTCTTCGGCACCGCCGTGTTCACGCTGGGTTTGCGCGCCTCGGTCGGCATCCTCGCCGTCCCCCTCGCGATCGCCGTCTTCGTCATTCTCGGCAATCCCAGCGCCGGCGGTGCGTTCGGTTCGAACGTGATCCCCGCCTTCTACGCGGCCATCGGACGCTGGATCACCCCTGGCGCCGGCACCGAGGGAATTCGAAGCATCGTGTACTTCGACGACGTGGGGCTGGGGCAGCCCGCGCTCGCCCTCGTGCTCTACTCCGCGGTCGGGCTCGGACTGCTGTTCGGGTTCACCGCCCGGCGCCTCCGGAAGCCGGAATCGACTACGCCCCGTTCCGATGTCGTGTCGGACGACGCTTCTTGATGTCGTGCCGGAGGAATGGACCTACTCTTGGTTCATGCCGACGCCCCTGCACCCCCACGCCGCGCATGTCGCCGAGACTCTGATCGCGCGAGGACACCATGGGGTGATCGTGACCCAGCCCGACTCCACCCACTCCGCGGCCGAGGCGGCGGAGTCTCTGGGGGTCGATATCGGGGCCATCACCAAGTCGCTGGTCTTCCTCCTGGACGACGATCCGATCCTGCTCCTCGTGTCGGGTGCGCACGAGGTGGATCTGGCGAACACGGGCAAACGACTGCAGGGAAATCTGACCCGGGCGCCCCTCGACATGGTGCGGATCGCGACCGGACAGCCGATCGGGGGTATCGCTCCGCTCGGACATCCCACGAACCTTCCGACGTACGTCGACAACGCCCTGTCGGAGTACGCGGAACTGTGGGCGGCCGCCGGGCACCCGGACACGGTCTTCCGCACATCGTTCTCCGAGTTGGTGCGGATCACCGCGGGCCTGGCGATCGACGTCGACTGAATCCCGGGCGGTTCACGCCCCTATAGTTGACGTCAGATCTCGTGAACGAGAGTGACGTGAACGAGAATGACACAGTGCCCACACGGGCCGACCCGGAGAATGATTTGTCCGACAGAGCCGAGAACGCCGAAACCGTCGATGGTTCGGACCTCCCCCGCGACCCTCACCTCGCTCCCGGAATCGGCGCCGAGGATTACCGCGCAGCCCTGCGCCGTCACCCGGCGGGCGTCACCATCGTGACCCTCGATTCGGGGTCCGGCCCGGTCGGCTTCACCGCGTCCTCGTTCTCCTCGGTCTCGCTGGACCCACCGTTGGTGTCGTTCAACATCGCGAACACGTCGTCCAGTATCGATGCACTTCATTCCGCGGATTCGCTGGTGATCCACCTCCTCGGGGAGCACCAGCAGCACCTGGCTCAGCGATTCTCCCGAAGCGCCGACCAGCGGTTCGCCGACGAGTCGCTCTGGGCGCGACTCGACACCGGCGAACCGGTCCTCCACGGAACTCCCAGCTGGTTGCGGGTCATCGTGGACCAGCTGATCCCCGTCGGCGATCACACGCTCGTCATCGGCCTCGTCACCCGCGTCCATGCCGAGGCAGACGACGACTCCGCTTCGGCTCCCCTGCTGTATCACGAGGGCCGGTATTACCGGCCCACTCCTCTCGGTTCAGCGAACGACGGCAACTGACCTGGTCAGGATGCCAGTACCCGCTCGCGGAGCGGGAGGTCGAAGCGGCGCAGCGCTTCGTCGACGGCGTCGGCGGAGGTGACGAGACCTCGCTCCTCCAGCCACGGAAGGGTGCCGTCGACGAGCTGCTCCAGAACTCTGGGCAGCGACAGCGGCAGCACGGTCACACCGTCGGCGACGCCGGCCGCCTGGATGTCGGCGATGAGCCCGGCGAGGCCGACCGGAGTTCCGATGTACTGCAACGACACCGGAGCACGCGGCGCCTCCAGGGCGCTGTCGAGGAGGGCCAGCTCCTTGCGGGCGGCGCGGGCCTCTCCGGCGATGAGCACCTCGAGGTCCACCAGGACGGTGACGCTGTCGGGGTCGCGACCGTCGGCGACGAGTTCGGCGCGGATCCGCGCGCGTTCCTGCTGCGCCTCACGCAGATCGGAGGCCCGGATCCGGACGACGTTCGGCGGGAACGACGTGAGGTCGAGCTGATCCGTCGAGTCGGCGGTCAGGTCCACCCAGTAGTCCGCGCCGTTGATCGGCCGCGTGCCGGTGGCACCCTCGGCCGCCGGGTGGTGGCCGGAGCCGGTCAGTTCGACGGCGATGCGAAGGGGACGGGATACGAAGGCATTGTCTCGAGACATAGGGGTTCCTCGGGAATGACGTGTGAATGAAACAGAGCTGGAAGAACGGTCAGCTCGAACACATACCCGAGGCGGTTCGGCACAGATCGACATGCCGACGGCACCAGTGAGCAATCATTGTGCTCCCAGCCTGCGATGCCATGCCGTCATACTAGCGCGTCCCGCGAAAAACGCGTCTCCGGCACCGGATTCCACTGGCCGCTCTCCTTGGCGTAGGTCCAGCTCCGGCGGCCCGCCACCAGGGTGCGCACCGCGTCGACCAGCCGATCCACGTCCTCTGAGCAGCTTCCGAGACCCACACTCACCCGCACGGCGCCGTCGGGCCTGCCGAGGCGCCCCAGCAGCGGATGGGCGCAGAACCGCCCGTCGCGAACTCCGATTCCGTGTTCGGCGGAGAGGTAGGCGGCGATCTCTCCCGGCTCGAACCCGTCGATCGTGAACGTCACGATCCCCACGGTGTCGGGGGCGTCCGACCACAGCCGCAGGAATTCCAGGCCGTCGACGGAGCCGAGGCCGTCGAGGAGCCGGCCGGTGAGCGCGGCCTCGTGTGCGGCCACCGTGCCGAAGTCCAGCTCGGACAGTGCATCGCACGCGGCGGCGAGCGCCGCCGCGCCGAGCACGTTGGGGGTTCCCGCCTCGTGCCGGGCAGGGGCGGGCGCCCACTGGGTCGATTCGACGGTCACGTTCCGGACCGCCCCGCCGCCTGCGAGATAGGGCTCGGCGGCGTCCAGCCAGTCCCGGCGGCCCACCAGCACACCGGCACCGAAGGGGGCATACAGCTTGTGCCCGGAGAACGCGAGGTAGTCGACGCCCCACTCCTCGACGTCGATGCGCCGGTGCGGCGCGAGCTGAGCGGCGTCGACGAGAATCCGTGCGCCGCAACGATGCGCCACCTCGGCGAGGGCGGCGATCGGCAGAACCTCGCCGGTCACGTTGGATGCACCCGTCACCGCGAGCAGGGCGGTGGGCTTGGAGCACAGTTCGGCGACGAGCAGGCGGATAGTCTCCTCCAGCGCGTCCGCCGCCCTCACGACGCGAGAGTTCTTCCACGGCAGCAGGTTCGCGTGGTGCTCGATGTCGAGGACCACGGTGCTGCCGGGGACGCAGCCGGCGAGCAGATTCAGCGAGTCGGTCGTGTTCCGGGTGAAGACCACCACCTGGTCCTCACTCGCTCCGACGAATCGGGCGACCGAGTCGCGGGCCTTCTCGTAGCACTCGGTCGAGACCCGCGACGCGTAGCCGGCGCCGCGGTGCACGCTGGAGTACGTCGGGAGCAGTGCCCCGATCCGGTCGGTCACCTGCGCCAACGCCGGCGCACTGGCGGCGTAGTCGAAGTTGACGTAGGCACAGTCGCCTCCCTGAACGAGCGGAACCCGCAGGTCGGAGCCCGAAACCTGGGCTAGGGGGGCAACACACACGTCAGCGGTCAGTACAGCAGTCATCACGACATCCCTCGTAGTCAGGGACTCGTCGCAGGGTCGGTGCCCTCTCGGAGTCCGCGCTTGCCGGGTCCGGTATGGACCTCAGCCTGGTCGTCACCCGGAGCACCCCGCCGCGGTGGAGGGTTGCCGACCAGCTAGCCGGGGCTTGACGCTGGTACTCGTGACCTGTTTCGAAGATTGCAGGATCGACGCGCAGTTGTCAACCCGAAACCGGGAGGGCCGGGATCCGGGCCGCGGAACTCGCGTCAGTTGGGGGTCACCCCGAGGAGCGGGGCGAGCTGACTCGCAATCGGGTTGAGGTCCAGCTTGTTCGGGTCCTTCTTGGGCGTGGAGTCCCACGGCTGAACGGTGGCGGGGTCGCCGAACACGATCCGGTTCGCACTGCGGACGCCGGTGAGACTGCCCTGTGGGGCTTCGCAGGACGCGGCGGTGTTCTGCGGGAAGTCCTGCTGCGTGTCGTCGAAGTTCGGGTCGTTCCGCCTCATCTCCTGGAGGATCGCCTGGGTGCCCTCGTAGCCGACGGTGCACGACGGCGGATTGTTTGTCTCGGCCACCAGGCCCAGGTGCACGGTTCCGTCGTCGGGCGCAATGGTCGACGACGCCGCCGCCACCCCCGGCAGGTACACGAACAGGGTCTGCAGAGCCGTGGCCTGCACCGCGATCGTCTTCGCCGTGGCGGACAGGTTGGCGAGGTTCGTCGTGGCACCCGGTCCGGCCTCCGAGACGAGTTGTCCCACTTGATCGCTCGCCGGATTTCCGTTGTCGATCAGCCGCCGGACGTCCGGGTCGCTGCTGCGCAGCCGATCCGCGAGCGAGTCCAGGTCGGCACTGAAATCCTTGATCGCCGAGGACTGTTCGGACTGCGTGTCCAGCACGGTGCGACCGTTGCGCACCAGAGCCAACGTCCGGTCGAGCGATTCCGCGCCCGACGCCGACAGCCCCGACAACGAGTCCGCGAGCGACTGAAGGTCTTCGCCCTTGCCGTCGAACGCCGCGCCGAGTTCCGTCACGACGGTGTGGAGCGCGTCGATCGGCACGGATTCCGCCAATCCCTGTGTGCTGGCGAGCAATTCTTCGACGGGTACCGGCGTCGACGTGTCGGCGACGGCGATACGGGATCCGTCCGCGAGGAAGGGCTCGCGATCGGCGGCGGGCCGAAGGTCGACGTACTGCTCGCCGATCGCCGACCTGTTGGCCACGACGGCTTTCGCAGACGCGGGAATGTCGGGCGCGCTCGTGTCGATCCGCAGTTCGACGACGACGCCGTCCGGGGTCAGGGACAAGTCCCCGACGCGGCCGACCGGCACGCCGCGGTACGTGACTTCCGCATTGGTGAAGATGCCGCCCGACGTCTCCAATTCGAGGTTCACGGTGTATTCGCCGAACCCGAGGAGATTGCCCAGGCGCACGTAGTTGGCACCCACGTAGACGAGGCCCATGAGGGCCACGAGAACGAAGCCGATCAGCTGCCACCGGACGAGCGGCGACCTCACCGTCCACCCTCGATGTCGCGTCGACCGAACGTCGTCCCCACTTCGGGGAGCCGGCACCGGTTCGCGAGACGATTGGTGATGGTGGCGACAGGCACAGGCACTCCGATGACAGAGGGATACATGAGACGAGAGGTAACACATATATCTAGTCCGGTCGCCGTAGCAGCGCAAACTCCGCACCGCCCTCGGTGGCACACGTCACTCCCGGGCCTTGACTGAATTTTCAGTTTGGAATACGTTCATTTCCCAACAGGACGTGATGACTGTCACCTCCGCCCCAGAATGTGAGGTCCGCAGTGTCCACGAATCTCGATCCGACGACGCCCGTCGACGACACCGCTCCCTCCCCGCCGGAGGACCGCTTCGGACACGTCGAGACGATCGGCGTGGAGTACATCCCCGAATCGGAACGCGATTCGCGACCGCTCAACATGCTCGCCGTGTTCTTCGGCGGCAATCTGGCGTTCTCGGTGATCGTGTTCGGCTGGCTCCCCATCACGTTCGGACTCGGCTTCGGCAGTGCGGTCGCGGCCAGCGCGGTCGGCATCGGACTCGGCACGCTCCTCATAGCTCCCCTGTCACTCCTCGGCCCGCGCACCGGCACGAACAACACCGTGTCGAGTGGTGCGCACTTCGGAGTGAGCGGACGGATGATCGGCTCGGGGCTCACCCTGCTCTTCGCCCTCGCGTACGCCGCGATCGCGGTCTGGACCTCGGGTGACGCGCTGATCGCCGCCGCCCACCGCCTGCTCGGCACACCGGTCGACAACGGCATGCTCGCCCTCGGCTACGGCATCATCGCCGCCGAGATCGTGGCCGTCGCGCTGTTCGGCCACGGCACGGTGGTCGCGCTCCAGAAGTTCGTGCTGCCCGTCGTCGCCGCGCTGCTCCTGCTCGGTGTGTTCGCGTTCGGGGGTCGCTTCGACGGCGGAGCGGGCAGCGGCGACTATCTCCTCGGCGGGTTCTGGCCCACCTGGATTCTGGCCGTGGTCCTCGCCGTCGGCGGTCCGCTGTCGTACGCCCCGACGCTCGGCGACTACAGCAGGCGGATCTCCCGGGTGCGGTTCAGCGACCGTGCGATCGTCGCGGCCACCATGGCAGGCATCTTCTTCGGGCTGTTCCTGACCGCGGCCTTCGGATCGTTCACCGCGTCGACGTTCACCACGCTGAGCGACTCCTACGTTGCCGACCTGGTGGCCGAGGCGCCCGGTTGGTACGTGCTGCCGATCGTCCTCGTCGCCCTCGCAGGAGGACTCGGCCAGGGCGTCCTCAACGTCTACGCCAGCGGCCTCGACCTGGAAGCGCTGATCCCCCGGTTGCGCCGCGTCCACACCACGCTGATCACGTCGGCGCTCGCGGTGGCCCTGCTCTACATCGGCGTGTTCGTCGTCGACGCCGTCGATTCGATCACCGCAATGACCTTGGTGCTCAACGGTTTCGCCGCGCCGTGGGTCGCGATCAACGTCGCCGGCTTCCTGGTTGCGCGGCGAGGGCAGTACGACGCGGTCGACCTCCAGGTCTTCAACCTGGGCCGCAAGGGTGGACGCTACTGGTTCACCCGGGGCTGGAACCTGCGCGCCGTCATCCCGTGGGCGGCCGGATCCGTGTTCGGCGTCCTCGCCGTCGACACGTCGCTGTACTCCGGGCCCCTTGCCGACATCGCGCACGGTGTCGATGTCAGTCTTGTCGGATCGTCGGCCATCGCCGTGGCCGGCTACCTCGTCGCGCTGCGACTGTGGCCCGAACACGTGGCCCCGGTCGAGGCGCCGAGGCCCTAGGACGGCACGAACCGAAGGAGATTCACCGATGAGCGAGCGACGCGATGCGATTCTGAAGGCCAGCGCGACGGCCATTGCCCAACGAGGTATCCGCGGGCTTCGCGTCAACGATGTCGCGGAGGTCGCGGGTGTGTCGCCGGGACTGCTGTACTACCACTTCAAGGATCGCATCGGCCTCCTCGAGGCCGCCCTGAACTACATCAACGACCGTGCCCGCGCGTACCGCAGCGAGGGTGAGGGATCCGGCGACTCCGCTCGCGACCGCCTCACCCGCTCCCTCCTCGGGGAGATCCAGGACCGTCCCGAGGTCGTGGAGAACTCGTTGGCCTGGAACGAGTTACGCGCCTCCGCCGTGTACGAGGAGGCGCTGCGGGATCCCCTCGCGCGGACCACCGCGGCGTGGGTGTCGGAGATCGCCGACGCGATCGTGCAGGCGCAGGCCACCGGCGAGATCTCCCGCTCGCTCGACCCCCAGCCCACCGCGGTCACGATGACCGCCCTCGTCGAGGGCCTGTCCGGGCGGTGGCTCTGCAAGGAGATCTCCACCGAGGACGCCCGCTCCCATCTGCTCGGCGCGATCGACGTCGTGATGTCCGAGCCCACCCACCACACTGCCGACACTCCCGTCACACCCACACCGAAGGAATATCGATGACCATTCGCACGATCACCGCACTGCCCGCACCGTCCTCACCGGCGCGCTTCACCGAATCCGCCCGCACACCGCTGCGGGCCGGGCTGGTGCAGCACCGCTGGCGACCGGACGCGAACGCACTGCGCACCGCGTTGACCGACGCGATCGGCGAGGCCGCCGCACTCGGCGCCGCGGTGGTGTTCCTGCCGGAACTCACGTTGTCGAAGTACCCCGCCGACACCCGCGCGACCGGGACCCCCGGCCGCGACGCCGAGGACCTCACGACCGGCCCCACGTACAGTTTCGCGGCCGCCGCCGCTGCCCGGCACGGGGTCTGCGTCCACGCTTCCCTCTACGAACGAGCCGACGGCCCGGACGGTCTCGGCTTCAACACGGCCATCCTCGTCGCCCCGTCCGGTGAACTGCTCTCCCGGACCCGCAAGCTGCACATCCCCGTCAGCGCCGGCTATTACGAGGACACCTACTTCCGCGGCGGTCCCGCCGACGACGCCTACCCCGTCCACCGCCCGGCCGAACTGGACGGTGCGGCCATCGGTTTGCCGACGTGCTGGGACGAGTGGTTCCCCGAAGTCGCGCGGATGTATTCGCTCGGCGGCGCCGAGATCCTCGTCTACCCCACCGCGATCGGGTCGGAGCCGAGCGTCCCGTCCTTCGACACCCAGCCGATCTGGCAGCACGTGATCGTCGGAAACGGCATCACCAGCGGCACATTCATGGTGGTCCCGAACCGCTGCGGCAACGAGGGCGGCATCGACTTCTACGGTTCCTCGTTCATCTCCGACCCGTACGGCCGCGTGCTCGTGTCGGCTCCCCGCGACGAGGAGGCGGTCCTGGTGGCCGATCTCGACCTCGATCAGCGGAAGGACTGGCTCGATCTCTTCCCGTTCCTGACCACCCGCAGGCCGGACACGTACACCCGGCTGACGGATCCCGTGGACCACGCGCACCCCTACGGACTTCCGACGACGGTATCGGCCGCGGAGGCCCGGTCGTGACCTGGCGGATGCCCAGTGAGACCGAACCGCAGGAACGGGTGTGGATGGCGTTCCCGCCCCTCGGGGCCTCGATGACCGCGACCGAGGACGACGCGCACGAGGCGCGGACCGCGTGGACGGCCGTCGCCCACGCGATCGTCGAATTCGAACCGGTCACGATGGTGGTCGATCCGGCGGACCGGGACGTCGCCCGGCAGTACCTGTCCGCGGACGTCGACGTGGTCGAGGCTCCCCTCGACGACGCCTGGATGCGCGACATCGGGCCCACGTTCGTCCTCGACGAGGACGACCGCCTCGGTGCCGTCGACTGGACGTTCAACGGCTGGGGGCAACAGGAGTGGGCCACCTGGGATCGCGACCGGTCGATCGGCGGGGCCGTCACCCGGTGGTCCGGTGCGCAGCCGGTCCCGTCGTCGATGGTCAACGAGGGCGGCGGGATCCAGGTCGACGGTCGCGGAACCGTGCTCGTCACCGAGACCGTGCAACTCGACCCCCTGCGCAACCCCGGCCTGGACGCGGCGGGAGTCGAGGCGGAACTCGCGCGCACGATCGGCGCCGAGCACGTGGTCTGGCTCCCCCGCGGCCTCACGCGGGATTCCGAGAAGTTCGGCACCAAGGGGCACGTCGACATCGTCGCGGCGCTGCCCGCACCCGGGGTGGCCCTCGTGCACTCCCAGCGCGACCGATCCCACCCCGACCACGAGGTGTCCGCCGAGATCCTGAAAGTACTGTCCGACAGCCGTGACCGTTCCGGTGCACCGTGGCGGATCGTCGAGGTACCTGCCCCGACTGTCCTGCGTGACGAGGAGGGCTGGGTCGACTACAGCTACATCAATCATCTCGTCGTCAACGGCGGCGTCATTGCGTGCGGCTTCGACGACCCTCACGATGTCCTCGCCCGCGACATCCTGTCGAGCGTCTACCCCGGTCGCCGTGTCGTCACGGTCGATGCCCGGCAGATCTTCGCGCGGGGCGGCGGCATCCACTGCATCACCCAGCACCAGCCTCGCGGGCGGATCTAGCGGGCACTGTTCTCGCTGTCCACTTCCGCGAGCCGCCTCGCCAGGAATCGCCGGGTCGGTTCGTTCGCCGCCAGACCGATCGCGGCGCGGTACTCCGCGCTCGCCTCGGCGGGCCTGCCCGCTCGGCGCAGCAGGTCGGCGCGGGTCGCGTGCACGGTGTGCGTCCGCGCCAGCCTCGGCTCCCCGGCGAGTGCGTCCAACTCGGCGAGGCCGGCGTCGGGGCCGTCCCGGAAGCTCACTGCGACAGCGCGATTGAGCCGAGCGGCGGGCGAGTCACCGTACGTGCCGAGTTCGTCGTAACCGGCGACGACGGCGTTCCAGTCGGTGGCCGCCCAGTCCGGCGCCGTCGCGTGGGCGGCCGCGATCGTGGCCTGCGCGCTGTACGGACCGCCTCCCCTGCGCCGTGCGGCCCGCAGGCACACGACGCCTTCCTCGATCTTCGCCCGGTCCCAGCGCCGCCGGTCCTGCTCCTCGAGGGGGATGAGATCGCCCACGCCGTCCGTTCGCTGAGCGCGTCTGCTGTCGTGAAACAGCATGAGCGCCATCAGCGCCCACGCCTCACCCTCGTCCGGCATCAGCTCGCACAGCAACCGGCCGAGCCGCAGCGCCTCCTCGCAGAGTTCGTCGCGGATCGCCGTGTCGCCCGACGTGGCCGAATAGCCCTCGGTGAACACCAGATAGATGCACGCGAGTACCTGCGGGGTCCGCTCGGGCAGCAGATGGTCGGGCGGGACCCGGAACGGGATACCGGCGGTCCGGATCTTCGACTTCGCGCGGCTGAGCCGTTGGGACACGGTCGGTTCCGGGGCAAGGAACAACCGGGCGATCTCCGCCGGCCTCAGCCCGGCCACCAGGCGGAGAGTCAACGCGACCTGCGACTCCGGGGACAGCGCGGGATGGCAGCACGTGAACATGAGCCGCAACTGGTCGTCACGCACCGGCCACACCTCTTCCTCGTCCGGAGGTGGAACGAGCCGCGCCGCATCGTGCTCCTTGTCGCCGCGCAACGATTCCCGTCGCAACCGGTCCAGTGCCCGGTTGCGGGCGACGGTCGTGATCCAGGCTCCCGGGTTCTCGGGCAGTCCCGCCTCCGGCCAGCTGCGGATCGCCTCGGCGAACGCCTCCTGCACCGCATCTTCCGCGAGGGACAGGTCGCCGACCATCCGTGCCACGGTCGCCAGCGCCCGACCGGACTCCTCCCGGAAGACGCGGCTCAGTGTGTCGCCGTCCATTACTCGGCGTAGGCGACGATCTGCCGGAGCTCGATGCAGCCCTTCGGCGTCACCGGGATCTTCGCCGACAACGCGATCGCACTCTCCCGGTCCTCGGCTGCGAGCACGTACAGGCCGTTCGCGACCTCGGCTGTCTCGGCGAAGGGCCCGTCGGTGAGAAGGAGTTCCCCGTCGCGAACGCGGATCGTCGTCGCGGAGTCCGGCGGATAGAGGGCCCCGCCGCCACGCACCGCGGACCCGGCGAGGCGACCGAACTTCTCGTGCTCGGCCATTCCCTCGTCCCACTGGGGTGTGCCCGGCGCCACCGCCGCCGCCTCCGGTTCGCGGAGCAGCGCCATCCAGCAGCCTGTCTGATCGGTCACGGGCATCCACTCGAACATCGGCCACAACTCGATGATCGCCTCGGGGATGTGCCGCGCCACATTCAGCACCTCGTCCAGGTTCGGTCCCTCGAGGACGTAGAAACCACCGATCACCTCCGCGGTCTCCGCGAACGGACCGTCCGTGATCAGCGCGCGGCCGCCGTCGTTCCGGATGGTCGCCGCCTCCGCGCTCGGATACAAGGCACCACCTCCGACGATCGCGGAGCCCGCTCTCTCCGTGAACGCCTGGTGGCGCGCAACGGCCACCGCGAACTCCGGACTGTCCGGTGGCCATTCGGTGGCGTTCTTCTCGTCCGCCAGCAATGCCAGGTAGTACATGAGGTCATCCTTCCTCGAAAAGAAGGAACTCGGGTGCTCCTTCTGACCAGACGACGAAGTAGCGGGGGAAACTTCGACATGTGAGGTGAGAGAACCGGCAACTGCGGGTGAAGAATGGTCGAAGAAGCCCTACCGACCACCGACTGTTCACCATCTGGCCACCTGATCGTGAGATAACGAGCCGTACGCACCACCACCCGCTCAGAGAAGGAATTCTGGATTGTCTCTCCAGTCGCCGACGGATTCGGACCTGTCGCTCCGTATACCCCGGGAATTCCTCCGCCGTGAATTCGCACCGGCGCCGCGCACACTCGTCGACATCCTGTTCGCGACGGCCGAGGCGAACCCCGAAGCCCCGGCGATCGACGACGGCTCGACGTCGCTCACCTACCAGGAACTGCTCGAGGAGATCCGGCAGACCGCGGAGGTCCTGGCCGAATCGGGAGTCGGGGCCGGCGATCGCGTCGGAATCCGAATGCCGTCCGGATCCTGCTCGCTCTACGTCGCGATCCTGGCGACGCTCGCCGTCGGCGCCGCCTACGTGCCGGTCGACGCGGACGACCCCGAGGAACGCGCCGAACTCGTGTTCGGTGAGGCGCAGGTCCGGTGCGTGATGACCGGCACCGGGATCACCGCGGGCACCGCCCCCGACAGGGCCGAGTCGCCGAGCGCCCGTCCGCCGACCGTCGACGACGACGCCTGGATCATCTTCACCTCCGGTTCCACCGGCACCCCCAAGGGGGTCGCGGTGAACCATCGCAACGCGGCGGCGTTCGTGGATGCCGAAGCCCGGATATTCCTGCAGGAAGACCCGATCCGGCCCGGCGATCGGGTGCTGGCCGGACTGTCGGTCGCGTTCGACGCGTCCTGCGAGGAGATGTGGCTCGCGTGGCGTCACGGCGCCTGCCTCGTGCCCGCGCCCCGGTCCCTGGTGCGAAGCGGCATGGACCTCGGCCCGTGGCTCGTCGCGCGCGACGTCAGCATCGTCTCGACGGTGCCGACGCTCGCGTCGCTGTGGCCTGCCGAGGCCCTCGAGGCCGTGCGCCTGCTGATCTTCGGCGGCGAGGCCTGCCCGCCCGAACTGGCGGAGCGACTCGCCGTCGACGGACGCGAGGTATGGAACACGTACGGGCCCACCGAGGCGACAGTCGTGGCGTGCGGCGCCCTGATGGACGGCAAGAGTCCGGTCAGTATCGGCCTCCCGCTGGACGGCTGGGACCTCGCAGTGGTCGACGCAACCGGTGAACCCGTCCCCGAGGGCGAGGTGGGCGAACTGGTCATCGGCGGTGTCGGTCTGGCCCGGTACCTCGACCCGCAGAAGGACGCCGAGAAGTACGCACCGATGCCGACACTCGGCTGGGATCGCGCGTACCGCAGTGGCGACCTCGTCCGCCTCGACCGCCGCGGACTTCTGTTCCAGGGTCGCGCGGACGATCAGGTGAAACTCGGTGGCAGGCGGATCGAACTGGGCGAGGTCGACAACGCCCTGCAGAACCTTCCCGGCGTCGGCGGCGCGGCGGCGGCCGTCCGCAGGACCGGTGCCGGTCACCAGGTCCTCGTCGGCTATCTGGCCAGCACCAACCCCGACTTCGACCTCAAGGCGGCGCACACCGCGCTCACCGAGCAACTCCCGGCGGCGCTGGTTCCCCGGCTGGTGCTGGTCGACGAACTGCCCACCCGTACGTCCGGCAAGGTCGACCGGAACGCCCTGCCCTGGCCTCCGCCGGGTGTCGACGACGCCGCGGAGAAACTGGGTCTCGAGGGCACGCAGGCCTGGGTCGCGGGGCTGTGGACGGCGATTCTCGGTGCCGAGATCACGGGCCCCGACGACGACTTCTTCGAGCTCGGCGGTGGATCGCTCTCGGCGGCCCAGCTGGTCACGGCGCTGCGCGAACGGTTCCCCGAGGTGACGGTCGCGCAACTCTACGACCACCCGCGGCTCGGTTCGCTCGCGGAATACCTCGACGAGCTGGCGCCGATCGACGCCGCCGAACCCCGCCTCGTCACGCCGACTCCGCGTCGGAGCCAGCTCGCGCAGATCGCGGCGACCGTTCCCCTGACCACGCTCACGGGCCTGCAGTGGGTCACGTGGCTGGCCATCGCGAACAACGTCTTCTCCTGGTTCACGACGGTGCCGTGGGCGCCCACGGTGTCGTGGTGGTGGATTCTGCTCGCGTTCTTCGCGTTCATCAGCCCGGTCGGCCGGATGGCGATCTCGGTGATCGGTTCGCGGATCCTGCTGCGCGGACTCGAGCCGGGAACGTATCCCCGAGGCGGCAGCGAACACCTGCGGCTGTGGGTGGCGCTGCGCCTGACCGAGGCCAGCGGTGCCGCGAACCTGTCGGGCGCGCCGTGGATGCTCTACTACGCGCGGGCGCTCGGCGCGAAGGTCGGCAAGGGCGTCGACCTGCACACGCTCCCACCGGTCACCGGCATGCTCGAGCTCGGCGACGGATGCTCCATCGAACCCGAGGTCGACCTGTCCGGACACTGGGTGGACGGCGACGTCGTCCACATCGGTGCCATCAAGATCGGTCCGGGTGCGTCGGTGGGCGCCCGGTCCACGCTGGTTCCCGGCGCCACCATCGGGCGCAACGCCGAGGTCGAGGCGGGTTCCGCCGTATTCGGACGCGTCAAGGCCAATCAGCACTGGGCCGGCTCACCGGCGGTCAAGGTCGGCAAGGCCGTCCACCCGTGGCCCGAGGAGACCCCGCGCCGCGCGGCCTACTGGGTTCCCGCGTTCGGCGTGACGTCGATGCTCATCGCCGGACTGCCGATCTTCGCCCTCGTCGCCGGCATCGTGGTCATCGGGTGGTGGATCCGCGACGCAGGCACGATCGGGTCCGCCGTACTCCAGTCGCTGGTGATCCTTCCCGCCGCGACCCTCGTCAGCCTCGCCGTGTTCGCGGTCCTCACGGTCGTGTCCGTCCGGCTGCTGTCGATCGGGTTGCGTGAGGGGTACCACCCGGTCCGCAGTCGCATCGGCTGGCAGGTGTGGGCCACCGAACGCCTCATGGACTCCGCCCGCACGTTCCTGTTCCCGCTGTACGCGAGCCTCCTGACGCCGGGATGGCTGCGGTTGCTCGGCGCCCGGATCGGCAAGAACGTGGAAGCGTCGACCGTGCTCATGCTGCCGAAGTTCACCACCGTGGCGGACGGCGCATTCCTCGCCGACGACACGATGATCGCGAGTTACGAACTCGGCGGGGGGTGGATGCACATCGAACACGCGAAGGTCGGCAAGCGCGCCTTCCTCGGCAACTCGGGGATGACCGGTCCGGGTCGGCGCGTGCCCAAGAACGGTCTCGTCGCGGTGCTGTCGGCCACGCCGTCGAAGGCGAAGTCCGGTTCGTCCTGGCTGGGCAGTCCCCCGGTCCGCCTCCGCAGGGCGCCCGGCGACACCGACGCCTCCCGCACGTTCCGTCCCCCGGTCCGGCTCAAGGTGGCCCGCGCGGTCGTGGAGACGTGCCGCCTCATCCCGGTGACGGTGACGTTCGGAATCGGCCTCGGCGTGCTGTTCGCGCTGCAGGCGATGGCTCACCACATCGGCTTCTGGCTCGCGGCACTGGCCAGCGGCGTCGTCCTCCTCGTCGCGGGTGCGGTCGCGGGGTTGATCTCTGTGATCGCGAAGTGGCTGGTGGTCGGCCGGATCGGGAAGATCGAGCACCCGTTGTGGAGTTCGTTCGTGTGGCGGAACGAGGTGTCGGACGCCTTCGTGGAAACGGTCGCCGCACCCTGGTTCGCCCGTGCCGCGACGGGCACCGCCGTCCTCAACGTCTGGTTGCGGGGCCTCGGAGCCACCATCGGCAAGGGTGTGTGGTGTGAAACCTATTGGCTGCCCGAGGCGGATCTCGTGACGCTGGGCGACGGCGCGACCGTGGAACGGGGGTGTGTCGTGCAGACTCACCTGTTCCATGATCGGATCATGTCCATGGACACCGTCATCCTCGGAGCCGGCGCCACCCTCGGCCCGCACTGTGTCGCGCTGCCCGCCGCCCGGATCGGCGAAGGCGCCACGGTCGGCCCGGCCTCGCTCGTCATGCGCGGCGACACCGTGCCGCCGTCCACGCGGTGGCAGGGAAATCCGATCGCCCCCTGGGCGGCCACGTGAAGGCTGACAAGGGGATCGACGAGCCGGTCGACCCGTATCTCCCCCAGAACGGAAACCGCGGATACCGGGTGTCCCGGTACGAACTCGACCTCACCTACAAGGTGCACAGCAACCGGCTGGCAGGCAAGGCCACGATCACCGCGGTCACCACCGAGGCCCGCTCCCGGTTCGCCCTGGATCTGGCGTCCAATCTGCACGTCACGAAGGTCGCCACCAACGGTTCCCGCAACACGAAGTGGTTGCACCGGAACGGCAAGCTGATCGTCACGCCCGCGCAGGCGATCCCCGCGGGCGGCGCCCTCGTGCTCACCGTCCAGTACGGGGGTTCGCCGAAACCGATCCGCAGTGTGTGGGGTGAGGTCGGCTGGGAGGAGCTGTCCGAGGGCGCGCTGGTTGCCAGCCAGCCCAACGGGGCGGCGTCCTGGTTCCCGTGCGACGACCACCCGAGTTCGAAGGCCAGTTACCGCATCGCGATCACGACCGATTCGCCGTATTACACGGTGGCCAACGGTGCGCTGGTGAGCAAGCAGACGCGAGCCAGCCAGACGACGTGGGTGTACGAGCAGACCGAGCCGATGGCGAGTTACCTGGCCACCATCCAGATCGGGCCGTACGAACGCCGAAGCCTCGGTTCCGGGGGTGTCCCCATGTTCGCCGTCCACCCACCGCGGCTGCGTTCGACGTTCGACGTGGACTTCGGCCGGCAGCCTCAGATGATGGACGTGTTCTCCCGACTGTTCGGCCCGTACCCCTTCGCCGACTACACGGTGGTCGTGACGGACGACGAGCTGGAGATCCCGCTCGAGGCGCAGGGACTGTCGATTTTCGGTGCCAACCATTGCACGGGCCGGCGCGGATACGAACGTCTGGTGGCGCACGAACTCGCCCACCAGTGGTTCGGCAACAGTCTGACACTCGGCCAGTGGCGGGACATCTGGCTGCACGAAGGTTTCGCCTGTTACGCCGAGTGGATCTGGTCGGAGAACTCCGGCGGGCCTTCGGCGCACCAGCTCGCGCAGCAGGCGCATCAGGGCCTGGCCCGCAAACCGCAGGACCTGGTGATCGCCGATCCGGGACCGCAGCTGATGTTCGACGACCGCGTCTACAAGCGCGGCGCGCTGACACTCCACGCGTTGCGACGCCGGCTCGGCGACGACAAGTTCTTCGGGCTGCTGCGGCAGTGGACGCTGGCCCATCGCCACTCCACCGTCACGAGCGAGCAGTTCACCGACCTGGCCACCCACTACACCGACGAGCCGCTGCGCCTGCTGTGGGATTCCTGGCTCGGCGAGAAGACTCTGCCGCCGATGTGAGCTGCGGTCACTCCGGGTTGGGCAGGTGCGCGCGCCACTTGGTGAGTGCGAGCGCGAGACAGCCGGCGGCCGCGATCGCGCCGAAGAGGAACATTCTCGGGTACGTCACCGCCGGGAACGTCTCGGACAGATAGGCCATCACGGCCGGCGTCCCGAATCCCAGGTACGTGAGCGAGTAGAAGACAGCGGTCAGTCCGGCCAGGTCGTCCGGGCCCGCGATCCGCTGAATCTCCTGCAGTCCCGACACCATGGCCATGCCGTATCCGCAGCCGAGCACGACGGCGGCGGCGAGCGCGAGCGGAACGGTCAGCGCCGACGCGGCGACGGCGGCAACGCCCATTCCGACGAGGACGACGACCAGCGACACCACGACGGCACGCGCGTTGCGGGGGGTGTCGATCTTGCGGCCGAGCGCCTGGATCGCGAATCCCGCCCCGAGGCCGACCATGCACATGAGCGCCGAGAACGCGAGCGGCAGCCCACCGGTGTGCCCGGACATCAGCGACGGCAGCACCGCGTAGGCGGCGGCCGCCGTGCCGAACACCCAGGGTGCGAGCGGCGCGATCACGAACAGGAATCGCTTGTGTGCGGCGGAGGGGATCGCGAGGTCGCGGGCGAGCGAGACTCGTTCGGAGACCGGCTGGGCCGCGCGGGTCTCGGGGGCTCGCCACAGTGCGACGGCAGCGGCGAGGGCGATCGCGCTGTGCACGACGTACGACAGGACACTCGGCAGCGGTGCCCACTGCGCGAGGACGCCGGCGACGCCCGCACCGAGGCCGAATCCGCCGGTCAGGCTCATCGCTGCCCGACGCGCACCGGCACCGTCCGTGGCCGCGGGATCCCACGGCGCGGTCGACAGTTCCTTCACCCAGCTGCCGCCGACGGCCATGCCGAGGCCGAGCGCGACACCGCACAGGACGCGGCCGACGATGAGCATGGCGGCGGAGTCGGCGCCGAGGGCCAGGAGCACGGAGCCGGCGACCGTCAGGAACGGTGCCGGGAGCAGGATCGGCCGTCTGCCCAGCCGGTCGGACAGTGGTCCCCCGAGGAGGAGGGCGGGCACGATCCCGACGACGTAGGCGAACAGGAACAGATCGACCGTGACCGGCGAGAAACCGTGATCGGCGCGGTACATGCCGAGGAGCGGCGTGAATTCGTTGCCGCCCCACGCCACCGCGAACATGGTCGCGGCCACCAGCAGCCAGGCGCGCGGCGACGCGAGCGTCTCCGGCACCTCGATCGGGGATTCGCGGACGACGGTCATCGCGCAACTCCTCTCGGGTTGAGGGCGTGGACCCGGCGCATGTGGACGAGCACCGCGGCGTCGAACCCGGCGGCGTCACCCGCCTCGACGAGTTCCGTCAACTGCTCGTGGTCGGCGATGATCCGGGGCAGCTGTCCCGGGTCACGGGTGATCGAGTGTGCGGTCATGCGGCGCTGACGCTCGCGGATGCTGGAGTAGAACGTCGCGAGCAGCGGATTCTCGCCCGCTTCGACGATCATCCGATGGAAGTCGGCGTCCGCGGCGCTGAAGGCGGCGACGTCGCCTCGCTCGGCGATCTCCCGCTGCTCCACGAGGTTTTCGCGCAGGCGGGCGACGAGGAGTTCGCGGGCGTGTGGCTGGTCGGCCAGCACCCGCACGCTGTGCGTCTCGACGAGTTGCCGGGCGTCGACCACGTGCTCTGCCTCGCCGTCGGCGACGGGCACGACGAGCGCGCCCCGCTTCGGGTACAGCCGCATCCAGCCCTCGGACTCGAGCCGGAGGAAGGCTTCGCGCACCGGGGTGCGGCTGAGCCCCATGCGTCCGGCGATCTCGCCCTCGCTGATCAGCTCACCGCCGGGCAGACCGCCCGACAGGATGAGCTCCTTGACCTCGCGATAGGCCTGCTCCGCGGCAGAATACAACATAGACACAAGATGTATTTATACTCCGGAGCCGGGTGCAGGTCTATGCACGGACAGCCACTGTGAGCTCTATCTCCACGGGGGCGCCGGACGGCAGGGCGTACACGCCGATCGCGCTGCGCACCGGCAGCGCGTCGAGTCCCAGGCATTCGACCAGCACGTCCGACGCGCCGTCGGCCACCGCGGACAGTTCGCGAAATTCCGGGGCACACGCGACGAAGACGCTCATGCGCAGGCACCGGGAGATGGCCGCCGTGCCGCCGACGGCCGCGGCTATCGCAGCGACCGCGTTCCTCGCCGCCACCCCGGCCGCCTCCCGGGCCCGCGGGATGTCCAGGTCCCGTCCGACGACGCCGGTAACCGTGAGCACACCGTCGCGGCGTGGCGTCATCCCGGCGCTGTACGCGATCCCGTCGTGCACAACCGCGGGAATGTAGCGGCCCTGGGGTCGTGGGGCGGCGGCGACGGATTCCTGCTCAGACACCGAGTGCTATTCCTTCCTGGCGGGGGTCGGCGGCGCCGGACAGCAGGCCGCGCGCGACGTCGAGGGAGATGATCTGCGCGCTTCCACCGGCGGCCCACGGACCCTGCAGTGCGACGTCGTGCCCCAGGCGCTCCAACTCCGTGCGCACCTCCTCCGGAATGCGGGACTCGCACCGCAGTTCCGCCGGGCGGCCGATCACATCGGCGTCGCTGCCGGGGAAGACCGTGAAGCGGGGTGCCGCGACGGCCTCCGCCGGGTCGAGTCCGTGATCGAGCAGATGCGAGATCAGTTGCATGTTCCACTGCACCTGCCCGTCCCCGCCCGGGGTGTTGCCGACGTGCAGGAGATTCCCGGACGTATCGGTGATCACCCACGCGTTCAGGGTGTGCAGCGGTTTACGCCGCGGCGCCGCGGCGTTGGGATGTCCCGGGATCAGATAGGCCCCGCGTCCGAATCGGTTGTTCAGCACCACTCCGGTGCCGGAGACGGTCGTCTTGGCCCCGAACGTGAAGGCGAGCGAGTGGATGAAACTGACCGCGCGGCCGTCGGAATCCACCGCCGCGGTCGAGGTGGTGTCACCGGTGCTCACGCTGAAGGCGCCCGACGACGCCCGACGGCCGTCCAGCCGGTCTCTCGCCGCCCCGATCGCGGCCGGCTCGAGCACGGCCCTCCACCCGTCGTTGCCGGCGCCGCAGGTCGCGAACCGATCCTCGAAGGCCAGACGGGCCGCTCGCGCCATGCGATCGACTGCCGGAGCGGTGAGCCACGGCGAGAAGCCGATGACGCCGTCGTTCAGCGCCGCCTGCTGGAGCACCATCCATCCGGGGGTGGGCAGGGGTGTCTGGTGAACGACCGCGCCGGCGTAGTGCCCGCTGATCGCGTCCTCCGGTCGCACGTCGGCGCCCGCCGCCCACTCGTCCCCGCCGAACGGCGCCCCACCGGCGCGGAGCGCCTCGACCGCCTGCTGAGCGAAGGAACCGGTGTAGAAACCGTGCACGTCGCGCGCCAGTGCCTCGATGGTCAGGGCCAGGTCGCGCTGCGGCAGCCGCTCCCCGACCTGCGGCAATCGGCCGTCCGGGAGGTACACCGCACGCAGTCCGGGGTCGGCGGCGATCGCGGTCTGCGCTTCTCGCACGTCGTCGCGAGTCTTGGCCGAGCAGGGAAGCCCCTTCTCCGCCGCGCGCACCGCCGGTGCCCAGAGGTCCGTCAGCGAGCGGGTGGCGCCACCCGCGTGCAACGCGCCGAGGGCGGCCGGCGCCCCGGGAACCGCCACCGCCAGCGCCCCGTCGAGGGGAATCGACCGCAGCCCGCGTTCGGTATAGAAGTCCACGTCACCGCCGTCCGGCCCGAAGCCGCTGCCCCCGACCGTCCACACCGATCCGTCCGGTTCGCGGACGACGGCGAACGCGTCGCCGCCGATCCCGCATTGCCCCGGCAACGTCAGCCAGGTCATCGCGGCCATGGCCAGAGTCGCGTCGATGGCGTTGCCTCCGTCGGCCAGAACGCGGGCACCTACCGTGCTCGCCGCGGGATGACTGGACGAGACCATGCCGTCGGCGGAGAGAGTGGACGGTCGAGGGTTCACTTCATGCACCCCCGCGCGGCCCGCCGGCGCGGGACGGAACTGGTGTCGTCGGGGTCGATGCCGACGAAGATCTCGCCGTCACGTTCCTCGACCGGGTAGGTCTTGATGGCCACCGTCGCCGGCGGGCACACGGGTTCCCCGGTCTCGAGATCGAATACGCTTCCATGGCAGGAGCATCCGATGCCGTCGTCGACGAGTTTCCCGGACGAGAGCAGGCAGTCCAGGTGTGTGCAGTAGTTGGATGTGGCGTAGGCCTTCCCGTTGAGGCGGGCCACGGCGAACTCGTGTTCGCCGGCAAAGAAGCGGCGCACGATGCCTTCGGAAACCTGTCCGGAGCGCGCAACGCGAGTGAATTCCATGGTCTTCTCCCTCTGTCGACAGGTAGGTCTCAGGCCGAAGGGCTGAGGTAGACGGTCTTTTCAGCTTGGTAGAACTGCATCATCGAGTCGCCGGCCTGTTCCTTGTGGGTCTGCGTGCTCGAGGCCTTGTATCCGCCGAACGGCGCGTTCATGCTCATGCCGGTGGTGGGCTGGTTGATCTTCACCAGACCCGATTCGGAACGGCCCGCGAATGCGAGAGCCTTCGTCACGTCGTTGGTGACGATTCCCGCACTGAGCCCGAATTCGGTGTCGTTCGCGAGCGCGACGGCCTCGTCGAAGCCGGACGCCCGCAGGAAGACCAGCAGTGGTCCGAACACTTCGTCCGTGACCACCCGCATGTCGGGGCTGCCACCGGCGAACACGGTCGGGACGGCGAAATAGCCGTTCCCCCTGTCGAGACTTGCTCCGCCGCAGACTAGTTCGGCTCCTTCGTCGCGGCCGATCTGGACGTACTCGAGGAACTTGGCGAGCTGCGCCTTGCTCGCGAGAGCCCCCATGCCCACACCCGGGTCGGCGCCCGGGCCGACGGTGATCCCTTCGGCGAGTTCGACCACGCGGTCCAGCAACCGGTCGTGGATCGCGTCCACCGCGATCACCCGGCTGGTGCCCGTGCACGCCTGCCCGGACAATCCGAAGGCGCCCTTGACGATCAGTGCGGCCGCCTTGTCCACGTCGGCGTCGCCCAGGACCACGACGGGGTTCTTGCCGCCCATCTCGAGCTGACTGCGGCGAGACGGACCCACCGCCGCGTGGATCGCACGGCCCACCTGGGTGGAGCCGGTGAACGTCACGGCATCGACGCGCTCGTCCGCCGCGACCGCGCCGCCGGCGCGACCGGAACCCTGGACCAGGGCGAGGGCTCCGGCCGGAAGTCCCCCGGCCAGCAGCGCCTCGACCAGCCGCTGTCCCATCAGCGGGGTGAGTTCGGACGGTTTGAACACCACGACGTTTCCGGCGGCCAGCGCCGGCCCGAGTTTGCGCGACGGAATGTTGAGCGGGAAATTCCAGGGGGTGATCGCCCCGACGATTCCGACAGGTTCACGCAGGGTGATGACGAGTCCCTCCCCCGGGGTGGGATACGTGCTGCCGGTGGTGCGGAGCGCCTCGCCCGCGTAGAAGCGCAGGTTCATCGGAGTCCGACCGACTTCCATGGTCGCCTCGGCCCGGGTCTTGCCCTCCTCGCGGACGAGTTCTTCGACGAGGTCGCCTGTCCGTGCCTCGAGGTGCCCGGCCGCGGCTTCCAGGATTGCCGCGCGGCGTTCCGGGGGCGTCGCGGCCCACTGCGGCGCCGCCTTGGCCACCGCGCTGACGGCGGCATCCACGTCGGCCTCGGTGGAATCCGGGAACACGCCGATCACGTCGTCGTGATCGGCGGGGTTACGCCGCTCGAACGTCGCTCCGGAAGACGACGGGACCCACTGCCCGTCAATGAGATTGAGTCCCTCGATCATGACACCGTCACCAATTCCTCGTCATCGTCCATCAGGTCGAACAGGTCGACGTCCTCGTCCGCCAACCGGGCAGGCGCGATCGACCGGCCGATCAGTTCTCTGGCCGCGCTGATCTCGTCGCCGCGGTCGAGCGTGAAGGCGCCGCGCACGACACCGCTGTCCAGATAGAAGGCGGTGAACTCGCCGCCGTCGGCGCTGCCCCGGAACACCAGGTCGGTGTAGCGGGCGGTGCCGGTGAACTGGATGTTCTTGCCGAACTGATCGGACCAGAACCAGTGCGCGGGGTCCACCACTCCGACCCGTCCGAGCATGAGGTTCGCGGTCGCCGCCCCCTGCTTGCTCGCGTTGTCGAAGTGTTCGACGCGAACGTGCCTGCCTGCCGCGTCGGAGAAGCGCGCTGCCACGTCGCCGGCGGCGTAGACGTGTGGAATCGAGGTCCGCCCCTGCGCGTCCACGAGGATTCCGCCGTCGACGGCCAGGCCGGAGGCCTGCGCGACTTCGACGTTGGGAACGATCCCGATGCCCACCACCACGACGTCGGCCGAAATCACCTCTCCGCCGTCGAGCGCGATGAGCACGCCGTCCGGCCTGGTCGTCACGGTGTCGACCCGGACGCCGCCGCGGACGGTGACTCCGTTTTCCCGTTGCAATCGAGTGCAGACCTCGCCCATCTCGGGCCCGAGGATTCGGGCGAGTGGCACCTGGTCGGCTTCGAGGACGGTCACCTCGGCTCCCAGGGCTGTTGCAGTGGCGGCAATTTCGAGTCCGACGAAGCCTCCGCCGATCAGCACCAGACCGACGCCTGGACGAAGGTGGGCGGCGAGCCGTTCGGCGTCGTCGATCGTCCTCAGGTAGTGCACCCGTTCGGGCGCAGGACCGTTCACCGGCATCGTGCGCGGTCTGCCGCCGGTCGCGACGAGTACCGCGTCGGCCGCGATGCTTCGCCCGTCGGACAGTTGGACCGATCCGCTGCTCACGTCGATCCGGGTCACCGTCGTGTCTGTGAGGAGTTCGACGTTCTGCTTGTCGCGCCACGCGTCGGGAAGCAGCATCAACGATTCGCGATCCTCCTGCCCGGCAAGGAATTCCTTGGACAGCGGTGGCCGCTGATACGGCGCGTGCGACTCGTCGCCGACGAGGAGGATCCTGCCGTCGAATCCTCGGCGCCGCAGGGTGCGCGCCGCGACGGCAGCGGTCTGGCCGGCGCCGATGGTGACGATGGTGTTCAACGTCATGGGGTCACTCGCTCTCTCAGTCGACTTCGGCCGGCGAAGTCGCGGTCTCGGCGTAATCGGGGCTGCGGGTGAGATCCACGTAGACGATGTCGTCCTCGACCTTCACCGCGTAGGTCGGCTGGCACAGGTCCTGGTCTTCCTCGTAGCCGGTGTCGAGGTCGAACGCCCATTGGTGACCTGGGCAGATGACCCGCCCGTGCAGCAGGGTGCCTTTCGCCAGTGACCGATCCTGATGGATGCACAGATCACGAAAGGCGTAGATCCGGTCGTCCGCCTGGAACAGGGCGACCGCGGTGTCCCCGACCTCGACGCGAAGTTTCCGGCGGCGGCCGAGCTCACGGACGGTGACCAGCCGGGTCCAGTTCGTCTCCATCGTTCTCTCCTGTCGGGCGAGATGCCTGCGTCGGGAGGGGCCCGATGCGGGCCCCTCCCTGCGCACGGTCAGGCGGTCGCGAGCTCGAGGTCGGTTGCCACGTACGTGTCGTAGAGCCCCTTCGTGTACGAGAAGCGCATCTCGGCTCCCCACTGCACGAGTTGCAGGCAACGCTGCTGCAGCTGCGGGGTATCGGCGTGGTCGAGCACGATCTGGTATCCACGCTCACCGTGCACGACGTCCGACGTGATGTGCAGGTCGAAGAATTCGATCTCGTCCTCGGTGAACCCGTATACCTCACGCAGCGGGACGATCTGCTTCTTGTAGATACTCGGTACCTGAGACTCGAGTCCGACGACGAGCGCGGCTGTGGCCACGACGAAGTGCTCACGCTGCGACACCGCGTAGCACCAGGACTGCAGACCGCGGGTGATCGCGTTCATGTTCGACGGGTCCTCGACGCGTTCCTTCGTGGTGCCGCACGCCTCGGCGAACTTGATGAGGAGGTCGGTGTGCCGGATGTCGGCCAGTTCCTCCTCGTACATGTTCTGGAGGGTGAAATCCTTTGCGTTGGTGAAGGTGTCGGGGGTGTTCGAGTAGATGTTCGCGAGGTAGTCGGCGAAGGGGCCGACGTAGTGGTAGTGGTTCTCCGCCCACCGCGCGAAATGGTGCTTCTCGAGCTTGCCCTCGGCCCACGCCTTGCTGAACGACGCATTCTTCGCCTCGCGGCCCTTGATGGCGTTCTCCAGAGCTGCGCGGAAATCGTCCCTGCCTAGAAGTTCGGTCATGATGTGCCTCGTCTTCCTCGAGTATGAGAATGGTTGGGGATGCTCCGACTGGAGTGAATTCGACGTTATCGACTCGCGGTCTGCCCGGCCACGGTCGAAGTGACTGCGTTGGAAGGGTTTCGATGTGCACGTTGTCGGCACATCGTGAGCATTCAGCTGGGTACTGCGGCGAGGGCTTCGAACTCGGCCAGCATCGCAGCTCCGACGGCTTTGTCCTGCTTGCCGTTTCCGCCGCTGATGCCTATGCCGCCGACGATCTGGCCGTCGAAGACGAGGGGAAATCCGCCGACGAACACCGCGAACTTGCCCGGCAGCATCTGGCTGATGCCGAATGCCTCGTTCCCGGGCAACGCCGGACCGTCGGGAGCCTCGTTGAACAGGTGTGTTGCCCGCTCGTGGCCGGCAGCGGTGAACGCTTTGGCGATCGCGATGTCGACGCCGGTGAGGCGCGCTCCCGGCAGTCGGTGCAGGGCCAGTACGTTGCCGCCGTCGTCGCAGACGCACAGGGTCTGCTTGACGCCGATTTCCTCGGCCTTCGCGCGCCCCGCGGCGAGCAGTGGGAGTGCGTCGTCGAGGGTGATTCGGTGAACCTGATGCATTGTCTTCTCCGTTGCGTATTCGGGAGGAAGTGATGCACCGATTTCTATCACCGGCATCGCCGGAGGAACCATGGTCAAACTATCCGGCAATCTCGGCGAAATCAGGGCATAGTGCATAAGCAGTGCAGGTGTGCGCTCCGCCATACTGCACTTTTCGACCACCCGAGGAGGGTCCGCAGTGGACGACACCACGACACCGGCCGCAGAGGACGAGCGACTGTCGTTACGCGGCCTGCTGGAAGAGCCTTTGCTCGCGTCGGCCCGGCTGCTGTCCGGTACGGACGCCCTGAGCGGTCCGGTGACGTGGTGCCTGCCGTGGGGCGAGGTGATGAGCAGGCCCGACTCCCTCGCCGAGGTCGCTGTGTACACCCGGCCCGAAACGCTGCCCGCGCACGGACGTGAACTCGAATCGCTGGTGGCGCGGGGAGCCGGGGTCCTTCTCGTCGACGGGTCGGCGCCCGCGGGCACGGTCTGGCCGACCGGGCTGACGGTCGTGGAGCTGGGTTTTCCCGTCGGGTTCACCGCACTCAACCGGCTCCTCGCCGAGCGCGCTCTCACCCAGGAAGCGCACGTGATGCGCTACGCCCTCACCGTGCACCAGTCGCTCGCGGGCTTGCTGCACCGCGGCGCGGGCCTGCCGATGCTGATCCGCGAGGTCGCGACGCTGACCTCGGACGTCGCCGTCGCCCTGGACGTCCGGGGACGCCTCCTCGCGCACGCGGGACTTCCGGATGTCGAGGACGCGGGCACCGTCGCCCTGCTGGAGGCTCTCGCGGACGCCCTGCCGCGCCTCGAGGAATCACCACCGGCACGGATGCACAACGTTCACGTGTTCCGCCTGGAGCATCCGGAGGGACTGTTCGCGCCCACGACGGCAGTCGCCGGGGCCATGCAACTCGCCGGCCGCTACGAGGGCTGGATCGTGGTCGTCGTGCCCGGGGCGAACCCCCGCAGACACGATATCGCGCAGCACCGGGTGGTCGTCGAACAGGCCGGGACGATCATCGGCACCGAGATGCTCCGGCAGCGGAGCGTGGACGAGGCCGAGGAGCGGGCACGCGGCGACTTCGTCCAGGCCCTCGTGCACGGCAACTTCGCCAACGACCACGACCTGCGCACCCGGGCCGCGCTGCACGAAATCGATCTGGACCTGCACTACATCGTGTTCGTCGCTCCCGGTCTCGTCGACCGCGCGTCGGGACGGCCCGGCGCGAGCATGGTCCGGCTGGCACGTTACGCCGCCGGCGTCCTGCCGCGTCCGGGCGTACGGTCGCACGTCACCGTCATCGGCGACGTGCTCGTGGTGATCCGATCGTTGAGCTCCGTCGACACGCCTGGTGTCGAATCCGAGATCAGCGAGTACGCGCACGCCATGTCGCTCGATCTCGAAACCCGTTTGGGTCAGCGGATTCCGGTGGCCCACGGACGTCCCGCGGCGGGCGCCCGCGATATCGGGGACAGCTACCGCGAGGCCCGCATCACCCTGGGCATCGCCCAGCGGCTCGGGCTGTCCGGTTCGGTGGCCTACAACGACCTGCGCGGGTTCAGTGTGCTCGCCCGCGCCACCGACACCGACGAGAGCCGACGGCTCATCCGTGACGTCCTGGGTCCCCTTCGGGCGTCGAGTTCGCACGCCGACACCGAGGAGTTGCTGTTCGCCTACCTCGAGGAGGGCGGCAACATCAATGCCGCCGCGCGGCGCCTCCGGATCCACCGGAACACGATGATCGCCAAGCTCGATCGCACGTCACGGCTCATCGGCATGGACATCCGGGAACCCGAGAACCAGTTCACGCTGTGGCTGGCCCTCCGTCTCGATCTGCTCTCCCAGGTGCAGGACACCGTCAACCACGAGATCGTGACCCGCTAGTCCTCAGCCGGCCACCGGGTTCTCGCCGGCGAACGTCCCGGCCAATCCGGCGAGCACGACGAGTGCCGCCACTGCGAACAGCAGTCCGTACGGATCGGCCGACAGGTGTGCGGCCACGCCCACCCAGGCGGCGCCCACGGCCGAGCCGCCGAAGCGGATGAGGTTGAACAGTCCCAGGCCGGTTCCGACGGCCCCGGCGGGCGATCGGGTCGAACCGGCCGCGGCGGGTGTCTGGACCATGCCGATCCCCACTCCGGCGACGAGGAGCACGGCGCCGACGGCGACCGGGTTCCGGACGTCCGCGGACAACGTGATCGCCAGTGCCACTTGACTACTGATCAAGACGGCCAGCCCGGTTCGCATCACCACCCGGGCCCCGATCCTGTCGACGAGACGCCCGACGACGGGTGCCACGCATGTCATGACGACCGGTAGCACGAAGAGCATCAGCCCCGCCTGTGTGGTCGAACTGCCCGAGCCCGTCAGGTAGAGCGGAAGCGCGAGCAGCAGGGCCCCCAGCGCGAACATCTGGGTGAAGGCAGCGAGCGCACTGCGCAGGAACCGCGATTCGATCACCAGGTCGATGGGCACGAACGGGTTCGCCGCCCGCCGGCAGTGGAGCACGAACCCGGCCGTGACGACGACTCCGCCGCCGATGGTCGCGATGCTGACCCAGGCGGGCACCTGCTCCATCGAGACGGTCGTGAGGCCGAGGATCAGCAGGACGGCGCCGAGCGTGACGGTGGACGCTCCGATCACGTCGAGTCGCATCTTCTTGCCGGGGTAGCGCGGGATGTAGCGGAGGGTTGCGGCGAACCCGATCAGGGCGACCGGCACCAATGGCACGAACGCCCACCGCCAGCCCCACCAGTCGCTGACGATTCCGCCCATGGACGGGCCCACGGCCTGCCCGATCCCGTTCACCGCAGCCCAGGCGCCGACGGCGCGCGCCCGCCGTGGGGGCCCGAACAGCCACGCGATCAGGCCCATGACCGCGGGCGCGAACGCGGCCGCGGCGATCCCGCCGAGCGACCGCCAGATCACGAGCACGGGCAGGGACGGTGCGAGCGCCGCGCCGAGCGAACAGACCGCGGTTCCCAGTAGGGCCGCGCAGTACACGCGCCTGCGCCCGAACCGGTCTCCGATCCACCCGGCCAGCGGCATCGTCGCCGCGAAGGTGAGGAGAAATCCGACGACGACGAAGATGCCGCTGCCGAGACCGGCGTCGAAGTCGGTGAGGATCGCGTTCAACGGAACGTTGACGATGTTGTTGCTGACCGTGCCGACGAACGTTCCGGCGAGCAGCGCCGCCAGCGCGGGCGACGTGCCGGGTCCGAGTTCGTCACCCGCGGTTGCACTCTGAGCCTGACCGACCGCCGTGTTCATAGAGTCCACTTTCATCCGAGAATTCGCGTTCCGGCGATGCCCGTTCTCGCCGGAAACCCCTGCCGCACCCCGCTCGCCACATTTGGTTAGGCAAGCCTGATTATGAACACAGGATTCCGTGAAACGGGTTCTGCCGAGCATTCCTTTACTTGCGCGTGACAACAAGCAATCCCGGCGAAAAATGCCGGGCACAATGCACAAATACGCTGGTTATCGATGTGCACTCTGGACGTTGACCCTGGAAAACGCCCCGCGCAGTATCACTGCACTGTGACTAGTGCCACTAGTCTGTACCTATTTCGAAGGGGCGCACCGTGGATGTAAGTATCACCGCCGCACATTGGGTGTATCTCGGAGGAATCATCGTCATCCTCGGGACGATGCTCATGCGGAAGAACATCGTCGTCCCCGCCGTCATCGGCACGTTCCTGACCGCCTTCGTGTTCTCCGACAGCCTCGTCACCGGCCTCGCGTCGATTTTCAATGCGAGCCTCGTCGCCGCCCGCGAGCTGTTCAACATCTTCCTCATCATCTCGCTGGTGACGGCGATGCTCGGCGCACTCCGGCAGATGGGGGCCGACCGGTTGATGGTCGCCCCGTTCCGGCGCGTCATGCGCGGCGGCACCAGCAGCTTCATCGTCCTGGCCGTCGTCACCTACACGATCTCGCTGTTCTTCTGGCCCACCCCTGCGGTTCCGTTGATCGGAGCCGTCCTCATCCCCGTCGCCATCCGCGCCGGCCTTCCCCCGATGGCGGTCGGCATGGCGATCGCGATCTGCGGACAGGGCATGGCGCTGTCGTCCGACTACATCATCAAGGTGGCGCCGGGCCTGTCGGCGAAGTCGGCAGGAGTCGATCCGGACGTCGTCGCGGACCGCGCCCTGGTGATGTCCCTGATCGTCGGTCTCACCGCACTCCTCATCGCCTACTTCACGCAGCGCAGGCACATGCGCCGCCCCGCGCCGGAACTGCTCACCGACTGGGAGTCACGCGCGGAGAGCGACTTCGGCAAGCCCGGCGGCGACGCCCCCGACGGCGGTGCGACCCCCACCGGCGGCGCCGCGATCAATCGCACACCGGCCGCAGCGGCGACGAGTGCCACTCCCCCGACGTCGACGGCGGTCCTCGCCGAACCCGTCACGGCCTCCGCGCGGCAGGTCATCGACGACACGTTCAAGAGCATCCGCGCCGCAAAGACTTTCGCAGTACTCGTGCCCACGGCGTATCTGGCGTTCATCGTCTACCTCATGGTCGGCAAGTTCACCGACCTGGTGCCCGACCTCAAGGGCGGCGACGCGGCGGCGATGGTCGGCGGCATCGCCGCGCTCATCCTGTTCGCCGCGGCCGCGACCAACGACAAGAAGGGCTTCCTCGAGACGACGTCCGAGCACCTGATCGACGGCCTGGTCTTCGCATTCAAGGCCATGGGCATCGTGATCCCGATCGCCGGATTCTTCTTCATCGGCAACGGTGACTTCTCCGCCGCCATTCTCGGGCTTCCCGCGGACGCGACCGGTCCGACGCTGCTCTTCGACCTGGTCAACGCCGCGCAGTCCCACCTGCCGCAGAACGCGTTCGTCACGTCGTTCGGCATTCTCGCCATCGGCATGATCGCGGGCCTCGAGGGCTCCGGATTCACCGGGCTGCCGCTCACCGGTTCACTCGCGGGCGCGCTCGGGCCTGCCGTCGGGATGGACCCCGCAACCCTGGCGGCGATCGGTCAGATGGGGAACATCTGGTCCGGCGGTGGAACGCTCGTCGCCTGGTCGTCGTTGATCGCGGTGGCCGGCTTCGCCCGTGTGCCCGTCCTCGAACTCGCCAGGAAGTGTTTCGTGCCCGTGGTGTCCGGCCTGGTGCTGTCCACCGCGCTGTCGGTGCTCATCTTCTGACAGTTCGACGGCCTCGGCGGGGCGGTTTCCCGCCGAGGTCACGCGCGCAGTCGATCCGCGTTCTCGAGGATGGCGGCGCGCAGCGCCTGCTCCGGTTCGCTGAGAACACTCCGGCGGGCCTCCAGCACGAATTCGACGTCGACGGCGGGCCCCCACTCGTCGCACGAGCGCATCCGCACCGGCGCCAGTCCCGCGGGCGGCAGCGTCTCCGCATGGAACACGACACCGAGACCCGCAAGACACGCGGCCCGCAACCCGTTCAAACTGTCCGTCACACAGGCCACCCGCGCGCCGCGCCCGGATTTCTCCAGGACGTCGAGCGCCGCTTCCCTCGTGATCGACGGCGGCGGATACGTCACCAGCGGCACCGGCCCCTCGGTATCCGGAACGAAGTCGGGGGCCGCGAAGAACGCCAACCGGTCGGACCACACCAGTTCGCCGTGCCGGTCTCCTCTGCGACGCTTCCCGAAGACCAGGTCCAGCCGGCCTTCGTGCAGTTGCCGGAACAACACTTCGCTCAACGCCACCGTGAGTTCGAGATCGACGAGCGGATGGCTGCGGCGGAACTCGCCCAGAATATGAGGTAGCTCGTGCAGAACCAGATCTTCGGACGCCCCGAACCGGACGCGTCCCCGCACACCGGATTGGGTGAAGTAGCGCTCGGCGTCCGAGTGCCGCTCGAGTATCGACGTCGCGAAACCCACCATCACCGAGCCGTCCGCGGTCAAATCGACCGAATGCGTGTCCCGCAGAAACAGGCGGCGCCCGGCGGCCAGTTCCAGCTTTCCCACGTGCTGGCTGACCGTCGACTGCCGCAGGTTCAGTCGCCGGGCCGCGGCGGTGAAACTGCGGGTGCGCGCGACCGCGAGAAAGCTCCGCAGATGAACGGGATCGAACATCACCCATTGTTATCACGGTTCGGCATTACAGTAAACGCGACTATCGTCTTTCGAAATATCCGCGCATTCCTTACGGTCGAACCATGCTGACGAAGATCCCGCTGCTCAGAAGACTCGATCCGTTCATTCTCGGCATCCTGATCACCGTCGGGATCGCCAGCCTGATCCCCGCGGACGGCACGGCCCTGACCGCGTTCACGTGGGCCACGAAGGTTGCCGTCGGAATTCTGTTCTTCCTCTACGGCGCCCGACTGTCCACGCAGGAGGCGCTGCACGGCCTGCGTCACTGGCGTCTGCACGTCACCATCCTCGCGGCGACGTTCGTGATCTTCCCGCTACTCGGAATCGCTGCGCGCGTGCTGGTTCCGACGATCCTGACCCAACCGCTGTACCTGGGCCTCCTCTACGTCTGCCTGCTGCCGTCGACCGTCCAGTCGTCGATCGCCTTCGTGTCGATCGCCCGGGGCAACGTGCCCGGCGCCATCGTCAGCGCCTCGTTCTCCAACATCCTCGGCATCTTCGTGACACCACTCCTCGTGGCATTGCTGATGACGAGCGAGGGGGCAGGATTCGACGCGTCCTCCACGATCGGCATTCTCGTCATGCTCCTGCTCCCGTTCATCGCCGGCCAGGCGGTGCGACGGTGGATCGGTCCCTGGGTGAAGAAGCACGGCGCACCGCTCAAGCTCGTCGACCGGGGATCGATCCTGCTGGTCGTCTACGTCGCATTCAGTGAGGGAATGAACGAGGGCATCTGGGGCACACTGTCCGTCGGCCGGCTCCTGGCTCTGCTCGCGGTGTGCGCGGTGCTGCTCGGCGTGGTCCTGTCCGTCACGTGGTTCGGGTCGAAGCGACTCGGCTTCGACCGGGCCGACCAGATCACGATCACGTTCTGCGGGTCGAAGAAGAGCCTCGCCACCGGGCTTCCGATGGCCACCGTCCTGTTCGCGAGCCAGCCGATCGGCCTGATCGTCCTGCCGCTCATGCTGTTCCACCAACTGCAGTTGCTGGTGTGCGCGTGGATGGCGGGCCGGCTGGCCCGACGCGCCGCCACCGAGGAGACGGAACTCGCGACCAGTTCGAGCTAGCCGGGAATCATTCGGCCAATACGGCCTTCAGGAAGGTCTTGGTGCGCTCGTTCTTCGGCGCGGTGAAGATCGTCGCCGGGTCGCCTTCTTCCACGACCCGCCCGGCGTCGAACATCATCACCCGGTTCGACACGTCCCGCGCGAACTGCATCTCGTGCGTGACGATCAGCATCGTGATGTCGGTGGTGCGCGCGACGTTCCTCAGCACGTCGAGGACGTCCGCCACCAACTCCGGATCCAGCGCCGACGTGACCTCGTCGAGCAGCAGAATGTCGGGGTCCATGGCGAGTGCTCTCGCGATCGCGACCCGCTGCTGCTGGCCACCGGACAGTTGCGTCGGGTGCGCGGTCTCCTTGTCCGACAGACCGACCGTCTCGAGCAACTCGCGTGCCCTCGTCACGGCCGCGGCCTTGTCCAGACCGAGCACGTGGATCGGCGCTTCGGTGATGTTCTCGATCACGTTCATGTTGGGGAACAGGTTGAACTGCTGGAAGACCATGCCGATCCGGCGTCGTATCCGGCGCACGTACTTCTCCGACGCCGGCACGAGTTTGCTTCCCTTCTCCTCGTGCGTCAGCGGTACCCCGTCCACCCAGATGACGCCCTCGTTCACCTTCTCGAGGGTCATCAGTAGCCGCAGGATGGTCGTCTTCCCCGATCCACTCGGACCGATCAGGGTCACCCGGTCACCGCGCGCGACCTGGAAGTCCAGGTGGTCGAGCACGACGTGGTCGCCGAACTGCTTCACGACATCGTCGAATCGGATCATCGGGGTTGCTGCGCTCGCGTCATCGGGCAAGACGTCTCTCCAATCGCCGTATGAGCAGGGACGTCGGGTAGCTGGCGACCAGGAAGATCACACCCGCCAGCGTCAACGGTTCGAGGTACTGGAAATGCCGGGCGCCGAACTGCTGCGCGGCCGTCACCATCTCCACCACCGTGATGGCGAACAGGAACGGGGTGTCTTTGAACATCGACACCGCGTAGTTGCCCAGCGCCGGGACGACGCGCCGGATGGCCTGCGGCAGGATGATCGCACGCCACGTCCGGGTGGGCGCGATGGACAACGCCCGCGCCGCCTCCCACTGGCCGACGGGCACCGCTTCAATACCCGCCCGGTACACCTCGGCCATGTATGTCGAATAGTGGATTCCGAGTACGACGACACCGATCTGCAGCGGCGACAGTCCCGTGAACGTGTAGTACACGAACAGCAGTTGCACGACGAGCGGGGTCAGCCGGATGAACTCGCTGACGGCGCGGACCGGGACACTCACCCACCGCGGCGCCGCCTGCCGGATCAATGCGATGACGAGACCGAGAACGACGGAGATCAGGAACCCGAGAACGGTAGCGATGAGGGTGATCTTGAAACCCTCGAGCAGCACGGGCAGTGCCTCGAACGCTCGATCCCAACTCCACTGGACGCTCATTGCTTCGCCGCCTCCAGTCCCCGTGGATCGGAGGGTGCGAGGCTGAAGATCTCACGCAGGGACGGACCTGTGCCGAGGCGATTCTTCGCCCGCACCTCAAGCGCGTTCATCACCAGTGTCAGCACGTAGCCGATGACGAAGTAGATGACGAGCCCGACGCCGAAGGCGAAGAGCGTGTTTCCGGTCGTCTGCCGGAGTTGGTCGATCTCGAAGGTCAAGTCCTGCAGAAGGATATAGCTCGCGAGCGCCGTGCCCTTGAGGAGTTGGATCAGGAGATTGGTCAACGGAGGAATCATCTCCGCCCAGGCCTGCGGGAAGACCACCCGGCGCAACCGCTGCCAGTGACTGAAGTCCAGGGCTGTCGCCGCCTCCCATTGCGACTGCGGCACCGAGTTGATCGCGCCCCGCACCACCTCGGCTCCGTAGGCGCCGTAGTTCAGCCCGAGCGCGAGGATCCCGCAAAGCACCGGGTCGAGGAGGTAGCCGAACAACGGAACCACGTAGAACAACCAGAACAGCTGCACCAACAGCGAAGTACCCCGGAAGAATTCGATGAACGCGCGCGCCGATCCCCTGATCACGATGTTGTGCGCACGCGCAGCCAGTCCGAGCGCGAGCGCGAGGACGAACGCGAGGAGGGCGCCTCCCGCAGTCAGTTGGAGCGTGACGACGATGCCTTCCTGGATGCTCGGCCACGCATCGAGGAAGGCATCGATGTTTTCCTTCACAGGCAGCAGACCTCTACGACGATCAGCCGGCCCCGCCGCAGAGTTTGGCGGTGGTC
Source organism: Rhodococcus jostii RHA1 (assembly GCF_000014565.1). NCBI lineage: Bacteria > Bacillati > Actinomycetota > Actinomycetes > Mycobacteriales > Nocardiaceae > Rhodococcus > Rhodococcus jostii. The sequence continues at coordinate 4,596,609 of NC_008268.1, read as the reverse complement.
AGGTTCGGATCGGGCAGTTCCTCCGCGGTGAATCCGAACGGTCCGACGATGGACAGGTACTTGTCCTTGTCGGAGGTGATCTTGGCCAGCTCGGCGTTGTAGGCGTCTCGCAACTCGGTGTCTTCCTTGCGGAAGACCGTGCCCCCGGCACCGACCTGGGGTACCCCGTCGATCTCGGCGACGAACGAGTTCGTCACCTCCACCGGGGCCTGCGGGTTGTTCTGCGCCAGCCAGTTCAGTGAGATTCCGGTGAGCGCAAAGACATCCGCGCGCCCGTTGGCGACGGCGTCCATTCCGTCCTGCGGCGACGCCACCTGCATCGCATCGATCCCGAGTTGCTGCGCGTAGTCTGATTCGATCGCCCCGGTCATCGCGGCCATCCGCACCCCGCTCTGCTGCACCGACTGCATATCGGTGAGCTTCGCGGGATTACCCTTGGGCACCATCAGCGCGGTCGTGTAATTGAACTCCGGTTCACTGAACGCTGCCTGCTCGCACCGCTGCGGCAGGATCGACATGCCGGCGCTGACGACGTCGAAGCGACGGGCCTGCAGTCCGGGAATGAGCGCTCCGAAGTCGGTACTCACGCCCTCGACGTTGTCGATGCCCAGGTTCTTGAAGATCTCGCGGTGCAGGGCCACGGTGGCGCCGGTCAGCTGGCCGTCCTGCTCGAAGCTGTACGGGGCCTCGCCGGCGAAGCCGACGGTCACCGTTCCGCTGTCCTGCAGCTGCTGGAGGAGTGATCCGCCGCTGGTCGTGTCGGTCTTCGTGCACCCCGCCAGGGAGCCGGCGGCCACCATCATGCCTGCGAAGGCGACAGCCGCCCTGACTGCCGGACGTTGTTTCGACATCGTGCTCGTCACCACAGATTCCCTTCGTCACCTCGGGTGATCCGGGAGGACGCGCACCGCACGGCACGATCCCAACGGATCTGCCCGGGCCACGTTACGCAGGCGAACGATCCGCCATAGGGGAACCGGGGGGACGTTACCGCAGCGTTATCAAATAGCGGTCGGCGAATGTCCCCGGGAATGCCGAAAGCCCCCCAACAAGGTTGGGGGGCTTTCGGTAACGGATGTTCGGCGGTGTCCTACTCTCCCACACCCTGTCGGGTGCAGTACCATCGGCGCTGGAGGGCTTAGCTTCCGGGTTCGGAATGGGACCGGGCGTTTCCCCTCCGCTATGGCCGCCGTAACTCTATGAAACTGTCACACGGAACATCAGCGAAGACACATCCCATCACCGTGGGTGGTGGGGTGTGCTTCTTTCTTCTGTTCTGAAACGTGTGTGTTGTTTCAGATACTGCACAGTGGACGCGTAGCTTCTTTGTGGTAAGTCCTCGGCCTATTAGTACCAGTCACCTGCATCCGTTACCGGACTTCCAGTTCTGGCCTATCAACCCGGTGGTCTGCCGGGGGCCTTACCCCCTCGAGGGGGTGAGAAACCTCATCTTGGAACAGGCTTCCCGCTTAGATGCTTTCAGCGGTTATCCCTTCCGAACGTAGCTAACCAGCGGTGCTCCTGGTGGAACAACTGGCACACCAGAGGTTCGTCCGTCCCGGTCCTCTCGTACTAGGGACAGCCTTCCTCAAGTTTCTAACGCGCGCGGCGGATAGAGACCGAACTGTCTCACGACGTTCTAAACCCAGCTCGCGTGCCGCTTTAATGGGCGAACAGCCCAACCCTTGGGACCTACTCCAGCCCCAGGATGCGACGAGCCGACATCGAGGTGCCAAACCATCCCGTCGATATGGACTCTTGGGGAAGATCAGCCTGTTATCCCCGGGGTACCTTTTATCCGTTGAGCGACACCGCTTCCACTTGCCGGTGCCGGATCACTAGTCCCGACTTTCGTCCCTGCTCGACCTGTCAGTCTCACAGTCAAGCTCCCTTGTGCACTTGCACTCGACACCTGATTGCCAACCAGGCTGAGGGAACCTTTGGGCGCCTCCGTTACATTTTGGGAGGCAACCGCCCCAGTTAAACTACCCACCAGGCACTGTCCCTGAACCAGATCATGGTCCGAGGTTAGAGGTCCAATACGATCAGAGTGGTATTTCAACAACGACTCCACACTCACTGGCGTGAGCGCTTCACAGTCTCCCACCTATCCTACACAAACCGAACCGAACACCAATACCAAGCTGTAGTGAAGGTCCCGGGGTCTTTTCGTCCTGCCGCGCGTAACGAGCATCTTTACTCGTAATGCAATTTCGCCGAGTCTATGGTTGAGACAGCTGAGAAGTCGTTACGCCATTCGTGCAGGTCGGAACTTACCCGACAAGGAATTTCGCTACCTTAGGATGGTTATAGTTACCACCGCCGTTTACTGGGGCTTAAATTCTCAGCTTCGCCACCGAAGTGGCTAACCGGTCCTCTTAACCTTCCAGCACCGGGCAGGCGTCAGTCCGTATACATCGTCTTACGACTTCGCACGGACCTGTGTTTTTAGTAAACAGTCGCTTCTCACTGGTCTCTGCGGCCCCACCCAGCTCACACTGCAAGAGTGATCACCGGACGAGGCCCCCCTTCTCCCGAAGTTACGGGGGCATTTTGCCGAGTTCCTTAACCATAGTTATCTCGATCGCCTTAGTATTCTCTACCTGACCACCTGTGTCGGTTTGGGGTACGGGCCGTGTGAAAGCTCGCTAGAGGCTTTTCTCGGCAGCATAGGATCACTGAATTCGCCTCATTCGGCTATGCGTCACCTCTCAGGCTTGATGAACGGCGGATTTGCCTACCATTCGCCCTACAGGCTTACACCAGTATTACCACTGACTGGCTCAGCTACCTTCCTGCGTCACCCCATCGCTTGGCTACTACCAGATCAGGTCCCATGCATCCACATCCAGGGCCCCCGAAGGGGCGTAAGGACGCTTCAGGATGGTTAGTATCACTGATTCACCAGGGGCGCGTTCACACGGGTACGGGAATATCAACCCGTTGTCCATCGGCTACGCCTGTCGGCCTCGTCTTAGGTCCCGACTCACCCTGGGCGGATTAACCTGGCCCAGGAACCCTTGGTCATTCGGCGGACGAGTTTCTCACTCGTCTTTCGCTACTCATGCCTGCATTCTCACTCGTGTGGCCTCCACGGCTGGGTCACCCCGCCGCTTCCATGGCCACACGACGCTCCCCTACCCATCCACACCACTGCCCAAGACTCCGCAGAATCAAGGGGGTGCATTGTGTGAATGCCGCAGCTTCGGTGGTGTACTTGAGCCCCGCTACATTGTCGGCGCAGGATCACTTGACCAGTGAGCTATTACGCACTCTTTCAAGGGTGGCTGCTTCTAAGCCAACCTCCTGGTTGTCTTCGCGACCCCACATCCTTTTCCACTTAGTACACGCTTAGGGACCTTAGCTGGCGATCTGGGCTGTTTCCCTCTCGACTACGAACCTTATCGCCCGCAGTCTCACTGCCGCGCTCTCACTCACCGGCATTCGGAGTTTGGCTGATTTCGGTAAGCTTGTGGGCCCCCTAGACCATCCAGTAGCTCTACCTCCGGTGAGAAACACGCGACGCTGCACCTAAATGCATTTCGGGGAGAACCAGCTATCACGGAGTTTGATTGGCCTTTCACCCCTACCCACAGCTCATCCCCTCAGTTTTCAACCTAAGTGGGTTCGGTCCTCCACGACGTCTTACCGTCGCTTCAACCTGGCCATGGGTAGATCACTCCGCTTCGGGTCTAGAACATGCCACTACGGACGCCCTATTCGGACTCGCTTTCGCTACGGCTACCCCACACGGGTTAACCTCGCGACATGCCACTAACTCGCAGGCTCATTCTTCAAAAGGCACGCCATCACCCCCCACACCGAAGTGTGCAAAGGCTTTGACGGATTGTAAGCGCACGGTTTCAGGTACTATTTCACTCCCCTCCCGGGGTACTTTTCACCTTTCCCTCACGGTACTAGTCCGCTATCGGTCACCAGGGAGTATTCAGGCTTATCGGGTGGTCCCGACAGATTCACACCAGATTTCACGGGCCCGGTGCTACTTGGGTTTCCATCACGACAGTCATCATGTTTTCGTGTACGGGACTCTCACCCTCTACGACAGGCCGTTCCAGACCACTTCCACTAACACAATGATTTCTTACTGT